>CAVUUH010000001.1:0-97262 GCA_963744545.1 uncultured delta proteobacterium
GCCGGTTTCATCGGCGGGATCTGTCGGCTGCCCGGGCGGTTTGAGTGAGCGATGGTGCTACACATGCCAAAATTGCCATGATTGCCGGGCCCATGCCCTGTCTTAGTATGTCCCATGCCCTTCTCCCATGACCTATGTGTGGTCGTTTTTGAAGTATTGTCATAACTTTTAACTTTTGATCAAATTATTAATGTTAGATCGAGGATGCTCTGATCAGAATGCGACGATTTGATACAATTTCCCCTGTGGTTGATCCAAAATGGTGCAAACATAGGACGAAGTAACGCATGGAGCACATGGAACCCAAATTGGATACTTTTCCCGTGGTGAACTCGGTCGAACAAGCTCGGGCGCGACGGTACCGGGCGCAGAGACGGACAATGCCCAGGGCCTATACCTCTCTCAAGCAAGCCGTACTGTCGGGCAGCTTCAAACCCGGTGAACTCGTCACTCTGCGCGCTTGGCGTCGCGTCTGGCGGTCGGCGATACGCCGGTGCGAGAGGCTGTCAAGCGCTTGATCTCCGAAGGCGCCTTCGAAGGACTACCCAACCGTTCGGCCCGCGTGCCGCTGCTCGATCGGCGCGAAATTCAGCAGATACTCGACTTGCGCATACTGCTGGAAAGCAATGCGGCCGCGCTGGCTGCGCAGAACATCACCCTGCATCAGATCGAGCAGCTCCGCTCCTTCCACAGGGCCATGGGGCCGCGGTCGCGGCGAACGACAGGGCGAGTACGGCAAGTTCACATGGCGTTCCACTTCGAAATCTATCGAATAGCCGACAACAAGACGCTAGCAACGCTGATCGAAGCACTGTGGCTGCGCATGGCTCCATTCGTATCGCGTACGCGCTCGCTGATCACGAGCGATGTGGACCACGCGCGGCACATCGCCTGCGACAACCATGAGGCGATTTTGGCCGCCATGCAGACTCGCGATGCCGGCGCGGCCCAATTGGCCATGCGCGAGGATTTATCCGCGCTCTCGAGGATCGACGGTTACTGGGAGGAATCGAGAGTGGATGACCAAAAAGGGACCCTGCAAGCCAAGACCCGCGATAACGTGAAGGTGTGACAGGCGCTTCGCATCGACCGCGAATTACTTCGGCGAATCGAGCAACTCCGCGTTTTTCCAGCCGCGGACAGGCCGGTAATCGCAAAGGATATCGCGGCGGCATCGTGCACGGTCGATACCGTGAGAATGCCGCCGGGGCCGATCAGCACGCCTTCGCTGGAGACAGGCCAGGTGGAACAGCGAGGCTAATCCAAGCTCCGACGGATTGTCCTCGTGGCGCTTGGGATCCGCGGCGAATGCGATGCCCGCGACGGACCCGATCCCGCTGAGGATGACCTCGATGCCCACTTGATCGGCGCTGCGCGCGAGCGCGGCGCGAATCGCGAGGATCGCGGCGTCCATTCCCGCGATACGTTCTGCAGTCAGATCGCGCATGGCGACGAGGCCTGCGGCGCAGCCGATCAGATTGCCGTTGAATGAGCCGCCGTGAAACACGCATCCCGGCTGGGTCGGATCGAAAATCTTCATGATGTCGCGCGAGCCGCCGAAGGCTCCGAGCGCCGTTCCGCCGCCGAGGAATTTCCCCAGCATGACGATGTCAGGCCGCAATGCGAACTTCTCGGCGGATCCGCCCACGGCCAGCCGCATCATCAGGCAATCGTCGAGAATCGAGAGCGCGCCGTAGCGTCGCGCCAGAGCTTGCAGGCCGGTAGAACCCGGGCGCCGGCGACACCACACGGCCGGTGACCAATACGGGCTCGACGACAATCGCCGCGAACGTCCTTGCCGTGTTGGGCCATGATGCGCTCATAGCTGCCGAGATCGTTGAAGGGCGCCACCAAGGCGCGGCCTTGCAGGTCGCCCTGTCCATACAGCCCTGCTTCCAAGTCGGGATAGCTGCCGTGATAGGCGCCGAAAGACTTGAGAATGTAGGGACGCCCGGTAACATGGCGCGCCGCTTTCACCGCCAGCATGCCGGCTTCGGATCCGGAGTTGGTGAATCGCACCAACTCCAATGCTTCGATACGCTCGACCAGCAATTCAGCGTAGGCGATCTGATCGCGCGAGGCGCCCGACCAGGCGGTGCCCCTTTGCATGGCGGCATGGATCGCCTCGCGCAACGGGCCATAGTTATTGCCATGAATCAGGCTGAGGCCGTTGCAAAACAAATCGACGTAGCGGCGTCCGTCGACGTCCCACAACCAGGGTCCATCGGCGCGCTCGATGACCACGGGATACGGCGGATGGAAGCTGGTGGTCCGCGTGTTGCCCCCCGGCAGCACGGCCGCGGCCTTGTGCATGAGGGCTGCCGAGGTCGGGGTTTCGCGCCGATAGCGCTCTTCGATGAAGCTGCGCGAGGTCATGCTGCGAATCATGTCGCCCGCGGAAAGGATGGATGATTTCAGGATGTTTCCTTGGACTATGGTGCGGCGACGGCCGCGACCGCGTCGACTTCCAGTTTCGCGCCGAGCAGCAGATCGGACACAGCCACGGTGGCGCTGGCCGGCCAATCTGCGCCAAACACTTCGCTGCGCACCTTGGCATACACGGGATAGTCAGCGAGATCCTTCAAATAGGCGGTGATGCGCACGACATCGGTGAGCGCCGCACCCGAGCGCTGCAAGGCGTGCTGAATGTTCGCAAAGCACTGGCGCGCCTCAGCTTCAAAGCCGCCCTTGACGATGGCCCCGGTTGAGTCCCGTCCCACGTCTCCGGAGATAAAAACCAAGGACTTGGCGCCCAACGGCACGACCACGGCGGAACTGAAGCCGCGGTCACGTTCGTGGAGAATCCGCCGCAGCGGTGCCTGCATTCATGTTCCCCGATCTCCTTTGCCTTTGAACGGCCATCACAGCCGCAAGCAATTCCTATTCTCAGTTATTATCGCGGGGAATTTATATCAATTTTCCTAGGAAAGATCAATTATTGAGACTATGACCATAACCAGTGGATTTGATCATAAATGCCGCCTTGTCCGTCGTGCATCTGCCGCCGCCGGCGACAGAGTCGGTCAGGCGCCCCCGGCCAATGCCGCGGCGAAGGCGGTGCCGATCACGGCCGTATCGGCGATTTCGAGGCAGGTCGGCACCAGCATCAACAGCCCCTGGTCGGCATTCGTGGAATCCACATGAATCGCAGGCGTCCCTGCGCGAAGCCGGGCAGCAATCTGCGAGGCGTTGGGTTGATTGGTTCCCCGGCGAGACGACGACCTGCACCAACGGCAATCCGCCGTGACCCAGATCTGCAATCGTGCGCACACTCAGCGTCGGCAGATCGGGGGAGCGCCGCCGCCAACGAACGGGCGATGACGGCGTGGCGATCGTTGCGCGCAGCGTCGTCGTTTTCGGTGAACCGAAGCAGGGCCGTGAGCAGGCCTGCAATTTGCTCTTTACCGACCTTGCAGGGGCGCCCGATGCCGTGGCGCGGTACTCCGCGCAGTTCACGCTTGTCGATCAATTGCGCGGGCGGCCGCCAGTCCTCGTAAACAAAATCGAGATCGAGTTGCTGCAGCAGGGCGGATCCGACGAGATGCCTTCGGCCGCAAAGAATGCCGGAGGCCGACGGGCCGCCGATGCCCTTGCCGCCGCTGAACGCGACCAGGTCCGCGCCCTCCTCGACGAAGCGGCGCAGATTGCGCGCGGGCGGCAGTTCTGCGGCTGCGTCCACCAGCACGGGGATATTCGCGGCATGCGCGACGCGCACGATGTTCCCGCAGAGATGGACGCGAGTCGGCGCGCGCGAGATAGAGTATTCCGGCCGTGCGATCCCCGATCGCGCTCTCGAATTCCCATGCTCCGCGCTTGCGCACGCCGCACCCGGTGAGCCGATCCGGGAGTCCGACCTCGACCAGGCCCGCGACGGCGGCACGCACGCCGTGATCATAGGAATTGCGATGGCTGCGCAAACGCGATGTCCTTGCCGGCCTTGATTGCCGCAAGCGTCGGCTGCAATCCCATCGCACCGACCAGCGCCGACATCACCAGCTTCGCATCAGGATGCGTCGCGACGGAGATCGCGCCTTCGAGTCCGTGCACGATCGTCACGCGATGTGCACCGAGACGCGTCGCCAGTTCGCGCGCGAGTTCGGGCGTCGCGACCGAAACCAGCTCGGGATGAAAGCGCTTCACCTGCTCCGTCAGCAGATCGAGATTGCGTCCCGCGGCCATCGCGACGACGCGAAACCGGTCGCTGAAGCGCCCGACCACGTCCAGCGTCGTGACGCCGACCGATCCAGTCGAGCCGAGAATTGAAATCGCCTTCATCGCAAGTCGCTTAGTTTGACGCCGTCTCCGCCAATCTTTTTCGGAACCGCCCGAGCGCCATCAGCGGAAAGTAATGCGCATACATGTGGTAGCGAAGATAGAAATGATTCGGAAATCCGTTGCCGGTCGATTCCCGCTCGTCCCACGCGCCTTCGTCGTTCTGCCGCTCTGAGAGCCATTGCGCGCCACGCATCGCATGCTCGCTGATTCCGTCCTCGCCGGCGATCAATCCGATCAGCGCCCACGCCGTTTGCGACGCAGTGCTGGTCCGCGCCCGTGCCACGCCGGATCCTTGTCCGACAGCGGGCTCTCGCCCCATCCGCCGTCCGGATTCTGCTTCGACTTGAGCCATGCGACGGCCCGCTTGATCCACGGCTCGTTGATATCGACGCCGATCGCGCGCAGGCCCGACAGCGCCGAGAAAGTTCCATAAATATAGTTGATGCCCCAGCGTCCCCACCATCCACCGGCCGGCGACTGATTTTTCTTGAGCCATTCGATCGCGCGTTTCGCCACCGGATGCTCAGTGCGATAGCCAACCGCCGCCATCATTTCGAGCACGCGGCCGGTCAGATCGGGGCACGACGGATCGGTCACCGCTTCCACGTCGGCGAGCGGCAGATGATTGAGCCAGGTCGAATTGTTGTCGGCGTCGAACGCCGCGAAGCCGCCGTCCTTCGATTGCATCCCCATCACCCAGTTCGCGCCGAGCGCGAATCGCGCGCTCCCTGGCCGCGGCATCGTCGGCATTCGAGTCGGCCATCACCGACAGGATCACCGCCGAATCGTCCACGTCGGGATAGCTATCGTTGTAAAACTCGAACGCCCATCCGCCCGGTTCGAGGTCGGGACGCTTCACCGACCAATCGCCCTTCTTGAAAATTTGATGATCAATCAGCCACTGCGACGTCTGCTTCATCGCCGGATGGTCGCCCGGCAGTCCCGAGTCGAGCAGCGCGCGCCCCGCCAGGCCGGTGTCCCAATTGACCGACACGCACGGCATGTACATGTCGTAGTCGCTGAAATGCCAGATCGAGTTCCTGCGACGCCTCGATCGCTTTCTTCAGCACCGGATGGTCGTTGCGGTAGCCGTTGGCTTTCAGAGCCATCGCGCTCAGCAGGTAGCATGGCTCAATTCCGCCCCACGAGCCGTTCGCCTCCTGATGCTCGAGCAGCCATTCTTCGGTGTGACGCAGCGCGCGCGCGCGCAGAGATTTAATTTTGTGCCGATCGTAGAAGCGCAGCGCCTTGTCGGCGAAATTCAGCGCGTTGCGCAGTGACAACAACTTCTTGCCGCGCGGCTGTTTGAACTTCGTGAAATGCGGCGGCTCGATGTAGAGCTCCAGCACTCCGCGCTGGTAGTCGATTTTTTTCTCGGGACGCGCCGCCTGCAGCATCATCAGCCCCATCAGCGTTCCGCGCGCCCACGAACCGAGCTCGTAAATGTTGAACGGGAACCAGTTCGGGAACAGCGAGAGCTCGACCGGCAGCGCCGCCGTCGCGTCCCACGTCATCTGCCCCATCGACGCCAGGTAGAAGCGCGCCAGCGTCCCGCAGTTCACGATTCCGCCCTTCGACAGAATCCAGCGCCGCGCGCCGCCATCGGCTCGTCGCCCGCGCGCATGCCGGTGAGCTTCAGCGCGAAATAACTTTCGATCGTCGTCGAGAGGTAACCTTCGCCGCCCTGGTAAAGCGCCCAGCTCCCGTCGGCACTCTGCGATGTCGAGCAGATGCTTCTTCAGGCGCGCCTCGGTCTCGACGTCAACCGTGTCCATGAAGTGGTTGAAGATGATGAACTCCGCGTTCATCTCCGCGTTCGCCTCGAGCGGCGCGTGCCAGTAGCCCTCGGGCTTCTGCAGCGCGAGCAGCGCGCGTTGCGCGCGATCGACGGTGTAATCAATCTTCGCGACGAACTCGTCATGCGGCGACATCGCAATCGCCGTGTTTCCAATTTCAGCAGCCTGATTCATATTTCACCCCTCATGGAATCACGGCGCATTTCAGAACCACGCCGCGCTCCAACATGTCGAAGACTTCCGCCAGTTCGCCGAGCCGCATCCGCGCGTTGACGATCGCGCCCGCATTCAGCGCGCGCCCCGCCAGCAATTCGTAAGCGCGGCGGACATCGCGCGGCCGATAATGAAACGGCGACATCAGCGTCAGATTGTCGTAATGCATCCGTCGCGTATCGACGCTAAGCGCGGTGCCTGTTGGACATCCGCCGAAAAAAACCACCCGTCCTCCGCGCCGCACTCGCGCGAGCGCATCCTCCCAACCCTCGACTTGCCCGGTGCACTCGATCACCAGATCGGGACCGAAGCCGCCGTTGAGCCGCGCGATTTCCGCGGCGGCGTCGGCGCTGCGCGCATCGATCACGCGGTCCGCGCCCAGATTCTCCGCCCACTTCAGACGCTCTGCGCCGCGCCCGACGACCACCACCTCGCGCACGCCCGCCGCCTTCAGCACCAGCATGTGCAGCAGGCCGAACGCGCCGCCGCCGATGATCACGACGGTCTCGTTTTTGTCGGGACGCGCCATTTCATTCGCATGCACGACGCACGAGAGCGGTTCGAGCAGCGCGGCTTCCTCGAACGGCAGGTCCGCGGGTTTGAGAAACGTGTTGCGCGCGACGACATGCGCCGGCAGCATCAGCGTGTCCGCATACGCGCCGTGCACCATCCGCCCGACCGCGTCGTCGCAAAGATTTTCCTGCCCATGCTGGCAGTAGAAACAGATTCCACACGGCGCAGTCGGCGCCGCCATGATTTCGTCGCCGGCCTTGAACGCGGTCACACCCTCGCCCGCTTCCGCCACGACGCCGGAAAACTCATGCCCGAAAGGCATCGGCAGGTTCCACATCGGATGGCCGCGGCGAAATGTTTTGAGATCGGTGCCGCAACTGAGCGCGCATCGAATTTGAATCAGCAACTCGCCCGGCCCCGGATGCGGCGCGACGTAATCGCGCAATTCGATCCGGCCCGGCTCGACCAGCACCGCCTGGCGCGAATGCACGCTGCGTAATTCTCGCCGACGCTTCGAGCGCGCTCACAGTTTGCGCTCCACGACGAAGGTCGCGATATGCCGCAGCGGCGTCGGCGCGATCGCCGAAGCCTTGCAGCGCGCGATGCGCTCGCGTTTCCAGCTCGCGCGCCAAATCCATCGAGCGCTCGACTCCCAGTATCGCCGGATAGGTCGCCTTGCCGCGCTCGCCGTCCTTTTGCGTGCGCTTGCCCATCTGCTCGGGCGTGCCTTGAACGTCGAGCAAGTCATCGACGACCTGGAACGCGAGCCCGAGCGCGCGCGCGTACGCGTCGAGCGACTCGATTTGCGACGCGCTCGCGCCGCCGAGCCGCGCACCGCCGCGCACCGACGCCAGGAACAGCGCGCCGGTCTTTTTGCCGTGCAGTTCTTCGAGCTCCTCGACCGTCTTCGACTTGCCCTCGCCGAGCAGATCGATCACCTGCCCCGCGACCATCCCGCTCGATCCAGCCGCCGCCGCGAGCTCCGCGACAGTCTCGAGCACGAGTGCCGGCGACACACTCCTGTCCGCCGACAGCGCGAGCACCTTGAATGCGTCCGTCAGCAGCGCGTCGCCCGCGAGCGTCGCGATCGCTTCGCCGTAAACTTTGTGATTGGTCGGGCGTCCGCGCCGCATATCGTCGTCGTCCATGCACGGCAGGTCGTCGTGAATCAGCGAGTAGGTGTGAATCATCTCGACCGCGCACGCGAGTCCCATCGCCGCCTCGACCTTGCCGCCGACCGCCTCGCACGACGCGAGCACGAGCACCGGCCGCAAGCGCTTGCCGCCCGCGAGCAGCGAATAGCGCATCGCCTCATGCAAGCGCGCCGCGGCACCGGTCGGTTCCTCGACGCTCCGCTTGAGCGCCCGCTCGATCAATGCGCGCGCTCTTTCAAATAGCTGTGCAAGTCGAACACGTCTCGTCTCTTATCAGATACCGATGGCGGTGTTACCGAATTTTCCGCGCGCGAAGATCCGCTCCGAGCACTGAGCGATTCACGCCACGTAATGCCGCACCATGCGCCACGAGTCCTTCAGATTCTTGCCGAAGTCGAGCGCCACGGTCCCCTCGAATCCCGAATGCAGCTTGCAATCGCGGCAGCGGAAATCCTGCTTGGTGCGATAGTATTCCCAATCCGTCGCCGCATGCATCTCGTTGAAGGTCTTGTAGTGACCGTTGGTGATCAGGTAGCAGGGCCCCTTCCATCCTTGCGGATTGCGCGTGACCGTCGTCCACGGACTGCACTGCATGTCGCGCTTGCCGACCAGGTAGTCGAGGTAAATCGGCGTGTTGATGATCTTGTAGTCGTTCGCCATGTCGCGAACCTTGAAGAACTTCGCCGGCATCTCGTCTTTGCTGAGATACTCTTCGTCGTTCTGCAGCACCTGGTAGTGATAGCCGGGGCTCAGCAGCATCCCGTCGACGCCGAGGCTGGTCAGGTACTTGACCATGTCCTCGAGCTCATGGCCCGTGGTCTCGCGGAAGACCGTCGTGTTGGTCTGCACGCGGTAGCCCTTCTCCTTCAGCATCTTGATCATCTTCACGACGATGTCGAAATGCCCTACCCTGTCGGTCACGCGATCGTTCGTCTCGCGCATCCCGTCCAGGTGCAGGTTGAAGCTGAGGTAGGGACTCGGCGGCACCTGCTTGACGAAGCGCTCGAGCAGGATCGCGTTGGTGCAGATCATCACGTGACGCTTCTGATCCTCGATCAGCCCGCGCGTCAGCGCCGCGATATGCTTGTACATCAGCGGCTCGCCGCCGCAGATCGACACGATCGGCGCGCCCGCTTCTTCCGCCGAATGCAGCGCCTCGTCCAGCGGCATCATGTCGCGGATGGTGTCCTTGTACTCGACGATTCGCCCGCATCCGATGCACGCAAGGTTGCATGCATGGAGCGGTTCGAGCATCAGCACCAGCGGAAAATATTTCTCGCCCGCTCGTTTCTTCGCGCGCATGTAGCGGCCAAGATCGATCATCTGTCTCAGTGGAATGCGCATAGCTTTTGCGTTCTCCTGGAATCAGGTTGAAGAAAGAGTCAGGCGGACGGTTCGCCGCCCTCCGATGAAGATGTCCCCGACGGACCGAACAGCCACTCACCCACCATCGCCACCGCCCCTTCGGGGTCGATCGCATTTGCGCCCATAAACAAATATTCGATCAGCAATCCGTTCAGCGCCGACAGCAGAAACGCCGCCGCCGATTCCGGGGCGGTCCGCCGCGTGCAGATCCCCTTCTGCTGCGCGCTCGCGATCAGCTCGACCAGCATCGCGCGATAGCCGCTGTAGAGCTGCAGCACCTGCTCGTTGAGGCCCTCGGACAGCTTCTGATCGTGAAGCATCTGCGCCAGGAAGAACCGCACCGAGCTCGCGTTGTCGCGCACGAACGACAGGTACGACTCGACCAGCTTTAGAATCTGCTGGCGCTCGTCCATCGCGGCCGCTTCTTCCGCGAAATCGATAAAGTACGGCTCCAGCAGGCGGTTCAGCACCGCGACGAACAGCTCTTCCTTGGTCTTGAAATGCCAGAAAATCAGCGCCTTGCTGACGCGCGCCTCGCGCGCCACTTCCGACATCGAGGTCTCATGGAACCCGCGGCTGGCAAAAAGGTGCATCGCCGCCTTCAGAATCTCGTCGCGCGAGTCCTGCGACCCGGTGCGCGGCTCCGCTATGCCGACCTTGATCTGCGATACACCCATATCCCGGCCGTGACGCCCCGTCCCCCTTCTGTCGTCGCCCGTAACCACGAAAATCTATCCAACGCCCGCTAATTCAGGCCGCCGTCATCTGCGCGTCTCGAAAATGCGGCTAACCTTTCGGTCAATAGAAACTTTACCGTCACAATCCCGAAAGTCAAGAGCGACAGTCCGAGCGGTCAGTCGGTCAGCGCGATCCAGAACACATCGCGGGAGCTATGTCGCGTTAACTATGTGATTTTACAGCGGAAAGAGGTGTTTCTATCTCGACGCCGTGGTTGATTGACGATTTGCGCGCCGCCTCGATTAGCACCAGTGCAACACGCGCCTGTGCCAGATTGCGCCTCGCGACGGGTGAATCGGTTCCTTCGGTGACCGCTCGCTCGAACTCCTCGGCCACCCCGCCGAACCACGCCGAATGGTACGAATCGTCGGCTATGTCCGCGAACCGAGAGGTCCTCGGTCTTCCCCGATCGTTCCGTGAGGAACACTCGATCCCCTTCGATTTCAAGACTCGCGCGCTCTCCATAGATGAGGGCCGAGGTTCGCCGCACCGGAGCACGCCACGAGAGATGCGCCCGGCCGATCGCACCATTCCCGAACCTGATTCGCACGTCGGCAACATCGTCAACGTCTGATGCCCTCCGGCGACTCGAGCCGCGCCGAAACTGAGATCGGCGTCTCGCCGCCGAGCAGCCAATTCATCAAATAGAAGACGTGCCACCCATGATCGATCAAAATCCCGCCGCCCGAAGCCGCCGACGCCCGCCACTTACCACCGCTGCCTCCCGCCCCGGCAGGCTCGGTCCGCAGGCGATCGACTGAGATGAAGCGAATCGCGCCAAGCCTACCGGCCTCGATCGCCTCGCGCGCAGCCGCATAAGCGGGCGCGTATTTCCAATTATGCACGCACATCAGCACACGCTGCTTTTCCGCGGCCAGCGCCGCCAGCTCGTCGAACTCGCCAAGCGAAAGCGCGAGCGGCTTTTCGACGAGGACGTGCGCGCCAGCCGCTAGCGCCAGCGCACGCCGCCTCATGATGCAGCCCCGGAGGACTGGCGACATCAACAAAATCCGGAGCCTCGCCGTCGAGCATCAGTTCGAGGTCGTCGTACACGCGGACACTCTTGATAAGGTGGATAGCCTCGTGCCGCCGCTGCGAGACCGGATCGTGAATCGCGCCGATCGCGATATTTTCGCGCGTACGCCAGCCTGGCAAGGTGCGCGCGGGCCGCAACCTCGCCAAATCCGGAAATAGCCCCGCGCAATTTTGCTCGACTCGCCATCGGCGCCGACAAGTGTCAGCTAAAGCGGATTGCCTCGCAACCCACCCGCAGTCGCAACATGGCGGTGCAGTCGAAATGCGGCATCGCAGGCGTCCAATTTCGAGCAATTGATCAGCAAATCCTCTGAATCTCGATGGCAGAGCTCTTGCTCTCCTGACTAGCGAACGCTCAACAAACAGGGAGGCAGGCGAATCATGTTCGCATGGATTCTAATCGGACTTATCTCGGGATGGCTGGCGGGAAAAATCCTCAACGGCAACGGCTACGGCATGATGGCGGACATCGGGCTCGGCCTGCTCGGCGGCATCGTCGGCGGAATGATCTTCGAGGTCCTGGGCGTGCGCGCGCACAACTTCATCGGCGCAATCCTGATGTCCACGGCAGGCGCCACGGCGCTTGTAATAGCGACAAGAATAATCCGCGACGAAATTTGAATTCTTACCTCTCCCTTCGGGAGAGGTCGCGCTTTGCGCGGGTGAGGGCGTCAGCATTGTGCTCGATGCTAGCGCCCTCACCCGACGCTCGCGGACTCACGTCTACCTCGCCCGCGCGGGAGAGGTAATAGGGACTAAACGTATAGCTGCGCGATCTTCTTCAGCATCCCTTCGGAATTCTCGAACGTCAGATCACCAAGACCCGCGACGAATCGACCCGCGCCTGCTTCCGCGAACTCCTTCAGGCCGTCCTGCACCGTCGCGCGGTCGCCGCGGATTCCGCCCATGATCGTGATATCCAGATCCGCGAAATTCCTGCCGACCGCGGTGCATTCGCGCTTGAGTTCATCGACGCGCGTCTTCAATTGCGCCGCATTAAGCGCAATCGGGCACCATCCGTCGGCCCATTTCGCAACGCGCTTGAGCGCGTTCTTGTCGAGGCTGCCGATCAGCACCGGCGGTCCCGATTTTTGCGCCGGCTTCGGCAGCGACTTCACCGGCGGAAACTTGACGTACTTGCCTTCGAACGACGCCGAGTCCTCGGTCCACAGCTTGCGCATCGCGGCGACAATCTCGGCGGTCTCGGTCCATCGATGGGGGAAATCGACGCCGAACAGATCGCTCTCCTCGCGCAGCCATCCCGCGCCGATTCCGAACAGCACGCGGCCGCCCGAGTATGCGTCCAGCGTCGCGAACTGTTTGGCGAGAGTGAGCGGCTCATGCTCGGGCACCAGGCAAATGCCGGTGGCGAGTTTCAGATTCCTGGTGACGGCGGCCGCCATGCTGAGCGCGATCATCTGATCGGCCATCGTGAAATATGCGGGCGGAATCGGACCGCCGGTGGGAAACTGCTGCTTTGGATTCGCGGGCATCGCAGGATGCTCCGGCACCCAGATGGACTCGAAGCCAAGCGATTCAGCCACTCGCGCAAATTCCGCAGGATGAGCATTCTTGCCGGTGAACGGAGTGAGCAGTCCGATTTTCATTTTTCGATCTCCTCGCGAGGGCTTTTCCCGGCAAGGAAGGATCGGGATTCTTCGCTGCGCTCAGAATGACACAAAGAAAAGACGACAGACAAAAGATCAGTTTTACGCTTCTCTCATTCCCAGCCGAAAAAATCTTTCGCAGCGACAAACTTCGCAACGCCCGCCGCTTCGCCTGCGAGCCTGTCGACTTCCTGATCGCCGACCATCGTCGACGACGCCAGATCCACGCCGTACAAATCGGCGAGCTCCGTGATCATCCCGCCCTTGGGCTTGCGGCATTCGCACTTGTCGTCGTCGGTATGCGGGCATACTTGCCAGCCCGTCAGAATGTCGCCGAGTTGACGGTCGAGCTGCGCGAGCGCTGCTTCGACTTTTTCCGCTTTGAGCCGGCCGCGCGTGATTCCCGCCTGGTTGGTCACGACGAACATCAGATGGTTATGCAACGGCCGAAGCTTTTCCGCCACGCCGGGCAGCAGTTCGATCACGATGTTGCCGTTGGCATCGAGCGGAATCTCGCGCGTCTCGTTCAGTTTGACGAGAGTGCCGCCGAGGTCGAAGAACAGCGCCGCGTTGCCATTCGGATTGGCCATCGAAAAAAAGATTTTCGCTTAAGTCTAAGCGTGGCGCCAGTCAACGTGATCGCGAACGTGCGCGAACACTTCGTCCAGGATTTCGACGCCGGCTTCGGCTTGAGCCTCGCTGATCACAAGCGACGGGTTGATCCGAATCTTGGGAAAGTACGCCATCGTGACCAGTCCGCGCTTCAGGCATTCGGCGAAGATCAGCTCGGTGACTTTCTTGCCGAGCAGTTCCTTGGTCTTGAGATCGCGTACCAGCTCGACGCCGATCAACAACCCTTTGCCGCGCACGTCGCCGATAAATTCGTATTTTTCCTTGAGCTGCACGAGCCGTGACAGCATCATCGCGCCGACCTTGCGCGAGTTCTCGACCAGATGCTCTCGCTGGATCGCGCCGATCGTTTCCGACACCGCCACTGCAGCCAGCGGATTTCCGCCGTAGCTCGACGACGACGCGCTCGGCTTGCCGAACGGCTCCGCTTTGCCCAGCTCGTCGCTCAGCAGCACGCCCGAGACCGGAAATCCCGAGCCCATGCCCTTGCCGACGGTGACGATATCGGGACGAGTGCCGCTATGCTCGACGCCCCACCATTTTCCGGTGCGTCCGAAGCCGGTGATCATCTCGTCAGCGATCAGCAGCGCGCCGAAATCCTTGGCGACGGATTTAACCGCGGGCAGCCAGTCGTCGGGAGGAATCACGTTGCCCGCCGTGCCCTGCATCGGCTCGGCGACGATCGCGGCGAGCGCGCCGCTCGAGCTCATCTTGATTTGCTGGCGCGCGAAATCGACGCAGTAAAGCCCGCAATCGGGATACTTCAACTTGAATGGGCATCGGTAACAGTCGGCATAAGGGACAGTGTATTGTCCGCCCTGCAACGGCCCATAGCCCTGCTTCGATTCGTCGCCGATAAGTCCGAGGACGCCGCCGGTCTTGCCATGGAAGCCGCCCCAGAAACTCACCGCTTCATGGTGTCCGGTGGCGGAACGCGCGAGCCGAAGGGCAGCTTCGACCGCCTCGGCGCCGCCACTATATAGATGTGCGCGATTCAGTCCCGCGGGCGCGACTTCGGCCAGCGCCTTGAACGCCGCCGCGCGCTCTTTCGTGGCGAAAGTGCCGACTGTCAGCCGCGACGCCTGGTTCGACAGCGCCTGCGCCATCCCCGGATGCGCATGCCCCAAACTTGCGACCGCTACGCCGGCAAAAAAATCGACGTAGGTGTTGCCGTCGGCGTCGGTGAGGGTCGCGCCTTCGCCGTGATCGAACGCGAAACCGGCGAGCAGCGAGATTCGCTGGCGGCCGGGCGCGATATATTTTTGTTCGAGGTCGAAGATCTCTTTCGACTTGGGTCCCGGTACTGCGGTCTTGATCGAAGGAAGTTTTCCGTTGGTGGTTGTCGTGGTCTTCAATTGATAGCGGTTCGAATCCTTGTTTGAATTAATGCCGCGACCTAACGCGGCCGGCTTAGCAGACTTATCGCACGGCGCGCGATCGCGCGAGCGGCAGGTCCGCGCACCCGGCTGTAACTCGGCCAGTCGTTGAAATCGATAATCGCAAAACGATCGCCACTCAAGACCACATCGCCGCCCCATGCCTGCAAGCCGAGCGCGCCCGCAGCAGCCGCAGCCGCTTCCGCAAGCGCGCGCACAGCGGCCTCGGGCACTTCCTCGCCCTCCGGATGCACGCTGAAATGCGCGCCGCCGCTGACGCCGTAAAATTTCACGACGCGGCCGACGACTTCCTGCTGCACGTACGCGAAGCGAACTCCACGCCGCGCGAAGTCGGCGAGAATCGATTCGACCTCCGCGCGATCGGCCGCGCGCTGCACGTCCTCGGGCGCGAGCGCATGCAAATCTCCGCGCTTGACGAACACGCCCGCCGACAAATCGAGGCCGGCCAGCTTGCGCGGATCGAGCGGCTCGTCGGTCGGAATCAGCGCGCCCGGCGGCGTCGGCACTCCCGCGCGCTCGAGACCCGGCGCAAGCAAGTCGCGATAGCAGTTGCGAATCGAGAGCGCGGAGTTGATCGGAATCGCACCTTCCTGCTCGACCGCGGCCAGCCGCTTGAGCGCACGCGGTCCCTGGCACATCGGCAGCACAAGATCGACGTGCGGCGGTGTGCCCGCCGCAAAGCTGACCGCATCTATCGTCTGGATCTCGACGCCCTCGCGCTTAAGCTCGGCCATCGTGGCATCGAGAATCGCGGCGTCGGCCTCGACCTTGCCTGGTGAAAACTCGGGTTCCCGATAAATTCCCAAAGCTTTGTGGCTCATGGCGTCTTCCGTATTGCGAGGCGCGCGGCGTCGAGGTCCGACGCTTCGTCCACGTCGATCGATCCTTCAATCTCGATCGCATCCAGCCGTTTTCCGCGTTCGATGATCATCGCGAGAAACCGGCGGAGCGCGTCGAGTCCCGCGCGGCGCGCGTCGGCGGCGAAGTCGAAAATTCCGGTCGACAGGAAATAGAGTCCCGCCGTCACCATAGAAGTCTGGCGGTTGCCGAGCCCAAGGATCAACCCATTCGATGTTACATCTGCGAAAAGCGGTTTAGACTCGCCGCGCCATCGCGTTACCGCCAGCACCCCCGACATATTTTTGTCGCCGCAATCCTCGATTTTCCGTCGCGCCTCATTAACAAAACGCACCAATTCGATCTGTGGAATTACGGCGTCCACCGTCGATGCGATAAACCATCCCGGCTTCAGCAGATCGCCCAGAGCGAGCATCGTCTCCATCGAGTTGGCGGTATCGCGAACGACCAGCCGAATCGAGGTCGGAATCTCGATCGCCATTTCGCCCGCGATCCGCGCGGTCTCCGAATTGATTACCGCGACGACCGACTCGGCGCCTGCATCGATCAGCGCGCTCGCCTGCCGCGAGAGCATCGCCTCACCGCCCAGCTTCACGAGCGGCTTGGGAATATCGTCGCGCGTCGAGATGCGCAGGCGCTCGTCCGCGGCCGGCGGCGATTATCGCTCCTTGTAATTTCGTCACCATTGAATTTGCGCAACTTCGTCGATACTTCGGATCGTGACGTCTGCGGCGCCAGAATCTTCAACGCCTCGCGGTTCGGTGCACAGCCATACTGTGCGCATGCCCAGTTTGCGCGCCGGCGCGCAGTCTTTGCCGAGCGAGTCGCCAATCATCGCGACCGACCCTGGCGGGCATTGTATTTTTTTCAATGCGGCTTCGAAGATGCCGACGTCAGGTTTGAAGATTCCGACTCGCGATGAATCAGCGACCGCGGTAAAGAATCGGTCGAGCTTTGCTTCCTCGAGCACGCGGTCGAGATTTCCGTAGAAGTTAGACACGACACCCAGCTTGAAACGGCTTTTGAGCGGGCCGACGACTTCGCGGCTATGCGCGAGTCCGGCAGACGTCTCGCGGACAAACGAATTCGTGACAGCCTCGACCAATCGATGACGTCCGCCGGCGCCGGAATCTTCGAGGGTCGCGCGGATTTGTTCTGGGCCGCCCTTCCGCAGATATTCGAACTGATGGCCCACCAGGAATCGCACCAGGTCCGTCAAGCCGAAGCGCGCGACTATCCTGGTTGCGCCGTATCCCGTTCGGGTTGCGTGATCGAAGGCCGGGTCCAGCTCAGTGCGTGAAATTTCAACACCACCGGCGCGGTAGCTGGCCAGAAATCGGTCGAGCCAATGCGCCGGCCCATCGAGCGTGCCGCCAAAATCGAACAGGAGAGCGGTAATCGTGGCCATAAAACGGCCATTCTACCAGCCGCAGTGACCGTCCTCCAGTTTTATTTTCCGATGGTCGATACGTTTTGGGGTCGAAAAAAGACTCGCCTCGGGAAACAGATGGACTCATAATTAGTGGATAAGGTTAGTAGCAATGCTACTTTCGCTGCCGTTACCGCTATGTTACCGTGACGCGATCGCAGACGGGGGAAACTGGGTTTTAATAAGACGTCATTGATTGAAACTGCTCTAATCGCTGCACCTGACCGCGCGGACAACGCGGTCTTCGGACGTCCGCTTTTAGAGCGGCTGATGATCAACTGCGAGCGCGCCGGGATTAAACGATTTGTCGTTGCGGCGCCGCGCGATCGCTATCCGGACGTCGCGCGCGCGATGGGCCGGTTCAAAAATTTGGACACGGTCTCGATGGTCGAGTCGTTCAGCGAAATTCTGAATCAACGCAATGCACAGGAATTGGGCATCGACCTGTCGTCGCCGTGCGTGTCCTTTTCGGGAAACCTGGTATTTGCGAAGTCGCAACTGGCGCGCATCCTGAACGCGCATGCTTCCAATCCTCAGTCGATACATAAGTCCGTCAGCACCGACCGTGACCGCGGCGGTGAAATCGCGACCGGTGCGATCGGCGAGATTCTCAAGCGCGGGGGCATTTCGACCACCGTCCCGGCGTCTGCCGCGAGCCTGCTGCCCTTCGCACTGAACGGCCGGCCCGAAGATCGCGAGGAAGCCGAACTGCGGCTGGCGAAATCGATTCGCGAGGAATCGGCGCACAAGGACGCGCCGATGGCGCGATGGGTCGACCGCAAGCATTTCGTGGCGAATCAGCTATTGGCTCGCGTCGCATACCCGCGCAACGCCGAACATGGTCACGGTCGCGAACACGATGTTCGGGCTGGCGACGGCGTGGATGTTCTCGGTGCCGAACTACTGGATGCGGCTGTTCGCGGCGATTTTCTTTTTGATTTCGATCACGATCGACGGCGTCGACGGCGAACTGGCGCGGCTCAAGATGGTCGAGAGCGATTTCGGCGGCGCGCTCGACGTCATCACCGACAATATCGTGCACTCCGCCGTGTTTATCGGTCTGCTGGTCGGATGCTACCGCGTCGAACACAGCCGCGCTTACCTGTACCTGATTCCAATCCTGCTGGGCGGCTTCACGATGTGCGCATACGCGACGTGGCGCGCTTTCAAGATAAAGGGCGCGCAGGCGGCGGAATGGCTGGACAAGGTCGATCGTTGGAGCGGGCGCGATTTCGCCTATTTGCTCGTGGTATTGGCTCTAATCAATCGGCTAGAGTACTTCGCTTGGGGAACAGCGTTCGGAACTTACGTATTTGCTTTGGTCCTTATATGGATTACTGGCCGGACCGAATCGTCAATGAAGCCTGAGAGTCTGTAGGAAGTAATTGAGGCCTGCAGGCGGAGGAACTATGAACGGCAAGAAGCCACGAATTCTCCTGGTGCAACCCACGACCGTCCATCTGGACGGCACACCGCACAAGACGCGCTGGCGGCTGATCATGGGGCTCATGATTCCGCTGATGGCGGGACTCACGCCCGACGATTACGACGTGACGCTGTGCGACGAGCGCCTCGAGGACATCAACTTCGATGGCGGATGGGACCTGGTCGGCATGACGACCACCATCGGCGCGTCGCTGCGCGCGTACCAGCTCGGCGACGAGTTCCGCAAACGCGGCATCCCGGTCGTGTTCGGCGGCTTCCATGCGACGCTGCAGACCGAAGAAGCGCTCCATCATTGCGACGCGGTCGTGAAGGGCGAGGCCGACCTGGTGTGGCCCGAGCTGCTGCAGGACTGGCGCGACGGCAAGCTCAAGACGATTTACAAAGCCGACAAGGTGCACGATCTGAAGAACCTGCCGCGCCCGCGGCATGAGCTGCTCAAGCTCAATCGCTACCTGTTCAAGGCGGTGCCGGTGCAGGCGAGCCGCGGATGCCCGTATCGATGCTCGTTCTGCGAGATTCCGGTGTTCTACGACGGCGCGTATCGCACGCGGCCCATCGAGGACATCGTCGAGGAAATCAAGCAGGTCATGAAGGTGACCGGTTTCAGGCGCTTTCAGTTCATCGACGATCAGATCACCGGCAAGCACAAGTTCGCGCGCGAGTTGTTCAAGGCGCTCGAGCCGCTCAACATCCGCTTCTCATGCCTGTGGACGATCAACTCGAATCACGACGACGAGCTGCTCGACCTCGCGGCCAAGGCGGGAATCTTCCACGTCAACATCGGGGTGGAATCGATCAGCCAGGACAGCCTGCTGTCGATGAACAAGATTCAGAATCACGCGGGGCAGTATAAGAAGCTGCTCAAGAAGCTGGAAAAATACGGCATCTACTACTCGCTGAATTTCCTGTTCGGGCTGGAAGAGGATCATCCGGGAATTTTCGACGACACGCTGAAGTTCCTGCATGAGGTCAAGGCGCCCGAGGCTTTCTTCAACACCGTGACGCCGCGCGTCGGCACGCCGATGCGCACGCAGCTCGAGAACGAAGGCCGCGTGATAATCCCCGACGCCGACCTGTACACCAACAACTTCCGCTGCATGTTCGTGCCCAAGAATATGTCGCCGCAGGAAGTCGAAGAAGGCGTGTGGCGATGCACCAAGGAGTTCTACTCGCTCAAGTCGATGTTCAAGCGCCTGCTGATGCCGCCCGGGAAGTTCACCTGGCAGGGCCTGACTGAGAACATGCTCTTCTACTGGGGCGCCAAGCGACAGATCGATCCGGTCGATTACTATTAGGCGATAGGCCAGTCCGGCTTTGATCCTAAAGACTCTCGCGGTGCTGGTGCTGGCCGCGCTGCTCGAGGTCGGCGGCGATGCGCTCGTCCGCATAGGACTGCACACCTACGGCTACTCGCTGGCAGCCGGCGCGTTCGCGCTGTTCGCCTACGGAATCCTGGTCAATCAAAGCGGCGTAGATTTCAACCGCCTGATGGGAATCTACATCGCGATCTTCTTCGTGGTGTCGCAGGTGATCTCGCTTGTGTTCTTCAAGCAAATCCCCGACGACAGAATAATCTTCGGCGGCGGCTTCATCGTAACCGGCGGCCTCGTGATTTTGCTGATGACGTGAGCTGCGAATGACGGAAGAGAATTCCGTCCTACTTTTTTTCTGTCATATTCCGAACCACCTTCCCTCGTGCGAATGACGGAATAAATTCCATCCTCTTCTGACAGTAGGACGAAATTTACGTCGCTCTTTTCGCCGCTCTGCATTACGGGTTGAGCACGATGTTGTCGATCAGCCGCGTTTTGCCGACGCGGGCTGCGATTGCGATCAGGATTGGGCGGTCGAGCGACGGATGACGCGCCAGCGTTTCGGCGTCCACTGCTTCGACGTATTCGATCTCGACGCCCTTCATCCGCTTGAGCACGCGGGTCGCCGCGAACACTACTTCCTCGGCGCAGCATGGTTCGGTGCGATGCTTCTCGCGGGCGGCGCGTAGCGCGAGGCTCAGTGCGAGTGCGTCTTCGCGCTCGGTTGGCGACAGGTAAGCGTTGCGCGAGCTCATCGCGAGCCCGTCTTTTTCGCGCACGATCGGCACCGGCAGAATTTCCACGTCGAAATTCAGATCGCGGACCATTTTCTGGATCGCGCGCAGTTGTTGGAAATCTTTTTCGCCGAAAACTGCCAGATGCGGTTTGACGATGTTGAACAGCTTGGCGACCACCGTCGTTACGCCGCGGAAATGGCCCGGGCGATGCGCGCCGCAGAGACCGCTGGTGATGTCGCCGGCGTCGACCCAGCTCTGCGCGTCGGGCGAGTACATCGCGGCGGGCTCGGGCGCGAAGACCACGTCGACCGGCACCGTCTCGAGCATCGCGCAGTCGCGCTCGAAGTTGCGCGGATAGCGCGCGAAGTCTTCGCCGGGACCGAACTGCGTCGGATTGACGAAGATCGACGCGACCAGCACCGACGATTGCCGGCGCCCCTCGCGCATCAGGGTCAGATGACCGTCGTGCAGAAAGCCCATCGTCGGCACCAGCCGATTCGTTCGCTACGCTTTGACGTGCGCTCACGGCGAAGCGGGTCATCTCGTCGGGCGAGGTGATAACGATCATCGCGGAGGCCCTCCTCGATTCGGCGTAGCAATGTTCCGGCGCCGGGAACGCGCGCTCTTTCACTTCGCGCACGTACGCGCTGGCTGCCGCGGTGGCGTCGTTCCACAGATGCGCGAACGGCTTGGCGAAGCGCGGCGCGCACGACTCGTAAAGGCCGAGCATGTCGTGCATCACGAGCACCTGGCCGTCGCATTCGGGTCCGGCGCCGATGCCGATAGTCGGGATTGCGACGCTGGCAGTTATCTCGCGCGCCAGCGACGGCGGCACGCCTTCGACCACGATTGCAAATGCGCCCGCGGCTTCGAGCGCGGCGGCGTCCTCGAGCAGTCGCTCGCGGCATCCGGGAGCGTTGCCCGATTTGCGGCCTTGCACGCGATGCCCGCCCATCCGATGAATCGACTGCGGCGTCAGCCCGACGTGGCCCATCACGGGAATATCGACCGCCGCGATTCTCGCCACCGCGTCCGCGATCGCGACTCCCCCTTCGAGCTTCACCGCTTCGGCCCCGCCTTCCTTGACGAGACGGCCGGCGTTGCGCAGCGCGTCTTCAGGGCTCACCTGGTACGAGAGGAACGGCATGTCGGCGACGACCAGCGCGCGGCGGCGCGCGCGTGCGACCGCACGCGTGTGGTAGATGACCTCGTCGATCGTGACCGCGAGCGTGGTGTCTTCGCCGCGCACCGCCATGCCGAGACTGTCGCCGATGAGCAGCACGTCGACGCCGCAGTTGTCGAAAATTCTCGCGAATGGAAAGTCATACGCGGTCAGCATCGTGATCGGCTGCCGCGCGGCTTTCATGCGCGCGAGATCGGGCACGCGAACTTTTTCTTGCGTCATTTTCTCACTCATTCGAGTCAGTTGCTCCCACTAAAAAGAAAATCGGGGCTGCCGCGTACCGGCAACCCCGCATCAGAGCAATCCTCGAATGAACGAGCGCTCGAATCACTCGGAGTCCCGGTCCTTATCGGATCCAGGCGCGAGCAGACAACGAAACCAAATTCTGTCAACACCGTCTCGCCGGGAAAAATCCTCGACGGACCAATTCAACTATATAGAGAAAGCGGGCGGGCGCGTAAAGGAGAAACTTCAGTTGTTGGCTTGCAGGGTGTTGGCCGTCACCGGCAGCGTTACCTGGAGGCGTTTACCGTTGCGCACGACGCTCAGGTAAACGATCTCGCCCGGCTGCAGATCGCGCATGCGGTCCTGGAAATCCAGAAAGTTCGTGACCCGCGAACCGTCGACGCCGATGATCATGTCGTAGCTCTCGCCGACTTGCATGATATCGAGCACCGGTATCAACAGAATCGCGGCCTGCCCGAACGGGAGCATCGCGCCGGCCATCGCCGCACCGGTAAGCGCGTCATGCACGATGTGGCTGTATGGATGCAAACCGGCAGTCGCTGCCGGGCCGCCTTTCTCCACCGTCGTGATGAGCAGGCCGTCTGCCTCTTCGCCGGATTTGAGCGTGCGTCTCGCTTCGCGCAGTTGCATTCCAAATGGCGTCGAAAGCTCGCCGTCGTTGTCGAACTGCTGCTGCATGAGCTGTTGCGGCGGCACCCCGCTCTGCTCTTCCTGGTACTTCGCGATGTCGTTGCTCTCATTTGAAGGCTGCGAATCTGCGGATGTCTGCGAATCGGACGCAGTGCTCGACGGCTGCTGCTGCGACGAGGGTGAAATCTCTGCAGTGTCAGGCACCGTGGCTGCGACGTTGTCCAGCGGAGTCGGTACCAGGTTCGTGGGACCGGCGGAGGTTGAACTCGCGGCCGCGGCCGACGCTGCCGCAGACTTCCAGGTTTCAGAGGCGGTGGTATCGCTCGACTGTGCGGAGGCGAGCGCGCTGGCGAACACAACCAGCAGCATCGCCGCGAGCGACGCGCCGAAAGCGTGAGGCTCCCGCGCTTTGCTAGCTAACACTCCAGCGTTTTTCATGCTCCACCACGCGGCCCTCGCGCTCGAGCTTTTTCAGATGAGAGCGAATCGAGCTTGCAGCCGCAGCATGCAGATATTCCGGATAGCCGACGTAAATTTTCTTCACGATTGCCATCGCGTCGAGCGGTCCCGCACCGTCGGCGAGCGCCTCGAGCACCTGGCGCTCGCGCAATTCGCGATGGGCAATATACTCGCCAATCTTTTCTTTCGGATTGCGGATCACCGGCCCATGCGCCGGATAAATCGTCTCGAGATCAAGCGCGAGCAGGCGCCTCAGCGAGTCCATGTACTCGCCCAGGTCTCCGGTATCGTCGGGAATGACTGTAGTACCCGCTCCCAGCACGACGTCCCCCGTGAACAGCGCGCGCTCTTCTTCGAGATAGTAGCACAGGTGATCGGGTGCGTGGCCAGGAGTAAAAACCGCGCGCAGGGTAGCGCCTTCGGTGTGAACGACCGCGTCGTGGCCGATCGCGGAAATCTCGCCGGCGGGAGCGTCGTGACCCGCCCACGGCATCTTGAGCACTTCCATCTCGCCGAATTTTTCTGTGACTTGCTTGACGCCGCCCAGGTGATCGACGTGCGCATGCGTCAGAACAATTCGCTCCAGCTCGTTACTGCCGGAGAGTTCCTTGAGCCCGGCTTCGAGCAGGTCGGCGTAGATTGCGACGCCCTGCCCCGTGTCGAGCAGGATCGGACGTTTCGAGGTTCCGACGATGTAGGTGTTGGTGCCCGGTCCGGTGAACGGACTCGGATTCTGGCCGAGCACAGTCGCGACGCGCGGCGAAATTCGCGAGTAGTCCGGCATCTTGAGACCGATCATCGAATCGGTCACGACTCGCGTCTGCTTGCTCATCAAACGTCCCTCACCAGCTAGCGCCGGTTGCGCTCAAATATCAGCCGGAGTCCTTTCAATGTCAAAAACTCGTCTACCTCTTCAATCGTTTCGCTCTCGGGCGCAATCAGGTCGGCGAGACCGCCGGTCGCGATGACGCGAGCCTTTTCGCCGCGCTCCTTTAGAATGCGGCCGACGAGTCCGTCCACCAGCGCGGTGTAGCCGAAGATAAGCCCCGACTGAATCGAGCCGACCGTGGTGCGGCCGACAGCCTCGCGCGGGCGAACCAGCTCGACCCGATACAGCTTGGCGGCGTGCTCGATCAATGCGTTCATCGAAACGCCCAGCCCCGGCGCGATCGCCCCGCCGGCATACTCGCCCTTGCCGGTCACGTAGTCGAAGGTGGTGGCGGTGCCGAAATCGACGACGATCGTCGCACATGAGTAGCGCTCATAGGCGGCGACCGCATTGACGATTCGATCGGCGCCCACTTCCTTGGGATTCTCGTAAAGGATCGGCATCCCGGTTTTGATTCCCGGACCGACCATCAGCGGCGCGCAATGGAAATAGCGCTCGGCGAGTTGCTCCATCACCTGGTTGAGCGGAGGAACCACGCACGCGATCGCGACGCCCTCAGGCCTGACGCCGCCCTCGAGCCCTGCGCCCGCGAGCAGCGTATTAAGCAGCGCGCCATGCTCGTCCGTCGTGCGATCGGGAACGGTCGAGATGCGCCAGTGATTGCGCAGCCGCTCGCCTTCGTAGATTCCAATCACGGTATGGCTGTTACCGACATCAACCGTTATCAGCATCACAAATCCCCGTCCGATGGGCGTCGTCGATAGCGACGCGATCGGGCACAGATAATAGCGCGCAAACTCGTTGTAAATGAAACGGCTGACGAAGCGCCGTCAGTGCTTAATGATGGAACCCGAACGGCGAACTCGCCATCCCCATCATCGGACTGCCCGCCGGCCGGCTGAATGCCGACATCGTAGGCGGAGTCATCCACGGTCCCTGATTCAGCGACGGTCGCGCGGCCTGAGTCAGCGGGCTGCTCATCGGCGCGTAAGCCGACGCGGGAACCGGAGAGGGTCGGTTCATCGTCAGCGGAGTGGTTATCGTGTACGGATAACCATAACCGCCGTACGGAACCGCGTAGACCTGCTGGTTCTGGTAGTCGTCCGCATTGCCCCAATCCTCATCGGGCGCGCCGCTGCTGGCGGTGTCGTCATCATAGACTTGAGGCGGAGAACCCGGCGACGGAGCGTTGATGGCTTGGTCGTTGTCGTCATCGCCGGAGGCGGCGGGCGCGTCGCAGGGGGCCGACGTTCCGTCGTTGTCACACTTCGCTTGCGGGATTTCGAGAACCTTGTCCGCCGACGCCGCGTCCTCGTCGATACTGGGACCGGTGCTGTCCCAATTGGCATCGACGCTCGTGCCGGACTCGGGCGCTTCTTGCGAGAACGCAAAGCGCGCATTCACGAAGACAGTCATCGCAAGTGCTGCAACACTTGCGACAATGAATTGCGACGACCGTGCGGTACTCATTCTTGGACACTACCACTCGATTGATGTTAGCGCCAAGACGAAATCTGCAGCGTGCTTGAATAAGGTTTGCACGCTCGTCGCGAGCGGCTAAGATTTCGCGCTATGTCAGAAACAAAAGTCGCATTGGTAACCGGCGCAGGCCGCGGCATCGGCCGCGACATCGCGCTTCGGATGGCAAAAGAAGGCTACGCGGTCGGTCTGATCGCGCGGACCAAGTCGCAGCTCGACGAGACCGCCGAACTGATTCGCGCGCAAGGCGGCAAAGCCGTCGTGACCCCCACCGACGTATCGCGCCGCGACCAGGTCGTCGCCGCGGTCGAGACGGTCGAGCGCGAGCTCGGACCGATCTCCGTGCTGATCAACAACGCCGGCGCATACTTGCGCAAACGCTTCACCGAAATCACCGAAGAGGATTTCGACTTCCAGCTCAAGGTGAACGCGTACGGCCCGTTCTTCTGCACACAGGCCGTCATCGGCAAGATGGCCGATCGCAAATCAGGCGCGGTGATCTTCGTGCTAGGATCGGAATCACGCAGCGGCCCGGCGCAATACTCGGCCTACAATGCGTCGAAGCTGGCGCAGCGCGCGATCGCGGAATCAGTCGCTTACGAGTTCATGCATCTAGGCGTGCACGCCGCCACGATCGACGTGGACGGCGCGGTCGACAGTGCGCGCGTGCGCGAGTCGATGCCCGACGTGGATCCGTCGCACTTCGTGCCGCCGGCCGCGATATGCGACGAGATCGTGCATCTGATCAATCAGTCGAAGAGTGCATGGACCTTCCAGGTCGACATGCGGGCGTTTGTGCAATGGCGTCCGCGCGTCGCGCCAAAGAAAAAAGTCTGATCGCCCGCGCACCTGCTCGGATGCGGGTGTGGTCTTGCGGGGAGCGGATATATAATCTTCCTCGCGTCGGGGTGTGGCGCAGACTGGTAGCGCACTCGCTTGGGGTGCGAGTGGTCGCCGGTTCAAATCCGGCCACCCCGACCATTTCGAATTTTTTTTGTGCGTCACTAGTCGCAGATTCGGCGATGTCGCTTTTTTAATCAGCTACGATCACGGCTACACCGTATGGGGAAGTGCGACCCCAATTCGTGCGTCGCCTTCAATTTTGATTTCGCTGTCGTTCCGCGTTACGCGGCCGCGTAAATTTTTCGCAGTTTCCAAAAACCATTAAGCGGCGCGGGGATTTTCGCCCTAGACATTACCGAGTTCTTCACCATTCGAGTCGATGGCATAGTTTTCGCTTCTTTTGCGCGCATTACCTTTTGATTTTCGGAGCGCATTGGCGCTTTCCAAAGGGGAGTTTTCTTGCCGCTAAATTTTTTTCAGCCGTGAGCGCGGAGAGATGAATTTGGATACCAACGGTAGTTTTGGAGGCGCCAGTTCCCGGCGCTTGCGTATCGCCCAGATCGCTCCTCTATATGAGAGCGTGCCGCCCAAACTCTACGGCGGCACCGAGCGCGTGGTTTCGTATATCACCGAAGAACTGGTGCGACGTGGCCATGAGGTGACGCTGTTCGCGGCGGGCGATTCGCAGACCCGCGCGAATCTGATGCCCGCGTGTGCGCAGGCGCTGCGTCTGATGGGGAAGCCTGATCTCGGATCGTCGTTGCAGTTGGCGATGCTGGCGGAGGTATACGAAATGGCCGCCGACAGTTTCGATATCGTGCATTCGCACATCGACTACTGGTCGTTTCCGTTTGCACAGCTGACAGGAGTGCCTACCGTTTCCACCATGCATGGACGCCTCGATATCCCCGACCTTCATCCGGTGTACCATCGATTTCCCGACGCGGCCCTCGTCTCGATTAGTGACTCGCAGCGCGCGCCGTTGGCGCAGATGAATTGGGCCGGCACGGTGTATCACGGAATGCCGCACGACATGCTTCGCTTCAACGGACAAAGCGGAAAGTATCTTGCTTTTATCGGACGGATATCGCCCGAGAAAGGTATCGACGTTGCGATCGAAGTCGCGCTCAGATCCGGGGTGCCGCTCAAGATCGCGGCCAAGGTCGACGCGGTCGACCGCGAGTACTTCGCCGAAGTGATCAAGCCGCGAATCAAGCCGCCAATGATCGAATACATCGGCGAGATCGACGACACGCAGAAAAGTGAGTTTCTTGGCGGAGCACTCGCATTGCTCTTCACGATAGATTGGCCTGAGCCGTTCGGCCTCGCGATGATCGAGGCGCTTGCATGCGGCACTCCCGTCATCGCGCGCCCGTGCGGCGCCGTTCCTGAAGTCATCAGACCGGGCGTCACCGGATTTCTGTCAAAGGAGATCGACGAGCTGGTGGCGGCCGTTGGCAAAATCGATTCGATCTCACGCGAACAATGCCGGCGCGAGTTCGACGAACGCTTCACTTCGGAAGTGATGGTTGCGAAATACGAACGCATCTATCATCGGCTGATCGGCGCGGACGCGATCACGCCGGAATTCGAAACGCAGGAAGCTGCTGTCGGTCGATAGACGCTGGACTGACAAACCCTCGATGCTAGACTGCGTGTAATTGGGGCGCCGGCTCCGCATTCGCGGCGCCTCATAACGCATCATGGCAGAACGCAGGGCTACCGCTGAGCCAGCGCAGACCGTCGTCAAGGTTGGCTCCGACTACTATGTGCTGGCGTCCTCGCTCGCGTCGCGTCGCGCCAGCCAGGTGCTGGCGGACGGGCGAAGTTTCGCGGTCTTCGAAACGGCCGGCGATATTATTGATTCACCCCTCGAGGCGCAGGGATTTTTCGACTCGGATACAAGGCATCTGAGCCGCTTCGAGATGCTGATTGCGGGCGCCGCACCTTACTTCCTGAACTCATACCTCAGCGACGACCGCGCGCAGTTCCGGGCCACTCTAACCAACGCTGATTTGGGGAAGAAGGGGCGGCAGGATTGGCTGCCACGCAACTCGATCAGAGTGAACCGCGGATGGGTCCTGAGTGGAGCCGCGCTCTACCATCGGCTGACGTTGCACAATTACATCGGCACGCCGGTCGACATTGAAATCGATTTTTTCTACGGCGTCGATTTCGCCGACGTCTTCGAAGTCCGCGGCCTTCGCCGCAAGCGCCGCGGTGAAATGTTGAATCCCTCGGTTGACGGCAGCCGGGTCGAGCTTCGCTATCGCGGTCTCGACAACTCCGTGCGGGCGACCGAAATCCGCTTTGATATTGCGCCCACTGCAGATTGACGATCAGCATGCCGTGTTCGTGCTGCGCCTCGAGCCGGGCGAAAACCGCGATCTCGAATGCCGAATCACGGCCAGCGGTGATTCGCCATCCTACTCCGCGGTTGCGGTGAACCGGGCGCCCACGTTCCTCAGGGCGCTCGAGCAACGGCAATCCGAACTCAGCGAATTCCGCAGCGACTGGTCCGTCATCTCGGCCAGCAATAACGAATTTGCCACCATGATTCGACACGCGGGCGTCGATCTGACTTCGATCATCGCGCGCGGCGACAGCAAAGGCGCGTTTATCATGGCGGGCGTTCCGTGGTTCGCGACGCTCTTCGGACGCGACAGCATAATCACGGCGCTGTCGATACTTCCGTTCTATCCTCAAATCGCGGTTCGAACCCTGCGCACGCTGGCGAAGCTTCAGGGCGATACTGTCGATGAAGCGCGCGATGAGCAGCCCGGCAAGATAGTGCACGAGATGCGAAACGGCGAGATGGCTGCGACCGGCGAAGTGCCATTCGGCCGGTACTACGGTAGCGTCGACGCGACCCCGCTCTTCCTGTGGCTGTACGGACGCTGCGTCGAGTCCACCGGAGACCTTCAGCTCGCAGACGAACTGTGGCCCAACGTCGAACGCGCGATCGAGTGGATCGAGCGATGGGGCGATCGCGACGGTGACGGTTACGTCAAATATTTGCGCGAAACTCCGCGCGGACTAGCCAATCAGGGCTGGAAGGATTCCGAGGACGCGATCTTTCACAAGGACGGCGAGCTTGCGCGTCCTCCGATCGCGCTCGCTGAAGTGCAGGGCTACGTATACGCGGCGTGCATGGACGTGGCGTCGGTCGCGGCGCGCCTGGGGCGCGGCAGCGTCGCGGATCGGCTGCTGACGCGCGCCACCGCGCTGAAGCAATCTTTCGAGCGCGACTTCTGGCTCGAGCCCGAGGGCATGATCGCGCTGGCACTCGACGCCGATAAACGCCCATGTCGTGTGATGACTTCGAACGGCGCTCATTGCCTCGCGACCGGGCTGGTCGACGGCGAGCGCGCTACCGCGATGTGCAAGCGCCTGCTCGCCGACGACATGTACTCCGGATGGGGAATCCGCACGCTCTCGGGCCGAGAAAAACGCTACAATCCGATGAGCTATCACAACGGATCAGTGTGGCCGCACGATAACGCGATGGCGGCGCTCGGACTCGCACGCGCCTGCGATCACACCGGCGTGCTCAAGGTCCTCGCAGGTCTGTTCGACGCGTCGGAGCAGCTCAACACTTCCAGTCTGCCTGAACTTTTCTGCGGCTTCCGACGCGAGATTGGCCTCGGCCCTGTTCCATATCCTGTGGCGTGCTATCCGCAAGCGTGGTCGGCGGCCAGCGTGTTCATGATACTGCAGGCGATGCTGGGGATTCGGGTGCTGGGATTCGAGCGCCGCGTCTTTTTCGACACGCACTTGATTCCATCGTGGCTGGACTGGCTCAGCATCGACAAGTTGCGAGTCGGCGACGGCCGCGTCTCGTTCGTGCTGCGGCGCTCCCCCAACGGAGCCGCGATCGAAGTGAAAGATAAATCCCCCGGCGTCCGCGTCGAAATCTGATCCGTCTACTCCTGCGGCGTCACGGTTGCGGATGGCGTCCCGATCGCGCTGTCACTCGGAGTCGGACTGATCGTTGGCGTCAGTGATTTCGTTGACGTTATCGACGGCGTCGGCGTGAGGGTCTGTGTTATCGACGGCGTCGGACTTATCGTTGGCGTTATCGACGGCGTCGGGGTCAAAGTGTCCGTCGCCGTGATGCTCGGAGTTGCAGTCGCCGACGGGGTTGGCCGAATCCAGGTGATAGGATCGCGTCCAAAGATAAGTGTGGCGCTATGTCCGGAGCGCGCATCGGTCATCTCTCCGGTGGTAACGAATCGGTCCGCAACCGGATCGAAAATTTCGGCGCTGGAAAGCGGCTTGTAGTCCGGATCCCATCCGCCCGCGATCAGCACGGTGCCGTCCGGTAACAGCGTCGCCGAATGTCCGGAACGCGCTGCGACCATCTCGGGTCCCTCGACGAACTCATGCGTTTGAGGATCGTAGAACTCGGACGTTTTGTCGCCGCGTCCGCCCGCGATCAGAACCCGTCCGTCAGGCAGCAACGTCGCCGTATGCCCCGCACGGCTCTGCGTCATCTTCGGCCCCTCTCGCACCGTTCCGTTCGATTCGTCGAAGATCTCGCTGGTGTCGACCGCGCTGCTCCGCGCGAAAGGACAGCCTCCCGCTATCAGCACGAGGCCGTCCTCGAGCAGCGTCGCAGTGTGATACACGCGATTGTCGTTGAGCGTGCCGGCGAAGTGAAACTTTCCGCTGGCGGGATCGTAAATCTCGAGTTTCTGAAATCCACCTCCCGCGATCAGGACGCCGCCGTCGCGCATCATCGTCGCCGTTTGGCCATGCCGGCTCGACGCCATCGCTCCGGTTTCGGCAAAGGCGTTCGTCGCAGGATCGTAAAGTTCGGCCGCCGGCGATGCGCCGCCGACAATCAGGACCTTGTCGTTTTGCAAAGTCGTGGCAGTAGGATCGTCGCGGGCTTCCTTCATGCTTGGTGCCGCGACAAATTTGCCATCGCCCGAATTGAAAGTTTCGGCGGAACGCAGAATCCACGGCATCGCCGGTCCCGGAAATACGTTCAGCGGGACCAGCAGAGTGTTGATGCCGCCCAAAATCAAAACCCTGTCGATACCGATCGCGGCCGCGGTGAATTGGTCACGCCGCTCGTTCATCGGCGCGATCGGCAGAAATCGGTGCAGAGCAGGATCGTAAATCTCGGCAGAATTGAGAACTCCCGGACTTTTTCCGGCTGGCATGTCGACCAAACCGGTGCCACCTGCAATCAACACAATTGGCTTCAACGCGCCGACTGCGGGCGTAGTTGAAGACGAAGGCGACGCTTCGGGGGTATTGCTGGAATTCTGATGTTCATCGGCGCGGGCTGCTACGAACGTTACGCCGAGCGCGATCGCGCACAAAAGGAACCCGCGCAGGCTCCTCGCAGCGAGTGAACTTTTGCGGCGTTGTCTCACCCGCTCACCTTGTCGGCCGCCTGTCGGGGACTTTCTGTCTCCGACGGCCACGGGTTGTGTCGGACTTCATTCCATTTATCTTCGAGCGCCGATTGCTCCAGCGTCAGCCCGCGCGTCTCATCGATGAACAGGCCAAAGATCACCGCGCTCGGAATGCCGAGCAATGCGAGGTAGCGAATGACGCTCGCGAGTCCGCCCAACGGTCCTATCAACGCGGCAATTAAGATTTGCGCGAGCATCGAGAACACCGCCGCGGTCATTCCCTGCGCGCCGATCATCGTGGTGCGCAGTGCAGCCGGAAAAAGTTCGGTCGCCGCGGAATTCGCGCCAACTGTCATCACGTCCGACGCGACCTTGAACCAGCAATACACGACCACCAAATACATGAACGGCCACTGCACGAACGCCGGCGGACCGTAGTAGAAGGCGAAGGCGCCAAGCCATGCCGCGCCGCCCACATAGACAACAGTCGGCACCCGGCCGAACTTGTCCGACATCCACGCGCCGATAGGAAATCCGATCATGCCGACTCCCATCCCGGTGACGACCAGCGTGCTTGCTGCCACCGGCGAGAGTCCGAGGATCGAGACCGCTTGATAGTAGAGCCAGCCGTTCACCGCCGTGCCCGCGATCGTGTCGAGCGCGGCGCAGGTCAGCAGCGTGAGCGATCGGCGTCGATAGAGCGGATGAAAAATATCGTAGAAGTGACTGCGCTTCGCGGAACCGCTCGAAGAAGCGCTCGACCATTTCGATTGCGCAGGCAACATCATCGACACCGGCACTGCGAGCAATATTCCAGCCACCGACGGCGCCAGGAGCCATCGCCACGAATAGTTCCACGCCAGCAGCCCGGGAATGATCAGATAGCCAAGCACGCCTCCGATCGCGCTCGCCAATGCGGCGGCCGCTTGTCCGCGAGCGCGCTGCTTGTCCGGGAGTTCTTCGGCGAGCAACGCGATCGCCGACGAGACCGATCCGCCGAGCAGCGCGGAAACCATTATCTCGCACGCTGCGAACACGTTGGCCGTGGGAGCCAACGCCGCTCCCGCCGAGAACAATGGCGCGAGTGTCAGAGCGGTGAGAATCACCAGCCGGCGTCCGACCCGATCGGCAAGCCGCGCGAGGATCAGTGAACCGAATGCTGATATCGCCATCCAGGCAAAAAGTTTGGCGAGCTTGCCTTCATCCAGCGCAAAACTTTTAGCTATCCACGGCGACGCGATACCGACGATCGACAGCGTGTAACCCTGGTACAACAGTAGAATTACGATCGCGCCGACTGTGGTGCTCGACCTCGGGCCGCTACTTTGCGAAGCATTCGCGGAGTGACTCGCGGAAGTTTCGCTTCCTGCCTTTGCTTTAATCTTTTGCTTAGCCACGGAGCACTCCGACGCAAATTCAAGCGAAATCCGAGCCAACGCATCTGCGCCAGCATCCGGTCGCCCGGCGTTCATCTTTCCATATGGGTTAACCGGCTTGACGATTTGGAACGTCTAAAATTTCACAGGATGCGTTCTCCTAGTAACTCGCAGGCAAAAACCTCGCGCGCAATCAGGGCCGGCGACAGGCATACACGTTGCTTTCCCATCAAGGCCGCTTTTTAAACCTGCCCTGCTCACGTGCCTTCCGGAATTTGTTGAGGATATTGTATGAACCCGCACGAGGAAAAATTTTCCAAGTCGGTAATTTTTAGATTCGCCACATGCCTCCGACCGTACTTGCGTTTGGTGATTGGCGCGGCGCTGATGGGCGTCGGCAAATTTACGCTCCCTCTCGCGTTTCCGCTTGCGTTTAAATATGTCATCGACGTTTTACTGACTTCGCCGCCGAAGTTTGACGGTTTGATGCGCTCGATCGACGGCTGGTGCATCGGCCTTACCAGGCTGGCCGGTTACGCTGCGACGCCTACCAACAAATTGGCCGCATTGAGTTTGGTGATGCTGACGCTCTACGCGCTTCAGTCGCTCGCCAGTTTTTACCGCAACTACTGGGCTGGTCTTGCCGGCAACAAACTGATTTTCGACCTTCAGCGCCGTTTATTCTCGCACATGCAAGGTCTGCCGCATTCGTTTTTCGATCAGAATCCGAGCGGCGCGATCGTGTCGCGCGTTCTCAACGACGTTCAGCAGGCCAACGAACTGGTCGGATCAGTGCTGATCGATGTGTGGATGGACGCCGTATCGTTGACGCTGGTAGTGGCTGCGTTGCTGGCGCTCAACTGGCATCTCGCACTCGTCGCGCTTTGCATAACGCCGCTCTGGGTCGCATTCATGCGGTTCTTCTCTCCGCGGATCAAATCGGTGAGCCATCGGATGCAGGAAACCGTCGAGGAGATCGCCGGCGAAGTTCACGAGCGCGTCGCAGGTGCAAGCACGATCAAATCTTTTTGCCGCGAGGATCACGAGGTCCAACAATTCCGCGGTCAGACTGAGCGCCTGCTCGAACGCACTATCGACAAGGTGAGACTCGCCGCGCGCCAGGAGATGCTGATTCAGCTTCTCACTCGCGCCGCACCGACAGTCGTCATCTGGGTCGGCGCACTCATGATCATTCGCGGCACTATGACGCTCGGCACGATGGTCGCGTTCTTCTCCTATCTCGGTTTCCTCTATCTGCCACTTGAACGATTCGCGCAACTGTCGGTCGTGGTTTCTGCGTCAATGGCGGCGATCGAACGCATCTTCGGCTTTCTCGATCTCAAACCCGAGATAACCGATCACGCCCTCAGTCGTCCTTTCGCGGTGCGCAACGGGACCGTTCAGTTCGACGACGTGTCTTTCGCATACAGCGCGCGTAACGGCGCGTCCACCGGTCTTGCCCTCGAGAATCTCAATCTGCACGTTCCGGGCGGATATCGCGTCGCTCTCGTCGGCCGATCCGGCGCCGGCAAAACGACTATGGCGAGTCTGATTCCGCGCTTCTACGAAGCGACTCGCGGCCGCGTTCTGATAGACGGTCGCGACGTGCGCCACTACACGCTCAAGTCGTTGCGCGAGCACGTTGCGCTGGTCGCACAGGACGCGCTGCTGTTCAGCGCCAGTATCAGGGACAACTTACGCTATGCGCGCCCCGAGGCGACCGACGAAATGCTGTTGCGGGCAATCGAAATGGCCAGCCTTCGAGAGTTTGTCGAAAGTCTGCCCGATGGACTCGATACCATCATCGGTGAGCGCGGCTTCAAGGTTTCCGGCGGCCAGCGTCAGCGCCTCGCGATCGCGCGCGCGTTCCTGAAGGACTCGAAGATAGTCATCCTCGACGAAGCGACCTCGGCGGTCGACTCCGAATCGGAGAACCAGATTCACCGCGCAATGGAACTGCTGATGACCGGGCGAACCGTATTCATGATCGCGCATCGGCTGCGCAGCGCGGTTACCGCCGACCTTATCGTAGTCATGGGCAATGGCCGCATCGTCGAGACCGGCACGCACGCGGAACTGATGCGTCGCGAAGGCGCGTACGCCCGGCTCTTCAACGAGCAAGCGCGCGGACTGTCGCTGGAACCGCAACCAGCACAAGGCTTCCGTCACCGACTGGCGTCGGTCTAAGCAGCAGCGCGCAGCGTGTAAGATCTCCAGGGCTACCGATTCAGGAAAGGAGTTTCTGTAACTCCCGCGACGATTCCTTCGTCCCTTCGCACAATTTTGCGCGGCCCCATTCTTGCTGAGTCCTTGGCGTGACTAATCACGCTGTCAGCCAATTCACTAGCAGGAGGATCAACCAATGAACTTGAAATATGGAAACACACTGGTCGCTGGACTCGCCGCTCTTACGCTAAGCGCCTTCGCAGTTCCGTGCGGTGCGACCGCTACCGCGTCTACCCATTCGACGATCACGCGCAACGTCGCGACCCCCATCCAGCTTGCCCAGGTCGAGCAGCAGGATACCGAGGAGACGACGACCAAGCAGAAGACTACCGAGATGCAAAGCGGTACTGACGTCGCCCCCGCCCCTGCTGTTGCCCCAGACGCTTCCGGCGCAGTCGAGCAAAAGCATGAAGAGAGCAAGACCACCGAGACTGTGAACGCGGACAATGGAATGGGCGCCACCTCGGAGCGTCATCAGAATGAAATCAGCAACGACTCGAAGATGGCTCCCGGCTCGACGGAAAGCGAACACGAAGAGCATCACTCGAGCGAGAAGGTCGACCAGAATCAATAGTCGCCTGAGTCAGTTCACGATCCACTCCTTCTTATTGATCCTACCGATGAGAAGGAGTGGATCCTCACCCGCGGTAACTATCGAACGATGAGCGCCGCTCTCGCACCGCTAAATGGTTCTGCACCGGATCCTGAAGCTATTCTCGCCGCCAAATCCGCAAGGCTGCGTTACGTCAGGGACCAGGACGCCGGGATCGCGCGAGCGCGCCAGCATGGCCACTTCATCTATCGTGACAGTGCGGGCAAAGAAATCACCGACGCCCAAGTGCTCACACGTATCAAGGCGCTGGCAATTCCACCGGCTTGGACCAACGTGTGGATTTGCGCCTCAGCTGACGGCCATTTGCAAGCGACCGGCCGCGACGCTCGCAGGCGCAAACAGTATCGATACCACGCGCGATGGCGTGCGGTGCGAGACGAAAATAAGTACGAGCATCTGCTCGATTTCGCGCAGTCGCTGCCTGCCATTCGGCGACGCGTCCAGCAAGACCTCTCACGCCCGGATCTGCCGCAAGAAAAAGTGCTCGCTGCGGTAGTACGACTGATGGAGAGAACGCTCGCCCGCGTCGGCAATGCTGAATACGCGAGAGAGAACCAGAGCTTCGGTCTTACCACGCTGCAGAATCGCCATGTGACGATCAAGCGCGACAAAATCACGCTTGATTTTCGCGCGAAGAGCGGCGTGCAATGTCGTCGCGTGGTCAGCGACAAGAAGCTCGCGCGTATCCTCAAGCACTGTCGCGACCTTCCAGGATCGGAACTGTTTCAATATCTGGACGAAAACGGCGATCGACACAGCATCGATTCGAGCGACGTAAACGACTACCTGCGCAACGCCTCAGGTCGCGATATCACTGCCAAGGATTTTCGCACCTGGGCCGGCACCAACCTCGCCATCGTCGCGTTCTGCGCCTTGAAAGAAGAAAAGCCCACCAAGAAAAGCGAGCTAGAGGTCGTCAGGAGCGTGGCGCAGCAACTGGGCAATACCGTCGCGGTCTGTCGCAAGTGTTATATCCATCCGGCAGTGATCAGTAGTTACCACCGCGGCTCGCTGCGTGAGGTCGTCGCGAGTGTCAGTCAGCGAACTTCCGGAATCTCGGCGGTGGAGAGAAGAGTCCAGCGCCTTCTCGCGTACTCCACAAATCCTTTTTCTTTCGCTCGAAGCCACGCACGCCGCGCCGGACATTCCCGGGCGCGGGTTTCACGCCGGCGCGCCGAATCCTGATAGATTTTTCGCTGGCTTCGTAGTTGCCTCAAAGCTCGAAATGATCTTGGCTTGAATTGTAGCTAATGTAGCGAGTAACGACGGGCTGCACCCGCGAGCCGAAACTAAACTCGACAATTCCTAAACTTCCGGTCGGCGATGTCTTCATATCAAACACGAACTGATTCTCAGCCCATTTCGCCCGCTCGGCGGCTGAGCCACATCATAATCGAAGAGGTAACGCCTTCGGTTGACGGCGGCCGTTATCCGGCCAAGCGGATTGCCGGCGAGCCGTGCGTCGTCGAAGCGGATATCTTTCGTGACGGGCATCAGGTGTTGCGCGCCGCCGTCAAATGGCGCCGCAAGCGAGATGAGGTCTTCGACGAGGCGCCGATGGCGCCACTCGACAACGATCGATGGCGAGGCGAGTTCCTCCCAACCGACAACACCCGCTACGTTTTCACGATCGAAGCATGGACCGATCTGTTCGCCTCGTGGCTCGCGGACTTCACCAAGAAAGTGAACGCAGCGCGTCCGGTCGCATCCGATATTTTGGAAGGGATCGCACTCGTCGAGAAAATGTTCTCAAGTGCCAAAGGACCTGATCGCGAGTCGCTCGAGCGATTACTCGCGCAATTACGCAACACCAGCGACGGCCCGACAGCGCTCGCGATGATCAGCAACGCAGAGATTTCCGCTGTCACAGAACGCGTAGGCGAGCGGTTCGGTCTGACTCGATTCGAACCGAACCTCGAGCTCGTCGTCGATCGCGAGAAGGCTCGCTATGGAACCTGGTACGAGATGTTCGTCCGCTCGCAGGGCCGCGAGCCCGGCAAGCCCGGCACTTTTCACGATGCCGAGCGCCGCTTGCCCGAGCTTCGCGACCTCGGCTTCGACGTCGTGTACCTCGCGCCGATTCATCCGATCGGCCACACCAACCGCAAGGGCCCAGGCAACTCGCTGAACGGTGGATCAAATTCTCCGGGCAGCCCATGGGCGATTGGCAGCGAGGCCGGAGGGCATACCGCGATCGATCCGACGATTGGCACGCTCGGCGATTTCGATCGCTTCAACGCCGCCGCCAACCGCCTCGGAATGGAAGTGGCGCTCGACTTCGCGATCCAATGCTCGCCCGACCATCCATGGGTGCGCGAGCATCCGAATTGGTTTCATCACCGCCCCGACGGCAGCATCAAGTACGCCGAGAACCCGCCCAAGGAGTACGAGGATATCTATCCGATCGATTTCGATACTCCAGATCAGCGCGGATTGTTCGAAGCGTTGCTGGGAGTGCTGAGATTCTGGCGCGATCACGGCGTGAAGATCTTCCGCGTCGACAATCCGCATACCAAGCCGGTCCAATTCTGGAATTGGCTAATCAATGAAGTACAGGCCACCAATCCCGAAGTGATTTTTCTCGCCGAAGCGTTCACCCGTCCGAAACTGATGAAGGCGCTGGCTAAAGCGGGCTTTACTCAGTCGTATACCTATTTCACCTGGCGCAATACCAAGTCCGAGCTGACTGAGTATATGACCGAGCTGACACAAACGCCGATGAAAGAGTATTTTCGGCCTAATTTTTTCACTAATACTCCCGACATTCTCTCGCCGGTGCTGCAGACCGGTGGACGTGCGGCTTTCAAGATGAGGCTCGTCCTCGCGTCAACCCTGTCGCCCTCCTACGGTATCTATAGCGGCTATGAATTGTGCGAAAACCGGGCGGTACCCGGCACCGAAGAATATCTCAACTCCGAGAAGTACGAGATCAAAGTGCGCGATTGGAACCATCCCGGAAACATCAAGGAGTTCATCGGCCGCGTGAATTCGATTCGCCGCGAGAATCGCGCGCTCCAACAGTTCCTCAATCTGCAGATTTCTAACCACTGACAACGATCAAATCCTGTTTTTCTCGAAAGCGACGCAGGATAACAAGAACGTCATTCTGGTTGCCGTCAATCTTGATCCATCAAACCCGCACTATTGCACCGCGTTCGTTCCGCCGGAGGTGGTTGGCGTGGCCCCGGGCAGGAGTTATCGAGTCACTGATCTCCTCACCGGCGCAAAGTATGTATGGTCCGATCGCAACTACGTGCGGCTCGATCCCGCCGTTGAATCAGCGCATATTCTGCGCGTGGAAGAGCGCCTCTGAATCGTGGCGACAAATAACCAATCCGAAAACAATTCGAGGTCTGATCCTTTGTGGTACAAGGACGCCATCTTCTATGAACTGCGCGTCCGTTCCTTTTTCGATAGCAATGCTGACGGCGTCGGTGACTTTCCTGGTCTGACCGCGAAGCTCGATTACTTGCACTCCCTGGGCGTCACCACCCTCTGGCTGCTTCCCTTTTATCCTTCTCCGATGCGCGACGATGGATATGATATTTCCGACTATACCAACATCCATCCTTCGTGCGGGACTCTGCGCGACTTCAAGATATTCGTGCGCGAGGCCCATCGGCGCGGTCTCAAGATAGTCACTGAGTTAGTATTGAATCATACTTCGGATCGCCATGAATGGTTTCAACGCGCACGCCGTTCACCCGCCGGAAGTATATTTCGCGATTACTATGTCTGGAGCGACACGCCGGAGCGTTTCAAGGACGCGCGAATTATCTTCCAGGACTTCGAGCCGTCCAACTGGTCATGGGATCCGGTCGCCAAGGCTTACTACTTCCACCGTTTTTATTCTCATCAGCCCGATCTCAACTACGACAATCCGGCGGTTGTCCGCGAAATTCGAAAGGTGATGTCGTTCTGGCTCGGTCTCGGCGTCGACGGCCTCCGGCTCGACGCGGTTCCCTACCTTTTCAAGCGCGAAGGAACGAATTGCGAGAATCTGCCCGAAACCCACGCATTCCTGCGTGAATTGAGAGCTTACATCGACTCGAAGTTCCCCAACCGGATGCTGCTGGCCGAGGCGAACCAGTGGCCAGAAGACGCCGTCGCGTATCTGGCGGAAGGCAAGGAATGCAATATGGCATTCCACTTTCCGCTGATGCCGCGAATGTTCATGGCAGTGCGGATGGAGGATCGATTCCCGCTGACCGACATCTGGGCGCAGACTCCCGAGATCGATCCCACCTGCCAGTGGGCATTGTTTCTGCGTAATCACGACGAGTTGACGCTCGAAATGGTTACGGACGAGGAGCGGGACTATATGTACCGCGCTTATGCGCAGGACGCGCGAATGAGAGTCAATCTGGGTATTCGCCGGCGTCTTGCCCCTCTGCTCGGAAATCATCGACGTACTATTGAACTGAATAATGCTTTGCTGTGTTCATTGCCCGGGACGCCGGTCATTTACTACGGCGACGAAATTGGAATGGGCGACAATGTGTACCTCGGCGATCGCGACGGAGTCCGCACTCCGATGCAATGGAGCGCGGATCGCAACGCCGGATTTTCCACCGCCAATCCGCAGCGTCTCATCCTGCCTGTGATCATCGATCCCGAGTACCACTACCAGAGCGTCAATGTTGAAGCGCACGAGAGCAATCGTCATTCCCTGCTGTGGTGGATGCGTCGTTTGCTGGCACTGCGCAAACAGATCAAAGCATTCGGCCGAGGCACGATGGAGTTTCTCAGTCCTGAAAATTCACACGTGCTGGCTTTTATTCGCGCCTATGAAGACGAACAAATCCTGGTAGTCGCCAATCTCTCGCGATTTGTGCAATACGTCGAGCTCGATCTCGCCAAGTTCAAAGGGACGACGCCGGTCGAGTTATTCGGCCGCACGCCTTTCCCCCCAATCGGAGATCTTCCTTACCTACTGACTCTCGGACCGCACGGCTTCTTCTGGTTCTCCATCGAACAGCCCAAGACAACCACCGCTGCCGATCGCTCCGAGTACGAAATTCCGCGCATCGAGATGAACGCGAGTTTCGACGGCTTTCTGCGCGGCGAATCTCGCCAGCAACTCGAACGCCTCTTGCCCGCCTACTTGCGACACTGTCGCTGGTTTCGCTCGAAGACCCGGCCTATCACCGCCGTTCACATCACCGAGGCCATGCCGATGGCGGAGGGACCAGCCGTTGCGCACCTCACTCTTCTGAATGTCGAATACTCAAGCAGCGAGCCCGAGACTTACCTATTGCCACTGGCTATCGCCACCGGAGATCGAGCACGCGACTTACGCTCGCGCTGGCCGGAGCACGTCATTGCCGAAGTGACGAGTTCGCGAAGCAATGGCGACAGCGACGGAATCCTTTTTGACGCTGCCGTCGATCCGGATTTCCTGACTACGCTTCTCGAGATCATCGCGAGGCGCCGGCGTCATCGAGGCTCGGTCGGCGAGCTTCTGCCCGGTGTCACTCAAGCGTTTCATCAGCTTCGTGGAGATCCCGAAACGCCGCTCGAGCCGCGCGTCCTGAAGGCGGAGCAGAGCAACAGCTCAATCGTGTACGGCGACCGCTTTATCATCAAGCTCTTTCGATGCATCGAAGACGGTTTGAATCCCGACCTCGAGATCGGACGCTTCCTGACTACCCACGCGTTGTTTTCGCACGTCCCTCCGCTGGCCGGATGGATCGATTACAGCTCCGAAAACGGCGACCGAAAAAATATCGCGGTGCTGCAAGGCTTCGTGCCCAACGAAGGCGATGCGTGGCAGTTCACGCTCGGAGAATTGCATCGCTACCTCGAGAACGCCGCCACCAGATCGGAACCGCCGCCCGCCACTGACAAGACTCTCTACGAGTTGCTGGCGGTGAAGGAACCCGACCCCCTCGCCGCCGAGTTGATCGGTCACTACCTCGACGCGGCGCGACTGATGGGCAAGCGTCTCGCCGAACTTCATCACGCCCTGACTTCCACCACCGACGATCCGGAGTTCGCGCCCGAGCCTTACTCCACCCTTTATCAGCGTTCGACCTATCAATCGATGCAGAATCTGCTCGCGCGCGTGATGCGCATGCTCAATAGCCGCGCGTCGATTGTTCCGAAGGATCTGCGCGACCTGGCGCAACTGGTCTCCTCGCATCAGCGGGAGATCGCCGCACGATTCGACGCGTTCCTTCGATGCCGCTTGACCATCGATCGAATGCGCATTCATGGCGACCTGCATCTCGGCCAGATTCTGTACACCGGCCGCGACTTCGCCATTATCGATTTCGAAGGCGAGCCTGCCCGTCCGCTTAGCGAGCGCCGCCTCAAACGCGCCGGATTGCGAGACGTCGCCGGGATGCTGCGATCGTTTCACTACGCTGCCCTCACTTCGACCGTCGAGCAGCTGAGAATCGGAGCGCTCGGCAAATTCGATTTTGCCGGGATGGCGCCGTGGTCTAACTTCTGGCGGACCTGGTCATCGTGGGCATTCATGAAGGGCTATTTGGAAGCCGGCGGCCACGCGTCTTTCATTCCGAAGAGTGAGGATGAACTGAGAATCGTGCTCGACGCCTTCGTGATGGATAAGGCTATCTACGAACTTGGCTACGAACTAAACAATCGCCCCGACTGGCTATTGATTCCATTACTCAGTCTTGGACAATCGCTAGGCCTGGAAAGTACTAATACTCAAAACCTGATCGTCCCCAATCCTGGTATCCATGAAAGTCCGCGAGCATGAACAGCCGATCGCGAAGTCCGGCGACTTAACCGTCTCCAGTATTCCGTCCGAGGAACTTAAGCGCCTTCTGGCGCTCCGGCATCACGATCCACATTCGATTCTCGGCGCGCATCCGACCGACCGCGGCGTGATTGTGCGCGCGTATCGTCCGGACGCTCAGAAAATATCCCTGCTCGTCGACGGCGAGCCGCCGCGCGAGATGCTCAAGCGGCCCGAGCCCGGCCTGTTCGAGATTCTCGTATCTGACCGGCGTCAAGTCTTCCCATATCAGCTCCGCGTCCACTACCACGGCGATCTTGTCGTGACGATTCGCGAGCCGTATCCGTTCCCGCCGACGTTAGGCGAGCTCGATCTCTATCTATGGGCGGAACAGAAGCACGAACGCATCTGGGACAAGCTGGGTGCGCACGTTCGCGACCACGAAGGCGCACAGGGAACGTCCTTCGCGGTGTGGGCGCCCAACGCCGACGGCGTGAGCGTGGTTGGCGATTTCAACAGCTGGGACGGCCGCCTCGACATGATGCGGATGCTCGGCAACTCCGGTGTCTGGGAAATATTTGTCCCCGACCTGACTGCGGGTACGAAATACAAATACGAGATTCGTACTAAAGCCGGCGGACTGACTATTAAGGCCGATCCCTTCGCGTTCGCCACCGAATGCCCACCCGCTACCGCATCGAGGGTATATCACTCCGATTACTCATTTGATGACGCCGTCTGGATGTCGAATCGAAACAGCCGCGATCCATTGCGCAGTCCTGCCTCTGTATATGAAATGCATCTGGGCTCTTGGCGCCGAGTTCCCGAAGAAGGCAACCGACCGCTCACCTATCGCGAACTCGCCGCGGAACTCGTCGAGTACCTGGTGGACGTCGGCTTCACGCACGTCGAATTTCTTCCCGTGATGGAGCATCCGTTCACCGGCTCCTGGGGTTATGAGACGACGGGATACTATGCCCCGACTGCCCGCTACGGATCGCCCGACGACTTTCGTTATCTGATCGACCGCCTGCATCAAAATGGTATCGGCGTGATTCTCGACTGGACTCCCGCGCACTTTCCGACCGATTCGTTCGCCCTCGGACGTTTCGACGGCACTGCTCTCTACGAGCATGCGGATCCGCGCCAGGGCTTCCACCCTGAATGGAACACCTTCATTTTCAATTTCGGCCGCAACGAAGTGCGGAGTTTTTTGCTCGGCAGCGCGAAGTACTGGCTCGAGGAATTCCACGCCGACGGGATTCGCGTCGACGCAGTATCGTCGATGCTGTACCTCGATTACGGCCGCAAGAGCAGCGAGTGGATTCCGAATATCCACGGCGGCAACGAAAATCTCGAAGCGATTTCTTTTCTCAAGGAAATGAACCTGCAGATCTACGCGCGCCAGCCGGGCGTCATGATGGTTGCCGAGGAGTCCACTTCATGGCCCGGTGTCAGCCGCCCTGTTTATGTCGGCGGTCTTGGTTTCGGCTTCAAGTGGGACATGGGATGGATGCATGACACGCTCGACTACTTCGACAAGGAACCCATCTACCGCCGATTTCATCATCGCGATCTGACTTTCGGATTTGTCTACGCATGGTTCGAAAATTTTATGCTGCCGCTCTCCCACGACGAAGTCGTTTACGGCAAACGCTCATTGCTCGACAAGATGCCTGGTGATCGATGGCAGAAGTTCGCCAACTTGCGCTCGCTGTTCGGTTACATGTGGGCGCGCCCGGGAAAGAAGATTCTCTTCATGGGTGGCGAGATAGGCCAGTGGCGCGAATGGAATCATGACGCCAGCCTTGATTGGAATCTGCTCGATGAGTTCGACCATCGCGGCCTGCAGAACCTGATCCGCGATCTCAATCGCATCTATCGCGCCGAACCAGCGCTGTGGGAAGCCGATCATCAGCCCTCCGGTTTCCAATGGATCGATGCCAACAATTCCGATGAGAACGTGATAGCCTTCATGCGTATCGGCCCGTCCAGCGGCCGCAAAGTGATCTGCGTATGTAATTTCGCTCCCGTCGTGCGCGCCGGCTATCGCGTCGGCGTTCCGACTCCCGGTGTCTATCGCGAAATTCTCAACAGCGACTCGACTCTTTACGGTGGCAGCAATCAGGGCAACGCTGGCGCAGTGACCGCGGAAAAAATTCCCTGGCACGCCCTCCCTCATTCGCTATCGCTCAGACTGCCGCCCCTCGGCACCGTCTGGTTCGAGGTCCCCGCGCCGTAACCAGATCTTCCGCGACCGCGTCTATATAAAGCGGGAGAGTTGTGTGTTGCGGTTACATCAAATTTGCGATCGACAAAAATTCTGCACGTTGTTGCTCGCTACGCTGATGGCTCTGACCGTCTGGGCGAGGCCGACTTCTCTCGTCTTCGCCGATCTTTCGCCTGAATTCAGCGGCTCAACGGCCAGCCTTGAAGCTAGTCCTCCAATCCAGTTGGCGGAAGCAAATCTCGGCAGTGTCGATGATTACATGCACCAGGACGGTGATGGACCTTCGACTTCGGCCGTTCCACCCCAAGGATATTCGTCGCAGCCCATTCCGCCGCAGAACTATTACCCTCAAGGCGCGCCGCCGCCGGAGTGGAACAATCGGATACGTCGACCCGAACACAGAACGCTCGGCGCTGATCGGTGCCGCTGTCGTCGGTGCGCTCGCCGTTGGATTGTGGGCGTGGCAGCAGCACCAGCTACAACAGAGTCAAAGCCAGGTATATGTTCCTCCACGCAGACACCATCACCGGCGTGCCGTCGAATAACTAAGCAGCACCGATCCGCCGGCCTGTCGACGGATCAAACAGATGCACTCGCGCGGGATCAAAATACAGCGTCAGACGCGCGCCTGCTTCGACCCGTCGCGACAACTCCGCTCGAATCGGATTACTTCCTAACTTCGCGTAGACGATGTAAGTAGCGCCTGAGAATTCGACACTCTCGACCACGACCTCGATCGCAACGCGCCCGTCGCCCGCTTCCAGATTCAAATCATTAGGACGAATCCCGACCTTGATCTGCGCATAGCCCTCAGGCGCTTTGATTTTAAAATCGACGCCGTCGACGGTGAGGCTTCCGCTCGCTGCCCTCTCCGCAACAAAGAAGTTCATCGGAGGGTTGCCGACGAACGCCGCAACAAACTCGCTCTGCGGCCGATCGAAAACCTCTTGAGGCCCCCCCACCTGCTCGACTCTCCCCTTGCGCATCACCACCAGCCTGTCCGCCAGCGCGAGCGCTTCGACCTGGTCGTGCGTCACGTACACGAAAGTGCGGCCAGTGCGGCGCTGAAAGTCCTTCAGCTCGATCCGCAGCGAAGCGCGCAATTGTGCGTCGAGACTCGCGAGCGCCTCGTCCATCAAAATGATTTCCGGCTCGCGCACCAGCGCGCGTGCAAGCGCGACGCGCTGCCGTTCTCCCCCGAGAGTTCGCGCGGATAGCGTTTGAGATCGACGGTAAGTCCAGCCTTGCCCGCGCTCTCCTTCACTCGCCGTTCGGTTTCCTCGCGCGCGACGTGTCGCAGTTTCAACGGAAACGCGATGTTCTGAAACACCGTCATGTGGGGATAGAGCGCGAAATTCTGAAACACCATCGCGATCGCCTCGCGATGCGTCGTGTTGCCGGCCTGATTCGTTCCGCCGATTTGAATCTCGCCACTATCAGGAAACTCAAGCCCGGCGATCATCCGCAGCAACGTGGTCTTGCCACATCCTGAGGGACCGAGCAAAACCACGAACTCGCCGCTTTGCACAGACAGCGAAACGTCAAAAACGCCTCCGCCAGAAAGGAAACGACGCGTCAGGTTCCGAACGACGAGGTCAGCCATAGGGGAGGCGCCTCATCGCGAACTCCCTGCCGTCAAAGCTCCCCGCAACGACGGACCCAAGGCGATAACTACGCAGATGGCCGGAATCATCATCAGCAGCGCAAGCGCACTGGCGGGACCGACGTTGCCGAACACCGTGTAGTAGTAAAGCAGCGGCGGAAGCGTGCGATTGGTCTGTTGCACGAGCAGCGCAAATCCAAATTCATCCCAGCTCAGGATGAAGCACAGGATCAAAGCCGTCGCGATTGCGCCGCGCGCCATCGGCAGATCGATCGTCAGAAATATTCGCAAGGGCGACGCACCGTCAATCCATGCCGCCTCTTCGATCTCGAGCGGAATCGCAACGAATGCCGCGTACAACGTCAGCGCGGCCGTCGGAATCGCGATCGCGGCATGAACTATCGCCAGCCCGATTCCGGTTGGTGAATCGTAAATTCCAAAGGTCGCCAGAATTATCCCCAGCGGAATCGCGACCGCGATCATCGGCAGCAGCCTTATCCCCGACACAGTGGAAAATCCGACGCGCTGCGCCAACGAGCTGCGCGCCATCGCATGCGCCAGCATCGCACCCAGCAATGTCGCAATCGCCGCCGAAACCGCCGCGACACCGAGGCTTCTAATAACCGCGCTGCGAAGCTCGTTGACCGCGAACACGCTGATGAAATGAGCGAGCGTCAGATGATGCGGCGTCCAATTCGGCGGCCACGCAAAGGTCTCGAGTTCAGGAGTCACCGATTGTTTCGCAAGCAGGTAGAGCGGCAGCGCGGCGCCCACAATCACAAACGCGTTCAATGCAAAGCGTGCGACCCGCAGACTGCCGTCGGCAGTATCGTCTCTCGCTCCTGGCTTCACGCCAATTCACCATCGTCACGCGAGAATCGTCGCGCTGCCACAAAGCCACCGACTCCGATCATGGTGACCATCAATGCCAGAATCATCGAAGCTGCCATCGCTTCGTGCGGTTTCTGCGCGTCATCCCACAAGCTGTACGAATAGGTCGAGAGAACAGGAACTCCCTCTGGCCCAGTCAGTACGAGCACTGTCGAGAAAATCCTCAGCGCATCGATTCCACGCAGGATCAGCGCTCCAACAATTGCCGGCATCAGCATCGGCAGCGTGACGAACCTGAACGTCGCGAACGTTCCAGCGCCGTCGAGGCGTGCCGCTTCGTAGAGTTCGTCGGGGATCGTTTGCAACCCCGCCATCAGCATCAGCATCACGATCGGAGTCACGTGCCACGCGTCAACCACGATGACCGTGAGCATCGCCAGCGAGCTGCGCGGACTCAGCCACGGCAGCGGATGCATCCCCGCGACAGCGATCGCACCGTTCAAGTATCCGCGCGGCATAAAGATGTAGCGCGCGAGCGTGAGGATGACGATCTCTGGTATCGCAAACGGCAGTATTGCCGCGGTTTCTATTATTGCGGACCGGCTGCGTCGCGCCGTCAGCGCCAATGCCAGCGCGAGTCCGAGTACAAATTCGACAATGACGCTCCCGAACGGCACCAGCAGGTTGTTCGCAAGCGCGCGCCAGAACATCGAATCATCGAAAAGAATCCTGTAGTTGGCCAGCGACGGACCGTTATGATCGAAAGAAAGAATCAGGCCGTTCAACGCGGGCAAAACGAGCATCGCGATCATGAAGATGCATGGCACCACGACGAAGGCGATGCGCAGTCGCTTTGCGGCGGCATTCACAGATGTGAACCTCCAGCGGACTCTGCGCAATCGCATCGGTCATGCGCATCTAGAATGTTAGACGCGACTGCGGACGCCGGCGCAGCATCATCGAAAAGCACCGCGCGGATCGTACGCCGCCATTGATCGCTCAGATCGGCATAGCAATCGACCGTCGGACGCGCTCGCACAAACGGACGCATCGCGGTGTAGCCGGCATAAAGAATTGCGTCTTCGCTTCCCGGCGCCGGCGGAACACTCCCATACCATCCAAGTTCCCGGCTCAACTTCGCTTGCGTGTCCGCCGTCAGAAGATACTCGATGAATTCCGCAGCGAGCTTCGGATGAGGCGCGGAATTCGGAATAGCAAGGTAGCCGCCGCCGAGCGCCGTTGCTCTGCCGTCGGGTCCCGCCGGAATGGGCGCGCTCAGATTGACATTGGGCGCGAGGCCTTTGGTATGCAGATAGCCAATCGCGAACGGCCAGTTGAAATGAATCCACACCGCGCCGCGCGCTTGCGCTTCGAGTACCGACATCTCTCGAAACACCGCCGACTCCTCGTTCAAGTCAGGCGCGAGTTGCCGCAGAAAATCGAGCGCGCGGATCGATCCAGTCGAATCCGGCGCGCATTCGTTGCCGCCCGCCGTCCAGACGAACGGCATCACGTCGCAGATCGCGCCCTCGTAGCGCGCGCCCTTCACCGCCAGCTTGCCCGGATGCTCGCGTGCAAACCGCTCGAGGTCATCCCAGGTCGCCGGCGGATTCGGCACCTCGACGCGATTGTAGATCATCGCCTGCCACATTAACCGATGCGGAATAAAGTACAGTTGCCGATTTATCGTCGCCGCATCCCACGCCTCTTTTGAAAACAACGCCCGCGCGGTCGGCGACACGATCTGTCCGAGAGGTTCTGCGTAACTATGCGCCTCGCCCAGCATCGCGAGATCGAGTTCAATCAGGTCGAGTGATCCACGACTCCCGGCTTGCACCCGCATCGCCTGCAGTATGTCGGTGTAAGTCTGCGCGAACACCTTCACATGCACGTGATGCTGCGATTCGAAGTCGGCGACGAACGATTCATAGCGCGCGGCTTCGTCGGGGAAGACTGCTAGCGCGATGTTGAGTTGGTCAGGCTCCGGCGAGGTGCGGCATCCGCCAAGCAACATCGCAAGCGCCAGTGCGAGAAGTCGCGTCGATGTGCGCATTGGATGCATCCTCTCGCATCGGTTCGATCGATCAATGCTCGGCTCGATGCTCCGCGGGACCTTCAGCCGGCATAATATTGTGCGCCGTGTTGACCAGCGACACATGGCTGAAGGCTTGTGGAAAATTTCCGAGCTGGCGGCGAAGGACCGGATCATATTCTTCGGAGAGCAGGCCGACGTCATTGCGCAGATCGAGCAGACGCAAGTAGAGATCGCGCGCCTCTTTATGACGGCCGGCCATCGAATAGTTGTCGGCGAGCCAGAACGTGCACGGAATGAACGCCCCCTCCCCCGGCGGGAGGCCATCGACGCCGGTCTCGGTCGGATATCTGAGCACCAGTCCTTTGTAGATCAGTTCTCGCTCGATTGCTGCGACCGTTGAAACTACGCGCGGATCATTTGCGGGCAGGAAACCGACCAGCGGCATCATCAGCAGCGACGCGTCGAGAGATTTCGAGCCATAGTATTGGACGAACGCATTGCGCTCTGGATCGAAGCCACGGCTGCAGACGTCGCGATGAATTTCGTCGCGCAGCGCTCGCCAGCGATCGATCGGGCCATCGCCAAAGCCGTGGTGAATCTCTTTCACCGATCGATCGACCGCGACCCACGCCATCACCTTCGAGTGCGTGAAATTTCGCCGAGGGCCACGCACCTCCCAGATTCCTTCGTCAGGCTCCTTCCAGCCCGATTCGAGGAAATCCATCAGCCCAGTCTGCAAGCGCCAGGCGTCATCGTTGCGTTCCAGTTTGTACTTGCGCGCGACGTGCAGCGTGTCGATCACCTCGCCATAAACGTCGAGCTGAAACTGCTGATGCGCGGCGTTGCCTATACGCACTGGAGCGCTCTTCTCATAGCCACTCAGCCACGGAATCTCCGACTCAATGAGCATTCGCTCGCCGGCGACTCCATACATGATCTGAGTATCTTGCGGATGACCAGCTATTGCTCTGAGTAGCCATTCGCGCCACTCTCGCGCCTCATCGATATAGCCAGAAATCAATAGTGCGTAGAGAGTGAAAGTAGAATCGCGCAGCCAGCAGTATCGGTAGTCCCAATTGCGCGGACCGCCGAGACTCTCGGGTAGCGAAGTCGTCGGCGCCGCAAGGATACCTCCAGTTGGCCTATATGTGAGAGCCTTCAGAGTGATCAGCGACCGCAATACCGGCTCTCGCCATTCGCCCTGGCAAGTGCAGCGGCCCGACCAATCGCGCCATCGTTGCTCGGTCGCCGATAGCATGTTGAGCGGCTGCGCGTCACCCGGTTCGTCTTCGTGCGAAGGATAACTGGTCAATCTGAACGTCTCAGTTTGACCTTCGCTGATAGTAAATTCGCTAAAGGTCGTATAGTCCTTGCTACTCAGAGGTACCGCGGTTCGGAAAGCGATCGCGCTTGGCCCCGAGACTGCGCTGAGACCATAGTCGCGTTTTCGCACCCATGGGATCGTGCGCCCGTAGTCAAAGCGGAGAATTATTTCCGTGCGCATCGGCACCTGCCCCCGAATGCCTTTCACGATTCGAATCAAATCGACCCGGTCCGAGCGTTCTGCAACCGTCATGAAGTCGATTACTGTCGCGATACCGCTTTCAGTCTCAAACTCGGTCTCGAGGATGAGCGTCTCGTCACGATACTTCCGCCGGATTTGCTTGACGTCACCCTGCGGCGCCAAAAGCCAGTGGCCGTTTGTCTCGTCTCCGAGAAGGGCCGCGAAGCACGCGCCCGAATCAAACCGGGGCAAACATAACCAATCGATCGAACCCGTTCGGTCAACCAGCGCCGCCGTGCGCAGGTTTCCGATCAGCGCATAGTTCTCGATCGGACTACTCACTCGAACCTCCTTATGAACGAGCGTCGTCTTTAGGCGTCAAGATCGCGACGGAAACCGGCGGCAGCTCGATCGTGATGCCGTCCACTCGAACGCCGTGTTTCGACGCGAGCGCGACGCGCAAGCGATTCGCCTCCTGCGCAATCGGGACGCGCTGCGGACTCGTCGCGAAATTGCAAATCACGAGAGACTCGCCGCGACTCACGCATATCCAGCGGGCTGCTTCGTCGAACTTTACCGCATCCAGTTTGAGTTCGCCGTTCTCGAAGTCGCGAACGCGTCGGCGAAGATCGATCAGTTGCCGATACCACTCGAGAATCTCGCGATGCTCGCCACGCTCGCGCTCGTCCCAGTCCAGCTTGGATCGCTCGAACGTCTGCAATGCTTGCGGATCGGGAACGTCCGATTCCTTTGCAACGAAATGTGCAAATTCCGCGCGCCGGCCTTTGCGGACAGACTCAGCCAGCGCCGAATCCTGATGATCGGTGAAGTACTGAAACGGACTCGACGCGTTCCATTCCTCGCCTTGAAACAACATCGGGATAAACGGCGACGTCATCAAAAGCGCCGCGGAAATTTTGAGTTGATCCATCGTCACCAGATGCCCAAGACGCTCGCCCATCGCGCGATTGCCAACCTGATCGTGATTCTGCGTGAACGCGACAAATCGATGCGCCGAAAGCCCGAGCACCGGCCTGCCATGCCTCCGTCGGCGACTCTTCGAATACGTACCATCGTATACGAAGCCGCGCGTAACGCATTTCGCGAGCTGCGCGATCGATCCGAAGTCCGCCAGGTAGCCGGCCGTCTCTCCCGTCAGAATGGTATACAGGGCGTGATGAAAATCGTCGTTCCATTGTGCGTCCAGGCCGTAGCCACCCGCCTCGCGCGCCGCGACGATTTGCGGTTGATTGAGATCGCTCTCCGCAATCACCACCAGGTGGCGCCCCGCTTCGGCCTCGAGCTGACGGACCTCCGCGCCGAGTTGCTCGAGAAAGTGAATCGCGGAGGCGTCGAAAATTGCGTGAATCGCGTCGATGCGCAAACCGTCGACGCGATAGTCGCGCAGCCACATCAACGCGTTGTCGCAGAAAAATCGGCGGACCTCGTCGCTGTCCCTGTCGTCGAGGTTAACCGCATCGCCCCACGGCGTGCGATAGCGATTTGTGAAATAAGGACCGAATTTTGCGATGATAGCTCCCTTCCGGGCCGAGATGGTTGTAAACGACGTCGAGAATAACGCCGAGGCCATGCCCATGCGCCGCATCGACCAGTCGCTTCATCGCGTCGGGGCCGCCGTAGGAATGATGCGGCGCGAAAAGATCGACTCCGTCGTAACCCCACCCGCGCGCGCCCGAAAATTCGGCCACCGGCATCAACTCGATGTGAGTCACACCTAGCTCGCACAGATGGCCAAGGCGATCGATCGCAGCGTCAAACGTACCCGACGCCGTGAACGTGCCTACGTGACACTCGTAGATGATCGCCGACGATAACGGCGCGGCTTGCCATTTCGTATTGCGCCATTCGAAAGCAGAATGATCGACCGGCCGCGACAACCCGTGCACGCCATGCGGCTGATACAGCGATCGCGGATCGGGCAAAGGCGGACCGTCGTCGAGACTGAAGGCGTAGTCGGCGCGCGACAGTTCAGGACTCAATTCCGCGCGCCACCATCCGCCACTCGCTCGATGCATCTCGACGCGCTCATTCGCCGTGACCATCGCGACGCTTGCTGCCGACGGCGCCCACACAATCCGCCGATTCACGGCTAGGTCCCTTCGCACGCGAGCAACGCAACTGGAAATCGTCGCATCAGCTCGGCGAGTTTTATGCGTCCACCACCCAATCGCGCGCCAGTCATATGGTTAATCCATTCGCCGCGCGGCAGTTCCACTTCAGTGTCGCGCCAATCGCCGCCCAGCTTCGCCACCAGCCGAGGCACGATCGTCACCACCGACTCCCCGCGAATGAATGCCACGACGTGATCGCGTCCGGCTCCGCGAACTTCGAGCGGCTCGATTCCGGCCTGCGGGCCGAACCATTCCGGATGCTGTTTGCGCAGCGCAAGGCCCTGCCGGATGAGCCACAGCTTGGGCATCCCCTCGTCGAAGCGTCTCATCACCTGCTCAGGTGTAGCGCTTCTGAGATCGGCGAGCATTCGTCGCCGCAGATCGAAATCCTGCGGCCGGCGATTGTCCGGATCGACCAGCGCGAGATTCCACAGCTCGGTGCCTTGGTAAAAGTCCGGCACGCCCGGCGCGGTAATTTTCAACAACGTTTGCGCGAGCGAATTTATTCGCCCGGGGTGAATCAGCGAGGCAACAAATTTATCCAGCGCCCCGATGAAAGCAGAATCGTCGTAGATGCCCTCGATAAATTTCCGCACCGCGTCTTCATAAGCGGGCGCCGGGTCGGTCCACGACGTATGGACCTTGGCCTCGCGCGCCGCCTTTTCCGCGTATGCGATCAGTCGCGATTTTTCGATCGGCCACGCGCCGACCATCGACTGATATAGATGATATTCGAAATTTCGATCCGGCATCTCGCCCGTGCGATGACGCTCGTTGATCGCGGCCCATTGGCTAACTGCGCGGCTCCATTGCTGAGGTTCCTCCGAGAGAAGAAACAGCCGCGACCGCACATCTTCGCTGCGCTTGGTGTCGTGGGTCGACGTCGCCAGCATCGTGCGCGGCCAGTGACGATGCATCTTGCGGCACCACGCGATGAATTCCGCGGGCGCGACGGCAAAGCAATCCGGATCGCCGCCGACTTCGTTGAGCGCGAGCATCCGGTTGAAGGAGTAGAAAGCGGTGTCTTCGACGCCTTTCGCCATCACCGCAGCCGAAATCTGCTGAAATCGAAGCGCCAGCTCCGCACCCATCTTTCCGCCGGTTCGGAGCGACAGAATATCGCGCAGGAAATCGAACAGTCGCGCATCGAGGTCCGACCGGTACGCTTTGGCCGCCTCGACTGCGCTCGAAATTTGACATTCATCTTCAGGAGCGACTTCACCGGACTCGCGAACGTACGTGCGATAAATGGGCAGGCACGCCATCGTCGCCCGAATAACCTCATGCGCTTCGTGACGCGTGTAGTCGCGATGCAGCCGGTCAGCCTCGCACAAGTCCAGCATCATCGCGGTGAGCGTGTTGATTTCACTGCCGAGCGTATCGCGCATCGCAAATTGCTTGCGCGCGCGAACCAGCGCGGCGTAGTCGGCCGACTCACCGGTGAACTCTCGATAAAACTCCGTCAACGGCTGAGCGCCGGCGGGATCGACAAACAATCGCCCCGCGATATTCAAAAAGTCGTAGCCGGTGGTGCCTTCGATCTGCCACGACTGACGCAGGCTCTCAGAGCCAAGGAGAATCTTTTCGGCGACGATCCAGGTGTCGGGGCACGCCGCCCGCAAGCGCTGAAAATATTCCAGCGGATCGCGCAATCCGTCGGGATGATCGACCCGCAGTCCCTGCAAACGACCTTCGGCAACCCACCGCATCACCAGCTTATGGGTTGCGTAGAAAACCCGTTCGTTCTCGATTCTGAGACCGACCAGCGAATTGATATCGAAGAAGCGGCGGTAACCGAGATCGCGCGCAGCCATGCGCCAATACGCGACGCGATAGTTCTGCTGCTCGAGAAATTCGTGCAGCAGATCGGGATTGGCGTTCACTTGCTCAAGCACCTGGTCAACCGCATTGGCGGCCGTGGCGTCTTCGTTCAGTAGCTTCGCCAACATCTCCGCTAACAGTTTTTTGTCGCGATGCCGCCGCGTGATGCTCGCGAGATCGGTCGAGGCCGGCGACGGCAACGCGTCGAATCCATCGGCCAGAAATGCGAGTGCATCGCTCCCGCTGTTCTGCGCCGCCGGAGCAAGAATCAGCCGCAACGATCGCGGCGCAACTGGGAACACCTTGTCGCCGTTGCGCACTTCGAAGGCGCCGCCATCGCGCACGACTTTCAATTTTCCCGCCTCGAGCAGGATTCCGTATTGATCCTCTAGCACCGGCATCAGCACGGTATTGTGGATGCGGTGTTCCGGCGGTTCCCAATCGACATCGAAGAAGTCCGCGTACGCGCTCGACGGTCCATTCTCAAGCACGTCCCACCACCATGGATTTTCGCGATGGATCGCCATGTGGTTAGGCACGATGTCGAGCATCTGGCTCATTTTCGCGCGCTCGAGCGCCGCGCACATTTGATAGTAACCGCGCTCGCCGCCTAACTCGCGGCTGACCTTCGAGTGATCGACCACGTCGTAGCCATGAGTGCTGCCCGGCGCCGCCTGCAAAAGCGGTGAGCAATAGAGATAGTCAATACCTAGTTCTTCCAGGTACGGAATGATCTCCTGCCGCATCGTCGAACCCGAACTGGCTATTCAGCTGGATGCGGTAAGTAGATAGCGGATCGCGATTCACGCAACACGGCTCATCACAACGAGCGAACGTGATTCGATATTGATTTTGGTTCCCGCCGCTCGCTGCCAGTTATCTTCCGCGGGCGCGTCCCCGTTCCTGGTATCCAGCACCCGCGTCCAGCTTTGCCCCCAGATTTCCGGCGGCAGTATAAATTCGACCGGCTCCCAATGAGCATTGAAGATTAGATAGAAGGATTGATCCAGCACGCGACGCCCGGCAGCGTCGACGCTGGGAATTTCGTCGCCGTTGAGGAACACCCCGAGCGACTTCGCGAAACCTGCGCCCCAGTCTTCATCCGACATCTGTTCTCCGTCAGGACGAAACCACGCCAGATCGTTCACATCGCCGCCGCGAATTGATTTTCCCTGAAACCACTTTCGCCGGCAAAATACCGGATGTTCCTTGCGAAACTGGATGAGTTCTTTGGCAAACTCGAGTTGCTTGAGATCTACATTTTCCCAGTCCAGCCACGAAATCTCATTGTCCTGGCAGTACCCGTTATTGTTGCCGCGTTGCGTACGCCCTAACTCGTCGCCCGCAAGCAGCATCGGAACGCCCAGCGACAGGAATAGCGTCGCGAGAAAATTGCGCTTCTGACGCGCGCGCAATACGTTTACCTCCCGTTTGTCGCCAGCAGGTCCTTCGACGCCGCAGTTCCACGATCGATTGTTGGACTCGCCGTCGCGATTCTCTTCGCCGTTGTTTTCGTTATGCCGCTCGTTGTAGCTGACCAGGTCGTTCAACGTGAAGCCGTCATGCGCGGTCAGAAAATTTATGCTGGCGTACGGCTTGCGCCCGCCCGATTCGTATAGGTCCGAGCTGCCGGTCAGCCGCGACGCAAACTCTGCTATGCCTTGATCGGATCCTCGCCAATAATCGCGGACGCAGTCGCGATAGCGACCGTTCCACTCCGACCACAACACCGGGAAGTTGCCGACCTGGTACCCGCCCTCGCCCAAGTCCCACGGCTCCGCGATCAGCTTAACCTGCGACAAGGTAGGATCCTGGTGAATGATATCGAAGAACGCGCCGAGGCGATCGACTTCGTGTAACTCTCGCGCCAGCGCCGCTGCCAGATCGAATCGAAAACCATCGACGTGCATCTCCGTAACCCAGTAGCGCAGACTGTCCATCAGCAACTGCAGCGCTCGCGGATGCCGCATGTTCAACGTATTGCCGCATCCGGTGTAATCCATGTAGTAGCGAGGCTGTCCATCGACCGCCCGATAGTACGCCGTGTTGTCGATTCCCCTGAACGAGACCGTCGGCCCGAGATGGTTACCCTCCGCAGTATGGTTGTAGACCACGTCCAGGATTACTTCGAGGCCGGCGCTGTGGAGACTCCGCACCATGTTCTTGAATTCCGCCACCTGATCGCCGGCAGAACCCGCGGCTGAGAAGCGCGCGTCGGGTGCGAAAAATCCAATCGAGTTGTAGCCCCAGTAGTTGGTAAGCCCGCGCTCCAGCAGATGCCTGTCTGCGACCGAATGATGTATCGGCATCAGCTCAACCGACGTGATTCCAAGTTTTTTCAGGTAGTCAATCGCCGCCGGATGCGCCAGCCCCGCATAGGTGCCGCGCAGGTCGGCCGGTATCTCCGGATGCTGCATCGTAAAGCCCTTGACGTGCAGCTCGTAAATTATCGTCTCATGCCACGGGATGTGCAGTTGCGAATCGTTGCGCCAGTCGAAGTAGCGATCGACCACGACACTCTTCGGTACGAACGGCGCACTGTCGCGATCGTCGCGGCTCAAATCTTGATCGGGATGCCCAATCGTGTAGCCGAACAGCGCATCGTCCCACCGCAGGGTGCCGTCGATCGATTTGGCGTACGGATCTATCAGCAGCTTCGCCGGATTGAAGCGATGCCCGCTGTTCGGATCGTAAGGTCCCTGCACCCGATAGCCATACCGCAAGCCAGGCTTCGCCCCTTGCAAATAGATATGCCAGACACAATCGGTCTGCTCTGTAATCGTGATTCGGGCGGTTTCCAGGTTTTCGTCGCGATCATCGTAAAGACAAAGCTCTACGCCGGTCGCGTTTTCACTGAACAGCGAAAAGTTTACGCCCGCTCCATCCGAGTTTGCCCCCTGCGGGTAAGGGTTTCCGGGCATCGTTCTGATTGTGCCATTCATCGGAGGACCACATCTCGCCAGGAGTCACAGGCTGCTGTTTGTTAGGTGAATACGTTTAAACCAAGGCTGAATCAGCAAGAGCAGGGCCAACAAATTGTCCGCAAACTCTTAGGTTTTTCTGGTGCCGTTAGGTAAGATTTACAAATTACAGAGCTACCATGAATTAATTACCTGTCCGCGCCAGGGGTGATCATGGCTTCGTACGTCTGCTACCGACGACATCCTTTCGGCTCAGTCAAATTATGTAATCCGCAATAATCAAGAAAAAACTACTTGTTTCACGACCTCGCCTGACCGCTATCCGTCCGCCGCCTACATTATATCGCGGCATATAGCTTGCTTGATTGCCGCTACATCCGAAGCAAAATCTCGTTGACCCGCCCCACTGAGCATAGAGAGGGAGAGATAGATAAATGCCCGGAGCGACCAGTCACGATGGGAAACTGGAACCACGCTTACTGACGACCTCAAATTTCGATGACTCCAAATACGCGGCACTGATTCTCGCCGGAGGCGACGGCGTACGCCTCAGTACCTTCACCCGCGAAGTTTTCGGCTATCACCTGCCCAAGCAGTTCTGTCCACTGTTTGAGGGCAAGACCCTGCTCGAACAGACCACGCGTCGAGTCTCGATGCTGATTCCTCCGTCGCAAACCTTGACCGTGCTCAATCGCGCGCATCGGCAGTTTTACACTCCGCTGCTCAACGGAACTCCATCCGCAAATTTGTTCGTCCAGCCTGAGAATCGTGGCACCGCGCCTGCGATCCTGTGCGCGTTGCTCCGCCTTGCTGAGACTGGACACACCGGGCCCGTCGCGATCTTCCCCTCTGACCACTACATCAGCGACGACACCCTCTTCATGCACCATGTCTACACCGCCCTACGCGCGGTCGATTGCTCGCCCCAGTTGACGGTGCTGTTAGGAATTGCGCCCGACGGTCCTGAGACTGAGTACGGATGGATCGAGCCGGGCTCTCCTCTATCGCTGCCGGGTGCCGGCACCTGCAAGATCAGCCGGATTCGCCGCTTCCTCGAGAAACCTTCGCGCGAGGTCGCGCTCCAACTGTACGACCGCAACTATCTCTGGAACAGCTTCGTTCTCATCGCAAACACCACGACGCTGCTCTCCTTGATCGCCAAAGCATTACCCGACTTGTACGCCGCCGTCGCTGACGTCCGACCCTTCTTCGGTGGCGCTGCGGAAGCGGAAATTCTTCAAAGCATCTATCGTCATCTGCCTTCCGCAGATTTCTCTGCGAGCGTGCTGGCTGCGTTCCCAGCGCAGTTCTCGGTTCTACCCGTCAAAGGCGTCACCTGGAGCGATCTTGGCGATCCAAAACGCCTGCTCGCCGCCATCTCGAATACCGGACGACATATTTTGGGAGGAAGCCAAAATGTCCCCAGAAGCCAGCCCTTCGCAATTGCCGGAGGTCAGGAACAAGCCGATCGAAGCAAAGCGTTTCAGGATCATCGGTGAGAAATTTCATGGCCCCGAACTGCGCGAATTCCCGATCGCAACCACTGCGCCGACCATGCCCGTGGCTATCGCCGACGAAGTCCTCGACCTCTACGCATTTCTCTTTTGCCAGGGGGGATTTCGCAATCTCGGCATGACCTTCGAGCAATTCCTGCTGGTAATCGCGACCTTCAAGCCCGGTGACTTGAATGCAACGATCAGAGAAACAATAGGTCCCAACCCATAGGCAGTAGACTGATGAATAAAAACGACAGCGCGGCAACAATCGGCGAATTCTTTAACGACGAGCCCGGCTTGCTCGATAGCCAATGGCACTACGTGAGTGTCAGTTACGGCGGTAAACAGATGGGCCTGCTAGTCGAGACCGACAACGAAGACGAAGCATGGGAGGAAGCCGAAGACCTCCGCCGCGCCTTCGGCGACGACGCCAAAATCACCGCCGTCCAACGAGTCATCGTCCAATAACAAAGCTTGCGATCCCGTTCGCGCCCCAGCTCCTGGTCCCCCTCCCGGCTGGGGCCCTCCTGTCCCCCCTTTACCCTGCGCAAAGTAGCGCGCCCCACACACTTTGCGCTTTCACTTTCTCACTGGGTGAGGGGGTTACCCCTGCCGCCCGCCGCGCAGGCGATTATCTCTTTGATAGTTTCTTGATGGGGTCAGGTCCGCTCGAATACAGCTAAGCGCGACCCCCGCAAAAAACCGTGCGGGCGGCCCACCGGTCCCCGTAAGACCTTTGATGGTGACGCCCGCCCGAACAGCGGAGGCTCAGTCAATTATGCCGGCTTAACTTTCGCCGACAGCGTATCCCTTCCGAGTTTCTTCGAGTTGCGCATGAAATAGAATGCTCCATAGGCTCCCCACAACACCGCGATTCCAACTGCCATCAGTGGCTCCTTCACGCTGCCAAGTCCTTCCATTGGTCCAATGATGTAGAAGGCCATGCAGGCAAAGTTCGCCAGCGCGCCGAACACCGGTATCACCATATGCTTCAGACCGTGGAACATATGATGCTCTCGGTAGGCCACGATGCAGCACACATTGGTTAACCCATAGACTATAAACGTTCCGAAGTTTGAGATCAGAGTGACCAGCGCCAGTCCGTTCGGCAAAGCCGCGAGCGACGCGTTCGAGCTCATTCCGATCGCGTACCACAGGTTATGCGGCAGCGTGGCGATAGTCTTATCGTCCGGCGCGGAAGACCCAGCGAAGAAATACAGCGCCGCGTATGCACCCAGCACGGCCGAAATCGCCGCCAGCGTCCAAATCGTACGATGCGGTGTCAGGTTCTCGCCATGCAGCATCCCGAAATGCTCCGGCACTTCGGCGTCGCGGCCCATCGCATAAGTCACTCGGGCGCCGGTATTGATACAGCTAAGTGTCGTACCTATCAGCGCCAGGAACACTGTCAATGCTTCTAGCATCATGAAGGCCTGGCCATGGCCGCCGAGCAGCGCATTGCCGATGATCGTCATCATGTCGCCGATTGGCGCCGCAGACCCTTTCGCGTCAGCGAGGCTATAGGCGCTGCTCATGAAGTAGTTAGCGGCGAAGTACTCGAACATGTAACAGAACAAACCCTGGATAGTCAGCGAGAGCAGAACCCCGCGAGGAATATCTCTCTTCGGGTCCTTGGCTTCCTCGCCCAGTGCGGTCACCGACTCGAATCCGACCAGCAGGAATATCGCGATCGTCGCCTGCAACATCACGTAGCTGAAGTTATGCGGCGCGATGACCGATAAAGCACTCGGATGCGCGGGTGTGTCTCCACTCAAGGCGTAGTGCAACACCTTCTTGGTGCCATCGAGCGCAAGGCCCGTGGATCCCTCGGGATGTCCCAGGCGGTACGCGATCGCCAATGCTGAGAAGAACAGCAGCGCTGCGATTTGAATTGCATTGATCGCGATATTGACCATGGTCGATCCGTTCACCCCGCGAAACGCAATGTATGCAATTCCGAAAGCGGAGATGATCGCCACCAGCGCCATGAACACGGGGCCTGGTGTGCCGGCGTTCATAGTGTCAGGCGCAAAATTGCCCACGATGTATCCGATCATGATCCCGATCGTCGCGACCATCGCGCCAGGATAGACCCAGTAGTACAGATGCGACGCCCATCCCATTATGAATTTGGCGACGCGCGCGAACTTGTACGCCTCCGTCTTGCTGAGGAATGCTTGCTCAGCGAAGAAGTAGGAGCTGCCTGCCCCCGGATAGAGCTTGGCGAGCTCCGAATAAGACACCGCCGTCGCGTATGCGAGCATAAGGGCGGCGAAAATACCGGCCCACATCGCAACGCCGGACGGATACGCATACCCGGCCTGGACTACGAAGGTAATCCATAGGAAGGCTCCCGGCGCAATCAGCGCCATCGCATTGACCGTAACTCCGGTCAATCCCAAGGTCGGTTTCATCTTTGGTTCTGTTGATTCGGCCATCCTTACACCTTTGTGTTTGGGCTCGGGTTGCGCGTTGCTCTCAACTCCCCGGCTAGTTCTAGGTCGTTCCCCAGTAGGACTCTCTTCCGCCGGACGGCAGCAGGAACTATGCCACTAGCGCTAGTTTGATAAGCAACAGCGGACAGTGAGGGAAGCCTAACGGTGCGCAACTAATAGCTTTGCAAATTGAATTGCTTGAAATGCTGCCTTGACTTTGATCAATTCACAGACAATGCAGCTTACAATGCAGGCAATTTCATTTTGCAATACACTTGGAACGGCCGGATTCTTCTCAGGCAGTCGATCAGAGGAAGCTAAGAGTCACACTTGCTGCAAACTTTTTGTGCAGCGCCGATTAAATAGGCGCTCCAACTGCACCGTCGTCTCATCTTCATCTGCTAGAGGGGAGCGGCTCGCATAAAATCGAGGACGGCCTGCTTGAATCGCTCATCACTCGGCGCCGTCATGTGGTCGCGCCCTTCGAGCATCACCAGCCTCGCTCGCGGGATCATCTTTGCCAGCGGCTTCGGATCTCCGATAGCATTGTCGTTGGTCCCCACGACAATCAGCACCGGCATTCGCACTGCTGATAACCTGGCGGGATCGAACGGCGCACGATCCGCGTCGATCAACGCGGCCAGCGCCTTCAGGTCGTTGGGCATCGACTCCGCGAATCTCCGATACGCTTTCGCCACTGGACTTTTAATCGTCGACGGATCGTCAGCGCGGTAGGCCTCTGCAATCGCGTCGCGATCCGCTTTGTCTTCCAGACCATCGTCGTACGCGATTCCGCCGAGCACGATCGCGCGGAAGCGCTCCGGATGCGACAGCATCAGCTCGATCGCGATGCTCGAGCCCATCGAGTAGCCCACCAGCATCGCGCGCTCGATTCCGAGATGGTCCATCAGGCGCGTCACGTCCGCACCCATACTCGCGTAGCCGTACGCCGCGGCAGTATGCGGCTTGTCGCTGAGTCCATGCCCGCGCACGTCGATCGCAATCACGCGATACTTCTTCGACAGCGCCGCGATCCATCCGGTGCCGCCCCAGTTGTGCTCCGCCGTCGAGGTAAAGCCATGCACCAGCATCACGGCCTCGCCCGAGCCGGCGTCCTGGAAGTGAATTTTGATCCCCGCTGAATCGAAAAACGGCATCCCCAACTCTCCTGCGCGCAATCTCTCCTGATACCTTATTCGTTGGCCGACGTATCTGTATAATGATGCCAGCGATGGCGATTGATCTCGAAAGCGCGCGCGAGCGGATGGTGCTCGAGCAACTCGAACGCCGCGGCATCAAAGATCCGCGCGTGCTAGCCGCGATGCGCACTGTCCCGCGCCATCGATTCCTTCCCGCGGAGCTTCACGACCACGCCTACGACGACGGCCCGCTGCCGATTGGCGACTCGCAGACTATTTCGCAGCCGTACATGGTCGCGCTGATGAGCGAGGTCGCCGAACTGACGGGCACCGAAAAAGTTCTCGAAGTCGGCACCGGCTCCGGCTACCAGACTGCCGTGCTTGCACAGCTCGCGCGCACTGTCTATTCGGTCGAGCTCAACCTACATCTTCACGATCGCGCCCGCGTGATTCTCAACTCGCTGGGCGTCAGCAACGTCTATCTCCGATGCGGCGACGGCTCCGATGGCTGGCCCGAGGAGGCGCCCTTCGACGTCGTCATGGTGACTGCTGCGATGCCCGGGATCGCGCTGCCGCTGCTGAATCAATTGACGCCCGCAGGGCCGGCTGATTGCGCCGATTGGCGAAGACGAACTCCAGACCCTGGTGCGCATCAGTCACAAGACCGGGCACTGGAACGAGGAGTATTTCGGCGAGTGCCGATTCGTGAAGATGACCGGCAAACACGGCTTCCAGGACTAACGTACTGATAATTTCGTATTTCACTGGACCCGCAGGGATGTGGTGCGGGGGGTGATCGGACGGCGGATGAAGTGACCCGAGGCGGGGACTAAACTTACGCGACGGATTTCGCGCACGAGCGTGGTGCTCGCGCTCGCGATTTCGATTGCGCTCGCCGGATGCGGCGACAGCTCATCGCCTTCGACGCAACTTCCCATCGGTCCGCAACGCCCTGTCTCTCACGTCGTCGCACCAGGCGAGACTCTTTACCATATCGCGACGGAATACGGCGTCAGCGTTGGACGCCTGATGACGGCGAACGGACTCAGCGATCCGCGCGAGCTGCGCGTCGGCCAGGTGCTGACGATTCCGGGCACATATCGCGCCGTGTCTATCGGGACTGCGTCCAGCGGAGTGCATCGGTACACCGGCGAACGCGCGTCGCGCCAATTCCTGTGGCCGGTGCAGCAAGGGGTGGTGTCGTCGGGATTCGGAATTCGCAACGGCGCGATGCACAGCGGCGTCGATATCGCGGCGCCGGTCGGCACTCCCGTTCTTGCAGCCGATAGTGGCGTCGTGATCTTTTCGGGCACTCTTCACGGCTACGGCAACACGGTGATCATTCGTCACGACGACGAGTACGCAACCGTATACGGGCACAACTCGCGCAACCTGGTCAGCGAAGGCGCGCGCGTCACGCGCGGACAGGAGATCGGCGAGATCGGGCGCTCCGGACGAACCACCGGCGCGAATCTGCACTTCGAAGTGCGGCGTGACAACATCGCCGAGAATCCTCTCGCCTATCTGCCCGAGCCCGCGACTTCCGATGGAATCAGCTTTGCCGCGGCCGGCGGCAGCTAGTATCTTTGACCACCGCACGCGAGACTGTTTCACGAAACCAGTGCGATGGAATCAAGGATGACTGCCGAAGAAATCAAAAAGCTGATTCGCAACATCCCGGACTTTCCCAAGCCCGGAATAATGTTCAGGGACTTCACGCCGCTGATCGCCGATGCACGAGGTTTCGCCGCTGTAGTCGATCAGCTGGCCGAGCCTTATCTGGGCAAAGTTGATGCCGTGGTTGGAATCGAGTCGCGCGGCTTTATCGTCGGCGCGCCCGTCGCGTATCGATTGGGCGTGGGCCTCGCGATCGCGCGCAAGCCCGGCAAGCTCCCGTTCCACACTTACGATCAGGCGTACGATCTCGAGTACGGCAGCGCCTCGCTGCAGATGCATCAGGATGCGCTCGCGGGCAAGGGTCGCGTGCTGCTCGTCGATGACCTGCTCGCGACCGGAGGCACCGCTGCCGCAGCAATGCATCTTGTGGCCAAGCTCGGCGGCAACATGATCGGATGCGCGTTCGTGGTCGAGCTCGACGCGCTCAAAGGACGCGAGCGCCTCGCGCCAGTGAACTGCTTCTCGCTGATCCACTATGATTAAACAATGCGGACCCCGATGGACAATCACGAACCGCGGGCGCATGCGCGGTCGGATCAGCGCCGCCTGCTAATCGTCCTCGGCGTCACGTCGGCATACCTCCTTACCGAGCTCGTCGGCGGCTATCTGACCGGCAGCCTCGCGCTGCTTTCCGACGCGGTCCACATGCTCACCGACATCGCCGCGCTCTGCCTTGGCATGCTGACGTTGTGGATCTCGACGCGGCCCGCATCGTCGGCGAAAACCTACGGCTACCTTCGCGCGGAAATCCTCGGCGCACTGCTCAACGGCTTGTTCCTCTGGGTGCTGGTGGTCTTCATCTGGATCGAAGCATTCGAGCGCCTGCGAAACCCACATCCCGTCTCGGGGCTGCCCGTGATGGCTATCGCGATTGTTGGAATCTGCGTGAATACTTTCTCCGCGTGGATGACCTCGACCGAGACTCACGGTGGTCACAAGCACGGAATGGCGATGCGCGCCGTATTCGTCCACGTCATTTCCGACCTGATCGGCTCGATCGGCGTGCTCGCTTCCGGCGCGCTGAATTATTTCACCGGATGGATGCAGGCCGACCCCGCAGTGAGCATATTGATAGGAGGCCTGGTGCTGTACGGGTCGTGGGGTCTCGTACGCGAGGGCGTGGATATTCTGATGGAATCGGTGCCGCGACATATCGACCTCGACGAAATGCGCACCGACCTGCTGGCTGTCAGTGGCACCGAAGAAGTTCACGACCTGCACGTCTGGTGTCTGACGACGCGGCAGATCGCGCTGTCAGCGCATGCGGTAGTCGCGGCCGACGCCGATCGCGATCGTGTGCTCGCCGAGATGTGCCACTTGCTGCAAAGCAAGTTCGACATCCATCATCTGACGTTGCAGCTGGAACGCGACAATCGGCGCGAACATGAGCCCGAGCACTTCTGAGTCAACCTGATGAAATCTGATCAGACGATTTTCTATGACCTCAATACGCAGCGCGACTTCGTTCTGCACGACGGCAAATTTCACATCGAAGGTGCTGAAAACCTCGTGCCGACGTGGAAGGCGATTACCGATCTCGCACGCGATCAGAAGGTGCGTATCGTCTGCTCGGTCGACTGTCACGTTCCCGGCGATCCGCAATTGAAAAGCTGGGGCGGACCGTATCCCGATCATTGCATGGCAGGCACGCCCGGCCAGGAGAAAATCGACGAAACCAAACCGCTCAATCCACTGACACTTGAAAACCGGGAATACACGCCGGATGAAATTCAAAAAATCCTCGATCACCAGGGAGAGATCGTTTTTCGACGCCAGCAATTCGAGAAGCTTGCTGACAATCCTCACCTTGGCGCTATCCTCAGGCTCGTGCTGCATCCATACCAGGATATCGTGATTTACGGCGTCTACACCGAGGCATGCGTATCGCGCGAGATCGCAGCGCTCGTAGGAGTCGGCCCGAAACTCAATATCGTCACGGACGCCGTTGCGATTGTTGGCACCGAGTCACCAACCTTCCACGAAAAATTGCAGCAGCAGGGCGTCGAGCTGATCTCTTTCGAGGAGTTGAAGCTGCGGATGCTCAACTGATGGCCGACTCTGAATCGCTCGAGCGCGACGCAGAGGACGAGCGTGCGCCGGAGTTTTACGACGAGCCCTGGGTTACCCCGCCATTCCAGCCAATCCGCGCGATCGCCGCACTCATCCTGATAGCGAGCGGCTTCGGGCTTTACGAATATGTGCTGGTGTCGTTCTGGTCGGTGCCGTGGATGGGCATTCACGAACGAATCCCATGGCCCGCGTTCGCGATCCTGGCAGCCGCGATGGTGCTCTCGATTGCAGGACTGCGACTCGCGCTGGGACTGTATTCGCCGCACGCCAAGCTCGGATTCGGATTGTTCGCATTCCTGGCATGCATAGTAGTCGGTGCAGGCGGAGGCAGATTCGTCAGTTATGTGATGCGCGCGACGCTCAATCCGCCATTCTCACTGAAGCTCGCGGTCGGACAACAGTTCCCACGCTTCGCGCTCACCGATCAAAATGACTCGATTCATCACGGGCCGGCATCCGGCTCGGGAGCGACGCTGATTTATATTTATCGCGGAGACTACGATCCGTTCGCGCGATTCGAGCTGGCCGAACTAACCACGCACGCTGAAGAATTTCACCACGCCGGCACGGACACGATTGCCATCAGTACCGATCAGGTCGAACGATCGAAGATGCTCGCGGGATTCCTCCGCACGAAAATCCCGTTGCTGAGCGACAACAGCGAATCGCTCATCGCGCCGCTCGGTCTGGTGCAACACCATCGCAACGGCGAACCCGACAACGCGATACCCGCGTTTTTTATCGTCGATCGAGATGGCGTCGTGCGATGGATCTTCACGTCGCCCTACTACCGCGAACTGCCGCGGCCCGACACTCTCCTCGACGCCGCGAAATCAGTCATCGCCGGCGAGTCGACGACGCATCCAACGCCCGCAACATCTCCGCAATAGCTAGAGCCGGGGAGTCAGCCGCAAATATCGCGCCGATCGATGCGACTCCAGCGGGCCGCGCCGTGTCCTCAAAAGACGCGAACATCTCGCGCGTGCGATCGGCTGTCATCCCGCCGAGCGCAAACACCGGAATCGCGCCCGCTCTGCACGCCGCCTTGAGACCGCTCACGCCCCACGCCGGACCGGTGGCCCGCTTGGATAACGGATCAAAAACAGGCCCGAAGACCGCGAAGTCGGCGCCCTCGCGTGCGGCACCCGATACGTCAGGAGGCGAGTGACTCGACACTCCAATCAGCTTGTCGCGCCCCAGCAGCTTGCGCGCCATACTGACGCCGATCGAATCAAACGGCAGATGAACCCCGTCGGCATTCGCCGCAATAGCCACATCAACGCGATCGTTCACGATCAGCGGCGCCCCAGCGCGCGTACAAATTTCGCGAAGCCGAAGCGCCAGTTGGTAGAGCTCACGCGCCGGCAAATCTTTTTCACGAAGCTGCAATGCCACGGTCCCCGGCGCCGCAGCCGACAGCGCGGCTTCGCAAGCCGAGACCAGGTCACCACTCTTTACGACGCGTCGATCGGTAATCAGATAAAGCCGAAACCCAGCACGCCGGCGCACTTATCTGTCATCCTGACGACGCGAGCGAAGCGAACCGAGGAAGGACCTCGGACAGCTTCGCGCACGCGAAGCCGGTTCCGGTTCTTTGTCGCCGCAGGCCTCCATAGCCCTACCCTATTAGCCCCGTCAACGGGCTCGACGCCGTCGCATACAGCTTGCGCTCGATTCGGCCGGCGCGATATGCGAGGCGTCCGGCTTCGACCGCCAGCTTCATCGCGCGCGCCATCGCGAGAGGATCTTTCGCGCCCGCGATCGCAGTGTTCATCAACACCCCGTCGCATCCGAGTTCCATCGCCTCGGCCGCATCGGACGCGGTGCCGACGCCCGCATCGACAATCACCGGCACCTTCGCCTGCTCGATGATGATCGCGAGGTTGAATGGATTGCGGATTCCGAGGCCCGATCCAATCGGCGCCGCCAGCGGCATCACCGCCACGCATCCGATCTCCTGGAGCCGCAGGCAGGTCACGGGATCGTCGGTGACGTAAGGCATCACCTTGAATCCTTCCTTGACCAGCACGCGAGCCGCGTCGAGCGTCGCGGCGACATCGGGAAACAGCGTCTGCTTGTCGCCGATCACCTCGAGCTTGACCAGCTCGCCGACTCCGACCTCGCGCGCGAGGCGGCAAGTACGAATCGCCTCTTCGGCGGTGAAGCATCCGGCAGTGTTGGGCAGAATCTGGTAGCGCTTTGGATCGAGATAGTCGAGCAGATTTTCCTTGCCTCGATCCGTGATATTCACGCGACGCACTGCGACCGTCACGATTTCGGCGCCGCTCTCTTCGACGGCCGCCTTGGTCTCGGCAAAGTCGCGATACTTGCCGGTCCCGACGATCAGCCGCGACTTGAATTTCCTTCCGCCTAATTCAAATGGAGAGTCTTGCATCTTTTCTCCGACAGTAGGACGGAATTTATTCCGTCAACCTAATTCAGCGCGCGATTTTTTCGCGCGCGATTCAAGATTCTGCTTTCCACAGACTACATCAGCCGCCTCCGACGAAGTTGATAATCTCGACGTTGTCGCCCGCCCGCACCATCGTCGCATCGTAATTGGCCTTGAGCACAATCTCCCGATTGATCTCGACCGCGACGCGGCCGCGGCGCATATTCAGGCGTTCGAGCAGCGCGGTCAGCGGCGTGTCGGCGTCAAGCGGGTACGAATCGCCGTTGAGTGTTATTGAAGTTGCGATGGAGCCCGGCATTATTGAGCCGCTTCCCCGGTGAGAGGAAGCGGCTCAGGCGCAGCCACGAACGGCGCGCCAAAGGCTTCCCTACGCCGGCATGATCCGGATCAGGTTCAAGGGGTTCTCCCGCAGGAGCTCTCAGTGCGCTTAACGCACACCCCCAGCCAACCTAACTATACGACCAGCTGCCCGAGGTGTCAAAAACAGCGCGTGCTCGTTTTCGAGAGATAGAAGCACACGCTTCAGGTTCGATCGCGTCAGCGCGATTGTGCTATGCGAAGTCGATCCTCCAGCAACTTGAGGGAGATCGCTATGCCAGCGACATCCGCAATCATTGACCAACTTATCGACGGACCGGGATTCGTGCTGATGCCGAACTTGATCGACGCGTCCGAAGCGGCGCAGGCGCGTTCGCGAGCATTGGAGGTCGCAGCCTCTCCGTCCGCTGCCGCGTTCGGCAAGCTCAATGAAAAGATCGGCCAGCAGCACATTCGCGGGCTGCTCGCGCATGGCGAGATTTTCGAGCGCCTCGTGCAGCATCCCGCCATTATCGAAATCGCCGAGGCGATGCTCGGTGACGACATGACGCTCGGCGCTTACTCTGCGCGGATTCTGTATCCACGTGCGACCGAGATGGGGGTTCACATCGACTATCCGTACTGGGCGATGCGTGGGCCCTTCACATTGCGGCCGCCGCTGATGACGCAAGTCATTTGGATGCTGCAAGACTTCACTGAAGAAAACGGCGCCACGCTGGTCGCGCCGCGCAGCCAATTGCGATGCGCGCGGCCGAATCGCGAAGACTTCGCGCGCGAGGCGATCAAGATAACGGGCACCGCCGGCGATGCGATCATCTCGCATGGGCTGCTGTGGCATGACACTTCGCAAAATCACACCAGCGATCCGCGCGTGGCTCTCTTGATCAACTATGGATTGAAGGTGATTCGGCCGCTCGATTCCGAGATCGCGAAGGTACCGGCTGATGTGCTCGCACGCGCGACGCCGAAACTTCGTCAATTGCTCGGGCTGGAGTTCGGCAACTCACTCGCGCGCGATCTCAAGAGAGGCGGACTCTACTGATATCTCACTCGGGCGAATCTTCAGCCGCCGTTGAGGACGGCGGTTGCGGCGTTCAGGCGATCGCTGTACGCGTTGAGAGCGCCCGCGGTTAGCTTGGCGTAGCGATTGGCGTCGGACCAGCGGCGGTCCTCGATTGCTTCACGGACGCCGGGCAGGGTTTTGCCTTCGTAGCCCGTGTAGCGCCCCGGAGCGTAAATCAGGTTCTTGTACCAGTCCCTTCCGGGCAGTCCTACGTTCTCGGGAGCCAAGGTTTGGTCGATGTTCAACATAAGGGCTTGCACTTGGTCTATCTGAGCGCTGGATAGGTGTGAGCCGTTCTTTGCCAGCGCGTCGTCATAGGACTTGGCGGTGCGCTTAAGGCGATCGACCGCGTCCTCTAAGGCTGCAAACTCGAGATGCGGGACGCGATCGAGCGCCGTGGGCAAGCCGCTTGGCTTGGTTGGGTCGGCGGCTAGCTGGAACGCGCGATCATGCAGCAGTCTGGCTTGCGTCTCGGCTTCCTCGCGCTCGTCGTCGGCCAGCTTCTTCACCTGATCGAGATAGTCCGAGACCGCATTTGCAAAACCGCTTGCGTTTTGAAGTGGAAGGTCCGAATCGACCACGCGCAACACTATCCGGCCGACCGTCTTCGCCAGCATCGCATCATATACAAAACCTGGATCGACAAAGCGGCTGTGATGCTCAAAGGTGTCGTAACGAGAGTGATATACGCCGCCTGAGTGTCCTTCTTCATAGAAGCCCACGTCCAGCACGGGTATGCCCAGGTGATCGAGGAAAGCCGAAAAGTCGGATCCTGATCCAAGGGCCTCGATAGGAAAGTCCTTGTCCGGGTCCGCTGCGATCTTTGCTTCCGCTCTTGCATGCTCGTTGGCAGTAGGTGCAAGCGCAGCTATGCGCATCTTCGCGCGCTCGCGAGTGCCTATCGATACGCCGGTCTCAGGATCGATTACCTCAGCGGCGACTTCGTTTATCAGATGCTGGAAGTCGGGGCTGCCACCAACACCCAGGAAGCCACGTTCGTTGGAGTCTGAGTTAATGTATAGGACTACTTTCTTCTTCAGTTCGTCTGCGTGCTGCTCAGCCCATTCGGTAGAGCCAAGGAGCATCGGCTCCTCCGCATCCCAACTCGTGTAAACGATCGTGCGCTTGGGCTGCCAACCTTGCTTCGCGAGACCGCCAAAGGCCTTAGCCTCTGCAAGCAGCGCGACCTGACCTGATAACGGATCTGTCGCGCCAAACACCCAACCGTCGTGATGATTTCCGCGAATGACCCACTGGTCCGGCCAGGTCGAGCCCTTCATCATCGCGATAACGTCATAGATCGGCTGTTGCTGCCAGTCGGACTTTATTGCCAGATGCACTAACGCTGGACCGGGTCCTACTCGATAGGTTATCGGCAGCGCGCCGCGCCAGTTTTGCGGAGCGGCAGGACCGTTAAGTGCAGCGAGAAAGACCTGCGCGTCGGCATAGGAGATCGGAATCGTGGGAATCTTCATGATGGTCGGCGCGTTGGACCTATCAAGGCGCTTGGCGTCCTTGGTCGCACCTATGCCCGGAGTTAGCGGATCGCCGGGATAAAGACCCATATCGAGCACCGAACCGCGCTGCACGCCGTGAGGCGGGCGCATAGGACCGTTGGGATAAGTCTCCTCGACGGAATAACCGTCCTGCGCAGGGTCCGAGTAGATGATGCATCCTATCGCGCCATGATCGTACGCCAGCTTGGGCTTCAACCCGCGCCACCCGCCACCATAGCGCGCGATGACAATCTTGCCTTTGACACTTACACCCAGCCGCTCGAGCATCTTGTAATCGTCCAGCATCCCATAATTGACGTAGACCAGCTCTGCGGTGACATCACCGTCGCTCTGGTAGGCGGCATAGGCGGGAAGAGCGGGATCGGTCGCAGTGGCGCTGGAATCGCCGGGGATCGGTGGCTCTTGCAGCGTGGCGCTGAACTTCTGGGGGCCGACCAGCTCCAGCGTCTCGCTTATAGGCTTGGGATATAGCACCCAGAAGGTCTCGATGTGCGCGTCCCAACCCCAGTCCTTGAACCACGCAAGGATTTGGTCGGCGTTGGACTTGTCATGGGGAGAGCTGACGTGATTCGGCTGGGCGGCGAGCAGCTTCATCCAGTCGCGCATCTCATCCGGATGAATGAGAGCGTCGAAGTTGCGTTCGAGCGTTACCTCATCGGACGAGATCGATGTCGGCGCCGCGAAAGCCACACCTATAAAAAGTAGGACTACTGTCGCGAACGAAATTACCAGTTGCCTGGAAGGCTTCACTAACATCAAAACGTGCAGGGCTCGATCCTTAGCCGCGTAATCCTGCCAGGCAACCGGTTGCATCCAGAATCGAATCCAGCGCACCCTTATCGCCGACGGCCTGATACTTTTCGCGCAGAGCTATCAGCGATTTGGCATGATACTTCTGCGGCTTCTGGGTCCAGGTACGGCCGCCCAACTCGACGCTGAACTCGTCGCTGCCTTTCGCGATCGCAGCGGCATTGGCTACTGTCCACGGCATGAAGAGTCTACCGACCTGACGTTCGAGCAATGGCGTCAAAGTCGGAGCCAGGCTCGACCACGGCTCGAAGTCACCCTCGATCCTTGGCCACAGCATGCGATGGATCCACGCGAGCGTATTTGGCGTGGTCGCATTTATGATCGCGCCGGGTGTCGGATCGGTCCATGCGTTGTAGAGCTGCCCCCACATCGCGAAGTCGGCAAACGCCGGACGATTGCCGAACAGGTAGTTGCGCGTGGCGAAGTGAGGTTCGAGAATCGCGAGAGTGTCGCGGAAGGAGTCCTCGATTTGCGGCGCGGTCACGGAATTCGATCCGACGAAAGAAACCCGAGGAACCATCCGCTCGCGAACCATCGCGATTCCGTTGGCGAGCTGCGCCTCATCGACTGCGGGCATCATCGAACGTGCGATACGCCCTGCGGCCGAGAGGATATCGGCCTCGCGCGCCCATCGGTAATGGAACATCCACTTATTGCCCCATTCGTCGCCAAACTCCTCGAGCAAAGCCGAAATGAATTTGGTGACCGGATCGGCTGGATGAATCGAAGGCTCAGGATGACTTGCTTCGACCCGCTCGATGATCGGCGTTGAATCCTGGATTCCTTCGTTCTCGGGCGTGACGACCAGCGGCACCAGCGGAAGTTTGGAGTATTTCTGATACTCGCCGCCGACGTCGAGACTCCGCGGAATCCATCGATGCGGAATCCCTTTGTAGCGGAAGTACGATCGGACTTTTACCGAGTACGGCGAGAGCTCGATGCCGTGAATGCGATATTCGCTGCTCATGATTTCATCCCTCGGCGGCGAGTATCGCACGGAGCCGGCGGTTGTTGTAAATCCTCCACGCGCCACGGATCATCCGGGTGCGTGAAATTCCGATGCGAGTGCTGTCCATCGAAGTGGCGTCCGGAATCCCCATCATGCCAGCGGATCGCAGTTACCCGCACTGGGCGGCGTGCTTCCGCCTAGTATCCCTTCTCCGGGACGATCGTGGTCTTGTTGGTGTCGTGCTCCGGACCATGGCAGGCCGCCACCTTATCTTCCGTGGCATTCAAGTTGCTCGCAATCTGAGCGTCGGTCTGTCCGGCTGCTACCTGCGTTTTCACGACGTTACAATCGACCGGATCGTTCGACGTTGAGAACATCGAGCATCCGGAAAGTCCTACAACCAAAAGCAACAGTCCGGACGCGGTCGTGACAAAAGTATTGCGTATCCTGCGCTGCATGATTCTCCTCCGGCTAAGTCAGAGTGTCTCGCTTCCGTCTGTCCTCATTCCCACCCACAAAGCAATATCGCACTCTTACCATTTGCCGCCGCGCTGACGAAAGCAAAGGATCCGGCGTTTTCGTCTCAGGTGCCGACTCTACTAGCGTTTGTCGCGATTGACCGCCGATACCGCCTTGTCGATCGTCTTTCCGATTGCATCTTTGACGTTGCCGGCGGCCTGATCCACCTTTCCGCGATTTTTCAGCTTCTTGTCATTAGTCAATACGCCGACCGCTTCTTCGACGCGTCCTTTAATTTTGTCAGTTGTTCCATTCATTAGTCATTCTCCTTTCGATGAACTGAGATTTCGATATAGTTACAGATTACTTATTGACTCGGACGCCAAGGCCGCGACCGTCACCGGTATGAGCATCGGTCCGTCCGACAAGCTGCGATCGACTGCGCCGATGCGTCCCCAGTCTTCGCGATTCCAGTGTTCGAGAATCACGCGCATCGACAACCAGACCAGAACGAAAACCAGGAGCGATGCGACCACCGTAGGAATCGCGCCGTCGAGGCTGAAAACTTCCAGGTAGTGCCCGGACGCCAAGCGGCGGAAGGAGTCCGTCTCGATAAGGCGTCCCGTAACGGGGGTGAGTGCGTTGGCGATAAAGCTGGCAAAGATCGAGTACGCGAGGCCGGCGGTCAATCCGGCGATCAAACTCAATTTTTCCGACGCGGCCGATAGATCGATGCGGTCGGATTGGCGACGAGGTTGTGCCATGCGGCCTCCTCAAGCCTTGCGATCGTACTAATGGCGTTGGTCTAGCGGAACGTGGTCAAAGGCGAGCGAAGGGCCACTGTCAGGCTGGATCAAGCCGAGACTCGACTCTTATATCGATTCCGGCTTTCTTCAGCTTGAACTAGTAATTTACTAGTGTCAACCCGAGTAAAATATAATCAACTGAGAATACTACTGGATATGTATTCCGCGGCACCGTTATGCTGCCGAGGGAGTCGATCTCAGCCTGAGAATCGTCTCATCGGGCGTCAACTTGACCATCGCGGCGCTCGACTCCCACAATTCCGCCGCCATCGCGGGATCGTATGAGTCCTTGGACGACGGCACGTCACGCGCGCCCTGGAAATATTTTCCCGAGATGCGCTCGAATCTTGGCTCGGTGACCATGCTCGCGAGCGAACGCCCTGATCGCGCGACGCTATTCACATTCGGCACGAACGGGCGCAGCACAGGCAGCACGAATCGCCACGCGAATCTCGCCATCCTGCCATAGTCGCGCGCCAGCCCGGTCCCCGGCATCAGCCCCGGATCGAACGCGTTGACGGTGATCGAAGCGCCATTTCGACCGCCGGCTTTTTCGGCCCGCAGCCTGCGGTCGAGTTCGTAGGTGAACAGGACGTTGCACAGCTTCGAGGTGGTGTATGCGCGCCGGCCCGCCGTCCCCTGTGGATCATCGAGCGGCTTGGAGTCTTCATCGGGACGCGCAAGAATTCTCGCGCGTCGGTAGATCGGCGCGGGCATCCCGGTCGTCTGCGCCGGATCGTGCGTGCCGCTGCTGACGACGACGATCCGCGCCGGCAGCGAGATCTGCGCGAGCATCAGGTTCACCAGCAGAAAATGCCCAAGATGATTAACGGCGAACGTCGTCTCGAACCCATCTTTGGTGAAGGTTCTGCCGGTCACGATTTGCGTCGCCGCGTTGCATACAATCGCGCGCAGCGGCGGACGCCGCTCAGCCGCGTAGTCGCGCGCGAAGTTTCTCACCGACTCGAGCGAAGCAAGGTCCAGCGTCATCGCTTCGATTTCTTTGGCTTCGATTTCTTTGTGCCGCGTCTGCGCGATGAGCCGCTTGACCGCCTCGCGACCTTTTTCGGCGCTGCGACATGCGACAACGACGTGCCAGTCGCGAGTCTCGGCGAGCGCTCGGGCGCACTCAAAGCCCAAGCCCGTGTTAGCGCCAGTCACGATGGCAGTGTTCATCTCGCGTGATAATTGCATTCTCGTAAAGTTGATGGGAGTGGCGGCGGCGAGCGCATCCACAGGGCAAGAACCTGACGACTTGCGTCCTCGCGCGCTAAGATGGAAATTCAGCGATCCATGGCAATTGAAACGCAACGCCCGACTGTCGCCGAGATCGATCTCGGCGCGCTGCGCTCGAACTTTCGCGCGCTGCGTGCGGTGGCCTCGCACGGCGAGTTGATGGTCGTGGTCAAGGCGGACGCTTACGGGCATGGCGCGGTGACGGTCGCACGCACCTTGATCGATGAAGGTTGCCGTCATTTCGGAGTGGCCACGCTAGACGAGGCGCGCGAGTTGCGCGACGCGGGCGTTCGCACGCGCGTGTACCTGCAGGCGGGTTTCTTCGCTGAACAGGCCGCCGAGATCGTTGCGCTCGATCTGACGCCATTTGTCTTCGAGGCTGCGACGATCGGGCTACTCGACCGCGCGGCCGCGTCGGCCGGCCGAACTGATTTTCCGATTCACGTAAAGATCGACAGTGGCGCGACCCGGCTTGGCGTGATGCCCGCGGATATTCCCGACGTGATCGAGGCAGTGCGGAGCGCGTCGGCAGTACGCCTCGAGGGCGTGTGCACCTTGCTCGCCAACGCCGGCGATCCAAAGAGTCCGATCACCGACGCGCAGCTCGCCGTCTTTAACAAGGCAATCGAGACGCTGAAAGCGGCCGGGATGAGGCCCTCGGTGATTCACGTTGCGAATTCGGCGGCGCTCGTGCTGCGTTACGATTCGCATTTCAACCTGGCTCGGCCCGGGCTGGCGATTTACGGCCTGCCTCCCGTGGCTGCCGTGCGCGAGCGCGTCGATCTGCAGCCGGTCATGACCTTCAAGACGCGGCTGATGCAAATCAAGCGCGCGCCTGCTGGCAGCGGCGTCGGCTATGGGCATACATTCGTCGCGCCCCGCGAGAGCCTGATCGGAGTGCTGCCGGTTGGTTACGCCGACGGCTATCGCAGAGGGCTGCAGCACGGCGGCGAGGTGATCGTGCGCGGCGCGCGCGCGCCTGTCGTCGGCGCGGTCTCGATGGATCTGACGACGATCGACGTCACCGACAACGCGGGCGCGTCGGTCGGTGATGAGGTAATCTTGTGGGGCGAATCCGGCGGCGAGGTCATCAGCGTGAACGACGTCGCGCGCCTCGCGCAGACAATTTCTTACGAGATGCTGTGCACTGTAGGTAAACGAGTGCCGCGCGTGATTCGGAGCTAGCTGACGATGAAGAGCCAAAGGGTCGTGATCAGGCGCGCGCTGTTGGGCGTCTCGGACAAGGCGGGTCTCGCGGCCTTTGCCACTGCGCTCGAGCGGCACGGGGTCGAGATAGTGTCTACCGGAGGCACAGCTGCAGCTCTGGAAAAGGCGGGAGTGAAGGTCAGGACCGTCGAGAATTTTACCGGCTTTCCCGAGATGCTCGACGGTCGCGTCAAGACGCTGCATCCGAAGATTCACGGCGGAATCCTGGCGCGGCGCGCCGACGAGAATCATCAGCGCGAGATGCGTCAGCATAGCATCGAGCCCATCGACATGGTGGTCGTGAACTTCTATCCATTCGAGAAAACCGTCGCGGCATCCCATGCCCTTGCGGACGCGATCGAAAATATCGACATCGGCGGACCCACACTGGTCCGCGCAGCGGCAAAAAATCACGACGATGTCGCGGTCCTCGTCGATGCGGCTGAGTACGATGCGATCGCCGCCGAACTCGACGCGAACCATGGCGCGATAAGCGCCGACACGCGATGGCGCCTCGCGCGCAAGGCGTTCGCACGCGTCACTGAGTACGATGCCGCGATCTCGAACTATCTCGGCAGGCACAGCGGCGACGCTGATGAGTCTTCCCTCGGCGAGACCTTCAATCTTTCGCTCGAACGCGAACAGGCGTTGCGCTACGGCGAAAATCCACATCAGACGGGCGCGCTGTACGGCCGCTTCCTCGAGATTGCACATCAGCTTCACGGCAAGGAACTGTCGTTCAACAACGTCGTCGACATCAGCTCGGCGATGAACCTGATGCTCGAGTTCGAGGACGAGCGGCGCGCAGTCGTAGCGATATTGAAGCACAATACTCCCTGCGGCGTCGGCATCGCCGACACCCTCAAGGCGGCGTGGGACAAGGCTTTCGCGACCGATCCGGACTCGCCCTTCGGCGGTATCATCATCACCAATCGCCCGTGGGATATGGAGTTCGCGCACGCCGTCAATGAACTCTTCACTGAAGTGCTGATCGGCCCCTCGTATCCCGACGATGTGATCGCGTTCCTGCGCAAGAACAAAAATCGGCGCGTGATGACCTTCAATTCGAAGGCGGTCGATCGCAACGAGCCCGACGTCAAGAAAGTCCTCGGCGGATTGCTGGTGCAGACGCCGGACCTGACTATCGAAGATCCGCGCAAAGGCAAAGTCGTGACGCGTCGAGCGCCCACCGACGCCGAGATGCGCGCGATGACGTTCGGCATCAAGGTCTGCAAGCACATCAAGTCCAATGCGATCGCGTTCGTCGCGGAGGATCGCACGCTGGCGGTTGGCGGCGGCGCGACCTCGCGCATCGATCCGGTGTATGCGGCGCGCGAGAAAGCAGCGCGGCTCAAAGTCGCACTCCAGGGTTCCGTGCTCGTGTCGGAGGCGCTGTTTCCATTTCCCGACGGCCCGACGCTCGCGGCCGAGGCGGGCGCCACGGCGATTGCGCAGCCGGGCGGCTCGTTGCGCGACGACAAAGTGATCGAGGCTGCAGACAAGTTCGGGCTCGCGATGGTCTTTACGGGGGTGCGCCACTTCAGGCATTAGGCACTTCGCGCGATGAAAGTACTGGTCATAGGAAAAGGCGGGCGCGAGCATGCGCTGGTTTGGCGGCTCCATCAGAGCGAGACGGTGTGGAAGATTTTCTGCGCGACCGGAAATCCCGGGATCGATCAGATCGCCGAAGCGGTGCCAATCGCGCCAACCGATGTCGCGGCGCTGGCAGATTTCGCGAAATCAAAGTCCGTCGATCTCACGATCGTCGGTCCTGATGACGTAGTTGCCACCGGAATCGTCGATCATTTCACCCGCGCCGGGCTGAAAATCTTCGGACCGACTGCGGCCGCGGCGCAGCTCGAAACCAGCAAGTCGTTTGCGAAGACAATCATGCGCGAGGCGGGCGTGCCGACTGCCGACTTCGCCGCATTCGACGACGCCGAATCCGCGCGGCGTTACGTGAAGTCGCGCAAGGGCTCGATGGTCGTCAAGGCGGACGGGCTCGCGCTTGGAAAAGGCGTCGTTATCTGCCACGACACGACGACGGCTCTGGAAGCGATCGCCGAAGCGATGGAGCGGCGGCGGTTCGGAGCCGCGGGCAGTCGAGTGATCGTCGAGGAGTTTCTGACCGGCGAGGAGATTTCGTTCTTCGCGCTGTGCGACGGCGAGAACGCGATCCCGTTCGGAACGTTTCAGGATCACAAGCAGGTGTTCGACGGCGATCGCGGACCCAACACCGGCGGGATGGGCGCATATTCGCCAGTCCCGCAATTCGGGCCCGAGATGGAAGCGCGCATGATGCGCGAAGTGGTCGTTACCAACACTTGCCGCGATGAACGCGCGCGGGACTCCGTTTCGCGGAATGCTGTACGCAGGTTTGATGATCGACGGCGAACGAATCAACGTGATCGAATTCAACGTCCGCTTCGGCGATCCCGAATGCGAACCTCAGATGATGCGGCTGGACAGCGACCTCGCGGAAAACCTGCTCGCTGCTGTCGAAGGCAAAGTAGCGAATGCTGCGATCAGGCTATCGCCGCGCAGCGCGGTGGCGGTCGTGCTCGCGTCGGGCGGATACCCCGGCGAATACAAGAAAGGAATCGCGATTCGCGGACTCGATCGGCTCGAAGGCAACGTCCCGTCCGACATCAAGATCAAATGGGCGATGAAGAAGATCCGCGTGAAGGTTTTCCACGCGGGCACCGCCATGCGCGACGGGAAGCTCGTGACCGACGGCGGGCGCGTGCTGACGGTAACTGCAATGGCGCCGGAGCTTGCGACGGCGGTCGATGCGGCGTACGAGGCGGCGGAAATGATCGAGTTCGAGGGGCGTCAGTTCCGGCGCGACATCGCGCGGCGCGCGCTCGGCTCGTCGTGATGTTTCGGCTCGAGGATGGAATTGCGGCGTTGCAGACCGGCGAGCTGGTGGTCTATCCGACTGAGACCTTCTATGCAATCGGCGCCGACGCATTTTCATCCATCGCCCTTCGACGCCTGTTTGAGGTGAAGGGGCGCGAACCGGGACGCCCGGTTGGATTGATCGCAGCCGACATTGCGATGGCATTTTCGGTTGCGCGCGAAATACCGATCGATGCGCGCCGGCTCGCCGACGCATTCTGGCCAGGACCGCTGACACTCGTGTTGCCGGCTCGCGACAGCATCGCGCCGGAGCTGGCAGGTCCCGACGGTGTCGGTGTCCGCGTATCTCCCAATCCGGTCGCGCGCGCTCTCAGCGCCGGAATTGGGCGACCGATAACGGCGACTAGCGCAAACCTGAGCGGAGAGGCACCCGCGAGCACGCTCGAGGAAGCGCGCTCAGGCCTCGGCGGAAAAGTTAAAGTATACCTTGAAGGTGGAAAATTGATGGCGTCGGCGCCCAGCACGGTCGTCGCCTTCAACCAGACAGGATGGAAAATGGTTAGATTGGGAGCGATTTCGGAACGCCAGATCGCGATCGCGCTGGCGGGAGACGCGTTGAAATGAGCAGGCTCGGCAAACGGATCGAGCCGTTCCGCGCGCTCATGTACAATCGCAAGATTGCCGGCGATCCATCGCTGCTGGTGGCTCCCCCGTACGATCTGATCGGCGCCGCGCGTCAGAATCAACTCTACGAACGCAGTCCGTACAACGTCGTGCGCCTCGAACTCGGGCGCGAGACCGATCGTTACGTCGCAGCGGAGAAAACGCTCGCGGAGTGGCGCGCGTCGGGCGTCCTCGAGCGATCGCCGCGTCCTGCCATTTTCCAGTACACGCAGACCTTCGACGTCGAGGGGCGCCTGCTGCATCGCACGGGATTCGTTGCGCGCGTCCGGCTCGAGGAGTTCGATCGCGGACGCATCCTGCCTCACGAGAAGACCTTTCCCGCCGCCAAAGAAGACCGTCTTCGCCTACTCACCGCACTGCAGATCAACACCAGCTCGATCTTCGGGCTGTATTCGGGCGCGCATCCCGAACTCGATCGACTGCGCGAGCGAGTGGCCGCGCGCGAGCCGTTGATCGATCTGGTAGACGACCTTGGAATCCGTAACGAGCTGCGACCGATCGAAGCGCCCGACGAAATTGCGATCGTGCAGCGCGAACTCGAATCGCCGCGAATTCTGATCGCCGACGGACACCATCGCTATGAAACCGCACTGAACTATCGGCGCGCGCGCCGGCAGGAGAACCCGTCGAGCGATCCCGCGCCATTCGACTATACGATGATGACATTGGTCGCCTTCGACGATCCCGGGCTGGTGATACTGCCGACGCATCGGGTGGTGAAATCGCTGCCCGCGAGTGCGATGGCGACGTTCCCGCAACGTGCGCGCGAAGTGTTCGACGTCGAGGAAATCTCGCATCGCGACGAATTTCGCGCGCGCCTGAACGACTCGGGGAATGGCGCAATCGGCGTGGCGCTGAAAGGAAATCCCAACTATCTGATTCTGCGATTGCGTAGCACCAGCACGATGGAAACCGCGCTGCCAAACGCGCCCGCCGAAGTGCGGCGCCTCGATGTATCGATTCTGCACACGCTTGTATTCGATCGATTCTTCGGGCTCCGCGCCGATGAGATTCGTAAGGGCGGGAATATCGAATACACGATCGAAATCGGCGGCGCGCTCGGCGCGGTTGCGCAGGGCCATGCCGACGGCGCGTTCCTGATGAATCCGTCGTCGATTAACGATGTCGAGCGGGTGAGCGACGCGGGCGCGACGATGCCCGAGAAATCGACCTACTTCCATCCCAAACTGCTGACCGGCGTCGTGATGAATCCGCTATTCGACAGCCAATGATTCGCGGGTCGCGTTTGATCCTTGTGCGCCACGGCGAGACTGAGGGCGAGTCGAGCATCAGGTATCACGGCCGCACGGACGTGGCGCTGTCGGAATTGGGGCGCGACCAGATGCGTCGCGCTGGCCGTGCGATCGAGAAGCATCACAGCGGCGCAAACTTTGCCCGGGTCTTTTCAAGCCCGCTGGTTCGCGCATCCGAGGGCGCGCGAATCGTCGCAGGCGCCTCGGCGCCGCTCGTTACGATCAACGAATTCGCCGAAGTTCATTTCGGGCTGTTCGAAGGACTCACTGCGGACGAGATTCGCGAGCGTTATCCAGACGAGTTCGCGCGCTGGAACGCCAATCGACTGGCGTCCAGCTACACTTATCCCGAGGGCGAGAGCCGCGCCGACTTTACCAATCGCGTCGAGCGTGGCCTGGAACGCATGCTGTCTGTGTGGACACCGCGTCATGGCGTCGCGCTGCTGGTGGCGCATCGCGGAGTGATTCGCGCGATCGTGCGAAAGCTCACTCGCCGGGAGCCCGTCGTCGAGCTTGGCTCGATTCAGATTCTTCGCTTCGACGCCGACTGGCACGTCGAGATGCTCGATCTGCTCGATCATCTCAACGACACTTGAACTCAAACGCGGCGCAATACTCCAGTCCACCGGTAGCGGCATTTGTCGATCGGCTTGGTGAATGACAGGTCGCAGTACACGGCAACCATTTTGAACATCCCAGACGCCAGCGCCGCGAGTTCCAGCGTCGAGGGAGTCGTATAGCGCACCGGGATCAGATCGCGAGTTGTGACGGCGCCGGCCGTAAAGTTAATCGTGCATTGGAGTTCGTAGATCGAGTGCAGCGGCGAGTGCCACCCGATCGGCCGATGGAACTCGCGGATGTCGAGTGCAACATTGCCGGCACGCGCAGTGCGTTCGCGCCACATCGTTCGCTGCCGGACGCGCGGAAGAGGATCCTGGCGATCGATGTCGATGCAGTAGAGCCCGCCGCGCTTGAGCGCACCCGCCACTGATTTGAGATGCGAGAGCAGGTCCGCATTATCGACGATCACCGGAAATGTTTCGGACATGAAAATTGCGGCGTCGAAAGCGCGCTCGGGGAGAGTGAACTTTTCGATCGGCCGGCGATAGAAGCGAAGATTCGCATTCGCCTTGCGGCGCCCCGCCGCGATCATCGTGGGGGAGCGATCGATTCCGACGACCTCGAAGCCGTCGCCCGTCAGCAGACGGCCGTGGGGCGAGTCGCCACAACCGATGTCGAGGATACGGCGCGTCTGAGTTTTGCGATGGCGATCCCAGACCTGTTGCAGGAAAAGTACCTCAGCCGGAATTTCGCCGGGACTCTCCAGATGCGCGCACCGAAAGATGTCGGGATATTGGTAGATACTCGGTTCCATCGGCGATGAGCGTACAGACGGCGCGCACTTGAATCGACGCTTGAGATTTCGCTGCGAACGGCGGGATAATGCGCACTCAATCGAGTTCCTTGAACGACCGTTTAGGGGAAAGTCGCAATGAGCAAGCCGCTCGAAGGAATCAAGGTCGTCGAGATCGCGCAGGAAATCCAGGGACCGTTTGCGTCGCTGGTTTTGGCCGACATGGGCGCCGACGTCGTCAAGGTCGAGAACAAAGAGACCGGCGATCTCAGCCGCTGGATGCTGACTGCGCTGATCGGCGGGCCGGACGTAAAGAACGCGACGGTGTCGCACTATTTCATCGCGATGAATCGCGGCAAGCGCAGTATCACCGCCGATCTGAAAAAGCCCGACGCGATCGAAATGGTGCGCCGGATGGTGAAATCGTACGACGTGCTGGTCACCAATTACCGGCCCGGCGTGCTCGACCGGCTCGGGCTCGGCTATGACGACGTGCGCAAGATCAATCCGCGCATCGTGTACGCGCAGGGAAGTTCATGGGGGCCGCGCGGACCGTGGGTGACGCGCCCGAGCCGCGACACTCTCGCGCAAGCGGCGAGCGGCGTGATGGCGAAGACCGGGATGCCGGCTGATCCGCCACTGGCGGCCGGAATGTTCATCGCGGATCATTCGGGCGCGCTCAGCCTGGCGAGCGGAGTGCTGGCGGCATTGTTCGCGCGCGAGCGCACCGGCAAGGGACAGAAGGTCGACGCGTCGATCTACGGCACGATGATCGCGATGCAGGGGATGGAGATCAATTACACATCGATCACCGGCGTCGAGCCCGAGCGCGCCGGCCGCGGCCATCAGTTTCTGCGCGGCGTGTGGGGCGCGTTCCCGACCAGCGACGGTTTCATCTGTATCGCCGGCGTCGACGAGAAGCGCTGGCCGTCGTTCTGCAGGATCGTCGGGATCGAGCATCTCGAAAAAGATCCCGAGTACTCGGACAACGTCGTGCGCAATTTTCACGGCGAGAAGATTCAGAAAGTGCTCGACGAGATCTTCCCTAAGAAGTCGAGCAAGGAGTGGCTCAAGCAACTCACCGACGCCGACATCCTCGCGACTGAGGTCGTCGATTACCGCACGATGCTGAAAAGCGAGCAGGCGCGCGTCAATGGATACCTGCTCGAACTCGACCATCCGGTGGCGGGCAAGGTGCTCGTGTCAGGCACGCCGATTACGATCAACGGCGAAGTTACGACGGCGGCGGAGGCCGCGCCCGAACACGGGCAGCATACCGAGGAAGTGCTGCTCGAACTCGGCTACACGTGGGAGGAAATCGGCGCGCTACGAGATAGCGGCGCGGTGTAGCGTCACGGGCGCGTGACGCGATAGATGACGAACGTTCCGTTCACCTGCAGGTGGTAATAGAGCGATTTCTCGTCTGGCGACAGTGCGGGCGCTTCCGCGAATCCCGTGATCGCTTCGATCTTCTGCGGCTTGCCGAACGGCTTGCCGACACTTGAGCGCGTCGCAGTGTAGATCACCGGCGGCGGCTTGGGCTGCGAATTCCCAATATCGATCCGGGTCCAGAAAAACTCGAGCCCCGACTTCGAGATGTCGGGCGCGTAGTTGAGGTCGTGCGGTATTGATCTTGCGCATGATCTCGGCGCTGTTCTTTAGGCGCACGAACTGATCGCCGTTGCGCTTCGCGATCGCGATACTCGCGCTTTTGCGGAACACTGCCGCCGTTGAAGACGCCGTCCACGAAGTACAGCGTGCTGCCGTCGGGACTGATGCACTGGTCGAAATTTACATCGCCCAACTTGTCTTTCGAAATTCCCGGCACAAGCGCGACGTTCGAGAGACTGCCGCTGGAAAAGGTACCCGAATAGATCGTCGAAAACGTCTGCGAATAACTCCTGGTCGAGACGAAATAGAAAATGTCGTTGACATCCATCGAGGCGACTGCGTTCAGTCCGGCGGCGTTGGCGCCGCCGATCTCGCCCTGGAATTGAAACGTCAACCGGTCTATCGACTGCCGTCGCGTAGTACAGATTGGTCTGGCGGCAGGGAGTTCGAATTGTTGAAGAACAGGTAGTTGCCGTCGGGACTGATGAACGGCTCCATCGCGTCCTGGCTATATCCCTCGATCGTCACGGGCTGCGGATTGGTAAAGACCCCGAAGACGGCTTGGCGTCCGGCGCTTCGGCAATCGCTGTCCCGGCGCACGGTGCATGCTCCGCAAAGCAGGAGTATCCATATCATCGCAGCATAAAAGCGGTTGTCGAGCATTTTAACTTTGAATTCCTCGTTGCATATTAGTTCAAACTCAAATGCCCTAGTAGCTGCAATGAATCCGGAGGAATGCATGGCGCTGCCAGCCCGAATCTCTATCGCGACGCTGGGCGTAGCGATCTCGCGCGTTCGACAAAATTCTATCAGGCGCTCGGCTGGGAGCTGGCGGCGGATCGTCGTCCGAGATCAGCTTCTTTCGTACCGCCGGCGGAGTACTCGCGCTCTACCCATTGATCTGCTCGCGAAGGACGCGAGCTGCCGGCGATGCGAGCGCAAGGATTCGGCGTCACGCTCGCGATAAACGTCGAGCGACCCGAAGACGTGCAGCCGGGCTCGATGCGGCGAAGGCGGCGGGCGCAATTCTAACCGCGACCAAAGCCGAGTGGGGAGGTGTCGGATATTTCGCCGACCCGGATGGCTATCCATGGGAAGTCGCGTGGGCGCCCAACCGAAGTTTAAGCCCGACGGCTCGCTGGATAAGGTAGCGAGATTTGCGGATGGCGGAGCGGCATATCGTTGCGATGGGCGGTGGCGGATTCTCGATGGAGCCGCGAAATCCGCGCCTCGACGATTTTGTCCTGAGCCTCGCGCGGCGCAAGCAGCCTCCGCGCGTATGCTTTGTAGGCACCGCGAGCGGCGACAGCGATTGGTACATCAGGCGGTTCCATGAAGCGTTTCCGCCGTCGCGCGCCGCCGCGACTCATCTGACGTTCTTCGAGCGAAAAGTTCGCGACCTCAAAAAGTTCGTCCTCGGGCAGGACGTCATCTACGTCGGCGGCGGCAGCAGCGCGAACATGCTTGCGGTGTGGCGCTTGCACGGCCTCGACAAAGTGCTGCGTGCGGCGTGGAACGCGGGCGTCGTGATGGCGGGAATCAGCGCGGGCGCGATTTGCTGGTTCGAAGACGGCGTGACGGATTCGTTCGGCATGCCATTTCGCGCTCTCAACGACGGGCTCGGATTTGTGCGCGGCGCGTGCTGTCCGCATTATGATGGCGAGAAGGAACGGCGGCCGGTGTTGATGCGATTGATCAAGCGCGGCTTTCCCTCGACGCTCGCGCTCGATGACGGCGCCGCCGCGCATTTTGTCGGAACGCGGCTCGCCGAAGTAGTTTCGTCACGGCGCAAAGCCCGCGCGATGCGCGTCGAACTCAAGCGCGGTATCGTGGTCGAGACAGCTATTCCTGTGAGATACCTCGACGCGGGCAAATAAGGAGAGAGCAAATGCCGATAGCCGTAACGATTGATGAAGGCGAGCGCAGTTACATACCGGCATTCGGCAAGCGCTGGCTGCTTCCGCTGTACGATCCGTTCCTGTGGATCCTCGGCGCGGACAAGGCGAAACAACCGCTGATCGAGCAGGCCGAGGTCAAAGCCGGGTTCCGCGTGCTCGATATTGGATGCGGCACCGGATCGATGGCGATCAATATCAAGCGAATGCATCCGGAGGCCGAGGTGGTCGGAATCGATCCGGACCCGGATGCTTTGGCGCTCAGCATGCGCAAGGCGAAACGAACGGGACTTTCTATCGAGTTCGATCGCGGCTTCGCGGATCACATGCCGTATGCGGATGCGTCGTTCGACCGCGTGTTCTCGTCGTTCATGTTCCATCACCTGGCGGCGGACGAGAAGACTGCCACGCTCGGCGAGATTCGTCGCGTGCTGAAGCCGGGCGGCTCGCTTCATCTGCTGGATTTCGTCCACGAGCACGACGCGCATTCCGGAGACGCCGGCCCACCGGCACTTGATCCATCGCAGCGGAGCCGTAGCGGATCGGATCGAAAGCCGGATGACGTCGCTGATGGACGAGGCCGGGTTCGCCGATGCGAAGGAGTTGAAGCGTGGACGAAACTTTTTCGGGCCGATCGCCTACTTTTGCGCCATCAGTCCTGCGGCGTGACAAGGCGGGTTGGCCTGCTCTAGAATGCGGACCTCAAATGCGGTGAGGATGAGTTGATGGCGGCATCCACGGAAATCGTCGAGATAAAGGCGCGCGAGATTCTCGACTCGCGCGGCAACCCTACAGTCGAAGTTGACGTGCGGCTTCGCGGCGGCGCGTTCGGCCGCGCCGCCGTGCCTTCGGGCGCATCGACGGGCGTTCACGAGGCGCTCGAGCTTCGCGACGGCGACCCGAAACGCTACGGCGGCAAGGGCGTGCTGAAGGCGGTCGCCAATGTCAACGGGACGATCGCGACGAAGCTTAAGGGGGCGGACGCGACGAATCAGAGCGCAGTCGATCGCACGATGATCGAGATGGACGGCACCGCGAACAAGTCGAAGCTCGGCGCGAACGCGATGCTCGGCGTGTCGCTCGCGAATGCGCACGCGGCGGCCGCGGCGAACGGGGTGCCGCTTTATCGCTATCTCAATCCCAGACGCGCACGTGATGCCGGTGCCGATGATGAACGTGGTCAACGGCGGGCAGCATGCGGACTCGAACGTCGATATGCAGGAGTTCATGATCGTGCCGGCGGGCGCGCCCAATATCGCCGAAGCGATCCGGATGGGATCCGAGGTTTTTCATGCGCTCGCCGCGGTGCTCAAGAAGCTCGGGCATTCGACCAACGTCGGCGACGAGGGAGGCTTCGCGCCGAATCTCAAGAGCAACGAGGAGCCGATCGAGCTCATCCTCGAGGCGATCGCGAAGGCCGGATATCGTCCCGGCGTCGACGTGTCGATCGCGCTCGATCCGGCGTCGAGCGAGTTTTTCGAAGACGGCAAGTACGTGTTCGCGCGCGGAGACAAAAGCTCGCGTAGCGCGGAGCAGATGGTCGAGTTCTATGCCGCGTGGCTCAAGAAATATCCAATCGTCTCGCTCGAAGACGCACTGGCAGAGGACGATTGGGCGGGTTGGAAGATGCTGACGCGCGAGCTCGGCGCCAGGACGCAACTGGTCGGCGACGACATCTTCGTCACCAATCCAAAATTTTTGAAACGCGGGATCGACGAGCATGTCGCGAATTCGATTCTGATCAAGGTCAATCAGATCGGCACGCTGACCGAGACGCTCGCCACGATCGAGATGGCGCGCGCGGCGGGCTACACCAGCGTGATTTCGCATCGCTCGGGCGAGACCGAGGACACGACGATCGCGGACCTGGCGGTCGCGACCGGCGCGGGCCAAATCAAAACCGGATCGATGAGCCGCTCCGATCGCAACGCCAAATACAACCGGCTGCTCCGAATCGCCGAAGAGCTTGGCGCGAAGGCGACGTACCCCGGCAGCGGCGGCCTTCAAGCGCGGGAAAGCGTGATGCCCACGAGGCCGCCGGTTGCAGCACTGATAATTTTCGACGGATGGGGAGTCAGCAAGAGCGGCGCGTCGAACGCGATCGCGGCGGCGAAGACGCCGGTGATGGATCGCCTCTACGCGACGAATGCGCACACCGAACTCGACGCGTCGGGCGAGGCGGTGGGGCTGCCGCCCGGCGTGATGGGCAATTCCGAAGTCGGGCATCTGACGATCGGCGCGGGCCGCGTCATCTACCAGGACCTGATGCGAATCACGAAGGCGATCGAGAGCGGTGCGTTCGCGCGCAACCCGGCGATGCTCGATGCGATCGAAAAGACCGCCCGCTCGGCACACGCTGCATATCTGGGGACTGCTGTCCGACGGCAGCGTGCATAGTCATATCGATCATCTGATGGCGATGCTCGACGTCGCGGCAGAGAACGGCGCGAGCAGAATTGCGGTTCACGCGGTGCTCGACGGGCGCGACAAGCCGCCGCGCTCGGCGCTGGCGTTCATCGATCAGCTCGAAGCGAAGTTGAAGGAGATCGGCGGCCCGCCCACTCGGCCCGAGTCGCATCGCCACGGTCATCGGGCGCTACTATGCGATGGATCGCGACAAGCGATGGGAGCGCGTCGAGCGGGCGTGGCGCGCGATGGTCGAGGGCGAAGGAATCACAGCGTCGAGCGCGCGCGAGGCGGTCGAGAAATCGTACGCCGCCGGCAAGAGCGATGAATTCGTCGAGCCGCACGTTATCGGTGAGCGAACGCCGATGGCGCGACGGCGACCAGGTTATCTGCTACAACTTCCGCGCCGACCGCGCGCGCGAGCTGACGGCCGCAATCGCGCTCGAAGGATTCTCCGGGTTCCGGCGCCCGCGAATTCCGAAAGTCGGCTACGTGTGCATGACCGAATACGATCGAGCGTTCGGGCTGCCGCTGGCGTTCGGTCCCGAGGACGTGCGCAACACGCTCGCCGAGGTGCTGGCGCATGCGGGGATCCGAAATTTGCGCATCGCGGAGACCGAGAAATATGCGCACGTCACCTACTTCCTCAACGGCGGGGTCGAGAAGCCGTTTCCGTTCGAGGAGCGCGCGCTGATTCCGTCGTCGAAGGTCGCGACCTACGACCTCGAGCCGACGATGAAGGCGGCGGCGATCGCGACGCGCGTCGCCGAAGAAATCGAGGGCGGCAAGTTCGACGTCATCGTCATGAACTTCGCCAATCCCGACATGGTCGGCCATACCGGCAAGTTGGAGGCGACGGTGGAGGCGGTCGAAGCGACCGACGCGGCGCTCGGCGTCGTGATCGATGCGCTCGAGAAGCGCGGCGGCGTCGCGCTCATCACGGCGGATCACGGCAACGCGGAATTCATGGCCGATCCCGCGACCGGGCAGGCGCATACCGCGCACACGACGAATCCGGTGCCGCTGATTCTGTACGATCCGAAGTTCAAGGGACACTTGAAGAATGGCGGCACACTCGCGGATGTGGCGCCGACACTGCTGGGAATGCTCGAAGTGGAAGCGCCGAAGGAGATGACTGGACGCGATTTGAGAGTCGATACTGCGCGCTGATTTGAGGAGCGCGCGCAGCGCGCGATTGAGAGACCGGAACCGGCTTCGCGTCCGCGAAGCTGTCCGAGGTTCCTCCTCCCGTCGCATTCGCTCCCGTCGTCGGAATGACAGAGCTGGCGCGCTACTCGCTTTTATGGCAGAGGGGAACTTACCAGCGGATTACTTGCTCGTAGATTTTTGGGAGCTGGCGCGGTAGCGATGCGATGTCCTCGATTACCAGGTAGCGTGAGGATTGGCACATCTGGCGCAGGTAGTCGTGACCGGTTTTGTCTACCGTGATGCAGAAGGGGAGGACGCCTGCTAGCTCTAGTTCCTTGAGCGCGACCATCGTGTCCTGGATGCCGTAGGCGTTCGAGCGGCGGTCGTGGCCGTAGTCGAAATCCTGCGGGAAACCGTCGCTCAGCAGGATCATGTGCTTGGCGCGCGAGGCGACGTCCTTGAATTTCTCGCGCACGTGGCGAATCGCCGCGCCCATCCGGGTTGAGCGCTTGGGTTCGACCGCGCCGACGCGAGCCTTCACCTCGTCGCTCAGTTCCTGATCGAATTCCTTGATCACGTAAAACTCGACGTTGTCGCGGCCATGTCCCGAGAAGCCCATGATCGCGTACGCGTCGCCGATTTCCTCGAGCGCCTGCGCCATGATCACGAGCGCTTCCTTGTTGACGTCGATGATCCGGCGCGGACGATTGGCGGTTTGCGGGCGACGCTGCCATGCCTTCATCCAGTCGTCGGCGTCGTCATCGTCGGTATGCTTGCGCGGCTCCCGATGCACCGGCTCGTCGGTCGAGGCCGACATGTCGAGCAGGAACAGCGTCGCAACGTCGCGCGCTTCTTTCTTGCGAGCCTTGTAGAAGCGGCCGTCGGGAGTTTCGCCCATCAGGCGCGCCACCCGAGCCTCGATTGTGCGGTCGATGTCGATTTCCTCGCCGTCCTCGAGTCCGCGAACCATTCGGTACGACGCGGGCCGGATACGCTGGAAGTTGCGGCGCACTCCGGGCAGCATCTCGGCGTAGCGGACAAGAGTGTTCTCGAAAAAATCGCCTTCGTCGCCCGTCAGCGGAATTTCGCGCAGCCGGCACCAGTTGCGACGGTAGTCGTTCAGCACGTAATCCCATTCGTCGTAAGCGTAGTACGAATCCTGACGCCCGCGGCCGCGCCCCCGCATCTTGAACAGGCTGGGTCAACACTGCCAGCCGCCCACCGAGAGCCATGACTTCGGCGCGCTGGGATCGTGGCCTCGATGCCAGCACCTGCAATGCTGCTTGCTTCGCATCGGCAAAGCGCGAGCCGGCCTTCATGCTGAAAGAGTCGTCGACCACCACCAGCAGCAGTTTGTCGTTTACCCCGGCGGTCGCCCGCCGGATAAAGGGATTCGCGAACGCCAGCACCAGCAACAGCAGCAATGCGGCGCGCAGCGAGAACAGCAGCAGGTAACGCAGACGCCGGTGGCGGGTGGAGCTCTGCGTGCCCCGCTCGAAGAACATCAAGGAACTAAACGGCAGCGGCGTAGTCACGTGACGCCGCAGCAGATGAACGTAGATGGGCAAGCCTATCGCCGCCAGGCCCAGCAGAAACCATGGACTGAGAAATCCCATCAGCGTTCTCCCTGGCGAATGGCGAGGTACTCGCGCAATGTGCTGTCGAGGGGCTGGTCGGTCACAAGCAGGTGGTAATCCATTCCCGCGCCGCGGGTGCGATTACGCAACTGCTCGATATGGTCGTCTATCTTCCTGCTGTACTCGGTGCGGGTGTATTCCGGAATCACCTCCAGGCGTTGGTCTGTCTCCAGATCTACCAGGATGGCCGGCCCGCGCAGCTCCGGGCGGATCTCCTTGGGATCGAGCACATGGAACAGGACCACCTCGTTGCCGTGGTAGCGCAGCGGTTCAATGGTGCGCACGATGGTGGCAGGGTCCTGGTAGAAATCGGAAAACATGATCACGATGCCGCGGCGATGCAGGAGCTCCTGGAAGTGCATCAGCGGCTTGCTAAAGTCGGTGCGGGCGCGCGGCTCCGCCTGTTCCAGGCCGGCTAACAGCCGGTGCAGCTGGCCTTGTCGCGTAGAGGGCCGAATGTAGTTGCGGACCTCATCGTCAAAGACGATCAGCCCGGCTGCGTCCCGTTGATTATGAATGGCAAGATAGAAAAGCGAAGCGGCAGCAAAGCGGGTGTAGTCCATTTTGCTCGGCCTGGTTGGGGACGCGGTGTAGTCCATCGAATTGCTGGCGTCGAGCAGGATGGTGAGCTGGCTGTTGGTCTCGCCGCGATAACGTTTCAGGTAGCAGCGCTCGGTGCGGGCAAATAGATTCCAATCGACATGGCGCAGGTCGTCCCCGGGAGTATAGGCGCGGTACTCAGCAAACTCCGAGCTGAAGCCAAAGTCGGGAGAGCGATGGAGACCGGCAACGAAGCCATCCACGACCGTCTTGGCCAGCAGATCAAGGCTGCTGATACTGGCGAGCACGCCGGGATCGAGAAAGCGCTGCAGCATCAGGCCTCCTTCGGGGGCGGCATGTGTTCGATCAGGCGGCGAAGAATTTCATCCGCATCCACGCGCTCCGACTCAGCATGGAAGTTAAGCAGGATGCGATGGCGCAGTACGGGGATGGCGAGTGAAGTTACGTCGTCGTAGGTAACGTGATAGCGGCGGCGAGAGAGTGCCCGCGCTTTCGCCGCCAGCACGATATATTGCGCGGCGCGAATGCTGCCTCCGTAGTTGACATACTTCTTTACAAAGTCGGGTGCGTTTTCGTTCTTGTATCTCGTCGCGCGCACCAGGTTGACGACATACTTCGCCACCGGTTCACCAATGGGCACCATGCGGACCAGTTGCTGGAAGTCGAGCAGCTCCTGGGCAGTGGTGACGGGCTCGACCTTGGCCACCTTCGTGGTTGTAGTAAGGTCCACGACCTTGAGCTCGTCGCTGGCACTGAGATAGTCGAGGATGGTGTTGAACAGGAAGCGGTCGAGCTGTGCCTCGGGCAGCGGGTAGGTGCCTTCCAGCTCAATCGGGTTTTGCGTTGCCAGCACGAAGAAGGGCGCGGGCAGCGAATACACGTGGCCGCGGACGGTGCAGGAGCGCTCCTGCATGGCTTCGAGCAAGGCCGACTGGGTCTTAGGTGGAGTGCGGTTAATTTCGTCGGCGAGCAGCACGTTCCCGAAAATCGGCCCATGGACGAAGGTCCACTTACGATGTCCGGTAGTGAGGTCTTCTTCGATGATGTCGGTGCCGGTAATATCGGAGGGCATCAGGTCGGGAGTGAACTGGATCCGCCGGAAGCTGAGGCCAAGTGTTTCCGCGATGCTGCGCACCATCAGCGTCTTGGCCGTGCCCGGCAGGCCGGTGATGAGGCAGTGCCCACCAACAAACAGCGCGGTGAGGATCTGATCCAGCACATCCTCCTGGCCAACGATGACTTGATGCACCTGGGCAAGGATGCCGTCACGGACTGCATGGAACCGTTCGATGCGGTGTTGCAGCTGGGCTGCGTCCTGGCTAAGTTCAGGGAGCGTTACCATCGGCAATTTCCTTCCTCTCAACTACACGGATTATACATTCCCAACACTTCTGGACGTGTGCCCCATGTTCGCCCTAGCGTACATGGGCTGAAAACGATTTTTTTCAAATGCTTTCACTCCACGTGTCACTAAGCCATTCGCCCGCGATGCTAAGAGCATTGGAAGGGGCTGCGCCCCATCTTTTTCGGCCCATGTACGCTGGGGCGAACATGGGGCACCCGTCCAGAGGATCAACCGACCGCGCGCTGACCCAAACCTGGGTTCCTCGCTCGTTTTTCGCGAGCTTTCACAAAGATCCCCTAGTTTGTTTTGGGTGCGTCCTTCTGTTCCGGGTGTTCAATTTCCAATAGCAACTTCTGCGCCGGCCGATAGCCCGGCGCAGCTTCCAATGAGGCCAGCACGCTCTCCTCGGCTTTATCGCGCTGTCCTGCTGCGTAGTACGCCTGGGCCAACTTAAAATGCGCTCCGGCTTTATCTAACGGGTTCAGCGCCACCAACGCCGTGTACTCGCGGATCGCACCCGGATAATTTTCCTGCGCAAGCCACAAATCACCAAGGTGACGATGTAGTTCTTCATCATGGACCGGGTAGATATAGTTGATGCGGTCCAAGGTCGCGGCCGCTTCCTTGGGCTGGCCCAACTCCTCTTCGAGCGAGGCAAGCTTTTTGAGAGTGGCCGGGTCGTCACCGCCGACCTTTTCATATTCAATCAGGACCGTTTCCGCGGCCTTTTTATCGCCCTTGGCCAAGTCTGCAACAGCAATGAGTTCATATGGGTTGGCGGCCCCGACGTATTCGGGATACATGCGGCGGACGACTTCACCCTCTTGGATTACGGCGTCATACTGCTTCTGTTTGGCTGTCTCCACCATTTGTTCCAGCGCTTTACGGGACTGGTCGAAATTGGCAGCCTGGGTTCCATAGTTCTTCTCTAGCCATTGCAAGTATTGTTTATCGAACTCTTCCGGTGAAACGCCGAGGTCCGCCTGAATGACTTCCAGAGTGCTTTTGCGTTGCGCATACGAATGGACCATGTCGAGCAACTTACCTTCGCCCCAACGGCTCTGGATGTAGTCGCAAATGCTGCCGGCTTCGAAATACGACACGACGACCTGCGCCGGATACTCCGGAAAAATAAATCCGCGGTCCAACTTGGCTACCGGCAGCAGCTTTTTATCGCGGATGGCAACCAGAATTTCCGGCGACACGCGGTCACCCCACTCCGGAGATACTTGGGTCTCCTCGTGGACTGCAAGGCCTTCGGTGAACCAGCGCGGTACCCGGCGGTTGGTGGCTGTGAGGATATAGACATGGCTCATCTCGTGCCACAGCGTGCTGCCCCAGTTAAAGTCGCCCGGCTGGCGTGCAGAGGGGCTATCCATCGCCACAACCTGGCCGAACGTGACCCCCAGCGCGCCTAGTCCGGGCATTCCCATGGTGCGCACGGCGAAGTCCTCATGGTCGGGATAGACCTCAACCTGTACCGGGCCCGTGAGCTTCATCTGGTATTTCTTGTTGTAAGCGGAAATAATACGCTGCAGCTCAGTTTCAAAGTAAGGGTGCAACAACTCCGCTTCGCTCTTGTTCAGCCGCAGGATGGTGCCGTTCTCTTTATAGGTGACGAAGTTTTTGTAGCTATCCAGAAGCCGCAGGCTGTTCACGGTCTCAGCGTCACGGTAACCGTTGTTGTAGCACATCTCCAGTTGCTTGAACGGCTCATCTTCCTGGCCCAGGCGCATCAGCCCGACGCCCAGTTGAGAGCGGGCCGGCCAATACTGGGGATCAACCTCGATCGCCTTACGGTAGTACACGATCGCATCTTCAAAGCGGTAGTTGAGCTCAAGATAGTGAGCCACGTGAGCGTAGCCCTCTGCGTAACCGGGGTTTACTTTGCGTATCTTCTCTAACCAAGCGTCGGGAGAGCGGTCCGCCAGCAACTCGACCGACGCGTGAATCGCCATTGCGTTCAGCGCGTCGGGAGATAAACGGAGGGCTTCATCAGCCTCAGCGAGTGCATGTGCTGTATCCGCGTCTTCCAGGGCCAGGTTGGCAGCGAATTCATGGGCTTCCACCAGCTTGGGATCCAGCACCAGGGCCCGGCTGACGTAGTCCGTGGCTTTACCGTCAAATCCGTCCGCGCTGACAACGGACAGCCCTAAATAGGCTCGCGCGTTTTTAGGATCTTTTTGCAGTGCTTCCTGGAAGAGGGCCACCGCATCGGTGTTATTGAACCGCTGGTGCAGCAGCATTCCCCAACGGACCTTATAGAGAGGGTCACTGTCGGGCGCCGCTGTGGCGACGCGAAACTCCTCGTTTGCCTGGTCATACTGCTCCAGCCCCCAATAACCTTCGGCGCGCAAATAGGGGGAGTTGGTGCGCACCAGCGACTCATAGCAGGCCTTGGCTTCAGCCACTTGGCCATGCATACGGAGAGCGTGGCATGCGTCAGGCGAGTTCGCAGCGAGGCATAGGCTCCCCGAGTACCATCAGCAACGCCGCGGATTTTTGCCACCAGTTCATTTGTCGAGTTCCTGCTGGACCTGGGCCAGCTCCACCAGCGCCGCCGTAAGCTGCTGCTTATAATCGGCCGGGTCCATAGCCGCTTTCTGGTATTTGAGCGCGTCGATCTTCTGTTCCAGGTCCTCTTTCTTCTTGAGCAGCGCCTGCTTGGCAGGATCATTCGCTTGTTTCTGGGCAGCGCCGATGCGCAGAACAGTAAAGTTCGCCATCAATACGCCTTCACTCTTTGACGGCTCACGAACGGGTTCGTTCTTTCCTGTGTCCTCAAAGACGGGATGTTCTGTCGCCAGCCGCTTTTGCGACTCATAGAACGCCGCCGTCTTGCGCTGGGCATATTCAAATGCTTCCATGGCACTGATCGAGTCGCTCTTATCCACGTCGGCAGTCGGGTCCTGCAGCGCCTCCACCCAGTAGCGCGCGAACACGGTCGCATTTTTCTCCGTGCCGCTCTTGGTTGCAGCCATCACGCCTCGCCCAGGTTTTCCAGGGCTGCCACTGATCCGCCGCTGGCGCTGGTGGCGTTGACAATGAGCTGCCGCCTGGCAGGAATGCGATCACAGGCCGGCAAGTTCCGCCGCCGTGATGTCGGGGCCAACCAGGTTGAATTTATAGTCCGTCCCATCGAACGATCCGTGCCCAATCAGCATAAGCACGAAATGATCCTCCGGCTTGGCCTCGTGGGCTACTGAGGCGAGCGTTTCCGTGAGCTGCGTCTTGGTCGCTTGCGTACCGGTCAGGGTATAAACGTGCGCGCTGTTGCCGGAGTCCTTGAACAACTGATCCAGGTCTTTGGCGTTG
>CAVUUH010000002.1:0-100934 GCA_963744545.1 uncultured delta proteobacterium
GAAACTTCGGTCGAGATGACCGTCCAGATGGTGGTGGGAATCGCCAGTATCTTCAGTGGCAGCACTCCGGTGAAAGACGCGCTCGGCGGCCCAATCATGATCGCGCAAATGGCCGGCCAGGAGGCGCATCGCGGTCTCGCCAACCTCGCGATGTTCACCGTGATGCTGAGCCTCGAACTCGGCATCATAAATCTGTTGCCGGTGCCGCTGCTCGACGGCGGACATCTGCTGTTCTTTGTCTTCGAGGGCATCAAGGGCAAGCCGCTCGAACTTCGCTATCGAGAGGCGATGCTCCAGGTGGGACTGTTTTTGCTCGTGGCACTGATGGCGTTCGTAATCTTCAATGACATCTCGCGTATTGTGCAGGGTTAATCGGCTGCTCGATCAGGCGGCCGCAGCGCGCCCCGTCCTGGGACTCGATACCTCCACATCAATCGCAAGCCTCGCGGTGATTGCCGGCGGCCGAGTCGCCGCGTCGCTCGAGCGGCCCGCGACCTCGCATGGAGCCGCACTGCCGGGCGCCATCGACGAGGTTCTTGGCGCGTCGGGATTGTCGATTCGTGGTGTCGGCGCGATCGCAGTCGGCACCGGCCCAGGATCGTTCACCGGTCTTCGCATCGGGCTCAGCTACGCGAAGGGAATCGCGATGGCGTCGGGATGCGCGCTCGTCGGCGTGCCCGGTTTCGACGCGATGGCATTAGCGCGCTCGAGCGCAACAATATCGATCGACGGACGGCTGGTCTGCGTGGTTGTGGACGCTCGCAAAGGCGAAGTTTACGCGGCTCTTTACCGAGTCGTGGCCGATGGGCTAGAAAAACTGTCAGATGGAAATGGTTATCGCGCTCGAACACCTGGCATCGCGCATCACTGAGGACGTAATGTTCGTCGGTGACGACAGAGCGAAGGATGCGGCGGCCCTTGTGGCATCGCGGGGTCATAGGGTGGCGGTTTTCGATACAGGGATGCTCGATTTGCGCGGAGTCTGCGTCGCGGCGCTAGGCGGGGCGCGGTTTGCCCGTGGTGAAACGGATCGAGCGGCTTCGCTGGAGCCGCTATACATCAGGACGCCGGAGGCTACGTTCAAGCCCACTTCAAAAAATCCGGCAGGCTTAGGCACGGAGGGCGTATGGAGCATCGAGAGGAAGAACTCATTCGGCAGCATCTGACCCATGACGAGGAGCTGAGGGCCCTCTACACGGAGCATCAAGCGCTCAAGCAAAAACTCGAAGTCTTTAGACATAAACATTATCTGACCAACGAAGAGGAAGTCGAAGAAAAACGGATTCAGAAGCTTAAGCTGGCCTCGAAAGACCGCATGATGGCGATTCTCGGCCGCTATCAACAAGAGGCTCGCTGACGCCAAGGGTTCGGCCATGAGCGCGCGCACTCCACCACATGACAAGTCATACGATATCGGTTCTGGTTGAAAACGAATTCGGCGTGCTCGCACGCGTGGCCGGACTGTTTTCGGGCCGCGGCTTTAACATCGAGTCCTTGACCGTTAACGAGGATCCGCTCGATCCGACGGTCTCGAGGATCGTGCTGGTTACCACCGGCGACGATCAGATCGTCGAGCAGATCAACAAGCAGCTCAACAAGCTGGTGTCGGTGATCAAGATTACCGACTTCAAAGACGTCGAGACGATCGATCGCGAGATGGTGATCGTCAAGGTTTCGGTCGACGAGCGCACGCGCTCCGAGCTCGATTCGATCGTCACGGCGTTTCGCGCCCACGTCATAGACATCGGCCCGCGCGCAATCACGGTCGAGCTGACGGGCGACAACGAGAAGATAAAGGCGTTCATCGCGATCGTGCGCCCGCTCGGGATCAAGGAAGTGGTGCGCTCGGGCAAAGTTGCGATGGCGCGCGCGGTCCAGCTAAATCACGACAATCATCAGGGTCGGCGAGCGCGCGAAGCTGAATAATCTGACAGCGAGAAAATTCGGGAGAACATTCAAATGAAGGTTTACTACGACCGCGACGCGGACCTGTCCGCGCTCAAAGGCAAGAAGATCGCGGTCATTGGCTTTGGAAGCCAGGGCCATGCGCATGCACTTAACCTGCGCGACAGCGGAATGGACGTATGCGTCGGGCTGGGCGCGAAGTCGACGTCGCGCGAAAAGGCCACCAAGCAGGGCCTTCAGGTGTTCGACACTGCGGAAGCCGCCAAGCGCGCCGACGTAATCATGGTGCTCGTGCCAGACGAGATGGGCTCCGAAATTTACGAGGCCGAAATCGCGCCGCATCTCACCAAGGGCAAGTACCTGGCCTTCGGTCACGGCTTCAATATCCATTTCAAATTCATCAAGCCGCCGGCCGACGTTAACGTCTTCATGATCGCGCCGAAGGGGCCCGGCCATCTCGTGCGCTCGGAATACACCAAGGGCCGCGGGGTGCCGTGCCTGCTCGCCGTCGAGCAGGATCCGTCGGGCGACACCACCAAAGTCGGTCTCGCCTACGGCAGTGCAATCGGCGGCGGCCGCGCAGCGATTATCGAAACCTCGTTCAGAGAGGAAACCGAAACCGACTTGTTCGGCGAACAATCCGTGCTATGCGGCGGACTCACCGAGCTGATTCGCGCCGGCTACGAGACGCTGGTCGAAGCCGGCTACGCGCCAGAGATGGCGTATTTCGAAACGCTGCACGAAGTGAAGCTGATCGTGGACCTGATCTACGAGGGCGGAATCTCGAACATGCGCTACTCGATCAGTAACACGGCAGAGTACGGCGATATGACCCGCGGCACCAAGGTCATCGGCAAGGATTCGCGCGCGGCGATGAAACAAATCCTCGCCGACATCCAGTCGGGCAAGTTCGCCAACGAATGGATCGGCGACTACAAGGCGGGCCTGCCGCGCTTCCGCGAACTGCGCAAGGAAGCCGAAAAGCATCCGGTCGAAGAAGTCGGCCGCAAGCTGCGCGCGTTCATGCCATGGCTCGCGAGCGATCGGTTAGTCGATAAGTCGAAGAAACTAGATTCCCATGGCGGGCGAAACCGACAGCGGGCGCCCGGCGCCGGGCGCCATTCTCGCGCGCATCGCAGGTGCGATTGGCATTGCGACAGAAGGCGTGGCGATGTCGCTCGGATTGGCGGTCGTCGGAATCGTTCTGATCGTGCTCGGCCTGAAGTCGATCGGCGCGATCCTGGTAATCCTCGCAATCCCGATTGCGCTTTTCTTTCGCGATCCTGAACGCTACCCGCCACGAACCGAAAACGTCGTAATTTCAGGCGCCGACGGCAAGGTCACCGATATTTCCGACAAGCACCTTTCCGGGATCGACGGGCCGGCTCTACCATCGCGTGTCGGTGTTCATGTCCCCGCTCAACGTCCACGTGAATCGCGCTCCGGTCGGCGGCGAAGTCGTGATGGTCGAGCACACTGCGGGCGAGTTCCGCGCCGCGTTTCGCGACGACGCCAATGAGCACAACGAGCGCAACCTGATTGCGATGACCGACACGTCGGGGCGCATGTTCGGGATGCTACAAGTGGCCGGATATCTCGCCCGCCGGATAGTTTGCCGGCTCCGCGCGCATGATAGAATACAACCAGGTCAGCGGATCGGCCTGATTATGTTCGGAAGCCGCGTCGATCATTTTTTTCCGGCCGAGTACCGGGTCACCGTGTCGCTCGGACAACGCGTTCGCGCCGGAGAATCCATCATCGGAGCAATCGATCAATGAGCCGCAATTCCCGCCGTTCGCGCGAAGAGCGTCTGCGGATGGAGCTCCATTCGGGTCAAAGCGCCGACCCAACCGTCAAACCCGACAGCCCGCTGCGTCGCGGAGTTTTTCTGGTGCCCGCGACGATCACCTCGATCGGCCTGCTCTCCGGCTTCTACTCGATGGTTTCCGCGGTCAGCGGACATTTCGAAGTCGCCGCCGTGATGATCGTGATCGCGCTCTTCTGCGACGGACTCGACGGCCGCATCGCGCGCGCCTCGCGCACCTCGAGCCAGTTCGGCGTCGAGTACGACAGCCTCTCCGACGTGGTCGCATTCGGCGTCGCACCCGCGATGCTCGCATATTCGTGGGCGCTGAAACCGATCGGCTCGCTCGGAATCGCCGTCGCCGGATTATACGTGCTCTGCGCCGCGCTACGCCTGGCGCGCTTCAACGTACAAACCGCGACTGCAGACAAGAGCCGCTTCGTCGGCTTGCCCGTGCCCGGCGCCGCCGTGATGATCGCGTCGACTCTCCCTGGCCTACAGCTACTTCGAACTCGATTCGCCGCGGACGCTGTGTACCTTGATGGTGCCGATCACGCTTGCACTCGGCGGCCTGATGATCTCGCGCGTGCCCTACCCCAGCTTCAAAACGGTGAAGCTCGAAAAGCGCGCGCAGGTCGAACTGGTAATCACGATGATGCTGCTGGCGGCGATGCTGTTCGCGATGCCGCAGCTCACCGCGTTCCTGCTCTCCGCGGCGTACGTATTATCCGGTCCAGCGCTGATGATTCGCGGCGAACGCCTGAGCGCCAAAGTCTCCGTCCTGCACCCGGTCGCACCTGCGAAGTCTCACGATGCCAACGGCGCCCCGCCGGAAACCGACTCAGCCCGGCGCACCCGCAATCTCCGCGACCACCAGCCCGCCCCGCGCTAAACTGCTTGACTGAGGTCTCCGCGCCCGCTTACAATCCGTACACGATGTATTGCAACCTGCTACCGGAGCTGCTGCTTAGCCTGGCCCTTACAAGGGCCCACGCCAGGCGCGCGTCCGGACAGGTTTAACAGCCTGATTAAACTGAGACACACGCCCCGGGCAGTGGGCCGATCGAACCCGCCCGGGGCGTTTTCTTTTTCACCTTTTCACGTTCCGCTCCCGGCGACACGATCGGCAACTGATCCCGCGGCGACGATGCGGGAGGTAATGACGATGGCACACACCAACACGGCTTCTCACGACGACCAGGACTACGTCCGAATTTTCGACACGACGCTTCGCGACGGCGAGCAGTCGCCCGGCTGCACCATGAACGTCGACGAGAAGATCGCGCTCGCGCGCCAGCTTGAACGCTTGAATGTCGATATCATCGAGGCTGGTTTCGCCGTATCTTCACCCGGCGATTTCGAATCCGTGAACCGCGTCGCGCAGGCGCTGACCGAGCCTATCGTGCTCAGCCTCTCGCGCACTCGCGAAGAGGATGTCGATTCCGCACTGCGCGCAGTGGACAAGGCCAAACATCCGGGGATTCACATTTTCATTGCGACTTCGGAAATCCATCTCAAGTACAAACTCAACATGAATCGCGAGGACGTGCTCGACGCCGCCACCTGGGCCGTCACGCGCGCGAAAAAACATCTCGACTACATCGAATTCTCGTGCGAGGACGCGTCGCGCTCCGACTGGGATTACATGGTCGACGTTTGCAGCGAGGTGATTCGGGCGGGCGCGACCGTGATCAATCTGCCCGACACAACAGGCCACGCTATCCCCGAGGAATTCGGCCGGATGTTCGCGTACATGCGCGAGAAAGTTCCCGGCGCCGACAAAGTTATCTGGAGCGCGCACTGTCATAACGATCTTGGGCTAGCGGTCGCGAATTCGCTGGCCGCGGTTCGCAACGGCGCCCGTCAGATCGAATGCACTATCAACGGAATCGGCGAGCGCGCGGGCAACTGCTCGCTGGAAGAAGTCGTGATGGCGATGAAGACGCGCCACGACCTGATGGGCGTGGGTTCGCGAATCAACACGCGCCAGATCTATCCGGCCTCGCGCTTACTGTCGCAGATTATCGGGCAGTCCGTGCCCGCCAACAAGCCGATCGTCGGCGACAATGCGTTCGCGCACGAAGCCGGAATCCATCAGGACGGCGTGCTGAAGTACAAGCTCACCTACGAAATCATGAAGCCCGAGGATATCGGCATCCCGTCGAACAAACTGGTGCTGGGGAAGCATTCGGGACGGCACGCATTCACCAACCGGCTCGAGGAGCTTGGCGTCGATATCGACGACGTCGACGTCAACAAGGCGTTCGCCGAATTCAAGGCGCTCTGCGACAAAAAGAAAATCGTGTACGACGACGATATCCTGGCGCTCGTCACCGAGAGCGCGCGGCGGACGACCGATCACTTCGAGCTGGTCGATTTGAAAGTCGGCTCGTCGAGCACGAGCACGCCTCACGCTGAAGTCACTCTGCGCGTCGAGGGAAAGGAGTGCTCGGCGGAGGGCGAAGGCGACGGGATGGTGGACGCGTGCTACAAGGCGATTTACAAAATCGCGGCGATCAATCCCGCCCTCGAGCGCTACGCGGTCAAGGCCATCACTGGCGGCACCGACGCGCTCGGCGAAGTGAGCTGCATGATTCGCGAGAACGGCGTGACGGTAGCCGGCCAGGGTGCGCATAGCGATATCGTCATGGCGAGTGCACTCGCGCTGGTAAACGCGCTCAACCGGCTGAAGGCGCGCAAGCATGCCCCGCTCAAGCCGACCACCGACGTGCCGTGAGCCGGGTGAATGGGACTTGCCGCAACATGATACATGGGCTAGTGCTGTGAGAGCTTGAGTTTCAACTTGAATTCGCTCTTCATCCAGCGCGATGTGCGGTTTCCGGCGGCTCCCGCCATTGTGGCGAAGTTTGCTACAGTCCATCGCGCCGATCTGCGGTCATAATCTTCGAGGCTATACACTGACGGGTTGAGACTGTCTGACGCTCTTCCCGATCACTTACTCCAAGCGTTCAGCGCTTTCGCATGGCCTATAAAATTCTAGTTCTCAAAGGTGACGGCATCGGCCCCGAGGTCGTCGGCGAAGCTCTTCAGGTTCTCAAGATCATCGCGCGCCGATCGGCGGTCGATCTCGAGTTCAAGGAGGGCATGATTGGCGGTCACGCGCTTGATACCGCGGGCACCCCGCTGCCCGATGAAGTGCTCAAGCACGCGCAGGACAGTGACGCGATACTGCTCGGCGCCGTCGGCGGACCAAAATGGGACAAGCCCAACGCGGAGAAGCGTCCCGAGCAGGCCTTGCTCGGACTCCGAAAAGCGCTGGGACTGTTCGCGAACGTTCGCCCCGTGAAAACCGTCAAGGAACTGATGGCGGCGTCTCCGCTCAAGGCCGAAGTGATTAGCGGCGTCGACGTGGTAATCATCCGCGAGCTGACCGGCGGCATCTACTACGGCAAGCCAAGCGAAAAGCGCGACGCGAAAGACGGCCGCGAGGCGGTCGATACCTGCTTCTACAGCGAAGCCGAAATTGTGCGCGTGCTCAAATTTGGTTTCGAGCTGGCTCGCGAGCGCCGCAAAAAACTGACCTCGGTCGACAAAGCCAACGTGCTCGCGACGTCCCGCTTGTGGCGCGAGATCGCAACCGAGTTGAGCGCGCAATTCAAGGACGTCGCGTTCGAAAATCAGCTCGTCGATTCGATGGCGATGCATCTGATACGGCGCCCCAAGGACTTCGACGTGGTCGTGACTGAAAACATGTTCGGCGATATCCTGACCGATGAAGCCTCGGTGCTCGCGGGATCGATGGGCCTGTTGCCGTCGGCCTCGCTCGGCGAGGAACTTAACAGCGCTGGTTTCCGCGTCGGGCTTTACGAGCCGATTCACGGCAGCGCCCCGGATATCGCGGGCCGCGACGAGGCCAATCCGCTCGCCGCTATTCTGTCGGCCGGGCTCTTGCTCGAGCATTCGCTCGGGATGCGATCCGAAGCCGAGCTGATTTCGCAGGCGGTCGATTCTGTCGTGCGCGACGGTTATCGCACTCGCGATCTTCACGGCGGCACCGGCACGCAGATCGTGGGATGCAAGGCGATGGGCCGGCTGGTGCGCGAAAAACTCGAGAGCAGCGAAAGCGAAGGCGAATGAGTAATACCCGCGAACCGAGAGTGGCGGTTGTCGGCGCCACCGGCGCGGTCGGCAACCAGCTAATCGAACTGATCGCCGCGCGTGGCTTTCAGCTCAGCGAACTGAAACTATTCACCACCGAGTCGGGCGCGATGCAGACCGTCGATGCGGGCGGTGAGGAGCGTCTGGTCGACGCGCTGGAGAGTCCCGCCGATCTTCACGACTTCGATATCGCATTCCTCGCGATTCCCGCGCCGCGCGCCGCCGAAATCATTGCCGCACAGCCCGGTCCGATTCTGATCGATCTGAGCGCGGCGAATCGCCCACCTTCGGATGTGCCGATGGTCGCGCCCGGGCTCACTCCCCGCGAGGCATTCAAGCAATTGCGCAATTCGAAAGTCTTCGCGATTCCCCATCCCGCCGCGCACGTGCTCGCCACCTGTCTCAAAGCGCTCGGCGCGCGCGGTGGATTCGTCGCCGCGACCGGGATGCTCGGCGCGAGTGCGGGCGGCATGGAAATGCTGACAGCCACCGTCGATCAGACCACCGATCTTCTGAGCGCGCGCCTCGAGCTCGACGACGAGGAAGTCCAGCGCGGGTTCAACGCCTTCATGCGCGAGCACGAACGCTCTGTCGCGAGTGCAATCACCGCGCAAGTCGCGAAGCTGCTCGACAAAGCGCTGCCGCTCTCCGTGCAGGTCGTCGCAATTCCCGTCCTTCACGGTTCCGGGTTGACCATCGACATCCAGCGGCCGCGCGATCGCGCGGGCAACGGTGAAGATCCTGTCGAGATGCTGCGGGTTGCTCCCGGCATCCTGATCGCCGAGGAAGGCGAGCCGCTCGGCGTGATCGACGCCGTCGGCCAGGAGGCGATCGTCGTCAGTGTCGAGACGCGCGCCGACTCGCTGTCTCTTTGGTGCGTGTTCGACAATACGCGCCTGGCGGCTCTGGGAGCGCTGTGGATCGCGGAGACGCTGGCGCTCAGCTCGCCGACTCTCGCCTGATCGCCGCGCGATGGTCCTCAAGCTCACGCTCGAGTACGACGGCAGCAACTATTCCGGATGGCAGCTTCAGCCGCGCCACGATTCAATCCAGGGAAGGATCGAAGCCGCGCTCGAGCGGATTTTCGCCGCGCCGGTGCGCGTGTTTGGTTCGGGCCGCACCGACGCCGGCGTGCATGCGCGCGGCCAGGTCGCATCGATTTCGATTCCGCGCCCGTTCGATCCGGCAGAATTGCAGCGCGCTCTCAACTCACTTCTGCCTGCTGATATCGTGGTGCTCGACATCTCGCCCGCGCCCGATAACTTCGACCCGCGGCGCGCGGCCCACTCGCGCGTGTACGAATATCGCGTGCTGAATCGCAAAATCGCGTCCGCCTTCGAGTACCGCTATAGCTGGCTGGTCCGCGACCAGCTCGATCTCACGGCGATGAATTGCGCCGCGCGCATCTTTGTCGGCGAGCACGATTTCGCCGCGTTCCGTTCTCTCGGCACCGACGTGACGACCACCATGCGCCGCGTGATTTCGAGCGAGTGGACGCGCGACGCCGACGTTTTTCTATACCGCGTCGAGGCGAACAGTTTTCTGCGGCACATGGTGCGTGCGATGGTCGCGGCGATGGTCGATGTGGGACGCGGGAAGCTCACGGCTGATAAAGTCGCGACGATTCTCGACGGACTCGATCGTCATGCGGCTCCGGCCAACGCTCCGCCCGGCGGTCTGTACCTCGTCGAAGTCCGCTACTGACGGCGCAATTGCGCTGTTTGCGCGATCCGCCTGCGTAAAACCCTTGGGGCTCAGTGCGGACGCGAGCGGCCTGTGCAAAAACCATCACGATCCCTAGAAAAAAGAGCGGTTTTTCTGCCGCGCGCACTTGAAATTGTCGCGGTACTCGTTCACCCTCACTGAAAGCCCGCAACCACGGATCGCAAGGAGGAGGATGATGACGCAATCGCAGGTAGCAGCCTACATGGCTGACAAGCTCGGACTCACCAAGAAGCAGGGGAAGCAAGTGCTCGAGGAACTCAACTCGATTGGTCGTCCGCGAGCTCAAGAAGGAAGGATCGCTGCGGCTGGCCGGCCTCGGGATTTTCCGCAAGCGCAAGACCAAGGCGCGCATGGGCCGCAATCCGGCCACCGGTCAGGAGATCAAGATTCCGGCGCGCACCCGGCTTCGCTTCACCGCCGCCAAGGCGCTGAAGGACTCGGTTCTCGGCACGAAGTAATCTCTCGGCTGATTTGTGAACCGCGAGAACGGGTGCGCTCCGATTCTCGCGGTTCGCTTTTTCCCTGATCACTCGCTCCCGCCCGGTTTGCGCCGCGACGCGGGATTGCGCGCAGCGCGTGCGCGGGCGAGAAACTCGCGGATCCTGATTTCGTATCCGCGCTCGGACGGTTCGTAATACATCTTTTCGCCGAGTTCGTCGGGCAGGTAGCTTTGCGCGACCAGCGCGCCTTCGAAGTCGTGCGGATAGCGGTAGTCCTTGCCGTAGCCGAGTCCTTTCATCATCGGCGTCGGCGCGTTGCGCAAATGCAGCGGAACCGCCAGCGCGCCAAGGGTTTTCGCATCTTCGCTCGCCGCGCGCATCGCGAGATACGACGCGTTGGACTTCGGCGCACTGGCCAGGTAGGTCACGCCCTGCGCGAGCGGGATCACGCCTTCCGGCATTCCGACGAAGTCCACCGCCTCCTTGACCGCGATCGCTACTTGCAGCGCGCGCGGATCGGCGTTGCCGACATCTTCGGACGCGAAGATCACCATCCGCCGCGCGATGAACAGCGGATCCTCGCCCGCCTCGACCATCCGCATCATCCAGTAAACCGCGGCGTCGGGATCGCTGCCGCGCATGCTCTTGATAAACGCCGAGATGACGTTGTAGTGCTCGTCGCCCGCGCGATCGTAGAGCAGAGCCTTCTGCTGCGCCGACTCGCGAATATGTTCGGGAGTGATCAGCGTCGCGCCCACGTTCTGCGCGAACTCTGCCGCAATCTCGAGCGTGCCGAGCGCACGCCGCGCGTCGCCGCCCGCGTATCGAACTATCTCGTCGATCGCGCCGACACCCAGCTTGAGTCCGCTGTTGCCGAGCCCGCGCTCCTTGTCGGCCAGCGCGCGATGCACCAGAGTCGAGACGTTTTCCTCCGACAGAGGCTGCAGCACCAGCAGCCGCATTCGGGATAGCAGCGCCGAGATGACCTCGAACGACGGATTCTCCGTCGTCGCGCCGATGAGCGTGATCAGCCCGCTCTCGACGTGCGGCAGGAACGCGTCCTGCTGCGCGCGGTTCCATCGATGGATCTCGTCGATAAAGACCACGGTGCGTTTGCCCGCCTCGAGATCGTGGCGCGCCGCCTCGACCGCCTCGCGCAAATCGGCGACGCCCGACGTCACCGCCGCAAGTTTGCGGAATACCGCGCCCGATTGCTCCGCCAAGCACGATCGCGAGCGTGGTCTTGCCGGTGCCCGGCGGTCCCCAGAGGATCATCGAATGCAGCACGTGCGCCGCGACCATCTGGCTGAGAAATTTCCCCGGTCCCAGCAGATGCTCCTGCCCCACAATTTCGTCGAGCGTGCGCGGACGCATCCTGTCGGCCAGCGGCTGGCTGAGCGGGGTGCGTGGTGGAAAGAGACTCTGCGACGAATCGGCCTTGCGCCGTGCCATTTTCAAAAAGTATCACAGTGACGCTGTCCGGCTAAGGAGCTCTCGAGGCCTGCTGCGTGTCGTTGCGCAGGTGGCCACGGCTGATCTAGCTTCAACACGGGCTGGACAGGAGCCGGCACCACCTATGATCGTTGGCATCGATATCGGCGGTTCGACTACCGACGCCGTCATCCTCGAGAATGGCGGCATACACGTCGTAACGATCGAGGCCAACGACCCGGTCGCTGCGGCCGCGGGCGCCCTTGGCAAACTCGTCTCCGACTTCGGCATCAAACTCGAAGACGTCGAATGCGTCGCCGCCACCGGCGCAGGCTCGCGCGTACTCACCAAATCCCTGCTCGGCAGGCCGGTGGTCAAGGTCAACGAGTTCACCGCAATCGGAATCGGCGGCACGTCGCTCGCCGGACTGGACAGCGCGCTGGTCGTCTCGCTCGGCACCGGCACCGCAATCGTGTCCGCCACGCGCGAGAAAATCTCGCACTTCAGCGGCACCGGGGTTGGCGGCGGCACGCTGCTCGGACTCGCCAAACACATGCTCGGAGTGTCGACCATCGAGCGGCTCGAAAAGCTCGCGCGCAAAGGCGACCTGCGTCGTATCGATCTCAGCGTTCGCGACATCGCGGGCGGATCGATCGGCGACCTGCCGCCGAACACCACCGCCGCGAACTTCGGCAAGATCAGCGCCGACGCGACGCCCGAGGACAAGGCGCTCGCCATCATGAACATGATCACGGAATCGATCGGCGTGCTCGCACTCGCGAGCGCCCGCGCCTGCGGCCAGGAAAATATCGTCCTGACGGGCAAGCTGTCGCGCCTGTTCCGATTCATGCAGGAGATGAAGCGCCTCAGTTTTCCGTTCGGCCGTCGATTCCTGATCCCGGAGCATGCGGATTTCGCGACCGCGATCGGCGCCGCGCGCCACGCCCGCCAGCAGGAATAGCGCTGACTCTTCGCGCCGTTACATCTTTGGCGCGGTAGGATATAAAAGTTCGAGGTTCACTTTTCACTTGCGCGGCGATTCGCGAGGACTATTCACCGATGCCATCAGAGTTGCTGAAGGGATTGCGCCTGCTCGATTTGACTGACGAGAAAGGCGCGCTGTGCGGCAAGATGTTTGCCGATCTGGGCGCCGAAGTTATCAAGGTCGAGCCGCCCGGCGGATGCTCTACCCGGCGCATCCCGCCTTATCTCGGAGACAAAGCCGATCCCGACCATTGCCTGTATTCGATCGCTTATCACGCTGGCAAAAAATCCGTGACCGCGAATCTCGACACTGCCGACGGACGCGCACTGGTCGCGGACCTTGCGGCGAAGTCGGACTTTCTTGTTGAGTCGCATCCGCTCGGCTATCTCGATTCGATCGGGCTCGGCTACGATACGCTCGCGAAGAAAAATCCGCGACTCATTTATGCGTCGATCACGCCGTTCGGCGACACCGGTCCCGGCAAGGATTACGCCTGGGCCGACATCATCACGTGGGCGGCTGGCGGCATGATGTACCTGATGGGCGAGGAAGGTAAGCCGCCGATCCAGATGAGCCTGCCGCAAGCGGGATTGCACGCGGGCGGCGAGGCTGCAGTCGCGATGATGCTCGCGCACTACCCGCGCCAAGTCGACGGGCTCGGCCAGCGCATCGTCGTCAACATGCAGGCCTGCATCGTGTGGACGCTGATGAACGAGCAGGCGATGCCGTTCCTGCACGGCAACCATCTCTCGCGCACTGGGATTTTCGTCGGCTCGGCCGACGCGCGGCGCAAGATGGTGTACGAATGCAAGGACGGTCACATCTCGATTCTGATCGCGGGCGGCACGACCTTCGGCAATTCGACCAAGGCGCTGATCGAGTGGATGCGCGAGAACGGCTTCGGCTCCGACTGGATGCGCACCAAGGATTGGGTTTCGTGGGTACCGGGAGTCTTTATGAAGATGACTGATCAGGATCACAAGGAGGTTGACGATCTCGAAACGACGATCCAGCGCTTTCTGATGACGATGACCAAGCACGAGATCTACACGCAGGGACTCAAGCGGCGCATCTTTCTGGCGCCCGTCGCGAACGTCGCCGACGTCGCCTCGGACGAGCAGCTGAAGGCGCGCGACTTCTGGACCCAGGTGCCGCACGACACAATCGGGCGCACGCTCACGTTCCCGGGACCGTTCGCGAAACTATCCGCGACGCCAATCGGCTCAACCACGCGCGCGCCGCGAATCGGCGAGCACACCGACGAGATTTACCGCGGCATCCTCGGCCTCACGCCCGATCGATTGAACAAGCTCCGAGCCGCCGGCTCGATTTAGCCAGGAGAAAATTCGAGATGAGCCGTTTTGCACTTGAAGGAGTTCACATTCTCGACTTCGCCTGGGTCGGCGTCGGTCCAATCACGACCAAGTATTTCGCCGACAACGGCGCCGAGGTGATTCGGGTCGAGTCCGCCGCGCGTCCCGACGTGCTGCGAATCGGTCCGCCGTGGAAAGACGCGATGCCCGGCATCAACCGCAGTCAGTTCTTCGCCAGCTTCAATACCTCGAAAAAAGGAATCACGCTCGACCTGAGCAAGCCCAAAGCGCGCGAGCTGGCCAAACGCCTGGTGCCGTGGGCCGACATTATCGTCGAGAGTTTCACGCCCAAGGCGATGCGCAACTGGGGACTCGATTACGAAAATCTCCGCGAGCTGCGCCCCGACCTCATCATGCTCTCGACCTGCATGCAGGGGCAGACCGGGCCCAACGCGCTCTACCCCGGCTTCGGCCAGCTGATGGCCGCGCTGTCGGGCTTCTATTACATCTCGGGCTACGGCCCCGGCTCATGCGCGCCGCCATACGGCGCGTACACCGATTTCATCGCGCCGCGATTTTCCGCGTTCGCGCTGCTCGCCGCGCTCGATTATCGCCGCCGCACCGGCAAGGGCCAGTACATCGACATGTCGCAGTACGAGGCCGCGATGCAGAATCTCGCGCCCGCGCTGATCGACTACCACGCGACCGGCCGCGTGCTCGAGCCGCGCGGCAACGCGTCGGCGCGTTACGCGCCGCACGGCGCCTATCGATGTGCCGACGAGGACGGCAACGAGCGATGGATCGCGATAGCAGTCGCGGGCGACGATCAGTGGCGCGCGATGCTCTCTGCGCTCGCCGCAGATTCTACCGACGCGCGCTTTGCAACCGCGTCCGGGCGGATCGAGAATGCCGGCGCGATCGATGAATTCGTCGGCTCGCTGACGCGCGCACACAACGCGCACGATCTCACCGCGAAGTTGCAGGCCGCCGGCGTCGCCGCGTATCCGGTCGAGAACTGCGTCGATATTCACCAGGACGATAACCTCGAGGCGTTCGGTTTCTGGCATTGGCTCGAGCACAAGGAGATGGGCCCGTCGCCGTACGAAGGCCTCGAGCATCGGATGAGCCGCACGCCCGGCACACTTCGATCGGCCGCGCCGATTCTTGGCCAGGACAACGACGAAGTTTTCCGCGGGATGCTGAAACTCAGCGCCGACGAGATCGAGCAACTAAAGAAAGAGAACGTGATATTCTGAGTTCGCTCGATAGTCTTCGTGCGATACGAACTCAAAATTGCGCTCCGGTATCTGCGCGCCCGCCGCAAAGACGCCTTCATCTCGATCACGACGATCTTTACCGCCGTCGGCGTGATGATCGGCGTCGCCGCGCTCACCATGACGCTGTCGGTGATGGGCGGATTCGAGCAAAGCATCAAACAACGCGTGCTCAACCTGAGTCCGCAAGTCCAGATACTCAACTCGCAGGGATCGATCGAGAACTACACGGACGTCGAGAAGAAAGCCGCCACGGTACCCGGCGTGAACGGCGCGGAAGCATATATCATCGGCCAGGCGATGCTGAGTTCGGGGCGCGGAATCGGCGGCGTCGTCGTGCGCGGGGTCGAGCCGGACAATCCGGTGGTGCGCGCGCAATGGGGCCGCTACATGACCGCCGGCAGCCTCGCCGATCTCTCGCGAAGCTACACGATTCCGGCGGGTGCCGCGGGTCCCGCAGTCACGACCGGCGGTCTTGCGATCGGAGTCAGCCTTGCGAAGAAGCTCAAGGCCAAGCCCGGTGACGCGGTTCGGATGGTTGCGCCGATTATCTCGCCCGATGGATCACTCTCGACCAAGAGCGCGCAATTCGTGATTGGCGCGATCTTCGATTCGGGAATGAACTTCATCGACACCAACATGGTCTTCATGAACCTCGCGTACGCGCAGGATTTCTTCGGGCGCGTCGGCAAAGTGGACGGAGTCGATATCGATCTCGTCAACCTCGATCAGACCGACGCCGTCACCGACGCGACGCGCAAGCTGTTCCCGGATCCATATCGCGTTCAAAATTGGATCCAGTTCAACGAATCGGCCGCCGCCGGCTTTGCGCTCCTCAAGCGTGTGTATGCGCTGGTGCTCGTGATGCTGATCGGCGTCGCCGCGTTCAACCTGGTCGCGACGTTGATCATGGTGGTGATGGAGAAGCGAAAGGATATCGCGGTGCTGATCGCGATGGGTGCGACGCGACGCGACGTGCGCCTGATCTTCGTGCTGAAAGGCCTGATCGTCGGCGCCGCTGGGACCGTGGCCGGACTGATCCTGGGCGCAGTCGGATGCTTCGCACTGGCGCGTTACCAGTTCATTCACATCCCGCGCGAAATCTACGGCATCTCGAATCTGCCAATCGACGTACAGCCGTCGAACTTCGCCGCCGTCGCGGTGGCCTCGATCATTCTATGCCTGCTCGCGACGGTATATCCGGCCCGGCAAGCATCGCGAGAAATGCCAGTCGAAGTCTTCCGCTCCTAGCTCCTCCGCACCACCCCACCCCAGCGGAAACTGATTACTAATTATTTGGTGTATGATTCGTATTCGTATTGGTGGGGGGCTTGCCGGCGAGCTTTGGTTTGCGAACAACCAGAGTCTCATGACCGCGAACCTTGATCGTGCGCGCCGGCTCTGACGAAAAGTTCTGGGCCGGTCCGTCAGAATGCCTTGGTCGCGACGAGGTGCGCTTGCGCCGCCAGTTGCTGAGCTCCTTCGACAGTTTTGAGGCCAGCGAATCGTTGTCCTGGCCGTTCTCGGTCGATTCTCCGCTTTCCTTGTTGAGGTCGCCCTCAAACTCTGCGGAACTCCTTTGCGTTCTCTCTTCCTGTGACGTGGATTTGTCCTCCTTATCCTTAGGACTGTTTTAGAAACAGAATTTTAATTCTCGAAATTTATGTAGTAACAGCAGTTGGCTCTCGCACTCGCGACGGCCTGGGATCGTTAAATCAGTAGATAAGATTGGGTCTCGACTGCGTACCGAATCTGAATTTTATCGGCGCGTTTCGGCTTGGAATGATTTCTATGTGGGGATTCTTTCAGGCGGATTTTGCGCCGGCCGGGCCTTTGAAAGCTCCGGCCGGCGTTCAAGTCATTGTTGAGTTAGCTTCACAGTTTAAGCAAACAGACTCTGCATGCGGAGCGCAAGACCCATGTCGCCGGCGATTCGCAGTTTGCCGCTCATGAAGGCGACCTGCCCGTTCAGCTTGCCGGTCGTCATGTCGACGTAGTCCTGTGCGGTCATCGAGATCGTGATGCTCGGGGAAGCGGCCGGTCCTTCGTTGACCGTGCAGGTTTCGTTGTTGATGACGACGTTCCACTTGCCGCCGTTGTCGCCCGAGAGATCAAACTGGTAAGTAGCATTCAAACCTTTCGCCGCGTCCTTGTTGAAGCGACTGGGCATCGCCGCGAAGATTTCTTTAGGTGTCGTAGGTGCTGCGTCAGCCATGGAAAATTGAGTCCTCCTGATGGGAGCGGCGTATCCCGCGCTCTTTCCGCCATATAAGCGTGGGGCTCTTACCGTGTCAATAGTAACACGCCGTGCTGGATCGATCACAGCCGGCGCGGGTCTTCTTATCCTTGCCTCAGAATCCAAACATGTTACCCGGTACCACTCTGATCAGGTTTCCCGCCACGCGGACGGGTGATGCGTTCTGGGTGATCGTCACCGCTTGCTGCTTTTGCGCGTCGGTCTTGACCGTGCCGTCGAGGTAGGCGTCGTGGCCGATTACCTTGACCGTTACCGTGTTCAATCCCGCGGCGTATAACTGCGAGGCGATCGCAGCCTGACGCGCCGCCCAATCGGCCTCATCCGTCGACAGCGAATCGATCACGTTGCCGACACCCGGCACGTTGCGCACGACTTTTTCGGCGTACAGCCTGGCGTCGTTGTCGAACACCTTGCCGAAAATCGTCACCGTGTTGCCGCTGGTATAACAATTCACTCGGCGCGTACGCGGATTCGACGACAGCGCCTGCAGCACACGCTGCTGCAAGGTCATCGGCGGCGGCTTGGGCGCGGACGCCACGTGATGACGCCGTGGAGGCGGCGGAGGTAGAGGCGCAGGCGCGACAGCCTCAGCGGGAGGCGGCTCGACACTCGCCGGCGTCGGTGCACTCACCGCTTCCGACGCGGCCGATGACGGCGCGCGGTGGCGAACTGGCAAATTCCGGCGGCTCGGTCGGGCTGAGGCCCGTCAGTTTCGTATTGAGCTGCGATTCGAGCGCGTCCTTGGTCGACGGATCGTTGGTGAAAACTATCGGATAGTCGATCTCGACGTCACTGCCGCTGAACGGCGGGAAATTCCACGTCGAAACGTCCTTCACCACTTCGGCGTCGAACGCTGGGTTCGGATTGGTCGACGTCCGCACTGACGCCGCGTCGACATTGCCGCTGGGCAGCACCCTGACCCGCACCACCATCGCATTGCGGAGAGTGTTGTCGCCCGCGAGTGCATGCTCATAGCTGTCGAGCAGCGGGTTCTTGTGATCCTCGAAAAATTTGCGCGCCGCATCCTGGTTGCGCTCGGGCGCCGACGCGGATTCTCCCGTCACCTGCACCGGCATCGCGTTCGCCAACGCCACCAACGGCCCTGTCGGCACTGCGGCTGCCACCGACGCGGCGGCCGACGGCGATGCGTTCGCCACCGGCGTCTCTGCGCCCTTGCTGCTGAGATGGATCGCGAGCCAGGCGCCGCCGCCGAGCGCGACGATAGCCGCAATCAGGTAGCCGAGGACGCCGAACATCCCGCGGCCTTCTTTTTCGCCGTCGTTGCCTTCCGGCATCCGTCCCGTAATAGGCCGCGACGGCGACGGACCGCGCCTGACGTGTCGGATTCCTCGGCGGCCGTGCGACGGTCTGCGATGGAGGTGGAGTGTACTGCTCGGCTGCGGGATCGACGCCGAGCCGCGCGCCGCAGAAATTGCAAATCAGTTCGCCCGGCTGAGCCTTGCCGCCGCATACGGGACATTCGATTTGCTGGCCCTCGTCGCCGCCAGCGCTTTCGGCAAAAGCGGGACCGGTCGGCACCAGCGCGGTTCCGTCAGCGTCGCAAAAGGTTTCCGAGTCGGGGTAGGTTTTTTCGCAGCGGGGACACCTTTTCATGTTGGTAAGAAATCCTCGGGCGCAAGTTTCGACGAAATCGGCGCGAATTGCGACAGGCCAATCACTGCTCTCGAGATCACCTCGGCGCCAAACTTTTCCATCGCGGCGATATGATCCCGAGTGGTCGCGGCCGGCCCGATTATTATTCGCGATACTCCCATCGACGCAAATTTTTCGATGTCTCCCGGCTTCAACTGCTCGCGCAGCCTGCTCACCGTAATTTCCAGCGGCGTCGTCCGCTCCGCCGCGCGCTCATGCTCGCGCAGGCGCTTGATTGTCGCAGCGATCTCGTCGTTGCCCTCCGCGATTCCGTACCAACCGTCGCCGAGTTTGGCCGCGCGCTTAAGGGAAGGCTCGGTGTTGCCGCCGAACACGATCGGCGGATGCGGCTTTTGCGCGGGCTTGGGCATGAACTTGAATCCTTCGACGCTGACGGTCTTGCCGTGATACTCCGGCGAATCCTTGGTCCATAGCTCTTTCATCAGCGCGAGATATTCGCGGGTGCGCAGCGCGCGGTCCTTGAAGTTCATGCCGACACCTTCGAACTCCTCTTCGAGCCAGCCGATCCCGACGCCGAAAATAAATCGCCCGCCCGAAAGCACGTCCAGGCTGGCGACCGCCTTGGCAGTCGTGAATGCGTTGCGAATCGGCAGCACGAAGACTCCCGTCGCGAGGCGAATCTTCGTCGTGACGCCGGCGACATAAGCCAGCGCCAGCATTGGGTCGTGCAGGGGCGTCTCCGGAGGCGCGCCCATCCTTCCACTAGATGAATACGGATAGGGCGAGCGGTACGTTACCGGCAAAATAATATGTTCCGGAATCCAAAGGGATTCGAAACCGCTCTCCTCGGCTTTGCGAGCGACCGCCGCAATACTGTTGGGCGAGGTCTGGTACAAAAAAGTTCCAAATTTCATCAGTCTCACCGCTCCCGGGCGAGGGAAACGTTTTACAATCCTAGTCAGTTTCCAGCTTGACCGAAAAGACCGCAGGATCCTCGATCGTGCGCAAATCCAAATGGAACGAATCGTCGGCGACACGCCCGATAATCCGCGCGCGACGGAACATCGCGGCGATCGCGTTGGCGGATTTCTCCGGATGCGTCACGCGCAGCGCTACCGACTTTAACTGCTCGACGGGCATCGCGCCCGAGCCGACCTGCGAAGTTACATCGACAATCTCCACGACATAGCCATCGCCAAGCCGCTCCGCGACGATCTCGCGCGCACGCGGCGCGATCGCGCCAATCTCACTCGCACGCCGCGCCAGAATTCGCAAAGTCGGCAACTCGTGAGCGAGGTCGCCCGATCGCAGATAGAGCCGCATCGTCGCGGAGAGCGCCGCGAGCGTCAGCTTGTCGCATCGAAGCGCCCGTTTCAGGGGATTACGCTTGATGCGATCGATCGCAGCGCGGCGGCCTACAATCACGCCCGCTTGCGGACCGCCCAGCAGCTTGTCGCCGGAGAACGTGACGATCGCAGCGCCCGTGGCGATTCTGTCGCGCACAATCGGCTCGTGCGGGATTCCGTACTCGGTCAGATCGATCAGCGCGCCCGCGCCGAGATCTTCCATCACGTCGACTCCACGCGCGCGGCCGATTTCGACCAGGTCCTCCAAGCGTGACTTCGCTGGTGAAGCCCACGACGCGGTAGTTCGAGGGATGCACTTTAAGCAGCAGCGCGGTCTCCGGACCGATCGCATCGGCATAGTCGTTCGGATGCGTCCGATTGGTAGTGCCGACTTCGCGCAGAATCGCGCCGCTCTTTGCCATCACGTCGGGCAATCGAAACGATCCGCCGATTTCGATCATCTCGCCGCGCGAGACGATCACCTCGCGTCCTTCGGCGAGCGAGTTGAGGGCGAGCACGACCGCAGCGGCATTGTTGTTCACGACAGTCGCGGCCTCCGCGCCGGTCAGCGCGCAAATCTCGTCCTCGACGATCGAATCACGATCGCCACGCCCGCCGGTTTCGAGATCATATTCGAGGTTAACGGCGGATCGCGCAGCCAATTCGACCGCCTCGATCGCCGACTCAGCCAAAATTGCGCGCCCGAGATTCGTATGCAGCACGACACCGGTCGCATTGACGACTGGTCGAAGAAAGGCTCATCGGCAGCAACCGCGTGCGCGGCGGCGCGCACGACCGCATCGATCATCGCGTCGCGATCGCGGATTTGCGGGTCGCGTCCCGAAAGAATCGCAGCCCGCAACTCGGCCTGCGCGCGCTGCAGCATGAGTTTAAGGTAGCTGCGGCTAAGTTCCGCAAGCGCGGGATTCGCCTTTGCGGCGCGAAGGCATTCGTCGATCGGCGGAAGTGCTCGAATCGCCGCCGCGCGCGAGTCGGTGTCCGCGTCACGAGTTTTTCGAGAGTGTTTCGGCACGGCGGCTAGATTATCAAAGACTGTCGCGCCCGGGCGCAACCGCTACTTTGCGCGTTCATGTTCGAGCGAACAGAACAATCGCGCAGAGGGTGAACTGGCTGGCGTGTAGCTTGCACGCCAGCACCCTCACCTACCGGCGGCGGTGCCGCCGGCCTCCTCTCCCGTAACTTAACGGGAGAGGTAATTGCGGAGCGGCCTCCCCGAAACTGAGAGAGCGAAATGGCGTCCGCGACATTTCGCGATTATCACTGGGTGCAGGGGTCACCCCTGCCGAAGGAAGCGTGAAACCCACCGCGGGTTTCACTTTCAATCAGTGGCTTCTACGATCGCTTCCTGCGCTTGCGCTATCAATTTCAGCTTTGTAAGTAAGATGAATCCGCACATGAGCGAGAATGCCGCGCAGAAGAGCACCGCTGTCCGCGGACTGTAATGCTCGCCGATATAGCCGACCGCGAGGCTTCCGATTGGCGCGGTGCCGATGAACGACAGCGTGTAAATGCTCATTACGCGGCCGCGCAATTCGTCCGTGACGAACATCTGAAGGAGAGTGTTAGTCGTCACCATGTGATTCATCAGGCCGACGCCGATGAACAGCTGAGCGAGAAGAGAGACTGACATCCAGGTCGACACGCCAAAGCCGGCGGTCGCGATTGCCATGCAAAAAATTCCGAACACCAGGTTTTGTCGCAGCGTTTTCGGAGCGGTCGAGCGCATGTTCATCACGATTGCGCTGATCACCGCGCCCAGCCCCTGCGCCGCCATCAGGAAGCCGTAGCCATGCGCGCCGACGTGCAGCAGGTCGCGCGCGAAGACGGGGATCAGCACGGAATACTGCATCCCGATTCCCATGTTGATCGCGACCAGCACAAGCAGCCAAAGAGTCGGGCGATGCCGCCAGACGTATGCGAGACCGAGCCGCACCTGGCGCATCATGTTGGCGCCGAATTCGCGCCGCTCGCGCCGCGGCAGCTCCATCTCGAGCAGGCTCCAGATCACCGCGAGATAGCTGACGCCATTGAGCAGGAAGCAGCCGGCGATTCCGATCACCGCGAGCGACATACCTGCGATCGCGGGACCGATCATCCTCGCGCCGTTGAAGATCATCGAGTTCATCGAGATCGCGTTGGGGAGATCTTCGCGTCCGACCATCTCGACTACGAACGCCTGCCGGCCCGGCATGTCGAACGAGCTCACGAAACCGTTGAGCGCGGCCAGCGCGATCACATATTCGACTTTGACGACGCCGGCCCATGTCAGTGCTGCGAGCACGAACGCGCTGATCATCAATAGAGTTTGCGCACCAATTATCAGACGGCGACGATCGACGTGATCGACCACCACGCCGGCGAACAATGCGACCAGCACGATCGGCATGAAGCCCGCAAACGACACGACGCCGAGCATCAACGACGAATTCGTGAGCTTCAGCACCAGCCACGATTGCGCGACCATCTGCATCCAGGTGCCGATGAGCGAGATGAGTTGTCCTATGAAGAAAAGCCTGAAATTGCGATGCCGCAGAGCGCGGAACGCGGTCAGCCTGCCACTCCAGCTATCTTGCGCAGGTACGTCTCCGCCCGCCTCGTCGGCTTCGGCGGCTTCTATTTCCGGCACCGTATCGATGATTCCCTCTCCGCGAGTCGGTGAACTCATTTCACTTTGACAGAGCTGATTTAGTTGATCGAGTGACTTGCCGCGATCCGATCTCTTTGCGACTCTCACCGACGTGGCGAGGTCACAGCTATCGCGAATCGAACTGCGCTTCATCGACGCCGGCGGTCATCCTCGCGCGTTGGCTTTTTCGGTGCCGTCGGGATCGAGCGAATCGAGCGCAATTCACGATCGCATCTCTTTTTCGGCGCGCCTGGAACACGCGATCGGCGGCACCATCGTGCGCGCTACGATCGAGAATCGCGGCGACGACGCGATTCGACTCACTGCTGCTATCTTCGAAGTCGAGACAGGCTTCGCGGCGTCCGCACCTGCGCGGTTCTTCAAGCATGGATACCAGTCATGGAGTTCGTCGGGCGGTTACGATGTAAGCGCGTCGCAAACACATCCGCGCGATGCCGCCAACTTCATTACGCGCGTCAATCATCAGAGCGAAACTACTCGGCCGCATGAATTCCCTGAGGCGCAGACCTCGGAACTTTTCACGATCGTCGAGAGCAGCGTTGCCACCGAGCGCGTCCTGGCCGGATTCATCGGCGCCAGAACTTCTCTTTCCACGCTCACCGTGTCGAGCCCTGAAAAAATAATCGCACGCGCAATTCTCGACGACGCAAATCTCGCGGCCGGCGCGCATCGTGAACTCGATCCGCTGTTCGTAGCAGCTAGCGATGAATCCGCCGCGCGCCTAGCTGCGCGATGGGCCGACGCAACTGGCCGATGGATGAACGCGCGCGTCGGCGCGCCGTTCCAGCGCGGATGGTGTTCCTGGTACCACTATTTTCACGCGATCACCGAGGATGCGCTCCGGGCGAATCTCAAATCGCTCGAGGCGATGCGTTCGGAGTTTCCGCTCGACGTAATTCAGCTCGACGACGGTTTTCAGTCCGCGCTCGGCGACTGGGACACGACCAACGCCAAGTTTCCGGGCGGCCTCAAAAAGATTGTCGGAGAAATTCGCGCCGCTGGCTTCAAGGCAGGCATCTGGACCGCGCCGTTTCTCGCCGCCCGCGATTCGCGCGTGATGATCGATCATCCCGACTGGTTCATCATGCACGCCGAGACGAACGAACCGATTCGCGCAGGACACAACCCGAACTGGACCTCAAGCGACGACAAGTTCGCGTACGCGCTCGACCCGAGCAATCCGGCGTTCCGCGCACACGTGCGCCACCTCTTCACTAAGCTCACGCGCGATTTCGGCTTCTCATATCTGAAGCTCGATTTTCTTTACGCGGCTGCTGCGCCCGGTCGGCGTCACGATCCGAATCTAACCCGCGGCGAGACCCTGCGACAAGGACTCGAGGCGATTCGCGCTGGCGCCGGTGAAGACGCCTTCATCCTCGGATGCGGCTGCCCGATTGGCCAGGCGGTCGGCATCGTCGACGGGATGCGCATCGGCCCCGACGTTTCGCCGTTCTGGGGCAAGACCGCTTCCGGCGCGGGCGACCCGTCGACCGTCTACGCGCTCGACGCGATCATCGCGCGCAGCTTCATGCATCGTCGTCTGTGGCTGAACGATCCCGACTGCCTGATGCTGCGGGCGCGCGAGACTCGACTCACCGCAGACGAACGCGCAGCGCTGGCCGCGACGATAGTCGCCAGCGGCGGGATGCTACTGATCTCCGACGACATGAGCCTGCTCGACGCCGAGGCGGCGAAACTCTTTCGGCAGGTAGCGCAAATCGCCGAGGAGATCGATTCAAACGCGTCGCGAGAACCGGTCCTCGCGCTCGATCTGATGACCACCGGAGATGTCCGCGGGTTGATCAGTGAAAGCGGCGATGGCGACGCGATCACGATGATTCTGAATCGCGGCGACTCGCCGGCGCGGGTGCAAACCTCCGATCTGAAGCCGGACGCCGGTGAAATCGCTGCGCTCGACCTCGCACTCGACGAAAAAATTGGAATCTTCGATACGATCGATCTGCCACCGCACTCCGCGCGCATCCTGCGCATCAAGCGTTAACGGATAAATCGATCACGCTCGCGCCTGGTCCGGCGTGCAACACCGCTCGCAAATTTTCTGGAGATGCTCCCGGCGTAAACTTTTCATAATAGCCACGATCGATTGATTCAATCACCGCGCCGGCGTTTGGCGCGTCGCACAGCGCTACGATCGAGCCGCCGAAGCCTGCGCCGGTGAGCCGCGCGCCGAGAGCGCCGCCACGCCGCGCGCTTTCCACCAGTGCGTCGAGGCGATGCGTGCTGCATTGGAAGTCCTGGGCGAGACTCGCGATGCGAGGCGTTCATCAGCTTCCCCATTTCATCGAGACGGCCGGCCTCGAGCACGCCAGCCGCGCGAATTACGCGCTCGGTCTCGGTCAAGACGTGTCGCGCGCGTTTCAAGATTTCGAGCGGGCGGTTCGGATCGAGCGCGATTCGCGTCGAGCTCGTGACCGAGCAATTCGGCGTCGAGCTTCGATCTGCGAGACGCCGAGGATGTTCGCCGCTTCTTTCAGGTCCGCGATCGAGCCGCTGCGGCGATGCACCCGCGAGTTTCTCGACGAGATTCGCCGCATTCAAGTTCGGAAGCGCGCGGACCACGTCGCCGAGGATTTTCACGCCGTCGAGGTCGAGCGCGCGCCCGAGAATTCGCGCCGCCAGTGAGCATTCGACTACGCGCCGGTTGTATTCCGCGCGCACCATTCCCGACTTGTCCGCGACTTCCTGGCTGTCTGCCACGACCAGCGCCGCGTTCGCCGGCATTTTGATCGCGCGCACGCGCAGAGGATCGAACTCGATGAACAGCGCGTGGTCGCGGCGGCCGAGAATCGACACCGCCTGATCCATCCCACCCCCGTGCGTCCCGACGTACCGTTCGCTGCGCGCCACCATCGTCGCGGTTTCGATCGGTTCGAGTTCGAGTCCGTTGATCGCCATGAAGGACATCGCGGTCGAAACGGTCAGCGCGGAGGATGACGACAACCCCGCGGCCGGCGGCACGTGCCATCGACGACGATCGACATGCCGCGCAATTGGCGCGCAGCAAAGTGATCGATCACGCCCTGGATCGCGGCCTTCACGTAGTTCGCCCAATCGCCGGTTGCGTACGGTGGAATCTGGCGTTCGATTGCGAAACGGCGCGAGGGCCACGCGGGGTCGACGTTCGACACTTCGATTTCGCGCGTCGTGTTCGCAGCCGCGACGACGATTGTCGAGCGATCGATCGCGACCGGCAGCACGGGCAGACCGCTGTAGTCGGTGTGCTCGCCAATCAGGTTGACGCGGCCGGGCGCGCGCGCCGCGAAGATTTGGGCATCGTCGCCGACGCTCGCACGAACTTGAACGGCGAGCCGTTTCGCGCGCGCCAATTCTTCGGCGTCCCATCCGTCTGGAAGATTCATCGCCGTTTCCTTTTCGGCTTGAACCACGCGCGCGCTGCCTCGACGTCTTCAGGCGTGCCGACGTCGCTCCAGAATCCGCGCATGTCGACCGCTCGCACGATGCGGCCGTCGGCGATCATTTGCGCGATCGCTCCCGGCAACTTCGAGTTCGCCGCGCTCCGAGGGTTCGAGCCGCGCGAGGGAGTCGAAAATTATCTGGCCGGTTGCGAAAAGTCCCGCGTTGTTCCATTCGGTCTTCGCGGTTCCTGGCGCCGGTTTTTCGTCGAGCCGTTCGACCATCATGTGCGCGTCCACGTAAACGGCCGCGCCGCGAAACGGATCCTTGACGCGATTCACCGCGAGCATCAGATCGTACTCGTCATTGCGCGCGTGATGGATGAAGCGGGGGTAGTTCGCGCGGTCCATCAGGATGTCGCCCCATCCGAAGACGAAGCGCGGCTGGCCGGCGAGATGCGCCTCGCTGCGAGCATCGCACCGCCAGTGCCGTTCAGTTCCGGCTGCCTGACTGTGGTGATTTTGATTCCTGGATTTTCGCTCTGATAGATTTTCGCCCATCCTTCGATTTGCTCGGACAGATAGCCTGTCACGACGATGAAATGCGCAAGTCCAGCGCCAACCAGCGCGTCGATGATGTGCGAAATCAGCGGCGACACCGGCAATATCGAGTAGCGGTTTCGGCGTTTTCGCCGTCAAATCGCCCAGGCGTTTGCCGCGGCCTGCCGCCAACAGAACCGCCGTCGTGATTTCCGCCGCCACGCCGCCCAAGATAGCATCGCGCGGGCCATTCAGGGATGCTTGGCTGGCGGTATATAGTTGAGTAGAAGTTTAGCGAGAGCCGCAGAATGTTTGGTGAGATAAGTCCCCGCAAAAAAGCACGCGCGCCGTTCATTTCGATCGAGGAAGCGCTCGAGGAAACGCGCCGCGGCCACATGATCATCCTGATGGATGACGAGCAGCGCGAGAACGAGGGCGACTTGTGCATGGCAGCTGAGAAGGCCACGCCGGAGGCCGTCAACTTCATGGCCAAGTTCGGGCGCGGGCTGATTTGCCTGCCGATGTCGGCGGAACGAATCGACCGGCTCGGGCTCAGCATGATGATTGGCGACAATCAGGCGCCGCTCGGCACCGCGTTCACGACGGCGATCACCGCGCGGCGCGCGTCGGGATCGGGAATCTCGGCGCAGGATCGCTCGACGACGATTCTGCAGGCGGTGCGCGAAGACGCCAGCGGCGCCGAGTTCATCACGCCCGGCTACGTCTATCCCCTGCGCGCGCGCGACGGCGGCGTGCTGGTGCGCACGGGGCAGACCGAGGGCGCAGTCGATCTCGCGCGGCTCGCGGGGCTGAAGCCGGCGGGCGTCATCTGCGAGATTCTGAAAGAAGACGGCACGATGGCGCGGCGCGACGACCTGGTCGAGTTCGCGAAAGTGCACGGGCTGAAGATTGTCACCGTCGCGGACATCATCGAGTACCGGCTGCGCAACGAGACCATGGTCCAGCGGATCGCGGAGGCGAAGCTGCCGACGGCGTACGGCGAGTTCAGTGCGATCGTCTATCGCAACCTGGTCGATTACACCGAGCATCTGGTGCTGGTGATGGGCAAGGTCGATTCGAAAAAGCCGATTTTGGTGCGAGCGCATCGCGAGTACCTGCCCGGCGACGTGTTCGGCTATTCGGTTCGCAACACGCGCAACCTGCTGCGCTCGGCGATGGAACGAATCTCGGCGGCGGGCGAAGGCGTGCTGCTGTATCTGAAGCGCGAGTCGAATGCGCTCGCGTCGGATTTCGACGGCGGGCGTCCGGCACGTCGCGCGACTACGCGGGCCAATACGCCGGAGGCTGATTTCCGCGACTACGGAATCGGCGCACAGATTTTGCGCGACGTCGGCGTGCGCAAGATGATCATCATGTCGGATGCGACGCCGCGGCTTGCCAATCTGCCGGGCTACGGATTGGAAATCGTGGGATCGGTTCCGCTTTCGTCCAACGGCAAGCAGAGCGCCGCCGCCAAGTAGATGTATACTGCTCAGGAACCGCGGCATCGCGCGGCTAGTTCTTATTTCAGAATAATCGTGACAGGCAATTTCCGATCCTTTTTACACGGCACGGTACTCGCTGGAGTTTTTCTTGCCGTATCTTTGTTTAGCGGCGTCGCCGGCGCATGCGGTCAAGGCGGACGAACTCGTCAAAATCAACTCCGCCACTATCGATCCTCCGCTTAAGGCGGGCGGCACCAGCACGCTCAAGGTCGACGCCCAGGTGATCGAGGGATGGCATATCAATTCGGACAAGCCGTTCAGCGAAGATTACATTCCGACCAAGGTCGAGGTCCGCGGCCCGGTCAGCGTGACGCCGGGAGCGATCAAGTATCCGCCGGCGGAAACGATGGCGCTCGATCGTCGCGGCCGGCGGCGACAAGATTTCGGTGTTCGGCGGCGATATCAAATTCGAAGTGCCGCTGAAGGCGGGCGCCGACTTCGCGCCGAAGCCGGGCGACGCGATCACGGTTACGATCGACTACCAGGGATGTAACAACAACGAATGCCTGCGGCCGGCTTCCGTCAGCACGACAGTCGCGCTGGCAACTCCAGGCGCGGCGGCAGGCGCGCTCGAAGGCATAGCGGCTGGAGGCGCGACATTCGGCGGCGGTATCGGCGGTGGCGACGATTCCGGCGGCGCAATCGCGCACATCTTTCTAGAATCACGGATGGTTTCTCGGCTTCCTCGCGGTATTTCTCGGCGGCCTCGCGCTGAATCTGACGCCATGCGTCTATCCGCTCATCGGCGTGACGATCGCATACTTCGGCAACCAGGGCGGCGGCCCTCGCCGCGTGATGTACCTGGCGATCGTGTTCGTGCTCGGAATCGCGCTGATGTTCTCGTCGGTGGGCGTCGCGGTCGCGATGTCGGGCGGATTGTTCGGCGCCGCGATGCAGAATCCGTTCGTACTCGTCGCGCTGGCGATGATGCTGCTGACGCTCGCCGCGTCGAGCTTCGGCCTGTTCGTCCTGCAGCCGCCACAGTGGATGCTGCAGCGCGCGGGCTCGGCCCATCCCGGCTACGCGGGCGCGCTGCTGATGGGCCTCGGCATGGGAGTGGTCGCGGCGCCATGCATCGGGCCGATCGTGCTCGGCTTGCTGCTGATGGTCGAGCGAAGCGGCAGCGCGCTTTTCGGTTTCGCGCTGTTCTTCACGCTGGCGATCGGCCTCGGCCTGCCGTACATCGGGCTCGCGATGGCGGCCGGGCATATCCGGCGCCTGCCGCGGTCGGGCGAATGGCTTACGTGGGTCGAGCATCTTTTCGGTTTCGTGCTGGTCGGACTCGCGCTCTACTTTCTCGATCCGGTCGTGCCGAACAACCTGATGACGCGAATCCTGCCGTACTACGCGGCGGGCGTCGGGAATTTATCTCGGTTTCATTTCGCGCGAGGGCCGAAGCTGGCGTCCGTTCCTGGTGATGAGATCAGCGCTGGGCGTGGTCGCGGTTGCGGCGCTCGCATTCATGCTCTATCCGCGAAAGGCGCCGGAGAAACTTCGCTTCGAGCCGTTCAACTCAGAGCGGCTGGCGTCGGCGACCGAAGCGCGCAAGCCCGTGCTGATCGATTTCAGCGCCGACTGGTGTATCCCATGCCGCGAGATGGAGCATTCGACCTTTATCGATCCGTCGGTGGTCAGCGAGGCCAGGCGATTCGTGACGATGAAGGCGAATCTGACGGCGCAGGACAAGAAAACTGAAGAGCTGACCAGCAAATACGAAATCCAGGGCGTGCCGACGACGATGCTGATCGACTCGTCGGGCAAAGTCCTGCAGCGCAAAGTCGGCTACATCGGGCCGCGCGAGATGCTCGCGGATCTGAGGCAGGTCGACTAGAGACGCGGGGCTGCGCGCCCCGCACCCCCGGCAGGGGTGACCCCTGCACCCAGTATTCGGAAAAGAGAAGATGCGGGCTGACGCCCTGTTAGGAAGTTTTGGAGAGGACGCGAGGACCGCGATTGCAGCACGATACGCTCGCGTCTCGCGCCCAAAACCTCGAACAGGGCAAGCCCGCATCTTTTCTCTTCCATACTGGGTGCAGGGGTCACCCCTGCCGCGGGCGCGGGGCGCGTAGCCCCGCATCCGATTCTCGCGACGCGCTTCGCTTCACATTACTTCCGCGCTCTCGTACATTCGCGAGTAATGAGGTTTAGCCATGGCTGCGAATGACGGCTTCGTGCGCGAGATTTTCGCGATGGTCAAAGAGCGGCGATCTTTCGGGCGTCATCCGATTTGGCATCGAATCGCCGAGGGGAAAGTCTCGCAGACTGGACTGTGCAATTTCGCGACGCAGTTCTTTCTGCAGGTGCGTGAATTTCCGCGCGCGCTGAGCGCGCTGCATTCGCGATGCGTCAACGCCGAGGAGCGCGTGAAGCTGGCGGAGAGCCTGTACGAAGAGGAGACCGGGAAGATTTCCGGCAGCGCGCCGCATCCTGAATTGTTCATCCGGCTTGGACTCGGCGTTGGGCTGAGCCGCGACGACATGATCCATGGCAAGGCGTTTCCCTCGACCGCGGCGTTGATCGATTGGTTCGAGCTCTCGACCAAGGACCGATCGTTCGCGGAGGGAATCGGCGCGATCAATCTCGCGGCGGAGGGCCAGGTGCCGGGCAATTTCGCGCCGTTCGCGCGCGCACTCGAAAAGAATTACGGACTTTCGCGGGAGCAGGTCGCGTTTTTCGACGTGCATGAAATTGCGGATCGCGATCACAGCGACGTCGGCGACAACATTCTGAGTCACACGCCGATGAGCGAAATCGAGCGCGCAAAAGTATGGGCGGCGGTCGAGCGATCGCTCGAAATGTGGTGGCAATTTTTCGACGGAATTCAGCGCGCCTGCGAGTGAGAAAATCGAGCTGATTTCGATCGCTTTTTGGACGCGATCTGTGGGTATCCGAATTTGCTAAAATGATGTTCTGTTATCGGCACTCCTATCGTTTTAATAAAACCCTCATAATTCGACCTGCCGAGAAGCTGGAAAATGCCCGCTGTTTGGCTGCTTTCCTATCCACAAGCATCGAGCTCAAATATCGTTTGATTTTCGCTCTGGGATGCCCATTTGTTCCTTTACTTTTTTGCCGTAGACAAATACAATTTTGAGTGGCGGTGCTGAGGCGGAAAGGTAGTTCATCGCGCTCTCTTTTCTATGGCAAATAAACAATCGTCTGACGGCTATGGCGCCGAGTCCATCAAGGTTCTCGAGGGACTCGAAGCGGTTCGTAAACGCCCCGGAATGTACATCGGCGACACCGCCGAGCGGGGACTGCATCATCTCGTCAACGAGATCGTCGACAACTCGGTCGACGAAGCGCTGGCCGGATACTGCACCGAGATCAACGTCGTAATTCTGAGCGACGATCGGATTTCGGTCGAGGACAACGGCCGTGGAATCCCGGTCGATATGCATCCGACGGAGAAGCGCTCGGCGCTCGAAGTCGTGCATACCGTGCTTCACGCCGGCGGCAAGTTCGAGAAGAACGCGTACAAAGTTTCGGGCGGACTGCATGGCGTCGGCGCGTCGGTCGTCAATGCGCTCAGCGACGAGTTCGAAGTCGAAGTTCACAAGAACGGCAAGATTTATTTTCAACGCTACGAGCGCGGCATTCCGAAAATGAAGGTCGAGGAGCGCGGCGCCACCAACAGCAAGGGCACCAAGACCACCTTCACGCCCGACTCGAAGATATTTCCCGAGATAAAGTTCAAGTACGAAATTATCGCGCGCTATCTGCGCGAGATGGCGTATCTCAACGCGGGCCTGCGGATCAGGCTGCGCGACGAGCGAATCAACAAGGCCGAAGAGTTCCACTACGAGGGCGGAATCGCGGAATACGTCGCGACGCTGAGCAAGAGCAATGAAGCGCTGCACGACGTGATTTTCTTCAAGGGCGTGCGCGAGGGCGTCGACGTCGAGGTCGCATTGCAATGGACCGACGCGATCCACGAGGTGATTTTCACCTACGCCAACAACATTCATACCGCCGAGGGCGGGACGCATCTGTCGGGACTCAAGGGTGCGCTGACGCGAACGATCAACACCTACGCGACCAAGAACAATCTTTTCAAAAATAAAGACATGCGGCTCGAAGGCGACGACACGCGCGAAGGTCTCGCCGCGATCGTCAGCATCAAGATCGGCGAGCCGCAATTCGAAGGCCAGACCAAGACCAAGCTCGGCAACTCCGAAGTCGAAGGAATAGTGTCGGGGCTGGTGAACGAGAAGCTCGGCGAGTTCCTCGAGAAGACGCCGCCGGTCGCGAAGAAGATCGTGGCGCGCGCAGTCGAAGCTGCCACCGCGCGCGAGGCCGCGCGCAAAGCCAAGGAGCTCGTGCGGCGCAAGGGCGCGCTCGATTCAGGCTCGCTGCCGGGCAAGCTCGCGGACTGCCAGGAGCGCGACCCGGCGCTCAGCGAGCTGTACCTGGTCGAGGGCGCGTCGGCAGGCGGTACGGCCAAGGAAGGCCGCGATCGCAAGACGCAGGCAATCCTGCCGCTGCGCGGAAAAATTTTGAACGTCGAGCGCGCGCGCATCGACAAGATGCTGTCGTCGCAGGAGTTGCGCATTCTGATCACGGCGCTCGGGATGGGAATCGGCAACGACAAGGACCTGACCAAGCTGCGCTATCACACGATCGTCATCATGACCGACGCCGACGTCGACGGCTCGCATATCCGCACGCTGCTGCTGACGTTCTTTTTCCGGCAGTTCATGGAGATTATCGAGAACGGGCATCTCTACGTCGCGCAGCCTCCCCTGTTCCGCGCGAAGAAGGGCAAGACCGAGCGCTACCTCAAGGACGAAACCGCGCTGGAAGATTATCTGACCGACCTCGGCGCCGAGGCGGTGACGTTCGAAGCGGGCAAGGGCAAAGACGCGCGCGAGTTCAAGGGCGCGGCGTTGAAAACAGTCGTGCGCAAGGCGCTGTTCCACGAAAAAATGTACGAGGCGCTCGAGCGCCGCTCGAAGGAGCGCTCGATAGTCGCGACGCTCGCCAAGCTGGCGGCTGACAAGACGATCAGCGACGAGAATTTCGAATCCGAGAAAGCGGCCAAGCAGATGGCCGAAGCGATTCGCAAGGATTCGAAGAACGACAACCTCGTTTACAAGCTCGAGCCCGACGGCGAAGCGCATTGGCGCGCCGTGTTCAGCCATTCGCAAAACGGCGCGACGCCGCCGACGGTGGTCGACCTGACGCTGCTTGCATAGCGGAGAGCTGCGCGAGATTCGACGGCTCGGTCCCGAGCTCGAAGCGATCAAGGCGCCGTTCAAACTGAAGGTTGGCGAAGGCGAATCCACCGTCGAGACGCTCAAAGCGATGGCGGAAGCTGTGCTCGCGGCCGGGCAAAAGGGCGTCGAAATCCAGCGCTACAAGGGGCTGGGCGAGATGAATCCGGGACAGCTGTGGGAGACCACGATGAACCCGGAGACGCGCGCGATGCTGCGGGTGCAGATTTCGTCGCGCGAAGAGGCCGAGGAAATCTTCGGCACGCTGATGGGCGACGTGGTCGAGCCGCGGCGCCAGTTTATCGAAGAGAACGCGCTCAACGTCCGCAACCTCGACATCTGACGAGCCGCAACTTTGATGCGCGAGCTTTACGTGTCGCATGTCATCGAGGGAATCTTTGCACGAAGAAATCCGCATCATGGCGACGAATTGCGCCGTGTGCGAGCGTGACGCGCGTGACGCGGAGCAGAATCTGGGCGTGTCGCTGAATCTCGAAGGCATCGCGCATCCTGAAGATTCGTTCGCGTACGATCTGCTGCCGCATCGGCGCGAACTGCATCGCGAAAAACTGCTGCAGAAAATTCAACAGTGGGCGGCGCTTCAGCAGCAATGCGGCTAGTCGAAATTTTAGTGCACGAGTTCGGGGAACTCGTGGGAGTCTCAATTTAAATGGCTGAAACCAACGGTAACGAACCGCATCGCAACGAACCCGCGCTGCTGAATATCGAAGACGACATGCGCCAGTCCTACCTGGACTACGCGATGTCGGTGAATATCGGGCGCGCGCTGCCGCAGATTCGCGACGGCCTCAAGCCCGTGCATCGCCGCATCCTGTACGCGATGTTCCGCACCGGCCTGCTCTCGAACCGGCGCTACACCAAGTGCGCCGCGGTCGTGGGCGAGGTGCTCGCGCGGTACCATCCGCACGGCGACATGGCGGTTTACGATTCGCTGGTCCGCATGGCGCAGCCGTTCAGCCTTCGCTACCTGCTGATCGACGGGCAGGGAAATTTCGGTTCCGTCGACGGCGATCCGCCCGCCGCGTATCGATACACCGAATGTAAGTTGACGCGGCTGGCCGAGCGGATGCTCGCCGACATCGACAAGGACACTGTCGATTTCGTCCCGAACTTCGACGGCTCGCACACGGAGCCCGACATCCTGCCCGCGCAATTTCCGAATCTGCTCGTCAACGGCTCCGACGGCATCGCGGTCGGGATGGCGACCAATATCCCGCCGCACAATCTCGGCGAGGTTTGCGACGCACTGCTCGCGCTGATCAACAAACCAAACATCACGCACGAGGAAATTCTCGACATAATTCCCGGCCCGGATTTTCCGACCGGCGGACAGTTGCTGGGCCGCCAGGCGATTCGGCAGGCGTACCTCACCGGACGCGGCACGCTCACGATGCGGGCTCTGGCAGCCATCGAGACCGACAAGCGCAGCTCGCGCGCGTCGATCATCATTCGCGAGATTCCGTACCAGGTGAACAAGGCGCGCATGATCGAGCGGATGGCCGAGCTGGTCAACGACAAGCGCATCGAAGGCATCAGCGACATCCGCGACGAGTCCGATCGCGACGGCATGCGCGTCGTCATCGAGCTCAAGCGCGACGCCGAGCCGCGCATCGTGCTCAACCAGCTCTACAAGCTCACCCAGATGCAGCAGGGCTACGGCATCATCCTGCTCGGCATCCACGAGGGCCGGCCCAAGGAGATGACGCTGCTGCAGATGCTCGTCGCGTTCCTCGAGCATCGCAAAATCGTCCTCACGCGGCGCACGCGCTTCGAGTTGAAGGAAGCCGAGGCGCGACTCCATATCCTCGACGGCCTGCTGATCGCGCTCAAGAATCTCGACGCGGTCATCAAGCTGATTCGCGGATCGAAGGACGCCGAGACCGCGCGCTCCGGCCTGATGAAGCAATTCGGCCTCTCGCAGTTGCAGGCGCAGGCGATCCTGGATCTCACGCTGCGGCGCCTCACTTCGCTCGAGCGCGACAAGATAGAAAACGAGCACAAGGAGACCCTCGCTCTTATCGCGGGCTTCAAGAAAATTCTCGCCGACGAAAAAGAATTGTTGAAGCTGATCGCCGGCGAGCTCGACGAAATAAAAAAGGAGTTCGCCGATCCGCGCCGCACCCAGATCGTCGAAGCGGAGGGCGAGTTCTCGGTCGAGGATCTCATCGTCGAAGAGGATGTCCTCGTCTCGGTCACGCACGGCGGCTACATCAAGCGCACCCCGCTCTCGCTCTACCGCACGCAAAAGCGCGGTGGCCGCGGAAAGATCGGCGCGACCACCACCGAAGAGGATTTCGTCGAGCATCTCGAGCGCGTCTCGACGCACGACCGCCTGCTGTTCTTCACCAGCGCCGGCAAGGTTTACGAGCTCAAGGCCTACGAACTGCCCGAGGGCGGGCGCGCAGCCAAGGGACGCTCGATCGCGAACCTGCTGAGCCTCGCCAATGACGAAACGCTGTCCGCTTTCATTCCGGTGCCGCGCGAAACCGCTGGCAAGTTTGTCTTTTTCTCGACTCGCCGCGGCCGCGTGAAGAAGACCGCGCTCGACGAGTACGAAAATATTCGCTCGTCCGGAATCATCGCGATCAATCTCGAAGACGGCGACACGCTCGTCGACGTGCGAATCACCGACGGCAATCAGCAGATCGTGCTCTCGACGCGCGAGGGACAGGCGATTCGCTTCAAGGAAGAAGAGGCGCGCCCGATGGGCCGCGCGACCGGCGGCGTCGTCGGTATGGAACTCGAGTCGCAGCCCGTCAAGGAAGGCAAGACGGTCACGCTGGTCGAGGACGAAGTCGTTTCGATGTCCACGGTGCGCGACGACGAAACCCTCCTCACGGTTTCGGAACTCGGCTACGGCAAACGCACGCCCGCGTCCGACTACCGGCTGACGCATCGCGGCGGCAAGGGCGTCATCACGATGAACGTGACCGACAAGACCGGCAAGGTGATCAGCGTCCGGCAGGTTGGCACCGACGACCAGGTGATGCTGATAACCGACAGCGGCAAAATAATTAGACTGGCCGTCAAGACTGTGCGACTCACTGGGCGCAACGCGCAAGGCGTCCACATGGTGCGGCTCGATGGCGGCGAACGCGTCCGCGCAGTGGCCGGGATGGCCGAGCGCGACGACGATGAAACCAACGGCAATGGATCCAACGGCAAGGGCGACGCTGAAGAGCCGGAAGAGTAGCTAATGGAATGACTATTCTACTAATAGCCACTTTGACTATGCTTTCGCGCTCGGCCGCGAAGAAACGTTACTATACCATCGCGCGAGGTTCGCCTGTTCCGGCTGAATCCGGATGTCGACCGTTCGCGCGAAATCGATCATACATAGCGTCGTGATGTCCGCGATGGAGTATCTGTCGCCTGCGATGAATTCGCGATTCTCAAGCTCCGAATCCAGCCACGCGATGCGCTCGATCGCCGCGCGCTTCTGAATCTCGCCGAATTCCGGTATCCGCCGTCCGCGCCCTTCAGAGACCTTGCTCAGGTGCGACCATACGTGACCGACCGGCGCAAAGATTTCGAGCTCGATCCTGCGATTCCACATCTCGACGATCGCCTTCTCGCGCGCGCCGACGCCGAACAGCGGCGGCTCCGGCTGGATTTCCTCGAAGTACCGGCAAATCGCGACGCTCTCTGAAAGACAACTGCCGTCGTCGAGCTCGAGAATCGGCAGAGAGCCGAGCGGATTCTTCTTGTAGAATTCCGGCGTGCGATTCGCGTTACGCATGATATCGACTTGCACCAACTCGACGTCGATCCCCTTCTCCGCGAGGAAGATCCTCACTCGGCGAGGACTCGGCGCGAGCGTGAAGTCGTACATCTTCATGATGCTTCTGCCGGCGGCTCTCCCGCTCCTGTTCCCTCCGCGCTGTACGCATCGTCGGCGGCAGTCAGCGCCCTGCCCCGCGCAATCTCGAATCCCATCGAGCCGAGAATTTCTTCGAGCGCGTTCAGTGCCAGCATCACGTTTTCGCGACGCGAACCTTCGCCCATCAGGCCGACGCGCCAGATCTTGCCCTTGAGCGGCCCGAGCCCGGCCGCGATTTCGATATTGAACAGGCGCAGCAACTCCGCCCGCACCTTCACGTCGTCAATTCCCGCCGGCACCGCGATCGTCGTGAGCTGCGGCAAGCGATGCCCTTCCTGCGCCGCGAGCTGCAGACCCATCGCGCGCACGCCGGCCTGGAACGCAGCCGCGTTGATGCGATGCCGCCGCCATCGCGCTTCCAGCCCTTCCTCGACCACGATCCGCAGCGCCTCGTACAGCGCATAGTTCATCGTGATCGGCGCGGTGTGATGGTACAGCCGGTCCGGACCCCAGTACTGCTCGATCAACGCGACGTCGAAGTACCACGAGCGGCATTTCGTTTTGCGCTTGCGGATCGACTCCATCGCGCGCTCGCTGAACGTCACCGGCGACAGCCCCGGCGGCGCGCCGATTCCCTTCTGCGTGCAGCTGTAACACGCGTCGATTCCCCACTTGTCAATCTCGACCGGCACGCACCCGAGCGACGTCACCGCGTCGATCGCGATCATCGCGCCGTGTCGATGCGCCAGCTCCGCAATCTCTTCTATCGGCTGATGGATTCCGGTCGAAGTCTCCGCATGAACCACCGCGACCAGCTTCGGATTCTTCGCCGCCCTTCAGCGCCGCCGCGACTTTCGCCGGCTCGACAATCGTTCCCCAATCCGCCTCGACCTTGTGAACCTTTGCGCCTTGCCGCGAAGCAACTTCCGCCATCCGCGTTCCGAACGCGCCGTTGACGCCGACCACGACCTCGTCGCCGTCCTCGATCAGGTTGGCCATCACAGTTTCCATTCCCGCAGAGCCGGTGCCGGAGACGGGAAACGTGATTTCGTTCTGGGTGCGGAAAACGATCCGCAGCAGGCGCTTGATATTCTCCATCACCTTCAGAAAATCGGGATCGAGATGACCGACGACCGGCGACGCCATCGCTTTCATCACGCGCGGATTTACGTTCGACGGCCCCGGACCGAGCAGAATCCGCGCCGCAGGCCTGAGTTCTGGAAATGAATCCGCCACTTTCTTTTCTCCTTCAGTTGCCGGAAACGGCAATCCGACTCGGTATCTCTTTCCTGAAAACAAATCGAACCTTGCTATTATGACCGGCAAGGATCAACCGCAAAAGCACCGCTCGTGGTAGAGTGCGGCGGGGAATGGACGCGCTGTAAAAATTAGAATGAGTACCATCGACCGCAAACTTCTCGACGAACTTCGCGAAATTCTCGGCGACGGCGGAATCGTTTCGCGCGCAACCGAGCTGAAAGTTTACGAGTGCGACGGATGGACCGTCGAAAAAAGCGTGCCCGACGTGTTGCTGCTCCCGCGCACGACTTCGCAGTTGAGCGCCGTCCTCACCGCGCTCCATCGCCGCGGTATCGCTTTCGTTCCGCGCGGTGCGGGCACGGGACTTTCCGGCGGATGCCTTCCGCTGAACGCGCCCGCGATGATCTGCACTTCGAAGATGAACCGGATCGTGGAAATCGATCTCGACAATCGGCGCGTCGTGGCCGAGAGCGGCGTCGTCAATCTGCACGTCACCAACGCCGTCAAGTCGAAAGGATATTTCTACGCGCCCGATCCGTCGTCGCAGGTCGCGTGCACGATCGGCGGCAACATCGCCGAAAATTCCGGCGGTCCGCATACTCTGAAATACGGAGTGACCACCAATCACGTGCTCGCGCTCGAGCTTGTGCTGCCCGACGGCGAAGTCGTCGAGCTCGGTGGATCCGCTGAAGAGCGATGCGGCTACGATTTGGTCGGCGCCGTCGTCGGCGCGGAGGGCACCACCGGAATCGTCACGCGCGCAACGCTCAAACTGATGCGCGAGCCCGAAAATCATCGCACGCTTCTCGCCACCTTTGCCGACGCCGACACCGCGACGCGCGCCGTGTCGATGATCATCGCGTCGGGAATTGTGCCGGCCGCTCTCGAAATGATGGACCAGCTCATCATTCAAGCCGTCGAAGAGGCGTTCCATGTCGGCCTCCCGCTCGACGCGGGCGCAGTGCTCATCATCGAGCTGGAAGGTCTCGAGGCCGGGCTCACCACTTACGCCGACGAGGTCACGAAGACTGTGCATGCGGCCGGTGCGTCGAGTATCAGGCTCGCGCGCGACGAAGCGGAGCGCGCGCTGCTGTGGAAGGCGCGCAAACGGGCTTTCGGAGCGGTCGGGCGCCTCGCGCCGAACTACGCGACTCAGGACGGCGTCGTTCCGCGAACCTGCCTGCCGCGGATTCTGCGCGTGATCGCCGACGTCAGCCGCCGTTACGATTTGCGCATCGGCAACGTTTTCCACGCCGGCGACGGAAATATTCATCCGATCGTTCTCTACGACGAGCGCGAACCCGACCAAGTCCGCCGCGCGATCGACGCGGGCCGCGAAATTCTCAAGGCTTGCATCGAGATGGGCGGCAGCCTCACCGGCGAGCACGGAATCGGCGTCGAGAAGATCGGCGAGATGTCGCTGATGTTCTCGCCCGACGATCTTCGCGTCATGACCGAGTTGCGCCACGTGTTCGATCCGTTCGAGCGATCGAATCCCGGCAAAGTGATCCCGCAGCCCGGCGCATGCGTCGAGGTTGCCACGCCACGCCGCCAGGTACCGATTTAGCAGCAGTGAAAAGCGAAAATCGTGGCCGCCACTTCATCTACAAAGCTCGCGAACCGTCTCGAGTCGATCGTCGGTGCCGGTTGCCTTCGCGCACCGGTCGATACCGAAGCGCGCGCCGCTGATCTGATCGTCGAGCCCGCGTCGGTCGAGGAAATTTGCGAGATCGTGCGCATGTGCGAGGCGGATCGCATTGCGCTGGCACCCGTTGGCGCAGCTCGCTCGCTCGCGGGAATCAGGCGTTCGCCGGTCGCTCTCGGTATCTCGATGACGCGCCTGTCGCGAATCGTCGCGCACGAGCCGCACGACATGACAGTTGTCGCGGAGTCCGGAATCACCGTCGGCGCATCTGAACGCCGCCATGAGCGGTTCCCGCCAGCGACTTCCCGTCGATCCATGCAATCCCGCGATTACAACTCTCGGCTCGCTGGTTTGCGCCTCGCACTCCGGGCCTATCCGCCTGTCTGAAGGCACCTCGCGCGATCTCCTGATTGGAGTTCGCTTCGTCGGTCATGGCGGCAATCTCGTTCACGGCGGCGGCCGCGTGGTCAAAAACGTCGCCGGTTATGATTTGATGAAACTGATGGGCGGCTCGTTCGGAACGCTGGGAATATTGACTGAGGTGACGTTCAAAGTGCGTCCCATTCCTCCCGAGTACTGTCTCGCGCTGATTCCTTATGCGCGCGCGGCCGATGCGTTCGCCGCCGCCCGAATACTCAATGACGCACTGCCACTGAGTAATCTCGATATACTCAGTCCAGCTCTCGCAACGCGCTTCAATTCTACCACTGAATTTCTACTTCTGTCTGGCTTCTCCGGAAGTCCACTCGAGATCGGCTACCAGGCCGAACGAATTCGCGATTTGATCGGCGCGCGCGGCGAAATTCTCGACGGCGAAAGCGCCCTGCAGTAGCTACGAGCAGCTGCGCGACATAGATTTCCATTCGATTCCCTTGTCCGCGCAAATAGCAGTCCCGCCCGCATTTCTCGCACGAGCGCTGGAGGGCTGCGGCAATGAAACTGAATTTCGCGCGCACGCCGGCTCCGGCGTCGCCCAGATTTTCCCAGTCGAAAACGCTCACCGCCGAAGTCGCGGCAAAAACCGTCGCGCGATGGCGCGACGCCGCGCATTCGGCGCGCGGGAATCTTCGCCTGCTCGCGGCAGCGCCTGCTATTCGTGAGTCGCTGGAATTCTTCGACACTCCCAACGACGGCGCGCTCGCGCTCATGCGGCGATTGAAGGCGGCCTTCGATCCAGCCGGGATCTTCAATCCCGGATGCTTCGTCGGAGGAATCTGATGGCCGAGCCGGGCGTCACATCTATCGAATCCGGTTCGCGACGTGTGCGACTACGACTTGCTGTTCGACTGCGTGCATTGCGGACTCTGCGCCGAGGCATGTCCGACTTACGTTGTAACACGATGCGAGATGGACTCGCCGCGCGGCCGAATCTATTTGATGAAGTCGCTCGCTGAAGGACGCATCGAGCTTGACGACGACGCCGCGCGCCATCTCGATTTGTGTCTCGGATGCCGCGGATGCGAGACCGCCTGCCCTTCCGGCGTTCATTACGGCCGCTTGATCGAAGGCGCACGCTCATTCGTCGAGCGTAATCATCGCCGCAGTTTCGCCGATCGATTGAAGCGTCGCGCCGTCAGCGCGATTTTCCCATACCCGGACCGACTCCGCGCGCTGCTCACGCCGCTGAAACTTGTCGATCATCTTGGCCTGAGACCCGCTCTGAGAGCCATCATGCCGCACATGGTTCGCGATTGGCTCGATCTTCTTCCTCCGCTTGATGCGAATTCACGCCCGCTCGCCAAGGCAGCAGCCGTCACTCCGCGCGCCGATGCGCCGACTGTCGTTGTACATCACGGATGCGTCGCGCAAGTGCTCGCTGATTCGGAAAACGTGAACAGTGAGCGTCTGCTCGCCGCCGCCGGCTATCGCGTCGTCCAACTTGCGCCGACCTCATGTTGCGGAGCACTCGATCTGCACTCGGGTAACGCGGCGCGTGCCCTCGATTTTGCCCGCGCGAACGTTCGCGCGCTTAAGAACTCGGGCGCCGACGCTATCGTTTCGGCGGCGTCGGGATGCTCGGTGGCAATCGCCGAATACGGCGACCTGCTCAAAGACGAACCGGAATTCGCCGAAGATGCTCGCGCGGTTTCCTCGAAAGTTCGCGACCTGAGTTCGTTGCTGCTCGACGCGCCCGTCGAAGCCGAAGCGCGAATTTCGATGCCGCATCACGTATCACGACGCTTGTCACCTCGCGCACGGACTCGGCGTGCGCGAAGCGCCGCGCAAATTGCTCGCTTCGATTCCGGGCGTGACGATCATCGAGATGACGGAGTCCGATCTCTGCTGCGGCTCCGCCGGTTCTTACAATTTGACCGAGCCCACGATGGCGCGCGACCTGGCGCGCCGCAAAGCCGACAACATCGTCGCGACCGGCGCTGACTACGTCGTGCTGGCCAATCCCGGATGCGAGTTTCAGATCGCCGCCGAACTGCGCCGTCGCGGCTCAAAAATCAAGGTCGTCCACCTGGCGGACTTCCTCGCGATGGCGTCTCAGTGAAGCTTCACGAAATCAAGTTTTACTTCGCATACACGAGTCCGTTCTCGTACCTTGCGATGCAACCCGCCTACGACCTCGAGGATTCTCATAGCGTGCGCGTGCGTTTCATTCCTTATGGGGTGAACATTCGAAAAGTATATGGCCCGCTCGATCGCGAGGACGCCGACCGGCGCAAGGTTCGGTACCTGTATATCGACGCGCGCCGAATCGCGAAGGAGCGCGGACTCGTCATCTATCCGCCGAAAAAGATTTTCAGCGCGCGGCTCGCGTTCTATGGCGGCCTCTTTGCCGCGAAGAATCAACAGTTCCGGCCGTACTCGGATCGCGTGTTCGAACGATTCTGGAAACAGGAACTCGATGTCGAAAGTCGCGATGCGATTTCAGCGATCGTCGCCGAAGTCGGTCTCGATCCCTGCCGAATTTCTTCGCTACGCCGACACCGACGCGCGCGCCGACCTGGATGCATGCTTCGCCGAGGCCGATCGCGACAAGGTCTTCGGCGTGCCGACCTTCATCGTGGACGGTGAACCGTTCTGGGGCGAGGACCGAATCGAGTGGGTGATTCGCAAGCTCGACGCGATGGGCCTTCGCCGCTGAAATTCAGCTTTGGGTGATGGGAATGTGGCGCGGCTGCGATTTCACGCGCTCGAGCCACGCGCGAATTGCCGGATAGCCTGCGAGATCGAATCCGCCTTCATCGGCGACATGCGTGTAGGCATAGAGCGCGATGTCGGCGATTGAGTAGCGCTCGCCGACGAACCATTCGCGCGACTTCAGATGCCCTTCCATCACGCCGAGCGCGTCATATCCGCGCGGGCGCATCATCGTATCGACAATAGCGCGGCGAGGATCCTGCACATCGGGATGCATCACCAGGTATCGAACGCTCGCGATGTACGGTTCGTGGCTGTACTGCTCGAAAAAGAGCCATTGAAAAACCTGCGCGCGCTGGAAGCGATCGGCCGGGAGGAACGGCGTGCCCTCGGCAAAGTACAAGATGATCGCGTTCGACTCGAACAACAGTTTGCCGTCGTCCAATTCGACGGCGGGAATTCGGCCGTTCGGAAATTTTCGGAGAAACTCCGGCGTGCGAGTCTCGCCTTTCGTGATGTTGAGTTCGATTCGCTCGAACGGAATCCCAAGCTGCGTCAGCAGCAGGCGAACCTTGTAGCCGTTGCCCGACGGCAGATAGTCGTACAGGCGAATCATCAGAGCTCGGGGCTCGACGGCAGGAATGTCTCTCCCATCAGGTACGCGTCGACCGCGCGCGCGGCTTCGCGTCCCTCCCAAATCGCCCACACCACCAGCGATTGTCCGCGACGCGTGTCGCCGGCCGCGAAAACTCCCGGCACGCTCGACATGTAGTTCTCGCACTGCACGTTGCTGCGCGGGTCGAGCTTGAGACCGAGCTCCGAGATGATTCCGTCGGGCTCGGGGCCGAGGAATCCGAGCGCGAGCAGCACGAGGTCGCACTCGATCTCGAAATCCGTGCCCGGAATTTGCTCCATCACCATGCGCCCGTTGTCATGCTTCCAGTTGAGCCGCACGCCGTGGAGTTTTTTCACCGCGCCGTTTTCGCCGGAGAACTTGCTCGTGTTCACGCTCCAGTCGCGCTGCACGCCTTCTTCATGCGAGCTCGAGGTGCGCATGATCATCGGCCAGTCCGGCCACGGCATTTCGGCGGTGCGTTTTTCCGGCGGCATCGGCAGCAGCTCGAACTGATGCACGACGATCGCGCCCTGGCGATTCGACGTGCCGAGGCAGTCGGAACCCGTGTCGCCGCCGCCGAGAATCACCACGCGCTTTCCGTTCGCGGTGATCTCGGCTGCAGGATCGAGCGCGTCGCCGAAGTTGCGCTTGTTCTGTTGCGGCAGGAAATCCATCGCGAAATGGATTCCCTTCAGCTCGCGTCCCGGAATCGGCAGGTCACGCGGCTTGGTCGCGCCCATCGTGAGCACGATCGCGTCGTACTTCGAGCGCATCTCGTCGGCATGGATGTCGATGCCGACGCGGCAGTTGGTGACGATCTCGAGGCCCTCGGCCTTCATCTGCTCGACGCGCCGGTTGACGATCCACTTTTCCAGCTTGAAGTCCGGGATGCCGTAAGTGAGCAATCCGCCCACGCGATCCGAGCGCTCGTAGAGCGTCACCGAATGTCCGGCGCGCGTGAGTTGCTGCGCGCACGCGAGCCCCGCCGGTCCCGAGCCCACGACCGCGACGCGCTTTCCCGATTTGCGCGCGGGCGGCAGCGGCGCAATCCATTTTTCCGCCCAGGCGTGATCGATGATGTTCTTCTCGATCAGTTTGATCGTGACGGGATCGTTGTTGATGTTGAGTACGCAGGCTTCTTCGCACGGCGCGGGACAAATTCTGCCGGTGAACTCCGGAAAGTTGTTGGTCGCGTGCAGCCGGTCGATCGCCTCGCGCCACCTGCCCCGATAAATGAGATCGTTCCAGTCGGGAATGATGTTGCCGAGCGGGCAACCCTTGTGGCAGAAGGGGATTCCGCAATCCATGCAGCGGGCGCCCTGAGCGCGCAGCTTGTCTTCGGGCATCTTGAGATCGAATTCGCGCCAATCCTTCAGGCGTTCGCCGACCGGACGCCGCGAAGGAGTCTCGCGATTGATCTCCATGAAGCCCGTGATCTTGCCCATCGAATCTCTCAGTTCCAGGTCAAATCTGATTAGTCAGTCGATTACTCACTCGGCTAAACCGCGGCCAGCCGCGCGAGATCGGAATCCATGTTGAGATGCTGCCGTTCGAGCACCATCCGATACTCAGTCGGCAATACTTTTACAAACTTCTTCGTATAGTCATCCCACTTGGCGAGGATCTTTCGCGCGACCTCGCTCTCCGTGTATTGCCGATGCCGTGCGATCAGCGAGTGCAGCTGCTTCAGCTCGTCCTGATTGCTGACCGGGCCCAGCTCGACCATTCCGGGATTGCAGCGCGACGCGAACGAGCCGTCTTCGTCGAGCACGTACGCAACGCCGCCGCTCATGCCGGCCGCGAAATTGCGTCCGGTCTTGCCGAGAACCACGACCAGCCCGCGCGTCATGTACTCGCATCCGTGATCGCCGACTCCCTCGACGACCGCGTGCGCGCCGCTGTTGCGCACCGCGAATCGCTCGCCGGCCACGCCGCGGAAGAACGCCTCGCCGCCGGTCGCGCCGTAAAGCGCGACGTTGCCGATGATGATGTTCTCCTCGGCCTTGAAGGTCGCTTCTCTTCGGCGGGCGCACCGACATGAATCCGCCCGACAGTCCCTTGCCGCAGTAGTCGTTCGCGTCGCCCTCGAGATAGAGCGCGACTCCCGGCGCGAGCCACGCACCGAAACTCTGGCCCGCGGAACCCTTGAGATGAATTTGAACCGTGTACGGCGGCAGTCCTTCCGCGCCGAAGCGCCGCGACACTTCCGCCGACAGCATCGTGCTGACGGTGCGGTTCACGTTGCGAATCGGCAGATGGATTTCGACCGGCTTGCGATGCTCGAGTGCGTCCTTTGCGAGCTCGATGATCTGATTGTCGAGCGCCTTGTCGAGGCCGTGATCCTGCAGCTCGACACAATGCAGCGGCTCGTCGGGGCCGACGTCGGGACGGCGAAGAATATTCGCGAGATCGACGTTGCGCGCTTTCCAATGCGCGATCGCCTCGTTGGCGTCGAGACATTCGACGTGGCCGACCATTTCGGCGACAGTGCGGAAACCCAACTGCGCCATGTATTCGCGCAGCTCGTCCGCGATGAACATCATGAAGTTCACGACGTGCTCGGGCTTGCCCGCGAACTTCTCGCGCAGCACAGGGTCCTGCGTCGCGATGCCGACCGGGCAGGTGTTGAGATGGCAGACGCGCATCATGATGCATCCCGAGGCGACCAGCGCCGCGCTCGCGAAACCGAATTCCTCGGCGCCGAGCAGAGCGGCGACAGCGACGTCGCGGCCAGTCTTGAGCTGTCCGTCGGTCTCGACGTTGATGCGCCCGCGCAGACCGTTCATCACCAGGGTCTGCTGCGTCTCGGCGAGCCCGAGCTCCCACGGAATTCCCGCGTGCTTGATCGATTGCAGCGGCGACGCTCCCGTGCCGCCGTCGTAGCCACTGATCAGCACGACGTCAGCTTTGGCCTTTGCGACTCCGGCCGCGATCGTGCCGACGCCGACCTCCGCGACAAGTTTAACGCTGATGCGCGCGCGGTCGTTGGAATTTTTCAGATCGTGGATAAGCTGCGCGAGATCCTCGATCGAATAGATGTCGTGATGCGGCGGCGGAGAAATCAATCCCACGCCAGGCGTCGAGTAGCGAATCTTCGCGATGAAATCGTCAACCTTGTGGCCGGGAAGCTGCCCGCCCTCTCCCGGCTTGGCGCCCTGCGCCATCTTGATTTGCAGCTCGTCGGCATTGACGAGGTAATGACTGGTGACGCCGAAGCGCGCCGACGCGACCTGCTTGATCGCGCTGCGGCGGAAATCGCCGTTGGCATCGCGCACGAAGCGCGCAGGATCCTCGCCGCCCTCGCCGGTGTTGCTCTTGCCGCCGATCCGGTTCATCGCGATCGCGAGATTTTCGTGCGCCTCCTTGCCGATCGAGCCGAACGACATCGCGCCGGTTTTGAAGCGCTTGACGATTTCGGTAGCCGGCTCGACTTCCTCGAGCGGCACCGACGGCCGGCTGGAATTGAACTTGAGCAGCGATCGCAGCGTGGCGAGCGAGCGACTCTGCTCGTCGACCGCCTTGGTGTATTCCTTGAACAGCCGGAAATTTCCCGATCGCACCGAATGCTGCAGCCGCGCAATCGTGTTCGGGTTGTACATGTGGAACTCGCCGGCGCGCCGCCATTGGTACTGGCCGCCGACGTCGAGATTACCGTCGAGGTTCGCCGCCACTTTGAACGCGTAGTTGTGACGCGCCGCGGTCTCGCGCGCGATCGCGTCGAGACCGATGCCGGCTACGCGCGACGGCGTCCACGAGAAGTACTTGTCGATCACTTCCTGCGCCAATCCGATCGCCTCGAAGATCTGCGCGCCGCGATAACTTTGCGTCGTCGAGATGCCCATCTTGGACGCGACTTTCGTGATGCTCTTGCCGACCGCCTTGACGAAGTTGTGAACCGCGGTGTCTTCGTCGATGTCCTTGAGCTGGCCGTCGCGAATCATCCCCGCCATCGTCGCGTACGCGAGATACGGGTTGACCGCGCCCGCGCCGTAGCCGACCAGCAGGCAGAAATGCATCGCCTCGCGCGGCTCGCCCGACTCGACGACGAGCCCCGCGCGAGTGCGCGTCCCTTCGCGAATCAGATGATGATGCACGGCGCCGGTCGCGAGCAGCGCCGGGATGGCAGCATGCTCCGCGTTCACGCCGCGATCCGAAAGCACGATTATCGTGTAGCCGGATTTGATCGCGTCCGAGGCGCCGCTTGCAGAGTGCGTCGAGCGCAGCGCGAAGCCCCGCCTCACCATCATCGACGCGGTACAGCGTCGGAAGCGTGATCGTGCGCAGGCCCTCGACGTCGAGCCGCTTGATCCTTTCGAGTTCTTCGTTGGTGAGAATCGGCTGCTTGAGTTGAAGCTGGCGGCAATGACGCGCCGACTCCTCGAACAGATTGTCCTCGGCGCCAATCGTCGTTTCGGTCGAGGTCACCAGTTCTTCGCGAATCGGATCGATCGGCGGATTCGTCACCTGCGCGAACAATTGCTTGAAGTAGTTGTAAAGCGGCTGCGGCTTGTTCGACAGCACCGCGAGCGGAGTGTCGGTGCCCATCGAGCCGACCGGCTCCTGCCCGTTGGTCGCCATCGGCGCGAGGATCATCTTGAGATCCTCGATCGTGTAGCCGAACGACTGCTGCTGCTTGAGCAGCTCGTCGTCTTCGAAGTAGTCGACCGCCGGCGCGCCGCTCGCTTCGGGGAGCGACTCGAGCGTGACCAGGCTGCTGTCGATCCATTCGCGATACGGCTGCCGCGCCGCCATCGACTGCTTGATCTCTTCGTCCTGCACGATTCGCCCAAGCGACGTGTCGATGAGAAACATCTTGCCCGGCTGCAGCCGCCCCTTGTGCGCGACGTTCTCCGGCGCGATGTCGAGCACTCCCGTCTCCGACGCCATCACGACCAGCCCGTCCTTCGTCACCGTGTAGCGCGACGGACGCAGGCCGTTGCGATCGAGCACCGCGCCGATCCTGATTCCGTCGGTGAACGCGATCGACGCGGGCCCGTCCCACGGCTCCATCATGCACGAATGAAAGTGATAGAAGGCGCGCTTGGCGTCGCTCATCTGCGGGTCGTTCTGCCACGCTTCCGGGATCATCATCATCACGGCATGCGGCAGCGAGCGACCGGTGCGAATCAGCAGCTCGAGACAGTTGTCGAAAGTCGCGGAGTCGCTGCCGTTGGGCTCGACGATCGGCAACAGCTTCTTGATGTCGTCGCCGAACAGCGGCGATGAAAAAAGTTTCTCGCGCGCAACCATCCAGTTGATATTGCCGCGCAGCGTGTTGATCTCGCCGTTGTGCGACATGAAGCGATACGGATGCGCGCGGTCCCAGCTCGGAAACGTGTTGGTCGAGAAGCGCTGATGCACCATCGCGAGCGCAGTCTTGACCGCGGGGTTGCGCAAGTCGGGAAAGAACAGCGGAATCTGCGTCGAGATCAGTTGACCCTTGTAAACCACGGTCAGCGCCGAGAGGCTGCAGAAATAAAATAGCTCAGGATCGAACAGCCCGAGGTTCTCCGCTTCGGTCGTCGCGCGCTTGCGAATTACGTAGAGCTTGCGCTCGAGCGCCTCGGCGTCGGGCAAATCGGAGCTGCGCGCGATGAAAACCTGGCGGATCGAGGGCATCCCGCGCCGCGCGATCTCGCCGCACTCGGCTTCAACCACCGGCACGTCGCGCCATCCGAGCAGCCGCTGCCCTTCCTCGTTGACGATTCTCTCGAATGCGTCCTCGCACTCTCTGCGCTTGACCGCGTCGAGCGGCAGGAACACCTGGCCGACGCCATACTCGCCGGGCGCGGGCAGTTTGAAACCGAGCCGCGCAGCTTCGCTCGCGAAAAACTCGTGCGGAATCTGCATCAGGATTCCAGCGCCGTCGCCCGTGCGCGGATCGCATCCGCATGCGCCGCGATGCGTCAGGTTGTCGAGCACCTGCAAGCCCTTCGCCACGATGTCATGCGAGCGCTCGCCCTTGATGTTGACGACGAAGCCGACGCCGCACGCGTCGTGCTCGTGCGCGGGATCGTAGAGGCCCTGCTTTTTCGGAATGCTTCGATAGTTATGCATCATGACACCCGCCTTGAGTCCGGGGGCGCAGATTTCGCGGACGCGTGACGATGCCGTCTGCCGTTGGTCGGCTCACTCGCGTCGCCGTTGAGGTGCGGCGAAATCAAACCGCGCTCGGTATGCGTCGACAGCACCACCATCGTCTCCGTCCGCGCCACTCCCTCGATCGAGCGGATCGTACTGATGAGCCGCTCGAGCGACGAAGTGTTCTCGGTTTTGACTTTCATCATGAGCGTGTGCTGGCCGGTGACGTGATGGCATTCGAGGACGTCGTCGAGCAGTGCGACGGATTCCTCGAACAGCGAAATTGTTTTCGGATGCGCGATCGACACGCCGATGAACGCGGTGACGTCCTTGCCGAGGCGCGTCGCATCGACGGTGGCGTGGTAGCCGATGATGACGCCGCTGTCTTCGAGTTTCTTGACGCGCTCATTTACAGAAGGCGCCGAGAGTCCGACTTGCTCTCCGAGTTTGACGAGCGGAATCCTGCCGTGTTCCTGCAGCAGGCTGATAATCTGCAGGTCAATAGCATCGAGTTCGGGGGAATCTCCGCCGAATTTCATAAGGTTATCCTCGTCGCGAGTCGATGAAGATAGAAGGAAACCGGAATTGTGTCAAGTGTTTGTAAGGTACCAAATAAATAAAACAACTGTTTATTAAGTACGCGGTCGCCTCGCCGATGAAACATAGGGCAACCATGCTAAATGCCTACGCTCATGATGAGGTTTTAGGCATGGAAGGCCGCTTGACGAGGCCCGACCGCGTTTGCGACTAGGTGCGATTCGGCGCTCTTCTACTCGACTTAAAGTTCGCGGCGCGCTTCTCTACCAACGACTTTGAAGTGGTCCTTCGATGTTCGCCTGTGCACTACGAATGCGGATAGGCGTCGCTTCCCATCTCGAGCGCATCGAGGCCCGACCATTCCACTTCGACCAGCACGCGGTTGCCGATCGTGCGCTCGACGATCTTGAAGAACAGCATCGCGAGTCCGAATACGACAACGATATTTACCGTGACGCCGATCAGTTGCGCGAAAAATTGGCCGACATCGCCGTAAAGCAAGCCGGTCACCGGTCCCGCGACACCGTTCCATCCATCGCCGTAGGTGCCGTCGGCAAACAGGCCGAGCGCGAGCGCGCCCCATATTCCGCACGCGCCGTGGACCGCGATCGCGCCGACCGGATCGTCGATTCGATAGCGGCGTTCGAGTTCAAGCACGGCCCACACGACCAGCAGTCCCGCAACTGTGCCGATCAACACCGCCGCTGCGGGCGTTACGAATGCGCACGGCGCCGTGATCGCGACGAGTCCGCCCAGCATGCCGTTACAGGCCATCGCGATGTCGGGTTTGTTGTATCGATGCCACAGGTAGAGCAGCGACGAGAGCGCGCCAGCGGCTGAAGAGAGCATCGTGTTCACTCGCAATGATCGCGATGCGCGGATCCGATGCGGCGAGCGTCGAGCCGCAGTTGAAGCCGAACCATCCGAACGCGAGAATCAACGTTCCGCTCACGGCCATCGGCAGGTTGTGTCCCGGCAGCGCGCCGATTGCGCCGTCGCGCCGGAATTTTCCGATGCGCGGGCCCACCATGTACGCGCCAGCGAGCGCGGTCAGTCCGCCCGTCATGTGCACGACCGACGATCCGGCGAAATCGAGATGGCCGTGACCGAGGCCCAGGTTAACGCCGAGCTGCGAGAGCCATCCGCCGCCCCAGACCCAGTTGCCATACAACGGGTAGAGAAACATCGACATGAAAATTCCGTAGATGAAGAACGCTTTGAACCTCCATCGCTCCGCCATCGCGCCGGTCGGAATGGTGGCGGCGGTGTCCATGAAGACCAGCGAGAAAAGAAACATGCCGAGGCTGGCGGGATCGCGACTGACGTTGAGCAGCGCGAACTTGCTGAAACCGAGGATGCCGTACGAATGCGCGCCGATCGTGATCGAAATTTCGTGATGACCGATCGCGGCCATGCCGAGCGAAGGAAAATGCGCGACGCCGCCCATCATGAAGCCATAGCCGGTGAGCCAGAAACCGAGGATGCCGATCGGATAGATGATCAGGTTCATCGCCATGGTGTTGACCGCGTTCTTGGCGCGCGTGAAACCCGTCTCGACCATCGCGAATCCGAGCTGCATGAACATCACGAGGAACCCGGCGATCAGCAGCCACGCGAGGTTCAGCGAATTTTCCAGCGGCGGCGTTGATGCGGCGGTCTGCGCGCGTCGCGATCAACGGAAACGCAAAAAGCGCCAGCGCAATGAAAACCGCGGCGACCAATCCGAGTTGTGATCGTCTCGGCATCATCTCGTCTGCCCTCGATATGACCGGCGCGGAGGAGTTTTCGTCGCCGGGTAACGGTTTGCGAGCCAAATCAAAACCAGGAATGCCCCGATGAGCGACGCGAAAAACGCCACGTAGCCAAGCCTGCGGCGCATATTCTGCATCGCGAGGCTGCGCGGATGGAGGCGTTCCGCGCGATTCTGCGGCACGACGCGCGACGGATCGCGCAGGTCTTCGAGCATCTGGCCCGCGCTCGCATAGCGGTCGCGCGGATTGCGCTCGATCGCATGAAGCACGATTTCCTCGAGCCTGGGATCGAGATCCGGCTTGAACGCGGTCGGCGGCTGCGGATCTTCCGCGGTCTTCGCGCGCATCACGTTGTAAACGTTGGGGCCCGAGTACGGCAGGTGGCCGGTCAACATTTCGTAGAGAATCATGCCCAGCGAATAGATGTCGGTGCGGACGTCGCCGCGCCGGCCGCTGACCTGTTCGGGCGCCATGTAGTCGGGCGTGCCGATGGTCGACGACAGCCCGGACCACGTCAGTCGCCGCGCGGATTCGTCGAGTGCGATTCCGAAGTCCATGATCTTGGTCTGGCCTTCGGCCGTCACCAGGATGTTTTCCGGCTTCAAATCGCGATGCACCACGCCTTCGCCGTGCATGTACACGAGCGTCTCCGCCAACTGCCGCGCGAGTCCGAGCGACTTTTCCAGCGGCAGCCCGGGCTCGCGCATCATCGCGCGCAGCGACTCGCCCTCGATGTACTCCATCGCGATGTACATGCGGCTTTTTTTTCTGGGCGTGAGGACCTTGACGATGCCGGGATGGTTGAGGCGGCGCCCGACTTCTTCCTCGCGCTGAAAGCGGCCGTAGAAAACCACGTCGCTCTCGAACTGCATGTAGGGGACTTTGATCGCGACGGTCTTGCCGTCGATTTGATCGATGGCTTTGAAGATCGACGCCATCCCGCTGCGCGCGATCACCTCGATCAACTTGTACTGATCGAGGTTTTCACCGACGCTGACCTCGCGCATTTTCTGGACCGTCTCGGGGGAAAAGGGTCAGCGGACGTTAACATCCGGCGCTCCGGCAATGGAAGGGGCGCCGCTGCCGAGAATGCGTCATCGCCGGAACAATCTGCTCAAGCGATCGCGCCATCCACCGGTGGCCAGCGTATGTCCTGTGTGCGAGGTCATTCTGAAGACTGCGCAGGTCAGGTTGTCCGCGGTGCCGCGCTCGTTGGCGGTATCGATCAGAGTGCGGCAGGCGGTCTCGGCGTCGACGTCGCGCGAGAGCGATTCGAGTTCTTTGTCTTCGAGCGTGTTGTAGAGTCCGTCGCTGCACAGAATCAGGCGGTCGCGCTCCATCAGCGGCAGCGTGATTCGATCGATCGACGCTATCAACTCGCGCCCGAGGCTGCGCAGAAGCATCCCGCGCTCAGGATGAGTCTTTGCGCGCGCGGCCGTCATCATGTCCCATCCTGACCTGGTCGGCGACCATCGTGTGATCCTTGGTGACGACCGAGATTTGGCTGTGGCGAATCAGATGCAGCCGGCAATCTCCGATGTGCACCGCCGACAGGATGCCTTTCTCGACTGCGACCGCGGTCATGGTGGTCGCCATGCGGGACAGTTCCGGAACAGTCAGCGCCTTGTCATGAATCCCGATGTTGGCGCGGGTGATCGCGCGATAGAGGCGCTTGGCCGAGCCCCACGCCGGCGGGCTTTCGCGGTAAGCTTCGAGCAGGATGTCGACCGCCATCCGGCTGGCGATTTCGCCGCCTTCGTAGCCGCCTACTCCGTCGGCAACCGCGAACACCACGCTGTCAGGACTCTCGATGAAATGCCCGCACGAGTCTTCATTGTCGGGGCGCGTCGTTCCGACATCGGACAGCAGCGCCAACTCGAAAGCCTGCTCCACCGCAGGAGGAGCGGAGGGCGACGAATCCATTTGCAGTGAGCTACTCGCTGACAAACTCTCAAAAAAGCAAAGTTGATGGAACGGCCAAGGGGCGGGCCGCGATCGCTCGCGGCTCGCCCCAGGGATTTATTCGCCAGACCAGCTTGTTCGGGATCAGGCCGGCTTGGTTACGAGAATCGTCTCTTTGCCCTTCTTCTTCGAATTACGGACGAAGTAAATCGCGCCGTAGACTCCCCAAATCACCGAGATTCCGACCGCCATCAGCGGTTCCTTCACGCTGCCGAGTCCTTCGATAGGTCCGATGACGTAGAACGCCATGCACGCGAAGTTCGCGACCGCACCGAAGATCGGTATCACCATGTGCTTCAAGCCGCTGAACTCGTGATGCTCGCGGAAGGCTACGATGGCGACGATATTGGTCAGTCCGTACAGCGCGAAAGTGCCGAAGTTTGAGACCAGTGTCACTAGCGCAAGGCCGTTGGGCAGTGCCGAGAGCGACGCGTTGGAGCTCATCCCGACGGCGTACCACAAGTTATGCGGCAGCGTGGCGATGGTCTTGTCATCCGGGGCCGCGGAGCCGGCGAAAAAGTACAGCGCAGCGTACGCGCCGAGGACCGCCGAAATCGTGGCGAGCGTCCAGATCGCACGATGGGGAGTGAGGTTCTCGCCGTGAAGTAGGCCGAAATGCTCGGGCACTTCCGCGTCGCGGCCCATCGCGTAGGTCACGCGCGCCCCGGTGTTGATGCATGACAGCGTCGTGCCGATCAGCGCGAGGAAGACCGTCAGGGCTTCCAACAGCATGAAAGCCTGACCGTGCCCGCCTAAGAGTGCATTACCCAGAATCACCAGCATGTCGCCGATCGGTGCGGCCGAGCCTTTCGCATCTGCAAGACTGTACGCGCTGTTGAGGAAATAGTTGGCGGCGAAGTATTCGATCAGGTAGCAAAACAAGCACTGGATAGTGAGCGACAGGATCACCGCGCGGGGGATATCCTTTTTGGGGTTGAGCGCCTCTTCCCCGAGCGAGGTGACGGATTCGAAACCAACGAGCAGCAAGATTGCTATCGTTGCCTGAAGCATCATCCAGTTGAAGTTGTGCGGAAGTATTACTGACCATCCAGACGGATGAGCGGGCGTATCGCCAGTCAACGAGTAGTGCAACACCTTCGAGGTGCCGTCCAGGGCCAGGCCCGTCGAGCCGTCAGGATGTCCCAAGCGGTACGCGATCGCCAATGCCGCAAAGAATAGGAGCGCGACGATTTGGATCGCATTGATCGCGATGTTGACGTTGGTCGATCCGTTGACGCCCTGAAACGCGATCCACGCGACCGCGAATGAGAAAATGATCGCTATTAGCGCCATGAAAACCGGGCCGGGTACACCCGCGTTCATCGTCGAGGGCGCGACGCTGCCCACGATGTAGCCGATCATTACCCCCATGGTCGCGACCATCACGCCTGGATAGACCCAGTAGTAAAGGTGCGACGCCCACCCGATTGTGAATTTCGCGATGCGCGCAAACTTATACGCTTGCGTTTTGCCGAGGAACGCCTGCTCAGCAAAGAGATACGAACTGCCCGCACCTGGATAGAGTTTGGCCAGTTCCGAGTACGAGATCGCGGTCGCGTACGCGAGCATCAGGGCGGCGAAGATGCCGGCCCACATCGCCAAGCCCGACGGATACGCGTAGCCTGCCTGGACTACAAACGTAATCCAGAGAAAGGCTCCCGGCGCAATCAGCGCCATCGCGTTGACCGTGACTCCGGTCAAGCCAAGGGTCGGCACCATCTTTTTCTGTTCTTCAGCCATCTTGCCTCCTTACGATTAGCGGCGGAGGTGGTTGTCCGCCGTGCGCGCGTGGCTCCCGTTACGGGCGAGAGCATGGAGGCTCAAAGCACGAAAAGTGCCATTTCAAAAATCAATGTTTACCGATGAAAAATGCAATGCAGTGCCCAAGCGGAGAGGCACTCGCCTATTTGGCGGTCATCAGTGCTCGCTCAAATGTCGTCCCTGGGCGTTCTTTAATTGCCGAGCGACTCGAACTGCCAATTCGCCAGCCGAAAAACCAGGCCAAGCGATTTAAGTTTCATCCCGACGGACCCGGCGGATGCCGCTGCGACCTCCGCTCGTGTAACCGTGCCCGCGACGATCGGATCGCCGGTAGTCGGGTCGAGCACGCGCAGTACGATTTCATCGGTGTCCGGCAGCGCGCGAACAGGCGCGAGATCGCCGCGTCTACGTCCTCGAGGCATTGCTGCACGAATTTCTGCGCGGTGCGCTCCGGCGGCAGGCCTTGATCCCAGGGATGAATCTCCCGCGCCTGCCATTCCACTTCGAGCCGATTGCGCATGCTCTTGAGCGAGAGTCCGTCGTTGCGAACACCGGCCCGCCGATTCACCTCGAGCGCGCCGATCACTTTGCGCCGAAGCCGCTGCTGCGCCAGGTACGTTGCGAATCTTTTCGCTGCCCTTATCACTGTCCGGTCCCATCTTCGTAAACTCGGGCCGGCCCCGAGTCGGTGGCTGATTCCGACTGAGGCCGGCCCGTTGGTTCCGTGCGCATGGATGACTCCCGTAAAGTCTCCGTGCTGCGGTCCACATCGAGCAGGTTCCTATGCCACCTTCTTGGCTTTGGAGGGCCGAGCCAAGGTGCGCCTGCCGACGGGTACGTCGTCGATCGTCTTCGGGCATCCGTCGTCGCCGGTGACTACGTATTCCGGGTACGCTGGGAAACCGTGCTCGTGCAGATCGAGTCCTTCGATTTCTCCTTCGGTCGGAATGCGCAGTCGGAAGCCGTACTTCACCGCGTACATCAGCGCCATCGAGGCCACGAAGGTCGCGATCGTGATCGAGAAGCTGCCAATCATTTGCGCTTTCAGAACGCCAAAGCCGCCGCCATAGAAGAGGCCGGTGACTACGCTGCTGGTGTCGGCTCCCATCGCGGTCGGCTGCACCGTACTTGCCGGCGGCGAAGAGCCCCAGCGAGAGCGTGCCCCAGATTCCTGCGATCATATGCACCGGGACTGCGCCGATCGGATCGTCGATGCGCAGGTATTCAAGCAAGTCGATACCCCAGACCACCACGATGCCGGCGCCTATTCCGAGCAGGAACGCGCCTTCGGGATCGACCCAGTAGCAGGGACAGGTGATTGCGACCAGTCCCGCCAGGAATCCGTTAACCGTCAGCGCGAGATCCCACTTGCCGGCCTTGTAGTACGAATAGAAGAGCGAGGTCAGTCCGGCGGAGCATGCGGCGATCGTCGTGTTGAACGAGACGCGGCCGATGCCCTGAGCGTCCATCGCGGACAGCGTGCTGCCCGGGTTGAATCCGTACCATCCGAACCACAGGATCAGTCCGCCGGTCGCGCCGATGATCAAATCGTGCGGCTTCATCGGTGCGCCGCCATCGCGTTTGAAGACGCGGCCGAGGCGAGGTCCGAGTGCGATTGCTCCTGCGAGCGAGATCGTTCCGCCGATCGTATGCACTACCGTCGATCCGGCGAAGTCGTGGAAGTTGACCGGGTTGAGATTCGCCAGCCATCCGTCCGGGCCCCATGCCCAGTGACCGATGATCGGGTAGATGAAGCCCGTCACGCCGACGCTATAGAGCAGGTCGCCAATAAAATCGCAGCGGCCGATCATTGCGCCCGAGGTAACAGTCGAGCAGGTGTCCGCGAACGCATACTGGAAGACCCAGTACGCGAGCAGCGGAACGCCGGTGGTGCCGTAGGTCGCGGGGAGTCCGTGCAGCATGAAGCCGGTGGTGCCGATCCACGGCGTCCCCGGACAGAACATGAATGCGAAGCCCCATAGCCAGAAGGTGACGCCGCAGATGCAGGTATCGGCGATACCTTCGACCAGGATGTTGACGGTCTCGCGCGAGCGGGCGAATCCCGACTCGAGCATGACGAAGCCGACCTGCATGCAGAACACAAGGTATGCGGCGACCAGCGTCCATACGGTGTTAATCGCGTTGACGTTCGGCGGCGGCAATGCCGGCGCGGTGTCAGCGTATGCCGCCGCGGGCAGGTACCATTTCGAAATCAGCAAGAGTACGAGCCCGAGCCCGATCATCTTGCCGGCCATCAGGTAACCCGCGTTGCGACGGACCATAGGGTCGCGCCAGCTTTCGCGGATTCTCTCCCAAATCCCTGTTGCTCCTGAGTACATCGATCGTTTCCCTCCGAAAGTTTTTTTGACGTTGGCCCGCGCCACCGCGCAGCGCGACGGACGCTTGATCGCGCCGCATGGTCATGGAGCAAGACGTATGCCTCGGCCAGAAAAAAACGGAGTCCATCCGACGATGAATCATTTTGTAGACCTATCGATGGAGAACGCGATCCACCATAGGTTTCAAATTTTCACTCAACTAGGAGTTATCTTCGCTAGTGCCAGAAATTCGCACGAGAATGACGATGCCTCATCCGCAGGCGATGCCTGTCATATGCGCATCACTGCTGAACGGCGATGCTGGTCAGCGATTGTGATCGATCACCGCGACCATTCCCGTCTTGATCGCATAATGCGTGAGTTCAAGACGATCGCGCAGACCGAGTTTCTGAAAAATATTATTGAGATGAGTTTTGACCGTGCTCTCGGTTATCGAGAGACGCTCGCCGACTTCGATATTCCTCATGCCCGAGGCAACGTAGCGGACAATTTCGCATTCGCGCGGCGTCAGTTCCTTACCGCTCGAACTTTCCTGTCGCGCAAATTCCGTCTGCACCGTCGGCGGCATCCATACCATTCCATCCGCGACCGACTTTATCGCCATCATCAAGGTCTCGATCGCGAATCGCTTCTGCACCACACCCTTCGCGCCCAGCCGCAAGGCTCTAACTCCGTTTTCGGCGCTCTCGCTGGCAGTCAGCACGATCACATTTATCAGGCGGCTGAGTTGTGGAATGTCTTCCATCATCCAGCGGTCCATCTGCAGATCGAGCAGAAGGATGTCGCTAGCGGTGCCGGAAACCACCGGAGCTACATCGTCAGACGATTCTATTTCAGCGACGACCTGGGTGTCCGGTTGAAGCAGCAGCAGCGACTTTAGGCCTTGCCGGAATAGAGCGTGATCGTCGGCAATAATTAGACGCATCGGAATGCCTAACTGTTAGGAAGCTCGATTTGCAATCGCGTGCTGCCGTCGCTGTGCATGCTCATGTGCCCTTCCAGTTCCGCGACTCTCGAAGCGATAGCCCATGGCCGCGACGACGAGTCTGACAACCCGACGCCATCGTCTTCTATAGTGATCGAAACCTTGTCCTCGACCTCGCGCACTTCAATCCTTACCTGGTTAGCCAATCCGTGGCTCCGTGAATTACGGAGGCCTTCAAGCATGATCTGCAGTATATGCTCGCCGAGGAGACTGCCACCATTGAACGCAGCTCGAATTTCAAAACTTGGATCAGAAGTTCGCGCGGCGAATTCCGCGTTAGGTCTCTGCTCGATGCCTGCGAGCGATCGCAGATAGATTCTAACCGCGTCGTACTCGCGCGCGACGCCGGCTTGCAGCTCCGTGATTTCCGTGAGCGCATCCTGCGGGCGATTGCGGCTCAGGAGCGCACGGCAAGTCTCGAGGCGCAAGTTCACCCCTGCCAGGGCCTGCACGTAGCCGTCGTGCAATGAGCGCGCGATCGACTGTCGTTCGGTGCGGGTTTCGAGCTCGCGCACCTCCGCCTCAAACAGGGCGCGCTGCTGTGAGAAGAAGCCGATCAAATATCCGGCGATCGCAAGGTAGACCGCCCGCATATCATAAACACTGGTTATTCCCTGGGTGAGAATGATCACCAGCAAGTAGAGCGCGACGCTGCAAACCGTCACTGTAGCAATCGGGCGCGACTTCGCGCGGTTTCCGGCGGCGATAATCGCGAAGACAAAAAATACGTACGAAGCGCTGGTCTGCCCTTCAGTTATGAATGCCACCGCGGTCGCGAAGAACAGGTCGAAGCAGGTTGAGAGGACCTGGAGATTCCAGTCGGCGTATCGGCGGCTGAGCGCGAAATACATTCCCACGCTGTACGCCAGATGGCACAGCAGCGTCGTCAACGCGTACGCATTTAGATGGAACAGTCCACCGGCAGTGCTCGGATCGACGTACAGCGAGAGCATCGCGATGAGCGAAAGAGCAATTCGGGCCCGAGCGATACTCAAGTCCAAATTCTTAAACTCAGGCAGGTTCATAGAACGATCAACCTCTGCGAAAGAATAACCAGATCAAATCGGATGAACATAGGCAGTTAGCAAAAGGAAACGCGGGCATATCGAGTTGGCATCCCGACGCGAGCATTCGCGCGATTCTGTCATTCCGACGACGGGAGCGAAGCGACGGGAGGAGGAACCTCGGACAGCTTCGCGCTAGCGAAGCCGGCACCGGTTCTGAAATCGCGCAGCGGCCCTTTACGATTTCGTTCGCCCGCGCGGAACGCCAAGCGCCACCATCAACAACGGGCTCTTTCCCGCGGCGTGAGGTTCGAAAAATTTGGTCGTGTCGTCGTCGTAGAAGGTGAGTCCTGTCGCGCCGCGTCCTAACGAATACGCCGCGAGATACGCACGTCCACCTAGAATTCCGGCTTCCAAATGCGCGTCGCCATAGCCGCGATTTCCAAATGCAGACAGCGCGCGCTCGAGGTCTGCCATATAAACGACGAGCGCCGAGCAATCCATGCCGAGCGGCTGTTCGAGGCACAGGTATCCAGCCTCGCCGCGGAAGTTGCCGGCCTTCAGCAACTCGAACGCGCGCGCATCGCGGTTGTAGTAGTACGCGCCGGGCTCCAATCCTTCAGCCGCGTTGACGATCAGATAAGTGTCGGTCAAGGCAGGAAAGTCGGCCTGAGGATGATCGCTGGAAGCGGCCATGATCGTCGCGAGTTCTTCCGCGGTAATCGCTTCCTGCGCGAAAGCTCGCGACGATCCTCGGCGCAAGATTGTTTCGCCCAGTCCCGCAGATTCTTCCGAGGTTATGGTTTCGAGCTGGAGCACATTCGCGTTCGGCGCTGATCTAGACGGACGCAGTTTCGCCGCGGACACCGCCGCCACTTCATCAGCGGTGGCAAGCCGCGACTCGTGATGCATCTTCACGAGGTCAGGATACGCAACCTCGTTCGAGGAAAGCGGAATCGTCTCGAGCGCCAATGGTTCAACTGGAGGCGATGATGTAGCCGCTTCATCGGTGCGTCCGAGCGCAACCAACGCGATCATGCCCTCGCGCTCGCCGTCGATGCCCAGCAACGACTCGAGCGCCGGATCCTCGAACGCGGTGATCACTTCCGCGGAAATTTCCTCGGCCGCTGCCGCCGCCAGCAGATTCGCCAGGATGGTTCCGCCATCCCAATAGCAATACCGATAGGCCCGCGCGCGATATTTCCATTCGCTGCGCCAATAAATCGCCGACAACGCGATCACTGCGCGCGCATTGCGAATCGACAAACGCTGCGCGGCCGCATCGGCAAGGTAACTGCGCCAGTCGCCGCGACGCAGCCCGGCCATCCGCAAATCCGCCGGCGAAAAATGGTACAGACCAGTCTCGAGGCCTTCGACTTCTGACGCCGCGACGTAAATCTCGATCGGATAGAGCGCGCCCGCCGACGCCGCGGCGCGGAAATGATAGTCGTCATCGCCGACCTTCTTCTGCCGCGTCAGACCGTCAGCACAGAACAGGATTCGTGTAAGCGCGGCGGTATCGATCGGCGCAGAAAAATCCGCCGGCACGTACGACGACAGCGCTGCCAGCGTCGGCGTCGAGGAAAGATTCAGATCGCGGGGCAAAGGGATCGACGCCGCCCCCGGATAAATCTTGTATGGTAGCGGCTTGTTGTCCCAGTCGAGAAAATGCGGCGACGAACGCACGCTCGTGTACGAATGCTTGGTGACCTCGTGAAAGACGCGCGCCGCTTCGATGTAGTCGTTGCCCACCTCTCACTCCTCCGAACACATACCGATCGTTCAAATTGACAGGAACGCCGCCGGGCATGCTATACGGATTTCCAGTCACCCTACTCTTCGGGAGAGATTATCATGGCCGACAAACTGACGCCTTCGGACGTGAAAGGACTGTTCGAGAAGCTCAGCAACTGGGGACGCTGGGGCAAGGAAGACCAGCGCGGCGCGCTGAACTTCATCACCAATCAAAAACGCGCGGCAGCCGCGCGGCTGGTGCAGACGGGCGAGAGCGTTTCAATGGCGCTGCCGCTCGCTACCATTCCCGCGGCCGACAATCCGACGCCCGTGACTCATCTGATGGTGCAGGCGGGCCACGATTCGAAGGATCAGGCGCTGCCCTACTCGGGTGACTACTTCGCAATCGCACCGCATGGCATGGCGAATACTCATATCGACGCGCTGTGCCACGTTTTCTGGCAGAACAAAATGTACAACGGCTTCGATGCGAGCGAAGTTGGATCGCGTGGCGCGAAAAAATGCGCGATCGACGTCACCCGCGCCGGTATCGTCAGCCGCGGCGTCCTGCTCGATATCCCGCGGCTTAAAAAAATCGAATGGATGGAGCCGGGCGAGAAAATTCTGCCGCAAGACCTCGACGCCGCTGAGAAGGCGCAGAAGGTTCAGGTTGAAGAGGGCGATGTGCTGATGATTCGCACCGGCCGGGCCGCGATGCGCAAAATCAAAGGCGGATGGGATCCGATGCGCGTCGGACTTCCCGGCCTCGACGCCTCTTGCCTGCCATGGCTCCACGAGCGGCGCATCGCAGTTCTCGGCTGCGACGCCGTCAGCGACGTCGTGCCCAGCGGTTACGATGGCGTCGCGTTGCCGATTCACATCGGTACGCTGGTCGCGATGGGGATACATCTGATCGACAACGCCGACCTCGACGCGGTGTCGTCAGTTTCCGCCAGCCTGGACCGCAACGAGTTCATGTTCTCGATGGCGCCACTAATCCTCGAGCGCGGCACCGCATCGCCTGTTAATCCGCTCGCCATCTTTTGATTAGTCAGTGACTATTGCGGAGTTGGTACTATGAAAACCGAAGAACTGATTATCGATTGCGACGGACATATCCTCGAACCGCCCGACCTCTGGGAGAAGTACATCGATCCGAAGTATCGCGAACGCGCGATGCGCATTCGGGTCGGCGATGACGGCTTCGAGTATCTCGAAATAGATCGCAAGCGGGCGAAGATGACGGCGCCGGGCTTGCTCGGATCGCTCGGTGGCATGGGTAAGAAGGTCGAGGACGCGCGGAAACTGCGCGAGAGCGCGATGCGTGGCGACGCCAAGCCCGAGCAGGTGCGGATGCTCGCGCCGAAACCCGAGAACACCTACCTCAAGGGCGCGGCCTTCGGAACCATGGTGATGAAGGAGCGGCTCGAGCTGCTCGACAAAGAGGCGATGGCGAAATCGATTCTCTATCCCACGATCGGACTGCTCTGGGAGGCCGAACTTTTCGACGCAGAGCTTTCGGCGGCATACTGCAAAGCCTACAACCGATGGATTGCTGACTTCTGCCGCGACTCGGGTGGACGGTTGATCCCGATCGCGCATCTTTCGCTAGGCGATCCCGCCGAAGCGGCACGCGAGCTCGAGCGCGCAGTGAAGGATGGATGCAAGGGCGCGTTCGTCTGCCCGTTCACAATCACGCGCGTTCCGCACGGCGACCCTCGTCACGATGCAGTCTTCGCCGCCGCGCAGGATCTCGGGGTCCCGCTTGCGATTCATCCGACCTTCGAGCCGGCCAGCTTCGGCATCCATCACAGGTACGACAACTTCTCGTGGGCGGCGTGGTATTTCGATCTGTTCGCGGGCCAGGGTGTGCAGCATGCCTTCGGCACGTTTTTCCAGTTGGGCGTCTTCGACCGCTTTCCGAAACTGCGCGTCGTAGTGCTCGAGTCGCAGGCCGGATGGATCGGATACTTCCTCGATCGCGGTGATGCCATCTTCAACGGCACCACGCTCGGCGCGACGGTCCGCCTCAAGGAGAAGCCGTCGTACTACTTCAAGCGCCAGTGCTACATTTCAGCCGATCCTGACGAACGCACGATAGCCGCAATGATGCAGATTGTCGGCGAGGACAAGTTCTTCTGGGCGACTGACTATCCGCATCCCGATCATCCCGGAAATTACCTCGAGGAGTTGAAGGGCATGATCGCGCCGATGAAAGAGTCGGGACGCCGCGGGATCCTCGGCGAAAACGTCGCGCGCGCATACCAACTGATGTAGTCAGTCGCAATACTACTTGGTGCCCGCGACCATAGGATCGATCGTGATAGGGACCTCGAACGCGATCTTCTGCGGCAGTTTGCAAATCTGATCGTTGCACTGCTGCAAGCGAAGCGTCCCCTTGAGCCTATAATCGCCGGGCTTGAGACCCGATTTGATCAGGACTCGGCCAAAGGCGCGCATCGTTCCTGAGTACACCGGCAGCGTCTCGCCCAGCGATTTGAACTCGACCGGCGTGGCCTTTGGGAAATCAAGGGACTGCTCAGTGACCGTCTCCGAATCGAATTGCATCGAGGTCGCGACATAGTTATCCGGGATTGGCTGTCCGTAGATATGCCATCCGGAAGGAATCACGAACTCAACTGAAACACCGAGCTGCCTGCCCGGCACCGCGCGTTCCGACGACATATTAATAGTCACTCGAACGTCGTCGGCATTAATCGTGACCCCGGAGGCTCCTTCCCCGACGCCGAAGTTTTTCAGCAGTACTTCTGACGCGGCCGGCCTAGTCTCATAGTTCGGGAGGAACTCCTTGTCGCGCACCGTACCGTTAGCGTCGATCAGGTAATCGCCTGGAAATGGAATACCAAAAAACGGATGCCCCTCGGGAATGTTAGCATTCAGAATTCCGAACTTGCGTATAACAACGCTGCCCTTGTCCGACAGCATCGGATATCGAATCTGATAGGCGTCGCTGAATCGTTTCAGCGTGGCGGCCGAGTCGTAGGTGATCGACGCGACCTTGACCCCGTGCTTTTCGAGTTCGGTGCGCGATTGTTCCAGCTCAACGAGCTGGCTTCTGCAGTAGGGTCACCAGTCCGCGCTGCGCGTGAACACCAGCAGCAGTCCGCTTCGCCCCATCAGATCCTGCAGCGACCATTGCTTGCCGTTCTGATCGGCGAGTTCGAAATCCGGAACCCGCTCGCCGACGCCAGGTCCCGTCTTGAGATCGTCGTTCTGCGCGCGGACGAAATCCTTCCAGTCGGCCGGATCTACCTTCGCCCCCGTCCTGAAGCTCATTGGCACTTCGGTCAGCACTTTTATTTTGCGCGCCGTATCCATCTTCAAATCCGCCGGGGGTCCGCTGGCTCCTGATGTACTCATAGCGATGATGCTCCCTGTAGCGACCAATGAAGAGTGCTGCGGTCGCAAGTCGACTACCAAGCTGGCTCAGTCTCACCATTAAAGCCTCGCACGACACTTGGAGACAATGCCAGCGACAAAAGTGCGAGGTCGAAAGTCAAACGACCGTGCTGTGCTGCGCCGCAGCGCAGTCTATACTCATCGACCATCCGTTCGCTGGAGGAGTCTATGGCCCGTCCGAGGATCGATCGCCACACTTTAACCGCGCCCGCTGTTGCTGCATCGCTGGCGATTCTGATTGCATGCGCGACTTCCTCCTGCAACTCGCAATCGTTCCAACAATCGTCGGGACCCGCGATGCCGGCGATGCCGCCCGTTCCCCCGCAGGCGCCTGCGCCGCCGATGAACGTCGCGCGGCTGCTCAATGGCAACTGGATGGCAACGTATCCGGGTGGGCCGCTGCGAGTTGTCATCGGCCTGGATCAGATGCTGCGCGGCCGTAACTACGTCGCGACCCTGATTGATGGCAACAAGAATATCCCGGCCGGCCAGGTCGTATGGAAGGGAACGCTCGATCAAAACGTGCCGGGAATCGTGAAGGCCCAACAGATTTGCGCCGAGCATGGGTTCCTCTCAGCGCGATGGGTAGAGGCGCGAATAATCGTCAGCGATGCCAGCCACTTCCGCGAAGAACTCGTCAATCCAACCGACTGCCACGGATTCCCGGTGCAGTTCACCCGCATCGGCCCCGCTCCAACCGCGCCAGTCAGAGATTGACGGCGCGAAAATAAAAGGCCGCTCCAATCGGTACGGCCCTCGTTTGTCACCCTGACGACGGGAGCGTTAGCGACGGGAGGAGCGGGCCTCGGACAGCTTCGCGCCACGCGAAGCCGGTTCCGGTCTCCTTAGATCGCGCGCTGCGCGCGCTCTACTTGAGTAACGACGGAATTATAATTCGGTCCGACAGCCGCGCGCGCCCCACTATACCAGCATTCCGGCCTGCACGACGGTGGGTCCGTCATGCTTCGGAATTTTCGGATCGGGTTTACGCTTGATCGCCTTCTCGAGGATCGGCGCCATACGCTCGGCCTTCTGATGCGCGCGCTTTTGCTCGCGCTCCTTGAACTCCGGCATCACCTTCTCGGCGAACAGATCGAGCGACGAGCAGATATCCTCATGCTTGTTGTTGCCCGCCTGCGAGATGAACACGACCTGGTCGACGCCGGCTTCCTCGAACTCGCGCAGCCGCGTGCGAATCTGATCCGGCGAGCCGACGCACGAGTTGGTGCCGTCCATCCCCGGCAAAGTAAACGGGCTGCCTTTGAAATTGTTCCAGATATTTGTTTTGCCCGGCTCGTGCTTGCCGAACGCATAGTGATGTCCGAGTGCGTACGAGAAAAACTTGAGCCCTTCTTCACCCATCTTGTGCGCGAGCTCGGCGTTCTCGTCGCACATGAAGCCGGTGACGATCGCGATGTTCGCGTTGATCGCGTATCCGATCGGCTCGCATTCGTTCTCGAGCGTCGTGTAGTAGTCGTTGACCCACTGTTTCGCCTCTTCCGGCGAGACGAAGGCGAAGGTCAGCGCGCCGATTCCGAGCTTGGCCGCGAGGTGAATCGTCTCGCGCCTCGAGCATGCGACCCATAGCGGCGGATGCGGTTTCTGGACTGGCTTCGGCACCACGTTGCGCACCGGCATCTTGAAGTACTTGCCCTCGTGGCCGAGAAACGGATCCTCGACGAACATCCGCGCAATCGCGCCGAGCGACTCCTGCCACATCTCGCGCTTGTCGGCGCGAGGAATGTTGAACCCGCCGAGCTCGAGCTCGGCCGACGACTCGCCAGTGCCGAACTCGACGCGGCCGCCGCTCACCAAATCGAGCGTCGCGATCCGCTCCGCGACGCGCGCCGGATGATTATATCCCGGCGGCAGCAGCGTGATTCCGTGACCGAGGCGAATCTGCTTGGTCCGCTGACTGGCAGCGGCAAGGAAAATTTCCGGCGCGGAAGAATGCGCGTATTCCTCGAGAAAGTGATGCTCGACTTCCCACATGTGGTCGATGCCGAGCTTGTCGGCTAGTTCGACTTGGTCGAGCGCGTCGCGAAACAGCTTCAGCTCCGAGCCCTCTTTCCACGGACGCGGCAGCTGATGCTCATAAAAAGTTCCCAACTTCATTTTTTTCAGTACCTTTTTTTCAGTGTCTATTCGGGAGGTGTTTCAGGCGTTCTTGGCTTGGTGCTGAACAAAGTGCGCTCGACCATGTCGATCACTTCGCGTTTGCGCCGATCGATCATCGCGGGCTCGAGCAGGTTCATGCTCCACAGGCGCCGGATCATCGCGGCGGTCGTGAAGTAGCCGATCGTGATCGAGTTGAGGCTCCACATGAAATGCAGCGGATCGACTTCGGCGCGGAATTCGCCGTCGCGCTGTCCACGAAAAATAAAATTCACCGCGGTGGAAAAAAGCGGCGGCAAACGCCGTTTGAGCACTTGCCGCCCGACGCCGCTCTCGTCGGCCATCTCTTTCCACATGATTCGCACAAAATCGGGATGGCTCGCGATAAAATCGATCGCGTTGCCGACCGCCTGGCGCATCCGCTCCTGCCGGCTCTCGCGTCCCCACGCGATCGCGTTGGCGGCATCCTCGAGACTCTCGAACATCTTGTCGAGGACCGCGAGGTAGAGCTGCTGCTTCGACGGAAAATGGTGCAACAGCGATGGCGCCTTGATTCCGATCCGTTTCGCAATGTCACGCAGACTGGTACCGCGATACCCGCGCTCGGCGAACAGCACCTGCGCCACCTGCAAGACTCGATCGCGCGTATCGGTCGGCCTCCGCAGGTCGACGACTTTTGCGCTCGCGCGCCCGGATGTATTTTTAGAAACGCTCCGCACTGTCTTGTCAAAAGATCTATCTAACGTGTGTTAGGGAGTCAAACCGTTCCGGGTTAAGTGCTCTTTCGTTTCGCTTTATAATTCCAGCCTCATCGTAGTAAGTTTCGTCCGAAGGAAATACGGCAGGAATCCATGGAAGCGCCGTTCGTCACATAACCTTTTCGCGAAGGCCGCGCTGCGCGGACTTTGCGTCTTACACTGCGTGCAGGGGTCACCCCTGCCGCCCACCGCGCAGGTGATTGCCCTTCGGGAGGTCCGCGATGAAGGAACTGTATTGGAAGCCAGCGCATGAACTTGCCGCGATGATTCGCAAGCGAGAGATCAAGCCTAGTGAATTGATGGACGTGACGATTCGGCGAATCGAAGCGACCAACTCCAAGCTCAACGCGTTTGTTGCGCTGCGAGCCGACGCGGCGATGGCTGAGGCGCGCGCGCTTGACGATAAGATCGCGCGCGGCGACAAGGTCGGCACGCTCGCGGGGTTGCCGCTCGGGGTCAAGGACCTGGAGGACACGGTCGGCCTGGTGAATAGCCACGGATCGAAGCCGTTCAAGGACAACGTGTCGACGACGGACTCGATTCAGGTCGCGCGGCTGAAAGCGGCCGGCGCGATCGTGATCGGCAAGACCAACGCGCCCGAGTTCGGCTACACCGCCTTCACCAAGAACCTGCTGTTCGGGCCGACGCGCAATCCTTGGAATCTCGAGCGTACGCCGGGCGGATCGTCGGGCGGCACTTCGGCGGCGATCGCGGGCGGCGTGGTGCCGATTTCGACTGGATCCGACGGCGGCGGCTCCGTGCGAATCCCCGCCTGCTACACCGGATGCTACGGGTTGAAGCCGAACTACGGCCGGACTCCGAATGATCCGACGCTCGGGATGCAGCAATGGAACGACACCAGTGTACACGGCCCGATCGTGCGCACGGTGCGCGACGCTGCGATCTTCATGGACGCAGTAGTCGGTTATCATCCCGCCGATCCCGATTCGATCCCGCATCCGGGGATTTCCTACGCCGCGACCCTCGAGGGACTGCCGAAAAAGCTGCGCATCGCTTTTCATCCCGACTTCGGCCATCTCGTACAGCACGACGTTGCGCGCGAGATCGCAAAGGCCGCGTCGGTCTTCAAGGACCTCGGCCATAACGTGACGACGATCGACGATCCTGTCCCCGACACCGGGCGCGCGTGGATGCAAGTAGGCGCGGGACAAGGCTACGCGATGCTGCATGAGTGGCTGGACAAATATCGCGGAGACTTCGGGCGTGCGTTCGCCACCGGCACCGAAGCCGCGGTTCGCGTCACCTGGAAGCATATGGGCGAGGCGTATCGGCGGCGAACGGAGTTCAACGAATGGTGCCAGCGCGTGTTCGAGCGTTTCGATTTGCTGCTATGCCCAGTGCTGCCGACCGAGGCGTTTCCCGCCAAGGGTCCGATGCCGACCGAGATCAACGGCCACCCGCTCAAACATGCGCTGGACGCTGTGGTCTTCACTTATCCGTTCAACATGAGCGGGCATCCGGCGGCGTCGGTGCGCGCGGGCCTGACGGATTCCGGTCTGCCATGCGGCTTGCAAATCGTCGCCGAGCGTTACCGCGAGGACCTGGTCCTGCAGGCGTCGTACGCGTACGAACAGGCGCGCCCATGGAATAACAAGTGGCCTGAGATCAGCAGCAGAATCTTGAATCGCGCGCGCGGCGCGCGCTGTAATAGGACCCTCACCTTCGATCCTCTCCCTTGCAGGGAGAGGGAAAGCGGAAAAAGGAGAACGCAATGCCTGAGTTCAACGAAAAAGCGATGCACCAATTCAACCAGGGCCTGATCAAAGAGTTTCGAGAGAACGGCGGCAAGGCGGTCAGCGGGCCGTTCGTCAACGCGCCCCTATTGCTGCTGACAACGACCGGCGCAAAGAGCGGCAAGCCTTTTACCACGCCGCTGGTGTACACGAAGGACGGCGATCGAATCGTGATAATCGCGTCGAAGGGCGGCTTCCCGACTAATCCGGCGTGGTTTCATAACCTGAAGGCGCATCCGACTACGACGATCGAGTTAGGCAAGGAAAAATTCCAGGCTAAGGCTACTATCACCAAGGATCCCGAACGCCAGCGCCTGTTTGACGCGCAGGCCAAGGTGATGCCGACCTTCAACGACTACCAGAAGGCAACGACGCGCCAGATCCCGGTGATAGTTCTGGAACGGATATAATCGACTGAGGATCGCGATGGTGGTTGCGATCGATCCCGCGATCATAAGTTGCTATCACGCGCACATCTACTACGATGATGCGTCGCGGGACACTGCCGCGCGCATCCGCGAAGAAATCGAGCGCAAGTTCAAAGTGGAGATGGGCCGATGGCGCGAGGCGCCGGTAGGCCCGCATCCGCAATCGATGTACCAGGTGAAATTCGATCCTGAAGAATTCGCGAGGATCGTGCCGTGGCTCATGCTGAATCGCGATGGATTAAATATCCTGGTGCATCCGGAGACGACGGACGCTTACACCGATCATGCGGTTAATGCGCTATGGCTCGGTGAAAAGCTGAAGCTGCGTCTCGACGTTCTGCGCAATCTCAAAAGCGGCTAGATGAAGACGTGCCGCATCCTGATCACGGGAGCATCCGGCGCCGGCGTCACCAGTCTCGGCCGCGCGCTGACCGATGCGCTCGCGATCTCGCATCACGACACCGACGATTACTTCTGGCGGCCGACGAATCCGCCTTATCGAGAAATGCGGGACGTTGGCGATCGTCTGCGGCTGATGCGCGAGGTTTTCCTGGATCGATCAGACTGGGTACTGAGCGGATCGCTCGACGGCTGGGGCGATCCGATCATTCCGCATCTCGATGCGGTGGTATTTTTGTACGTTCCGACTCCGATTCGGTTGGAGCGCTTGCGCGTGCGCGAGGCTCGACGCTTCGGCGCCGATGCCGTTTCGCCAGGCGGCTCGATGTATCAGCAAGCGGAAGAATTCATTGAGTGGGCTTCGCACTACGATGATGGCAGTCGCGAGGGACGCAATCTCGGACGGCATCAGGCATGGCTCGCGACGCTGTCGTGCCGCGTCCTGCGTCTCGACGGTGACCGGCCATTGCAAGATCTGGTGAAGGAAGTTTGTCGTACAATTCGGTAAAATTACGCTCGGCGTCATCATAGAAATGACTTTGGCATCAAACAGATACGCAGACCCGGCAATCGCGAGTGCGCTTGAGCGCGGCGATACGCTGCCTGCGCGATGGTATGTCGATACTGATGTCTTTCAGGCTGAGAGGGAGCGCATCTTTCATCGGACCTGGCAGTACGTCGGACATGTCGAGCAGCTGAAGAACGCCGGCGATTTTTTCACGACGCATCTCGGCGACATGCCGGTCGTGGTCGTGCGGGATACTGAAAAAGCGATTCGCGCGTTCGCCAACGTATGCCGTCATCGCGGGAGCGAGGTCGTGCTCGAATGCGCCGGTAATCGGAAGACGCTTCAGTGTCACTATCACGGATGGACCTACAACCTGGACGGGACGTTGCGCACCGCGCCGCGCGAAAATGAGCAGCGCGCGTTCGCGAAGGAGACGCTCTCGCTCGCGCCCTTCGGGGTCGAGACGTGGGGGCCGCTGATCTTCGTCAACCCGTCTCCAGCCGCCGCTCCGTTGCGCGACGTGCTTGGCGAATTGCCGCCTATCTTCGAGCGCGCGGGAATCGATTTCGCACAGATGCGGATGCTGTGGCGCGACGTTTACGAAATTGCCTCAAACTGGAAAATCGTCGTCGAGAATTTCAACGAATGCTACCACTGCCCGATCGCGCATCCGAAATTTTCAGAAGTGATCGACACCAACACTTACCGGGTCGAGACCGATCACGAATATTTCTCGACCTACTACGGACCGATCGTGGGATCGCCCGGCAATGGCGTCACCTACGCAACGCTGTGGCCGAACGTATTGTTCTCGCTCTACGGGAATCCACCGAACCTGCAAGCGACATCGATCGTGCCGATCGACGCTGGACATTCTCGGCAAATCGTCGACTACTTTTTCAACGGCGATCCGACCGAAGCGCAGATTCGCAACGACGTGGAGTTCAGCGACCTGGTGACGCGCGAGGACATCGTGCTGTGCGAATCAGTGCAGCGCGGCCTGCGCTCGGGAGCGATCGAACACGGCAAGCTGATGCTCTCGCGCGAACGCGGCATCCAGCATTTCCAGAAACTCGTCTACCGGTTCCTCAGCGCCGAGTAATCGGGCCGCAGGACCTAACCCGCACCGAAGATGAAGCCGCACCCTGTCCGGGAGCGGCCAAGGACGGATCCGGGATTCTTCGCTTCGCTCTAGAATGACACAAGAAAAAACGGGTCGCGGAGGCGGAGCTACGCGCCGAATTGTTTGCGCACTGCCGCGAAGGCCTGCTCGGTGACGTTCAGGGTTTGCTCGATGTCGCGGTCGGTGTGCGCTGCTGAGATGAACCAGTTGTGGCGAGGCGCGAAGTAGACGCCCGCGCGCGAGCATGCGCCTGCGAAAACCTTCGCGCGATCGAAATGGCCGGCGTCGGCCTTGAACGTCATGTACGGAAGCGCCGGCGGCCCCGAGTACGTCACTTCGATGCCAGCGCCGCGTGCCTGTGCGAGCAATCCGGTTCGCAGCTTCTCGCCCGCCACGCGCATTCGCTCGATTCCGCCGCTCGCATTCAGCTCCTTGAGATTCGCCAGGCTCGCCGCCATCGGCACGGCGCTGGTAAAATACGATCCCGTGAAGAACACTTCCTGCGCCGCCTGCTTCAGGCTGTCGCGCCCGAGGCACGCGGCCAGCGGATAGCCGTTGGCGATAGCCTTGCAGTAGGTCGTCAGGTCGGGGCGCACTCCGAACAACTCGCCCGATCCACCCATGTGCAGGCGGAAGCCGGCGCGAACGTCGTCGAGGATTAGGACGATGCCGTTGTCGTCGCAGATCTTGCGCACGCCCGACAGAAATCCTTCGACCGGCAGCTCTGAATCGTGACCGGCGTCGTGCTTGAACGGCGACACGATCACGCCCGCTATTTTGCCGCTGTTTTCTTCGACCGCGCGGCTGAGGCTCTCCAGATCGTTGTATCGAAAATTAACGACGTTCGCGCGATCTTCCGGCGTCACTCCGTTAGGCATCGGCGTGCACCACGCGTGAGTGCCGTGGTATGCGCCCGAGCACATCGCAATCTTCGGCCGCCCGGTCGCGTGACGCGCGACTTCAGTCGCCCAGGTGCAAACGTCGGAGCCGTTCTTCGCAAACACCGTCCAGTCGGCAAACGGCGTGATGGACACCAGATGCTCCGCGAGCTCGACCCAAACCGGCCCCGGCGCGTTGAAGCAATTGCCGAGATCCATCTGCCGGCGCGCCGCTTCCTCGACCTTCGGATGCCGATGGCCGAGCACGATCGGGCCGTACGAGCACATGTAGTCGATGTACTCGTTGCCATCGACGTCCCAGATGTGTGAACCCTCGCCGCGCGCAAAAAACGACGGGTAGGCGCCCTTTGTGAGCACCAGGGGCGTCTGATGTCCGTAGATTCCACCGGGAACAACTTTTTTCGCGCGCTCCATCAGCGCGTCACTTTTCTCGAAGGTGTAGGGTTTCACGAGAGCTCCTATGCGATGATTTCCGTCGCCAGACGAGTTGCGTCTGTTGTCAGGCAGACCGTCAGCGAGAATCCTATTTGCAACCGCGACGGTCAAGCCTGCAAAGAAAAGGGGCTGGAGTCATTACAACTCACAGCCCGCCCCACCCCAATATGAGATTGATCTTGCCTAGTGGCGATATGCCGGATCGGCCGGCCGCTGCGACAACGGCAGTGCGCCGACGCGCACCAACTCGTCGCGCAGCTTGGCGCGCGAGAGCGGCTTGCATAGAACGGCGGATGCGCCGAGCTGATAGCTCTCGGCGATGTCGCGGTCGTAGAGCGAGCTGGTGATCACGAACATCGGAACCGCGGTGAGCGCCTCATTGGAGCGCGCGGCCTGCAATACGGAGAAGCCGCCATTGTCGGGCAGTCGCAGATCGACCAGGAATAGATCCGGGCGATCCTGCTCGGTGAACTGTGCGATCATGAGCAGCGCCTCGTCGGCATTCTGCGCATGCACGAGTTCGATATCGTCGCCGAGCACCTGCCTGACCACAGTGAGCGCGATAAAAACGTGGTCGGGGTTATCTTCGACCAGAAAAATCCTGACTGCAGGACTCAGCACATTGAGATCTTTTTCTTGCTCTTTTTCCTTCTCTTGTTCGCTCATAGTCCCCCGCAAGTGTTGAAATCCAGGCTCTACGGATTTCAGTATAGCTGTCTGCTAAGACTTTCCCCTACGAAGCCGCTGTCGCCATTGATCCAATTGCTGTGCCATTTACTCGCGGCTCTGTTTGGAGTCATGGCATGACGAGGGACAATACGCCTAGTTGACGTATGATGTTCCGAGGGCAATTGAAGCCCTCGATAACCCGCAAATCCCGGATTTGGACGTTGCACGTCGGTTGCATTCTGCATAGATTGGCGAAACCGCGTTTCAGTCAATGTCTCGCTCAGATTTGCTAGTGGCAGTTCTGCTACACGCGTTGCTGCGACTGTGCCACGTAGATACATAGTGTTAAACATTACACAAGCAAGATAGCTAGCCGACCCGATTCCGGGAAGGGAAAGGATCGCGTCATTGGGAATTTTCGCGAACGTCCTGGACTCCAAATTTCTTAAGCACCCCTTACTTCGAAAGTACACCGCTCTCGTCAACGAAGACCTGACCGCGACGTACTCGCGCGACATTCAGAAATGGCTCCTCGTCGCGCCCATCATCGGCATCTCGGCCGGCCTCATCATCACTGGGATCGCCGTGCTGGTTCTCGACGTCATCTGGGAGGGCTCTGCTTCCCTACTACCTCAGCCATCATTGGGCAATCGTGGTCGGACTCGTCGCAGGCTTCTTTGTGACGGGCTTGATAATGCAGTTTCGCACGCCCGATCCCGACGAACACTCGACCGAGGAGATCGTTCGCTCCTATCACGAGCATCAGGGTGACATCGACATCGGTCCGTTCTGGTGGAAGTTGCTCGCCGCGGTGACCACTGTCGGATCGGGCGGCAGCGCGGCGCTCGAGGGCCCCAGCATCTATAGCGGCGGCGCGATCGGATCGTGGCTATGGACCAAGCTGCGGCGTTTCGGCCTGGAGGCTCGCGACCGGCGCATCATGTTGATCAGCGGGGCCGCCGCGGGCATGTCTGCCGTGTTCCGCGCGCCGCTCACCGGTATCGTGTTCGCGCTCGAGATGCCGTACAAGGACGATCTCGCGCACGAAGCGTTGCTGCCGTCGCTGATCGCGTCGGTGGTCGCGTACGCGACGCTGGTGTCGATAGTCGGCGCGCAGCCGTTATTCGGTTTCGCGGGCAGCACGAGTTTCAGGACGGTTGACGTCGCATGGTCGGCGCTGCTCGGCGCGGGTATCGGGCTCATCGCGATCGTGTTCGACATCACGTTTCGCCGCGTGCGGGTTTTCTTCGTCACCAGCCGGATACCGCATTGGCTGAAGCTCACGATCGGCGGACTCGGCACCGCGCTATGTGGCCTCGCGTTCGTGACGATTTACGATGGACCGCTGATTCCGATCGGCCCCAACTACGAGGCCGTGCGCTACGTGCTCAAGCATCCGCTACCGACCGAAGTGTTGCTGGTGTTCGTCGTGCTGAAACTGCTCGCGACGATTTTCACGCTGGGCACGGGAGGAGTCAGCGCGATGTTCGTGCCGCTGCTGCTGGTTGGCGGCGCCATTGGCAACGCCTACGCGCAATCTGTAGTCCACTCGCCGACGCACGATCTGTATGCGGCCGTTGGAATGGCCGCGTTTATCGCAGCCGGCTACAAAACTCCGCTTACGGCGGTAGTCTTCGTCGCGGAAACCACCGGCGGCCATTCGTACATCATCCCGAGCCTCATTGGCGCCGCTGTTGCGTATGCAATCTCGGGCGAGGCGTCGGTGTCCGGCGACCAGCATCTTCACGAGACGGCGAAGCTCGCTGACCTGTCAGGCATGTACGTGCGCGACGTGATGCAGCATCAGGTTATTTTCGTGAAATCCACGTCGAAGATTCGCCAATTCGTCGAGAGCGTCGCGGTCCATCACCGACATACGATTTTCCCGGTGTACGAAGACGATAGGGTGATTGGCACGATCGCCGTATCCGATCTCAGCCAGGTCGAGCCGACCGAATGGGACAAAGTGACGGTGGGCGAATATGCGGATCGAAATGCGATTCGGATCAGCGACGACACCGACCTCAGTGAGGCGTTACGGCTGCTGGTGCGCGAAGGCGGCCCGCAAATGCTGCTGGTGACGGACGATTCCGGCGCTCTGAACGGAGTCGTCACAAAGACCGACATCCTGCGCGCGGTGCGGATGTCGGATCAGCCGCTGAATGGCGCAGAGTCACTCGCCCATCACGATTGCGGTTGATGGCAGCGACCCGCCGCCCTGACGGCGCTACAGAAACTTCGGCATCACGCGATCCGCGAATTGGCGCATCGCGTCGAGTACGTTTTGGTGGCCGCTGATTCCGCCGATTTCGAACCAGCATACGAGACGCGAGAAACCAAATTGCTCTTTCAGCTGCGCGATTCGGTCGATGCAGTATTCCGGATCGCCAAAAATCCCCATCATCGAATCGACCGTCGAGTAATCGATCATCGCAGGCGGCCGCGGACTTTCTGAAACTCCGCCTGATGGCCGGCGGCAAGGCTTTCGGGCTCGATGATCTCGCTGACCGCGTTGAAGTAGTTTCGCAGGCTCGGCTCGATGGTCGCACGCACGTGAGCGCGATCGCGGCCGACGAACACCATCAGCGCCGCGGCCAGCCAATCGTCGGGACGATCGTGTCCGGCGGCTTTCAGCGCGTTCTCGTAAATTTTCAGGCGCTCGGCGAGCACCGGGATCGGATTCACAGGGCCGCCGGCGAAGATCGGATAACGATTTGCTCCTGCGAAGGTGAAAGTGTCGGCGCTGTTGGCAGCGAGCCGAATCGGCGGATGAGGCCGTTGAAGAGGTTTCGGCACCACTTCGATTCCATCCGCCCGCTTTTGTGTCCATGCGGTCTTGATTGATTCGAGGCCGTCCTCGAACAGCTTGCGGCTGTCCGCCATATCCACACCGTAGCCGCGATAGTTGAGCGGGAATGCGCCGCGACCAGCGCCGAACTCGACACGGCCGCCGCTCAGCACGTCGAGCGTCGCGACTTCCTCGGCCAGGCGAATCGGATGATGCAGCGGCATCAGGTTGACGGCCATGCCGAGGCGGATGTTGGTCGTGCGCTCCGCTATCGCGGCGAGCAGCAGCAGTGGCGTCGGCATCACCGAGAAGCGCGGTGCGAAATGCACCTCGGCAAGCCACACGGTGTTGAAGCCGAGCCGATCCGCCTCGGCCGCTTCCGCGATCAGTTCGCGATAGCGCTCGCTGGTGATTTGATTGGCGGCTTCAGGGAGCTGGTAGAAGATATCGAACTTCACGTTTTTCAGTTTTCGCTGACTCTCAATACGCGCCAAGCGTCGCGACGCGTTCGCGATGGAACGGCGGCGAGCCGAAGTAGGACTCATTGAAGCGCGCGCGCTTAAACCACAGATGCATGTCGTGCTCCCAGGTGAAGCCGATTCCGCCATGCATCAGGACTGCGCGATCGGTCCCGCGGCTGTAGATATCGCAGAGGCGCGCCTTCGCCATCGCTGCCGTGCGCGACGCGTCGGCGGCGCGGTGTCATGAGCATAGGCGGCGTACCAGAGCATCGAGCGCGCAGGCTCGACGTCCGAGACGATTTCGGCGGCGGCATGCTTAAGCGCCTGGAACGATCCGATCGGTTTGCCGAACTGCTCGCGGACTTTCGAGTAATCGACGGCCATCTCGAGCGCGCGCTCAGTGCCGCCGAGCGAGTCGGCAGCGACCGCGACAGCGGCGACATCGATCAGCTCTGGCGAAGAGCTCCGGTCCACCGCCATGAAGCCGCTCGGCGGGGACATTTTTAAGCTCGACGCTCGCAACCCGGCGCGTGAGGTCGAGGTCCTTCAGCGATCTGATCGTCACGCCCGGCGATTTTGTATCGACTACGAACAGGCGAATGTCGGAATCGCGCTTGGCGGCGACGACGATGAAGTCGGCGACTTGGCATACGGCACGAACATCTTGGGGCCGTTGAGATGCCATCCGCCGTCGCTTTTCTTCGCGAGTGCGTGATGTCGCGGGCATCGATCGAGCCCGCGCTCTCGGCGTCGCGACGGTGCCGATGCGTTGCCCTCAGCGAGCGCGGTCAGCCACTTTGCCTGAACTCTTCGGAGCTGCTGAGCTTGAGCGCGCCGGCCGCGAGCACCGAGGAGAACAGGAACGGCCCCGGCATCGCAGCGTATCCGTCCTCTTCGAGAAGCATCGCCATGTCGAGCATCCCGAGTCCCGCGCCGCCGAATTTCTCGGGCACGATGAGACCGGTCCATCCGAGCTTCGCGATGTGGTCGTAGAGTTCGCGCGGATAGCCGTCTTCGGTGGCCATCACTTTGCGCACGAATGTGGTCGGGCATTCGCCGGTCAGAAATTCGCGCGCGCTTTCCTTGAGTTGCTGTTGTTCTTCGCTGAGTCCAAAATCCATCGTCGATCCTTTTTGCCAACCGCCGCCGATAGAGGACCTAAACCCCAGCCCCATCCAAGTGGGAAGGGGAACGAATTTTGGCTTATCGGGATTTGGGCATCTTGAGGCCGCGCTCTGCGATTATGTTTTTCTGGATGTGCGAGGTGCCGCCGCCTATAACCAGCCCGAGCGAGAACATCCATTCGTACGGCCAGTAGGCGTGATCGAGTGCGGCTTCGTCGTCGCGCGAGAGCATCGAGTAGTCGCCCATCGCTTCCATCGCAGCGGTGGCGAGGTCGTGATTCAGTTCGGTGCCGACCAGCTTGTTGATCATCGCCTCGACGCCCGGATTTTTTCCGCGAATCTGATCGGTGAGCTGGCGCAAGGAATGAAAGCGCATCGCCTCGACCCTGATTTCCAGAGTCGACGAGCCGCTGGCGGAAAACCGGGTCTTCGATGAGCGGACGTCCGCCGCGTGTGATCGATTTGGCCAGTGCCAGCAAGCGATTGAAGCGCTGCTCGCTGCCGCTGGCGGAGCCGAGCATGTTGCGCTCATGGAAGAGCGTAGCGTTGGCGACGATCCATCCTTCGTTGAGCTTGGCGACCAGGTTTTTGCGCGGCACCCGGACGTTGTCGAAGAAAACTTCGTTAAAGCCGCTATCGCCGGTCATCTGCACCAGCGGACGCACGGTGATTCCGGGCGTGTGCATGTCGATCACGATGTACGAAATGCCGCGATGCTTGGGCGCCTCGGGGTCGGTGCGCACCAGGCAGAACATCATGTCTGCGTATTGCGCGCCCGAGGTCCAGACTTTCTGGCCGTTGACGACGAACTCGTCGCCGACGATTTCCGCGCGCGTTTTCAGCGAAGCGAGATCGGAGCCCGCGCCGGGCTCCGAATATCCCTGGCACCAGATTTCTTCGGCGGTGAGAATTTTCGGCAGGTAGCGTTGTTTCTGTTCCTCGTTGCCCCACGAAATAAGCGTCGGCCCGAGCATGCCGAGCCCCGACCCGCCGACGTTGTACGGCGCCTTGGCGCGCACCATCTCGTCGTTGACGATCGACTGGCGCACGGGATCCATCGCCTGCCCGCCGTATTCCTTCGGCCATGCGAGCGCGACGTAACCGGCCTCGTACAAGCGGCGCTGCCACGCCTTGGCCCTCGCGAGCCAGGTCTTATCTTCGCGACCCTCGCGATGTCGGAGAGGCCGCTGGTCGGCATGTTCTCTTCGAGCCAACTGCGGACTTTGAGTCGAAATGCTTCTTCTTCGGGCGTGAATTGGAGATCCATGTGATGAGCCACTCCTGCGGTCGTGATCAATTTGCGCGACGTACCGCGGCTTCGCGCCCAGCATAGTCAAAACCGCGTCGCCGCGAAAAGCGCGCTTCGCACACCGGTCGCAGTTGAGCTACTGATTGCCGATGGTATTTACGAAACGGCTTCGCGAGCCGATCATGCGCGGCGAAGTCACGTGCAGCGTGCGCATCTGGCAGAGCCCGCACGTCAAGGTCGGCGGCCACTACCGATTGGGCGACGGATTCATCGAGGTGACATCGGTTAGGCGCATAACCCTCGCGGACATCACGCCGGAGTTGGCGCGGCGTTCAGGCTTCGCAGGTGTCGTCGATCTCCTGAAAGTGGCGAAACACGGTCCGGGCGAGAACGTGAACCTAATCGACTTCGAATACCACGCAGACTCTACCCGCCGTAAGCGACCGATTGCCCGCTCAAATCAGCGTTGTTAGAGTTCGAAGTTGATCACGATCAAGTTTCGGCAATAGACCGGGGTTCACCAGATGGCGACGACGATCACCAGCGAATGCATCAACTGCGGAGCGTGCGAGCCGGAATGCCCGAACACGGCGATTTACGCCGGCGGAGTGCCGTGGGAACTCAACGGCGCGCCGGGCGCCGCCATCGCGCAGGACATTTATTACATCGTTCCGTCGAAATGCACCGAGTGCGTCGGCTTCCACGACCATGAAGCGTGCGCCGCAGTCTGCCCGGTAGATTGCTGCATCCCCGATCCCGCAAATCTCGAAACCGAAGGCGTCCTGCTCGCAGCGCGCCCGCGAACTGCATCCCGAGACGACTTTCCCCGACGACGCGCCGTCGCGCTTCCGCAAAGAAGGTGGCGGAGCAGAAGCGCCTGCGGCAAATGGCGCAGCGGCCGCAGCCGCACCAGCACCCAGCAGCACCCAAGCCCGCAGCGGCTGTCGAACCGCGGCGGCAGCCCCTGCAGCGGTCGCGGCAACTTCAGCGTCGAGCGCGGAGTTCAATCCGCTCGGCATGGGAAGTTCCCGTCATCTGCAAGGACTGCAACGAGCCGTGGACGATTCCGTATCGGCTGTTCGAGACAGGCGTCGTTTTCCATTGCCCGTTCTGCTCGGGATCGTTCGTGCCGAAGACCGCGATGTACCGCGCGGTGAAAGAAACGTTCGAGGGCTTCTACAACCGGCGCCGCGCCGAGCGCGAGGCGTTCGAGCGCAAACGCGCGCGCGAAGCCGCGGCGTTCGAAGCGAAGCAGGCAGCCGAGATGGAAGCGTTCAAGCAGACAGCTCGAAGAGCTCGCGCATTCGATGAAGCCGGCGGGAAAGCTGGTGAAGCCGACGGGCATCGCGTCGATGTTCACGTAGAGAATCGAAGAACGAAATCTGAAATGAAACCCGCCGTGGGTTTCAAACTTCCTTCGGCAGGGGTGACCCCTGCACCCATTGTTAGAAGAAAGATGCGGGACTTCGTCCCTGTTAGAACTTTTTTATACTCCTCTCCAAAGTAAGCGACCGGCGACAAAGTCGCCCGTCGCGTGACAGTCCCCCCAACTAGTTCGAACAGGGACGAAGTCCCGCATCTTTCCTGATTCTAAGGTGCAGGGTTTAACCCTGCCCAAGGAAGCGTGAAACCCATGGAAGGGTTTCACTACAATCAAGTTCCTCATCACCCCAGCGCTGGAACCTCGAACGCGTAGCCGTGGCGCTTTAGATGCTCGCGGATTGCTTCGATATGCTCGGGCCGCGCGTCTCCAGTTCCAGCATCACGCGCGCGCCGCCGATCGCGACGTCGCGCCGGGTGCGATCGTGATCGATCGCGCGAACGTTGGCGCCGGTCGCCGCACCATCGAGAGCAGCTTGCCGAGCTCGCCGGGACGATCGCGCAAATCGACGGCGACTCGGAACAACCGCCCCACCTTCACCAGTCCGTGGCCGATGATCCGGTCGAGCAGGTTGATGTCGATATTTCCGCCGCTCACGACCAGCACCACGGTCTTGCCCTTCAGCTCGTCCTTGAGTTTGAGCGCGCCCGCGAGCGCGGCTGCGCCGGCGCCTTCGGCGAGAAGCTTCAGCCGCTCGAGCATCAGCAGAACCGCCTCGCCGATTTCGAAGTCATCGACGGTGACGGCGCGTTTGACGCGACCGCGCATCACCTCGAACGGAATCGCGCCGATGCGTCCGGTCGCGAGGCCGTCGGCAATCGTATCGACGGGACGGCCAATCGACGCAGGCGCGTCTGCGCGAGACTCGCGGATAGTTGCGGTGAGCCGGCGGCCTCGACGCCGATGACTTCGGCGTTCGGGCGCGCGCGTCGCGAGCGCAGCCGCGATTCCCGCGATCAGTCCGCCGCCGCCCACCGGCACGATCACGACGTCGGGCGTAACTTCGTCGGCGATTTCCAATCCGAGTGTGCCCTGCCCCGCGATGATCAAGATCATCGTACGCGTCGATGAAGATCGCGCCGCGCTCGGTGCACATCTTCGGTCGCAGCCGCGCGCGCCTCCTGGTAGTCGACGCCTTCGAGCACGACCGACTGGCCGTAGCTGCGGGTCGCGTCGATTTTCGCGATCGCGGCCGTCGCGGCATCACGATCGTCGCGTTCACGCCCGCGCGAGTGGCGGCGTAGGCGAGCGCCTGGCCATGATTGCCGGCGCTCGCCGCGACGACGCCGCGCTATTTTTTCTCGTCGGCGAGGGTAGCGAGCCGGTTGTAGGCGCCGCGAATTTTGAACGAGCCGGTCTTCTGCAAATTTTCCGGCTTGATGAGCACGTGCGCGTCGAGCATCCGGTCGAGCGTCGCGCTGCGCATCAGCGGAGTCGGCTTGATGATTCCGGCGAGGCGGCGGCGCGCGGCTTCGATTGTTCGGGCAGTAACGAGCGCGCGGATGCATCGGAAGATCTAATGATGATTGGGCGGAGTGAATTGTCGCGGCGCTGCGGTGCCAAACGAGTCGCCCTCGAAATCGATCTGCGTGCATGCGCCGGTCTTGTAGTCGAGATCGAGCAGGAGATTGCGGATCGCGCGGCGCTTGATCGACGCGATCAGTGCGGCGACGGCTTCCGCGTCGGTGGTCGAGATCGCGGCGACATCGGCGACGTCGAGATTGCTCGTGCGGCAGAACTCGCGCGCATTGTCCTCGCTCGAGAACGCGAGCACTCCGGCCCACGACGCGCCTTTTTCCTGGAAGACGATCAGCGCGCCGGCGGCATCGAGCAGCAGATGAAATTCTTTGGGAGTCGACGCGACTCACGTGTCTTCGACCTTGAGCTTGCCGGTGCGAATTGCCTCGGCGCGCTCGCGCACCAGCGCGGGATAAGTGTAGTAGTGCTCGCCGCTCAGGCGCAGGAACGAATCGATGTCGACGTCGTCGAGCTCGAGCTCCGCAATCGCGCTCTCGGCGGATTTGCGGTCGGGAGCTTTGACGATCGAATCGTAAAGTGCGCGGCCTTGCTCGGACTGGAAATCTTCGCGCGGCGGAAGTCCGTCGGCGCCGAGCTTGCCCGAGTGAAAGTTGTCCAGGATGAAGCGCAGCGCCTTCAGCTCGTGGCGCAGGATGTCGATTGGTTTGAGTGATTCGCGTGGCATGCGAGCGAGCTTATCGCCGCGAGTTCGCGGCGATTCAACACGCGCGCAGCTTGATCGGAGCGATTAGTCGCCCTTGATCAGGCGATGGATCGCGCTCAGATGCGTTGGAGTCGCGCTTGCGGCCCATCGCGTCGAACATCTCGGCGGGGTTGCGATGCGCCTCGACGTTGGCGGGATCGCATTCGAGCGCGCGCTGGAGACTTCGCATCGCGTGCTGATGCTCGTCCTTCTTGCGATAGAGCAGGCCGAGCTTCAAGTGCACGTCGGCACTGGCGGGAACAATCGCCGCCGCGCCGAGCAAATGGCGCAGCGCGCCCCTGAGGTCGCCCTCGTGCTCGAGCAACGTGGCAAGGCGCATGTGCGCGTCGAAGTTGCCCGGCTCGCGGCTAACCAGGTCGCTGTAGATGGTGAGCGCGTTGAGCGGATCTTCGTCGGCGATTCGGCGCGCCTCTTCGAAACGCTCGCGCACGCGCGCCGGCCCGAAACCCTCCTCGACTTTGCCGGGCTGAAGCGCGCTCGAAGTCGAAGATGAGCTGTCCGGTCTCGACTTCGATCAGCGGGGGCCGTCGCGCACCACGATGTGGCCGTCATCATTGACCAGTTTCAGCGAGTGACGGAGCGATCCGGATCGACCAGCTTGCGCACCCGTTCGAGAGCATCGCTGGATCGGCTCGATATGCTGGCGCGTGCCGAGCAGCTCCTTGGCCAGGCGCATCTCGAGCAGATCGTTGAACGCGAAGCGATAATTGCGGCCGCCCAGATTCAGCGGACGCACGAGATTGCGCTTGACCCAGTAGCGAATGCGCTCCGGCGTGACCGCGAGAATTCTCGCAGCCGTGCGCGTGGAAAAAGTTTCACCCCCGCCGCCGCCTCTGCCATCATCTTCAACACCGACGCGAAGAGTATAAGGAGTCGCGCGCACGGTCTCAATGGGCGCGGCGCGATTTCTCAACACCTGTGGAGCGATGGTCGAACTCAGCCGCGAATTTCCTTGAGCGCGCGCGCAACACGGACTACGGCGTCGACGCCGTTTTTCGCGTTCTCGATTCGCGCGACGGCCTGCTCGTCGGTCATCCCGGGTCCGGTGATCGAGAGGCCGACCGGCTTGTCGAATTCGAGCGACAACTCGATGCCGGCGCGGGCGATCGCATGCGCGATCACTTCGTCGTGGTTGGTCTCGCCTTTGATCACCGCGCCGATCATCACGACGCCTTCGATTTCCTTGCGCTGCAGCAGAGCTTTCACGACCGGCGCCATGTCGTAGACGCCGGGGACGCGGACCACGCGCGCGACCTCGACGCCGAGCGACTCGGCATGCTGGCGCGCCCGCTGTTCCATCGGCGTGGTGACTTCGGAATTGAACTCCGAAACTACGAACGCGATTTTCATTGTGCGCGCCGTCCAGTCGACGTGTGACGGCGTCGCGAATCTCGACGCCGTTGCTTTTGAGATACGACTTCAACGCGGGAATCGGATGCTCGCCGTAGTGAACGATGGACGCGACGATAGCGGCGTCCGCCATTCCGGCGGTGAACGCGTCGCGCAGATGCGCGGGCTCGCCGGCGCCGCCCGACGCGATCACGGGAATCGAGACCGCTTCGCTGATGCGGCGCGTGATCTCGAGATCGTAGCCGAGCTTGGTGCCGTCGCGATCGATCGAGTTGATGCACAACTCGCCGGCGCCGAGCCGCTCGCCCTCGAGCGACCATGCCAGCGCGTCGAGGCCGGTGGGCTGGCGTCCGCCGTCGATCACGACTTCGTAGCCGGTCGGCATTTCGGCGCGCCGCCGGTTTTTTTCACCTGCATCGAGAGCACGATGCACTGGCTGCCGAACGCGCGCGCGCCTTCCGAGATGATTGCGGGATTGCGCACCGCGCCCGAATCGATCGAGACTTTCTCGGCGCCCGCGAGCAGCACCGCGCGCATGTCTTCGAGAGTGCGAAGTCCGCCGCCGACGCTGAACGGAATGAAAATTTCGCGCGCGACCGCGCGAACCACGTCGAGCATGATGCCGCGGCGCTCGTTGGATGCGGTGATGTCGTAGAAGACGATCTCGTCGGCGCCCTCGCTGTAGTAGTAGCGCGCCATCGCGACCGGATCGCCGACATCGACGTTCTTGAGGAACTGCACGCCCTTGGTGACTTTGCCGTCGCGCACGTCGAGGCACGGGATGATTCGTTTCGCGAGCATCGTCAGCAACTCATCCGGCAGAAGTTGTCGAGCAGCTTGAGGCCGGCGGCGCCGCTCTTTTCGAGATGGAACTGAGTCGCGATCACATTGTCGCGCGCGACCGCAGCGGTGAACGGAACGCCATAGTCGCATGCGCCAATCGCGATCGAAGGGTCGTCGGGAATCGGATAGTACGAATTGACGAAATAAAAATGCGTGTTGTCAGGCACGCCGGCGAAGACTCGATGCGGCTGCGCCTGGCGCACGCGGTTCCATCCGATTTGCGGAACCTTCAGCGGGCGGCCGTCGATCGAGCGCGGATAGCTCACGACGCGGCCCGCGATGATGCCGAGGCATTCGGCGCTGTCCTCTTCGCTGCGATCGAACAGGACCTGGATACCGATGCAGATGCCGAGGAACGGCTTGCCGGCGCGCGCGACGTCGTTGCGAAGAACTTCGACGAGTCCGAGCGCGCGCAGATTTTCCATCGTGGCGCCGGCCGCTCCGACGCCCGGCAGAATCACGCGATCGGCGGCGACGATACGCTCGGCGCGATCGGTGATTTCGCGACTTGATGCCCGAGAAATTCGAGCGCGCGCTGGACGCTGGTCAGGTTGCCGGCTTTGTAGTCGACGATTGCGATCATGGGCGAAATCCGAGAAGCGATCATAGCTGGAGTCGCATCGCGCAGGCGCAGACAGGGCCGGGCTCTTGCGGTTCCGATGGAGAAATGGTGCCGTCGCAACGATACACCGAACAGCGTGATTCGGTGTGCGAGGCATCACGGGTAGTATCCTCGCATCGAATTTAATCCTGTGCAATTGGCGGGAATAACTCGGCAACGTGCGGCACTGTGGGCTCGCGGGCATGCGCTATTCTGATATGCGCGGTGGACATCGCCGAGCTGCAGAGATGTCAGAAGTGGCAGCGAATGGTAGTTGAGATAACTGGTCGGAGTTCGACACTTCACCGAGATGTCGAGAACGTGCGACAGGCGATTTATGCAGTACTCGAGTTAGAGAGGCTAAGACTCCATGCTGTCGGTGCCGCTGGACGTTCCTCATGACAACAACATGACGCAAGAATCGAGCGCGGCAGCATGGAGAGGCTTCGGAATTCTGGATCTTCTGACTGCTTCCAATACGTCCACGAGTACAATCAATTCGTCGTAGGCGAAAGCGAGTGACCAGCTACCATCGCGCGTGACATGCAGAGAATTGTGAACAGTCCGTAATCGCCGCGCCTCGGTCGGGCAAGCTTTCTCAGAAGTGGGATCTCGAGGCTAAAGCCTGTGCCAGCGTCTAGGACGACCCTCGACCCTTGGCAAGCTCCGATCAGGCTCTACGACCGCCCATACTGAGAGACGAGAATCGCGAATTAGATTTCGGCGCGGATGTCCTGGTGGTCGGAGAGCACGCGGACGTTTACGTGATGCTCGTCCGAGTCGCCGAGCGATCCCCAATGCATCGCGAAGTTCTCGAGCTGGACGTCGGGATTGAAACGCGCCGACACGCCCATCACGACTTCGTCGACGCTCAGCAGAAATGCCATGCGCGCGATCGCGTAGACCTGGTCGTTGGAGACGACCACCAGCGGCGTGACGGCGCGGCCGTGATCCTCGCAGACCTTGACCACCTTGCTGAAAAGTTTTCCCTCGGCGTCGCTGAAAATCTGGCCGCCGTCGCTGGAGGCAAGTCCCTTCTCGGTTCGCACGGTCAGCGCGATCAGCTCGGCGTCGTCGCGCTCGGACAGATAGCGATGCAGATGGGCGAGATTGTTGGGATCGCGGATCGCAATCAGCTTCTTGTGCGGGCCGAACAGGCCGAGGCCGATCGGATCGACCTGGCTTTCCTCGACCAGCTGCAGATTGAACTTCTCAGGCTCCTCGCCGTAGGCGTGCTGCGGCCTGGCCGTTGATCTTTTCCGAGATCTCGAAAATCACGAACAGCGCCAGCGTGAAGCTGACTCCCGAGATCGTCGCGACCTGCTTGGTGAACAGGTTGATGACCGCGGTCGCGAACAAAACCATGAACGTCAGCGCCAGGCCCAGCGGAAAATCCTTGCCGCCGGGGCGGAACCATTTCAGGTTGAGCGGCATCCGCCACAAGCGATGGTACTTGTCCTTGTAGCGCAGGATCAGCACCGAGAGCGTTTTGAAGACGAAGCTCCAGATGACGCCGAAGGCGTAGGCCTCGCCGAGCACGAACATGTCGCCGCGCGAGAGCACGATGGTGGCGATCTGGAGCATCGCGACCATGTTCACGATGCGATAGTTGGTGCCGTACCTCTTGTGCGGATGGCGGAACCAGTCGAGCAGCACGCCGTCTTCGGCGACGCGCGTCAGCACGCCGGTCGAGCCGACGATCGCGGTGTTAACGGCGCCGGCGAGAATCAGGAATCCGACGAAGACGACGAACGCACGCAACGCGATTCGCGCCCACAGCGGCCCGACCATGAACATCGCGAGGCCGCCGATCAGGTCGTCGCCGTAGTTGGACATGCGGACGCTGTCGGGGATGATCATGACCGCGAAAAACGAGACCAGCGAGGTCAGCAGCAGGCTGTAGATGAAGATGACCAAGCCGGCGCGCAGCAGATTCTTGAGCTTGGGCGCCTCGATCTCGCGATTGATTTGTGCGAGAGATTCTTCACCCGACATCGCGAGGATCGAATGGCCGAAGGCGATCAGAATTCCCAAAGTGCCGATGGTGCGCGCACCCGGAAAGTGCTTGAGCCATCCCAGCGAGTCGTTGGTGAATTTCAACTCGAACGGCGGCAGATGCGCGCCGCGCGTATAAATCGTCAGCCCGCACCATACGATCATGATCACGGCCATCACGGTCGTGATCTGCATGATGCGCATCGCCTTGCCGCTGGATTCCTCGATGCCGAGAATGTTCTGGCGCCAGAAATAAATGGTCACAGCGATGGCGAAGAAGGCGGCGGTGAAGTCGGGCGGCAGTATAATGCTCGAGTGCGCCAGCTTGAGCAGTTCGTTGATCAAGACCGACCAGATATTGGCCGGCCGAGACGCCGCTGATGGGGCCGGTCAGGATGTAGTCGAACATCAGGGCCGACACCGAAATTTTCGCCAGCGTCGAGCCCATCGCCTCTTTGACGACGCGATAGACGCCGCCGCGCGTGAACATCGAGCACGATTCGACGTACACCGCGCGCACCGCGTACGAGAACAGCATGACGGCGAGAATGAAGTACGGCGCCGAGCGGCCGCAGGCCTGTCTCGACGATGCCGCCGATGTAGTAGGCTGATGGAGGCGAGGTCGCAAAGCACGACCGCGGACGCTCGCCAGAACGAGATGAAGGCGAGCATCCCGGTGGTTACTACGATTGCTTTGGTTTGTTTGCCGAAGGTCGCCTGCGGTTGAGCCCGCTCGGCGCCGAGAACTTTTGGAGTGGCTGCCAAGTATCAAATCTCCCCGAGCAAAACGCCGAAAAAGCCGGCCTTGCCAAGGGTTTCAATGTGCAAGATGCAGACCGCAATGATTCGCGCATGATCTTGCTGCGTTTTGGAAAGTTCGACGTGCGGATCGCAATGGCTTGAGAGATTCGCAGTCGTGCAACATGCAATGAACACACGCGAGCGGCTCTTGATGCTGCCGGGCGATCGAGCATTAGAATGGGACCTGAACACCTAATCGAGGACGCGCTTGGCTAACATTCTAGTCGTCGATGACGACCGCAATATCCGCCGCGTACTGGCGGCGAGTCTTGAATCTGCGAGTCATCAGGTGACCGTCGCTGAGAATGCGGAGCGCGCGCTGGAACTCTTGGGGCCGTCGGTGCCTGCGGTAGTCGTGATCCGATGTCCGCATGGAGGGGATGGGCGGGCTGAAGCTGCTCGAATCGATCAAGCGGCTCAACCCCGCGATGCCGGTGGTGATGATGACGGCATTCGGATCGATTCCCGACGCGGTCGAGGCGATGCGCTTGGGCGCATACGACTACGTCACCAAGCCGTTCACTGCGGACCATATCGTGCACGTCGTCGCGCGGGCGCTCGAGGTGCATGAACTTCGATCCGAGAACAAAGAGCTGCGCGATCGGATCGAAAGCCTGACCGAGCCCGAGCCGTTTCTCACCTACAGTCCGCATTCGCGAAAGCTCGCGGAGATCGCCGCGCAAGTGGCCGACAGCGACGCGACCGCGTTGATCACCGGCGAAAGCGGCACCGGCAAGAGCATGCTGGCGTCGTACATCCATCGCTTGAGTCCGCGCAAAGATGGGCCGTTCGTCCAGGTCGCGTGCACGACGCTCAGCGAGCATCTGCTGGAGAGCGAACTCTTCGGACACGTGCGCGGTTCGTTCACCGGCGCGATTAAGGACAAGCCCGGCCGCCTCGAAGCGGCCGAGGGCGGCACGGTGCTTACTCGACGAGATCGGCGACCTGACGCCGGTGGTTCAATCGAAGCTGCTGCGGTTTCTGCAGGAGCGGACGTTCGAGCGCGTCGGCGGCGCGCAGACGATTAAGGTGGACGCGCGCATAATCGCGGCGACCAATCAGCATCTCGAGCAATTGGTCAAGGAAAAGCGCTTCCGCGAGGATCTCTACTACCGGCTCAACGTGATCGAATTGCAGGTGCCGGCGCTGCGCGACCGGCCGGGAGAAATCCTGAAGCTGGCGGAGCACTTCGCCGCGCAAGCTGCTGAGACGCATCACAAGCCGGCGCATTCGATCGCGGCCGAGGCGCGCGAAGCGCTGCTGTCCTACTCGTGGCCGGGCAATATCCGCGAGCTGCGCAACGTGATGGAGCGCGCGGTGATCCTGAGCCGCGGCGAGACCATCAATTTGAGCGATCTGCCGGACAAGATTCTCGCATCACCGGACAAGCTCGATCACAGCAACACGCTGGAGCAGATGGAACGAAAGCATATCGAGGTCGTGCTCGAACAGGCGATGACGCTGGAAGAAGCGGCCGAGATGCTGGGAATCAACGTCGCGACATTGTGGCGAAAGCGCCGGCGATACGGTTTGGACTAGATTAAAGGCACCGGCGCGCTCCGCGATGGAGCGCGCCGGCATTCAAAGCAGCGATCTGCGCTAGGGTTTTTTGTTGATTGCGCCCTCGAGACGGCCGTGACTCTTTACGCACTGGCCCAGGCCGGTGAACGGATCCGGCCAGTCGTGAGTGATGCAATAGGGCAGCGCACCCAGTTCGTCGTCAGTGTATCCGCGCGACGTGAGCTCCTTTTTGAGGCATTCGGCGTGCGGCTGGTTGGCGCCCGCGACACCGGCGGCATCGTCGGCAGCTTCGGTGATCAGAGCGTTGCGAAGAGCGATCTTCACCTGCGGATCGTTACTCTTGCCAAGTGAGCCCGCGATGTTGCTCGACGGGCCGCAGACCCCGACTGCATCGACGAACGCCTCCTCGGCCCCGTCGGACTCAGATCTTTTGCGAATCCCACACCGACTGCAGTCATCAGCATACTCGTCGCGATCAATGCCACAGCAAATCGTTTCATCGCACTCGTCCTCCAGGTTTGGGATGTGACCCATGGAAAAACGGCCGCATCGTTGGCATACGCGATTAATCTGTACGATGCGACGGGCAAAAGAGTCCAGTCAGATGCGACGGACGCAGGTTCTCAGCGGCACATGGCTTGACGGAAACTCCCGCTTGATGAAAGTCTCGCGTCAGTCAGACGAAAGGAATTTATCATGGCCAAAATCGCTCTCGCCTGCACGATTCTTCCCGACAGCCCGCCGGCGCGCCTGATCGAATGGTCGCGCGCGGCGGAGGACGCGGGCTTTTCCGGCGTCTTCATGACCGAGGCGAACAACGATTCGCTGGCGTGCTCGCTCGCGCTCGGGCTTAACACCAAGCGAATCAAGCTCGGCACCGCGATCACGAACATTTATCTGCGCCATCCGAATCTGCTCGCCAATGAAGCCGCGGCGGTCCAGGAATTTACCGGCGGACGATTTATTCTCGGCCTCGGCACGGGCCATCGCGAAGGCAATTCCGCGCTCGGAATCGAGATGGGAGTTCCGCTGACCAGGATGCGCGAAACGGTGAAGACCTTGCGCGCGATGCTCGACGGCGGCAAGACCGGGCCGCGCGTCAGCGCGAAGCTGCCGCTTTACCTGGCGGGCGTGTCGCGCCCGATGGTCAAGCTGGCCGGCGAGATCGGCGACGGCGTCATCTTCAATTTCTTTCCGCCGGCGCGGGTCAAGGAAGCGATCGGCGAGTTGGCCGAGGGCGCGAAGATCGCCGGCCGCGACGTCAAACAGATCGAGCCGACGCTGTTCGCGACCGCATTTATTTCAGACGATCTCGAAGCCGCCCGACGTCCCGCGCGCAAGCTGCTGTCACGCTACGGAGCGCTGAAGTTCTACGGCAACATGATGGCGCATTCGGGCTTCGAGCGGGAAATCTCGGCGATTCGCGCGGCGGGCCGCGATGCCGACGCAGCAATCAACGCGGTCAGCAACGAACTCATCGACGCGACCCTGCTGGTCGGATCGGAGTCGCGCGTACGCGAGCGACTGCAGGAGCTATGCGCGCCGGGAATCGGCACCGCGATCGTGTTCACGAATCCGGTCAACGAAGATCGCAACGCCGCCGTGATGCGAACGATCCGCGCGCTCAAGCAATAGCGGAGTCGCCTCCTAAGGCTGATCTTCGTCAGTGGCGGGATTCTGATCGTTCGGGCTGCGCGCGAGTGCGACGCGATCGAAGAAATGCCGGATACGCCGGGCGTTGACGCCGAAATCGCCGATCCCGTCGCGCGACTTCGATCGCATCTCGATCAAGCTGGTGCCGTCGGGGGCCGGCCGAACCTGGATCACGACGTCATCATTGAAATGCCACAGCTTTGAGGTCGCGACGACCTCGATCGTCTTCGTAGCCGGATCCGTGTAGGTAATCGTCCAGTTCGGGGAGGCCTTGGCGACCTCGGTTACGCGCGCAAATGCCGCCGCCGGATCGAGGTGCTCCTTAATCGGACCGATTGGGCCGTAACCCTGCAGCTGTCGGTCGGCATATTTCGTCTTGTTGTATTTCATGTCGCGATTCGGTTCATGCTGCAGCTGCTGCGCGTAAGTGAACTCGGGCGGATTGTCGAAATCGGTCGTGATGTCGTTGATAGGCGGGTACTTGCGACTGCTAATCAAGGTCAGGAAGATCGGCACCGCGATCAGCACGCATACCACCGTAGCGAGCACGGCGCGCTTGCGCCCGGCTTGTGCCTGGGGCGTGCGCGTCAGGAAAATCGCGAGGAGCCCGACCAGCGTACCGATAATGCTCAGCAGAAATCCCAGCGCGAATAGCTGGAAACCCATGAATGGCGCGGTCAGGCGGAAGTGCGCGCCGATCATTCCGGCGCCGATCATCGCGATCGCCAGGATGGCGTCAAAAAATGCGAGCCATGCAAAAGTCATTCGTCTTTCCCCCGAAAGAGATTTGCGTTCACACTAGAGGCCTGCCTGGTTCCTGATTCCCCGTACCACGAACTGCGGCAATACGAACAGAAACGATCCGCTCGCGACGGCGCGATCGATGTCGGCGAACCAACCCTCGACCTCCGCGGCCGCGATCTTGCCCGAGTCGCGCGCATACCGCGCGAAGCTGGCCTTCAGCATCGGCAACGAGCGTCCGGCAGTATCCGCGCCCGCGTGAATCTCGACTTTCACGTCGTCGAGACCGGCCGCGCGAAACAGCCGATATAGCTGGCGGCCAATCTGCGGCTCCTTGATCGCAATCGCCTTCGACGCCGCGATGATTCGATCGCTGCGCTCGCGCGCCGTCCCGACCGATATCGAGCGCGAGCATGTCCCAGTCGCTGTCGACCGCGACCACGATCCCGCCCGGTGCCGTCACGCGCGCCATCTCCGCGACAGTATCGGCGGCGGAATCGACATACTCAAGAACATTTTTGCACCACACGCGATCGAACGAAGCGTCGGGAAACGGCAGCGGCGGAAAGGCATTGTGCACGAACTCCGCCGCGAGCTTGGCCTCGCGTGCGCGAGCGCCGGACCGCTCGACGAACTCGGCATTGATATCGATGCCGGTGACCTTGCCGCCGGGCGCCACGCGCCGTGCAAGCTCGAAAGTGGTGTGACCGGGGCCGGAGCCGACGTCGAGCACGCGCAGCCCCGCTTTGAGATCGAGCGGGCGCAGGAGAGGCTCCATCGCGGGATGGTAGGCAAGGATCTTGTCGTAAGCACTGTGGCGATCGGAATCGATATCGACCCAGTGCTGCTTGTAGTAAGGCTCTGCCATGGCAGATACGCGATCAGACGAGGCGGAGTTCCTTCATCGCGGCGCGCAATTTTTCCGCGGGGCCTGCCGTCATCGGTACCAACGGCATCCGCAACTCGTTGGCGCATTTGCCCATGAACGCGAGCGCCTGCTTGACGGGAATCGGATTGGTCTCGACAAACAGCGAGCGGATCAGCGGCAGCAGACGGAAATGGATCTCGCGCGCCTTCGCGAAATCACCGGCGAGCGCGGCCGCCGTGAGATCGCGCATCTCGCGCGGAACGACGTTGCTGCAGGTCGAGATCACGCCCTTCGCGCCGAGCGCAACCAGCGGCAGCGTGAGCGCGTCGTCGCCGGACATAATCGCGATCCGATCGCCGCACATTTTCAGAATGTCGGAAGACTGATCCATCGAGCCCGTCGCTTCCTTGATGCCGACGATGTTCTTGATTTCCGCGAGCCGCGCCATCGTTTCCGGCAGGATGTTCGACGCCGTGCGGCCGGGGATGTTGTACACGAACAACGGGAGATCGACGCTCGCCGCGATCGTCTTGTAGTGCCGGTAGATGCCGTCCTGCGTGGGCTTGTTGTAATAGGGCGAGAGCAGCAGCGCGCCGTCCGCACCCATCTCGCGCGCGGCCGCAGTCAGCCGAATCGCCTCGGCAGTCGAGTTCGATCCGGTGCCCGCAATAACAGGGACGCGCTTTCGCACCTGCTCGATCGTCAGCTTGATCACGCTGTCGTGCTCGGCATGCGTGAGCGTGGCGGATTCACCGGTCGAGCCGCACGGGACCAGCCCGTCGATTCCGCTCTGAATCTGCCATTCGATATGGTCGCGCAACGCGGGCGCGTCCACCACGCCGTCGCGAAACGGCGTGACGAGAGCAGTCAATGCGCCATTGAACATCGTTCGTAGCCTCCAGTCTTCACTTCACTATTTCACTGTTTCACTGGGACCATTTCATCCGCGCCCAGCTCGACCGCGCCGCTGAAAACCTCGACGGCGTTGCCAGTCATGAAAACGTGATTCGCATCGGCGCCGTCGGCGCGCCATTCGATTTCAAGATTGCCGCCGCGAAGCTCGACCGTCGCGGTCCGCTCGGAATGATTCGTCAGAACAGCCGCGACCAACGCCGCGCATGCTCCGGTGCCGCAAGCCCAGGTCTCGCCCGAGCCGCGCTCCCATACGCGCATCTTAAGATTGCGGCGCGAGGTTGCGAGGATGAATTCGGTATTCACGCGTCGCGGAAAAAACGGATGATGCTCGAACTCGCGGCCCAGCGCGGCAAAATCGCGATCCTGTAGTTTGAATACGCCGTCATCGGCGACGAACAGGACGCAATGCGGATTGCCCATCGAGACCGCGGTGATCGACTCGCGCCGGCCTGCGACCTCGAGCGGATAGTCTATGATTCGGCCGTCGGCCTTCACCGGGATGTCGCGGCCTTCGAGAATCGGCTCGCCCATATCGACCGTCGCGCTAACGACGCGGCGACCTTCGAGGCTGCAGCTCGACCGTCTTGAGCCCCGCGTCAGTCTCGACGACCATCGGATTCCGGCGCACGAGGCCGCGCTCGAAGGCGAGCCGCGCGAGGCATCGGATTCCGTTGCCGCACATGTCGCCGCGGCTTCCGTCCGCGTTGTACATCTCCATTCGGATGTCGGCGTTGCTCGACGGCGCCAGCATGATCAAGCCGTCGGCGCCGACGCCGAAGTGGCGATCAGAAAGTTTGACCGACAGCGCCGACGGATCGGCGGGACGCGCGCGCATCGCGACAATATAGATGTAGTCGTTGCCGCATCCGTGCATCTTGGTGAATTCGAGCGTTGCCATGTCGTTCGCGCGCTCTTACGCCGACTTCAGGCTGACGATATGTTCGCCGCGGATCTGATCCTCGAAGCTATCGCGGTCGCGAATCACATGCACGTCAGCGCCGTCGACCAGGACTTCAGGCGAGCGCGGGCGGCTGTTGTAGTTCGACGACATCACGAATCCATACGCGCCGGCGCTCATCACCGCGAGCAGATCGCCCTCCGCAGGCTCGGCCATCTCACGCTCGCGCGCGAAAAAGTCGCCGCTCTCGCAAACCGGTCCCACGATATCCGCGGTCACGGTCTTGCCCGGCTTGCTGCGATCGACCGGAACGATCTCGTGATACGCCTCGTAGAGCACCGGACGAATCAGATCGTTCATCGCGCCGTCGATAACGACGAAGCGCTTCACGTCGGTCTCCTTGTTATAGAGGACCGCGTCACCAGCACGCCCGCGTTGCCGACCATCACGCGTCCCGGCTCGGTGATTATCTTGAGCCCGAGACCGGCGATCGGTTTCAGCAGCGCGTGCGCATATTCCGACGGAGGCGGCGGCTGCTCCTGGTAAGGAATCCCGAGACCGCCGCCGAGATCGAGATACTTGAGCGCGATTCCCGCGCTGCGCAGCCGCCCGACAATCGCGGCAACCTTCTGTCCCGCCTCGGCAAACGGCGCCATCTCGGTTATCTGCGATCCGATATGCGTGCTCAGTCCGACGATCTCGAGCTGCGCCAGCGCGCTCGCTTCAGCGTAATATTCGTCGACCTGCGAGAGCGGCACGCCAAATTTGCTGTCGCGATGGCCGGTGGAAATGTGCGGATGCGTGCCCGGGTCGAGATCGGGATTCACGCGCAGGCTGACCGGCGCGCGATGCTTCATGCGGCCCGCGACCTCTGCGATGCGATGCAGTTCCGGCCGCGACTCGACGTTGATCATCAGGATGCCGGCTTTCAGCGCGGCCTCGATCTCCTCGTCGGTCTTGCCGACGCCCGAGAAGACAATCTTGCGCGGGTCCGCGCCGACTCGAAGGCATCGCATCAGCTCGCCGACCGACACGATGTCGAAGCCCGCGCCCATCGAGTCGAACAATTTCAGGATGCTCAGATTCGAGAGCGCCTTCATCGCGTAACAGATCAGATGATCGGTGCCGGCGAAGGCCTCGTCGAAAACCCGGAAATGCCGCCGGAGAGTGCGCGCGCTATAAACGAAAAAGGGAGTGTTGATTTGCCGCGCCAGGTCGGCGATCGGCACGTCTTCGGCGAAAAGTTGATCGTTGCGATATTCGAAGTAGTTCATTGCGTTGTGGCGATTGGGTGAAGTTTCGTTTCTATCATAGCGCAGCCCCGCGAATAAACGTCATTTCAGCGGCACCGGGGTCGGCACCACGAAGGTGTCGGGATTCGGCTCAGCGGAGGCGGAGACTTTCTTGCGCACGATCGCCACATCGTTGGACGGCTCGCTCACGTAACCGTCGGTGGTGCTGGACGTGACCTGGTAGTGATAGGTCTTGCCCATCACGGTCGAGCCGTCGATGAACTCGAATGTGTTCTGTACCTGGAATCGCCCTTCGTCATGCACCTGGATGTCGCCGATCTTCTCGGCGGGCTTGCCTTCCTCGGCGCGCGAGATCGAGAAGCTGCCGAGGTCCTTCATCTTGGCGCCGCCGGCGTAGCTTTCGGGACGATCCCAGCTCAAGCGAATTCCCTCTTTCGCGTTGGCGGCTTCGAGCCCCACGATTTTCTCCGGACGCGCAGCCTCCGGCGGTATCGGCTGCGACTTCACCCCGCATCCGAGGACGATCGCGCTGGCAAGCGTGGCAGATCGCAAAGCATGATCGCCAGCAGTTCGCACGATTGGTTTTCAGTATTCATCGACGTCCGAGCTCCTTGAGGCGGCGCTTGACTGTTGACGGCGCCGGACCGCCTTCGATCGTGCGCCGGGCGACCGAGTTCTCGGCTCGAAGCATCGCGATCGCGTCGGCGCCAAACGCGCTCGAGTGCCGTCGCAACTCGTCGATGCTCAAATCCTCGAGCGTCTTGCCGGCTTCGGCCGTCTCGCGCACGATCGCGCCGACGATTTCATGCGCCTCGCGAAATGCCATGCCGCGGCCGACCAGGTATTCCGCGAGATCCGTCGCCAGCGCAAATCCTCCGGCCGCCGCGCGCATGCGCTTCGCGTCGAATCGCAGCTTCGGCCAGAACTTCGCGAGCAGATCGAGCGCGGGCTTCAGCGCGTCGAGCGCATCGAACACGCGCTCCTTGTCTTCCTGCAAATCCGAATTGTAAGCGAGCGGAAGGCCCTTCAAAACCGTCAGCATCGCGACCAGGTCGCCGATCACGCGACCAGTCTTGCCGCGAATCAGTTCGAGCAGGTCGGGATTCTTCTTCTGCGGCATCATCGAGCTGCCGGTCGAAAATTCATCGGGCAGCGCTGCGAAACCAAACTCCGCGCTCGTCCACAGAATGATCTCCTCGCTCATCCGCGACAGATGCACCTGCGTGAGCGCCGCGGCCGAAAGGAAATCCACCACGAAGTCGCGGTCCGACACCGCGTCCATGCTGTTGGCAGTGATCGCCTTGAAGCCCAGCGCCCGCGCGACCATCCGGCGATCCAGAGGCAGCGTCGTGCCCGCCAACGCGCCCGCGCCGAGCGGCATGACGGCCGTGCGCGACGCGGCCTGCTCGAAGCGTTCGCGATCGCGCCCGAGCATCTCGACGTATGCGAGCAGATGATGCGCGAGCGTCACCGGCTGCGCGCGCTGCAGATGCGTGTAGCCGGGCATGATCGTCGCGATGTGGCGCCGCGCGAGCCGAATCAGTGTCGCGCGCAGTTCTGCCGACCAGCGCAATCACGCCGCAATCTCGTCGCGCAGAAATAGTCGCATGTCGAGCGCGATCTGATCGTTGCGCGAGCGCCCGGTATGCAGCTTGCGCCCGGGCTCGCCAATCAGCGCGATCAGCCGGCGCTCGATCGCGAGGTGAATATCTTCGTCGGCGATATCGAACTTGAAGCGCCCGCTCGTGATTTCATTTTCGATGCGCTCGAGTCCGCCAACGATTGCCCGCAACTCGCTCGTCTTGAGCAGTCCGACCTTCGCGAGCATCTGCGCATGCGCGATCGATCCGCGAATATCGTGCCGAAAAAGGCGCCGGTCGAATGGCAACGACGCCGTGAATGCTTCGACCTCGGGCAGGCGGCCGCGCGCAAATCTTCCACGGATGAGATTTTTCTGGCTGCGACGCACTTTCACGATCAGACGAGCGGGGCAATCCGCGACGCGCGGAATCAATTGAGCGGCCGCAACTGGCAGGAGCATCCGCGCGCCGCACAACTCATCGAACCGTCGGGATGCGTGATATGGACGTCCATCTTGTGATGGCAGTGATCGCAATCTCCGGTGCGGGGCGGACGGGGCACGAGCTTGGGCTGTGTGCGCGGCGGTTTGAACTGGATGACTTTGCCCAAATCTATCCGTCCTTCTTGCTCGCACGCGCGAGCGCTCGAAGCCTCAGGCCAGCGAGCCGGATGAGTCCGTCGGCGTCGGCCTGGTTGTATCCGCCCGCTTCCTCGAAGCTCACGATCTTCTGGTCGTAGAGGGAATTCGGCGATTTGCGGCCGGCGATCCACACGCCGCCCTTGAAGAGCTTCAGCCGCGCGACACCGTTCACGTTTTTCTGCGTATCGTCCACCAACGCCTGCAGCGCCTCACGCTCGGGCGCAAACCAATATCCGTAATACACCATTTCCGCGTAGCGTGGGATAAGCCAGTCGCGCAGATGCATCACCTCGCGATCCAGAGTGAGCTGCTCGACCGCGCGATGCCCATGGAAAAGGATCGTCACGCCGGGAGTCTCGTAAACTCCGCGCGATTTGATTCCGACGTAGCGGTTCTCGACCAAATCGACGCGACCGATCCCGTGGCGTCCCGCGATTTCGTTGGCGCGCTCGATGATCTTCGCCGGCCCGAGCTTCTCTCCATTGATCGCGATCGGATTGCCGCCGGCATATTCGATCTCGACATACTCCGGCTTGTCCGGCGCATCTTCGGGCGAGACGGTCATGCGGAACATGTCGTTGTAAGGCTCGCGCCACGGGTCCTCGAGGATGCCGCCCTCGTAGCTGACGTGGACGAGGTTGCGATCCATCGAGTACGGCTTCTCGGCGGTCACCTGCACCGGAATTTTCTTTTCGCTGGCGTATGCAATCATGTCGGCGCGTCCTACGAACGGCCAATCGGTACGCCGCCACGGCGCGATGACCTTCAAATCCGGCGCGAGCCGCGCGAACGTCAGCTCGAAGCGCACCTGGTCGTTGCCCTTGCCGGTCGCACCGTGCGCGACGGCGTCTGCTCCTTCCTTGAGCGCAATCTCGACCAGCTTCTTCGCGATGACCGGCCGCGCGATCGACGTGCCGAGCAGGTAGTAGCCCTCGTACACGGCGTTCGCGCGTAGCATCGGGAAGACGAAGTCGCGCGCAAATTCCTCGCGCAGGTCGACGATATAAAGTTTGCTCGCGCCCGTCTTGAGCGCCTTCTCTTCGAGGCCGTCGGTCTCGTCGCCCTGCCCCACGTCGGCGCAATACGCGATCACTTCGCATCCGAAATGATCCTTGATCCAGCGCAGCATCACCGACGTGTCGAGTCCGCCCGAGTACGAGAGCACCAGTTTTTTTATTTTTTCAGTGGCCACAATTCTTAAGTCCGTCATTCCGGCGACGGCGAAGTAGTCTGCAAAATTTCAGGACGTATCAGCCAGACCATCACGGCCTTCTGCGCGTGCAGCCGGTTCTCGGCCTGATCGAGCACGACCGATCGCGGGCCGTCGATCACGTCGTCGGTGATTTCCTCGCCGCGATGCGCCGGCAGGCAATGCATCACGATCGCGCCCTTGCGCGCGTTC
>CAVUUH010000003.1:0-37117 GCA_963744545.1 uncultured delta proteobacterium
AAAAATCAATGTTTACCGATGAAAAATGCAATGCAGTGCTTAGCGGAGAGGCACCCGCCTATTTGGCGGTCATCAGTGCTCGCTCAAATGTCGTCCCTGGACGCCTTCAATTGCCGAGCGACTCGAACTGCCAATTTGCGAGTCGATACACCAGGACAGTGATTTTTAGCTTCATCCTTACGGACCCGGACGTTGCCGCAGCTGCCTTCAACTCGAGTACCCGCGCCGGCCACGATGGGATTGCCGGAAGTCGGGTCGAACACCCGCAACTCGATTTCATCCGTCTCGGGCAGGCTCTTCGAACAAGCTGGAGATCGCGGCGTCGACGTCCTCGAGGGATTGTTGCGCGAACCTCTGCGCTAAACCCTCCTCGGGCGCAATGCCTTGATCCCACGGATGAATGTCCCGCGCCTGCCATTCGACCTCGAGCCGACTGCGGATGCTCCTGAGCGGGAGCCCGTCGTTGCGTGGACCTGCCTGAGGATTGACCTCGAGCGCCTCGATCACTCTGCGCCGTAACCGTGTCTGAACCAGGGACCTTAGAAATTTTTTCGCTGCAATTATCACAATCCAATCCCGTATTCGCCGAAATTTTGCTGGCGAATGATTCAGAATTCGATCCAAGCCTAGCGACCTCGGTATGTAAAAATGGACCGGCCCCTAGTCGGTGGCTGATTCCGACTGAGGCCTGCCTGTTCCTTCCATTCGCAAGGAAGACTCCCGTAAAGTCTCCATGCTGCGGTCCCCTTCGATCAGGGTCCTACGCCACCTTCTTGGCTTTGGAGGGCCGCGCGAAGGTGCGCCGTCCGATCGGTACTTCGTCGATCGTCTTGGGGCACCGTCGTCGCCGGTCACGACATATTCCGGATATGCCGGGAAGCCGTGCTCGTGAATATCCAGTCCTTCGATCTCGCCCTCGGTCGGGATGCGCAGTCTGAACGCGTACTTGATGCGTACATCAGGGCCATCGAGACGACGAAGGTCGCGATCGTGATCGAGAAGCTGCCGATCGTCTGCGCATTCAAAACGCCGAAGCCGCCGCCATAAAAGAGTCCAGTCACCACCGTGCTGGTATCGGCGCCGGTCGCGGTCGGCGCGCCATATTTGCCCGCGGCGAACAGGCCGAGCGACAGCGTGCCCCAGATTCCGGCCATCATGTGAACCGGAACCGCGCCGATCGGATCGTCGATGCGCAGGTACTCAAGCAGGTCGATACCCCATACCACGACGATGCCGGCGACGATTCCGAACAGGAATGCGCCTTCGGGATCGACCCAGTAGCAAGGACAGGTGATCGCGACCAGGCCCGCCAGAAATCCATTGACGGTCAGCGCGAGATCCCATTTGCCGGTCTTGAAGTAGGAGTAGAAGAGCGAAGTCAGACCTGCGGAGCATGCAGCGATCGTGGTGTTGAAGGAGACCCGGCCAATGCCTTGCGCATCGAGCGCCGACAGCGTGCTGCCGGGATTAAAGCCATACCAGCCGAACCACAGGATGAGACCGCCGGTCGCGCCGATGATCAGATCGTGCGGCTTCATCGGTGCGCCGCCGTCGCGTTTGAACACGCGTCCGAGCCGAGGTCCGAGTGCGATCGCGCCCGCCAGCGATATCGTGCCGCCGATCGTATGCACGACGGTCGATCCCGCGAAGTCGTGGAAGGGGATCGGGTTCATGTTCGCGAGCCATCCGTCCGGACCCCATGCCCAATGACCAATGATCGGATAGATGAAGCCGGTGACGCCGACGCTGTAGAGCAGGTCGCCGATAAAATCGCAGCGGCCGATCATCGCGCCCGAGGTAACCGTCGAGCAGGTATCCGCGAATGCATACTGGAATACCCAGTACGCCAGCAGCGGAACGCCCGTCGTGCCGTAGGTCGCGGGCAGTCCGTGCAGCATGAATCCGGTGGTGCCGATCCACGGAGTTCCCGGGCAGAACATGAATGCGAAGCCCCACAGCCAGAAAGTGACGCCGCAAATGCAGGTATCGGCGATACCTTCGACCATGATGTTGACGGTTTCGCGCGAACGCGCGAAGCCGGACTCCAGCATGACGAAGCCCACCTGCATGCAGAAAACCAGGTAGGCCGCGACCAGCGTCCACACGGTATTAATCGCGTTGATGTGCGGCGGAGGCAGCGCCGGCGCCGTGTCGGCGTACGCTGCATTGGGCATACCATTTCGAGATGAGGAAGAATACGATGCCGAGGCCGATCATCTTGCCAAACAACAGGTGAGTGGCATTCCTCCGCACCTGCGGATCTCCCCACCTCTTTCGAGGATTCGGTATGCTCCAACCATCCTTGAACCAGACACTTCTATCGGCTCCTCCTGTGGTGTTTCGATTACGCCCGCCGCCGCGCAGCGTGGCGGACGCTTGATCGGGTGCATGGTCATGGAGCAGACGTAGCCTCCAGAGAAACGGGTCAATCCGACGAAGAATATTTATATCATCTATCGATGGATAACAAATCCAACAGAAGTTTCAAAATTTAAGTCAAGAGGAGTTTTTCGCTACCGAAATCAGTCGCCGAACATGACGTTGCGCGCATCGGCGGCGATGCCTATGATATGCGCATCGCCGCTGAACGGCGATGCTGCTCTAGCGATTCTGATCGATCACCGCCACCAACCCGGTCTTGATTGCGTAATGAGCCAGTTCAAGGCGATCGCGCACAGTGAGTTTTTGAAAAATATTGTTGAGATGAGTTTTGACCGTGCTCTCGCTGATCGCCAGCCGTTCGCCGACTTCAGCATTGCGCAAACCGATGGCAACGAATCGAACGATTTCCAATTCGCGTGCAGTCAAAGTTCCGAGCTCGAGCTTCCTTGCGCAGCGAATTCCGCCTGCACCGTCGGCGGCATCCACACCAAACCTTCGGCCACCGTTCGGATCGCTGTCATCAAGGTCTCGATGGCGAAGCGCTTGTGAACGACGCCGCGTGCGCCCGAACGCAACGCTTGTACGCCATTTTGGCCACTCTCGCTCGCTGTCAGGACGATGATCTTGGTGATTTCGGAGAGTCGTCCGATATCGTCCATCAACCATCGATCCATCTGCAAGTCGAGTAGCAGCACATCGCTGGGGTGGTGGCGAGGACGGTCGGCACGTCGCTCGCGCGTTCGACTTCTGCAACCACTTCGATATCGGGCTGCAGTCGCAGCAGTGACTTTAGCCCGTCACGAAAGAGCGCATGGTCATCGGCAAGAATCAGGCGTATTGGCGTCTGCATGTTTTAATCGTTAGGCATCTCAATTTGTAGGCGTGTCGAACCGTTCTGATTCACGATCAGTTGTCCACCCAATTCAGCACGCGTGATGCGATGGCCCACGGTGGATTAGCCGGCTCCACAAACCCGACTCCATCGTCATCTATCGTGATCAGCAACTTGTCCTCAACTCCGTTAACGTTGATCTTTATCGACTGCGGCATCCCGTGTCTGCGCGCGTTGCGCAAAGCTTCGAGCAATATCTGCAGCAGGTGTTCGCCGGTGGTGCTGCGGCCCGCGAAACTCATCAAACCTCGAAGCGCGGATCCGAACTCGGCACGACGATTTCGGTCGCCCGCGCTTCTTCTACCCCTGCGAGCTCACGGATGTACGCCCGCACTTGATCGTACTCCCGCGCGACCCCGGCCTGCAGCGCAACCAGCTCCGCCAGCGCGTCCTCAGGCGGCGGCGCATTAGCTCGCGGCAGGTCTGCAGACGCATGTTCACCCCGGCCAGCGCCTGGACATAGCCGTCATGCAAAGAACGCGCGATGGAATGCCGCTCGGCGCGAGTTTCGAGCTCACGCACTCGCTCTTCAAAATCGGCGCGCTGCTGCCCCACGAAGCCAATCAGGTAACCCGCGATCGCGAGGTATGCGGCGCGCATCACGTACGCATCGCTGATTCGCTCGGACAACAAGATTACCAGCAGATACAGCGCCACGCTGCAGCAGGTCACGCCGATCGTGGTGAGCAGGCCGGGTCGAATGCCCACTGCGATAATCGCGAACACGAAATATACGTAGGCCGGACTGGTCTGCCCCTCGGTGACAAATGCGACCGCGGTCGCGAAGAACAGGTCGAAGCAGGTTGAGAGGACCTGGAGATTCCAGTCGGCGTATCGGCGGCTGAGCGCGAAATACATTCCCACGCTGTACGCCAGATGGCACAGCAGCGTCGTCAACGCGTACGCATTTAGATGGAACAGTCCACCGGCAGTGCTCGGATCGACGTACAGCGAGAGCATCGCGATGAGCGAAAGAGCAATTCGGGCCCGAGCGATACTCAAGTCCAAATTCTTAAACTCAGGCAGGTTCATAGAACGATCAACCTCTGCGAAAGAATAACCAGATCAAATCGGATGAACATAGGCAGTTAGCAAAAGGAAACGCGGGCATATCGAGTTGGCATCCCGACGCGAGCATTCGCGCGATTCTGTCATTCCGACGACGGGAGCGAAGCGACGGGAGGAGGAACCTCGGACAGCTTCGCGCTAGCGAAGCCGGCACCGGTTCTGAAATCGCGCAGCGGCCCTTTACGATTTCGTTCGCCCGCGCGGAACGCCAAGCGCCACCATCAACAACGGGCTCTTTCCCGCGGCGTGAGGTTCGAAAAATTTGGTCGTGTCGTCGTCGTAGAAGGTGAGTCCTGTCGCGCCGCGTCCTAACGAATACGCCGCGAGATACGCACGTCCACCTAGAATTCCGGCTTCCAAATGCGCGTCGCCATAGCCGCGATTTCCAAATGCAGACAGCGCGCGCTCGAGGTCTGCCATATAAACGACGAGCGCCGAGCAATCCATGCCGAGCGGCTGTTCGAGGCACAGGTATCCAGCCTCGCCGCGGAAGTTGCCGGCCTTCAGCAACTCGAACGCGCGCGCATCGCGGTTGTAGTAGTACGCGCCGGGCTCCAATCCTTCAGCCGCGTTGACGATCAGATAAGTGTCGGTCAAGGCAGGAAAGTCGGCCTGAGGATGATCGCTGGAAGCGGCCATGATCGTCGCGAGTTCTTCCGCGGTAATCGCTTCCTGCGCGAAAGCTCGCGACGATCCTCGGCGCAAGATTGTTTCGCCCAGTCCCGCAGATTCTTCCGAGGTTATGGTTTCGAGCTGGAGCACATTCGCGTTCGGCGCTGATCTAGACGGACGCACTTTCGCCGCGGACACCGCCGCCACTTCATCAGCGGTGGCAAGCCGCGACTCGTGATGCATCTTCACGAGGTCAGGATACGCAACCTCGTTCGAGGAAAGCGGAATCGTCTCGAGCGCCAATGGTTCAACTGGAGGCGATGATGTAGCCGCTTCATCGGTGCGTCCGAGCGCAACCAACGCGATCATGCCCTCGCGCTCGCCGTCGATGCCCAGCAACGACTCGAGCGCCGGATCCTCGAACGCGGTGATCACTTCCGCGGAAATTTCCTCGGCCGCTGCCGCCGCCAGCAGATTCGCCAGGATGGTCCCGCCATCCCAATAGCAATACCGATAGGCCCGCGCGCGATATTTCCATTCGCTGCGCCAATAAATCGCCGACAACGCGATCACTGCGCGCGCATTGCGAATCGACAAACGCTGCGCGGCCGCATCGGCAAGGTAACTGCGCCAGTCGCCGCGACGCAGCCCGGCCATCCGCAAATCCGCCGGCGAAAAATGGTACAGACCAGTCTCGAGGCCTTCGACTTCTGACGCCGCGACGTAAATCTCGATCGGATAGAGCGCGCCCGCCGACGCCGCGGCGCGGAAATGATAGTCGTCATCGCCGACCTTCTTCTGCCGCGTCAGACCGTCAGCACAGAACAGGATTCGTGTAAGCGCGGCGGTATCGATCGGCGCAGAAAAATCCGCCGGCACGTACGACGACAGCGCTGCCAGCGTCGGCGTCGAAGAAAGATTCAGATCGCGGGGCAAAGGAATCGACGCCGCCCCCGGATAAATCTTGTATGGTAGCGGCTTGTTGTCCCAGTCGAGAAAATGCGGCGACGAACGCACGCTCGTGTACGAATGCTTGGTGACCTCGTGAAAGACGCGCGCCGCTTCGATGTAGTCGTTGCCCACCTCTCACTCCTCCGAACACATACCGATCGTTCAAATTGACAGGAACGCCGCCGGGCATGCTATACGGATTTCCAGTCACCCTACTCTTCGGGAGAGATTATCATGGCCGACAAACTGACGCCTTCGGACGTGAAAGGACTGTTCGAGAAGCTCAGCAACTGGGGACGCTGGGGCAAGGAAGACCAGCGCGGCGCGCTGAACTTCATCACCAATCAGAAACGCGCGGCAGCCGCGCGGCTGGTGCAGACGGGCGAGAGCGTTTCAATGGCGCTGCCGCTCGCTACCATTCCCGCGGCCGACAATCCGACGCCCGTGACTCATCTGATGGTGCAGGCGGGCCACGATTCGAAGGATCAGGCGCTGCCCTACTCGGGTGACTACTTCGCAATCGCACCGCATGGCATGGCGAATACTCATATCGACGCGCTGTGCCACGTTTTCTGGCAGAACAAAATGTACAACGGCTTCGATGCGAGCGAAGTTGGATCGCGTGGCGCGAAAAAATGCGCGATCGACGTCACCCGCGCCGGTATCGTCAGCCGCGGCGTCCTGCTCGATATCCCGCGGCTTAAAAAAATCGAATGGATGGAGCCGGGCGAGAAAATTCTGCCGCAAGACCTCGACGCCGCTGAGAAGGCGCAGAAGGTTCAGGTTGAAGAGGGCGATGTGCTGATGATTCGCACCGGCCGGGCCGCGATGCGCAAAATCAAAGGCGGATGGGATCCGATGCGCGTCGGACTTCCCGGCCTCGACGCCTCTTGCCTGCCATGGCTCCACGAGCGGCGCATCGCAGTTCTCGGCTGCGACGCCGTCAGCGACGTCGTGCCCAGCGGTTACGATGGCGTCGCGTTGCCGATTCACATCGGTACGCTGGTCGCGATGGGGATACATCTGATCGACAACGCCGACCTCGACGCGGTGTCGTCAGTTTCCGCCAGCCTGGACCGCAACGAGTTCATGTTCTCGATGGCGCCACTAATCCTCGAGCGCGGCACCGCATCGCCTGTTAATCCGCTCGCCATCTTTTGATTAGTCAGTGACTATTGCGGAGTTGGTACTATGAAAACCGAAGAACTGATTATCGATTGCGACGGACATATCCTCGAACCGCCCGACCTCTGGGAGAAGTACATCGATCCGAAGTATCGCGAACGCGCGATGCGCATTCGGGTCGGCGATGACGGCTTCGAGTATCTCGAAATAGATCGCAAGCGGGCGAAGATGACGGCGCCGGGCTTGCTCGGATCGCTCGGTGGCATGGGTAAGAAGGTCGAGGACGCGCGGAAACTGCGCGAGAGCGCGATGCGTGGCGACGCCAAGCCCGAGCAGGTGCGGATGCTCGCGCCGAAACCCGAGAACACCTACCTCAAGGGCGCGGCCTTCGGAACCATGGTGATGAAGGAGCGGCTCGAGCTGCTCGACAAAGAGGCGATGGCGAAATCGATTCTCTATCCCACGATCGGACTGCTCTGGGAGGCCGAACTTTTCGACGCAGAGCTTTCGGCGGCATACTGCAAAGCCTACAACCGATGGATTGCTGACTTCTGCCGCGACTCGGGTGGACGGTTGATCCCGATCGCGCATCTTTCGCTAGGCGATCCCGCCGAAGCGGCACGCGAGCTCGAGCGCGCAGTGAAGGATGGATGCAAGGGCGCGTTCGTCTGCCCGTTCACAATCACGCGCGTTCCGCACGGCGACCCTCGTCACGATGCAGTCTTCGCCGCCGCGCAGGATCTCGGGGTCCCGCTTGCGATTCATCCGACCTTCGAGCCGGCCAGCTTCGGCATCCATCACAGGTACGACAACTTCTCGTGGGCGGCGTGGTATTTCGATCTGTTCGCGGGCCAGGGTGTGCAGCATGCCTTCGGCACGTTTTTCCAGTTGGGCGTCTTCGACCGCTTTCCGAAACTGCGCGTCGTAGTGCTCGAGTCGCAGGCCGGATGGATCGGATACTTCCTCGATCGCGGTGATGCCATCTTCAACGGCACCACGCTCGGCGCGACGGTCCGCCTCAAGGAGAAGCCGTCGTACTACTTCAAGCGCCAGTGCTACATTTCAGCCGATCCTGACGAACGCACGATAGCCGCAATGATGCAGATTGTCGGCGAGGACAAGTTCTTCTGGGCGACTGACTATCCGCATCCCGATCATCCCGGAAATTACCTCGAGGAGTTGAAGGGCATGATCGCGCCGATGAAAGAGTCGGGACGCCGCGGGATCCTCGGCGAAAACGTCGCGCGCGCATACCAACTGATGTAGTCAGTCGCAATACTACTTGGTGCCCGCGACCATAGGATCGATCGTGATAGGGACCTCGAACGCGATCTTCTGCGGCAGTTTGCAAATCTGATCGTTGCACTGCTGCAAGCGAAGCGTCCCCTTGAGCCTATAATCGCCGGGCTTGAGACCCGATTTGATCAGGACTCGGCCAAAGGCGCGCATCGTTCCTGAGTACACCGGCAGCGTCTCGCCCAGCGATTTGAACTCGACCGGCGTGGCCTTTGGGAAATCAAGGGACTGCTCAGTGACCGTCTCCGAATCGAATTGCATCGAGGTCGCGACATAGTTATCCGGGATTGGCTGTCCGTAGATATGCCATCCGGAAGGAATCACGAACTCAACTGAAACACCGAGCTGCCTGCCCGGCACCGCGCGTTCCGACGACATATTAATAGTCACTCGAACGTCGTCGGCATTAATCGTGACCCCGGAGGCTCCTTCCCCGACGCCGAAGTTTTTCAGCAGTACTTCTGACGCGGCCGGCCTAGTCTCATAGTTCGGGAGGAACTCCTTGTCGCGCACCGTACCGTTAGCGTCGATCAGGTAATCGCCTGGAAATGGAATACCGAAAAACGGATGCCCCTCGGGAATGTTAGCATTCAGAATTCCGAACTTGCGTATAACAACGCTGCCCTTGTCCGACAGCATCGGATATCGAATCTGATAGGCGTCGCTGAATCGTTTCAGCGTGGCGGCCGAGTCGTAGGTGATCGACGCGACCTTGACCCCGTGCTTTTCGAGTTCGGTGCGCGATTGTTCCAGCTCAACGAGCTGGCTTCTGCAGTAGGGTCACCAGTCCGCGCTGCGCGTGAACACCAGCAGCAGTCCGCTTCGCCCCATCAGATCCTGCAGCGACCATTGCTTGCCGTTCTGATCGGCGAGTTCGAAATCCGGAACCCGCTCGCCGACGCCAGGTCCCGTCTTGAGATCGTCGTTCTGCGCGCGGACGAAATCCTTCCAGTCGGCCGGATCTACCTTCGCCCCCGTCCTGAAGCTCATTGGCACTTCGGTCAGCACTTTTATTTTGCGCGCCGTATCCATCTTCGAATCCGCCGGGGGTCCGCTGGCTCCTGATGTACTCATAGCGATGATGCTCCCTGTAGCGACCAATGAAGAGTGCTGCGGTCGCAAGTCGACTACCAAGCTGGCTCAGTCTCACCATTAAAGCCTCGCACGACACTTGGAGACAATGCCAGCGACAAAAGTGCGAGGTCGAAAGTCAAACGACCGTGCTGTGCTGCGCCGCAGCGCAGTCTATACTCATCGACCATCCGTTCGCTGGAGGAGTCTATGGCCCGTCCGAGGATCGATCGCCACACTTTAACCGCGCCCGCTGTTGCTGCATCGCTGGCGATTCTGATTGCATGCGCGACTTCCTCCTGCAACTCGCAATCGTTCCAACAATCGTCGGGACCCGCGATGCCGGCGATGCCGCCCGTTCCCCCGCAGGCGCCTGCGCCGCCGATGAACGTCGCGCGGCTGCTCAATGGCAACTGGATGGCAACGTATCCGGGTGGGCCGCTGCGAGTTGTCATCGGCCTGGATCAGATGCTGCGCGGCCGTAACTACGTCGCGACCCTGATTGATGGCAACAAGAATATCCCGGCCGGCCAGGTCGTATGGAAGGGAACGCTCGATCAAAACGTGCCGGGAATCGTGAAGGCCCAACAGATTTGCGCCGAGCATGGGTTCCTCTCAGCGCGATGGGTAGAGGCGCGAATAATCGTCAGCGATGCCAGCCACTTCCGCGAAGAACTCGTCAATCCAACCGACTGCCACGGATTCCCGGTGCAGTTCACCCGCATCGGCCCCGCTCCAACCGCGCCAGTCAGAGATTGACGGCGCGAAAATAAAAGGCCGCTCCAATCGGTACGGCCCTCGTTTGTCACCCTGACGACGGGAGCGTTAGCGACGGGAGGAGCGGGCCTCGGACAGCTTCGCGCCACGCGAAGCCGGTTCCGGTCTCCTTAGATCGCGCGCTGCGCGCGCTCTACTTGAGTAACGACGGAATTATAATTCGGTCCGACAGCCGCGCGCGCCCCACTATACCAGCATTCCGGCCTGCACGATGGTCGGGCCATCGTGCTTCGGCGCTTTCGGCTCCGGCTTGCGTTTCATCGCATTTTCGATGATCGGCGCGAGGCGCTCCGCCTTCTTCTTCGCGAGGGTTTGCTCGCGCTCCTTGAACTCAGCAGCTCCCCTGCCGAACAGGTTGAGCGAATCGCAGATGTCCTGGTGCTTGTTGTTGTTAGCCTGCGAAATGAACACTACCTGATCGACGCCGACCTCCTCGTACTCGCGCAGCCGCGCACGGATTTGGTCAGGCGTGCCCACGCATGCGGTCTCGCCGCCCAGACCTGGCATCTGGATCTTGCTGTCCTTAAAATTGTTCCAGATGTTGGTCTTGCCGACCTCGTGCCGGCCGAAGAAATAATGATGACCGAGCGCGTAAGAGAAGAACCGCAGGCCTTCCTCACCCATCTTACGCGCCCGCTCTTCTTTCTGGTCGCACATGAAGCCGGTAACGATCGCGATGTTGGCGTTGATCGCGTATCCAATCGGCTCACATTCGTTGGCGAGTGTAGTGTAGTAATCGTCGACCCATTGCTTCGCTTCGTCGGGTGAGATGAACGCGAAGGTGAGCGCGCCGATGCCGAGCTTCGCGGCGCGATGAATCGTCTCGCGGCGCGAGCACGCGACCCATAGCGGCGGATGCGGCTTCTGCACCGGCTTCGGCACCACGTTGCGCGCGGGCATGCTGAATACTTTCCCTCGTGACCCTGGAATGGATTCTCGACGAACATCCGCGCGATGGCGCCGAGCGACTCCTGCCACATCTCGCGTTTGTCGGCGCGCGGAATGTTGAAGCCGCCGAGTTCCAATTCCGCCGACGACTTCGCCGGTGCCGAACTCGACGCGCCCGTTGCTCACCAAATCCAGCGTCGCGATACGTTCCGCGACTCGCGCCGGATGATTGTATCCGGGCGGCAGCAGCACGATGCCGTGGCCGAGGCGGATATTTTTGGTGCGCTGACTGCGCACGGGCCAGAAAAATTTCCGGCGCCGACGAATGCGCATACTCTTCGAGGAAGTGATGCTCGACTTCCCACATATGATCGATGCCCAGTTGGTGGGCCAGCTCGACCTGATCGAGCGCATCCTGGAAAAGCTTGAGTTCGGCGCCTTCTTTCCACGGACGCGGCAGTTGATGCTCGTAGAACGTTCCCAGTTTCATGGCGGAAGGACTCCTTGCGGTTGATTGAAAAGATAGCTGCCTTCTTTTGTCATCCTGACGAAGCGAGCAACGCGAGCGAGGAAGGACCTGCGGACAGCTTCGCGCAGCGAAGCAGGGTCTCCTAATTCGCGAAGCGCTCCTCTATGTGAGCGGCGTCTCGTTGCCCGTGGGCGTCGTGAACAGCGTACGCTCGACCATGTCGATGACTTCGCGCTTGCGCCGCTCAATCACCGCGGGTTCGAGCAGGTAGTGCTGCCATTAGCCGCCGAACCATCGCGGCGGTGGTGAAAAATCCAATCGTGATCGAGTTGAGGCTGGAGGGGAAATCGAATGGGTCGACTTCCGCGCGGAACTCGCCCTCGCGCTGGCCGCGAAAGATGAAGTTGACGCCCATCGCGAATAGCGGCGGCACGCGCCACTTCAGGAGCTGGCGTCCCACGCCGCTCTCCTCGGTCATCTCATGCCATATGATGCGCATCGGAGTCGGGCCGCGACGCGATGTGATCGATTGCACCGATGATCGCGGTCCGGCAACATTCGCTGATACCCGCTAGCGCGTCCGGACGGAGCACGTTTTGCTGACTCTTCCATCCCCTCGAAGATGCGATCGAGCACCGCGACGTTTGGCTGCTCCTTAGAGGGGAAATGAGTGGAGCAGCGACGGCGCCTTGATCCCGATGCGTCGCGCGATATCGCGCAGGCTGGTGCCGCGATATCCGTTCTCGGCGAAGAGATTCAGCGCCACCGCCAACACGCGATCGCGGGTGTCGGGCGAGCGATGGAGTTCAACGACTTTGGCAGGACGCACAGCGCTTCGATGGGTGCTTCGGGGCATCGGTTTCCTCGGAATAGGGAAGTCAGCGCATACTACCTAACGTCCGTTAGGTAGTCAACCGGCGCGGCGTTCGTTTTAGTAATCGAACCTACATCATTCATCGCGTGAGGAAACGAAGACCCATGGCGGGCGGGGGTGAACTTCATTTCAAACCAGCGTACGAATTGGCCGCGATGATTCGGCGGCGCGAACTCAAACCCAGCGAGTTGATGGCGGCCACCATCGCCCGCATCGGAGCAGACCAACCCGAAGCTCAATGCGTTCGTCGCGCTGCGCACCGATGCCGCGATGGCCGAGGCGCGCGCCCTCGATGAGAAAATCGCGCGCGGCGAGAATCGGACCGCTTGCGGGATTGCCACTGGGCGTGAAGGACCTCGAAGGATGCGGCCGGCTTGCCGACCACGCATGGCTCGGTGCCGTTTTCGCAATCACATGCCGAAACATGATTCGGTGCAGGTCGCGAGGCTCAAGGCAGCGGGCGCCATCGTCATCGGGAAAACCAACGCACCCGAGTTCGGCTACACCGCGCATACCAAGAACGTGCTGTTCGGGCCGACCCGCAACCCTTGGAACCTCAAGACGCACTCCGGCGGAAGTCGTCGGGCGGAAGTTCGGCGGCGATCGCCACGGGCGTGGTGCCGCTCGCGACCGGCTCCGATGGCGGCGGCTCGATTCGCATCCCGGCGTGCTATGTCGGATGCTTCGGGCTGAAGCCGTCGTTCGGGCGCATCCCGATGGATCCCGCGCTCGGCATGCAGCAGTGGAACGATACCTCGGTGGTCGGCGCGCTCACGCGCACGGTGCGCGACACCTCGATCTTCATGGACGTCGCGATGGGCTATCATCCGGTCGATCCCGACTCGCTCCCGCATCCGGGAATCTCGTACGCCGCGACGCTCGATCGGCTGCCGAAAAAATTCGCGTCGCGTTTCATCCCGACTTCGGACGCATCGTGCAGCGCAACGTCAGCCGCGAAGTAGAAAAAGCCGTCGCGCTGTTTAGCGACATGGGCCATGGAATTCACGGTCATCAGCGACGCGCCGGACCGGAGACCGGCAACGCGTGGCAGCGCGTCGGCGGCGGGGCAGGGACTCGCGATGCTGTGGGAGTACATCGACCCGCATCGGAGCGAATTCGGCCGCTCCTTTCTGTAGCGGCACCGAAGCGGCGGGAAGCATCTGACCTGGCGTCATTATCGGCGAGGCGTATCGGACGCGCCTTCAGTTCAACGAATGGATCCAGCGCCATCTTCGAGCGGTTCGATTTGATGCTCACGCCGACGCTGCCGACCGAAGCGTATCCGGCCAAAGGTCCGATGCCATCGGAAATCAACGGCCACCCGCTCAAACATGCGCTGGACGCTGTGGTCTTCACTTATCCGTTCAACATGAGCGGGCATCCGGCGGCGTCGGTGCGCGCGGGCCTGACGGATTCCGGTCTGCCATGCGGCTTGCAAATCGTCGCCGAGCGTTACCGCGAGGACCTGGTCCTGCAGGCGTCGTACGCGTACGAACAGGCGCGCCCATGGAATAACAAGTGGCCTGAGATCTAGCAGCAGAATCTTGAATCGCGCGCGCGGCGCGCGCTGTAATAGGACCCTCACCTTCGATCCTCTCCCTTGCAGGGAGAGGGAAAGCGGAAAAAGGAGAACGCAATGCCTGAGTTCAACGAAAAAGCGATGCACCAATTCAACCAGGGCCTGATCAAAGAGTTTCGAGAGAACGGCGGCAAGGCGGTCAGCGGGCCGTTCGTCAACGCGCCCCTGTTGCTGCTGACAACGACCGGCGCAAAGAGCGGCAAGCCTTTTACCACGCCGCTGGTGTACACGAAGGACGGCGATCGAATCGTGATAATCGCGTCGAAGGGCGGCTTCCCGACTAATCCGGCGTGGTTTCATAACCTGAAGGCGCATCCGACTACGACGATCGAGTTAGGCAAGGAAAAATTCCAGGCTAAGGCTACTATCACCAAGGATCCCGAACGCCAGCGCCTGTTTGACGCGCAGGCCAAGGTGATGCCGACCTTCAACGACTACCAGAAGGCAACGACGCGCCAGATCCCGGTGATAGTTCTGGAACGGATATAATCGACTGAGGATCGCGATGGTGGTTGCGATCGATCCCGCGATCATAAGTTGCTATCACGCGCACATCTACTACGATGATGCGTCGCGGGACACTGCCGCGCGCATCCGCGAAGAAATCGAGCGCAAGTTCAAAGTGGAGATGGGCCGATGGCGCGAGGCGCCGGTAGGCCCGCATCCGCAATCGATGTACCAGGTGAAATTCGATCCTGAAGAATTCGCGAGGATCGTGCCGTGGCTCATGCTGAATCGCGATGGATTAAATATCCTGGTGCATCCGGAGACGACGGACGCTTACACCGATCATGCGGTTAATGCGCTATGGCTCGGTGAAAAGCTGAAGCTGCGTCTCGACGTTCTGCGCAATCTCAAAAGCGGCTAGATGAAGACGTGCCGCATCCTGATCACGGGAGCATCCGGCGCCGGCGTCACCAGTCTCGGCCGCGCGCTGACCGATGCGCTCGCGATCTCGCATCACGACACCGACGATTACTTCTGGCGGCCGACGAATCCGCCTTATCGAGAAATGCGGGACGTTGGCGATCGTCTGCGGCTGATGCGCGAGGTTTTCCTGGATCGATCAGACTGGGTACTGAGCGGATCGCTCGACGGCTGGGGCGATCCGATCATTCCGCATCTCGATGCGGTGGTATTTTTGTACGTTCCGACTCCGATTCGGTTGGAGCGCTTGCGCGTGCGCGAGGCTCGACGATTGGGCGCCGATGCCGTTTCGCCAGGCGGCTCGATGTATCAGCAAGCGGAAGAATTCATTGAGTGGGCTTCGCACTACGATGATGGCAGTCGCGAGGGACGCAATCTCGGACGGCATCAGGCATGGCTCGCGACGCTGTCGTGCCGCGTCCTGCGTCTCGACGGTGACCGGCCATTGCAAGATCTTGTGAAGGAAGTTTGTCGTACAATTCGGTAAAATTACGCTCGGCGTCATCATAGAAATGACTTTGGCATCAAACAGATACGCAGACCCGGCAATCGCGAGTGCGCTTGAGCGCGGCGATACGCTGCCTGCGCGATGGTATGTCGATACTGATGTCTTTCAGGCTGGAGGGAGCGCATCTTTCATCGGACCTGGCAGTACGTCGGACATGTCGAGCAGCTGAAGAACGCCGGCATTTTTTCACGACGCATCTCGGCGACATGCCGGTCGTGGTCGTGCGGGATACTGAAAAAGCGATTCGCGCGTTCGCCAACGTATGCCGTCATCGCGGGAGCGAGGTCGTGCTCGAATGCGCCGGTAATCGGAAGACGCTTCAGTGTCACTATCACGGATGGACCTACAACCTGGACGGGACGTTGCGCACCGCGCCGCGCGAAAATGAGCAGCGCGCGTTCGCGAAGGAGATGCTCTCGCTCGCGCCCTTCGGGGTCGAGACGTGGGGGCCGCTGATCTTCGTCAACCCGTCTCCAGCCGCCGCTCCGTTGCGCGACGTGCTTGGCGAATTGCCGCCTATCTTCGAGCGCGCGGGAATCGATTTCGCACAGATGCGGATGCTGTGGGCGCGACGTTTACGAAATTGCCTCAAACTGGAAAATCGTCGTCGAGAATTTCAACCAATGCTACCACTGCCCGATCGCGCATCCGAAATTTTCAGAAGTGATCGACACCAACACTTACCGGGTCGAGACCGATCACGAATATTTCTCGACCTACTACGGACCGATCGTGGGATCGCCCGGCAATGGCGTCACCTACGCAACGCTGTGGCCGAACGTATTGTTCTCGCTCTACGGCAACCCACCGAACCTGCAAGCGACATCGATCGTGCCGATCGACGCTGGACATTCTCGGCAAATCGTCGACTACTTTTTCAACGGCGATCCGACCGAAGCGCAGATTCGCAACGACGTGGAGTTCAGCGACCTGGTGACGCGCGAGGACATCGTGCTGTGCGAATCAGTGCAGCGCGGCCTGCGCTCGGGAGCGATCGAACACGGCAAGCTGATGCTCTCGCGCGAACGCGGCATCCAGCATTTCCAGAAACTCGTCTACCGGTTCCTCAGCGCCGAGTAATCGGGCCGCAGGACCTAACCCGCACCGAAGATGAAGCCGCACCCTGTCCGGGAGCGGCCAAGGACGGATCGGGATTCTTCGCTTCGCTCTAGAATGACACAAGAAAAAACGGGTCGCGGAGGCGGAGCTACGCGCCGAATTGTTTGCGCACTGCCGCGAAGGCCTGCTCGGTGACGTTCAGGGTTTGCTCGATGTCGCGGTCGGTGTGCGCTGCTGAGATGAACCAGTTGTGGCGAGGCGCGAAGTAGACGCCCGCGCGCGAGCATGCGCCTGCGAAAACCTTCGCGCGATCGAAATGGCCGGCGTCGGCCTTGAACGTCATGTACGGAAGCGCCGGCGGCCCCGAGTACGTCACTTCGATGCCAGCGCCGCGTGCCTGTGCGAGCAATCCGGTTCGCAGCTTCTCGCCCGCCACGCGCATCCGCTCGATTCCGCCGCTCGCATTCAGCTCCTTCAGATTCGCCAGGCTCGCCGCCATCGGCACGGCGCTGGTAAAATACGATCCCGTGAAGAACACTTCCTGCGCCGCCTGCTTCAGGCTGTCGCGCCCGAGGCACGCGGCCAGCGGATAGCCGTTGGCGATAGCCTTGCAGTAGGTCGTCAGGTCGGGGCGCACTCCGAACAACTCGCCCGATCCACCCATGTGCAGGCGGAAGCCGGCGCGAACGTCGTCGAGGATCAGGACGATGCCGTTGTCGTCGCAGAGCTTGCGCACGCCCGACAGAAATCCTTCGACCGGCAGCTCCGAATCGTGACCGGCGTCGTGCTTGAACGGCGACACGATCACGCCCGCTATTTTGCCGCTGTTTTCTTCGACCGCGCGGCTGAGGCTCTCGAGATCGTTGTATCGAAAATAAACGACGTTCGCGCGATCTTCCGGCGTCACTCCGTAGGCACCGGCGTGCACCATGCGTGAGTGCCGTGGTATGCGCCCGAGCACATCGCGATCTTCGGCCGCCCGGTCGCGTGACGCGCGACTTCAGTCGCCCAGGTGCAAACGTCGGAGCCGTTCTTCGCAAATACCGTCCAGTCGGCAAACGGCGTGATGGACACCAGATGCTCCGCGAGCTCGACCCAAACCGGCCCCGGCGCGTTGAAGCAATTGCCAAGATCCATCTGCCGGCGCGCCGCTTCCTCGACCTTCGGATGCCGATGGCCGAGCACGATCGGGCCGTACGAGCACATGTAGTCGATGTATTCGTTGCCATCGACGTCCCAGATGTGTGAACCCTCGCCGCGCGCAAAAAACGACGGGTAGGCGCCCTTGGTGAGCACCAGCGGCGTCTGATGTCCGTAGATTCCACCGGGAACAACTTTCTTCGCGCGCTCCATCAGCGCGTCACTCTTCTCGAATGTGTAGGGTTTCACGAGAGCTCCTGTGCGATGATTTCCGTCGCCAGGCGAGTTGCGTCTGTTGTCAGGCAATGTCAGCGAGAATCCTATTTGCAAGCGCGACGGTCAAGCCTGCAAAGAAAACGGGCTGGAGTCATTACAACTCACAGCCCGCCCCCACCCCAATATGAGATTGATCTTGCCTAGTGCCGATATGCCGGATCGCTCGGCCGCTGCGACAACGGCAGCGCGCCGACGCGCACCAACTCGTCGCGCAGCTTGGCGCGCGAGAGCGGCTTGCACAGAACGGCGGATGCGCCGAGCTGATAGCTCTCGGCGATGTCGCGGTCGTAGAGCGAGCTGGTGATCACGAACATCGGAACCGCGGTGAGCGCCTCGTTGAGCGCGCGGCCTGCAACACGGAGAAGCCGCCATTGTCGGGCAGTCGCAGATCGACCAGGAATAGATCCGGGCGATCCTGCTCGGTGAACTGTGCGATCATGAGCAGCGCCTCGTCGGCATTCTGCGCATGCACGAGTTCGATATCGTCGCCCAGCACCTGCCTGACCACAGTGAGCGCGATAAAAACGTGGTCGGGGTTATCTTCGACCAGAAAAATCCTGACCGCAGGACTCAGCGCATTGAGATCTTTTTCTTGCTCTTTTTCCTTCTCTTGTTCGCTCATAGTCCCCCGCAAGTGATGAAATCCGGGCTCTACGGATTTCAGTATAGCTGTCTGCTAAGACTTTCCCCGACGAAGCCCTGATCGACCATTGATCCAATTGCTGTGCCATTTACTCGCGGCTCTGTTCGAATCATGGCATGACGAGGGACAATACGCCTAGTTGACGCATGATGTTCCGAGGGCAATTGAGGCCCTCGATAACCCGCAAATCCCGGATTTGGACGTTGCACGTCGGTTGCATTCTGCATAGATTGGCGAAACCGCGTTTCAGTCAATGTCTCGCACAGATTTGCTAGTGGCAGTTCTGCTACACGCGTTGCTGCGACTGTGCCACGTAGATACATAGTGTTAAACATTAGCACGGCAAGATAGCTAGCCGACCCGGTTCCGGGAAGGGAAAGGATCGCGTCATTGGGAATTTTCGCGAACGTCCTGGACTCCAAATTTCTCAAGCACCCCTTACTTCGAAAGTACACCGCTCTCGTCAACGAAGACCTGACCGCGACGTACTCGCGCGACATTCAGAAATGGCTGCTGGTCGCGCCCATCATCGGCATCTTGGCCGGCCTCATCATCACTGGGATCGCCGTGCTGGTTCTCGACGTCATCTGGAGGGCACTGCTCCCTACTACCTTAGCCATCATTGGGCAATCGTGGTCGGACTCGTCGCAGGCTTCTTTGTGACGGGCTTGATAATGCAGTTTCGCACGCCCGATCCCGACGAACACTCCACCGAGGAGATCGTTCGCTCCTATCACGAGCATCAGGGTGACATCGACATCGGTCCGTTCTGGTGGAAGTTGCTCGCCGCGGTGACCACTGTCGGATCGGGCGGCAGCGCGGCGCTCGAGGGCCCGAGCATCTACAGCGGCGGCGCGATCGGATCGTGGCTATGGACCAAGCTGCGGCGTTTCGGCCTGGAGGCTCGCGACCGCCGCATCATGTTGATCAGCGGGGCCGCCGCGGGCATGTCTGCCGTGTTCCGCGCGCCGCTCACCGGTATCGTGTTCGCGCTCGAGATGCCGTACAAGGACGATCTCGCGCACGAAGCGTTGCTGCCGTCGCTGATCGCGTCGGTGGTCGCGTACGCGACGCTGGTGTCGATAGTCGGCGCGCAGCCGTTATTCGGTTTCGCGGGCAGCACGAGTTTCAGGACGGTCGACGTCGCATGGTCGGCGCTGCTCGGCGCGGGTATCGGGCTCATCGCGATCGTGTTCGACATCACGTTTCGCCGCGTGCGGGTTTTCTTCGTCACCAGCCGGATACCGCATTGGCTGAAGCTCACGATCGGCGGACTCGGCACCGCGCTATGCGGCCTCGCGTTCGTGACGATTTACGATGGACCGCTGATTCCGATCGGCCCCAACTACGAGGCCGTGCGCTACGTGCTCAAGCATCCGCTACCGACCGAAGTGCTGCTGGTGTTCGTCGTGCTGAAACTGCTCGCGACGATTTTCACGCTGGGCACGGGAGGAGTCAGCGCGATGTTCGTGCCGCTGCTGCTGGTTGGCGGCGCCATTGGCAACGCCTACGCGCAATCTGTAGTCCACTCGCCGACGCACGATCTGTATGCCGCCGTCGGAATGGCCGCGTTCATCGCAGCCGGCTACAAGACTCCGCTTACGGCGGTGGTCTTCGTCGCGGAAACCACCGGCGGCCATTCGTACATCATCCCGAGCCTCATCGGCGCCGCTGTTGCGTATGCGATCTCGGGCGAGGCGTCGGTGTCCGGCGATCAGCATCTTCACGAGACGGCGAAGCTCGCTGAGCTGTCCGGCAGTACGGTGCGCGACGTGATGCAGCATCAGGTAATTCCGTGAAATCCACGTCGAAGATTCGCCAATTCGTCGAGAGCGTCGCGGCCCATCACCGACATACGATTTTCCCGGTGTACGAAGACGATAGGGTGATTGGCACGATCTCCGTATCCGATCTCAGCCAGGTCGAGCCGACCGAATGGGACAAAGTGACGGTGGGCGAATATGCGGATCGAAATGCGATTCGGATCAGCGACGACAGCGACCTCAGTGAGGCGTTACGGCTGCTGGTGCGCGAGGCGGCCCGCAAATGCTGCTGGTAACGGACGATTCCGGCGCTCTGAACGGAGTCGTCACAAAGACCGACATCCTGCGCGCGGTGCGGATGTCGGATCAGCCGCTGAATGCGCGCAGGGTCACTCGCCCGATCACGATTGCGGTTGATGGCAGCGACCCGCCGCCCTGACGCCGCTACAGAAACTTCGGCATCACGCGATCCGCGAATTGGCGCATCGCGTCGAGTACGTTTTGGTGGCCGCTGATTCCGCCGATTTCGAACCAGCATACGAGACGCGAGAAACCGAATTGCTCTTTCAGCTGCGCGATTCGGTCGATGCAGTATTCCGGGTCGCCGAAAATCCCCATCATCGAATCGACCGTCGAGTAATCGATCGTCGCAGGCGGTCGCGGACTTTCTGAAATTCCGCCTGATGGCCGGCGGCAAGGCTTTCGGGCTCGATGATCTCGCTGACCGCGTTGAAGTAGTTTCGCAGGCTCGGCTCGATGGTCGCACGCACGTGCGCGCGATCGCGGCCGACGAACACCATCAGCGCCGCGGCCAGCCAATCGTCGGGACGATCGTGTCCCGCGGCTTTCAGCGCGTTCTCGTAAATTTTCAGGCGCTCGGCGAGCACCGGGATCGGATTCACCGGGCCGCCGGCGAAGATCGGATAACGATTTGCTCCTGCGAAGGTGAAAGTGTCGGCGCTGTTGGCAGCGAGCCGAATCGGCGGATGAGGCCGTTGAAGAGGTTTCGGGACCACTTCGATTCCGTCCACCTGCTTTTGCGTCCATGCGGTCTTGATTGATTCGAGGCCGTCCTCGAACAGCTTGCGGCTGTCCGCCATATCGACACCGTAGCCGCGATAGTTGAGCGGGAACGCGCCGCGACCAGCGCCGAACTCGACGCGGCCGCCGCTCAGCACGTCGAGCGTCGCGACTTCCTCGGCCAGGCGAATCGGATGATGCAGCGGCATCAGGTTGACGGCCATGCCGAGGCGGATGTTGGTCGTGCGCTCCGCTATCGCGGCGAGCAGCAGCAGCGGCGTCGGCATCACGGAGAAGCGCGGCGCGAAATGCACCTCGGCAAGCCACACGGTGTTGAAGCCGAGCCGATCGGCCTCGGCCGCTTCCGCGATCAGCTCGCGATAGCGCTCGGTGGTGATTTGATTGGCGGCTTCAGGGAGCTGGTAGAAGATATCGAACTTCACGTTTTTCAGTTTCGCTGCCTCAATACGCGCCAAGCGTCGCGACGCGCTCGCGATGGAACGACGGCGAGCCGAAGTAGGACTCATTGAAACGCGCGCGCTTGAACCACAGATGCATGTCGTGCTCCCAGGTGAAGCCGATTCCGCCATGCATCAGGACTGCGCGATCGGTGCCGCGGCTGTAGATATCGCACAGGCGCGCCTTCGCCATCGCTGCCGTGCGCGACGCGTCGGCGGCGCCGGTGTCTATAGCATAGGCGGCGTACCAGAGCATCGCGCGCGCAGGTTCGACGTCCGCGACAATTTCGGCGGCGGCATGCTTGAGCGCCTGGAACGATCCGATCGGTTTGCCGAATTGCTCGCGGACTTTCGAGTAATCGACGGCCATCTCGAGCGCGCGCTCAGTGCCGCCGAGCGAGTCGGCAGCGACGGCGACAGCGGCGACGTCGATCAGCTCTGGCGAAGAGCTCCGGTCCACCGCCGTGAAGCCGCTCGGCGGGAACGTTTTTAAGCTCGACGCTCGAAACCCGTCGCGTGAGGTCGAGATTCTTCAGCGATCGAATCGTCAGGCCCGGCGATTTTGTATCGACGACGAACAGACGAATGTCAGGAATCGCGTTTGGCGGCGACGACGATGAAGTCGGCGACGTTGGGCATACGGCACGAACATCTTGGTGCCGTCGAGATGCCATCCGCCGTCGCCCTTTTTCGCGATTGCGTTGATGTCGCGCGCATCGATCGAGCCCGCGCTCTCGACCGACCGCGACGGTGCCGATTGCCTTGCCCTCAGCGAGCGGTGTCAGCCACTTTGCCTTGAGCTTCTCGGAGCCGCTGAGCTTGAGCGCGCCGGCCGCGAGCACGGAAGAGAACAGGAACGGCCCCGGCATCGCAGCGTAGCCGCCCTCTTCGAGAACCATCGCCATGTCGAGCATCCCGAGTCCCGCGCCGCCGAATTTCTCGGGGACGATGAGACCGGTCCATCCGAGCTTCGCGATGTGGTCGTAGAGTTCGCGCGGATAGCCGTCTTCGGTGGCCATCATTTTGCGCACGAATGTGGTCGGGCATTCGCCGCTCAGGAATGCGCGCGCGCTTTCCTTGAGTTGCTGTTGTTCTTCGCTTAGTCCGAAATCCATCGTCGATCCTTTTTGCCAACCGCCGCCGATTGACGACCTAACCCCCAGCCCCTTCCCATAGTGGGAAGGGGAACGGAATTTCGGCTTAGCGGGATTTGGGCATCTTGAGGCCGCGCTCTGCGATTATGTTTTTCTGGATGTGCGAGGTGCCGCCGCCTATAACCAGCCCGAGCGAGAACATCCATTCGTACGGCCAGTACGCGTGATCGAGTGCGGCTTCGTCGTCGCGCGAGAGCATCGAGTAGTCGCCCATCGCTTCCATCGCAGCGGTGGCGAGGTCGTGATTCAGTTCGGTGCCGACGAGCTTGTTGATCATCGCCTCGACGCCCGGATTCTTGCCGCGAATCTGATCGGTGAGCTGGCGCAAGGAGTGAAAGCGCATCGCCTCGACCCGAATCTCCAACTCGACGAGCCGCTGGCGGAAGACCGGGTCTTCGGTGAGCGGGCGTCCGCCGCGTGTGATCGATTTGGCCAGTGCCAGCAAGCGATTGAAGCGCTGCTCGCTGCCGCTGGCGGAGCCGAGCATGTTGCGCTCATGGAAGAGCGTAGCGTTGGCGACGATCCATCCTTCGTTGAGCTTGGCGACGAGGTTTTTGCGCGGCACCCGGACGTTGTCGAAGAAAACTTCGTTGAAGCCGCGATCGCCGGTCATCTGCACCAGCGGACGCACGGTGATTCCGGGCGTGTGCATGTCGATCAGGATGTACGAAATGCCGCGATGCTTGGGCGCCTCGGGGTCGGTGCGCACCAGGCAGAACATCATGTCGGCGTATTGCGCGCCCGAGGTCCAGACTTTCTGGCCGTTGACGACGAACTCGTCGCCGACGATTTCCGCGCGTGTTTTCAGCGAAGCGAGATCCGAGCCGGCGCCCGGCTCCGAATAACCCTGGCACCAGATTTCTTCGGCGGTCAGAATTTTCGGCAGGTAGCGTTGTTTCTGTTCCTCGTTGCCCCACGAAATAAGCGTCGGCCCGAGCATCCCGAGCCCCGACGCGCCGACGTTGTACGGCGCCTTGGCGCGCACCATCTCGTCGTTGACGATCGACTGGCGCACGGGATCCATCGCCTGCCCGCCGTATTCCTTCGGCCATGCGAGCGCGATGTAACCCGCTTCGTACAGGCGTCGCTGCCACGCTTTGGCGTGCGTGAGCCAGGTCTTATCTTCGCGACCCTCGCGAGTGTCGGAGAGGCCGCTGGTCGGCATGTTCTCGGTGAGCCAACTGCGGACCTTGAGTCGAAATGCTTCTTCTTCGGGCGTGAATTGGAGATCCATGTGATGAGCCACTCCTGCGGTCGTGATCGATTTGCGCGCGTACCGCGGCTTCGCGCCCAGCATAGTCAAAACCACGTCGCCGCGAAAAGCGCGCATCGCACACCGGTCGCAGTTGAGCTACTGATTGCCGATGGTATTTACGAAACGGCTTCGCGAGCCGGTCATGCGCGGCGAAGTCACGTGCAGCGTGCGCATCTGGCAGAGCCCGCACGTCAAGGTCGGCGGCCACTACCGATTGGGCGACGGATTCATCGAGGTGACATCGGTTAGGCGCATAACCCTCGCGGACATCACGCCGGAGTTGGCGCGGCGTTCAGGCTTCGCAGGTGTCGTCGATCTCCTGAAAGTGGCGAAACACGGTCCGGGCGAGAACGTGTACCTGATCGACTTCGAATACCACGCAGACTCTACCCGCCGTAAGCGACCGATTGCCCGCTGAAATCAGCGTTGTTAGAGTTTGAAGTTGATCACGATCAAGTTTCGGCAATAGACCGGGGTTCACCAGATGGCGACGACGATCACGAGCGAATGTATCAACTGCGGAGCGTGCGAGCCGGAGTGTCCGAACACGGCGATTTACGCCGGCGGAGTGCCGTGGGAGCTCAACGGCACGCCGGGCGCCGCGATCGCGCAGGACATTTATTACATCGTTCCGTCGAAATGCACCGAGTGCGTCGGCTTCCACGACCATGAAGCGTGCGCGGCAGTATGCCCCGTAGATTGTTGCATCCCCGATCCCGCTAATCTCGAAAGTGAAGGCGTCCTGCTTCAGCGCGCGCGTGAACTGCATCCCGAAACTACTTTCCCCGACGACGCGCCGTCGCGGTTCCGCAAAGAAGGTGGAGGAGCAGAAGCGCCTGCGGCAAATGGCGCAGCCGTCGCAGCCGCACCAGCACCCAGCCTGCACCCAAGCCCGCGCGCTGTCGAAACCGCGGCGCCAGCCCCTGCGGCGGTCGCGGCAACTTCAGCGTCGAGCGCGGAGTTCAATCCGCTCGGATGGGAAGTTCCCGTCATCTGCAAGGACTGCAATGAGCCGTGGACGATTCCGTATCGGCTGTTCGAGAAGGGCGTCGTGTTCCATTGCCCGTTCTGCTCAGGATCGTACGTGCCGAAGACCGCAATGTACCGCGCGGTGAAAGAAACCTTCGAGGGCTTCTACAACAAGCGGCGCGCCGATCGCGAGGCGTTCGAGCGCAAACGCGCGCGCGAAGCAGCGGCATTCGAAGCGAAGCAGGCAGCCGAGATGGAAGCCTTCAAGCAAAGCTCGAAGCGCTCGCGCATTCGATGAAGCCGGCGGGCAAGCTGGTGAAGCCGACCGGCATCGCGTCGATGTTCACGTAGAGAATCGAAGAACGAAATCTGAAATGAAACCCGCCGTGGGTTTCAAACTTCCTTGGGCAGGGGTGACCCCTGCACCCATTGTTAGAAGAAAGATGCGGGACTTCGTCCCTGTTAGAACTTTTTTATACTCCTCTCCAAAGTAAGCGACCGGCGACAAAGTCGCCCGTCGCGTGACAGTTCCCCCAACTAGTTCGAACAGGGACGAAGTCCCGCATCTTTCCTGATTCTAAGGTGCAGGGTTTAACCCTGCCCAAGGAAGCGTGAAACCCACGGAGGGGTTTCACTACAATCAAGTTCCTCTTCACCCCAGCGCGGGGACCTCGAACGCGTAGCCGTGGCGCTTTAGTTGATCGCGGATTGCTTCGATATGGGTGGGGCCGCGGGTTTCCAGTTCCAGCATCACGCGAGCGCCGCCAATTGCGATGTCGCGGCGAGTGCGATCGTGATCGATCGCGCGAACGTTGGCGCCGGTCGCCGCTACCATCGAGACCAACTTGCCGAGCTCGCCGGGGCGATCGCGCAAATCGACGGCGACTCGAAACAGCCGCCCGACTTTTACCAGTCCGTGGCCGATGATCCGATCGAGCACGTTGGTGTCGATATTTCCGCCGCTCACGACCAGGACCACGGTTTTGCCCTTCAGCTCGTCCTTGAGTTTGAGCGCTCCTGCGAGCGCGGCGGCGCCGGCGCCTTCGGCGAGAAGTTTCAGGCGCTCGAGCATCAGCAGAACCGCCTCGCCGATTTCGAAGTCGTCGACTGTGACGGCGCGTTTGACGCGACCGCGCATCACGTCGAACGGAATCGCGCCGATGCGTCCGGTGGCGAGACCGTCGGCAATCGTATCGACCGGACGGCCAATCGATGTAGGCGCGTCGGCGGCGAGACTCGCGGATAGTTGAGGTGAGCCTGCTGCTTCGACGCCGATTACTTCGGCGTTGGGCGCGCGCGTCGCGAGCGCAGCTGCGATTCCCGCGATTAGTCCGCCGCCGCCCACCGGTACGATCACGACGTCGGGCGTAACTTCGTCGGCGATTTCCAATCCTACGGTGCCCTGCCCCGCGATCACTTCAAGATCGTCGTACGCGTCGATGAAGCATGCGCCGCGCTCGGTGCACATCTTGATCGCAGCCGCGCGCGCCTCCTGGTAATCGACGCCTTCGAGCACGACCGACTGGCCGTAGCTGCGGGTCGCGTCGATTTTGGCAATCGCGGCCGTCGTCGGCATCACGATCGTCGCGCTTACGCTCGCGCGAGTGGCGGCGTAGGCGAGCGCCTGGCCGTGATTTCCGGCGCTCGCTGCCACGACGCCGCGCGATTTTTGATCGTCGGCAAGGGTAGCGAGCCGGTTGTAGGCGCCGCGAATCTTGAACGAGCCGGTCTTCTGCAAATTTTCGGGCTTGATGAGCACGTGCGCGTCGAGGATTCGATCGAGGGTCGCGCTGCGAATCAGCGGTGTCGGCTTGATGATGCCGGCGAGGCGGCGGCGCGCCTCTTCGATATGTTCGGGCAGTATCGAGCGCTCGGATGGCATCGGAAGATCTAATGATGATTGGGCGGAGTGAATTGTCGCGGCGCTGCAGTGCCGAATGACCCGCCTTCGAAATCGATCTGCGTGCACGCGCCGGTCTTGTAGTCGAGATCGAGCAGGACGTTGCGGATGGCGCGCCGCTTGATCGACGCGATCAGTGTGGCGACGGCCTCTGGATCAGTGGTCGAGATGGCGGCGACTTCGGCGGCGTCGAGATTGCTCGATGCGGCAGAACTCGCGCGCCTTGTCCTCGCTCGAGAACGCGAGCACTCCGGCCCACGACGCGCCCTTCTCCTGGAAAACGATCAGCGCGCCTGCGGAATCGAGCAGCAGATGGAGTTCTTTGGGAATCGACGCGCTCACGTGCCTTCGACCGTGAGCCTGCCGGTGCGAATCGCCGCCGCGCGCTCGCGCACCAGCGCGGGATAGGTGTAGTAGTGATCGCCGCTCAGGTGCAGGAACGAATCGATGTCGACGTCGTCGAGTTCGAGTTCTGCAATCGCGCGCTCGGCAGATTTGCGGTCAGGAGCTTTGACGATCGAATCGTAGAGCGCGCGGCCTTGCGCGGACTGGAAGTCTTCGCGCGGCGGAAGTCCGTCGGCGCCGAGTTTGCCCGAGTGAAAGTTGTCCAGGATGAAGCGCAACGCTTTCAATTCGTGGCGCAGGATGTCGATTGGTTTCAGTGAATCGCGCGGCATACAGCGAGCTTATCGCCGCGAGTTGCGGTGATTCAACACGCGGCAGTTTGATCAAAGGAATCAGTCGCCTTTGATTAGGCGATGGATCGCGCTCAGGTGGCGTTGCGAGTCGCGCTTGCGGCCCATCGCTTCGTACATCTCGGCGGCGTTGCGATGCGCCTCGACGTTGGCGGGATCGCATTCGAGCGTGCGCAGGAAACTTCGCAGCGCGTTCTGATGCTCGTCCTTCTTGCGATAGAGCAGGCCGAGCTTCAGGTGGACGTCGGCGCTGGCGGGAACGATCGTCGCTGCGCCGAGCAGATGGCGCAGCGCGCCGGCGAGATCGCCTTCGCGCTCGAGCAGCGTCGCGAGCCGCATATGCGCCTCGAAGTTGCCGGGCTCGCGGCCGACCAGCTCGCTGTAGATGTTAAGCGCGCGAAGCGGATCCTCGTCGGCGACTCGACGCGCCTCCTCGAAGCGTTCGCGCACGCGCGCGGGCCCAAAACCGTCTTCGACCTTGCCGGGCTGATAGCTGCGCTCGAAGTCGAAGATCAACTGTCCGGTCTCAGCTTCGATCAGCGAAGGACCGTCGCGCACTACGATGCGGCCTTCGTCGTTGACGAGTTTCAGCGAAGTGACGGAGCGCTCGGGATCGACCAGCGTGCGCACGCGTTCGAGAGTTCGCTGGATCGGATCGATATGCTGGCGGGTACCGAGCAGTTCCTTCGCCAGGCGCATCTCGAGCAGGTCGTTGAACGCGAAACGATAATTGCGGCCGCCCAGATTCAGCGGACGCACGAGATTGCGCTTGACCCAGTAGCGAATACGCTCCGGCGTGACTGCGAGAATCCTCGCAGCCGTACGCGTGGAAAAAGTCTCACCCCCGCCGCCCGCCTCTGCCATCATCTTCAACACCGACGTCGAGGAGTATAAGGAGTCGCGCGCACGGTCTCAACGAGGCGCGCGCGCGATTCTCAACAACTGTGGAGCGATGGCGAAATCAGCCGCGAATTTCCTTGAGCGCGCGAGCCACACTGACGACGGCGTTGACGCCGTTCTTCGCGTTGTCGATTCGCGCGACGGCCTGCTCGTCGGTCATCGCGGGTCCGATGATCGAGAGGCCGACGGGCTTGTCGAATTCGAGCGCAAGCTCGATGCCGGCGCGGGCGATCGCATGCGCGATCACTTCGTCGTGATTGGTCTCGCCCTTGATGACCGCGCCGATCATCACGACGCCTTCGATTTCCTTGCGCTGCAGCAGGGCTTTCACGACCGGCGCCATGTCGTACACGCCGGGGACTCGGACCACGCGCGCGACCTCGACGCCGAGCGACTCGGCATGCTGGCGCGCCCGCTGTTCCATCGGCGTGGTCACTTCGGAATTGAACTCCGAAACTACGAACGCGATTTTCACTCGTGCTGCTCATCAGCGTCCAGATTGTGACGGCGTCGCGAATCTCGACGCCGTTGCTTTTGAGGTACGACTTCAGCGCGGGAATCGGATGCTCGCCGTAGTGAACGATCGACGCGACGATCGCGGCGTCGGCCATGCCCGCGGTGAACGCGTCGCGCAGATGGCCGGCTCGCCGGCGCCGCCCGATGCGATAACGGGAATCGAAACCGCTTCGCTGATGCGGCGCGTGATCTCGAGATCGTAGCCGAGCTTGGTGCCGTCGCGATCGATCGAGTTGATGCACAATTCGCCGGCGCCGAGCCGCTCGCCTTCGAGCGACCATGCCAGCGCGTCGCGGCCGGTAGGCTGGCGTCCGCCGTCGATCACGACTTCGTAACCGGTCGGCACTTCGGGACGCGCGCCGGTTTTTTTCACCTGCATCGAGAGCACGATGCATTGGCTGCCGAATGCGCGCGCGCCTTCTGAGATGAGTGCGGGATTGCGCACCGCGCCCGAGTCGATCGAGACTTTCTCGGCGCCCGCGAGCAGGACGGCGCGCATGTCTTCGAGCGTGCGCAGTCCGCCGCCGACACTGAACGGAATGAAAATTTCGCGCGCGACTGCGCGAACTACATCGAGCATGATGCCGCGGCGCTCGTTGGACGCGGTGATGTCGTAGAAGACGATCTCGTCGGCGCCTTCGGTGTAGTAGTAGCGCGCCATCGCGACCGGATCGCCGACGTCGACGTTCTTCAGGAACTGCACGCCCTTGGTGACTTTGCCGTCGCGCACGTCGAGGCACGGGATGATTCGTTTCGCGAGCATCGTCAGAAACTCATCCGGCAAAAGTTGTCGAGCAGCTTGAGGCCGGCCGCGCCGCTCTTTTCGAGATGGAATTGCGTCGCGATCACGTTGTCGCGCGCGACCGCCGCGGTGAACGGAACGCCATAGTCGCATGCGCCAATCGCGATCGAAGGGTCGTCGGGAATCGGATAGTACGAATTGACGAAATAAAAATGCGTGTTGTCAGGCACGCCGGCGAAGACTCGATGCGGTTTCGTCTGGCGCACGCGGTTCCATCCGATTTGCGGAACTTTCAGCGGGCGCCCGTCGATCGAGCGCGGATAGCGTGCGACGCGGCCTGCGACGATGCCGAGGCATTCGGCGCTGTCCTCTTCGCTGCGATCGAACAGGACCTGGATACCGATGCAGATGCCGAGGAACGGCTTGCCGGCGCGCGCGACGTCGTTGCGCAGAACCTCGACGAGGCCGAGCGCGCGCAGATTTTCCATCGTGGCGCCCGCCGCTCCGACGCCCGGGAGAATCACGCGATCGGCGGCGACGATGCGCTCGGCGCGATCTGTGATTTCCGACTTATGGCCGAGAAATTCGAGCGCGCGCTGGACGCTGGTCAGGTTGCCGGCTTTGTAGTCGACGATTGCGATCATGGGTGAATCCGAGAAAGCGATCATAGCTGGAGTCGCATCGCCACCCAACTGGGCATTCTGCTGAGAAGAGGATGCGATCGAGAAACGGAGCGCGTCGCAAGATAAACCACCAGAGTGATTTCGGTGTCGCTGAGGTATCAAGGGTAGGTAGTGTCTCAGTTTGAATTTCATTGTGCCATTGGCGGGATTGACCGAAACGAAACGGGATCAAGTGGGATCGCTGATAGCGCTATTCTAATTTGGCAGGAGTACGTGCGCCGGGCTCACATGAGACTTCGGAGTGGAATGCGAATTGGTAGTTGAAATTCCTGAGCTGTCTCTCGTTCGCGCACTCACTTGGGTGTCAGAAGTCCGAGGCATTTTTGGTACTCCAGTTCAGAGAGCGTAAGTCTCCGCTGTTGGTCCCGCTGGAGTATCCGCATACGACAACATGACGCCAAGCACGAGCGCGGCAGCATGGACTGCCTCCAGATTCTATCTCGACTTGCGTGACGATTTGCCAGGATAGGTCTTCAGTGCAGTCGCAAGCGAGCACTGCTTCAGGGTAACGCTAGCGTCTGGAAGATACTTTTCGCCGTCGATGGCTGAAGGCAGTTCCGTCAGAAGGTCGCGGTTAGAGCACCGACTCAGAACGATCTCCGATATGTAACCATGCCCAGAGCATATGCTGATTCGACGCCTCGCCTCCAATGGGGATGCAGAACGAGAAAATCGCGAATCAGATTTCGGCGCGGATGTCCTGGTCGTCGGAGAGCACGCGGACGTTTACGTGATGCTCGTCCGAGTCGCCGAGCGATCCCCAATGCATCGCGAAGTTCTCGAGCTGGACGTCGGGGTTGAAGCGCGCCGACACGCCCATCACGACTTCGTCGACGCTCAGCAGGAACGCCATGCGCGCGATCGCGTAGACCTGGTCGTTGGAGACGACCACCAGCGGGGTGACGGCGCGGCCGTGATCCTCGCAGACCTTGACCACCTTGCTGAAAAGTTTTCCTTCGGCGTCGCTGAAAATCTGACCGCCGTCGCTCGACGCAAGTCCTTTCTCGGTCCTCACCGTCAGCGCGATAAGCTCGGCATCGTCGCGCTCCGACAGGTAGCGATGCAAATGCGCGAGATTGCTCGGATCGCGGATCGCGATCAGCTTCTTGTGCGGGGCGAACAGGCCCAGGCCGATCGAATCGACCTGGCTTTCCTCGATCAGCTGCAGATTGAACTTCTCAGGCTCCTCGCCGTATGCGTGCGGCGACCTGGCCGTTGATCTTTTCCGAGATCTCGAAAATCACGAACAGCGCGAGCGTGAAGCTGACTCCCGAGATCGTCGCGACCTGCTTGGTGAACAGGTTGATGACTGCGGTCGCGAACAAAACAATGAACGTCAGCGCGAGGCCGAGCGGGAAATCCTTGCCGCCGGGGCGGAACCATTTCAGGTTGAGCGGCATCCGCCACAAGCGATGGTACTTGTCCTTGTAGCGCAGAATCAGCACTGAGAGCGTTTTGAAGACGAAGCTCCAGATGACGCCGAAGGCGTAGGCCTCGCCCAGCACGAACATGTCGCCGCGCGAGAGCACGATGGTGGCGATCTGGAGCATCGCGACCATGTTGACGATGCGATAGTTGGTGCCGTACTTCTTGTGCGGATGACGAAACCAGTCGAGCAGCACGCCGTCTTCCGCGACGCGCGTCAGCACGCCGGTCGAGCCGACGATCGCAGTGTTAACGGCGCCGGCGAGAATCAGGAATCCGACGAAGACGACGAACGCCCGCAGCGCGATTCGCGCCCACAGCGGCCCGATCATGAACATCGCGAGGCCGCCGATCAGATCGTCGCCGTAGTTGGACATGCGGACGCTGTCGGGGATGATCATGACTGCGAAAAACGAGACCAGCGAGGTCAGCAGCAGGCTGTAAATGAAAATGACCATGCCGGCGCGCAGGAGATTCTTGAGCTTGGGCGCCTCGATCTCGCGATTGATTTGTGCGAGAGATTCTTCACCCGACATCGCGAGGATCGAATGGCCGAACGCGATCAGAATTCCCAAAGTTCCGATGGTGCGCGCACCCGGAAAATGCTTGAGCCATCCCAGCGAGTCGTTGGTGAATTTCAACTCGAACGGCGGCAGATGCGCACCGCGCGTATAAATGGTCAGTCCGCACCACACGATCATGATCACGGCCATCACGGTCGTGATCTGCATGATGCGCATCGCTTTGCCGCTGGATTCCTCGATGCCGAGAATATTCTGACGCCAGAAATAGATGGTCACAGCGATGGCGAAGAAGGCGGCGGTGAAGTCGGGCGGCAGAATAATGCAGGAATGCGCCGAGCTTGAGCAGCTCGTTGATCGAGACCGACCAGATATTGGCCGGCCGAAACGCCGCTGATGGGGCCGGTCAGGATGTAGTCGAACATCAGCGCCGACACCGAAATTTTCGCGAGCGTCGAGCCCATCGCCTCTTTGACGACGCGATAGACGCCGCCGCGCGTGAACATCGAGCACGATTCGACGTACACGGCGCGCACCGCGTACGAGAACAGCATGACGGCGAGGATGAAGTACGGCGCCGAGCGGCCGCAGGCGTGTCTCGACGATGCCGCCGATGTAGTAGGCTGAGGACGCGAGGTCGCAGAGCACGACCGCGGAGGCTCGCCAGAAAGAGATGAAGGCGAGCATCCCGGTGGTTACTACGATTGCTTTGGTTTGTTTGCCGAAGGTCGCCTGCGGTTGAGGCCGCTCAGCGCCGAGAACTTTTGGAGTCGCTGCCAAGTATGAAATCTCCCCGAGCAAAACGCCGAAAAAGCCGGCCTTGCCAAGGGATTCAATGTGCAAGATGCAGACCGCAATGATTCGCCGCATGATCTAGCTGCGTTTTGGAAAGTTCGACGTGCGGAGCGCAATGGCTTGAGAGATCGCAGTCGTGCAACATGCAACAGAACACACGCGAGCGGCTCTTGATGCTGCCGGGCAATCGAGCATTAGAATGGGGCCTGAACACCTAATCGAGGACGAGCTTGGCTAACATTCTAGTCGTCGATGACGACCGCAATATCCGCCGCGTACTCGCGGCGAGTCTTGAGTCTGCAAGTCATCAGGTGACCGTCGCTGAAAATGCGGAGCGCGCTCTGGAACTCTTGGGGCCGTCGGTGCCCGCGGTAGTCGTATCCGATATCCGCATGGAGGGGATGGGCGGGCTGAAGCTGCTCGAGTCGATCAAGCGGCTCAACCCCGCGATGCCGGTCGTGATGATGACGGCATTCGGATCGATTCCCGACGCGGTCGAGGCGATGCGCCTGGGGGCATACGACTACGTCACCAAGCCGTTCACTGCGGACCATATCGTGCACGTCGTCGCGCGGGCGCTCGAGGTGCATGAACTGCGAGCCGAGAACAAGGAGCTGCGCGATCGGATCGAAAGCCTGACCGAGCCCGAGCCGTTTCTCACCTACAGTCCGCATTCGCGAAAGCTCGCGGAGATTGCGGCGCAAGTGGCCGACAGCGACGCGACCGCGTTGATCACCGGCGAAAGCGGCACCGGCAAGAGCATGCTGGCGTCGTACATCCATCGCTTGAGTCCGCGCAAGGACGGGCCGTTCGTCCAGGTCGCGTGCACGACGCTCAGCGAGCATCTGCTGGAGAGCGAACTGTTCGGACACGTGCGCGGTTCGTTCACCGGCGCGATCAAGGACAAGCCCGGCCGCCTCGAAGCGGCGGAGGGCGGCACGGTGTTACTCGACGAGATCGGCGACCTGACGCCGGTGGTTCAATCCAAGCTGCTGCGGTTTCTGCAGGAGCGGACGTTCGAGCGCGTCGGCGGCGCGCAGACGATCAAGGTGGACGCGCGCATAATCGCGGCGACCAATCAGCATCTCGAGCAATTGGTCAAGGAAAAGCGCTTCCGCGAGGATCTCTACTATCGGCTCAACGTGATCGAATTGCAGGTGCCGGCGCTGCGCGACCGGCCGGGAGAAATCCTGAAGCTGGCGGAGCACTTCGCCGCGCAAGCTGCTGAGACGCATCACAAGCCGGCGCATTCGATCGCGGCCGAGGCGCGCGAAGCGCTGCTGTCCTACTCGTGGCCGGGCAATATCCGCGAACTGCGCAACGTGATGGAGCGCGCGGTGATTCTGAGCCGCGGCGAGACGATCAATTTGAGCGATCTGCCGGACAAGATTCTCGCATCACCGGACAAGCTCGATCACAGCCACACGCTGGAGCAGATGGAACGAAAGCATATCGAGGTGGTGCTCGAACAGGCGATGACGCTGGAAGAAGCGGCCGAGATGCTCGGAATCAACGTCGCGACATTGTGGCGAAAGCGCCGGCGATACGGTTTGGACTAGATGGTAAAGCGCCGACGCGCTCCGCGATGGAGCGCGCCGGCATTCGAAGCGAGCGATCTGCGCTAGGGTTTTTTGTTGATGGCGCCCTCGAGACGGCTGTGACTCTTTACGCACTGGCCCAGGCCGGTGAACGGATCCGGCCAGTCGTGCGTGATGCAATAGGGCAGCGCACGCCAGTCGGTCCTCTGTATATCCGCGCGACGTGAGATCCTTTTTCAGGCATTCGGCATGCGGCTGGTTGGCGCCCGCGACACCGGCGGCATCGTCGGCAGCTTCGGTGATCAGAGCGTTGCGAAGAGCGATCTTCACCTGCGGATCGTTGCTCTTGCCAAGTGAGCCCGCGATGTTGCTCGACGGGCCGCAGACCCCGACCGCGTCGACGAACGCCTCCTCGGCCCCGTCGGACTCAGATCTTTTGCGAGTCCCACACCGACTGCAGTCATAAGCATACTCGTCGCGATCAATGCCACAGCAAATCGTTTCATCGCATTCGTCCTCCAGGTTGGGATGTGACCGGTGAAAAAGGAAAACGGCCGCATCGTTGGCATACGCGCTTAATCTGTACGATGCGATGGGCAAAAGAGTCCAGTCAGATGTGACTGACGCAGGTTCTCAGCGGCACACGGCTTGACGGAAACTCCCGCTTGATGAAAGTCTCGCGTCAGTCAGACGAAAGGAATTCATCATGGCGAAAATTGCACTCGCCTGCACGATTCTTCCCGACAGTCCGCCCGCGCGCCTGATCGAATGGTCGCGCGCGGCGGAGGACGCGGGCTTTTCCGGCGTTTTCATGACCGAGGCGAACAACGATTCGCTGGCGTGCTCGCTCGCGCTCGGGCTTCACACCAAGCGAATCAAACTCGGCACCGCGATCACGAACATTTATTTGCGCCATCCGAATCTGCTCGCCAATGAAGCCGCGGCGGTCCAGGAATTTACCGGCGGACGATTTATTCTCGGCCTGGGCACGGGCCATCGCGAAGGCAATTCCGCGCTCGGAATCGAGATGGGCGTTCCGCTGACCAGGATGCGCGAAACGGTGAAGACCTTGCGCGCGATGCTCGACGGCGGCAAGACGGGGCCGCGCGTCAGCGCGAAGCTGCCGCTTTACCTGGCGGGCGTGTCGCGCCCGATGGTCAAGCTGGCCGGCGAAATCGGCGACGGCGTCATCTTCAATTTCTTTCCGCCGGCGCGGGTCAAGGAAGCGATCGGCGAGTTGGCCGAGGGCGCGAAGATCGCCGGCCGCGACGTCAAACAGATCGAGCCGACGCTGTTCGCAACCGCATTCATTTCAGATGATCTCGAAGCTGCCCGACGTCCTGCGCGCAAGCTGCTGTCGCGCTACGGCGCGCTGAAATTTTACGGCAACATGATGGCGCATTCGGGCTTCGAGCGGGAAATCTCGGCGATTCGAGCGGCGGGCCGCGATGCCGACGCAGCAATCAACGCGGTCAGCAACGAACTCATCGACGCGACCCTGCTGGTCGGATCGGAGTCGCGCGTACGCGAGCGACTGCAGGAGCTATGCGCGCCGGGAATCGGCACCGCAATCGTGTTCACGAATCCGGTCAACGAAGATCGCAACGCCGCCGTGATGCGAACGATCCGTGCGCTCAAGCAATAGCGGAGTCGCCTCCTAAGGCTGATCTTCGTCAGTGGCGGGATTCTGATCGGTCGGGCTGCGCGCGAGCGCGACGCGATCGAAAAAATGCCGGATACGCCGGGCATTGACGCCGAAATCGCCGATCCCGTCGCGCGACTTCGATCTCATCTCGATCAAGCTGGTGCCGTCGGGGGCGGGACGAACCTGGATAACGACGTCATCATTGAAATGCCACAGCTTTGAGGTCGCGACGACCTCGATCGTCTTCGTGGCCGGATCCGTATAGGTAATCGTCCAGTTCGGAGATGCCTTGGCGACCTCGGTTACGCGCGCAAATGCCGCCGCCGGATCGAGGTGCTCCTTGATCGGGCCGATTGGGCCGTAACCCTGCAGCTGTCGGTCGGCATACTTCGTCTTGTCGTATTTCATGTCGCGATTCGGTTCATGCTGCAGCTTCTGCGCGTAAATAAACTCGGGGGGATTGTCAAAATCGGTCGTGATGTCGTTGATAGGCGGGTACTTGCGACTGCTTATCAAGGTCAGAAAAATCGGCACTGCGATCAACACGCATACCACCGTAGCGAGCACTGCGCGCTTGCGCCCGGCTTGTGACTGGGGCGTT
>CAVUUH010000004.1:0-13828 GCA_963744545.1 uncultured delta proteobacterium
TGCCCCTGCAGCAGCGACGCGCTCGCGCATACCGCGAGTCCGAACGCTTTCGCAGCGGCAAGGGGAGTCGCCTTGCCAGCGTGCACAAATTGGTTGGAACGCGTGACCGCCTCGGGCATCGCCAGGTTGTACGGCAGCTGGATCGCGCGAAAATGATGCGCATCGCCCCCGACTTCGCGCGCCGTTCGCATCAACTCGTCGAGCGACAGCCATCCGCGCTCCGTCGGCGCCGCACGAAAGCCGTTCCACGTGGCGGTGCCGTATACGCCGATCTTCCCGTTGGCCACCGCGCCTTCCAGGAATTCAAAAATCGTCGCGATACGCTTGAGGAACTCCTTGCGATCGACGGCTTCGAGCTGCGTCTCGGGATTGTGAATATAGTAGATGTCGATCGTCTCGAGATTCAGATTCTTGCGCGACAGCTCGAGCATCGCGCCGATATACTTCGGCGTCATACAATGCGATCCGTCGACCAGATCGGCGGGCGACACGATTCCGGTTTTCACGTAATGCTCTTCGAACCAGGCGCGCGGATTCGGCGGCACCTCGCCATCGAACGTGATGTACCCACCCTTGGTCGCGACCACCACCTGATCGCGCTCGATCTCGCCCGCCTCGACCAGCTCGCTAAGAGCCTTGCCGATATTCCGTTCGCTGCGCTGGAAGCGGTAGTTCACCGCTGTGTCGATCACATTAATTCCGCCGCGAAGACTCGCCTTGATCGCCTGCTCGTAGGCGCGGTCGGTCTCGTCGTCGGGTTCGCCGAGATAGGTGCCGATTCCAATCGATGATACCGACACTCCGAGCGCCGGCCTGAAATTTCCCGGCAGCTCGGGGAAACGCTTCGCATATGTAGCAGTGGCTTCGGCGGTCGCGCGCCCTTTGAGCATCATGAGGTTTTCTCCGTGATTACGAGAAAGACTGCGGGCTTATCGTCGGTTCGTAGAGCGCCTGGATCACGTTGCCGTCGGGATCGCGAATGTAGAACGACACCGATCCGTCGCGATGGTGCTTTAGCTCGTGCACTATCTCGACGCCGATGCTCTTCGCCCACGCATATCCAGCCTCGACGTCGGCGATCGTCGGCACGATAAACCCGAGATGGTCCAGCCGTTGCTCGTCACCGCCATAGTCACCGCGATGCAACGCGACGTTGTCGCATCCCGAGCTCAGATACGCGTTGTCGGGGTCGGGCTGCCAGACAAGCTTCATCCCGAACACGCGGACGTAAAAGTCCTTGGCGCGCTCGACGTCGGAAACCTTGAGCGCCAGATGACGCATGCCGCGATTCTTGATCAACTCGTTGCCTCGCGCGTCTTGTATCCCACCACCGCCCAAATCGGATCTGACGGCGGCGAAGTCGGCGCGCTGCGGTCTATGAAATCTATATTCTCAAACGCGCCGCTTTCCATAAAGTAGCTGCCAACCAGCTTGCCGTGGTCGTAGTCGTCGAGATGCTGCCAAATCGCAACCGCCTTGGTCGGGAAACAGCGATTTGAAAACGTTACGACGAACGGCGCACCGGGCTTGAGCACGCGCGCGACCTCGATGAACGTCTCGATCGGCCGGGTCATGTACTGCACCGAGACCGTCACGACGGCGCCATCGAACTCAGCGTCGGCAAACGGCAACCGCGGCGCGCGATTGAGATTGTGAATGACGACCTCGGTGAGTGTCGGATTATTTTCCATCTCCGCACGATTCATCCCGAGCCCGACCACTCGCGACGCCTGGATATGCGCCGGCAGATGGGATCGCCAACTGCTCATCAGATCGAGAATCGCGCCGCCCTGCGGCAGCAGTTGCGCGTAGATCTCGCCGACCTTCGCAATCGCGCCGTCGTCGATATGGGTGACGAGTCGCGGGACCGAGTAAAATACCTCATCATCGTCGTCGTCAACGCGTCTGAAATAATCGGCGGGAAGTTGTCTTGGCATGCTGAAATCCTGTTTTGAGAGCCTGAGGATAGAGTATCTTTTCCTTTAAATATCAGCTACTTGGCGCGAATTTGCGAGAATTTACAAAGCGTCGTTGACAGACTTCGCGCTCGTCACTTAAAGTAAAACACTTTTACATACCCGGCTTGTTCTGCGAATCCTCGTATAGATACTGAAAAAGAAAATGGTTCGACGCGACAAAACTAACTACGTAATCCAATCCGTCGCGCATGCGCTCGACGTGCTCGAACAATTCTTCGGCGACGTCGACGAACTCGGCGTGACGGAACTTTCCAAACGTCTCAAGCTGCATAAGAACAACGTCTTTCGCCTGCTCGCGACGCTCGAGGCTCGCGGTTACATCGAGCAAAACAAAGCCACTGAGAATTATCGCCTCGGCATCAAATGCCTGCACCTCGGTCGCCGTTACATCCATCATATGGGCATCGTCAGGCAAGCGCGCCCGATCCTCACCGATGTCGCCAAAAAATGCCGTGAGAGCGCCTACGTCGCGATCGTCCGCCGTGACGGCGTCGTGCCGCTCGAAGCCGCCGAGGCCGAGGATCGCGCCGTGCGTATCACGCCGCCAATCGGAATCACGCTCCCGCTTCATTGTACCGCAGCCGGCAAAGCGCATCTCGCCTTCGACGCTGAAGGTCAGCTCAGGTCCGCACTGCCCGAGGCACTCAAGCGCTTCACCGATCGCACCATAACTGATCGCGCAATCCTGCTCGCGCAACTCGAAGCAGTCGCGCGCGACGGCTACGCGACCGACTCCGGCGAGTTCATCGAAGAGGTCTCGTCGGTCGCCGTCCCAATCCGCGACTACACCCGCTCAGTCGTCGGCTCAGTCACGGTTGCCGGCCCAACTTACAGAATCGGCCCCGAACGAATCACCGCCGAAATCGCCCCGAGCCTGCTGGACGCTGGCCGCGAACTGTCCCATCGCCTCGGCTACAACGAATAATCAGATGTGAAACCCACCGTGGGTTTCACGCTTCCTTGGGCAGGGGTGACCCCTGCACCCAGTGTTAAGAAATCGCGAAATGTCGAAGACGCCATTTCGCTCCCAGGTTCTTTTGGGAGACGGTGGCGTGGTATTACCTCGACCGTTCATTCACGGGAGAGCGACTGTGTTTGGGGTCAAGGGAGAAACCGGGTTGGCCACAGGGTCCACAGGCTCTGGGGTCCAAGGAAGGACCCCGCCTGTGGACTTGTGGACAACCCGGTTATTTATACCGCGATAGTGCAAGGAGGCCTCCACGAGGTTTGAGTTTTGAGCATGACGTTAAGGACGGTGAGCAGCTTGCGCATGGCGGCGGTGAGCGCAACCTTGGCGGGTTTGCCACTCTGGCGCAGGCGGCGATAGAAGACGCACACGGTTGGATTGCAGCTGACTGCCGAGAGGGTGGCCATGTAGAGCACGCTGCGCACCGATGCGCGGCCGCCAAAGATCGATTCGTGACCCTGCCAGCGTCCGCTCTTTTGGCTGAACGGTGCCACCCCGACCAGGGCGGCTATTTCGCGGCGGTTGAGCTGGCCCAGTTCGGGCAAGCACGCGAGCAACATGTTGGACAGCCCCGGGCCCACGCCCGGCACGCTGGTGAGTTGCTGCTGGAGCGGCTTCAGGCGGGCCGAGGCATTCACCCGTTGGGCGATCTGATGGTCGATGGTGCCGAGCTCACGCTCGAGCGCGCCAATCGTGCGCCCGATACTTTTGCGCAGCCACTTGGGCGCCTGCGCCAGCCGATTGCGCTCGGCGGTCAGCATCCGCAGCAACTGGGTGCGGCGGTTGACCAGCAGCTTGAGTTCATCGCGCTCGGGGTCGAGCCGCGCGGGTATGAGATCAGTCGCGCGATGCTCTGCGAAGGCCACCAACAGCTTGGCATCCAGCCGGTCAGTCTTGGCGAACTGACGCTGCATGCGGGCGAAGTAACGCACGTCGGTGGGATTGACCCGGGCGCAGTGGATATTGGCTGCGACCAATTCCACCAACAGCGCTTGCTCGTAACCGCCGGACGCCTCCAGCACCACTAGTGCGGGGCTGAGCTTGAGCAGGCGTTCGATCAACTGCGCGCGGCCGGCGTCATGGTTGCGCGCGCTAAAGCTCTCGCCGCTGGAAGTTGCGACCTCCAGCAGCTCCTTGGCCACATCGATTCCCACGTATAGTTCCATCGCCATGCGCCTCCGCTTGGGTCCGGCCCTGCCCAGCCTTGCGCGATTCGAGCTGGCGGTCGGCTGGCGCCGCCGCCGCTCCAGCGACTGTTCGGGCTTACGGCCGGTTATGACGGCGCGACGATCACACTCTCCCTCGGCCTCTTGCGACCCAGGCGACCTCGATCTGCCGCGCCGTGCTGGTTGTTCTTCTCCTTCTGCACAACTCAACTCACAGATACAAGGCGGCCGGCGGGCGCAGCCGCCGGTAGGTGAGGGTTCCGGATCACAGCAACGTGCCCGCATGATCAATTTTTGAGTCTTTCGTCATCGTGTCGTTCAGAGCGAAGCGAAGAATCCCGGATCCTTCCTGCGCCCTTTGCGCCGCCGGTCTCTCATTAGTATGGTTTGACTGACTGGCGCGCCGTTGTTAGAAATTTTGCGTTTATCGGCTCGATTCCCTGTGCCACTGTTCGGTTCTCAGATTCTTTTCGATGCATGAAATCATGCGTGGAGTGTTAAGGCGTTGAAAATCCTGGTTCCAATCAAGCGAGTTCCCGATCCTGCGACCACTATCCGCGTGCTGCCCGACGGCACCGGTATCGCCACCGACAACGTGAAATGGGTCATCAACCCGTTTTGCGAAATCGCGATCGAAGAGGCGCTCCGTATCAAGGAGAAGCAGACCGGCGAGGTCGTGCTCGTCACGGTCGGGCAGTCGACCTGGCAGGAGCAGTTGCGTACCGGGCTCGCGATGGGCGCCGACCGCGCAATTCTAGTCAAGACCGACACCGCGCTCGACTCGCTCGCGATCGCGAGAATCCTCGCGAAGATTGCCGGCGACGAAAAGCCCGACCTCATCATATTGGGCAAGCAGGCAATCGACGACGACTCGAACCAGGTCGGCCAGATGCTCGCCGAGATGCTCGGATGGCCGCAAGCTACGTTCGCATCGAAGGTCGAGATTACGCCCGAAAAAACCTCGGTCGTGCGCGAAGTTGACGGCGGTCTCGAGACGATCGCGTTCAAGCTCCCCGCCGTCATCACCACCGACCTGCGCCTTAACGAGCCGCGCTACGCGTCGCTGCCGGGAATCATGAAGGCGCGCAAGAAGGAGCTGAAGGAGATTCCCGCTGACAGCCTCGGCGTCGATCTCGCTCCCAAGCTGAAGATTAAGACGATGGCCGCGCCGCCCAAGCGACAGGCCGGGCGCAAGGTCGCGTCAGTGCAGGAGTTGGTCGCTGTTCTTCATACCGAAGCCAAAGTTATTTGAACGATATTTGTGATCGCTTTTCCGGAGTGAATTGAAATGGGTGACGTTCTGATTTTCGCGGAGCATCAGGGGGGACATTTCCCCAAAACTACGCTGACCGCCGTTCATGCGGGCCTCGACCTGGCGAAAAAGCGCGGCGGCAAAGCAATCGCAGTCGTCGCCGGCGACGCGCCCGAATCGGCGGCGGGCGAAATTGCCAAGTACGGGGTCGCCAAAGTTATCGCGCTGGCGCATCCGGCGTTGAAGAACTATCTCGCCGACGCGCACGCGCAGGCCTTTGCCGCGCTGGCGAAAAAGGAAAACGCGGAATTCGTGCTCGCGACCGCGACTGCGATCGGCAAAGATTTGTTTCCGCGGCTGGCCGCGCGACTCGGCGCTCCGATGGCGTCGGAAATCACCGCGATCAACGACGAACACACGTTCGTGCGCCCGACCTACGCCGGCAACGTGATGGCGACGGTCGAGCTCGATGGGCCGATCAAAGTGTTGACGGTGCGCGGAACCGCATTCGACGCCGCCAAGCCGGCCGACGCTGCCGCTCCGGTAGAAAAGCAGGACGCCGAAATAGACGCGGCCGCACTCAAGATGGAATTCGTTTCGTTCAACGCGACCAAGAGCGATCGACCGCAACTCACAGAGGCGCGGATAATCGTGTCGGGTGGCCGCGGCCTCAAATCGGGAGAAAATTTCAAGACCGTGCTCGAGCCGCTGGTCGACGAGATGGGCGCTGCAATGGGTGCGTCGCGCGCAGCGGTCGATGCGGGCTTCGTGCCCAATGACCTGCAAGTTGGGCAGACCGGCAAGGTGGTCGCGCCGGAACTTTATATCGCAGTCGGAATTTCAGGCGCGATTCAGCATCTGGCGGGGATGAAGGACTCGAAGGTCATCGTCGCAATCAACAAGGATGAAGAAGCGCCGATTTTCGCCGTCGCGGATTACGGCCTGGTCGCCGACTTGTTCAAAGCGGTGCCCGAGATGGCCGAAGAAATCAAAAAGGTCAAGCATTCGTAGATAGGAGCAGTCATCGCGCAAGTTCGTATGCTAAAGTGCGACGCAGAAATGCCGATGAAATTCGAACTTGATACGAGCGCAGAGTACCGGAGAGACCTCGATAAACTGGCGGCGAAAGAGCAGTCCGACGTTACGCGAAAGCTGGACCGGCTCATTCAGACCTTCAAGCGAGACCGGCGAGCTTTCTTTACTCATTGTTATCGCCCGTTAAAGCCGCACTTGCCCGGAAATCTCACCTCGACGGTCTGGGTGCTCCGCGTCACTCCGAAAATTCAGGTACTTTTCGCGTACGACGAGGATCCGTTGTTCGACGCGCTCAAGTTCAGCTTGCTTCGGATTTTCAACCACCACCTCCAGAACGGCGACTTTCTCGAAGCTACGGCACAGTTCTATCGATCCTCGAGCGGCCTGGAACTCGAAAAATAACTTCGCATGGCTCAGCCAAAGGGCTTGGTGGACGATTTCGGGATTTTGATGGAGTGCCAGAAAATTCTTCCCGACGATCGCCATCGGCTGCAGCTGCTCGAGTCAATCGCAGAACTCGAAAACAACGAGGCTCACGCGACGCGGAGCTTTCCTAAAACCAGATTGCACAAAATTACCGGCATCAAAGAGGCAATCTATCGGGCGGACATCGACAAGATGACCGGCTGGCGCCTGCACCTCCAATATTCGCGCATCGACCAGCGGTTGCATCTCAAAGACGTCGTGCCGGGACAACAGCACGACAGCGTCATCAAAGCGATCAAATCAAAACAAAGCCGTTACGAAAAATAGGTTAGATATCCGCCAGAGGGAACATGTCTGAACTGCAGCATAAGTTTGTCAACACCAACGGCATTCGGATGCACTACGTTGAGCAGGGCAGCGGGCCGCTGGTTGTGTTGTGCCACGGGTGGCCGGAGTCGTGGTACTCGTGGCGGCATCAGATTCCCGCGCTCGCGGCGGCGGGTTTTCGGGTTGTCGCGCCGGACCAGCGCGGCTACGGACAGACTGACGCGCCCGCGCCTATCGAGTCGTACAACATCCTGAACCTGGTCGGCGATATCGTCGGGCTGGTCAACAGCCTAGGCGTCGAGTCGGCGGTAATCGTTGGTCACGATTGGGGCGCGCCGGTCGCGTGGAACTCGGCGCTATTGCGCCCCGACATCTTTCGCGCGATCGCATTGCTCAGCGTTCCGTATTTTCCGAGAGGCGCGATGCGTCCGACTGACGGGATGAAGGCACTCGCCGGCGACCAGCATTTTTATCAGCTCTATTTCCAGGAGCCGGGCAAGGTCGAGAAGGAACTCGATGCCGACCCGCGCCGCTCGATGGCGATGGTTCTGTACTCCGCGTCGGGCGACGGACAGTTCTCATTCCTGTTCCCCAAGACGAAAAAATTTATCGAAACCGGCATGGTACCGGAGAAGTTGCCGCCGTGGCTGACGGAAGCCGACCTGGATTTCTTTGCCGGCGAGTTCAAGCGAACGGGCTTTCGCGGTGGAGTTAACTGGTATCGCAATTCCGATCGCAACTGGGAACTGACGCCTTTCCTCGACGGCGCCAAGTTGCGTCAGCCGGCAGTGTTCGCCGCCGGTGAGCATGACGTGGTCGGCAAAATGATCCCCGGCGGCTACGATCTGGCGGGCGCCTTCACTCCAAATCTGAAAAAGAAAGTGATCATCCCGGGCGCCGGCCATTGGGTGCAGCAAGAACGCCCCAAAGAAATCAATGAGGTGTTGATCGAATTCTTGAAAAGCTTGTAAAACCCAAGCCGAGCTTATCTTCTTGGAGCCTCTACGTTTTAGTATTAGCCAAACGCCGCGACCTTCCCATGAGCGGCGCACCGGGACATGACCGACAAGAAGACTGACGCCGTCAAGGCTCCTGAATTCCTGTCTGGCAATGGCGAAACCGTTTCGCTGATGCGTTCCCGCGACTGGAGCCATACGAGCCTGGGACCGCCGCACAATTGGCCCGACAGCTTAAAGACCGTCGTTCGAATCATGCTCGATTCGCGCTACGCCATCTGGATCGGCTGGGGCCCCGAACTGACGTTCCTGTACAACGACGCCTATCGCGAGATGACCCTTGGCAAGAAGCACCCATGGGCGCTCGGCCGGCCTGCGCACGAAGTGTGGGCGGAAGCGTGGCCGGACTTATCGCCAAGGGTTGAAGAAGTAGTCAAGCATGGCAAGGCGACTTACGACGAGGATCTCTTCCTGTTACTCGAGCGGTCCGGCTTCCCCGAAGAGACCTATCATACCTTCTCATACAGCCCGCTCCCGGACGACAACGGCAAGATAGGCGGCCTGCTCTGCATCGTGGTCGAAGATACCAATCGGTACATAGCGGAAAGGCGGCTGACTGTATTGCGTGAGACAGCGGCGCTAATCGCTAACACTCGCGAGTTAGACGAGTTATTCGCCGCGATTGGCCGAAGCGTCGGCGCCAACCTCTACGATACTCCTTTCAGCCTGATCTATCTGATCGAGACGGACGGGTCGCGCGCACGCCTGGTCTCGCACACCGGAATCGACGCCTCACATCCTGCCGCTCCCGGGATAATTCAAACAGGCGTGGCGGGAGAGCCATGGCCTATACGCGAAGTGCTTGCGCGATCTGAACTGATACTCATCAACGATCTCGCCAAGCGCTTTCCGAACTTGCCCGCAGGTGCGTGGCGCGAGAGTCCTCACAGCGCGGTCGCTGTGCCGATCCGGCATCAGGGGCAAGAGAAGCCCGCCGGTGTGTTAATCGCCGGTCTCAATCCATATCGGCCTTTCAACGACAACTATCGCGGATTCATCAATCTGCTGGCCGGGCAGGTTGCCGCTGGCCTGGCCGACGTTCGCGCCTACGAGGAAGAAAGGAAGCGCGCCGAGGCCCTGGCGGAGATCAACCGCGCCAAGACCACATTCTTTTCGAACGCCAGCCACGAATTTCGTACGCCGCTCACGCTGATGCTGAGTCCTCTCGAAGATTTGCTCGGACGCGACGGTACCTCTGGCGCAGTCACCGCCAGGCGTGACGAAATCGAACTGATTCATCGCAACGGACTTCGTCTGCTCAGGCTCGTGAACACGCTGCTCGATTTCTCGCGAATTGAAGCGGGCCGTTTCGAAGGAGTCTATGAGCCAACAGATCTGGCCGCGTACACTGCGGAACTCGCAAGCACCTTTCGCTCGGCGATGGATCAGGCCGGGCTTGGTTATGTGATTGATTGTGAGCCCTTGCCGGAAACGGCTTACGTCGATCGCGACATGTGGGAGAAGATCGTTCTCAACCTGCTCTCGAATGCGTTCAAATATACTCTCGAGGGTGAGATAGGGGTTTCACTCAAACTCCCGCCCGGCGGCAAAGCGCGGAGCTCACGGTGCGCGACACGGGTACCGGCATCCCGGGGCATGAGATACCGCGCCTGTTCGAGCGCTTTCATCGTATCGAGGGTCAGGTCGGACGAACCCACGAAGGCACCGGCATCGGGCTGGCTCTCGTACAGGAACTGGTGCGGCTTCACGGCGGTAACATTCGCGTGGACACCGCGCCCGGAAAAGGATCGGCGTTCATCATTACGATGCCGCTTGGAGCCGCCCATCTGCCGCCCGATCGGATCAAGATTGCGCGTCTGCTTGCTCCAACCGAACCGCGCGCTCAAGCGTTCGTCGAAGAGGCCCTCAGGTGGTTGCCCGGCGAACCGCTGGCCGAATACCCAATCCAGAACGAATCGGCGATGCGTTCCTTTATTGGCACCAGCGATTCGGCGGACAAGGCTCTCGTTCTTATCGCCGACGACAACGGTGATATGCGCGACTACCTTCGCCGCCTGCTTGGCGAGCGCTACGCAGTCGAGGCAGTTAGTGACGGACTGGCTGCCCTCGAGTCAGCGCGTCGGCGGAAACCACACCTCGTGCTGAGCGACGTTATGATGCCGCGGCTCGACGGCTTGGGCCTGCTGAATGCGCTACGCAGCGACAGCGATCTTCGCGACGTGCCCGTGATTCTGCTTTCCGCGCGCGCCGGTGAGGAGGCAAGCATTGAAGGTCTCGACGCCGGCGCCGACGACTACCTCGTCAAGCCGTTCGGCGCGCGCGAGTTGCTGGCGCGCGTCCGGGCGAATCTCGAGATGGCGGTGCAGCGCCGCGCAGCCGAGGGAGTACCGCGCCGACTCAACGAGACACTCGAGCTTCAAGTTGCTGAGCGCACGGCGGAGCTGCGGGCGAAGGAAGCGCGCCTGCGCACTATCTTTGAAACCAGCTATACCTACATGGGCCTGATGTCGCCCGACGGCACGCTGCTGGATGCCAACGCCACGTCGCTCGCGGGTATCGAGGCTTCGCTTAAAGACGTCATCGGCAAACCATTCTGGGAGACGCCCTGGTTCACGGGCACTCCTGGCATGCCTGAAACTGTGCGCGCGGCGATCCCGATCGTTGCAAGTGGCGAAATCGTGCGCCAGGAAATCCATGTGAACCTGCCCGCCGGTGGCTGGCGATGGTTCGAGTTTCAGATGCGTCCCGTTCGCAACTCGGATGGCGACGTCGTCACAATCGTGCCTGAAGCAGTCGAGATGACGGGACGGCGGCAAGCGGAGGAAGCACTACGCCAGGCGCAAAAGATGGAAGCGATCGGCCAACTCACGGGCGGCATCGCGCACGATTTCAATAATCTGCTCCAGGTCATTTCAGGCAATCTCTATCTCTTGCAGCAACGGGTCGAGAAACGCAGCTATGCTGACCTGGGAAGGCTTATCGAACGCGGCATCCTGGGTACGCAACGTGCGGCAACGCTGACGCAGCGGTTGCTCGCATTTTCGCGGCGGCAACCTCTGGATCCCAAGGCCCTCGACATAAACCGCCTGGTCACCGGCATGTCAGACCTTTTGCAGCGTAGCCTTGGCGAGACTATCAGCATCGAAACGGTTCTTGCGGCCGGACTGTGGCGCAGCTTTGCCGATGCCAGCGAACTCGAGAATGCATTGTTAAACCTCGCGGTGAATGCGCGCGACGCCATGCCCAACGGCGGCACGCTCACGATTGAAACTGCGAACGCGAAGATTGACGACGCCTACGCGGCATCAAATGAAGAAGCGGTCGCCGGCGAATATGCAATGATAGCGGTCAGCGATACCGGAACGGGAATGACCAGCGAAGTCATTGCCCAGGCATTCGAGCCGTTCTTTACCACCAAGGGTGCCGGACACGGCACCGGACTTGGCCTCTCGCAAGTTTATGGCTTCGTCAAGCAATCCGGCGGTCACGTAAAGATCGACAGTCAGCCCAACGAGGGAACCACCATCAGGATCTATATGCCCAGGTTGGTCGGTGAGGCCAAGGAAAGGATCGATCAAGCGGGGCGATCTCCCCTGATGGCCGGTACCAGGGAAGAGATGGTCCTCGTGGTTGAAGATGACCGGGACGTGCGGGCTAATACGACAACGATGCTGCGTGAGTTAGGCTACGGAGTGTTAGAGGCGTCTGATGGGCCACGAGCGCTCCGGATTATCGAAGGACGCTCCGATATCGACTTGCTCTTTACCGATATTGGACTCCCGGGCGGACTCAATGGGCGCCAATTGGCGGACGAGGCCCGATTGCGAAGGCCTCATCTAAGAGTGCTCTTTACGAGCGGCTACGCGCGCAGTGCTATTGTCCATCAGGGCAGACTCGATCCCGGCGTCGAACTGCTTTCCAAACCTTTCACGCTCGCCCAGCTTTCATCCAAAATCCGCCAAATACTGAATCGTGCGGACCTGTGACCGCAGCCGGCCCCCTGAGACTCTCGGCATGCGGTTGGTGACTCGCATAGGGGTTTTCCTGGTTGCTACGATTGTGTTGGTTACAGCGCGCGTCGAGGTGCGAGCGCAAGTTGCTGCTCCTGCGACGCCGAGCGCTGCTGCAAGTCCCGCGACTGCCGCAGAATTGAAGCCCGGGACTGTGATCGTTCCGATAACGTAGACCAGTACACGCGCTATGTTCCTGCTGCCGCCAGGTTTGCGATTGCTCATGGGTTCAAGTTGCGCGTTCTCCCTGAGCGACGCGTCGAATGGTCGCAAGGCTTTCAGCACGCCACCGAAAAATATGCCGCGCAAGTCGCGCTCGACAGTGACGACTACATCAAGAACTACGTCGCTGGCGTGCCATTTCCTCTGATCGACGCGAGCAACCCGAAGAGCGCCGTGAAGATTGCGTACAACTGGCACATGGGACCGTTCATGCCGGACGATTTTTCGATCGCGCCCTGGAGCAGCAACGCGTACGAATCCGATCCGGCAAGCCCGCTGAAAATCGTTCCAAAGAGCGACGCCGATTACGGCTGCGAGCAGTTCGAGTTCCTGCGCTTTGCCCATCGCACGGACGTCGATCCGCGCCCGACGATTGGCAGCGACGCAATGGGCGTCGAGTGGAAAGCGAGATGCAATCAATGGATGACCGACCTCAGCGGCAGTCCGAGCGAAGGCGCGGGTATCTGGATTCGCTACCTCGACCCGAAGCATCCCGACGAATTTTTTTCATTCAGTGAAGAGTCGCGCCGCATCCGTCGCATCGCCGTGAACCTGGCCTATCCGAATGAAGCATGCCGCGGATGCCATCAGCCGTACTGGGCCTATGCTTTGCCCAAGACCGAGAACTATCAGTATCGCCTGCTCGGCAGCACTGTGATTCTGGCGTGCCTTGCCGCCGATGACGAGCCGGCAGGATTCAAGACCGGCGCCGACGGCCTCGCGCTCGGCGAGGAGCCGTTCGAACTCCGCCATGCGTATATCCTAGAGATGCGGCCGCGATTTCCCGAAGGGTCGGCGTCAGCGATGCGGACGATCATCTATATCGACAGCGAAGTGTACGTATGGCTGGCTGCGGAATTTTACGACTCGAGCGGCCTGACCGCGACCGCGATGCCGTTGTGGCGGATGCGGCCGTCCTCGGAGGGCGGCAGCCTGTTCGATCTCGCAGGCAGCTTCTATCACCCCGAGAATCGCGGATCGTTCTTCCGATCGCTGGTTCCCGCGCACAACGAGTTCCATCAAGCGATCAACAGCGGCGACGTGACCGAGGGCACGTTCAATCCGCTGATGATGCATTGATGCCGACTCTTCCTCTGGTTCTCAACGATCAACAAGATGCTAATTCAGTAAGCCAAAATGTACATTTGCTCCTTGCTGCAACTCCGCCGCGTCTATATATAGCTCTTCTATTCGGAAGGGGGGCTGTAGTGGTATGGCGTACCAATATAAGTTTGCTTCGGCCAGCGAGCAGTTAAAGCTCAGCGTTTGGGCGAAAGGTAAAATCGCGGAGGGGTACAACGGGAACTTCTATCGCCGCGACTCGTTCGGCGCATGGATGCAGTACAGCGCCCATGGAGAAACGCTGTCCTACTTCGGTTGGGAAATTGGTCATATCACGCTGCCCTCACAAGGTGGGACCGACGACCTTTCGAATCTGCGACCGCTCCAGTGGCAGAACAATCGCAG
>CAVUUH010000005.1:0-110250 GCA_963744545.1 uncultured delta proteobacterium
CGAAGAAAATCATGATGGTGGCGTGCATCGTGAACATCGCGTTGTAGGTGTTAGGCGGAATCGCGCCGTCATACATGAACGGCTCGGGCACCCAGTGGAAACCGGGGACCGCGGTTTCGGGAAACGCAAGTTCCCACCGCATCAGCATCGCCATCAGTCCGCCGATCGACATCATGAAGAGCGCCATGAACAGGAACTGGCGCCCGATCATTTTGTGATCTTCGGAAAAAATATACGTGCGCATGAAGCTGAGCTGATGATGCTCAGCGTGAGCGCCGCCGTGTGCCGCAACCGCTGCCGTGCTACTCATCTTCGACTAGCTCCTTCCGTAGGACGGGGCCGGCGAGTGCGGGCATTACTTGTTCTGCTGATACTCGTCTTTGAGCCACTTGTCGTAATCCTCTTGCGACTGGACCGTCAGATTGCCCTTCATCCCCGAATGCCCGAAGCCGCAAAGCTCCGCGCACGGAATTTCGTATTGCCCGGTTTCGGTCGCCTCGAACCAGACGTGGATGAGGCGGCCCGGAACCGCGTCCTGCTTCAGGCGCAGGTTCGGGACGAAAAAACTGTGGATGACGTCCTTCGACGTCAGATCGATCCGCACGACTTTGTTGACCGGCACATGCATCTCGTTGTCGATCTCGAGCTCTTGTGCCGAATTTTCCGTCGGGTCCGGGGTAGGTGATTTCCCAGTTGAACTGCTTCGCGTTCACCTTGTAGAAGACGTCGCCCGGCGGCCCATGCTCCTTGATATCGGCCCAGGTCGATCGGCTCATTATAGCCAGGATGATCAGGATGACCGTGGTCGCCGTGGTCCAGACAATCTCGAGCCGCGAATTGCCTTCGATATATTCCGCCTTGCGGCCGGGCCGGTCCGATAGCGGACCATGAAGACCACCATCGCGATCATCACCGCGATCCAGACGACCATCACGATCCAGAAGATCAGCTCGAAGAGCCAATCGATCCTGGGACCGAAGGTCGAGATGTCGTGCGGAAAATACAGATGCTCGAGCATCGAAGCGTCACCTCTGCGATTTCAACGTGCGAATACCGGACGAGCGTCGCCGCGCCGATCAGGGCGGCTGATACCAACTGCCAACGCGTTGCGATTCATGAATTCGGTGCGATTATGCCCGTCAGCGCCACGATTAGTGAAATGAAAAATCCTTGTCCACCACCGCAACCTGCGCTTAATCACCGCCGACATGACGCTCATATTTCGCCAGCAATTTCAAGCGGTTCGGGTCGCAGGATCGCAGACGCTGCGCTTCCATCAATCGCTCTTGTCGCGCGATTGGCGGCAACAAATGTTTGGGCTACAACCGCTAATTAAGGACGAGGAGGTCTTGGTTTCTTATGCCTGATCGCGCGGCGACCCTTTCCCAGAACTTCGAGGCGCAGGCCCAGAAATACGGCGCGCGCGCGTTCCTGAAGGACAAGCGCGACAAGGTCTGGACCGACCATTCGTGGACCGAGATTTCGGAGGCCGCCGGAAAGCTGCGCGCCGGGCTGCTCGGCCTCGGCGTGCGCCCAGGCGATCGCGTCGCGATCCTGTCGGACAATTGCCCCGAATGGATCGTCGTCGATCAGGCCGTGCTCGGGCTCGGCGCGATCGTCGTGCCGCTCTACACGACCAGCGGAATCGAGGAGACCGCGCACGTCATCAGCGACTCGGGCGCGAAAGTCATCGCGGCCAACGGTCCCGAGATGGTCAAGAAAATTCTCGGCCTCAGCGCCTCGATTCCCGAGGTCACCGAAATCGTCGCGATGCATCGCGGCGCGGAATCCGCGCCCGCCGCGAACGGAACGCCAGCCGTCATGACTGCGGCGTCGCTAAGCGCCGAGGCGCCGGCGGCGATCGTCGAGGGCAGCAGCGACGACCTCGCGACGATCATCTATACGTCGGGCACCACGGGCACGTCGAAAGGCGTGATGCTCTCGCACGGCAACCTCCTTGCCAACGCGGAGGACGCGCTGACCGCGCTCGGCGCTCGACCACACCGACATGACGCTGTCGCATCTGCCGATCGCGCACTCGTTCGAGCGGACGGCGGGCTATTACACGGTCGCGATGGCGGGAGGAACGATCGCATTTGCGGAGAGCCTCGGGCAAATTGCGTCGAACCTGACCGAGGTCCAGCCGACGGTAGTGCTCACGGTGCCGCGCCTGCTCGAAGTGATACATAGCCGCGTGATGCGCACGGTCGAGACCTCGCCGCCGATGCGTCAGCGGCTATTCAAAATGGCGCTCGACGCGGGCGAACAAGCGGCAGAATATCGGCATCGAGGGAAGCCGGTTCCGCCACTGCTCGCGCTCTCGATGGCGGTGTTCAGGCGGCTGGTCTTCGCGCGAGTGCGCGCGATCTTCGGAAACCGAATACGCTACCTGATTTCCGGCGGCGCGCCGCTGCCGACGGAGATCAACCGGTTCCTGTCGGCCGCCGAAGTTCCAATCGTCGAAGGCTACGGCCTGACCGAGGCGTCGCCCGTCGTCGCGTGCAATCTGCACAACGGCAGGACTCGAATCGGCACGGTGGGACTGCCGCTAAAGCGCATCCAGGTCGAAACCGCACCCGACGGCGAGCTGTTGCTGCGCGGCCCGAATATAATGAAGGGGTACTACAAGCTCAAGGCGGAGACGAAAGAAGCGATCGACGAAAACGGATGGCTGCATACCGGCGATATCGCGAAGATCGACGTCGAGGGATACATCTCGATCACAGATCGCAAGAAAGAAATCATCGTGCTGTCGGGCGGCAAGAATATTTCGCCCGCATACGTCGAGAGCAAGCTGACCGGAGACAAGTTCATCAGCCAGGCGTGCGTTATCGGCGACCGCCGGAAACATCTCGCGGCGCTGGTGGTGCCGGACTACGAAAATCTCGTGGACTTTCTGAAGGAGAACAATCTCGATCCAAAGAACGCCGACGCACTCGCAAAATCAAAAGAGCTGAAGACGTTCGTGCAGGGGCGGATTCGCGAGATCAATAAGCAACTGTCGGACGTCGAGGCGATCGCGACATTCACAATAGTCCCGCCGCTCACACAGGAAAACGGAGAGCTGACGCCGTCGCTAAAAGTGCGGCGCAAAGTCGTGCAGGCGCACTTCAAGGATCAGATCGATTCGATGTACGGGGATTGAGACGCGGGGCTCCTCGCCCCGCACCCCCGGCAGGGGTGACCCCTGCACCCAGTGAAAAGTACTAATCGCAAAATGGCGAGGACGCCATTTTGCTCTCAGGTTCTTTTTCCTGTTGCCTGCTTTTTGTGTCATCCCGAGCGAAGCCGAGGGACCCCGGATCTTTCTCGACGCCAGCCGACGCACTCCCAATGACGGATCAACCATGGTCGCGGACTGACTGATTGACGAATGGCTGCACAACGGTCCATACAAAGGTATGCCCCGGAAGTGGCGCACCTATTGACCGAGAGCAAAGTAGCGCGCCGCGCGCGACTTTCGCGATTGACGCTGGGTGCAGGGGTCACCCCTGCCGCGGGGTGCGGGGCGAGGAGCCCCGCGTCTTACTTGTCGCCGTTTTCCGATGCCATCAGGACGTGAATCGTCGTGAGCTTCTTCACCATGTACGCGCGTTTGCCTTTCGGGGTGACGACTTCGATATCGTCCTCGGCGGCTTTGCCGATCAGCGCGCGGCCCAGTGGCGACGACAGCGAGATGCGGTTCTGCGCGCCGTCGACTTCCTCGGGCACGACGATTTCGAACTCTGCGATGCCGCCTTCGTCGAGGTCTTCGAGCCGGACGCGGCTGCCGAGGCCGACGGTGTCGCGCGGAATCGTCTCGAGGTCGATCATCGTGAGCTCCGCGATTCGCGTCTCGAGGTTGCCGACGCGCGCGCGCAGGAATTCCTGGCGCTGCTTCGCCATCGCCCATTCGGCGTTCTCGGACAGGTCGCCATGCGCTCGCGCGCGCTCGAGTTCCTTGGGCAGGTCCACGGTCAGCTCATGCTTGAGCGTCTCGAGGTCTTTTTTGAGCCGCTTGATTACCGGTAGTTCAGCCATCGATTCAATCTTCCTGAATCCGAGCTAGTTTAATTCTATACGATTCACCGAGCGGGCGAGTGCTTCGGCTACCTTTTTCCTTGACTGATTCAATCCGCGACGATTGACGTCAGGCTCCGATTTACGCCGGTCACGCTCTGAATCTTGTGCACGATCAGCTCGCCGAGCGAGGTCACGTCGGCGGCTTCCGCAATCGCGATAATGTCATGCGGGCCAGTGACCGCATGCGCCACCGAAACTCCGGGCACTCCGCGAATCTTGGACGCGACTTCGCGCGCCTTTCCCGGTGACGTGTCTATAAGGATGAATGCCTTCACTGCCATAGAGGTTTCCTCGGCGCGCGCCGCAGGCGGCACGCATTTAGCGCGGTGGCGGAATCAAAGCACCCTTCTCATCATATACATAAAATCCACGGCCAGATTTGCGGCCGAGATAGCCGGCGTCGACGTACTTCTTCAGCAGCGGGCATGGACGGTACTTGTCGTCGCCGAGCACTCGATGCATCACCTCCATGATCGCGAGGCAGGTGTCGAGCCCAATCAGATCGGCCAGCTCGAGCGGGCCCATCGGCTGATTGGTGCCTAGCTTCATCGCGGTGTCGATATCGGTGACGCCGCCGACGCCCTCGTACATCGTGTAAATCGCTTCGTTGATCATCGGCAGCAGCACGCGATTTACGATGAATCCCGGGAAATCCTGCGCGGTCATCGTGGTCTTGCCGAGCTGCTCGGCGAGCGCGCGGGTTTGCTGGAACGTCGCTTCAGAGGTCGCGAGCCCGCGAATGATTTCGACCAGCTTCATCGCCGGCACCGGGTTCATGAAATGCATCCCGATCACGCGATCGGCGCGCGAGGTCCGCGCACCCATCCGGGTGATCGAAATCGATGACGTATTAGAGGCGAAAATCGTCTCGGGCGGACAGACCTTGTCGAGCTTCTGTAGCAGCGCGATCTTGGCGTCCTCGTTTTCGATAACCGCTTCGATAACGAAGCCGACCTTGGCCAGGTCCTCGAGATTGGTGGTGGTCTCGACCCGGCGCATCACGCGATCGCGCTCCTCGGGCTTGAAGCGGCCGCGCTCGATCATGCGATCGAGGTTGCGCGCGATGCGTATCGACTCCGCGCTTGCACATGTCGGGCGCGATATCATGCATCACGACGGCGATTTCCGCCTGCGCCGCGACCTGCGCGATTCCCGCACCCATCTGTCCTGCCCCGATTACGCCGATTTGATGCAAACTCATTCGTCTCTCCGAAAAATTCTCCGCCATGAACTAGAGGTACGGGATATAATTCTTGAGCGAGCTAAGCAACGCCGCAACGTCGGCCTCATCGCCCACGTCGCGGCACAGGATTTCGTAGTAACCCTTGATACGCCCGCGCTCCTGATTCTCGGGCGCCTCCGCGAGCATCGCCTGGAAATCTTTGAGAATCGCCTGCGCTTCGAGTTTTTTCTTGACCGGGATCGCTTCGTCATCGACGGCAATCAGCAGCCGGATGTGATCGATCATCCGATTCATCACGGCAAAGTCGCTTCGATCTTTTTCTGGCATCGCTTAATGATGATCCGGCGGATCCTCGCCTCCAGTCCACGTTCCCGCGCCGCCGCCGCTACGCATCGCGGTGCGCACCTTCATCACGTCTTCGGGCGACTGACGCCCCGGCATCCCGAGGTTGCGCATCAGGTGGTTCGTCATGTTCGAAGTCAGCCGGTCGCGAATCGTCGGCGCGTCGCCGACCTGCGCGTCGAGCACGACGTCAACCTCCTCGCGCGTGAGACCTTCCGCCACGAAAATATCTACCAGTCCGGCCAATCCGACTTCGCCGCCTGCGCGATCAACGATTGCGACTACTTTCGCGCATGGCATGCAGACGCGTCTGATAAACCCCGCCCGCTTACTGCAATAGACGCATCGCATCAGGAAATTGGAAGCCTCAATTATGCAACTAGCCCCGAAAAAACTTGAAGCGGCCGTGCGCACGAAAACTCGGCGGGCCCGCTTCATTTTTGAGGCTACTACCGGGTCTGGATGGTCGCAAGTATGAACGCGTCGAGCGACGCGAGGTGCGTTTGACTTGGAGAGCGGTTGATACTAGCATTGTGTAATTGAGAATCATTCTCAGAATGCATTGAAAAACTGAATGGGCCTATGACGCAAACCGCTATCGCCTACTTTTTCTATTCTTTGGGCATCCTCTTTCGCGAGGGGATGGAGGCGATGCTGGTCGTTGTTGCTCTCGCAGCCGGTACGCGAGGCGCCGGACGAATTGGCAGATCGCGCGACATCTACGCCGGCGCGATTGCGGCTATCTTCGCCAGTATCGTGCTGGCGTGGGCGGTTAACCATCTAATCACCGACGACGCGAGCGACACGCTCGAAGGCGTCTTTCAACTGTTCGCGGCCGCTACCCTTTTCTATGTCAGCTCGTGGATGACCTCGAAGGGACAGGCCGACCGCTGGATGAAGTTTATCTCGCACAAGCTCGAAGACGCCGAGCACAGCAAGATTCCCGGTATCGCGCTCGGGCTGACCGCGTTTCTCGCCGTGATGCGCGAGGGCGCGGAGACGATCGTGTTTTTCCAGGCGCTCACCAACGGCGCGACCGAAACGGTCGAGCGTCACGCGGTGATGGGCGGCATTGTCGCCGCCGCAATCGCGCTCGCCGCAACCTTCGTCGTCATCCAGCGCGCCGCCGATCGAATTCCGATGCGGCTCTTCTTCCACGTGACTTCTTTCATGCTCTATGCGTTGGCGATCGTGTTCATCGGCCAGGGCGTCGCGAGTTTGCAGGAAGCGTCGGTGGTGCCGGCAACCTTCGTGAACTATGCGCCGACGATTCCGATGCTCGGTATCTTCCCGACGATTCAATCGCTCGGTGCGCAGGCTGCTCTGCTGATCTTCGCTCTCGCTGCCGTGTTCTTTCCGCGCAACGCGGGGCGCGGCGTCAGGGTTGCGGAACCAGCGGAGATGGGGCGGGCGCGCCAGGCTTGAGCGCTGGCGCCTGCGCGAAAGCATCGTCGTCGCCGCCGAACAGCACACTCTCGACGTCAGAACTCAGCTTCTCGGAAATCACCAGCGCGCGAAATCCCATGCGGGTGCATTGATCGACCATCGGGTCGCGCGCGACCGCACTTTGGCGGACGTGCCTCAGCGCGACGCGCAAATCATTGGTTCGATCAAGCAGGACTGACAGGCGCGCCATCACGATCGCGGTCGAATTGCCGCCGCCCGACGCGAGATCGAGCGCAAGAGATTCCGCATGTTCGGAATCGGCGAGGGCATGAAGAGCTGTTTTGATTTCGTCGCACGCCGCTCCTGCGTCATTCTCAGGCCCGGGCGACAAATCGGCGGCGGAGACAGATTGAAAAGTACCCAGCACGACGACGGCAACGAAAACCGCGCCGCGTAGATACTGAAAAAAGATTAGGCGGCGGTTTCCTCGCTGGTGTCGTAACCGAGGGAACTGTAGAACGCCTCCTTCTCGCCGGACGGCATGATGTAGATTCCGTCCCATCCGCAAACCTCTTCGCAGAGCAGGCATCCGACGCAGGTCTTTTCGTTGACCTGCACCTTGCCGAGATAGACCGCGGTGTTTTCCGGCGACGGCGAGATGCAATCGAACGGGCAAACGTCGACGCACACGCCGCATCCGTTGCAGTTGTCAGGATGGACGACGGCGACCGGGCGCTCGGCGCGCTTGAGCACGTGGGTGATTTCGCCGTGATTGTTCATGATGGCGTCGTCGGGGCAAATCACGCCGCACGCGCCGCAATCGATGCACATGGCGGCTTCGATGTAATAAACCTTTTTCGACAGGCCCGAGATGGCGCCGGTCGGGCAGCGTTTTTCGCACGCGCTGCATCCGGTGCAATTCTCGGCGATGATCTCAAATGGCATGCTGGTGGCCTACTTCCTCATCTCGTCGATGATACGTTCGCGATGCCCATGCTCGATCAACTGATCGTTGCGCCGAGCCTGCTTGAGGGCGATATAGGTAAAAAACATCACGAGGATCATCATCGCGATGATCGGGATGTTATCGGGAACGGTCAGAATTTCCAGAAACTGCTGAAACCCGGTGATTTGCATTGAATCCTCGCCGCCCTGCTCTGCTTTCCTACAATCAGAGGTACCAACGCCATTAGGCGGTGTCAACTTTGATGGGGCGACGGATGCGGATTGCTAATCGCACAGCTCTTCCCCTCGCCCTGAAAGGGAGAGGATCGAAGGTGAGGGTCCATATTCAGCGCGCAATTCTTCCGCGCGCGATTCCAAGATTCTGGAAATCGCCAACTCACCCGGTCGGGGCGAATGGGACAAGCGCTGCGACCAGATGGTTCTCCAAAGAACGCAAAGCGCCATAGCGCCCTTCCAATAAGCTGAACAAAGTCCAACGATGATTGAGTTGGGCGGCTCTGGCGACATTGACGTCCTGAACTACTACTTGCCTTCGCCAGTCTTCGTAGTCGTATCACTGGTACCCATTTCGGGATCCGTTTCTCCGGCAGCGGGACGCTACAAAACTTTCTCAATAACTTTTACGAGGAGACCCCGATGCAAGTTCCAGTGATCTTGTTGACCTTGATGTTGCTTTCGTCGAATGCGTACGCCAACTGCGTCACTAACGAGCGCGGTCGCGTCGTGTGCAGCAACGGATCGGAAGCGGGCGGATATAACTCCAGGACCGGCACCGCATGGAAATCATCGAGAAACGAGAATGGAGTCGCTACCACTCAGACCAGCAGGGGCGGAACGGCCAAGACCAAAAATGGCAAGGGCGTCTATCAGAGTCCCAATGGCAAAGACTGCTACAAGACGGCGAACAGTCACGGCTGTAATTGAAGAGCGTTCTAATATTTTTGCCTGACATGTTATGAACGAGCGGGAGGAAGGAAATATGAACATCAAAACGTCGAACCTACTAGCTTGTATTGCGACCTTATTGTTATTCGCCGCCTTTTCGACCGAATTGGTTGCGCAAGATGCCGGCTCGGCACAAGGGGCCGGCTCGACACAAGATGCCAGCCCGCCACCGGATGCCAGCTCTGCGGCAGCGGCACCGCAGCCCGCCGCCGCGGCACTCACGGGAGATCAGCAGTCCGCAGCGAATAGCGCACTATGTTCCGCGGTTGGGAGTCATTTTCCGAATCCCGCCTCTGCCGGTCCCTCCGCGTTGAGCGACCCGGCCGTGATGACCACGGCGGCCACTTCATTCGCAGGCAGCACGAATCTGCCACTTCCGAGCGCTACCGACATGCTGAAAGGATATGTCGCTCAACATGCGACCGACATCTTCGCCTCGTGTGCCGCGAGCAACGCCACGAGCGGTTTGGCCGCGAAGGTGCCGGGCGCGAGCACTCTTCCTTCGGTTCCTAGCATGCCGTAAGACGCCCGCTTGCAGGAGGGCGTGGCCAGCGGGCAGAGTATTTTTGCATGGCCAGTCATCCGCAAGCTTCATCTTATACCGCGGCTCCGCCGCGCGGGATTTTCAACCTTGCCTGGGGAGTCGTTGCGACGTTCTTGTCGGCGGTCTGGACCATGATCTGTGCGATCGGGGCGGCTGTCGCGGCCATCTTGAACAAGCCGCGCGCGGTCACGGCGATTACTCGCGCATGGGGGCGCGGGATTATCGCGGTATGCGGAATCAAGGTGGAAATCGAAGGCCTTGAGAATCTCACCGGGCTGAAGTCTTACATCCTGGTCGCCAACCACAAGAGCTTCTTCGACATCTTTGCGTCGTCTGCGTTCATGCCGGGGAATCCGCGCTTCGTCGCCAAAAAAGAATTGCTCAAAATTCCGATCGTCGGATACGCGATGCAGAAAGGCGGGTCATATCATCATCGATCGCGACGCCGGCGGCAGAGAGATCCGCAAGGCGATTCAGATCATCCGCAGCGGCCTGGACGTGTGCGTGTTCGCCGAGGGCCATCGCTACAACGACAACGTCGTGCACGAGTTCAACGACGGCGCAGCGTGGCTCGCGATCCTGTCGAAGCTGCCGGCGGTGCCGATGTCGATCAGCGGATCGGGCCGGTTCTATCCGCGCGGCGCGATCTTCGTGACGCCGGGCCTGACGATGCGCATGGTGATTGGCAAGCCGATCTCCACCGAAGGGATGCGCAGCGCGGACCGCACCGAGCTGACGCGCCGGCTCGAGGATGCGGTGCGCGCGACGTTCACGCCCGAGGTGTGAAGTGATCGTTTCCTCAGAACGGAATCTTAAATCACTCGCGGAAGACGCTCGCTGCACAAGGACCCTCACCTTCGATCCTCTCCCTTTCCGGGAGAGGGGAAGAGCGAAGCGCTGCGCTGATCGCAGCGACGTGAGGCGCCGGCTCGAAGACGCGGTGCGCGCCAGCTTCACACCCGAGGTGTGATGCGCGTGCGCGTTCCGGTCTATGCGTTTTTGATCGCGCTGACATTTTTCCCGACGCAAGCACTTGCAGCCGAGAAGGCGGGATGGTCGGGGGCTGGGACGATGGCTTGCGGCGAGGTCGCGGGAGCGCTCCAGCAGCATCCCGAGGATGAGAATCTGTTTTTTTCGTGGGCGCAGGGTTTCATGTCGGGGCTCAACACCGAGCTGTTGAAGCATGGCGAGACCGATCTCAACGGCATTCCGCTCGATGCGCAAAAAGAATTCATAAGGACGTATTGCAAGGAGCACCCGCGCGCCGCTTATTTCGAGGCGGTGTTCAAGCTGTACGACAAGATGCGCCACGACCAGGGCCTGCCGGCCTACGAGCAAACCTGGCAGGCCCCGCAGGGCGAAGTGAGTTGCGTACCGAACCTTGCGGAGCTGGCGCGCGCTCATCTATATCGGGTGCTGAGTCCAGCGCTGGAGGTTCGAACAATGACGGCAGCTTCGATGCCTAAAGACTCATCTGCGCATCCGATCGTTGAGACCGCTTACGGCAAGGTTCGCGGGGTTGCGGCGAATGGCGTCAGCAGCTTCAAGGGGATTCCGTACGGCGCGTCGACTGCGGGGCCCAATCGCTTCATGCCGCCGGTTGCGCCGGCGCCGTGGGCTGGCGTGCGCGATGCGCTCAGCTACGGACCGACCGCACCGCAGAATCCGTCGACGATGCGTGGCCTGGTCGATCCGAAGAGCGCGTTCGCCGCGTACGGCGATCCCGACGGAATCATCGAGAGCGAGGATTGTCTCGTGCTCAACGTCTGGACCAGCGATGCGAGCGAGAACCGCAGGCGGCCGGTGATGGTCTGGCTGCATGGCGGCGGTTTCATGGCGAGCTCGGCCTCGCCGCCGATGTACGACGGCAGCAACCTGGTGCGGCGCGGCGACGTGGTCGTGGTGAGCGTCAATCATCGCTTGGGCGCGTTGGGCTACACGTTTCTCGCCGGTATTGGCGGTGACGAATTCAGCGGCGCGCGCAATGTTGGAAATCTGGATTTGGTCGCGGCGCTGGAATGGGTGCGCGACAATATCGCTAAGTTCGGCGGCGATCCGCGGACGGTGACGATCTTCGGTGAGTCGGGCGGCGGACAGAAGGTCTCGACGCTGCTCGCGATGCCGTCGGCGAAGAATCTGTTTCATCGCGCGGTGGTTCAGAGCGGCCCCGGATACAGGATGAACAAACCTGAGCATGCGGAGAAGGTGGCCGACATGCTGCTGGCCGAGCTGGGTCTCAGCCGCGCGCAGCTTCGCGAGGCGCAGACGGTGCCGGTGGAGCGTATCGTCGCGGCGCAGTTGGCGGTTCAGGGCAAGCTCGTGGCGCGGGTCCCGGGGTTCATCCAGGGATTCTCGCCGGTGGTCGACGGCGTCACGCTTCCGAAGCATCCGTTCGATCCGACTGCGCCCGAGGTTTCCGCCGAGGTGCCGTTAATCATCGGCTACAACCGCACCGAGATGACGCTGTTCGTCGCCGGCGATCCGAAAGCGTTCTCGCTCGATGAGAACGATCTCCATCGGCGCGCCGAGCGTCTGCTGGGAGCGGATGCGGATCGCGTCATTGAAATTTTCCGCAAGGAAAATCCCGGCGCGAGCCCGTCGGAGTTGATGTTCCTGATTGGAACTGAATATCCAACCGCGGCTTACTCGAGAAAGATTGCGGAGCGCAAAGCCGCGGCAGGCCGCGCGCCGGCGTATCTATACCGATTCGATTGGGAAACTCCGGTTTCGGGCGGGCGCCTCAAATCACCGCACGCGCTCGAGATACCATTCGTGTTCAACAACGTCGGCGCGCCGCTCGCGACACGGCTCGCTCCGGACAGGCCGGATGTCCACTCGCTGTCGCATGCGATGAGCGATCGATGGATCGCATTTGCACGCTCCGGTGAGCCGAACGCGGACGAGGCTCCTCGCTGGCCTGCTTACGATGCGTCGGATCGCGCGACTATGATCTTCAACCAGCAGTGCAAGGTCGAGAACGATCCGAATCGGGCGCAGCGTCAGGCGATCGACAATATTCTATTCGCGCAAAGCAGGTGATCGCGCGCTTTACGAGAACAGATCGCCGACCAGGTGGAACGGATACATGATCACGTGGCCGGTTGCGTCGAGCACTGAGCCCACTGTGTTGGAGGTAGAATCGGTTACGCGGTCAGTAGTGTACTCAGCCTGCTGCGAGGCGCATCCGGGGACGATAAAGAGCGCGCCCGCGACGAGAAGCATCGGGAAAATTCGCTTTAGATTCGACATTGTAAAATCTCCATCGCGAATGGAGATCTAACAAAGCAAGGCGCGTGCCCCGGGCGGTCAGACTTTGCGATCGAAGATAAACAGCGGGACTTGATTGGTGAGTTTGGGATCGATCGTAAGGATTCGCCGTCCTGACTCGATCTGAATCATGCCCGGCGTCGAGACCGGCAATGTGAAAATTCGCCACGACTTGATCGAGGTCCTCAGCTTCCAGCCATAGACCGGTCATTCCTTCATTTGACGAATCGATCTTACCGCCGGTGACGAGGCGAATTTGCGCGCCGCCGACTTTTACCGACGCCGATTTTCCGTCCTGCGACTCGATTACTGGAAACCCGAAATTCTTTTGGTAGATCGACGCGGCATCGGCCAGATCCGCGGTTGCGATTTCAAGAGTATCGAGGCGTTTGATCACAATGAGTCGAACCTTATCGCGGCGTGCGCGATTGTTCCAGTGAGAAAAAGAAAAACGGAGCCGGATTGCTCTGGCCCCGTGTCATTCACTCACCTCACCCCTAACCCCTCTCCCTTCAGGAGATGGGAACAAAGGTCGCCGCGACTAGCTCTTCGGCTTCATCGAGAAATTGGTCGTCGCGGTCGCGCCGTCTTTCACGCTGGCTTTCTGATCGTCGGTGCCGAGCTTCTCCTGCCACACTTCGACCGTGTAGTCGCCCGGGGGCACGTTCGCGATCGAGTAGTTGCCCTTGTCGTCCGTCACCGCGAAGTACGGAGTGTCGGTCGCGACCCACCAGCCCTTCATCCAGCCGTGCGCGTCGCAGGTGACCTTGATCACTTCGGGCTGCTCGACCTTTTGCTCGATCACTTTCTTGAACTTGGGCTGCGCCATGTTGAACGACGGATTCTTTTCCGAGTAGGTGTGGATGTTGTGCAGAATCCCGTCCGAGTTCACGATTTTCACAGTGCTGCCGGCCTCAAACGCGAGCACATGCGGCACGTAGTCGCATCCCTTCTGATCGAAGGTCACGTCGCCGGGCTTCATGTCGCCCTTGGCGCCCTTGACGATCACGACCGCGTTGGCGATTCCGCCACTAGGATCGACGATCAGATCCTCGACGAAGTGCGGATGGAGCGCGCAGACTTCCTTGTCCTTGGTCACCTCGACCGGTTTGGGCGCGGGCGCCGTGCCGTCATATTTGACGGTTCCGCTAATCGTGCCGCCGGCGGCGCTCGCCATGCTGGCGCCAACGCTCATGCTGAGCGCAACACCCGCGCACGCCGCCAGTACAACTCGATACTTTTTCATTACCATTTCCCTCCGGAAGTTACCTGGATAGTTTCAATCGGTTAAACAAACACTCACCATAGCGAATAGTCAATTGCCAACTCAATCCACTAGACAACACTAACCTACTTCTTAGTCACTTTCGTTGGTGTCGGCGCGCGTCTCCGCTTTACTCACTTTGGCCGGCACCTCCGCCACTTGCCCCGGAATCGTCTCGCCGGGATGAGTACCGAACCAGAAGATGTAGTCCCGCAGCGCGCGGATTTGCGCGTCCTGGTTGCCGCCGAGGATGTCGTCGGGACCGCCGGGATAGAACGACGGCATCTTGGTGCCCGGCTGCAGCGAAGGCGGATTCGCGATCCACTTCAGCATCCAGTCCGGATTCAAGCGCTGATGCGCCAGCGCCAAATCAGGCGCCCATCCCGACTCGGGACCTTCGGGCTTCTTGTCGCCCTGCTGATGGCAACTGAAGCAGTTGAAGTAGTCCTTGGTCATCAGCTTCGCACCCGCCTGCAGCTCGGCCGGCGGAGTGAGGTTCGTGTTGATGAACATATACGGCACGTTGATGTCCGACTGCGCCGTGAAGTAGTTCACGATCGTGTCGTCTTCGGCGTTGGTGAAATGGAAAGTCGGCATCCTGATCTTCAGCCATGGACGAATCGGCGTCGGACCCTGCAGGAATGTGAATAGCCACTGCGGCTGAACCTTGAAGCCCTCGCCATTGAGTATTGGCGGCGCGAAGTTGATTTGATCTTCTGGATAGAAGCGCCGGACGTAGCCGCCGCGATTCTCGACGATGTGGCATCCGACGCAGTTGTAGTAGTTGACCATCCGCCGGCCCGCGACGATTTGCTTCTGATGCTCCGAGCCGGGGTCGCGGTATCGCTCCTGCACCGTGCCCTGCGTCATGCCCGCAAGGAATACGCGCAGGTTGACGATGTCGGCGTCGTCGAAATCGAAATTCGGCATCAACTGCTCGACGTCCTTGGTCTGGTAGATACGCGGCGTCTGCAGTTTGTGGAACGTCCAGTCATTCCAGGTCTCGGGGATGTTGGTCTGGTTGCCGAAAAACAATTCGTCGAGATGCTTGGAGCCGAACGTCGTCAGCTCGACGCCGATGCGCGACTCCTTGTCCATCCCTTCGATCTCGTGGCACCCGAAGCATCCGTACTTGCGCACCAGCGCTTCGCCCGTTCTTGATATTCTCGGGATCCTTGAGCGCGGCATCGACGCCCGCGTCTTCCTTCTTTTCGCCATGCGTCATCAGGAACGCAGTCAGCGCTTCAGCTTCATGGTCGCTGAGCCGCAACGACGGCATCGCAGTATGCGGTGAGAAGTCGCGCGGATTTTTCAGCCAGGTGTATATCCACGACGCCGAAGTCTTCTCCGCGATCTTGCCTAGGTTGGGCGCGAAGTCCTTGGTGGTGCGCGCCTCGGCCGGCTTGAATCCTTCCGCAACGCCAACCGGAGTTCCATATTGATCAGGATCGATCGCGTGGCATCCTTTGCAGCCGACCGATTCGAACAGTCCCTTGCCCTCTTCGACGAACGCCGGATTTTTGATGTCGGCCTCGAGCGTCGGCAGCTCCGGATGCGCCGTTATCCAGTCCTTCGAATTTTTCGCCGAGCTGTCGAACAGGAACGCGGCCAGCTGAGTTGCCTGGTCGTGCGTGAAATAAAAATTCGGCATGCGGGTGTGCGGCCGGAAGACGTGAGGATCGGTGATCCATCGCACTGTCCACGACGGATCGAGCTTGGCCGACGCGAGTTTCAGGTACGGCCCGATCTTCGGCATGTCCTCATAGCCCGCGACGAGATGGCATCCCGCGCATCCCATCTGCTGAAACATGCGCTCGCCTTCGACCCAATTCGCCGCGATCGGCTTGCCGTCAGCATCGTGCAGCGAGCCGACGTCGATGTGGCACTTGATGCATCGCGACTGCATCTTGTCGCCGCGCAGCATCGGCGAATCCCAATCCGGATCGTCGCCATGCGCGAGCCGCACTGAACTCACCGCGGGTCCCTGCCCGTCGTGACACGGGGTGCATCCGAGCTTGTCGGGCGGATGCTTCAAAATGATCTGATCGAAATTTGGATGCGTGCGGAACGGCTCGGGCGCATTCTCGAAGCCCTTCTTGTCGGCGCCCATATGACAGCTCTGGCATCGATCGACCCGCGCGATCGCCTCGTCAAAGGCGTTGCGATCGAAATCGTCGATCGCCGTCTGCTGAATCTTCGGAATCTTCGGATAGCGGAACAGTACCGTGCTGCGGAACTTGACCGGGATCATCCACGAGTCGGCCTTGTCGAAGAAGTCGTCGCGCTTGGCGGTCAGCTTCTTCATCTGCTCGGTCAGAGTGTCGACCTTCGAGTTGAGCGCCTCGATCTGATCCTTGACCGCCTGCAGATTGGCAATTGGCCTTGTCGGAGACGATATTGTTCCTGCGCGAGTTCCGCATTGAGCTTGTCGATTTCAGCCTTGTACGGCGCCGGGTCCTGCTTGTACTGGACCGCGTGATTGTAGTCGTACCATCGCTCGGTCAAATACGATTTGGTGAAACGCACCAGCTGATCTTTGTCGTTAGCGGTGTTGTTGAGATCGACCAACTGCGCGCGCAGATCGGCCAGCTTGGCGGCGGTCGCGCCGGAATCGAGTTGCTTCTGCGCGTCGGCCAGGTCCTTCGAAACTTTCTGATAGGTCGGATCGGCGTTGAGGCGTTTCTGCTCGTCGGCCGCGTCGCTCATGTACTTGTCGTACGCGAGATGGTCCCACTGAACCTGATACTGCTTCCACGGGCGGCGCGAGATGTTGTCGTCCCAAATCGACCAGACCGCGCTGACCAGCAGAACCGCTACCAGCAGCACGAACAACGCGCTGTAAGATTTTCCTTCTTCGGTGGGATCAAGCCCCGGTCTGCCAGCCATCTATTCTACCTGCCCTCAACTCCTAGTGCCGCCGCGCGGCCGCCATCCAAATACTCAGTCGAATAGTCAATAGTCATTTGCCCGCGCGCACCCACAAGCCCTCGATGATATAGCCGGCGAGAAAGACCAGGATGCCGATGCCGGTGAACTCGTATTCGTGTCCCATCCCATGCGGCTGGGTGATCCCGACGAAAAGCGCGAACCCGACGTCGGCGAGTCCGAGCGCCTGCAATACTTTGGCGAGGATGAACACGGAGTCTTCGCGGCCACGTCAGATGTTAATCCAGGGCGTAACCAGGATGTACTTGATGTTGAGCGCGTGCCGCAGCGCCATCTTGATGAACACGCCGGCCATCGCGATCAGCAGGAATCCCGTGATGCCGAAGCGCACCGGTCCCCACTTCTGCAAAATCTCGGGACCACCGCCGGGAAACGCGGACCACGGATCACCCGCGGGCCGCGATCGTATCCAGAAATACAAGGCCGCGTAGCCGACCACGAAGTAGCCGCCTATCAGGAACAATCCGAACAGCGCGGACGCCAGGTAATCGCGGAAGCCGAACATGTACGGCAGATCGACGTTGGTCAGCGCTTCGACCAGATGCGGATCCCAGACCTGGCCGGGCCAGAACCAGTTCCAGCCGGGGCCGCGGAAAAACGTGCCGATGATAATGAACGAGACCCACAAGATGTGGAACCCGACGAAGAAAGCCATGATCTCGAAAAATCGCTCCTTCAGGGTGTAGTAGCCGTTACCCTTCGGATTGATGTCGAGATACGGGATCAGCATCAGGCCCACGATGATGAAGCTCGGCAGCACCACGCCCGCATACCACGGGTCGAAGAACACCAGCATTTCCTGCAAGCCGAGGAAGTACCACGGCGCCTTCGACGGATTGGGCGTGCGAGTCGGATTCGACGGCTGCTCGAGCGGCGCGTTGAGCAGCAGCGACCACACCGTCAATACGATGATGACCAGCAGCGACATCAGGAATTCGTTGCGCACGAGGAACGGCCAGGTGTGCAGCTTCTCTTCGACGCCGCCGCCCGCCTTCTTAATGGGGACTTCGATGCGCTTGCCGCCGGACGCCGGTGGCGTCCTCGACGCAGCTCCCGCGCCCGCGCCCGCCGCGCGCATCACGATGCCGCCTTCGTTACCTTCCGGGCTTGCCATGATTAATCCCTTAGTGCGGCGCTCCGTCTTCGTCGTCAGTCCACGGCGGCGGCGCCGCGAGCACGTACATTATATACAGCAGGACCGACATTGCGATCGGCACCGACAGAACGCGCACGATCCCTTCGTGCAAAAACCACGAAAATACGTCTCCCATCCTCAGCCTCGGCCTAGAGCGGCCCCGACATGCCGTCGCGGCGGATTCGCCAGAAATGCACCGCCATGAAGATACTCGCGATCAACGGAAAAAAGATGCAGTGCAAAATGTAGAAGCGCAGCAGCGTATGCGGTCCGATCTCCGCGCCGCCGAAAATAAATGCGCGCGCGTCGTACACCGGATTCACTCCGAGCACTTCATGGAACGGTCCGCCATGCCCCAGCAGCGGCGTCGCGCGCGCCATGTTCGATCCGACCGTCACCGCCCAGATTGAAAGTTGATCCCACGGCAACAGGTATCCGGTGAACGACAGCAACAGCGTCAGCACCAGCAGGATCACGCCGACCACCCAGTTGAACTCGCGCGGCGGTTTGTATGATCCCGTCATGAAGACGCGGAACATATGCAGCCACACCGCGATCACCATTCCGTGCGCGGCCCATCGATGCATGTTGCGCATCAGCATCCCGAACGGCATGTCGAACTCGAGATACTTCATGTCGGCGTATGCGTATTCGGCGGTCGGCCGATAGTAGAACATCAGGTAGACGCCGGTGATGACGGTCACGAGGAACAGCAGAAACGTGATGCCGCCCATGCACCAGGTGAAGCGCAGGCGGACGGTGTGCTTCTGCACTTTCGACGGATGCAGATGGAGCCACACGTTGCCGGAGACCATCAGGATCCGGTTGCGCGGCGTGTCTTCGTAGCCGTGCCTGAAGATCGATTGCCAGGCCTGCGAATCGGTTATCTGGCGTTTGGTTTCGTTCCAGTCAAACTTAGCCATCCGCTATCCAAGCTCCATGGAGCCGCCCGGAGGCGCTCACAGCAATCTCAGCAAAAACTGTGAAAAAATCAAATCCTTACGACAATGCGATCGCGAGTATGCTCGAAATCCGGCGTAAGGCTACCTAATTTTGCCCGATCTCTGCAACAAAAAAGAGTCATTGAACCGCGATTTCGTAATATACGCCCGTCCGACAGAAAAGCCAACGGATTTCGCGAGAGGATGTCCCTGCGGGCGCCATATCGGATGTGCGCGGATCAAGTCGCGTTTACGACTGCGGCTTGGCGGGGTTGCGGCGGAAGCGGCTGAAGACGGCGACTATCAGGCCCCATAGGACCATCAGCACTGCGATTCCGATTATGCCGAGGCCTACGCCCGCGAGGATTCCGGTCGCGCACAGGACTGCGCCGATCACGAGTAGCGGGATTGCGAATGCGATCGGGTTAAACGGATCGTTGCGCGCCGCCCGCTCGACCATCGCGGCCGCCTGCTCTGCGGTGCCCGCGTCTTCGTTGCTCTCTTTCAGCAGGCTCACCGCGTAGTCGGTGAGTTCCTGCCGATTGGGCATCGCGCGCAAACGCTCGGCCAGCTCCTTGGCGAGCTGCTCGACGCGTTCGTCGTTCTCCTGGGAATCAGAGTCGGGTTTGTTCGATTCAGCCACGCTGCCCTAAAAGCTCACGCGTTTTTGCGCGCGATGATCACCGTATGGACTGACATCGGGCTGATTTTTTCGTTGCGCTCGAGCGTGATCGGATGGCCCTTGAGCACGTCCTTCTTGCGCAGCTTGGTGGTCCATCCCAGTTGCCGCGCGATCGGATTGAAAATCGTGTTGAGCGCCGCAACCGCTTTGTTCGCGCTCTGGAAATGGGTGGTGATCGCGATGCGCCCGCCCGGCTTACACACGCGCACCATCTCCGACATCATCCGGTACGGATCGGGCACCACGGTCAGAACATGGAACGAGGTGACGTAATCGAAGCTGTTGTCGGGATAGTCGAGGTTGAGCGCGTCGCCGAGGCTGAGCTCGATATGCTTCCATCCGTGTTCGGTGACGCGCTTCTCTGCGCGCTTCAGCATGTCGGCCGACGGATCGATCGCGACGACGTGCGCGTAGGGCGGATATCCGTCGAGCGCGATACCGGTGCCGACTCCGACTTCGAGCACGCGGTTGCCGGGCCTGAGATTCAGGCTCTCGATAACCTCATGCTCGCGATCGACGAAAACCCGGCCGAAGAAGAAATCATAGAAGCGCGCGAGGTCGGAGTAGACGCGGCTTTCATGCGGTTGGGACATCGGGAGCTCCCTCGGGTCGGACCGGCCCAGGAAGTCAGTGCGGGACAGGAGCTTCAGCGCGTGGCATCAAGCCGCCGCGTTGATTCCTCGCAACTGACGTTTGACAGAAGTTATATCTCGCTTGCGAAATCGCCACTGCCGGCCCTTTTTGAAGGCCGGAATAATATTGCGCCGTGCAAACTCGTTGACGGTGTCCGGGCTCAGATCGAGCATGAATGCGACTTCGCGGGAGTTGAGCAGTATGTCGTCTTTATCGGCCATATCAGTCCAACAAGACGCCTTTCAGGGATTTTGTCGGGACGCGATTTTGTAATATGCGCCGACCGTCGAAGTCAAGGTAAAAGTCACCGGATACCGGAGAGTCTGCGAACAATCTGTCTAGGTCGTCCAATTTACATCTTATAACGCGATTAAAGTGATTAAACGCTAATTACGCTCAGCTTTCGCATCTGAATCTTGTAATCGTACCAAGCCCTTGTCACCACAATACAGGAAAACAGGCCGGTCAGCACTCCGACACATAGAGTGACTGCGAATCCTTTCACCGGTCCCGTCCCGAACTGGAAGAGGATCAGCCCTGCCGCGAAAGTCGAAATATTGGAATCGCGAATCGCTGACCACGCGCGCTCGTAGCCGAGCTTCACCGCCTCGCGCGGCGATTTGCCGTTGCGTAACTCCTCGCGCATGCGCTCGTTCACCAGCACGTTGGCGTCGACCGACATGCCGAGCGTCAGCACGATTCCGGCGATGCCCGGCAATGTGAGAGTCGCGCCGAGTGCGGCCATCACGCAGATCAGCAGCAGGATATTCAGCGACAATCCGAAGTCCGCGAGCAGTCCGGCGCCGCTGTAATACACAGCCATGAAGATCAGCACCGCGCCGGCGCCGATCACGAATGACATCTCGCCCTGTCGAATCGAATCGCGCCCGAGCGACGGTCCGACCGTGCGCTCCTCTTCGATTTCGACCGGGGCCGGCAGCGCGCCCGATCGCAACACGATCGCGAGATCGTGCGCCTCCTCCATCGAGAAGCGTCCCGTAATCTGCACGTGACCGCCGGGAATTCGCTCTTTGATAACCGGGGCAGAGTAGACGGTGTTGTCGAGCACGATCGCGAGGCGCCGTCCGACGTTTTGCGCCGTCATCGCGTCGAAAATATCCGCGCCACGATTGTCCAGCTCAACTGCGACGTACGGACCCTCGAGCCGAGCACCCGGACGCACGCGCGCGTCGGTGACGACGTCTCCCGTCATCAGCACGGGAGACTCGACCAGGTAGGGCTCCCTGCCACCGCTCTCAGAGGTGCCGTAGAGGATCTCGTCGCCGGGAGGCGGGCCGTTCTTGATCGCGTCCTGGACGTTTTTGGTATCGTCGACCAGCTTGAATTCGAGCACCGCGGTCTTGCCGATCAGTTCCTTGGCGCGCTCGGGATCCTGGATACCGGGGAGCTGAACTAAAATTTCGTTGTCGCCTTCCTTGGCGACAGTGGTTTCGCGCACGCCAAGCTGATCGATTCGATTGCGAATCGTTTCCAGCGCCTGATCCATCGCGTTGCTCTTAATCGTCGCCTCCTCCTGCGGCTTGAAGGAGAGCGAGTACACCGGACCGGGGCTGGATGAATCGGTATTGCTCGACACGGTCAAATCGGCGAACGATTTCTGCATCAGATCGAGAAACGACGTGCGATCGGCGCTCGACTTGAGCTTGACGACCAGGTTGCCGGAATCGTCAACCGAGACGTCCTGGAAATCTATCTTGTTGTCCTTGAGCTCTTTTTTGAGATCGTCGGCGCGGCGTCGCAGTTGCGTTTTCACCGCCTCGTCGAGCTTCACCGCCATCAGCAGATGCGTCCCGCCCTGCAAATCGAGGCCGAGCTGAATTTTGGTCGCGCCGAAACCAGCCTTGTACCAATCGGGCAGGTCGATGTTGAGACTCGGCAGCAGAATCAGTATCGCCGCCAGCACGATCGCGCCCGCCAGGTAGATGCGGGTGAGGCCGCTGCCGTTGGTGAAGTGCATATAGAGAAAGGAAACGATCAGCACCAGCAGGATGAGGATCGGTCCGAAACTTTGCGTCTGTTCCACGGTTGTGAAGCCCCTACTTGTCGTCTTTTTTCGCGGACGTCTTGTAGTTCGAGATCGCCGCGATTTGCGATCGCTCGACTCGCACTCTGACGTTAGGCGCAATTTCGAGCGTGATCACTTTGTCGCCGGCGTCCTGGATCCGCCCGATGATTCCGCCGGTGGTCACGACCTCGTCGTTGCGCTTGAGCGCGCTCAGCATCTTCGCCTGCTCCTGCGCCTTCTTATTCTGCGGCCGGAAGACCAGGAAGTACATGACGGCGACGACCATCGCCATGATTGGCCCGGGCCCCGTCAGTAACTGTTGGACAAACGACGGATTGTCGGTTGGTGCGGCGGCGGCGGCCTGCGCCCATGCGGTACCTTCGAACAACATCAGATCATGTCCTTAAGATGGATCAAAAAATTCAAGCTATGATTCTCCTGAAAAAGCCGGTTCAGCCTCTCGCCAGCCGGCCGATGTGACCATTGCGAATGCCCTGAAATTCCCAGATGCGATAGCATCGCGACAATTGCGCATCAAGCTCGCGAAGAAGTGGAGATTATGCTCCGTCAGGGCGCGCGCCGCGAGTATCTCACCAGACAAATATAGATGACGCAGGTAGGCGCGTGAATGGGTCCGGCACGGGCGGCATTCGCAGTCCGGATCGAGCGGCATCGAGTCGCGCGCGTGCGCGGCCTGCTTGATCGACACGGCGCCGGTGCTGGTAAAGGCCATTCCGTTGCGCGCGTTGCGGGTCGGCAGCACGCAGTCGAACATGTCGAAGCCCATCGCGACTGCGGCAAGCAGGTCCGACGGCGTGCCGACTCCCATCAGATAGCGCGGCTTGTCGTCCGGCATCATCGAAGCCGACAGCGCCGCCATTTCGAGCATCGCGTCCTTCGGCTCACCGACGGAAAGTCCGCCGGCTGCATAGCCGTCGAACGGAATCGAAGTTATCTGCGACGCGCTGGTCCTGCGGAGATCTTCGAAAATGCTGCCCTGGATAATTCCGAACAGCGCCTGAGTCGTGCTCTTGCGCGCCGCGAGACTCCGCTCGGCCCATCGCGCGGTGAGCTCGAGCGATTTGAGCGCGCGGCGATGCTCGGCCGGGAACGGCGTGCATTCGTCGAGCGCCATCATGATGTCGGCGCCGAGCTGTTCCTGGATGTCGATAGCGCTTTCGGGCGTGAGCATCAGGGGCGCGCCGTCGAGATGCGATCGAAAACGGATTCCCTCTTCATTAATCGAATTGATCTTCGCGAGGCTCATCGCCTGGAACCCGCCCGAGTCGGTCAGCACGGCGCCCGGGAACCCCATGAAGCGCGCGACACCGCCCATCTCGCGGACCAGTTCGGCGCCGGGGCGAATCGCGAGATGGTACGCGTTGGCGAGCACCATCTTGTAGCCCAACGACCACAACTCGTCGGGCGCCATCGCTTTGACCGCGGCGCGCGTGCCGACCGGCATGAAGGCTGGCGTTGCGACCGCGCCATGCGGAGTTTCGATCCGCCCGGCGCGCGCCTCGCCGTCGACGGCACTCACGCTGAATTCGATTGGCCCGTTCACAGGATCAACATCGCGTCGCCGTAGCTGAGAAAGCGGTAGCGATGGCGAATCGCTTCGCGATACGCGGCGAGAATCTGGTCGCGTCCCGCAAACGCCATCACCAGCGCGAGCACCGTGGTTCGCGGCATATGAAAGTTCGTCAGCATCGCGTCTGCCAGCTTGAAGCGAAAGCCCGGATGAATAAAGAGGCCGGTGAAACCCTCGACGTCGCCGGTTATCGCCCACGACTCGAGTGCGCGGGTCGAACTGGTGCCGACCGTGATGATTCGCCCGCCCATTCGCCGTGCGAGCTCGACCGCGGTCTGGGTCGCGGGCGGAATCGTGTACCACTCGGATTCCATCGTATGACTCTCGACTTCGACCGCACGCACCGGCGCGAAAGTGCCGGGGCCGATATGCAACGTCACCGTCGCGGTGCGAATCCCCGCGTCGGCCAGCGCTTTGAACACATCGTCAGTGAAATGCAGGCCGGCAGTTGGCGCCGCAATCGCGCCGGGTCGCGACGCATACACGGTCTGATAGTCGTCGATGTCGGCGGGACCGACGGTGCGATGTATATAATGAGGCAGCGCGAGCGTGCCGTCGCGATTCAATATCTGTTCGATCGAAACCTCGCCCTCCGCCACGACTATAGGCCGTCCCGGCCGCGCGTAACCGGTGATTCTGAGCGCATGACCGTCACTCAGGATGAGGCGCGCGTTGTCCTTGAGCACGCGATGCGTCCGAATAAGTGCGAGCCACGCGCCCGCGGGACCTTCAGCCGGACTCGCAGGCCGCACCATCAGCAGCTCGACGCGTCCGCCCGATTCCTTCTGCGCGAACAACCGAGCCGGCAGTACGCGGGTGTCGTTCAGTACGATCAGATCGCCCTCGCGCAGATGCCGCACGAGTTTGTAGAAGCGCGAATGCTCGACCTGCTTGCTTTTGCGATTGAGCACAAGCAGCCGCGCCTCGTCGCGGCGAGCGAGCGGCTCCTGCGCAATCAGTTCTTCAGGCAATTCGTAGTCGAGTTCAGAAAGCCGCATCTAAGAGGAAACGTAGTTCGCGCGACGAAAACAGATCGCGAACTCTGCAACTCTCGATTATACGGGAAAGCGACCGGCGCGCGACTCAATCGAGCGCCTCACGAATTAACGGACGAGTTCTACCTCGCTCGGACGCCACTGCTTTGTAAAGAAGGATTCGAGCGGGCTGTAGAGACGCAGAAGCGTGAACCAGCCCTTGTTGGGCATGGTCTGGATCCAATTGCCATCCTTCGCGTCCGCTGGCTTCGAGGGACCGAAATAGATCGTCGTGCTGCCATCCGAGTCCGCAACGGCCGCAGCTGTCGGATAGGTCTGGCTCCCTGCGCGTGGGTAGCGTTGCGGCGTCTGTAACATCGAGCGAGTCTGATTATCGTAAACGGTGAAGGACCAGAACTTAGCCGCGGGAATATCCTTCGGCAGTGTCACCTTGTAGGTCTTGCCGCCATCAAAGGGACTCTTGTTGGAATCGAGGGAGCCCATGAGGTACTGCGAGCCCACGTTGGGTAACCGCATGATCATACCCGGAGAGTCCATGGTGTAGCCGTAGTAGAACGCCGTGCGCGAGTTGAGAGTCCGCGCGCCGCTCGGAGGAAACGGTTTGAAGAAGCCCTCCCTGGTAATCATCGGCGGCGGAGTTTCAAAGGTGTAACCGCCCTCCCACAGCATGTTGGCCCACATTGAATCCGGATAGTAAGACCAGCCCGGGTACTCGGAGGCATGCCAGTTGAACGCGCGTCCGGCGGCGTTGCCCACGGCGGCTGCCTCCGTGAGAATCTTCTTCATCCGGGCGTCTGGTTTGAAGGGCTTGCCTTTGACGATGCCAATGGCCGCCAATTGGCCCAAGAGCTCGGGATCAAATGAGGTGGCAGGCTCCATCTGCACCAGCTCGTTGACCATTTCGAAATAAGAAAAATCGTTTGGCGGTACGGTGTTGAATGACTTCCCGCTTGCCTCCACGAACTCCGTCGGCGGTATGGGTGGATTGCCCGCCAGCCTGACTTTGCCTTGAAGGGCGGTGGCAATGCTGGTGCCGAAACCTCCGGGTGTGTACGGATAGATTTTCAGCGACTTCTTGATCAAGTCGACGGCGGGTTTTGGGTCATTGTCAACCAAGTAGGCGCGTACAGCGTACAGGACATGCGTGGTTCGCGAGCGGCCAATATTGAAACCGCTATCGGGGAGCGGGCCATGATAGTCGGGCGGAAGGATTAGATATTTTCCTCCCTCGCCACGGTCGGGGCCGGGACCGCCAATATCGATGATCCAGCCGAACCACATGTCGTTGAGGGTACCGAGTGCCATCGGTGGCACCTCAACCACCAACGGACCTTTCGTCAGGTCGAGGACCGAGAGCGTGTAGATAGTATCGGCATTGGCGGTGAGAAAGATGGAGTTCGAGTCCATCAACTCGGAAAATATGACAACCGTATTGTCTTGGGCTCCAATACTATGGAAGCCCTCGCGAATCGCATACGCCGACGCACCGGAGAAGCTGTTCATGAACGCGTCAACGCCGCGAATGTAGTCCAGGCTGTCGTAGACCTTTTCGACGGTGGCCGCGCTCGGCGCTCCGTCTTTAAATTCAAGCGTGCCGATGCTCGTTTCGACCTTATCAGGCGTTGTTATAGCCGGCGGGATTTCGCCGGAAGTCTGCGCGGCGGCTTCGATCGCGACCAAAACCAGGACAAACGCCACAGAAATAAAAAAAAAGCGCATCATTGAATTTTTCACCGAGATCGTCTCCTCACACAGAGCTGCGCAATCTTCATCGAAGAGGAGGCCAAATTCCATTGTACTTTGGGCCAATAGTCTGGCCCGCGGTTCCCGGAGTCGACGCTAATCGGTTATTGCCTCAGCAGCGACTTTCGTACTGCTTGATGTTTGGTTTGCGGATGAAGCCATACGCTCATGATTGCGGGGCAGAATGACGGATCGTCAACGGCGCCGGTGCTCGAATTGTTCAATAGGAAAGTGTGCGGCCGGAGTCCGAGCAGAAGATGACTACCTGATCGCCTTGCTGAACGTTGGGAATGAGCTTCTTCAGTTCTGCCCGCCAAGTAGCGAGCTGGCGCTCGTCGCCAAGTTTGAGGTCGCGCATCTCAGCGATCGCGTTGGTCACCAGCGTGTCCGATGGAACAGCCCGGCCCGGCTCGATGTCGAGCGCATGCGGCGCGGTGGCAGACCATTGCGGCCCCACAATCCACAACGTCGCATCGTACATCCTGACTCCCCACCACGTGTGGCGGCCTTTCCCGAACGGATGAATTCCCGGAGCCTTGGACACCACCGGCGGCGGCAGGGGCCGGTGGCTGGCGCTCGCGTAGGCGGCGGAAATCAGAACCAACAGGACCGTCGCGAGTCGGATCGACGCGGCGCGCGCTTGAACTCGGGATCCCATCGGCAGCCGCATCGTGGCCTACTGTCGAGCAGTCTGCAAGCGGCCCGGACGCGAATGTCGTATCTGAGGCGGGCACGCCGGCTCGCCCCATTACGAGGATGGCTTTCAGAGGTTTGCAGCTTGGAGTGCGGACGCGGCGGCAGCGGTGCGCGTCTCCACGCCCAGCCGCTCGAGGATATGCTCGACGTGTTTCTCCACGGTTCGCCAACTTATACCCAGAATAATCCCAATCTCTGGATTGGTCTTGCCGACTGCGACGTAGGCCAGAACTTCCGCCTCGCGCCGGGTCAAAGGCAGACTCTTGAGGGTCGCGGGATCGATCGCCCAGCGCTGCTCTTCGAGCACTAGGAAATTCTGCTCGGGCTTCGAAAGCAGATGGACAGTAAGTCGACTGCCGTCCCGCTCTATTACAAGAGGATGGCGAACATCCGGAACGTCGGTGGCCTTTCGCATAGTTTGCTCCGAATGCGAAATCCATTGAGCAAGCAGCTCGGGCAACCGGTTCATGATTCTTTTCGGGAAGAACTTCTCCAGCGCGCGTGTCGCGCCCGCGGTTTCCATCGTGACCGTCCCATTCAGATCTATCGCGACGATGCCGCGTTCGGCGCAATTCGCGCCGCTTTTCATCGCTGCTATTTCGACCAGCGCCGAGGTGGTACGCGCAAGGCGAAAGGCCTGGTGCACGTGCGGCGAAATCGAAACAAGCATATCCCTGTGGGTCTCCGGAGTTTGCTTGTGCTGACCGACTCCTACGAATTCGAGACAATTGGGCCCGCTCTGCAGAAACAAGCTGCAACCATCTCTAATCCCGATGGGGCGATACACCTCGTTGTAAAGCGCTGTGCGCAAAAATTGTGACAAGGGCTGCAGGTCGGACCATCGCGTGAATTGCTCACAACGGGTGCGCTGGAAATGGACGACAATCGGGCTCCTGGGCATATGTTGCGCGAGAATTGCGTCACCGTCCGGGGACCTCAACTCAGGCGGATCCATGCGCTGGGTTCCGCCCTGCAGAGGAGCCCCAACCTCAAACGATGCGTCGGCAGCGAATCCAGCGGGGACCAGCGCTCTGAGTGCTGAGATTAAATGGTCCCTGAGCCCCTCAGGTGTGCGAGGCTCGTAGAGTCCTCTGACGAACTCGAGTACGCGATCGAAATCGTTCCGCGTGTAGCGATACATATTAATCTCTGGCTACGCGGATTCTCCGCCTCACTCTCACATACGTCAAATCACGTATTGCCTAAATGTGACTCGCTGCTATCGTCCACGCGGGGTGAAGACCGCCATAAGCACAAAATTCGGTTGTTTTACATCGCCAGTGAGGTCTGGTCGGGGAGGGAACTGATGAGGGCATCAAGCGATGCGGACTGCGTGATCGCTATCCCGGGCCTGACTGCGAGTGTCCAAGGAGGAGGCAAGACATGAAACGGGAAGAACTGGCGGCGGTGATTTTTGCCGCCGCGATTGTGCTGGGGTTCGCCGCATCGGCGGGCGCTGCGGACGGCACCATCGAGATCAACCAGGCCAAGGTGCTGGCGACGACAGGCTTTCCCTACACGATAAGCGTGAGCGGGAGTTATCGCCTCAGCGGCAACCTCACGGTTCCAGCCAGTACCAACGGAATCAACGTGACCGCCGGCAACGTCACCATCGATTTGAACGGATTCTCGATTGTCGGCCCCGGCACCACGAGCGCAACGCCAATCGGAGTTGATGCGAATGCATTCCTGGTTACGGTGGAAAACGGGATTGTCACCGGATTCGGCACCGGCGTTGTCGTGGGAAGCGGCGGCATCGTCAGAAACATTCACGCCGATGCGAACTTCAATGGCATCGAAACGAGCAACAACGGTGTGGTGACGGGCTGCACGGCAAACAACGGCAATACGGGCGGTACCGGGATCGAGTGCGAAGCGACCTGCACGATCTCCGGCAACACAGCAAACGGCGATTCTGCCGGCGGCATAACTTGCGGCGCGCCCGGTTCCGGGATCGGATGTGTGATCTCCGGCAATACGGTGACCAAGGACGGCGTTGGCATCCACTGCACCGGGCAGGGATGCCTGATCAGCGGCAACACTGTGGCGGTCAACAACACTGGCATGGAGGCCGTTGATGGAACCACCCTCTACGCAGGGAATGTACTCTACAACAATACCTCGCCATTCACCGGTGGCAGCTCGTTTGGCACCAATCTATGCCAAGGAAGCGCTTGCTGAGGCTGGGCGACGCTGCTTGCAATGGGCACTGACCCCAAACCTCGACGGGCGCGATCCGGCCGTCACTGCCATCGCCGTTTTGCCGCAAGCATCCTCGCGATTCTGGCCGCGCACAGTCTCAATGAGCGTTGTGCCCGCCGGTGCGCAGACTGCTTTGAGCATGCTCTGCGTCTCGCCCGATATCACCGTCGCTCTAAGCAGCAGAACCATCACGCCTCAGCAGGTGCAGTGCTATTCGTTTCCGTCCGGCACGGCCGCGAAGAGCTTTGCCGGAATCCCGGCGGACGTAAACGTGACCGGCTATTTCCCGCGGAGCGCCACCCAGACGCTGCTGACGATCGATACCACAGCTGCACTGCCAACCAACGGCACCGGAGGGACCGTGACAGTAACTCCGCACGATGTCGCGTCGTACAACCCCTTCACCGGCTTTTTCTTTTCATCGCTCTACTTCGCGGGCGCGAGCAACAGCATTCCCGACGGGACGCGGATCGACGCCCTGGGGATAGACACCGCGGGAGACCTGCTGCTCTCCTTCGACGTGACCATAGCCGTCCCCAAATCCGGGGGTGGGACAATAACCGTCCAGCCGGCAGATCTGGTCTCGTTCAATGGCGGGAGTTTATTCGCTGGTTTTCAATAGCGCCACGGCCGGCATCCCGGACGGAACGAACCTCGACGGCGCTACGATGCTGGTTAACACCGACCTGTTGCTGACCTTCGATGTGATCGGATCGATCGCCGGAATTGATTTCACGCCGACCGACGTCCTGGAGTTCGATACCGGCGCCAACAGTTGGGCGCTGTCATTCAGTGGCGCATCGAGCGACGGATGGCCGGACGGCAGCTTGTTCCAGGGAGTTATGGGGCGGGCGCCGGGCTCACGCCTACTCCGACGCCAACCGCGACGGGCAACTGCGACTTCAAAGAGCGACCGGCGACGCGCACTGCGACTGGCGAGCGCATACCGCGACCAAGACTGCGACTGCGACGCGGACTCCCGACGTCCACTGCCACGGCGACACCGGACGCTAACAGCAACCGCGAGGCAGGACGCCGACGGCCACGGCCACCGCCCCCGTAACTCGGACTGCCACTGCGACGGCAACGGCCACAACGTCAACCGCGACGGCAACGCCGACTGCTACAGCGACCTCGGCAACTCCGACGGCAAGCGCAACACCGACAAAGACCGCTACCGCGACTGCCACTTCGGCCACCACGACTCCGACCGCAACGGGGACGCGCAACCGCAACTGCAACGCTGAACGCCACAGCTACTCCAACCGCAACTGCCACTTCAGCCACAGCCACCGCGACGCCGACCGCCACGCCAACGCCGGTATCGGTCACGCTGAAGATCAAACCGGCGTCGCTGAAGTTCGGCACAGTGACGGTCGGCAGTCATAAAGGTCCCAAGAGCGTCACCGTGACCAACCCGAAGAGCAGCAAGAAGAAGCCGGGCCTTACGGTCTTGATGCAGGGATTCAGTGGAGGAAGCAATCCGTACAGCGTGACCAACGGCTGCAACGGCCCGCTGGCGCCGGGCGCGAAATGCAAGATCGAAGTCACGTTCGCGCCGACCGCATCGGGAGCCAAGGACGGCATCCTCATGATAATCGACAACGCGGAACACGAGCCGCAGTCAGTGAAACTCACGGGCAAAGGCAAATAGCAAAAGCCGTGAGGAAGGCTACGGTTGCGGCCAACTCGGGCGCGAGAGGCGCTCAGAATGGGTAGTTGATGCCGGAGAAGACTGCGGCGCCTTCACCACCCATACCGACATCGACGAGCCGACCACAAACGGCTCAGCGATAGCGCGGAAGCCCATGCCGCCGACCGAATGGAGTTCCTGGAACGGATTATACCGCGACATCGATGCCAGACGTGACCGGTATCGAAGAATGGAGCCAATTCCAGGATTCCGTGGGTGCCAAAGACGGTCGCATCCCAGACCCGCGTACGCATTTCGATATTGGCGACGCGATATTGTTGTCGATAAAGCGTCCGGTGCCATAACCGCGCAGAGTCTCCTGATCGGTAGAGAAAGCTCTCCTCGCCGCCTAGCCAGGGCATCGACCAGAACGGCAGTCTCGTTGCCCGCTGGCGTCTATTGTATGATACACATGGCCGGCCAAGGTGATGCGATCGCCGAACGAGAGATATCGCCGGACCTCGCCGCCGAATCGATTGTACGAAACCGAGCTCATAAACCGGCGATCGGCAACGCCGTAGTAAATCGCGCGAGCTGCCCGAACGCGGAATATCCACCGAGTCGCGAGAATCGTACTGGATCATCGCACTGCATCAGAACTTCGCTGCCGCCGTTGATACCCTTCTGATTCGGGAACAGCGGTGAAAATCGACGGCAACGAGTGGTGAATCCGCCATCATGGATGCGCACGCAGCGGGGCTTCCATCAGCGACAGCTGCAGATCGGTCGCTGATGTTCATCCGAAGAATCCTCGCCATAAAGCTGCTCAGTGGTATAGTTGGTCTGATTGCCGAAGTGAGAATTGTTCCCAATCCGAAAAATCGCTCCGTGGGATCGCTGCTCGAAAAAGAACCTCCCTCGAAAGACCACCACTTCTTGCGATCGCGCCCGGTCTGGTAATCGATGTCGACCTTGCGCGCGATGTTCTCCTGCGCGCCGGCGACCACGTACCATTGCGTGTCCGCAGAGGGATAGGCGAGAAAGCGAAAATTTCCGCCCGGTCCAAGCGTGCTGTTGTAGTTGACATCGGGCGCGAAGATGTAGCGATATCGCTCTTATCGTCATGAGCAGCAGACCGGCAGCACCCCGTAGGTGACGCCGCCGTTGGGATCGGTCGCGACTTCGGGCATCGGGAGAATGAAGGGCCAGAATGTGCGGATCTGAGTCTGAACGGCTCCACGTATTGCGGCATCGAGCAGGCTGAATGCATCAGCGGGAACGATGAGGACTGCGACGTCGGGACTATTGCGGGCGTAGTCGCAGCGGCTAATGACGCGGCCGGCGTTCATGAGTCGGCGCGTGCAATAGGCAGCTGCGATAACAAAGTTGTGATTAAGATGAGTGAGGCGAGGATGCGCCGCATGGTCGATCCTGGAGTTAAGCTTACAGCCTTTTAGCATTCGGCTACTTCCGCCGCTCCGCCGGCCGCAACCCAAGGTCGATCCGCCCGAGCCCACAGCACGGAACGATGGTCAAAAGTGAAAGCTTGAAGCATCGAGCAATCCGATCCGGTTTTGCTTTCCGGAAATGTGCAAGGATTCGTTCGAAGAATATTTAGGCCCGTCGCGAGTCCGCCCCCTTTTCGGCGACGCGGCAAAGGTGCAAGGATGCGGCGCGAGCGGCAAAATTTCCTAAAGGAGGTTTTGTAATGGCGAAAGTGACGGCGGAGAGTTGATCGCGCGCATGATCCAGGAAAATCGTGTGAAGTATTGTTTCGCGATCAATGGCGGTCACCTGTTTCCGATCCTCGCGCCAATTGCGCAGTCACGACATCAAGCTGATTCACATGCGCCACGAGCAGGCGACTGCCTACGCCGCGGACGCCTATGCGCGCACGTCTGGCGAAGCGGCGTCTGCATGGTCACCGCGGGATGCGGACTCACCAACGCGGTGACGGGACTGTGCGTGGCGGGACTGACTAACAGCGCCGTGGTTTGCATCTCGGGTCAGCATCCGAACACCGAGGATCATCGGGTTCGTTCCAGGAAGCCTACGGTTCCGAGGTGGTCGACAGCTTCGCCAAATACACCAAGCGCGTGACCGACTGGTCAGCACGATTCGAGTTCGACTGCGTCGGCCTTCCGCGAGGCGATCTACGCCGCCTCAGGGCGTGGCGCTGTTCGAGATTCCGCAGAACATTCTTTATCACCACGAGGAAGACGCCGGGCAGCGCAAAGGCGGCGCGCGATTTACGCTCGACGACGTCCGCTCCGCGGGCGATCCGGCGAAAATCGATCGCGCGATCGAATTGCTGGTCGCGGCCGAGCGTCCGCTGATCGCAGGCGGCGACGGCGCTGTTCTGGTCGCAAGCCGGCGCCCGAGATGCAGCGAGTTCGTCGAGCTGACGAATATCCCGGTCTATGCGCGGCGCGCCGGCCAGGGCGTCGGTTTCCGAAGAGCATCCGCTGGCGATTCGCGGCGCTTTCAAGAAGCCGTTTACGGGCGGCGCCGACGTGGTGCTCGCTCGGCTTCCGCTTCTGGAGCGGTGAGCATTTCGGGCAGCATGCCGACCTGGAACGACAAGGCCAAGTACATCCAGTTCGACCCAGTGCCGTCGCGCATCGGATGGCAGGTGAACGCGAGATCTGCCGATGGTCGGCGATCCGAAGCTGGTGCTGCGGCAGATGATCAAGCGGATCAAGGAGCTCAAGCTCGACTTCTCGAAGAACCAGGGCTCGAGCTGGTCGAAGAAGGCTGGCCGACGCGCCATCGCTTTGACAATCCCGATCAAGGAGCAGAAGAAGGTCGCGAAGAACATGCCGATACATCCGGCGCGCGTGACGAAGGATCTGGTTTCGGTGCTCGACAAGAACGCGACCACCGTGATCGACAGCTTCACGCTGTCGGGATGGATGAGCCAGCGCTTCATCTGCCGCTTCACGGGCCAGGTCGTCGATGCGGGACCGCTGGCGACCGGTCGGCCACGGCTTTGGCATGGGTATCGGCGTGCAGCTTGCGCGTCCGGGCAAGCAGGTCGTCGTGATCAGGGCGACGGCGGGCTCGGAATCGGCGGCTGGGACATGGAGACGGCGGCGCGCTACAAGCTGCCGGTCGTCATGCGTGCTGTAGAACAACAGTTCGTGGGGCCCGAGCTTCGAGTCGATGCCGATGCTGAAGGGCCGCACCGAGCCGTTCAACATGCTGCCGAAGATCCGCTACGACAAGATCTTCGCCGAGATGGGATGTCACGGCGAACAGGTCGAGACCAACGAGCAGATCATCCCGGCGCTCGAGCGGGCGTTCAAGTCGGGCAAGCCCTCGATGATCAACGTGATCGGCGACAAGGCGGTCGGCCATCCGACACTGGGCGGCAACCTGCTCGGCTCGACCGGCTCGAACTAGCAATCAACTATCTCAGTGCCCCTGTCCCTCTGGGACAGGGGCCTTTCCTATTTTTGTGTCATCCCGAGCGTAGCCGAGGGACCCCGATCTCTTCCCGACGTGAGCACTTCAACTTTAGTGAAACCCGCTATCGCCATCCTCATACTCGCCACCGTATTCGCTGCCTGCAAAGCGGCTCCTACTCGTCCCCCTGGCACGAAACAAGTCGGCGCGGGGCCGCCCAATGATTCCGAGATCGAATGCGTGAAGACCGTCAATGGCCAGGACGTCAAAGAAGGACCGTTCGTGATTTATCACGACGACGGTTCCAAGATGCTCCAGGGCGAATATCACGACGGCAAACAAACCGGCGAATGGACCCGCTGGTACGACAACGGTCAGAAGGCGTCCGTCGATCACTACAAGGACGGCGTGCAGGACGGCGAGCATACCGGCTGGTACACCGACGGCAAAATTGCCGCGATCGGCATGTACAGGGATGGCAAGCGCGATGGCGTTTGGAAGCGATGGGACCCGCAAGGGTTCAAGAACTGGGAAGAGACCTACAAGGACGATAAGAAAATCTCATGACGACTGAGCGAGTCACCAACGTGACCATCGTCGACGCCGACCTGTCGCGCGCCGATCATCAGAACGCGCTGGTCAGAATGCTCGACGCGTACATGCGCGATCCGATGGAGGGTGGCGAGCCGCCGTCGGAGCAAGTCAAACGCGACCTGGTGCCGGGTCTCCGCGCGCATCCCGCGTGTCACGTATTCCTCGCCTACCGCGACGGTTTGCCTGTAGGCTTTTCGATCTGCTTCCTGGGATTCTCGACGTTCCTGGCGCGCCCGCTACTCAACATCCACGACATCTTCGTCGATCTCTCGGTTCGCGGCCGCGGAATCGGCGCGATGCTACTCAAATGCATCGAGTCCAGGGCGCGCGAACTGAATTGCTGTCGTATCACGCTTGAAGTGCGCGAGGACAATCGCGTCGCGCGCGGGCTCTATCGCAAGGTTGGTTTCGATCGGGTCGTGGTCGGTGCCGAGCGTATCGCGCTCGAGTTCTGGCACAAGCCTCTATGAGCTAGCTACGTTTCCTTTTGATGCCGTGCTCTTGACGAGAGGCAGCTCGATCACGATGCGCGCACCGCCGCCGGGCCGGTTCTCAGCTCTGATCGACCCTTCATGCTGTTCAATAACCTGCTTCGCGATGTAAAGTCCGAGTCCGAGTCCCCCGTAATTGCGGCTGACAGCAGTTCGCTCGAAGCGTCCAAAAACACGGGTCAAATCCTCCGCCGGAATACCGATGCCGCGATCCTGCACGACCAGCGTCGCCTTGTTGGCTTTTGACTTCAGTTCGATATCTATCGGCTTTCCCGCACCATACTTGATCGCGTTGGAAATGACATTGCCGATTGCTTCATCGAGCCGGAACTTATCCAACTGGGTTCTGATTCCACTCGCGACGCTCAAACGAAGCTCGCATCTGGCGTTCGATGCAACTTCCGAGAACCGCTCCAAGGCTTCCTTGATCAACTCGCCCAGGTCGCCATGCTCCACTTCCAGTTTGAGTCTTCCACTCGCCAGTTGAGAAACGTCGAGCAGGCGATCCACCAACCGCCGCATTCTCTCAGTCTGATCCTTGGCCCGGTTCACGCTCGTTTGAACCTGGTTCATGTCGCCGCTTATGGCGTGGCGCTTGAGCAGCCCCAATCGAAGAACAAGCGTGCTGAGCGGAGTGCGCAGTTCATGCGAGGCAATCGCTAGAAACTCGTCGCGCATACGGACGGCGGCCTCGGCCTGTTCCTGGCGCTTGCGCTCGCTCAAGTCGGTCACGATAACCCCGATCGACGGCTTCCCCTCGAGATCCACCGGATTGAGCGAGAATTGAGTTGGAAGGCAGGCGCCCGAGCTCGGCAGAAGGGTCATCTCGGCGCGCATCGGTTCGCGCAGCCCCTGCTTAATCAAATTTTTGAGCGCGTCGCGATCTTCGTTGGGTACGAATTCGCACACGTCGTGACCCATTATCTGATCCAGCGAGATGCCGACCATGCGCGCAAATGCCGAATTGCAGTAGAGAACAGTTCCCTCTTTGGAAAGCGAGACAGCGCCTTCATTCATGCTTTCCACTAAGACGCGGTATGGATGCTCGGCGCCTTCCAGTGTGAAAACTTTTTCGCCCGAAGGTCCCGAGACCACCAGCGCATCGACTTCGCCGCTGCGAATCGCGTCGAGCGTTTCTTCCGCCTCTTGCAGACGCTGGCGAAGCTCATCCAGTTCCAGACGTCCAGACGGTTTCAAATACGCCTTCACTTGGCCCTCGCGATTGCCAGACTAAGGAGCACTTTGGGTGTATCGGATAGGTCACCGATCAGGCGTCTGGTCGGGAGCGGTTCTTCCTTGATCAGTGTCGGCGCGGCGATGATGTTGAATTCAGTTGCGCGGCCCGGCTCCTGGTATATATCGATAACTTCGAGATCGTAATTGCCTTCGAGATCGGTCTCACAAATCTTGCGCAGATTTCGCAGTGCTTTGGTCGATCGGGGGGTAGTGCCGCTGGTGAAAAGGCGCAGCAGGTAGTGGGCAGGTTTGGAGTTGGATGCTTTCGCGCGCGCCCCAGGTTTCAACTGATGAATTTTAGCCACCTTACTCCTCAGACGACGGTCAGTTCCAAACTCATGAGAACCTTATCCGTAGCTGAAAGATCGCCAATGATGCGCCTTACCGGGATCGGGAGTTTTCTGACTAGCGTCGGGATCGCGACAATCTGATCGGCCTTGGCCAGCTCCGGGTTGCGCATCAGATCTATTACCTCGATCGTGCAGCGGCCGGGCATGTGCGTATCGCAAATTTTCCGCAGATTTGCAATCGCGGCCAGCGACCGCGCCGACTGTCCGGCGACGTAGAGCCGCATCATCCATGACTCCGCGGTCGATGGTTTGGTGTTATCCACCCCAGCCGACTTGCGCGATCGCGACTTACCCTGCTTCTTTGGCGGGGTGATCTTTTTCTTCACCGCGCCTCCCTGATTCCCATTATTTACCCTTTGACGTTTGAGGCAAGTTGCCGCTGACTTTGCGGCTCTTCGCCATGACCGACTGATTCTCGATCAGCTGCTTTTTACGTTTGGCATCAAGTGAAACTGCTTTCTTTACCACTGCCGAATCTGCCTCGAATTCGGCGCGCAGCGCTTCGATATGCGCTTCCATGGCTTTGCGCTTATGTTCGAGCTGAGCAAGCTTGAGTTCACTCTCATCCGCCTGCCGCATCGACGCGTCACGCTCCTGCTCCTCGAGCGCCACCCGCGCGGATCCGGTGAGCATACCAGAGGGCCCGAGATAAACTTCGACCAGCCTGATCCCTTTGCTGCTCAGGATAAACTCGCGAATCTGGTTCGAGTGACTCATGCCGCGCGCCTTCAGCACGTAAAGCCCGCGATTGCGCTCGCCGGAAACCTCGATATCGCGCACCAGCATCCACGTATCGATCAGAGACGAAATTCCGACGTCTGACGTTTCAAGCCGTCCGCCATTTTCGGTGAGCACGGTAAAGAACCCGGTGATGCCCTCGCTCTTGAGGAAGTCGATGAGCAGGGTAAGCATGGCGGTTACTTCGCGCTCGGTGCCGGCAGAAATCAAGTTCGAAATCGGATCCACAATCACCACCGCCGGCCGAAATCGACGGACTTCTTTGTGCATCGCAACCAGGTGCATCTCGAGGCCGTAGAGAAACGGACGCTGTGCCACAACCCGCAGTCGTCCACTATCGAGATGCGGCTGCAGGTCGATACCGACTGATCGCATGTTACGGACGATCTGTTGCTCCGATTCTTCGAACGCAAAGTACAGGACCCGCTCTCCGCGCTCGCATGTCGAACGCGCCAGCGCGGCGGCGAAGGTGCTCTTCCCCATGCCCGCAGTACCGGACATCAGGACGGTGCTGCCGCGATAGTAGCCGCCAACCCCCAGCATCGCATCGAGGTCCGGCACGCCGGTCGAGATTACCTGGCTCGAGACCTTGTGCTGCAGCCCCATCGACGTGACCGGCAACACCGAAAATCCTTCCTCGTCGATGATGAACGGATACTCGTTGGTGCCGTGGCTGCTGCCGCGATATTTCACGATTCGCATGCGGCGCGTGGTGATCTGATCGTTGACGCGATGGTCCAGCAGGATTACGCAGTCGGCGACGTATTCTTCGAGACCGAAACGTGTCAGCGCGTTTTCACCGCGCTCGCCCGTGACAATCGCGGTTACGCCGAAGGATTTCAGGAATTGAAACAGCCGCCGGATCTCGGCGCGCAAAAGTGCCGTGTTGGTAAATCCTGAAAACAGCGTCTCGATAGTGTCCAGCACCACCCGCTTCGCGCCGACCGACTCGATCGCAAACTTGAGCCGGATGAACAGTCCCTCGAGGTCATAATCGCCGGTCTCGGCAATTTCGTTCGGGTCGATGTGGACGTGATCGATCGCGAGCTTGCCCTGGCGGACAAGTTTGCCGAGATCGAAATCAAGCGACGCGGAGTTTACGACCAGCTCCTCCCTCGTTTCCTCGAAGGCAACGAACACTCCTGGTTCGTCATAGTCGCGGACGCCGTTGACCAGAAACTCGACGGCGAGCATGGTCTTGCCGCATCCTGCGCTGCCGCAGATAAGCGTCGCGCGTCCGCGCGGGAGGCCGCCTAAAGTTACTTCGTCGAGGCCGGTAATGCCGGTAGGCGCCTTTTCGAGGCGCTCAACCGCCTTGGTAGCGACGGCGCGGCCGGAATTTTGTTTGGCAGACCTTGAGTTCGCTGCGCTGGTAGTGTGGTTGGTCCGCATTAACCTTTGCGAAGTTTGGACGCTCACGATAGTGCAATTTTCACAGAGTGCAAAGGCTGTGAGCGTGCGGGATCAAAAAATTTAATCGGTAAAATTTACAATCGAAATGAAGCGAGGAATCCCTTTGAGGGATCCCCCGCTTAGCAGCTCGACTCAGTGATTCGCGGCCGCCATCCGCTTGGCCATCTCCTCGGGTGTCGGATCCTCTTTGTGCGTGGCGAGTGACCACGTATTTCCAAACGGATCTGTCACCGTCGCCATTCTATCGCCCCAGAACTGATCGGTCGGCGGACTGACTGATTTTGCGCCGGCGTTGGTCGCGCGTTTGTACATCGAGTCCACATCGCTCACATAAACGTAAAAAGCGCTGGTCGAGGCCCCGGTCTGCATCGGCTCGCCAAGCATCAGTCGCGAATTTCCGATGCTCACTTCGGCATGCATCACGGTCCCATCCGGCCCGGGCATCCGCATGACCTCCTCGGCGCCCAACGCCGACTTCAGAAAATCGATCAGCTTCGCGACGCCCTTCACGTTAATGAATGGAGTGACGGTATGGTACCCATCGGGAATCGGTTTGACTGCCTTACCTGCCATGACAATTACTCCTTTCGCGATCCTGAGTTTGGGGAACTTCTCTCAGCACCTCGATCGAGGATCAATTCTCAAATATCGCCGACGCGTCTCGAGTGCAACCCGGATTGAATTTGCCTATCTGGTTCCCCTTCCCGCTCGGGAAGGGGTTAGGGGTTAGGTTCTTCGGCGCGACGGCAACGCCTGCCTGATATGCTCGATAACCGCCTCAACGTCCAGCATCGCGTCATTCGAAATTCTGAGAACACGAACCCCGATACTGGCGATCGCCTCGTCGCGCGATTCGTCGTACTGCCACTGCTCCTGATGCACACCGCCATCGAGCTCGATCGCCAATTTGGCGGCGTCGCAATAAAAGTCTGCGATGTACCCTTCGATCACTTGCTGCCGACGGAAATGAAATCCGTCCAGCGCATTTCCTCTAAGGGCCTTCCAGAGTCGGCGCTCCGCAGGAGTCATTTCGCGGCGTAGTCGTTTGGCGAATGCGAGCTTGTCGGGATGAACGTTCTGGCCGCTCGTGATTTTGCGACTGAGAGTCATGGGCGTGTTGTTGTAGCAGATAACCCAACCCCTAACCCCTTCCCGAGCGGGAAGGGGAACCAGAATAAAGAAACAACCCTCTCCGTTCCCGCACTATGAGTCTCCTACTATCCCGCAGCATGAGACTCCTACTATCCGGCAGTATGAGACTCCTACTATCTGGTTCCCCTTCCACCTGGGGAAGGGGTTAGGGGTTAGGTTCCCCGGCGCGATCCCGACACCTGCCTGATATGCCTCGAAGTCGAGCCTCGATTCAGCTCAGATCAAAAAACTAAAGCGTTCTTCCCACCGCCTCGGCCAGCGGCTTCAGAGTCTTCATCAAGTCCGCGAATCTCGACGGCTTCAACTGCTGCGGTCCGTCTGACAGCGCGCTCTCCGGCTTCGGATGCACTTCGATCAGCAATCCGTCCGCGCCCGCAGCGATGGCTGCCAGAGCCATCGGCGCCACCATCTTGTAGATGCCGGTGCCGTGACTCGGATCGACCAGCACCGGCAGATGGGTCCATTCCTTCAAGAGCGGAACCGCGTTCAAATCGAGCGTGTTGCGCGTCGCGGTCTCGAAGGTGCGAATTCCGCGCTCGCATAGCACGACGTTGGGATTGCCTTCCGACAAAATATATTCCGCTGCCATCATGAACTCTTCGAGCTTCATCGACATGCCGCGCTTGAGCAGCACCGGCTTTTTGATTCTTCCGAGCCGCCGCAGCAGCGAAAAATTCTGCGCGTTGCGCGCGCCGACCTGCAGCATGTCGGAATGCTCGGCGACCAGATCGATATCGTGCGGATCCATGATTTCCGTCACCACCGGTAAGCCGACTCGCCGGCCCGCATGCTCGAGCAACACGAGGCCCTCGTTCTCCATTCCCTGGAACGAGTACGGCGACGTGCGCGGCTTGAATGCTCCCCCGCGGAGCGCATGAGCGCCCGCCGCCTTGACCGCATCGGCGGCAGCTTCGACCTGCTGTTCGCTCTCGATTGCGCAAGGGCCCGCGATCACCGCGATTCGCTTGCCGCCGATCTCCATATTGCCGACTTTGACTATCGACCCCTCGGGACGCACCTCGCGCGACGACAGCTTGAACGACCGCACCACCGGCATCACGCGCTCGACTCCCGCGACCGACTCGAGATGCGTCAACTGATGCTTCTCGCCGCGCTCGTCGCCAACACACGCGACGACAGTGCGTTCGACGCCGCGAATAATGTGCGCGTTGTAGTCGAGCTCCTCGACCATCCTGGCTACGGCCTGAATCTCCTCTTCAGTGGCATGCGCTTTCATTACGACGATCAAGTGATAAACCCTCTGCGACAATGCTTTGCGATGGAATGCGTGCGCGAACTCTAGTAAATCTGACTCTACAGCATGTCGTCGTCCATCGGAACAAAGCGTCAATTGCGAGAGGAGTAAGGTTTGATCGAGTCGTCCTGTGTTTGCGGAGCAGTTCGCCTGGCGATTACTCGCGCCCCGGATGAATTGGTGGATTGCAACTGCTCTATCTGCCGGCGCTACGCCGCGCTCTGGGCCTACTACTCGCTCAAGGATGTGATCGTTCCGGGCGGACTGACGGACACTTTCATGCAAGGGCCGAAGAAAATTGAGTTCCACCGCTGCAAGAATTGCGGATGCGTGACCCATTGGTCGCCGACCGACCAGCGCGATCGTATGGGCGTGAATGCGCGTCTGATGGAGCCCGAAGTAGTGGCACGCGCGCGCGTGCGCCATCTCGACGGCGCAAACACCTGGAAATATCTCGACTAAAAGGACGCAATTTTGTCAGCTAAACTGCCGCATCGCCCACTGAAGATCATCCACACTTCCGACGTTCACCTCGAAACCGACACGTTCGGGTCCGGCGAGCGCGGCATCCAGTTGCGCGACAAGGTGCGCACCGCCTTCGGCCGCGTGGTCGACATCGCCAATGAGCGCAACGCCGACATGCTGCTGATAGTCGGCGACCTGTTCGATTCGGCGCGCGTTACCGAAGAGGGCCTCGCATTCGCGATGGGCACCATCGCGCGGGCACAGATGCCGGTCGTGATGATCCCCGGCAACCATGACGCTCACGACGAGCGATCGATTTACGCCGGCCTCGCGCCCGGCGTCCTTCCGGAAAACCTGCACCTGATTCTCGAGCCCGAAGGCAAGACGATAGATTTCCCCGATTTGGCGGCCCGCGTATGGGGCCGCGCGTTGGTCGAGCATACTCCCGACTACCGCCCGATGAGCGGAGTGCCCGATCCGGCGGAAGGCCGCTGGAACATCGCACTCGCGCACGGGTTCTTCATGGAAGAAGGTGAGATCGAGCGATCGTCGCCGATCACTCCCGCCGACATCGAGCGCTCGCACTACGACTACGTCGCGCTCGGCCACGTCCACGTGCTGAGCGACGTTTCCCAGGGCGCGACGCGCGCATTTTATTGTGGCACCCCGGCGCCGCTCTATTCGAGCGAGAATTCGGGATGGGTGCTCTGGATCAACTGCATCCCCGGCCAGCCCCTCTTAGTCGAACGCCTGATGGTTGCGCAGGAACGTTCGATTGACTGATGGTCGGTTAGCTATCAGCGCCCCGATGCTGCCTCGTCCCTCCGCCTCAGCTCCGGATAGATATCCGAAAGCTTCCGCCACATCCGCTCAAGCCCATAACTGTCGAACGGCTCGACGATACATTCGAGCGCGCCCTCGCGCAGGTAGACTCGATTGTCGTCGGGCGCCTGCGAGGCGCTGACGATCACGATCGACGTTTCCGCCGATTCGCGTCGAATCATCCTGAACAGCGACAAGGCATCGAGCCCTCTCTCACTCCGCAGCCCGATGTCGAGCGTAACGACATTCGGCCGCGTAGTGCGGAAGAGATCGATTGTCTGCGCGACCGTCTCGGTCTCCGCTACTATCTGACATCCACCGCATTCGAGATGATTGCGCATGATGTCTCGCGTGATCCCCGAGCTGTCCGCAATGAGCACTCGTACTGCCATCAGCGGCACCTCCATGGACGAGCACTGCGCCAGCCCAGTCCCCAAGGCGTCACACAGCTGCAATCCGTAAGGGTATTTAGCAAGGGCGGGGCCAAGGCATGCGGGCGTCGAGAGCAACTGCCTGATTTCAAGACAGGCTAGCCAAATGCGATTCGTAGCCGTTTAATTGACTAAATGAGCGCAGCCCGATTCCGGTGGTTATGATCGGAATTCACGATCAGCGTTGCACGCAAGTGATTTGTTGCATCGCAGTGACACAAGTCGGCGCTGCGTGATTGTGCCGCCGTTGAAAATATCAAAAAAACAGCGGCGGACCCGCGATGGATCCGCCGCTGCATCAGTCTCTGATTTGTTCTCGGTCCTACATCATGCCGCCAGGAGGCATTCCGCCCGGCATCCCGCCGCCGGCGCCCGCGCCCTTCTCGTCAGGCTTCTCGGCCACCATGCATTCAGTGGTGAGTAGCAGGCTCGCGACCGACGCTGCATTCTGCAGCGCGCTGCGCACGACCTTGGTCGGGTCGATGATTCCGGCCTTCATCAGATCCTCGAACTCCTCGCTGGCTGCGTTGAATCCGAACGCGCCCTTGTTGTTCTTGATCTTGTCAACGACCACCGAGCCTTCCCATCCCGCGTTGGATGCGATCCACCAGGCCGGCCCTTCGATCGCCTTTTTGATGATCGCGATGCCGACCTTCTCGACCTCGCTCGCGCGCATGTTGTCGAGTGCGCCCGACGCGCGAATCAGCGCAACGCCGCCGCCAGGGACCACACCCTCTTCCACCGCGGCGCGGGTTGCATGCAGCGCGTCTTCGACGCGTGCCTTTTTCTCTTTCATCTCGACTTCAGTCGCCGCGCCGACGCGAATCACTGCAACGCCGCCGACCAGCTTGGCCAGCCGCTCCTGCAGCTTCTCGCGATCGTAGTCCGAGGTGGTCTCCTCGATCTGCGCGCGAATCTGCTTGATACGACCCTCGATGTCGGCCTTCTTGCCGGCGCCGTCGATAATCGTGGTGTTGTCCTTGTCCACGACGAGGCGCTTCGCGCGGCCCAGGTCGTTTAACGTGATGTTCTCGAGCTTGAGGCCGAGTTCCTCGGAAATCGCGCGTCCTCCCGTCAGGATCGCGATATCTTCGAGCATCGCCTTGCGCCGATTGCCGAAGCCCGGCGCTTTGACCGCTACGCATGACAGCGTGCCGCGAATCTTGTTCACGACCAGAGTCGCCAGCGCCTCGCCTTCGATATCCTCGGCGATAATCAGGAACGGCTTGCCGGTCTTGGCAATCGTCTCGAGGATCGGCAGCAGGTCCTTCATCGACGAGATCTTCTTCTCGTGAATCAAAATGAACACGTCGTCGAGCTTCGCTTCCATCCGCTCCGGATCGGTCACGAAATACGGCGACAGGTAGCCGCGGTCGAACTGCATGCCCTCGACCACTTCGAGCTGGGTCTCGAGTCCGCGCGCCTCTTCAACCGTGATGACGCCTTCCTTGCCGACTTTCTCCATCGCCTCGGCAATGATGTCGCCGATAGTCGAGTCGTTGTTCGCCGAAATCGTGCCGACTTGCGCGATTTCCTTGCGATCCTTGGTCGGCTTGGACAGGTTCTTGAGCTCGGCGGTAATCGCCTCGACCGCGCGATTAATTCCGCGCTTGAGCGACATCGGATCGTGCCCCGCGGCAACCATCTTGATGCCCTCGGTGAAAATCTGGCGCGCCAGCACGGTGGCGGTGGTGGTGCCGTCGCCGGCGACGTCGGAGGTCTTCGACGCGACCTCTTTGACCATCTGCGCGCCCATATTCTCGAACTTGTCTTCGAGCTCGATTTCCTTGGCGACTGTAACGCCGTCCTTGGTCACGGTCGGCGCGCCGAAGCTCTTCTCCAGCACGACGTTGCGGCCCTTGGGCCCGAGCGTCACGGTGACAGCATCGGCGAGGACGTTGACCCCCTTGAGGATCCGCTCGCGCGATTCTTGTCCGAAACGAACTATCTTTGCAGGCATGGTTCTTTGCCTCTCCTAATTTTTCTTTTTCTTTTTCAGTGATTGAATGCTTGAACTTGTGGCCGGCGAGCGCGATCGCCTAGTCGATGATTCCGAGGATGTCGTCCTCTCGGAGGATCAACAGGTCTTCGCCCTCGAGCTTGAACTCGCTGCCCGAGTATTTGCCGAACAGAATCTTGTCCCCCGGCTTGACTTCGATCGGGATCAGCTTGCCCTCGTCGGTGTACTTCCCCTTGCCGACGGCAACAATCTTGCCTTCCTGCGGCTTTTCCTTGGCGGTGTCCGGGATGATGATCCCACCCTTGGTCCGCTCCTCTTCCTTGACGCGCTTGACGAGAATTCGATCTCCCAATGGCCTTAATCCTTTCATGGCGAACCAGCAGCCTCCTTATGGCTTACGAAAAGTGTTGCTTTGACGGGATAATTCCCGCCGTTGGGAAGTTAATTACTGTCCGGGTTTTGTCAATTGGCACTCGCAACGTCTGAGTGCTAACGGCAGTTTAGCCAGATTTCGGAGAATTGCAAGTCCTGTGGATAAGGTTGTGGATTGCGGTGTTCGGTAGCCTTGGATTCGAGTCGAGTCAGTGGGGTTCAGTCGGGGGCGGGTTCAATCAGTGGGGCGGGCCGCCGTGCCCGCCCTCCCTCCGGCAGTAGATGAGGCACTAATTGGTACCGGGCGCGGACGCCCTCGTCGATGGCGGGCACGGCGGCCCGCCCCACTATCAAGGGGATTTTCCTTAAACCAGAGAGCCGTGTTCGGTTGCGGGAATCCCGTACGGCCCGAACACCGATGCGCGATACTCCGCATCGCGCGAGGCTCTCAGTAGCGCGTCTGGGTCGCGCAGGATATGCAACTGCGCCCGTACGTAATCGACCTGGCGATCGACTTCGTATCTGCGGCCCGCGATATACGGCGCGAATGCGGCCGCGGACAGATCGCCGGTTCGCAAAGCCTCATCGGTGGCGCTGGCGGCCAGTCGCCCTGTCCGCAGCGCGAATTCGTTGCCCTGCCCTGTTATCGGCGAGAGATATCCCGCGGCGTCTCCCACCAGCAGCAGTCGGTCGCGCGCGACGGCGCTGACGCGATATCCGAGCGGCGCCATCGACCATTGTCTGACCGACCCGCGGCTCTCGCATGACTCGTTCGTAGAGCCATCGATCATGATGCCGCGCGACCGACTCGTAAAATTCAATCGCGCCGAGCCGGTCGGTCTGTTTCTCGGCGAGATCCGCTTCGAGGATATATCGATACAGCCCCGGCCGAATCCGCGAGCCGCTGATCATCGCGCCGCGCACGCCGTACAGATGGCGGTCCCAGGTATTCAGCGGAGTGCCGTCGAACGACTTGAAGAAGACCGCGACGCCGATTTGCGAGAACTCCGGATCCTCGGACTTGAGATTCAGCGCGCGCAGCGACGGTGCGTAGCGCCCTCCCGCGTCGATCAGCATGCGTGCCGAGTACCGTTTGAGATCCGCCGTGATTGCGATTGCTGCGTCGTCGCGAAATTCCAGGTCGGTGACGCGCCCGTTCCATACCAGCCGTGCGCCGGCCTCGACCGTCCGTGCGACGAAGCGCGGCATTGAATCCGCCGCGATCGACTTGCACCGGGTATACCGGCGAGAGAATCGGATGGTAGGTCCACGACAGGTCGGGATAGACGTTGCGGAAGCCGGTGATTCGATCGAGCACCCAGTCACCTTCGAACTTGACTCCGAGCTGCGCGCATTCGTTCTGCGTCGGCACGACCATCACTTCGCCCGACGTGATATCTTCGCCGTCCTCGCGTTCCTTGCGCTCGAGCGCGAGCACGTCGTAACCGGCAGTCGCCAGCCTGATGGCAGCCGCACATCCGGCGGGACCCGCTCCGATTACGATTACGTCAGCGTCCAGGCTCATCTACAGGATGCCCCAGTTGCTCGGATATGGTTTCCGCCAGGCGTGGAAACAATTCGTGACCGTCCTTGTCGTCGATCCACAAGTTGCGCGCCGCGTCCCAATTGTAATGGAACCCATGAGAGCCGGCTGCGAGCCACATCTGCTTCATCTGCGATTGTCGCGAAAGGATAAACTTCGCGCCGCTCGCGAACTCGATCGTCACGACGCCGTCGGCGGTGGTGTAATCAACTTCGTCAGGATCGAAGTCCTCGAGCCACTTCGCGACCTTGATGAGCGCGGCATCGGACCGCTCGCGAAATTCGTTGTCGTCCATGTGGGGAGTGTATCAAAGCGCCGCCGGGAGGCGGTATGCGCGAAGCGGCTCCGTTCTTACCTCTCCCCTCGCGGGAGAGGTCGCGCCTCGCGGGTGAGGGCGCTCGTATTCAGCGCGACGCCGACGCCCTCACCCGTCCGACGACATGAGTGTCGTCAGACGACCTCTCCGGTTCGCGGGCGGCGACAGTCGCCGCCCGCGCGAGAGGTAATTCGGACCCGGGATTCTTCGCTTCGCTCAAGAATGACACAAAAAAAATTCTAACAGGGACGAAGTCCCGCATCTTTCTTTTCTTTCACTGGGTGCAGGGGTCACCCCTGCCGAAGGAAGCGTGAAACCCACCGCGGGTTTCACATTAAATAATGTTCTTCCGCGCGCCGCTCACTTCTGCGGCCCTTTCTTCCGCATCTCTTCGTCGCGGTAGCGTTTGTACAGCAGGGTCCATTCGTTGGAGCCTTCGACGACGCCGCGTTTAATCGAATTGATCTTGCGCCGCACGATCGCATCGACTTCGTCGCCCTGCTCGTTGAATTGCGCGACGATTTCGCGCGCTTGCCGGAGTGCGAGCGGAAAGTTTGCGATCTCGGCCAGCCCCTCATCGCGCAATTTCGCCAACGACTCGCGCGCCAGGAACAGGACTCGTGCTTCAGTGAGCTTCATTGATCACAGCGTAAAGTTTTTCTTCTCGGCCAGGCGCTGGCGGATCAGATTGCGCAGCCGCGTGACGTCGAGGCGGGTGTCGCGGCGTGCTTCCGCTTCAGCCATCTTGTCGGCCTCTTCGTCGATCTGAGCTTCGGTCTCGAAATTCTCCGACATCAGCTCGACCACGCACGCAATCAGTTCCTTGACGTCGGCCTTGGGTTTGATCACGCCCCGATCGATCAGCCCATTCACAAGATGAGTCGCCAGCGCATCGATCTGAGCTTCCCGCATCGCCATACGATCACAGCTTGACCGGATCGAGTGCGTGTTGTCAAAAGCGTTCCTGCGATCGCGGCAAAGAATACCGCGCGTGTCGAGTGAAAGCTGACAACCTAACCCCTAACCCCTTCCCGAGCGGGAAGGGGAACCCGAATTTCAAAAAAGCCCGCGTCAGTGCTGCGGGGGCTTCTTGGCGTTCTGCTTGTCCTGCTCTTCCTTGTAGACCTCGTCCATCTTTGGCTCGAGGGCTTCGTAGAATTGCTTGATGTGTCCGACGTTCGAGCCGAGGTCGCCCGGGAAGAATCGCAAAAGCGAAGTGGTGCCGGGGCGCGCCAGGCCGGAGCGCGAGCATACTTCGATATCGCCGGACGGGTCGATCGTGATTCTCACGTCGTCCTCGAATTTGAAGACTCGCGACGTGTAGACGCAATCGAGAGTGAAGTTGCTAGGGCTGGATTTGACGATCCTCCATCCGCCGAGCGAGTTGACCGTGTCGGTCGAAAGCTGGAACAACTTCTCGCGCGAAATTCCGGGAAAGCTGCGGCGAATCAATTCGGGAAAGACGTCGTCGATCGGCGCAGGTTCCGCCTTCGACACATCGACCCTGGTATCCTGAGGTTCGGGAGCAGCTTCTTTTTTAGCGGCGTGTTTGCGCGGCGCGGCGGCGGTAGTCGGTGGCGGCGGCGGAGCTTCCATCACGCAGGTAACCGATCCCGATCCGGTCGTGCTGGCGGCCGCGGAGTTCATCGTGATGAACCTTTCCACGCGTTGCCCAATACCAGGTCTTTCGAAGATCGTTTCATTGTTCAGGATCATCGTGATCCCGGCGGCGACGATCGCTACCGCGATGAAAAAAACCGCGAGGCGGATAATCAGTCCGAGCAAACGGCGCAGGATCGGAATGAAGATCATCGCCGCGATGACGACAACGGCAATAACGATTTCAGCCGGCGTGAACATAGATAATGAATTCCCCGGTGAAATCCCTAGCTGTTTCTATGCAGCTGGCGCAAGCGGGGCGCGCACAGTTCCTCACCGATGCGACCGTTAGGCGCAGTTAGCATCCAAAAAGTACACCGGCGCGATCCTGCGGATCGCGTTGGTACCCAGGCGCGGATACGCGCCGAGGGCGGCCACGGCGGCCCGCCCCACTATTCAAGCTGTGAGATTTTCGTTGCTCAGGCTGGGGCGCCGGCGAAGCCTTCGCCGCCGTCGCCGCGCAGAATCGCGTCGAAGCGCTTGCCGCCGAGGTAGAAGCGGCGCGCCTCGTCGTCGGTGACGGCGGCGCGGCGCACGTCGCGGCGGCGAATCGGCCAAATCCCGCCGACCATCGGATGCCGTCCCTGGCGATAGCTGAAGAAATAATACGTGAACTGGCGGAGGACGCCCTGCGCGCTTCCGCGTCGAGTCCGCGGCCGGCGCATACGGTGAGCATCGTGTGCAGGAAGCGCGGGATCGAGTAGAAGCCCTTGTAGGCGTCGCGATACGCGCCGAGCCAGCTTTCCTTGTCGAGCTTGTCGTGCTTGAGCGTCACGTGCTGCGAGTCGAGCTGGTTGAAGTCCCAGTCGATGATCGCGCCTTCCTTGGTGAAGCGCACCTGGTCCTCGGTGCCCGGCAGCGGAGTCATGATGAAGAACGACACGATGTCGAAGCCGATTTTTTTGAGCGTCGCTGCCGCGACGCGCCCGCAATCGGGGCCGTCGAACGGGAATCCCAGCATGTAGCCGGCATGCACCGAGACGCCGACTTTGTGCCAGTTCTCGACCACGCGCCGGTACTTGTCGATCACGTGCGCGCGCACCGCTTCGAGCTTGCCTCTTGTGCTGCCGGTCGTCGGTGTTCTGATACTTGGTCGCGAAGTTAAGGTTGTCGGGATTGAGCGACTCGATTCCGACGAACGCCTGGTAGCATCCCGCGGCCGCGGCCAGCTCGGTGAAGCGCTTGCTGCGCCGATGCTTGGCGGTTTCGGTCTCGCCCTCGGCAACATTCGCGTAGCAGGACGCGTCGACGTCCACCTGCATCATGAAGGAGAGCTTCGGATACTCCTTCTTGACTTCGACCAGCCCGGTGAGAATCTCTTCCCATCGCGGCGATCGGAAAAAGTCGTCATCGACCAGGAACAGCGACTCGATCCCGTGATGCCGGCATGCGTCGCGCACCCAGGTCACCACCGCGTCGGGCTCGCGCGAGCGCATCGTGCGGCCCATCACGTTCTTCACGCTGCAGTACGAGCAGGTGAACGGGCATCCGCGCGAAGTGTCGAGCGTGGTCATCGTGTCGTTGAAAAATCGCGTGAGATAACGATCGTCGAGCACCGGCAGCAGCGACTCGGTGATCAGCGGGACGATAATGTCTTCCTGGCCGGTCTTGGCGCGAATTCCCTGGGTGACCGAGTAGCTGCATGCTTCAGCTCGCCGCGCAGGAAATCCTCGACGATATCGCCCCAGATATTTTCAGCCTCGCCGACGACGGTGGTGACGCCGCATTCGTTGAGGAACTTGCACGAATCCGGGAAGCCGCTGACGTGGAAGCCGCCCATCATCGTGGGCATGCCTTCGGCGACGAACTGAAGCGCGAGGTCGCGCCCGCGCGGATACTGATTCGATTGCACGCCGGCGAGCCCAATCAGCAGCTCGACGCCGTCTTCGCGCGCCTTGTCCTTGATCGCGCGTGATTGTCTCGGGGCTGACGATGCCGTCGCAGATCTCGTCCCAGATGACCGTGTCGAGGTGGACGTTGCGCTCGACCGCATAGCGCTTGTTGAACGCCTCGTTGAGCGCCGTCAGCACGGTCAGAGTGTTATTCGGCTGGACGCCGTAGCGGAAATACTGGACGTAGCCGTCCTCATCGTAGCGCGAGGGCTTGATGAAATAGACGCGAATCGTGCGGCAAGGCTCGGGCTTCACGCGCCGCGTCTGCCATCGCCGCCTCGCGCGCGGTCAACTGGAGCGTCGCGGCCGGACGGTCGCCGCCGTAGCGATTAGTCCCCAGCAGCCAGTAGAGGATACTTGCCGCGAAAATCAGGAATGCGCCAAGAAATACAAGAAATACCATCAATAGATCCTCTGCTTTTGCTTCCTACCCTGGCAGCCCAACCTGCCTCATCATACCCGAACGCGGGTGAGCATCTAACCGCTCGGTCAGAATACCAGTAAACAAATCCCGACCAGGAATGTCAACCACATCTAGATTGAAACACGTTTATAGCGCCGAAGTCGAGGAATTAGCGCGAAGATAATCGGCAACAGGCGGTTACTCAGCGGTACATTTCGACCAGATTGATGAGGCCGAGGTCGCGATAGCGCTCGACCAGGTAGCCCTTGATTTCCTGCACGCTGGCCATCTGCAGAGTCTCGCGCGCGATCAGGCGGGCGGTCTGATAATCGACCTCGCGGATGACCTTGCGCACCACCGGAATAAACAGCGGGCTCAGGCTCAGCTCGTCGAGGCCCATCCCGACCAGCAGCAGCGTCGCGAGCGGGTCGCTGGCCATCTCGCCGCACAGGCAGACTTCCTTGTCGGCCGCTCGCGCGACGTTGACGACCTCGGCGATCGCGGAAATCACCGCGGGATGAAGCGCCTCGTACAGGTGCGCGACCTTGGGATTGTTGCGGTCGGCGGCGAGCAGGTACTGGATCAGGTCGTTGGTGCCGATCGAGAAAAAATCGACCTCGCGCGCGAGCCGCGGCGCGAGCCACACGGCCGACGGCACCTCGACCATGATGCCGACTTCGATATTGGGATTGTGCTCGAGGCCCTCCTTGAACAGCTCGGCTTGCGACTCGGCCAGCAACTCCTTGGCGCGGCGCAATTCCTCGAGGCTCGGAGATCATCGGGAACATGATGCGGACGTTGTGCTTGGCGGCGGCGCGGAGAATCGCGCGGAGCTGAACCTTGAACAGCCCCGCCATCTCGAGCGAGATACGAATCGAACGCCAGCCGAGGAACGGATTGTCCTCGCGCGGCACCCGCATGTACGGCGGATACTTGTCGGCGCCGATATCGAGCGTGCGAATCGTGACCGGGACGCTTGCCGACCGCCTCGAGCATCTTGCTGTAGAGCGCGAGCTGCTGGGTCTCGTCGGGAAAATCCTCGTAGGTCAGGAACGAAAACTCCGATCGCAGCAGACCGACGCCCTCGGCGCCGTAGCGCAGCGCCAGGTGGATGTCGGGGAGCAGCGCGATGTTCGCGAGCATCATCACGCGATGGCCGTCGCGCGTCGCGGTGGGCGCGTTGCCCTCCTCGATCAGCTCTTTCTTGAACGCGTCGTAGCGACGCTGCAGGCTCACGTAGTCGCGCTCGATCTCGGCGCCTGGATTGACGTAAACCACGCCGGCGTTTCCGTCGAGCACTAGCTGATCGCCCTCGAGCACGGATTCCATCAGATGTTCGACGCCAACTACCGTCGGAATTTCGAACGCGCGCGCCAGGATCGCCGCGTGCGAGGTGACGCCGCCCGATTGCAGCGCGATACCCGCGAGCCGGTCGTGATTGACCATCGTCAACTGCGAGAGCGTCAGTTCCTCGGCAACGATAATCGTCGGCTTGGCGAACGGCGCACGCTTTTCCTCTTGCCGCAGATGGCGCAGCACGCGATGGCCGACGTCGCGGAAGTCGGTCGCGCGCTCGCGCAGATAGTTGTCGGCGACCGCGAGCATCGAGGCGCTCAGCTCCTCGATCACCCGGAACAGCGCGCTCTCGGCGGTGTAGCCGTTGGTGATCGTGTCGCGGATGCGGCCGACGAACTCTTCATCTTCAAGGATCATGCGATGGCCGTCGAAAATCTTGAGGTCCGACTCGGGCATCAGCGGTTCCATCCGCACTCGCAGCGTCGCCAACTCGGCCAGCGAACGCGCGAGAGCCTCCTCGAAGCGTTTGCTCTCGACCTTGGGGTCGCGGGATTTCTGATGACGGTCGACACTGCTCAGGAAAGTGCCGACCACATGCGCGTTGCCCTGCGCAAATCCAGGCGACGCGGAAAGTCCTGCCAGACGCGGGCGGCGAATCTTGGCCGGCGCTGCGTGCCGCGTCTTGCCGCCGACTTTTTCGTAGTCCTTGAGCTGGCGGTTGGCCTCGATCATCCGGCGCTTGTATTCGAGCCGCTCTTTTTCCTTGGTGACGAGCGATTCGCGCAATCTGAAATGAGAAAGAATCTGCGCGACCTGGTTGGCCGCGGTGCTCAGCAGCCGAATTTCGTTCCGGTTGAATTTGCGCCGCTCGAGCGTTTGCGCGACCAGCACTCCGAGCGGCTTTTTGCGCCCGTCATGAACCGGCACGCCGAGAAAAGTATGGAAGCGCTCCTCGCCGGTCTCGGGAAAATATTTGTAGCGCTGATGGCTGATCGCGTCGGGCACATAGACAGGCTCGTCTTTCTCGAGCACCAGCCCGACCAGTCCCTCGTTGAGACGCATCGAGACTTTGCCGACCGATTCGCGATCGAGCCCGACGGTAGCGCGCAGCACCAGCCGCTCGCGCTGCGGATCGAACAGGTAGAGCGAGCAGACCTCGGCTTCCATCCCGGAGGCGATCGCGAAGGCAACGCGGTCCAGCGTCTCGCGAAGGTCGTCAGAATGCTCCCCGCCAATCGACGAGAGATGCTCGATAAAAGCGAGGCGATCCTTGTTGGCACTCATTGATGAAGTCTCAGCAGCGGCGCAAAAATTTTATCGGAATGTGAGCGTCGCGGACAATGCCGCCGCGGAATTTTTAATCCTCGTCGCGATCTTCGAACCCCGGCGGAAGCCTGGTCGGTCCAGTTTGCGTCTTCGAACGTCGTTCATTGATACGCTCGACCAGTCCCGGAATCATCGACGTAAGATCAGACGGAAGCGCTTTGATCACCGGATCGTCGAACTTCAAGTTGAAGTAGTCGAGCGCGAGCTGCACAACCGCTTCCGCCTGATGGAGATCGCGCTTGCGCTTGATCGGGTCGCGCGTCGGTTGAAGCGATACCCATAACTTGTGCAACGCGAACAAGCGCGGCTCAGGCACAACAAACCTGACCGGGAAACCGTTGTCGGCGATCACGATTTGCGTCATCAGAGGCAACGCAGTGAGCCATTCGAGACCGCGCAACTGTTCCGCGATAAGATCGATCCCAATCCCGATGCTGTTGAGGCCGCCAGAAGAATCGATCGGCGCGCGGATCAAATCGACCATGAAGCCCTTGGCATTGACCGCTCGAAACGATCTCTTTCGTTGAGGCTTGAAGGTCGCGTCGACGTGCTGAAGTATCCCGAGCAGCCCCGCACTCCGTACCGAGCCCGCCAATTCGATTTCAGATTTCGTGTTCAGCAGAGTGTCGAGATCTTCGGTCTGAAGAAGCCCGGCTTTGAGCTGCACGCCGGCCGCCATCTCGTAGGCATACATCGCATGACTGCCGAGAATAATCAGATGACTGCCAAGCAGCTCGCTCGAATCGAGCGACCGCACGATGTCGGCTGCAAGCCGTGGAACCCGATTCACTCCCGCGGCTACGCAAAATTTTGCCTGCCGCGCGACTTCGCCATTGATTGTTTTGATTCGCTCTTCGAGATCGCGTTTAGTTTCGGTAAATTCCCGGTAAGCTTTCTCGGTCTCGGGCGAGCGCGGCCCAAGCGAGCGATTGCCGCCGTGCCGGTCGGTGATACGGATGAGGTAATCGTTGTCGGCAACCTTCTTCCAGTACAATCCTCCGCGAAATGTCCGACGCTGTGCTTGAAGCTCGACAGAATGATCGTAGAGTTGCGCAGTATCGACGGCGATTCTGCGCTGCTCCGCAGTAAGTTCTTTGAGTTTCAAGGATTTTCCTCTCAAATTGACCTAGATGCCAATTTGAAAGGAAATTATAGCACAACCAAGGATTTAATCTATAATTTCGGCCAAAAAATGAGTTGATTTTCCTTTCAAATTTGCTTACGACCCGAATGAAAGGAAAATACCTGTGTTTCCTGGATTTTTCGGGCGCTAACTAGCCGACTGCATCGGCTCGAACGGCACCAATGCGCTCTTCAACAACCCGCGACCAGCGCGACATCGCTTCGATCGAATCGCGTCGATGAGCCCGCGCTCATCCTTGATTGGGCCCTCGAGCAGCGTTGTTACGCATCCTACTGAGCCGGCCGAATGCGAGTCCGAGCCCGCAACCTCCGCAATCCCGAGATGACGCGCGACTTTGAGCGCGAATACATTCTCGTCCTCGCCGCACGCGCCGTTGAGCACTTCTATCGCGTCGACGAGCTCGAAGATTTTCAGCTTCGCCGCGCGATCGGGATACGTCGGATCGATCGGCTCGGAGTCGGGGTTGATAAACGAAAAACGCGGGTCGAGCTTGTAGCGAAACGGATGATTCGCGATCAGGATCCCGCCTTCGAGATCGATCACGCGCCGCAACTCAGCCAGCTTGTAGATCCCGCCGACATAGCGCTCGAGCCCGAATGCGCCGACGTGGCCCATGTCGGTCGTCACTTCCATCCCGCGCAGAAAGATCACGCCCGAGTCTCCCGCCATCGCGGCCATCTCGCGCGAGTCCCACATGTTGTCGTGCTCGGTGATGCAGACCGCGCCGATTCCAATCGCACGCGCGCGATCGACCAGGTCTTTCGGCGCCAGGTTCGAGTCCGAGCTGCCGCGATTGGTGTGCAGATGCAGGTCTACTGTGAAGTAGGGCCCCGACGTTTGCGGGTGCCCGCTTCGTGAATCCGCCATTTGCTACGCGCCGCGGCTACTTGGGCGGCTCCTTGGCGAGCGTGATTTTCTTCATATGGTCGCCCTTCTGAATCTGATCGACCGCGTCCATCCCCTTAATCACGCCGCCGAAGACGGTGTATTGCCCGTCGAGTCCCGGCTGCGGCTGAAGGCAGATGTAGAACTGGCTGCCACTCGAGGCGCGCGTCGGATTCACTTCGTCGCCCTGCCGTGCGGTCGCGAGACTGCCTCGCAGGTGCTTCTCCTTGATCTCAGCCGGGACGGTGTATCCAGGGCCGCCGGCTCCCGTGCCGTCTGGATCTCCGCCCTGTATGACGAAGTCCGGCACGACGCGATGCCACGTCAGGCCGTTGTAAAAGCCCTTGTTCACGAGAGTCTCGAAGTTCGCCACGGTCTTGGGCGCGGACTCTGGATAGAGCTCGAGGACGATTGTGCCGCGTTCGGTGTCGATAATTGCGTAATGGCCGGTGTTTCTCACTGGAAGTCCATCCGTTGCGCCCTTGCAGGCCGAGGCGAGCATGAGGACCGCCGCGACGGCAAGACACGACATTCTAAGGGGGCTACATTTCATTATTATCCCACTCGCATTCGCACGACCAGTCAAAAGGTCCATGCAGGTTAGTCTTACGGTCCTGTATGGAAGTATTCGAGGCGTGGCCAATCCGCAAGTGATGAAGCGAGCTCCTCGGAAGACCTTCTTAGGACCGCTTCGCGATTTCAAAACCGGAACCGGCTTCGCTTACGCGAAGCTGTCCGGAGGCCAGAAGCCATGTCCTGCCGCTCGCAATGCTCCCGTCGTCAGGATGACAAACAGAGAACGTGGCGCGCCCTCTTCCCTCTCCCAGGATGGGAGAGGATCGAAGATGAGGGTCCTTGTCCAGCGCGCTTCGCGCGATTCAAGATTCTGCTTCTGCTCCGCTACCCCTTGATGAACTTCGACACCGTCGCTGCTAACTTCGCCGGCTCCTCCAGCGGCATCATGTGCGCGCCGTCGTCCACCAGATGTATCTTCGCGCTCGGAATCCCTTTGCGGAATTCATCCGCATAGACCGCCGGCAGCAGCTTGTCGTCCTTGCCCCACACGATCAGCGTCGGAGCCGCGATTCGATGCAGCCTCTTGCGCAACCCCTTGTCCGGTATCGGCCACATGAACTTGCCGGTGCATCCGAGAGCCCACGTGATTCGAATGAACCCATCCTGATCCTCGGGGTTCAACGTGATTCGCTTCAGCGACGGATGATGCTGATCCTTGAACAGCAGCGCGGGCAGGTCAGTCTGCGGGGTCACGATATAATTGCGAATAGGAGAATCGTCGCGCCACAAGCCCAGCGGGCTTATCAGCACCAGCCTGCCGACGCGCGTCGGATCGGTCGCCGCAATTTCGCCCGCGATCATCCCGCCGAACGAATGACCGACCACCGCCGGCGCCTTGAGCCCGAGCTTGTCGAACAAATCGTAATAGTAGAGGACGAGATCCCACATGTCGTCGAGCGCCTTGTAAGAGTCCTCGTCGCCCGCCGTGATCCCCGGATGCTCAGGTGCGTAGACGGTGAAACTTTTCGCCAGCTCGTCGAGCAGCTCAGTCTCAATCGGCCCATACCCACCATGCAGATAAACAACCGGCGGCCCGTCGCCAAGAATCCTGACCTTGGGATGAACCTTGTCGCCCCACACGCTGACTGTTTTATCTTTTGCAGCAGCCATATCTGTCCTCTGACTTAGCGACGATTTCGCTCAGCCCTTGTTGTACTCGTCGTGGCGATGCCACCAGTAGCCGGTCTCGTTGCGTCCCTTGGGGGCGCGATCGAACCACTGGTACGCGCCCCATAGGCCGTCCAGTCCGCGCGCATAGGTGGAATAGGTGTGGTAGACGACGCCGTCCTCGAGCGCGAACGCGCTCATGCCCGGCCTCTCGCGCGCGTAGGTGGCCACGTCGGTGCCAGTCATGGCAGCGCCCTTGGCGGCACCGTCGGGTGGCTTTTCGCCGCCTGCTTTCGGCTTCACCGTGAGGCGGCTGGGCTGGTAGTTGTACTCGACGGTTCCCGCGCGCTGTTGTTCCTCGGTGACTGAGACGTTGAAGTCGAAGTTGAAGTCACCGCCGAACGACGACGCCCAGGGAAACGTCCACCCCATCCGCCGCTTGTAGGCCTGCAGCTTCGCGAGAGGCGCCCGCGACACGGCAGAAAGCGCGACGTCGTGATTGGCCAGATGCACCACAAAGCCATTGAATCCGTCCGCGATCGCCGAGCAGGACGGACACCCTGCGGTGTAGTCGGGCCCGAACATGAAATGGTAGACGAGCAGCTGTGAGCGTCCTCTAAATAGGTCTGCCAGCGAGGCGTTCCCTTCGTCAGTCTCGAATCGATACTCCTTGTCGATCCGGACCCAGGGCAGCTCCTGACGTCGCCGCGCCAACTCGTCGCTGCGCCGCGTCAGCTCCTTTTCTTCCTTGAGCAGCGCGAGCCGGGCAGCAAGCCATTCTTCACGGGTCCCGGTCTTGTGCGTCGTCATAGCTCTTCTCCCTTACTTCGAAAGTCCCGTCACGCTCGGTCGAAGTCGCGGCCCCTTCTGCCTTGTCACCGCCCTTGAGAGCAAAGTAGTGCGCCGCGCGCAACTTTGCGCTTCTCACTGGGTGCAGGGGTCACCCCTGCCGCCCGCCGCGCAGGCGATTATTTCTACCGCGCCGCAGCATGCACCCCGTTCGACGTGATCTTCGTGCGCGGACCCTTGAGCGACTCGGGCCACCAGTTATTTTCCCATTCGCCGTCCCAGACGCCGCGGAAATGCGGCAGCACTTCGCTGCAGAACAGATCGATATTCTTGATCGTCAAGTCGTGCGGCATCGATCCGATATGCAGCAGCACCATCAGGTTGCCGACCCGCAGTTTCTTGACCGCTTCCATCAACTGCTGGCGCACGGTGGCCGGCGATCCCGCGATCACGAACTGATTGTCGACGAAGTCCTTGTACTTCCAGGTCGGGATCTTGTTCATCAGGTCGAACAACTGCGGATTCAACTTGGTCACGCTGTTGACCAGGCTCTTGTAATCCTGGTTGCCGGCGACGGGAAAATATTCGGGAAGGATGTGCAGGCATTTGTCGTAAAAATATCGGATGTGCTTGTAGTAGTCCTTTTCGGCCTGCGCGTCGGTCTCCGACACCGCCACCAGCTGCAAAAATCCGGCGCGATAGGGATTGGGATCATGATTGCCCTTCGCCACGAAATCCCAGAAGCCGTCCATCACCCGCTTGCCGAAATTGTTCCCCCAGTACGACAGGAAGCAGTAGCAATGGTTGTGCTTGGCGGAGAAATCCCAGGTCGACAGACTGCCGCTGCCGGGAATCCACACGGGAGGATGCGGCTTCTGAATCGGACGCGGCCAGATATTGACCATCGGCAGTTTGAAGTACTTGCCGTTCCACGCGAAAATTTCCGGCGACTGCCACGCTTTCAGAATCAGGTCGTGCGCCTCGTAGTAGCGCTCGCGCTGCTCGATCGGTGGGATTCCGTAACACAGGTTCACGTCCTGCGAGGTGCCAAGCGGCATCCCCGCGACCATGCGGCCGCCGCTGATACAATCGATCATCGAATATTCTTCCGCGATGCGAATCGGCGGATTCGAGGTCGGCAGCGTCGCGCCCATCTGCACCACCGCGACGTCGGTGCCGTTGGTCGCGCGCGCGAGAATCGATCCCATCAGGTCGGGATTCGGCATGAAGCCGTAGGCGTTCTGATGATGCTCGTTGACGCAGATCCCGTCGATCCCCTTGTCGGCGGCATGAATCAGCTCGTCGAGCGTCCAGTTGTAGTACTGCCCGACCTTCACCGAATCGGCCAGCTCGGCATACGGCGGATCGACCCACACCGAATGATACTTCTGCGCGAAGTCGTCAGGCAGGTCGCGATAAGGCATCAGATGGAACATCGAAATTTTCATAGAGAGCCTCCAGCCGCGTCAACTTTCAATTTTTCCATACCACGCATAGCGCCATCTCCCAAGAGCGCGGCGTTGCGGATGCTATCGCGGTGCGGTTCTATGTCCACAGTGAAACTGTTCGTATTACTCGCCATCGCATCGATACTCGGCGTCAGCACAGCACGCGCCGATCCTCCCTCGCGATCGTTCGTCGGCAATTTCATCGGCAACGACGCGACGGTCGAAAACTATCTCTCTATCTCGGGCGGCGTCGATCGCGCGCAGAACTTCGAGTCGTTGTACCTCGAAAAAACCATCTCCTCCGACGCCAGCTTGTCCCTCTTCGTCGGCTACCAGCGCCTCGAGCAGGAAGGCGAGGATGAAGCCATCAGCGGATTCAGCAACCTCGGCTTAGGGTACAAGCACCTGCTTCTGGCGCTACCAGCCAATGAGTTCATTCTCACGATCAACCCAACTCTCGAGCTGCCGGTTGGCGACAGCCGCGTTTCCGAGACGCACCCGCGCGCCGGCGGCGACATGCTTTTTCAGAAAGGCTTCGGCGATTTGCCCGAATCGCTCGCGATGTTGCGTCCCGCGGGTATCGAGGGCGACGCGGGATTCGATAGCAAAGTAACAGGCGCCCGCGACGACCTGCTCGATGCTGACCTCGAGCTCGAATACTCGCTCGGCTACCTCGACGCGAATGTCGCGCCAGGTTCGGTTCCGATGCTGCTACGCAATCTCACGCCTCATCTCGATTTCGATTACGCGCAATATCTTAGCGCGCACAACAACTCTTCGGCGCCCGACCTCGAGCTGACCCCCGCAATCGCATGGATGAACGACACCTTCGAGGTAAACCTCGGCGCCCAAATCGCCCTCAACCGCGCCTCATCCGGCACGGGAGCCGTCGCCTTCGTCTGGCTCCTGGGCGTCTCGTATGATCAGCTTCTACCGGCCCTAGGCTGGACGCCTTTCCCATGACAGACCTCTGGTCTCTGTTCCCCCTTTCCAGACTGGAAAGGGGGTGAGGGGGATAGGACGACGCGATTTTTCTTTTTGTTCCCCTTCCCACTATGGGAAGGGGTTAGGGGTTAGGTTGCTGGCGCCGTAGACAACCTCTTCCGATGAAGCAACAATGCCCCGCTATGGAATCGTGGTTCAACAAAGCAAGATTCGGGATGTTCATCCATTGGGGCCATTGCAGCCAGCGCGGCCTCGAGCTGTCATGGCCGCTGGTGGGAGGCGTCGGTGCACTGCCCAACGGTCAGAGCGTCGGCGTCGACGAGTATCACTCGACCGCCAAAACCTTCAATCCGACAAATTGGGATGCGCGTGCACTTGCCAAAATCGCCAAGCGCGCCGGTATGCAGTACGCCGTTCTGACTAGTAAACATCACGACGGCTACTCGCTATTCCACACAAAGTATTCTGACTATTCAATTGAGTATTCGCCTTTCAAGCGCGATATAGTTCGCGAATACACAGATGCATTCCGGGCCGAGGGTCTCAAGGTCGGACTGTACTACTCACTTATCGACTGGCATCATCCTGACTATCCGACTTTTCTCGAGTCGGACAAACCTTACAAGTGGGGCGCATGGCGCCGCTCGACACCGGAGCAATGGAATCGGTTTGTCGAGTTCATGTTCGCCCAGATGCGCGAGCTGCTGACCAATTACGGCAAGATCGATCTGCTCTGGTTCGACGGCGGATGGGAACGCACGCCCGAGGAATGGAAGTCGCGCGAGTTCGTCGAGATGATCCACTCGCTCCAGCCCGAGGTTGTCATTAATGATCGCATTCCGGGTTACGGCGACTACCAGACGCCCGAGCAGGCCGTTCCTCCCAAGCCGCCCGAGGGTCCGTGGGAAACCTGTCTCACGATCAATAATAGCTGGGGTTACAACCCTTCCGACAAGGACCTCAAATCGACGCGCTCGCTGATACACACACTGTGCGAAGTGGCCGGCAAGGGCGGAAATCTGCTGCTCAATGTGAGCCCGATGGGCGACGGCGCGCTGCCGCCCGAACAGGTTGAACGCCTCGAAGCGATCGCTGACTGGATGAGCCGTAACAACGAGGCGATCATCGGCACCGACCCCGGCCTCGAGCCGTGGCAGTTCTACGGACCGTCGACGCGCCGCGGAAATCGCGTGTACTTGCACGTGCTCGCGAAGCCGTACGAGTCAGTCTCGGTGCGCGGCGTCAAGGTGAAGCACGTCGGCGACGCGCGTCCGCTGTCGAGTACCATTTCGCTCAAGGTGCGCAAGCGAGTATCCGCCGCCGACTCATTGTTCAACCGCGATCCGATCGGCGAGCTGGTGATCGCGACGCCCGACAGTGCGCTCGATTCGATGGCAATGGTCATCGCAGTCGATTTCCAGCAATAGTCAGTCGCCGATCACCGAGCCGCATTGAAGCTCCACGTATACGGCTCGCCGTTGACAGTCATCGCGACACGGTAGGTCTCCCCAGCCGGGAGCGGGTCCCTCACTATCATTACTACTTCGCCAAAAGCGTTGAGAATGCCGCGTGCGTGTGCCTGCGTGCCGGCGTCGGGATTGGTGTAAGTCTGATGATCGTAGGCGCAGGTATCGACTATGGTCCCAGCCGCGGCGCCGGTGGTCTGCGTCAGATGAGCGTCGGTGATCTTCGCCGGCAGGTTTGTCCCCAGCTGAAACGTGATCGTAAGTTGGTCGGTCGAGTACCCGGGACACGCCGACAACGGATCCGGCCATTCACCGCGGAATCCGCTGGGCTTAACTGTTACTTCGTCGGGCGGGACTTCGAGCGGATGAGCAAACGCGTAGCCTCGAGATGTCGGGTGCAGATCGCTGATCGGATCCAGCACCATCGCGCAGTAGGTGCCCACGCAATACTCGCCAAAGCCCGCGCGCTTGAGGTCGGGATTCACCAGCTGCGGTCGATGGAACGGTCCCGAGATCCAGACCTCGATAGCTCTGGTCTTTCGCTGACCATCGGTCGTGTGCGTCGCCGGCGTGAATATCACGTCGCTCGCGCGCGCGGCCTTCAGACCGGCGGCCGAGTAGCCAGGCTTCGATTGCTCCTCCTCGTGCATCTTGCCCCCGACATTTCCAAACGGAGGGTGATAGTTGGTCATCAGATACTTCGCGTGGGCGAGGCAGCCGGCGCTTAGCCCGGGATCCTCCTCCACCGGCGGCACACCGAGACGCGTGCGGTATGCGTTCAGCACGGTCAACCAATCGGGGCTCGAGCCGCCGACAGCGGGGATCTCTTCGGCTGTCGGCGACAGCGATGGAACCGCCGCCACGTATTCTGCCGGCCCGCTCACCGACGCCAACGCTTCAGGAGCCGGAGTCGCACGATGCTTAAGTCGCGCAGTCGAAGGTGGAGGTGGAGGCGGCGGCAACGCCTCCGTCGTCGTTGGCTCTGTCTCCGGCGCCGCGGCGGACGGTGCCGCCTTCGGCAACTTTGCGATCGCGCCAAACGTCGTGGCGTCTGCGACCGTAAAGCTCCATGTATACGGCTTTCCATCCGCCGTGATCGAAACCGAGTAGTGCGCGCCGGGCTGGAGCGGCGATCGCGGAACGATCACCACCGCACCTGCGTCGCGCAAGTTCCAGTGGCCGAATTGCTGCAAAGAATGGATGTGATTGCGATAGCTATCCGCGTCGAAAGCGCAGTGCTCGATCGGCTTGCCGTCTTCCATCAAGGAAGTCGCGGTGAGTTTCGTGTCCACCAGCCGTCCGAGTTGCAGCGTCAGCGGAAGCCCGACCGGCCGCGAGTAACCGGGACAACTTTCGAGCGGATCGGGCGACTCGAGCCCGACCCAATCGAGCGCAACGTTCGCGCGGTCTGGCGGAAACTCAATCGCTCTCGCATAAGGCTGCTGTTCCTCGGGCGCCGGCGGCAAACGCAGCGCGGCAACCCAGCATCCTTCCTTCTCGGCCTCGCCGTAGCCGGCCTCGGCCAGGTCAGGATCGAACACTGCGAGGCGATGGAACGGTCCCTCGATCCAACGATCGATCTGCTGCGTCACATCGTACGAGCTGCAACCCCACGCCAGCTGGAGGTTTCGCGCCGCCGCCGCGCCGATAGTCGTGTAACCGCTCTTGCCTGGCGTCTCTTCGTACGCATCGCCGCTCATCGGCTTTGCACTGCGCATGTCTTCGCCGAAGTTGATCAACAGGTAGCGTGCATGCGCGGCGGCGCCGGCACTCAACTGCGGATTGTCGCGAATCGGATCGAGGCCCAGGCCGGCGCGATAGAAGTTCATCCGCTCGAGCCACGGAGGCGCCGACGCTGTCGGTGACGACTCGGTCTTTTTGGAACCGCTAAGACGCGCGCGACCGAAGCGACTGCCGCGGGAGTACTCGGCGCCCGTGCTATTGAAGCGGCGGGAGTATTCGATGCGCGCGCTATTGAAACAGCGGGAGCCGGAGTGCTCGCAGCTTTCGCGATCGGTGCAATCGGCGCTTCGACCGGTTTCGGCGCGGCATGCGGACTTACCCACGCGACAACCTGCTTCGCCGTGGTTAGCGAGAGCAGATTCCAGTTCTCGAAGTGATCCAACAATACCAACGCGAGAAGAATCGCAATGACCGCAGTGGCGCGCCCGATTCGACGCCAGCGTTGGCGCTTGAGCGCGTCCGGATCGATAAACCGGTACGGAGTCGCGCCCCCAAACCTGATTACGTCGCCGTGCTTGAGTGCCTGCCTGCGGCGAATCCGGCGCCCATTGACGAACGTGCCTTGCGCCGATTTGAGATCGACGACGTGGTAACGCCCGCGCGCATATCTGATGGTCGCATGACGAAATGTGACGCTCGGATCCGCAAGATGCAGTGGGGAACCTTCCGCCGATCCAACCACCGCGTCATCGCGCTCGAGCAGCAGCAGTCTCGTGCCTGCGCCCTCGCGATCGAGAGCCAACAGACGCGCCGCCTGTGGCCTCAGCACTTGCAGCTAGCCTCGCGTGGCTCGCTCGATGCCGCGGCCGTTAAAAGACAAATTCATTACCCTTCGTAGTCGGAGCCGGAGGCGGAGCTGATGCAGGTGGAGGTCGCGCAGATTGAGCTGATGCAGAAGACGAAACTGACTGAGATGAAACTGACGGGGCTCCTGAAGAATCCGCGCAGTATGGAGCGGCGCCGGTCGCATTGCTGGCGGCTCGCGCGGCCAGCATCTTCTGAAGATCCTGCTGGCAGTTATTCTGCCCGGTTTGATAGTAGCGGTATCTGTACATCTTGACGGATCCGTTCGGTGGCTCGACCAGGATTGGCCCGCCCAGCTTCGATGCTTCCTCCGGCGTGTATCCCATTTCGGCCGGGGTCATCGGCGCGGGAGGTGTTTTAGATGTCCAGACTGGCAGACCGGGAAGGCCCACCGATTGAAGATTGCCGTGCGGGTCTTCGGTCCATTCGAAGCATCCGGCCAACCCGCAGCACCAGATCGCCACCACCACTAATACCGCACGTCTCAAGACAACCGTCATCCTCCCCTAACAGACAACCAGCAGTTAACGGCGCAACTAAATCATGGACTTATGGCGAAAGTCCAGTTGTACTGCTTTCCGTTCGCGTTCATCGACACCGCGTACTTCCCGCCCTTGTCGAGCGGTGCGCGCGGAATCAACACGACCGTGCCGTAGGACTTCAGCACGTTGCGTCCGAGGTCTTGTGAGTATGCGTCGGGATTCGAGTAGCTAGTCGAGTCGATACCGCATGCCTGCATTGCTGAGTGGCTGCCGTCGGGGTTTACTCGCGCAAGTGAGTAATCACTGAGATGCGTATCCATCCAGTTTCCGAGCTGAAGTGTAATAGCCAGTCCGCTGGGCGGTCCGTAGCCGGGGCAGCTCGTGAGCGGATTTGGCCATTCGTTCTCGAACGACCTTATCGCGACGGTTCCGCCGTCCGGAGGAAACTCGATCGGCAAGGCCTTCGCGGCGGCCGGCGGCATTTCGCCCTGCGAGCCTTTCAGCAAATTGAGTCCGGCAGCGCACGCCTCGGATTCGCAATAGATCCCGAATCCCGCGCTGGTCAGTTTCGGGTTGAGTATCGGCATGCGATGGAACGGCAGCGACATCCATCCGTCGATCGACCAATCCGGCGAGCCCCATCCGTCGGTGTCCTTCGACAACCCGCGCATCGACCACACGTCCATGTCACTGGACTTGGCGGCCTCGAGTCCTGCAGGCGTGAAATTCGCGTTCCCCGGATCCTCCTCATGCATTTCGGCGCCGAGACCGCTGCTCATGATCGCATCGTGGTAGTTCTTGACGATATACGCGGTATGCGCACTGTCGCCCTTGCTCAACTCAGGATCCTCAACGATCGGCGGCAGCTTCACCATAGCGCGGTAATAGTTCACTCGCCGCAACCATGCGGGCCCGGCGGCAGACACGGGATTTTCTGACGACGCCGGAGCCGATCCCTCTGCCGCTCCCGTCTCACTCGATGCAGACTGAGTATTCGCCGCCAAAGGCGCGGAACCCTCCGCGATCGTTGAACTTTCTGCGACTGGCTGCGAAGTGGACGGTGCAATTCTGGCTCGATAGCGAGCGATGGCGAATCCAGCGAGGAACATCACGGCCAAGATTACGAGTCCCCGTCGCAATCGCTTCGCCACTGAATCCGGATCGAACGCAAGTCGCACAGCGCCGAATTTGATCTCGTCGCCGGGCTTGAGCGCAGTGGGACCGCTCAGTCTGCGGCCGTTAACAAACGTGCCGTTGGTGGATCCGAGATCAGTCAGCTCGAAGCCGCCCGCCTTTCGTGTAATCGTCGCGTGACGGCGCGAAACTGTAGTGTCGTCGAGCACCACATCGTTCGACGGATGTGTGCCAATGGCTATTGTAGGCTTGTCGAGTAAGTATTCGCGCGGAGGGGAACTGCCCAATGCAACGAGCCGGCTGCCCGCATTGCTCTTCTCGCTCGGTACTATGTCGGCGGCTCCCTGCTTCTGCGGCATCGATCGTCCTAGCCGAGGTTCCAGAAGCGGCCCACGTTCTGCGCTGCGCGCTCGATCATCGGCATCACGCGATCGCCGCCATCGTCCGGACCAATCGGATCGTCGGCGTCGCGTCCAAATTCGTCGATCACCGCGCGCCCCGACTCCGCGATTGCGTCGAGGTCGTAGCCGCCTTCCAGCGCCGCGACCATCTTCCCGCCGCAGCATTCCGCCGCCAGCCGTTTCACCCGTCGCGCCATTCCTGCGAACCCCGCATCTGTCAAGCGCATCTGCGCGAGCGGATCGCGAAAGTGCCCGTCAAAACCCGATGACACCAGGATGAACTCAGGTTTGAAATGGCGGCCAATAGGCATGATCAGGCGATCGAACACGCGCAGATATTCGGCGTCGCCGAATTCCGCCGGCATCGGCAGATTCACGGTGAATCCGATGCCCGCGCCGTATCCGATTTCGTGGAGCGACCCAGTGCCGGGGTAATGCGGAAACTGATGCGTCGATACATAGAGCACTTCAGGCGATTCGTAAAATATGTCCTGCAGACCGTTGCCGTGATGGACGTCCCAATCGATGATCATCACGCGCTTGAGGCCGCGCGATTCCATTAACCACTTCGCCGCGATTGCAACGTTGTTGAAGAAGCAAAATCCCATCGCGCGATTAGGCAGTGCGTGATGCCCCGGCGGCCTGACTATAGCAAATCCATTATCTACTGCTCCGTCCATCACCGCCTCGACTGCGGTCAGCACTCCGCCGGCCGAAAGCAGCGCGGTCTCGTAGGTATCGCGCGAGCTATGCGTATCGGGATCGAAGTCGAACCGATCGAGCGACGCCGTCCGCACCATGGTCGCGATGTACTCAGGAGTGTGACAGCTCTCGATTTCCTCCTGGGTCGCTTCGCGCGGCGCCATGAATTTGAGATCCGGCCGCTTGAGCGCCTCCGCCATCTCGATCATCGCCGCGATACGCTCGGGGCGCTCCGGATGCGACCGGCCGGCGAAGTGTTTCAGGTAGCGGCGATCCGCGACGACTCCGGTTTTATACATCGTTGACACTGCCGTCTGGTATGATGATTGTCTTGCATGGAGCGGGCATCATTGCTCGTACGGTCATCAGAGTTTGGACCTTTTTGAAATAGTTTTGATTCTCGCGATCGCGCTGATTGTGGTCGGCCCCGAACGCCTGCCCGAAGTTATGAGCACCGTAGGAAAAGTCTTGCGTGAGCTGCGCCTGGCAAGCAATACCGTTCTCCACGAACTGACCGACGTGCTCGAAGAACCTCGTCCTAACACTCCTGCGCCGCCGAAATCCTCGCCTCAAGCCGTGCAGCCTCCGCCCGCTCCACAGGCGACTGAGGCGGTGCCGACTGCGGCCGTGCCGCCCGAGAATAAATAGCCGGTCGTCCCGCACTGTGCCTAGCGAGGATATCACACCGCCAGCGCCCATCGAGGCGACGCCCGAGCAAGCCGGGATGTCGCTCATCGAGCATCTGCAGGAACTCCGCACCCGCCTGATTCGATCGTTCATCGCGGTCGGCGTAGGCTTCATCATCGCGTACGCGATCGCCGATCCGCTCTTCCACATGCTGACCTGGCCGATTCGCGAGGTTTCCGGCGGCAAGGTGTTGCTGATCGGCACCGGAGTCGGCGAGGCATTTTACACCAAGATCAAAGTCGCGCTGATCGCGGGACTGTTCATCGCGAGTCCCGCGGTATTTTACGAGATCTGGAAATTCATCGCGCCGGGCTTGTACGAAACCGAGCGGAAGATGGCAAAGCCGTTCGTCATCTTTGCGACGATTTTCTTCGTCCTCGGCGGATACTTTTGCTGGGCGGTCGTTTTCAAAGTCGGCTACACATTTTTTCTTGGGCAATACGCGAGCATCGGCGTCACCCCGACGATTCGTATCAGCGAGTACCTGGCGTTTTCGTCAAAGCTGCTGCTCGCATTCGCGCTCACGTTCGAGATGCCGATTTTCGCGTTCTTCTTCACCAAGCTCGGCATGATCGACTACAAGATGATGCTGAGCTACTGGCGCTATGCGATCCTCGCCATCTTCATCGTCTCCGCGGCCCTGACTCCGCCCGATATGGTCTCGCAATTCCTGCTCGCGATTCCGCTGCTGCTGCTTTACGCTGTGAGCGTGGGCGTCGCGTGGATGTTTCGAATTGAGACCGCGGAAAAATCCACTGCGACCACACCCAAACCGCAACAACCTGAAGTCGTCTGACCGCGTAACGAACCGAGCCGAAACCCCATGGCAAGAATTGTGACATCTCCCGTCGCCACCGGCGCGCCCGGCATCCCGCCGCGATGGACCCGCAGCGCCAAGGACGCCATCTGCACCGCCTACTCCTCCGTGAGCCGTTTATGGTTCACCGCCTCGGCCGGCGTTCTCAACGAGATTTATTATCCGACTATCGATCAGCCGCAGGTCCGCGACCTCCAGTTCCTCATCACTGACGGCGAGACGTTCTTCCACGAGGAACGACGCCATCTTCAGTCCGTCACCGAGTACTTGGACACCACCGGTCTCGGCGTGCGCATCGCCAGCCATTCGCCCGACGGCCGCTATCACCTCTTCAAGGAAGTCATCACCGATCCCCATCTGCCCACTCTGCTCATCAACGTCCGGCTCGAAGGCGACGCGGAGCTGCTGAAAAGACTTCACCTCTACGTTCTGCTCGCGCCGCATCTGTGCGTCGGCGGATGGGGCAACAATGGCTACCTGACCAAAATCGTCGGCCACGATTTTTTGACCGCCAACAAGGACGGCGTCTGGCTGGCTCTGGGAGCCTTGACGCCATTTCTCAGGACCTCATGCGGATACGTCGGCAATACCGACGGATGGCAGGACATCCACTCCAATTTCAAAATGGACTATCAGTTCGCTGCCGCGCTCAACGGCAACATCGCGCTCACCGCCGAGATCGATTTGAGCAAGGGCTACTCTTTCACGCTTGGCCTGGGCTTCGGGCGCGAGCTCAATCGCGCCGTGACGACGTTGTATCAATCGCTCGCCGAACCTTTCCCGTCGCATCGTGCCCGCTTCCTCGAGCAATGGCATCGCGCGTGCGATCATATCGTTCCGCTCGATAAATTCTCTGGCGACGGCGGCGCGCTCTATCGCCGCGGCACCCAACTGCTGCTCGCCCACGAAGACAAAACCTATCCCGGCGCACTCATCGCGTCGCTCAGCATTCCGTGGGGCGAGGCCAAGAGCGACGAGGACCTCGGCGGCTACCATCTCGTCTGGACCCGCGACATGGTCAACAGTGTGGGCGGCCTGGCAGCCACGGGAGACGTCGCCACCGCGCTGCGCGCTCTCATCTATCTCGCGTGCGCGCAGCGTCCCGACGGCGGTTTTCCGCAGAATTTCTGGATCGACGGCCAGCCGTACTGGAACGGCATTCAGCTCGACGAAGTCTCGTTTCCGATCGTGCTGGCGTGGCGACTGTACAAGCACTCCGGGCTCAAGGATTTCGATCCTTATCCGATGGTTTTGCGGGCGGCGCACTTCCTGGTCGACCATGGCCCGCCCACGCCGCAGGAGCGATGGGAAGAGAACGCAGGCTACTCGCCCTCGACGCTGGCCGCCAATATCACCGGATTGATTTGCGCCGCCGGCTTCGCTCGCGACCGCGGCGACCTTGCGACGGCACAGTTCCTCGAGGAGTACGCCGACTTCCTCGAGGCGAACGTCGAAAACTGGACCGTCACCAACGACGGCTTCCTCGTCCCCGGCATCAAGCGCCACTACGTCCGCATCAATCCCATCGACATCAGCGATCCCGACGCCGACGAAGGCCTCGCGGGCAAGCTCGTGCCCATCCGCAATCGTCCGCCCGGCGCGCAGACCGAGTTTCCCGCCGCCGAGATCGTAGACGGAGGATTTCTCGAGCTGGTCCGCTACGGCATTCGCAAGGCCGGCGATCCGCTGATGGAGGATTCCCTGCACGTCATCGACGCCGTGCTCAAGACCGACTTCCCCGCCGGTCCATGCTGGCGGCGCTACACCCACGACGGCTACGGACAGCGCGATGACGGCGGGCCGTTCCTCGGATGGGGGCGAGGACGTCCTTGGCCGCTGCTGACGGGAGAGCGCGGGCATTACGAGCTGGCGGCCGGCCGCGATCCGAAGCCGTACCTCAGAGCGATGGAACGGTTTGCGAATTCGACCCAGTTGCTGCCCGAACAGATTTGGGATCAACCCGACATCCGCCGACGATTGCTCAAATTCGGCGAACAGACCGGCAGCGCGACGCCCCTGATGTGGGCGCACGCCGAGTACATCAAGCTGCTGCGCTCGGCCTCCGACGGCATCGTGTTCGACCTCATCGAGGAGGTACGAGACCGCTACCTGAAGCCCGGGCGCAAGCCGAGCCGCCTGATGGTCTGGAAGTCCAACCGCCGCGTGCAGTCGGTCTCACCCGGCGACCGCTTGCGCATCCAGGCCACTGCGCCGTTCATGCTGCATTGGTCCAACGACGAATGGCAGCACGTCAACGACAGCGGCTCGAGTTCCACGCCGATCGGCTTCGAATACGCCGACATCGACATTGGCGCGAGCGCCAAGGCGCCGATCCGCTTCACCTTCAAATGGCGCAACACCGGCACCTGGGAAGGCCACGACTACGCCGTAACGATCGTCAAATGATCCTCCGCGCGATTGTCCCGCTTCCATCGAGGCGATTTTGTTTCAATCGACACTCGCCTGGGGGAAGGGAAAAATCTGCCCAGATTATAGACGCTATGATGGCGTCCTCCATCTTCATCGAATTTTTTGCAGGAGAAGTACATTTTCGTGTTGGGTCTGACCGTATACGCAGACGAAAGCGGCATTCACGATAAGCACGGGCTTCTTCGCGGTTCTGAGGTTACCGCTGTGGCCGGTTATTTGGCCTCCAGGCAATCATGGAATATTTTGAGTCGCAGGTGGCGGACGGCTCTGGATAAGTATGAAATCGAAACCTTTCATATGTCTAAGTACTGGCGAGAAGAGCCGCCCTATGACAAATGGTCGAGCGACAAACGCAAGCGGTTTCTTAAGACTCTAATCAAGATTGCCCGCGACAATACCTGGTTCGCGATTGGAGGTATGGTTCCGACTAGAGAATACGATCAGCTACTTCCTGAGCAAATTAGAGAAGGATTGGGAGAGTTGAGTTTTGATCATCCGTATCATTTCTGTTTTGCGATGTTATTTGCTCGGTTCCTAGAATATTTGAGAAAGGATATCGACAATCGATTTCCACGGAACCCCGGCTTTGAGGAAAAGGTCGCGTTTGTGTTTGATCAGCAGAAAGAGTTTGAAGAGTTAGCTAAACGCGGATTCAACGTCATCAAAAAAGTGGGCGATCCTCAAGGTCGTCTCGGCCCTCTTACCTTTGCTGCCAGTAAAGACTATGAGCCATTGCAGGCAGCCGATCTGCTAGCTTTCTATGCTCGAAGAATCTTGACGCATCAACTTGAAGGAAAAGTGGCGAGACCCGTTCGAGGTAATGTTAGAAGAGCGGCACAACTTGATGCTGCATTACTTTACGGCAGGGCAACTAACGGAATTTGCGCGGAAATATGCCGCGCTTCAACAGGCTCGTAAGGATGACGCGATCTGAGGGACAGAGCCCGCGCTGTGACCCACGACGCCATCTCTCCTTAATAATCTGTAAGCTCCCGCGACCCGCACCATTCTTGCGATGTCGTCGCCGCATTTGCGGGAGTCTCACCACCGACGTTTCTGAAATTCTCAGCGGACGCGCTCACGGCTCACGCCATCGCGCGCTGGCACGATGCTGGCTCTTCTTCTCTCCCAACGCGCGCCTTACGATCCGTTAATAACTAAATTCGCGCGCGTTCGTACTCGTTCGTGGAGGAATACCGATGAGTAGCAAGGATTCGTTAGTGCGCGACGCGGTTGAGTACCGGCTGGTGTTCGCGTTGCTCCTGCTGATGGCGATGCTGATCGTCCAGAGTTGCACCGCGTTCAATCCGCAGGGCGCGGCAATCCAGCAGACGCCGAATTACTACAACGGCGAATCGTACAGCCAGCTCTCGCCAGAGCAGAAAATGCAGCTCGAGGATCACCTCGCCAATCAGAGCAACTCGGCGTGGCGGACCACTGCCGACGTCGCATCAAGCGCCGGCCAGCTCGGGCAGGGAACCGGATTTCTGCTTTGGGGAATCCACTCGATTCAGAAGTAGTTGGGACTAGGCGCGGTTTTGATGTTGGTCGTGACTCACGCTCATCGCGCGACTTTGGGCGCGGCGATCGCAATTGCGTTCCTGTTCTCAGGCTTGCCCGGATGCACCGACATGGCGCCGCAGTATGCCGCTCAGAATTACGCGCCGTCGTACTACGAGGGCGGCTACAACACCCTGACACCGCAACAGAAGTTCCAGCTCGAAGATCATCTATCCAATCAGAGTAATCAGGCGTGGCAGACCACAGCGCAAGTGATGAGCGGCGCCGGCCGCCTGATCGGCGGGACCGGAAGCCTGATCGGCGCGATTCACTCGATTGATAAACCGGCGGCCGTCGCGCGCGCGCATCCTCCCCGGATACCGCGTCGCTTCGCAGGGCGCTAAATCCCTGCCAGCGCCGTTCTCGCGTGCGCATGGAACGGCGGGGAGCGCCGCGCGAGCGGTCCATTGCTCGCTCGACCTGCCCCGCGTCCCGATCATTCGTACATTTGCGAATCCGACGCGGTCAGCGTGGTTGGAAAGGTTATTCCCAGCAAAGTGCTGCTCGGCAGAAAAATCTTGCTGGCGGCATTGTAGCTCATACTGACGACCGCGCGGTCAGTGTATCCGGGCGCGCTGGTGGTGGTGGTCGTCGTCCCTGTATAGGATGCAACCGTCACGGTCAGGTCGCCGCCGCTGTTAGTAAGAATCGACGAAGACAACAGCTGCTGCGCCGCGCTCGGTAATGAGCTGGCGCTGACGGAGCTATTAGGACCCATCGTTCCGGGATTCACCGCGGCATAGCGCGCGAGTGCCGATGCTCCCTGGCTGACCGCCAAAGCCGCCTGCCCGATCAGCGCAAATTGCACACCGATCAGCATCACTGCGAGTGCAAGGGTCGACATCAACGCGAACTCAACCGCAGATTGGCCACGGCTAAGTCGCTTCTTGCGCGATATCTGCGGATACTCATTCACGCCGGCCTGCACTTTTGTATCAGCTTGATGAACCATAAGACTCTCTTCCCGTTTTACTGGGTTAGCGTCGGAACCTGGTATCCCCCGAGCGCGGGCGCAGTCGAACTGGCGATCGTGTTTGCCGCAATCGCCTTCACGAAGCATCCGTTAATATTGGTACTGGTGGTGGTGGCGGGCTCCAGATAGATCAGCGCAAATCCTTCGATGGTTAGGGGGCAGTTCCCGGTGCATCCGTGGTAGTCAACCGCCGGCACGACTACCAGGCATGGATCGCCGGGCGGAATATCGCTCGGATTGCCACCGCCGCTGCTGCATGGATCAGCGATGGATTCGCAACTGCTCAATCTAGCCGCCAACGCTGTCTTCACATTGCTCGAATTGCCTTTGTTACCGGGTTCCGACTCAATGCTGCCGCCGACTGAGAATGAGGCCGAATCGCCGGATTCGATCGCAGAACTCAATGCGGAATCGCCGCCGCCCGTCCCGCCGGTAGGATTCAGCCACTGCCAGTTGCCGGGAGCCAGACCGCCGACAAACTTCTGCCCGAACGAGACTGATTGCCCCGGATCGAGACTCGATAAACTGCATGGAGCAGTACATTGAAGTCCGACCGGAAACAACCCCTGGGAAACGGTGCCGATATTCCCGCCTGCCGCTGCAGCGGCTGTCGCCGCGACGTTATAGGTGCTGAGGCCGATAGCCTTCCCGAAGAAGTAGGGAAGACCGCTTTCCTGCGCCACCACTTGAATCGTCGTCGAGGTTGGCTCGGTGAGCGTCAGATTGCTCACAGCAATTCCGTTGTCGACCGCATAGGTGCAGGCTGCCGTCGTGGCAGCGTCCGGTTCACCGGTGCAGCCAGAGGCCGGAGTCCCGGTAAAGGTGTAGCCAGCGAGGTAGTTCGCGCCCGCGATCGCAGCCGCGTCTGCCGTCTTCTGCATCTGCTGCCAGTTGACGTACATCACGGCGACATCGCTGCCGAGAGCTATTGCGCCGATGAGAATGGCGGCTATCCCGGCATACAGAACTGCGACCTGGCCTCGAGAGTTGACGAAAATCTTTTTCATAGGGCACTCCAAGTGATTTCGTTCGCCGAATATCGTCCTGGGCTGACCCGTCCCAAGCCTCGCCAACGCACCCGCGTTGCAAGGCTTCAGACCGGCCGGTCCATGAAGCAAGCAACCTCAATGCCAACTGATAGGCGGAAAATACTCCGCTTGGTTATTCACATTTTCTCCGACCACAGTACAAAACTGTGGCGATTGTGCTACTGCTTGTAGCACAACTGTACATCACCATAACTCCAGGTTACCCGGCCAATCAGCCGGAACAGCGTCTTACGTCAAATGCGCCCAGACGGTCTCGATCGCTTGAACCCCTTTTTCTATTGCGTCAGCGTGGGAACCTGGTATCCCCCAAGCGCGGGCGCGGTCGAACTTGAGATCGTGTTTGCCGCTATAGCCTTCACGAAACATCCGTTGATGTTGGTACTGGTGGTAGTGGCCGGCTCCAGATAGATCAGGGCAAATCCTTCGATGGTTAAGGCGCAATTGCCGGTGCATCCGTGGTAGTCAACCGCGGGCACCACTACCAGGCATGGATCGCCGGGCGGAATATCGGTCGGATTGCCACCGCCGCTGGTGCACGGATCAGAGATGGATTCGCAACTGTCCAACCTGGACGCCAGGGCACTCTTCACAGGGCTCGAATTACCCTTGTTGCCGGGCTCGGACTGGATGGTGCCGCCGACCGAGAACGAAGCCGACGCGCCGCTCTCGATCGCCGCGCTCAACGCGGAATCGCCGCCACCCGAACCGCCGGTAGGATTCAGCCACTGCCAGTTGCCCGGCGCCAGACCGCCGACAAACTTCTGCCCGAACGAGACTGATTGCCCCGGATCAAGACTCGATAAACTGCACGGACTGGTGCATTGAAGCCCGACCGGGAATAGACCCTGGGTAACAGTGCCGATATTTCCGCCGGCAGCTGCGGAGGCGGAAGCCGATACAGAATAAGTGCTAAGGCCAATGACTTTCCCGAAAAAATACGGAAGAGCGGATTCCTGTGCCACTACCTTGATCGTCGATGAGGTCGGCTCGGTGAGCGTGAGATTGCTGACGGCCAACCCATTGTCCACCGCATAGGTGCACGCTGCCGTCGTGGCGGCATCCGGTTCACCGGTGCATCCGGAGGCTGGAGTACCTTCAAATGTGTAACCAGACAGGTAATTGGCGCCGGCGATCGCGGCAGCGTCTGCAGTCTTCTGCATCTGCTCCCAGTTCGCGTACATGACGGCGACATCGGCGCCGAGAGCGATCGCTCCGAGCAAGACGGCGATAATTCCGGCGTATAGAACAGCGACCTGGCCACGGGAACTGCCAAATGAGTTATTCATAGACCACCCCTTGTGAACTTCTTGAGCGCGAAATCGGTGCACATTCGCGCTGGCAAGAGACTCAAAACAGGTCGGTCCAGCCATCAAAGCAACCTGAATGCCAACGGTGTGCGTCGGGTGTTTTCCGTATGTTGCTTCGCTTTTTCTCCAATTAGTAGGAAAAGCATACACTCGCTGGTGGCGGAATTGCTACTACTTGTAGCGTAAAAGTATCATGATGTTGCCCGAAAGTGGCCAGCCCGGCAATTAGCCCAACGATTTGTGTTAAACGACGCGGATGGCGAAACTCCGATGACTCCCCACTCCGTGATTTTCATCGCGGGCGGGGAGTCATCGTGCTCGGGGGAGATGTTGGAGTTCTACAAAGTCGCGATCACTCGTACATTTGCGAATCAGTCGCGGCGACACTGGCTGGAAAGGTAATGCCCGGGAACAGTGGGGGTATCGCAAGAAAAGGATTCGGCACCGCAAGCTTGCTGGTGGTCACGTAACTCAGTTTGACAGTCAGCTGATTACCCTGCTGTGGCGAGGTTACTGTGTTGCCGCTCCCGTCGACGGAGGTAACGGTTACGGTGAGATCGCTGCCGCTGTTGGTGAGGATCGATGAGGACAGCACCTCTTGCGCTGCCGTCGGCAACGCGCTGCCACTGATTGAGCCATTGACGGTCCCTAACGAGTTGGCCGTATTCGACGCGGCCCAACGCGCGAGCGCGGACGATCCCTGGCTCACGGCCACAGCCGCCTGACCTATCAGGGCATATTGGATACCGATAAGCATCACGGCCAGTGCAAAGACCGAGATCAGCGCAAACTCAATCGCTGCCTGGCCTCGGCTGATTCGTTTTCGCAGTGGTCGCAGGAGATCTTCGCGCGTCCGCGTTTCTATTCATGCTCTGGGGAAAGACTGAATTTGTCATTTGCATGTTCATTCGTAAAGTTCCTGATCCTGCGCGCTCAGAGCGGCAGGGAACGGGGAAAAACCCGGGAAGTAAGGGTGAACTGCAAGGAAATTAGTCGGGAGAAAGAGCTTGCTGGTCGTGCTGTAGCTCAGAGTGACAGCCGCGCGATCGATACCTTGTTGCGGCGTGGTGGTCGTAGTGTTTGTCCCACCCGCATAGGAATTAATGGTTACGGTTAGATCGCCCCAACTGTTACTGGCAAGCGATGAAGACAGCAGATTCTGCATCGCGGCGTTCGGTGCGCCCGAGTAGCTCGCACCCAACGTGCTCTCATTCACTGCCGCATAGCGCGCGATCGCAGAGGCCCCCTGGCTGAGAGCCAAGGCGGTCTGGCCGAGGAGGGCCAGCTGTACGCAAACCATTATTATGACTAGTGCGAGGATCGAGACCATCGCGAACTCGACCATCGACTGGCCCCGGCTCGTTCCGAGGGAGCGCGGGCGCCGGAAACGGCCGGTCACGCCCGCATTCTGTTCGGTATTGAATCGATTGAACATAAAAGTTGCCCGACGGTTCACACTAATTGCTCAGCGTGGGAGGCGCCGTTACCCCGAAGGACGTCGTTACCGTGGTCGTGCTGCCGGTGGAAAGAGTGCCACCAGCGACCGAGCTGATGAAACATCCGTCGATGTTTTGGGCGGTACTGTCTGACTCCAGATATACTTCCGCAAACTGTTCGATCACCACGGCCTTGCTGCCGTTGACGCCAGTGAAATCAACGGCTGGCATTATCACCAGGCAGGGATCGCCAGCGGGTATATTAGAGGGATTCCCGCCATTGGAGCACGGATCTGTCGTGAGGCTGGGACAGCTTTTCATCCTCGCATCAAAGGCCTTCTTGATGGGCCCAGAATTGGCTTTGTTTCCAGGCGCGGTGGTGATAGTCCCGCCGATCGAAAAGCTGCCTTGTGTGCCGTTTGCGATGTCACCGCCGATCGCGGAAGCGCCGACTCCGTCCGGACCCAGCCAATCCCAGTTACCGGATGCATTGACGGTGGTGCTGATGAACTTGGTGCCGAACGTCAAAGACTCACCCGCCACCAGGCTGCCAGAGGCGCATGGCGCTTTGCATTGAAGTCCAATTGGGAACAAGCCCTGAGTACCGTCGATGTTAGACCCTTCGACGGTTTCCACCGGCCCCGGTTCCGTTGCCGTGGCGCTTGACGCCACAGTATAGGTGCTCATCCCGAGCGCCTTGGCGAAAAAGTAAGGGAAGGTGGATTCGGTCGCCGACACCTGAATCGTGTTTGAGGTCGGAGTGATGGTCACATTGCCGGCGGACAATCCGTTCTTGACCGCATAAGTGCAGGCGACTTGTGACGCGACCGCCTCTGGCGATGTGCCTGTCTCCTCGCCTGTACAGCCTGAGGAAACGGTGTAGGTGGCGCCAGTTGTAGGATCGGAATAGGTAATGCCGCCACCAAGATAATTCGCGCCGGCGAGCGCGGCCGCATCGACAGTCTTCTGTGAATGCTGCCAGTTGACGTACATCACAGCGACGTCGGTCCCCATCGCGATCGCGCCGCATAGCGCAAATGCGAATGCGATGGAGTAAAGAACCATTACCTGGCCACGGGACTTCTCGAATAGCTTGTTCATATCAGGACCCCTCGGAGTTCACCGAAAACGGCGAACAGGAAATTTACGACACCGTTCGGCTTCAGGCATCATTTTCGTATCACCTGTCCTTCTATATGGCAAGGCTGCAACAGGAGGTAGATTGAAGGACAGCTTGTGATGCAAAAACATACTTAAATCCAACGTGTCGGGTCGTAATATGACAGGGCGGCGAAAATACGTCAAGACCAACGGTGGCAGAGAAGCTACAGTTTGTAGATAATCGCTACGTAGAGGCAGCCCAACAGGTGTGCGTTAAAGTAACTGAACTAATGCCGAAGTAGCTAAATCCGTCATTTTGTACTTTGGAGGCCGCGAATAAGCTCGACCCCTTCCCGTCGGCATTTATCGGCCTCATCAGCCGGCAAAACTCTGGCATTAACAGGCGTTTAGACTTCGTAACCGTCAATTCAGTGCGTCCGTACTCCAGATCAGGAGAGACGCTTATGAAAATCTACACAACCATTATTGCCGCGACGTTCGGGCTCCTGATGATGGCGATCCCGAATCTCGCCTCAGCCGCGGTGGTCGTTCGACCGGTGCATCCTGTCGTAGTTCAAGAGGTCGTCCCGGCGGCTCCCTTCACGACCATCGAGTATTATCGGCCGTGGGCATGCGCCAACCCCTACTTCCGCCGCCACCACTGGTGGAGATGCCGTTAACTGACTGCGCCGCGCGGCGTGGTCAACCAAATGGAGAAGCGGGCGGAAGTCACTGATACCGCCCGCATTTTCTCCGAAACTCAAAACTCTCCTCGGACACGAGAGAGCTTGACGGAATAAATTCCGTCCTACTTCAGCCTCTCGATCTCGAACTGCTTCGCCAACGACGCCATCATCGCCTCGACCTCCTCACGCGAATCCGTCGAAAAATAGATCCTAAGATGATGCCGCACGGGATCCTCGGTCCGCAGCGTCGCCAGATTGTCGTAGGACTCGACGATCGACTTGAACAGCACGATCTGCCCAGGCGGTATCGCTATCAGCATCGAGTCAATTGAGGGTGCCTTTTTTTCGGTCAAAATTAAACTTCTCGCGCTCAAGGTTTACTGCCAGCTCCCCGACCCCTACATTCTAGCCGATGACGCTGCCGCGGGTCTTGTTCGTAACCGGGAAAGGGGGGACCGGCAAGAGTACGGTCGCCGCCGCGATTGCGCTTGCGTTGTCGCGCCAGCGTCCGACGACGCTCGCCGACCTGGACCGCAGGATGTCGGCGGCGGCGGCTCTCGGCGCGATTCCTACTGACTCGACGGCGCTTAAGGTCACCGAGTCGCTTGACGTGATCGCACTGACGCCGCGCGCGGAGCTCGAGGCGTTCATCGATCGCATCGTGCCGATTCGCGCGATCTCGCGCCGGATGCTGCGCAGCCGGACTTTCGGATATGTGACGGCTGCCCTGCCGGGCCTCGAAGCCTTTTTGTTGCTGGAACGGCTCCGCATCATGGCGGGAGACGCGGCGCTCGAGGATCGCTATCTCGTGATCGACGCGCCCGCCTCGGGCAGCGCGGTCGAGCTGTTGTCGGTCTCATCGGGGGTGAAGGGAATCGCGCCGGCCGGCACCCTGAACCGGCTGGCCGACTCGATCGACGGCTTTCTTAAGGACGCGACGCGCTTCGGCGCGGTGATCACCACCACTCCGGAAGACCTTGCGGTGCTCGAGGCGCTCGAGACCGCCGCCACGATTCGCGATCGGCTCGGAGTCGTCACCGTCGCCGCAATAATGAACTGCGTTCCCGATTTGCTGTTCGACACTTCCGAACTAGCGGCAATGAGCCCGCTCGACGGCCACGCGCGCCTGGCGATACGCCGAAACTGCGCGCATGAAAAGGCCGCGCTGGTTGCGCCGCGCTTCGCCGACGCCGGGATATCGACCATCAATCTCCCGATGATGTTCACGCCGGCCATCGGCCGCGGTGAGCTCGAGAAACTTGGACGCGTGCTCGAGGCGAAGTTGATCGGCCGATGAAGCCGAAGGCCCATTCCAAGGAATCGGCGCATCGCAAGTCGATCGACCTGCACGCGCAGAGTCTCATCATCTGTCTCGGCCCCGGCGGCGTCGGCAAGACTACTATCAGCGCCGCGCTTGCAGTGCGCGCCGCGACATTTGGATGCGCGGTCGACGTGATGACGGTAGATCCGGCGCCGCGCCTGCTCGACGCGCTCGGCCTCGAGGCGGATTCATCGGAGCCGATCGAAGTCGTGCTTGAGGGAATCCGTCTTGCGCGCTGCGGTGGGTCCAATCGCGCGCGGCTGCGGGCGCTGCGGCTCGATCCGAAGCGCACCTTCGATTCGATCATCGCGCGCTACGCGCTGTCGGACATCGCGCGCGACACGATTCTCGCGAATCGAATCTACCGCAATCTGTCGGGGGCGCTGTCGGGTGTGGCGGATTACATGGCGATGGAAAAGCTGCTCGAGCTCGCAGCCAATCCCGACACCGACCTGATTGTGCTCGACACTCCGCCCGCGACCGAGGCGATCGACTTCCTCGACGCGCCACGGCGCCTGCTCGAACTGCTCAACTCGCGCGCCCTCAGCCTGCTCGGCGCGCCCGCCGGGATATTCAAGAGCCAGCTTCGCATTGTCGATATGGCGGCACGCGCCGTGCTCGCCGCGTTCGATCGCGTGACCGGACTGCATCTCCTTGGCGACGTGCAGTCGTTCGTCCGCAGCTTCGACGGGATGTACGAAGGCTTCTCGGCTCGCGCCGCGCGCGCCCAGGACAAGCTGCGCGCGTCGGATACTGCAATAGTGATCGTTACGACCGCGGAGTCGAGCCGTATCGCGCAGGCGCGCGAGTTTGTCAGCGCGCTCGAGGGGGCAGGCCTGCGCGTCTCGGCGATGGTCGTGAATCGCGTGCTTGCAGAACTGCCGGATGCGAAAGAGCTGGCATCGGCACACATCGCCCCGTCGCTAAAGAAAAAGTTGAAACGCAATCTTGCCGACTACGCCGCCCTCAAGACGCGCGAGGAAGTTTCGCTGAGCGCGCTGCGCGAATCGATTCCCGCCGACGCCGTGCTGATGGTCGCGCCTGACCTAGGCCGCGAGCCGCGCACAATCGCGGACCTAGCCGAGATCTGCCGCAGCCTCCGCAATTTGTCACCCTGACGACGGGAGCGTCAGCGACGGGAGGAAGGGCCTCGGACAGCTTCGCGTGAGCGAAGCCGGTTCCGGTTTCTGAAAATCGCGCAGCGGTCCTTGGAACTGACGGCGCGGGCAGCACGAACGATGCCAGCAACCTAACCCCTAACCCCTTCCCGAGCGGGAAGGGGGACCGGAACGTCGCTTCCAGTGATTAGCCGGGTTTTTTTGCGCGACGGATCGCCGGCTTCACTTTCGCCGGTTCTTCATGATCGAGCACGCGGTCGAGCTTGATGCTGAGGTTCAGCAGTTGCGAGCTCAGATGGTCGAGCCGCGCTTTCAGGTCGCGCACGTCGCGCTTGGACGGAATGTTGACGAAGTCGAGCACCTGCTCGACGTTGCGATCGAACGACTGCTTGTTCGCCATGAAGCGTTCACCGGCCTTGCCGAAACTCGAGCGCATCCTGTCGTTCGACATGATCTCGTTGAAAAAGCCCGCGATGCCTTCCTCGCTCATCTGGCGGAGCCGGTCCATCAGGTTGTCGTTGTCGCCGCGTGCCATGACTTTCAACTATATATAGAGGGTCGAGCCGCGCAAACCGGATGACCACTCTCGCCAGCATTCTAAGCATCGCGTCGGGCTTCGCCCTGATGGGGTATCACGAGCCGCCCGCGAACCTGATCGCGACGTCGATCATTATAAATCTCGCGCTGACTCCGCTGACTGCGATCGTCGCGTCGCGCCGCGGACGCTCCGCTCTTCGATGGACGATTGCGGGACTCATTCTCGGCGCATGGGCGCTCGCCGCGGTCATGATTATTCCGGCGCCAAGCCAGCCCGCTCCGCCGCGGCCCGACGCTCCGCCGTATCCGCCTACTTCTCATGCTGCTTGATCCACGCCGCGGTCGGCGCGAAGACCAGGCTCTCAGACTTCGTTCCCGCCAACACGTCGAGATGGCCCCAGCCGTCGAGCCTGGTGAATGACGGGTCGGGCGCGCCGGTCGATTTCGACGCTGCTTCGACCTCGCCGGGCCATTGCGCGCCGAAGTTGGTGCTGGCGAACGCGATCACCGGGATCTTCGACGCCTTGAGCGACGCGAGCAGTTCCGGCGTGAACGGATTCTCGCCGTCCTGTACCGACGGCCAGTAGCGATCGTAGGCGATCAGCAGTTTCGCGAGCACTACCGCATCGGAATGACCGGCCTGGCATATTCGCGAACGCGCCGTTGCCGGGAGCCGCATCGTACATGACGTGCTCGAGGTTTTCGCGCGCGGTCTTGTACTTGGGAATCGGCGCAGGCTGATCGGGATTCTCGATCACCATCTGCATCAGCTTGTAGCGTTTGTCGTAGGTCAGATGTTTGCCGCCGATGTCGTCGGCATATTGGCCCGGCGTCGCACGGCTCCGTGCGCATCGGATGAGTCGGGATGAATCCGTCGAGCGCGATGATTCCCGCGACGCGCTCAGGATGCATGGCGGCGAACAGGTACGCGAACTCGACGCCGCGGCTGAATCCGGCGACGAAGATTCTCGAGCGGCCGGTATTTTCGCTGACGAATTTCGCCGCCGCGTCGATATCCGATTCGAAGAGATCGTTGGTCCATCCCGCCAGCTCGGAGAGATCGCTCTGCGGCGTCTGTGGCGGAATAAAGTGCGTGCGATAATCCATCGACCACACGTCGACGCCCTGCTCGCGCGAGGTAAACCTGGAACGAGTAGCGCGGATCGTCGATCGCAACTTCGCCGTTCATGTTGGTGCCGGGCAGATAGAGCACGACCGCCTCAGGATGCGCCGGCGGATTCGGTCCCTTGTCGATGCGATGCAGCGCTATTTTGTCGAACGGCGATTTGCCGACGGTAGCCTCGAAGGTCCATTCGTAAATTCCTGGCGCGCCTTTGAGTTCATGTGCGGCGCCGACGGGCTGAAAGTCGGCGGCTGAGGCTACAGTCGCGACGAGAAGAAACAGGACGGCAAAAACGTCAAGGACGATGGGGCGTCGAATCTTCATGGAGGTAATCCTCTCCACGATTTTGTGGCCTCGCACAAGTACGCGACGGCCTCAAGTGGTCAGGCCTTTTATGGTGGGGCGGGGCGCCGTGCCCGCCATCGACGCGCTGGCGCCACGCCCGCGCTTACCAATGAATGACCCATGCTTACGTTCCACCGACACCCTGCCTCACTATCACGAGCGTGAGGCGGGAAAGATGGCGGGCACGGCGGCCCGCCCCACCGAACCAGAGCGAAGGGTGGTTGACCCCCCTCGCTACTACGTGCGAAACAGAGTCGGCGGGTGTTTTACGCTCACGCCAATTTCCCACGGGAGCTATTTCGATGAGTAAAAAAATTCAATTCGCTTTGTTCTCGCCGCAGGCCGGACAGTCGTGGCATCAGCTCGAAGAACGGGCGCATCGATGCGAGAAGCTCGGCTACCATTCGATCTGGCTGGTCGATCATATGTGGACGCGCGGGATGCCCGACCTCGACCATCATGAATGCATGTCATTGATGGCAGGGCTGTCGGCGAAGACCGACAAAATTCGCATCGGCACACTCGTGATTTGCAACTCGTACCGCAATCCTGCGCTGCTGGCGAAGTCGCTCTCGACCATCGATCACATCAGCAACGGCCGTCTCGAAATCGGTTACGGCGCGGGCTGGATGGACGAGGAGTACAAAGCGTACGGCTACCAGTTCCCGTCGATGGGCACGCGGCTCAAGATGTTCGAGGAAGGCCTGCATATAATGAAGGCGATGTTCACCGAGAAGCGCGCGACGTTTGAGGGGCGGCATTACAAGATCAATGAAGCGATCTGCAATCCCAAGCCGGTGCAGCAGCCGCATCCACCGATCACGATTGGCGGCAGCGGTGAGAAAATCATGTTGAAGCTGGTCGCGCGGTTTGCCGACCGTTGGAATTGCCCGGCCGGCTACGAAAGCTTCGAGCACAAATTCAACGTGCTCAAGCAGCACTGCAAGGACGTCGGCCGCGACGTGAACACAATCGACATCTCGGAGCAGTTGCTGATATGCATCGGCTCGAGCGACGCGGAAGTCGAGGCGAAGTGGAAGGCGGCGCAGATGCTGAAGCCGTTCGTCACTACTGGAATCAAGGGCACGCCGAAGCAGTTGATCGAGCAGCTCAAGCAGCGCGTGGCGATGGGGATCACGACGTTTACGATTTTCTTCAGTGACTTCGCACCGCCGCCGACGCTCGAACTGTTCGCGAAGGAAGTGATGCCGGCATTTGCGTAGCAAGCCGAATCCCTGGCGCGAAATGAACCGGTACTAGATTGGATCAGAATCGACTCACCGAATATCTCAAGCGCCAGATGCCGCATGTGCGCGAGCATCGCGTGGTCGGGCTAAAGCGAATTTCCGGCGGTTCGTCGCGCGAGACGTACGCGTTCGACCTGGAATGGAGCGAAGGTGGCGAGACGCGCACGCGGCCGATGATCGGGCGGCGCGATCCGACCGGCGGTCTGCTCAAGTCTGATCGCGAGCGCGAGTTCAAAGTGATCGCGGCGGTACATCGCGCGGGCCTGAAGGTTCCCGAGCCGCTGTTCCTGGAGCTCGACGCGAGCGTGATGGATCGTCCGTTCTTCATCATGCATCGCGCGGCGGGGCAGACCGGCATGGGCGCGTTTCCCGCGATGGAGCCCGAATCAACCCGCGCGAAAGTCGCGGACGATTTCATTGGCGAGCTCGCGCGATTGCAAGCGCTCGACTATCGCGAGTGCGGACTCGAGATTCTTGGAGCTCCGAAGAGTCTGGAAGATCCCGCTCGCATCCAGGCGGCGCATTGGAGCGAAATCTATGAACGCGATCGGATGGGCGAGCACTATCCGATTCTCGACGCCGCGTTCGCATGGCTGAAGGCCAACCCGGTCGTGAGCGATCGCATCGTGATCGTTCATGGCGATTATCGTTCGGGAAATTATCTGTACGACGAGAACGGAATTATCGCGATGCTCGATTGGGAGATGGCGCATCTTGGCGATCCGATGGAGGATCTCGGGTGGGCGTCGATGATGTTCTGGGGACGCGAGGAATTTGCGGGCGGCCTGATGGAGCGCGAGCAGTTCTATCGGCTCTACGAACAGAAGACCGGACATCGCGTCGATCGCGAGCGGCTGTTTTTCTACCAGGTGCTCGGCAACGCGAAGATGGCGGTGATTTGCCTGACCGGGATTCGCGACTTCGTCGAGGGACGCACGTCGGACTCGGTGATGCCGTTTCTTGAACTGCTGCTGCCGGCGTTGTTCGAGGACCTCGCGAAGCAGCTTCGATTGATCTGAGGTGGTGCGATGCTACGGCCGACGTTGAACGAACTGATCAGCGGAATGCAGCGGACGATCATGGAGGCGCTGCTGCCCGAACTGACGTCGCCATACGCGCAAGGCCAGGCGATGTCGGCGATCGGGATGCTCGCGCACGCGGCGGCGGTGCTCGAGTCGGCGCCGGCGTACGATGCGGCCGAAATAAAAGATCTGCGCGCGACATTCGCGGCGCTCAAGCGGCTGGGCGATAAGCACATCCCGAAAAAAGGCGGACTTCGCGGAGCGCTATGCACGCGCGACTCGCGCGAGTGCGAAAAATCCGCCGGACCGACGCGCGATGGAAGCGGCGATGGCCGCGTTTGCCACCGCTGTCGCTCTCGGCGAAGTCGACGAGAGCGTCGCGCGCCACGTCCGCGGTTACATCAAGCGCAACCTCGAGCGCTCGCGCAATCTGCTCGGCAGTTCATTACCGAGCGCCTGAGCTATTAGCTGCGCTGCAAATCGATCTCGCTCAACGGATTGTCTCTTCCTTACGCCATGAGATGCTATCTCTAGCAATCTTCAGCCACTTTTTAGTCGGTTTACCTATGCCAAGGCTACTTGCGAATCAAAATCAATCGGAGTAGATTGCGTAAAGTTAATTAGGCATGCGAAACGGTCTATAAACTAAATGTATAAAAGAACTTCTAACTGTATGTATCATACTTGCTACAAATAGTTAGTTGCTCTAATGTACGAGTGGATGCGGGGTTGGGGTGTTTCGAATTGCCGCAGAAGAGACTGCGAGGATAAAAATATGAGCGTCGTCACTATTCCCGCTCCCGGAATTACCGGGGGACCATGCCGCGGATCATGCGATCACGCGAAGTGTCACACCATGCGCGCGATGGCGGACGAACGATGCGGTCACTGCGGCGTTCGATTTGGTTTCGGCACCAAAATAACGGGCGAGCCTCCGCTGCATGTGCGATGCGCGCAGAGTATCGCCGCGCGGGATGGCGCGCCGGCGTCGCATCCGATCCATGATCCGGCTGCGGCTCAGAACGTCGCGAGTCAACGCGGCGACAAGCACTAGCTCTATCTCGTCTGCTCCTTCGATTTGATTGTCAGCACGCCGGCCGGCGCGATCGGCGGCGTGCGCTTGACACCCTCGCCGCGTGCGCGCTACCGCTCAGGCGTGAACACCGAAAAGGTTTCTCAAGTGCGGGCGCTGCGCGAGCGGCTCGATCATCCGGTGATCGACGCCGACGGACATCTGATCGAGCCTGCGCCGCTCTTCAACGAATACCTTCAGAAGATCGGCGGCAGCGGGATGCTCGAGCGCTACAATCGCGAGCTTCGCGAGCATCCGACTGGATCGCGTGGAAATCGCGATGCCGGCGATATGCGCGGCGCATGGTGGGGCGTCGTCAACGACGCGTACGACCTCGCGACCGTGATGGCGCCTCGGCTGCTGTATAGCAGGCTGAACGATCTCGGCGTCGATTTTTCGATCCTCTATCCCACGCTCGGACTCGCGCTGCCCACGATTCACGACGACGAGGTGCGGCGAATTGCATGTCGCGCGCTGAACACGATGAATGCGGAGATCTGCGGACAGTTCCGCGACAGGATCGCGCCGGCCGCCGCGATTCCGATGCATACTCCCGACGAAGCGATCGCCGAGCTCGAATACGCGGCGCGACTTGGCCTGAAGGTCGCGATGATTCCGCCGGGCGTGGCGCGGCCGATTCCTGCGCTCGAGCGCGAGCATCCGGATGCGTTCCCCAACGCCGCGTATTTCGATTGTTACGGGCTGGACAGCTTCTTCGATTACGATCCAGTGTGGCGCAAATTTGTCGAGCTGAAGATCGCGGTCACTTCGCACGGCGGCGTCGGTCTGCGCTACCTGCCGCTCGGTCGGCGCTCGCCGACGAACTACATGTTCAATCACATCGGCGCGCATGCGTATCAGCAGGGCGAGTTGTGCCGTTCGATCGTGATGGGCGGAGTCGCGACGCGGTTTCCCGAGCTCGCGTTCGGATTTCTGGAGTGCGGAGCGGGATGGGCCTGCGACCTGCTCCACTCGCTCGAAGAGCATTGGGAAAAACGCAACGTCGCCGGCCTGGTGAATTACGATCCGTCGCGACTCGATCGCCCGCGACTGCATCAACTGCTCGCGGAGTATGGCGGTCCCGAATTTATCGCAAAGAATTCGGCGCGCGCGGTGCGGGCTTATGACGAAGGCCTCGAGCGTCACGACCGCGCGGCGGATCGCGACGAATGGGCGCTGACGGGAGTTCGCGAGGAGCACGACTTCGCGCGAATCTTCGGCAACTTCTATTTTGGCTGCGAGGCTGATGATCTGAGCGTCCATCGCGCGCTCGACGCACGCGCCAATCCGATGCGTACGCGGCTCCAGCCGATCTTCTCTTCCGACATCGGCCACTGGGACGTGCCCGACATCTCGACCGTGTTGCTCGAGAGCCATCGGCTGGTCGACAAGGAACTTTTGACGCGACGCCGACTATCGCGACTTCGTTTTCACGTATCCGGCGCAGCTTCATCTGAAAGCGGATCCCGAATTTTTCGCGGGCACCGCCATCGCCGGGGCCGTCGCCAAGCTCAACGCATAGCGGGGTCGAGGCGCTCGATGCTTTCGATCGAACACAGGCGCGATTGGGACGAGAAAGGGTTCTTCATCATCCGCGGCTTCATGCCGGTCGAGGACTGCCGCGCGATGCATGCGCGGGTGGTCGAGATCTGCCGCCTGAACGCGGCCGGGCAAAGCGTTCCGAACGTATTCGTCTTGCCGGAAAAGAAACCGAACCCGCTTGCGCGAAACCCCGAGGACAATGTCGGCAAAGTTTTTCGGCTCCATCGCGATCCGATTTTCAAAAAGCTCGCCGAAAATCCCGCGGTGGTCGACATCGTCAGCGATCTGATCGGCCCGGAACTCGATTGCTTCGTCAGCCAGTTCATTTTCAAAAATCACGGTGCGCTCGGACAGCCGTGGCATCAGGACTCGTACTACTTCGCGTTCAGCACGCGTCCGCAGGTCGGAGTGTGGCTAGCGGTGACCGAGGCTACGCTCGACAATGGATGCCTGCACGTCATGCCAGGATCGCACCTCGAGCCAGTGCACAAGCACGTGCCGGATCGGCGTCCGCACGCACAATACGGCTACACGGAGATCGTCGACTACGACACGTCGAAATCGGTGCCGGTCCTAATGCAGGCGGGCGACCTGCTGGTGTTCCACAGTCACCTGATGCATCGATCGACTGACAACATGTCCGGCGGCATTCGCGCCGCGATGGTGTGGCATTACACGAAGTCGGGCACGATCGATCAGACCCGCGAGAGGTTCGGGCATCAGAATCCCTCGCACGATTTCATGAAGATCGAGCGGCACGGCGCTGCTGAGGATTGAATCATGAATGGAGCTGAGAGCCTGATTCGCACCGCGATCGCGGCTGGCGTCGAAGTGTGTTTCGCAAATCCGGGCACGACCGAGATGCCGATCGTGGCGGCGCTCGACGCAGTCGATGGGCTGCGGCCGATTCTCGGATTGTTCGAAGGCGTTTGCACCGGTGCTGCCGACGGTTACGGGCGGATGGCGGAGAAGCCTGCGATGACGCTGCTGCATCTCGGGCCGGGCTTCGCCAACGGCATCGCGAATCTGCACAACGCGCGGCGCGCGCGCTCGCCGATCGTGAATCTGATCGGCGATCAGGCGACGTGGCACGTCGGCGCCGACGCACCGCTCACCTCCGACATCGTTTCGCTGGCGAGACCGGTTTCGGGATGGGTGCAAAGCGTTCGCAATGCGGCGTCGCTCGGGCGTGCGACGGCGGAGGCGATCGCGGCGGCCGGTCGCGCGCCCGGTCAAGTCGCGACTTTGATCATCCCGTCGGATTGCCAGTGGGATCCTGCGGAGCGGCACGCCGAGCCGATCGAACCGACGGCGCCGCCGACTGTCTCTTCCGATGCGATCAAGCGCGCGACCGAATCGATCCGCAAGGGTAAGAAGGTCGCGCTCTTTCTCGGCGGCACCGCTCTTCGCGGCCGCGGCCTGAAGGTGGCTGCGCGCATCGCCGCGAAATCGGGATGCCATCTGATGTGCGAGACGTTTCCTGCGCGACTCGAACGCGGCGCTGGCATGCCCGAGCTCGATCGGCTGCCCTACTTTCCTGAGCAAGCGATCGAGGTGCTGAAGCCTTTCGATACGATTGTCATCGCCGGGGCGAAGAAGCCGGTCGCGTTTTTCGGCTATCCCAAGTTCCCGAGCTATTTGATTCCTGAGGGCGTCAACACTGCGATGCTGGCGCAGCCGACTGATGACGTCCCGGCGGCACTGGAAGCGCTCGCGAGTGAAATCGGCGCGCCGGTTTCAGTCGCGACGCCTTCGAATGTATCGCGGCCCGAACGTCCCATCGGAAAACTCAACGCGATGACCGCGGGCGCGGCGATCGCGGCGATGATGCCCGAGGGTGCGATCGTGATGGACGAAGCTGCCACCACCGGCCTGCCGTTCCTGGCTGCGTCGGCAGCGGCGCCGCCGCATACATATCTTTCGCTGACGGGAGGCGCGATCGGACAAGGATTGCCGTGCGCAACCGGGGCGGCGGTCGCGTGTCCGGATCGGCGCGTGATTGCCTATCAAGCCGACGGCAGCGGGATGTACACGATCCAGTCGCTGTGGACGCAGGCGCGAGAGTCGCTCAACGTCACGACGGTGCTTTGCAACAATCACAGTTATCGGATTCTTCAGGTTGAACTCGCGCGCGCGGGCGTTGCCGAACCCGGACGCAAGGCGCGATCGCTCACCGATCTTTCCAATCCCAATATTCGAATGGACCAGCCTGGCGCGCGGACTCGGTGTGCCAGCAGTGCGGGTCGAGACGGCGGAGGCGCTCACGCAAGAACTCGAACGTTCGCTCGCGACGCCGGGTCCGACGCTGATTGAAATGATTCTCTAAGACGCCGCTACTTGAGGCTGGCTTCCAACAGTTCGAGCGCCATCAGCAGCTCCGCGATCGTATCGATCAAGCGATGATGCTCGATTCGGCTGCCGACGCCGATAAAGTGCATGCCCGCGCTCTCGGCCGCCTCGCGATCAATCCTGCTGTCGCCGACGTAGACCGCGCGGGTCGCGTCGACGCCTGCGCGATCCAGGCACAGGCGCAGGATGTCCGGCGCAGGCTTGGGGCGAACCTTGTCGAGGGCACTCGCGACCGCGTCGAAGACGCCTTCGAGCCCGAGATGCTCGACCAGCGCAGGCACCGTTGCCGAGCGATTGGTCGCCAGCCCGAGCTTGTAGCGCTTTTTGAGCTCGAGCATGAACGGGCGCAACTCGAACGGCGTCCGCAGCATTTTGAAGAACGGCGACTGATCCATGTTGCGCGTCACGGCGTGCATCATGTCGAGTTTGGCCACGTCGCCGCGAGCACGCGCCGCGAACACTTCGCTCGCAGCGTACGAAATCGCCGAGATTTCCTCATCGCGATCGAGCGGCGGTTCGCCGACCTTCGCGAAAATCCAGTTGTAGTAAGCAACGTTCGATTCGGTGGAATCGAACAGCACGCCGTCGGCGTCGAACATCACTAATTCAATCATGTTGAGAAGATATTGTGCGTGGCTCGCGCGCGCGGCGCCAGAAGGTGAAATGGACGATCGCGAATTAGCGGGCGGCGCGCTTGCGATCGGATCGCTCGACACGTCGTGCGTGCGCGGGGGCCGGACGGCGCGGAATTGCGACAACTTCGCGCGCGGTGAGATGGTCTCCGCAATGTGAGCAGACCATATCCGCAACGGTCTTCGCGCCGCAGACGCGATGTATCAGCGTCATCGGCGGGCCGGATTCGTCGCTGAGCCAGGTGTCGCCCCATCGCATCATCGCGATCAAAACCGGGTAAAGTTCGAATCCTTTCCGGGTGAGCCGATACTCGACGCGGCCGCTGTCGCCTTCGCTGCGCGCGCGATCGAGGATGCCGTCGCGTACCAGGTCGCGCAGCCGCGAGCTCAGGATGTTGCGCGCGATTCCGGTGCCCTGCTGGAACTCGTCAAACCGGTGGCGTCCGAGAAACGCCTCGCGCAGTATCAGCATCGTCCATCGCTCGCCGATGACCGACAGCGTTCGCGCGACCGAGCAGTTCGTGTCCTTGACCGAATCCCATCGCATGGGCGCCTGTCACTCTCCTCCCCCGACTTGAACTTCGTTTGCCGCGACGCTCCCCAGCATCGACAGCGAAAATATCGTTGCACTTTGAAACTTGGTTTACCAGCGGCGCATCGGCGGCGTCAGCTAGGCGACGTTCACGCCTTTTGCTTTCCGGAACAGCTTGCTAAACAGACGCGAATGAAGCTCCGTCATTTAGCCGGGCTCACGCTGGTGGGCTGGTGCCTGATAATGCCGCCGCTTTCTCAAGACCGCCAGCAGGTCGAGAAGAATGCACCACTTTCGCGGTGGGATACGGTGGGCAACTACCTGACCTCGACCGGGTGCAAAGACGAACTTGCCAAGTTGACCACGGTCATATCGGGGAACATCAATCTTTCGGTGATCCAACGGCGCGTGTTGGCGGGAAAATGCGTCGCCGCTGACGATCCGCGCCTCCACGCGGACAATTTCGAAATGTACTGAGCGCGCGCCATCGGACTGTAGCCAGGACAATCAGTTGCGATTCAGGACGGCGCTTGCTATCAGTATCAGTTGCAATTTGAAACCAATTTAACTGATGGACCGTTCAAGTGTTGACGCGGGAGATTCGTGATGGCTAGACAAATCGAATTCTTTTACGACTACCTCAGTCCATTCAGCTATCTCGCGGATACGCAACTGCCCGCGATTGCGCGGCGAACCGGAGCGGAAATTGTGTATCGGCCGGTTTTGCTCGGCGCGATCATGAAGGCGACCGGCAACTCGGGTCCGCTCCCGATTCAGGGCAAGGCGGGTTACAACGTAGCGGATTTTCAGCGATGGGCGAAGCGCTACGGCGTGCCCGCGCAGTTCAGTCCGCATTTTCCGTTCAACACGATTCGCGTGCTGCGCGCCGCGGTCGCCGCGCAACGCATGGCCGATTTGCGGAGTTTCATTCGGCGGCGTTTCGCGCGATTTGGGAACATGGGCAGGACCTCAGCAAAGAGGACGCGCTGCGCATGCTCCTGAGTGAGGTGGGAATCGACGCGGCGCTGATCGATGGCGATGAAATCAAGAATCAGCTGCGCGTCAACGCGGACGAGGCCGTCAGCCGTGGCGCGTTCGGGGCGCCGACGTTTTTTGTCGGTGGTGAAATGTTTTGGGGGAACGATCGGCTGGAGTTTGTGGAAGAGGCGCTGGTGCGTCGAGAAGTGATCCGAGAAGAGTCAGTTCCATCGTTCCGAATTCCATGACATAGATCTGAAAACGCTGCTCGCGCTGCCGGGAGCAGAATCTTGAATCGCGCGCGAATCGCGCGCTGCAATCGGACCCTCACCTTAATCCTCTCCCTTTCAGGGAGAGGGGAAGGACGTCACGAGGAGATTCACATGAAAGCAGTTGTGTTCGACAAGACTGGCGGGCCTGAGGTGATGAAGATTGTCGAGGTGCCGAAGCCCGAGGTGAAGCCTGGGACCGTGCTGATCAAAGTGCGCGCGGCCGGAATCAATTTCGCCGATACGCTATTCCGGCAGGGTCAGTACGTGATGCAGCCTCAACTGCCTGATACGCCGGGGCTCGAGGGAGCGGGCGAAATCGAAGCGGTCGGTGCGGGCGTGACGAATCTCAGGCCCGGTCAGCGAGTCGCCGCGCTTGGCAGTAAGATGTACGCGGAGTATGCGATCGCGCCGGCGACGCAGGTGATTCCGATTCCCGATTCGATCAGCTTCGAACAGGCCGCCGCCTTTCCGGTGCAGGTGCTGACTGCATGGCACATGCTGCACACGTCGCACGACACCCGACCGGGACAGACGGTGCTGGTGCATTCTGCGGCAGGTGGCGTCGGAATCGTCGCGGTGCAAATCGCTAAGGCAGCGGGCGCTCGCGTGATTGGCACTGTCTCGAGCGACAGCAAGGCCGCAATCGCGAAAGAGTACGGCGCGGACGACGTGATCAACTATGCCACGAAAGATTTTGCTGTCGAAGCAAACCGTCTCACCGGCGGGCGCGGCGTCGATCTGATCCTGGACGCGGTCGGCGCTACAACATTTGATAAGGGGCTGACCTGTCTCGCGCCGTTCGGACATCTGATTCTCTACGGACGCAGCGGCGGGCCGCCCGCGCCGCTCAATCTGTTCAGGTTGTTCGAGAAGTCGACCAAGGTGAGCGGTTTCGTGCTTTACACGGTGGCCGCCGTGCCCGACGTGATGCGCCGCGGAATCGAGGATTCGCTCAAGCTGATCACAGAGGGCAAAGTGAAGCTGCTCATCGGCAAATCGTTCCCACTCGCGCAGGCGGCCGAAGCGCACAAGTTCATCGAATCGCGGCAATCGACGGGCAAGCTGGTGCTGATTCCGTGACGGCTTGTAGAGCGGAATCTTGCATCGCGAATCGCGCGGGCGACCTCTCCCCTAGCCCCTCTCCCTTCAGGAGAGGGGAACAATCGCAGCACCCGACGAGCTCTGCCTTGCGATAGGGTTCTCTTCCAGTGGCAATTTGCAACTTCGTGGCAATTTGCAACTAATTTTAATTTTTCGGGATCCAGAGCGCAGATCCGATTTGCTTGAGCATAAATTCGCGGCCTTCCTTGCGTTTTAATTCGATCAATCTTGATCGATGCGCCTGAATTTTGGCGCAGGACGCCAACGCTTGCGCGTAGTGCGAATTGTTTTTCGCGTTCACATTCGAGATTCCCGTGTGCTCTCGCGAACATTTCACGCGCGGCGCGATGGCATCCTCGTTGCTTCCTCTTCTCCATTTCTGGTCGAGGAGGCAAGGCAGTCATGGAACAGTTGAGCAGTTATGTTCGAAGGACTGGCGAGTGGACCGCGCCCGCCCGTATGGCGCTCGCGGTGGTTGCAGTATTGACGGTGATCGCGATAGCAGCAGCGGCGCGCGCCGACGTCAAGCCGGGTGACGTGATCACGGCGGCCAACGCGTCGAAGGTGAGGGACCTGGTCTCGCCGGGGGTCTACTACAAGGTAGAAAATGGGATGTCGATGAAGATCGTTCCGACCGGTCAAATCGACTGGCCACCGCCCTACAAGGACGCGACCGAGAAGTACTCGGCGCAGGTGCGGCTTAGCCATGACAATCGCAGTCTGGTCGGCTACGTCGCGGGCCAGCCGTTCCCGCTGATCGACACCAACGATCCGCAGGTGGCCACCAAGATCATGTGGAACAACGTATTCCGGCCACTCCTCACCGACGACTACGACCTGCGATTTTACGATTGCGAAAGCGTGTACGGCGGACTCAACAAGCCCAACAACGTGATCCAGTACTATCAGATCGGGCATTACGCCGGTTACGATTTGGTCGGCCGGGTCGAGGTCGAGCCGATGCCGGTCGATCCCGATTTCAAGAAGACCAACCGCCTGTGGCTGTTCGGGCTTTACCCGGTGCTTTCGCCGCAGGCCGAGCGCGGCGAGGGGTTCATCCGGTTTCGCTACGAGCAACCCGACCGCGGCGACGACGACTGGAGCTGGAATCCGGGTGACCGCCGGATTCGACGCCTGAACGAGGCGCTGCAGAGCACGGCGACCGGCGCGCAGACCTGGAACCCGGACCATTACTCGGGCTTCAATGCGAAGACCGAGGAATACAACTACAAGTTTCTCGGTGATCGCGCGATGCTCGGGGTTGCGCACGCCGAGCATTCACCTGAGTTGAAGTGCTCGACTGACGGCGGCGCCAGCGCGTGTCCCGAGGCGTGGGAGATGCGCAATATGTACATCGTCGAGGCATCGCCGCGCCGCGAGGTGATTTCGCAGGCGCTGCAGGGCAAGACCATCATCTATATGGACTCCGAGATGTGGTACCAGCCGTATATCGATGAGTACGATCAGAAGGGTCAGCTCTGGCTGAACCACATCTGGTGGACGACCTATCGCGATCGGCCGGTGCCCGATGCGCGCGTGGCGATTTATCCGTTCAAGCGCGAGTTCGAAGTCGGCGCGGTTTCGACTGACGTCCAGAGCGGGTTCGCCACGATGTGCTACCTGCCGGGCCTGCAAACTCCCGAGCGCGAGTGCTGGTACATAAACATGGGCGCGGTCGACAAGAGCTTCTTCACGACTGACGCGATGGTCAAAGCCGCGCCGTAGCACTAACCTTGTCTGCAGATGGGGCGGCCTCGCGCCGCCCCGATTCATCACTTCCCATTCGCGAGCGCAGGAGGAACGCATGGCGGAATCAAATCGTCGTCCAGTCTGCGTGGTAATCGGTGTCGGGCCCGGACTGGGCGCCGCGCTCGCGCGGAAATTTGCCGAAGAGTACGCGGTCGCACTGGTCGCGCGCGGTGAGGATAAGCTGGCTGCGCTTGCAAAAGAAATCGAAGCCGACCGGCGGCAAGGCGATTGCGGTTTCGGCCGATGTCGCCAAGGCGGCCGACATCGCTGCCGCATTCGAGAAGATTCGGCGCGAACTCGGCGACGTCGACGCGCTGCTGTACAACGCCGCGATGCGTCCGTTCGGCAAGTTGATGGACACCAAGCCGAGCACCTTCGAGAACACCTGGCGCGTCACCACTTTCGGCGCATTCATCGCCGCGCAGGAGGTCGTCCCGGCGATGCTGAAACGCGGCAGCGGCACGATTATCTTCACCGGCGCAACCGCCGGCATAAAACCGTTCGCGACTTCGGCGGCGTTCGGGCCTGCGAAATTTGCGATGCGCGGGCTGGCTCAGGTGATGGCTCGCGACCTGCAGCCGCAGGGCATCCACGTCGCGTACGTCAACGTCGACGGCGCGATAGACATGCCGGCGATCCGCGAGCGCTTCCCGCAGCTCAGCGAGGACGCGATGCTGAAGCCGTCGGCGATTGCCGAGACCTACTGGCATCTCGCGCATCAGGATCGCAGCGCGTGGTCGCACGACGTGGACGTCCGTCCATTCAAGGAGAAGTGGTAAGGGAACGTTCCCGGCACGCACTGCCGACATTTTATGCGCCGCCCTTGACTCCTACAATTAACTGATCAGTTAATACTCTATTAACTGTCCGGTTAATTCGGAGTCATGGCTGGCACACGCACAATCGTCCGCAATCTCAATCGCACGCGCGAGAAGATCCTCGCCGCTGCACTCGCCGAGTTTTCGGCACGCGGCTTCGCCGGCGCACGAGTTGACGTGATTGCCCGGCGCGCCCGCGTCAACAAGCGAATGCTCTACTACTGCTTCGGCACCAAGCAGGACCTGTATCGCGAAATCCTGCGGCGCAAAATCGACGAGCGCGCCGAATGGCTCGAGTCCACCCCCGACGACTTCGCCGGCGCCCTCGCGCATATCTATCTGTCGGGCGGCACTGACATCGAGTTCGTGCGCCTGATGGAATGGGAGGCGATCGATAGCGGCGGCAGAAAATGCATCGCCGAAGCCGAGCGTCGCGCGCTGTTTGAAAAGGCGGTCGCCCGCCTTCGCGTCCTGCAGCGCCGGGGATCGATTCCTCGCGGCGCCGATCTGACTCAACTTTTCATTTCGATGTTGTCGCTCGCGTTGTTCCCGCTGGTGATGCCGCAAATCATCCGCCTGATCCACGGCATGGAACCCACTGATCCGCGTTTCATGCGCCAGCGCGCGAATTTTTTGCGCTGGCTCGGAGATCGTTTGGCCAAACCCGCGAGAACTTCCCGAAGCCAGCCTCGTCGCGGCCGCGTTTCGATGAAGCAATCGCAGACTGCGGTTCGTCGCACCCAGTCATCCGAAAGGCCGGGTCAACTCGCATGAAGAAACGAATCATCGTGCTGGTTGTCGTGCTGATAGTTGGCATCGGCGCATGGACGGGTTACTCGCTGTTTTTCAACGACATCGTCGCGACCGACAATCTGCTGGTTTCCGGCAATATCGAGGCACACGAAAGTGTCGTCAGCTTCAAGGCGGTGCAATCGCGCGTCGTCGAATTGCCGTTCGACGAAGGCCAGTGGGTGAAGGCCGGCACTCTGCTGGCGCGGCTTGACGACAGTGACTATCGCCAGCAGGTCGCAATCAACGAAGCCGCTCTCCAGGTGCAGGAACAGCAGCTAAATTCGGCGATGCAAAAACTCGAGGCCGCGCGTTCGACGGTCGTCAACGACGACGCTGACCTCGATCAGAAAAAGATCGACTACGCACGCAATCAGAAACTCTGGGTTGAAAAAATTATCTCCGGCGATCAGCGCGACCATACCGACACCGCGCTGAAGCAGTCGAATGCCGCGATGCAGCGAGACCTCGCGATGGAGCGTAGCGCGCAACAGGATATCGCGGTCGCCAAGGCGAACATCCGCAACGCCAGCGAGAATCTCGAACTCGCGAAGATCATGCTCGGCTACACCACGCTGCGCGCGCCGTTCTCGGGCGTCATTCTCACGCGTCAGACCGAGCTTGGCGAAGTGATGCAGCCCGGCACGCCGGTCGTCACGCTGGCCGATCTCGATCACGTTTGGCTGCGCGCCTACGTGGCGGAAACCGATCTCGGTCGAATCCGATGGGGCCAGGCGGCGACGGTTCACACCGACACTTATCCCGACAAGCGCGTATCCGGGGCAGATTTCTTTCATCTCCTCGGAGGCGGAATTCACGCCCAAGAGCGTCGAGACGCACAAGGAGCGCGTGACGCTGGTTTATCGAATCAAGATCGACGTTGAAAATCCTCGTCACGAACTGAAGCCCGGGATGCCCGCGGACGCGACTATTCACCTCGGCGCTCCCGTGCAAAGCGGCAACAGTCGTGGATGACAAGACGGTCGTCGTTCGCGATCTGGTCAAGGATTTCCCGGGTGTCCGCGCGATCGATCACCTGAGCTTCGACGTCGCGCCGGGTGAAATCTTCGGCATCGTAGGACCCGACGGCGCCGGCAAGACCACGACTATGCGAATACTCGCCGGAGTGCTCGCACCCGACGCCGGCACCGCGAGCGTCGCGCGATGCGACGTGGTCGCGGACCCTGAAGGCGTCAAGCACCTGATCAGCTATATGCCGCAGCGCTTCGGCCTCTACGAAGATTTGACCGTCGACGAGAACATCCGATTCTACGCGGACCTGTTCGGCGTTCGCAGGAAAGACCGCGAGGCGCGCGCCGCTGAACTGCTGAAAGCATGCGGCATGAGCGAGTTCCGTGCGCGCCAGGCCGGCAAGCTCTCCGGTGGGATGAAGCAAAAGCTCGGCCTGGTCTGCGCGCTGATACACACCCCGCGCGTGTTGCTACTCGACGAGCCGACCAACGGCGTCGATCCGGTTTCGCGCCGCGAATTCTGGGCGATGCTGTATGCGCTCGTCGGCCAGGGCGTCACCGTCGTCAATTCCACCGCGTACCTCGACGAGGCCGAGCGATGCCACCGGGTCGCGCTGCTGCATCAGGGGCGCCTGCTCTTCTGCGACTCGCCCGCGCGTCTCAAGTCGCGTCTCCAGGGGTCGGTCGTATCGATCGTATCGTCCGAGGCGCGGCGCGTGCGCGACGAACTCGCTGCGGCAGAAGGTGTTTCGAGCGTGGTGCTGGTCGGCGACGCGGTTCATTTGTTTGTCGATGACGCCGACCGGCGCATCCCCGATTTCAGCGCGCGGCTGACAGGGCGGCCAGATTCCATTTGACGAGATCGTTCGCGTCACGCCGACCATCGAAGATCTTTTTGTCGAAGCGGTGCGCAAAGACGCGACGCGCGTGGCTGCATGACACGCCCCAACGGCAATTCGGTCGAAGTCGAAAACCTGGTGAAGCGCTTCGGCGATTTCACTGCCGTCGATCACATTTCATTTCAGACGCGCACCGGCGAGGTCTTCGGATTTCTCGGACCCAACGGCTCGGGGAAATCGACCACCATTCGAATCCTGTGCGGATTGCTGCATCCGACTTCGGGCCGCGCGATCGTCGCCGGCTACGACGTCGTCGAATCGCCCGAACTGATCCGCCGCAACATCGGCTACATGTCGCAGAAGTTTTCGCTCTACGCCGATCTCACCGTGTTCGAGAATCTGCGCTTCTACGCCGGAATGTACGGCGTACCCGCGGCCGAGTTGCGCGGACGGATCGATTGGGCGCTCGAGATGGCGGGGCTGCGCGGCCGCGAGTCGAGCCTGACCGGCACGCTGGCCGGAGGATGGAAGCAGCGCCTCGCACTCGGCTGCGCCGTTTTGCATCGCCCGCCAATTTTGTTTCTCGACGAACCAACCTCGGGCGTCGATCCGCTCTCGCGCCGGCTGTTCTGGGAATTGATTCAGCAGATGAGCAGCGAGGGCGTCACTATCTTCGTCACCACGCACTACATGGACGAAGCCGAATACTGCAATCGGCTGGCGCTGATGAATGGCGGCAAATTGATCGCGCTCGGCACGCCGACCGAACTCAAGTTAGGTTCGATTCACGGCTCGTTGCTGCTGCTCGAATGCGATCGGCTCGGCGACGCCATCGAACGCGTGCGCCGCTTCGACGGTGTTCGCGACGTCGCAGTGTTCGGCAACGCGCTGCATCTGGTCGTATCCGACGCCGCCATTGCGCCAGCGATTCGCGCCGCGCTCGAAGCCGACGCAATCTCCGTCACCGACCTGAAAGTGATTCGCCCGAGCCTCGAAGATGCGTTCGTCGCGTTGACTACTCGACGCGCCGATGACGCCGCCGCGGAGCTGTCGCCGTGAATCTTCGACGACTGCTCGCCATCTCGCGCAAGGAAGTTTTGCAGGTGCTGCGCGATTCGCGCAGCCTGCTGATCGTTCTGCTGATGCCGCTGATGCTGATGACGACACTCGGTTACGGCGTCAATCTCGACACCAAGCACATCAAGGTGTTCGCGCTCGATCAGGAAGGCAGCCAGGCGAGCCAGGATCTTCTCAAGCGCTTTCAGTCCTCCGAGTATTTCGATCTGGCCGCGACCGTCACCGACTACCGCGCGCTGGCCGCCGCGCTCGACGACGGCCGATGCCAGCTCGCGATTGTGATTCCGTTCGACTTTTCCGCGCGCTTGCACGACGGGCGGCCGGTGAACATCCAGGCTCTGGTCGACGGCTCCGACAACAACACCGCTGAGCTCGCGATCGGATACGCGCAAGGTGTTCTCGCCTCTTACGGCGCGGTCGTTCAGGCCGAGTATCTTCGCAAGTCCCACGCGCCCACGGTGAATCCAGTGCTGTCGGTAGAAGCCCGAACCTGGTTCAACGAGGATCTCGAAAGCAAAAACTTCATCGTGCCGGGTGTCGCCGCGATCGTGATGGCGGTGGTCGGAGTATTGCTCACGTCGCTGACCGTCGCGCGCGAGTGGGAGCGCGGCACCATGGAGCAACTGATCTCGACTCCCGTGACCTCGCTCGAAATCATCATCGGCAAGCTGCTGCCCTACTTCGCGCTCGGCATGTTCGATACCGCAGCCTGCGCGGCGATCGCCGTCTTCTGGTTCCAGGTTCCATTTCGCGGTTCGCTGATCGCGCTGAGCGTCGGATCGGGAATTTATCTGATCGCGATTCTCGGGCTGGGATTCTGGATCTCGGTCGCCACCAGGAATCAGCTCGCCGCAAGCCAGATTGGCCTGGTGACCGCCTTTCTGCCGTCGTTCCTGCTGTCGGGATTCACGTTTCCAATCGATCAGATGCCGATCGGCGTGCAGCCCTTCACCTACCTGATCGCGGCGCGCTACTACATCGTCATACTCAAGAGCGTATTTTTGCGCGGCACCGGTCTCAGCTTTCTCGCCGGGCCTTTGATTGCACTCGTCATCTATGCGGCCCTGATGGTGTTCCTGGCTAAACGATCGTTCCACAAGTCGCTGGCATGAGGAAGCTACGTGATCGAACGGATGCGCCAGATTCTGCTCAAGGAGTTCATCCACCTGTTCCGCGACAGGCACGCGCGGTTCTCGCTAATCGTGCCGCCGCTGTTGCAGATGCTGATATTCGGATACGCGGCGAGCTACGAAGTGAATCGCGTTTCGACCGCCGTGCTCGATTTCGACCACAGCCAGGAGAGCCGCGAATTCCTCGAACGCATTACAGCCAGCAGCCGGTTCCAGGTGCGCGACGTCCTCCAAAATGAATCGCAAATCGAGTCGCTGCTCGATCATCGGCGCGTAATACTGGTGCTCCAGATTCAGCCGGGGTTTGCCGAACTGCTGCGCAAGGGTCAGACCGCGCCGGTGCAGGCCGTGCTCGACGGCACCGATTCGAACACCGCGTTGATCGCCGTCGGATACATCAATCAGATCGCGAATCGATTCGCCGCGGACTATCAACTCCAACTCGCCGACCGGATGAAACCATCGCTGGCGACTTTCGCGCCCAGCATCGAGCTCGCAGGAACGTCCCTGGTACAACGCGAACCTCGAGAGCCGATGGTTCTTCGTGCCGGGCGTGATCGGCACACTGGTCCTCGTATCAGTGTTGCAGCTGACGTCTTTTGCCGTGGTGCGAGAGCGCGAGATCGGTACGCTCGAACAATTGATGGTCACGCCGATCAGCCCCGCCGAATTGATCGTCGGCAAAACCTTACCGTTCCTGATCGTCGGTCTTGCCAACGTGGTCTTCGTGGCAATCCTGGGGAGCTTGTGGTTCGAGGTTCCATTTCGCGGGAATATTTTCGTTCTGCTGCTCGGCACCACGCTCTTTCTGTCGAGCGCGCTCGGCGTGGGACTGCTGATTTCGACCGTTTCAGCAGACCCAACAGCAGGCTTTTGCGATATCCTTCTTCTACATCACGCCGACGATCATGCTGTCCGGCTTCGGCTATCCGATCACCAGCATGCCGACGGCGCTGCAATGGTTCACGAATCTCGATCCGCTGCGCTTCTTTCTGATCGTCTTGCGCGGAACTTTCATCAAGGGCATTGGGCTGGACGTGCTATGGCCGCAGATGGTCGCGATGGCGATCCTCGGAGCGGCGACGCTCACACTCGCGACGCTAAGATTTCACAAGACGCTGGACTGATCGTCACATCGGCGGTCGAACGGAAGCCGGTCTGTCATTGGCGACGGAAGTGTGATCGGCGCCCTTGACGCCGAACCTCCTGATGACCTCCGCGAGTTTCGCCGGCGTCGCGACGGGAGTAGCGCATGCCGTTCCTGCGCATACGAAAGCGAGCGGAACGTTTTTCGCCGCACTGGATTCGAACATCGCTCGCGCGGCGGCCGGCATCGATGTGGTGTCGCTGCGACTCGATCCAATCCGCATCACGATTTTCCCTGGACGATAACTCGCCAACGCCATTCTCCACAAAGCCGTGGCGCGCGCATCGCCAGGCGGACCCACAATGGCTACCGTCGCACCGCCGTTCGCGCGATATTCCAGCGCCAGCCCTACCGTCGCGACGGAATTGCTCAGCATCGATCCCGCCATCGCGGGCGCACTCGCCATCAGGTCATTCGCAGTCTTCGAATAATTGTCATCGCCGGTGATCAGCGCGAGCTTGGTCATTGCGATTGCCATCGTCGCTTGCACCGACGGCGTCGGCATGTCGAAGAACACCTGTCCGCTCGCCGACGCCTGCGCAATCACAGTGCTCGCGTCTTCGGTATCGCGATTCATCAACAGGTTCGAGTCACTGGCGCGGAAGTTCTTCACGATGATCGCGGCCAACTTGCGCGCTTCGACTAAATATTTTGTCGTCAGCCGAGAACTGATACGCGTCGACGAGCGCATTGAGCAGGTAAACCTGGTCGGCTGCCAAACCTGCCACCTGCGCGCGGCCGTCCGCCAGGACGTGAAAGAAACTCCCGTCGGGCGCCTGCATATGCGCGACGATGAAATCCAGATCGGCGAGCGCCGTGCGCTGAAGACTCGAGTCGTCAAGCGCTGCCGACGCCGTCAGGTAAGCGTCGGCCATGAGCGCATTGCGATCAGTCATCACTGCATGATCAACCGGCGGCGTTTTGCGCCGAGCCCGCGCCGCGAGCATCGCGTCTGATGTCTTCGCAATTTTCTCGCGCGCTTCTTCCACCGGGATCTTCAGCTTGGCTGCGACTTGCTCGGGACTCATCGCGCGTCTCAGCACGATTCGTCCGTCGGGTGCGAGGGCCGGCGCCTCTTCCATTCCGTAAAATAAAATCGCGATGCGCGCCTCGTCGGACGATAGCGCGCGCTTAACTTCCGCGACCGTCCACGTGTAATAGCTGCCGTCGTCGCCCTTGAACGAATCAGCGTCCTGATGCGAGTAGAAAGCGTGCGTCTGTCGGATCGAGCAGCTCGCGATTCACATAGCCTGCAATAGATTTCGCGACTCGCGCGAAGTCCGGGTCGCCGCTTGCTTCGTACGCGTCGCTGTACGCGTGCAAGGCCATCGCGTTGTCGTAGCCGAGCTTCTCGAAATGCGGCACGCGCCAATGCGGGTCGGTCGAGTAGCGATGAAATCCGCCGCCAAGTTGATCGAACACTCCGCCAGCCGCGATTTTCTTCAGCGTGTCGAGCGCCATCGCGGAATACTCCGGATGGCCGTAAAAGCCATGCGCGAGTGCGAGCTCGAGCGCGGGAAAATCGTAAAATCGCGGCCCCGGTCCCGACGCAAATCCTCCCGACTCGCGATCATACGACGCCGCGAGACCCGCAAGTATTTGAGCGCGCAAGCCATCGAGTCCCCCTTGTGCCGGCGCGTTCTGATTCGACGCGGATCTTAGTTTCGCCGCGGTCGCATCCGCCTCTTTTTCAAGACCGCGTACGATCTGCCGCGTACACCTGCGAGATTCGCTTGAGCAGCGGCAGCATCGACGAGTTTCTCCGCCGCTGCCGTTGGGTCCGCTGCCCGGCCGCGGCGGCAGATATCCTGCCGCGAAAAACAGTGCGCCATCGGGCGTTGTGAAGCAGGTCAGCGGCCAGCCGCCCGCGCCGGTCAGTTGCGCAGCCGCGATCTGATAGTAGTCGTCGAGGTCGGGACGCTCGTCGGTATCGACCTTCACCGGCACGAAGTCGCTGTTCAGCGCCGCCGCAACTTCCGGGTCGGCGTAGGTCGTCGCGTCCATCACGTGGCACCAGTGGCACCAGACCGCGCCGATGTCGATCATGATGGGACGATTTAACTTCCGCGCCATTGCGAGCGTGTCCGGACTCCACGGTTGCCATCGAATCGCGCTCGACGACGCTTCGCGCAGATACATGCTAGGCGACGATTTCAGCGCTCCGGCCGGCAGCGCATTTGCCGAATCCACAGCGGCGCCTGCTCGCGCGCTGAGAATGCAGAGCATCGCGACTAACGCAAGAATTTTTCGCGTTGACATCCTGCTGATGGCGCGATAGCTGGAAAATGGCGCGTGGCGCCACCCGACCGCAATCGCATCGCGATCGACAAGGGGAAAGGCGCGAGCCGGCGCCGGGGATTCAGGTTTTGAGTTCAACTATGAATGCCATTCGTAACAACAGTCGCCGTCGTGGCCGGGTTCCATCGTGGGCGCGCGGAACATGAGTGCAAGGCCAGCAACCCGTCGCCGCCCGCGTCGAACTCGCAACGGCCCCGCGAAAGTCATCAGGATGCCGACTCCCACAGTGGTACGCCGGCGCCGTGCGATCAAGGCTGGAGTCGGCCTGCTGGTACTCTCGCTGCTCGCCGCAATTATCGCGCGGTTCTACTTGATGTACACCGCGCCGCCGTCGCCCGAAAAAATATCCGGTCTGACCGACCAGGAAACCGAAATCCTCGGCCTCGTGAATCAGCAACGCGTGCGGGGCGGACTGCGGCCGCTGAAATTCTCGGCGCGCCTGGCGGTGATCGCGCGCGGCCACAGTTACGACATGGCGATGCGCCATTATCTCGCTCACAACAGTCCCGACGGGGTCGCTCCCGCGGACAGAATCAGCGGCGTCGGCATCGGATACCGTGTCATCGGCGAAAATATTTACATGGACGACAATGCTGATGCGGCCGACTTGCCGCAACGCGCGATGAACGGGTGGCTGAAGAGCCCCGAGCATCTCGCCAACATCGTCTCGGGTAAATTCACTGAGACCGGCGTTGGAATCGCGCAGTCCGCCGACGGCCACACTTATGTAACGCAGGATTTCGTGCACTGACGGAGCTTGCGATGGACTTCGCCGAACTTGCCGCGCTGGCCTCAGGTCACGCCGAGGCGCGCGCAATCCAGACCGCACTCAAGCTGGGAATCTTCGATATGCTCGAGCGCTCGCCGCTGGACGACGCCGATCTCGCCGCCGCGATTTCTGCCAATCGCCGCGCGACCGCTCTGATAGCCAATGCGATGGTCGCGCTCGGATTGCTCGACAAGCGCGCGAACCGCTACTCGCTCACGGAAGCGTCGCGGCGCTACCTGCTGCGCTCGTCCGCCGAATATCTTGGCGGCCTGATTCTCTTTGACGAAGCAATCTTTCAAACCTGGACGAATCTCGAGCAGACGATTCGGACCGGTCTTCCCGCGCGTGCGACGGATATGTTTCAGAGCCGTCCCGAAGAGACCGAACGATTCATCCGCGCGATGGACAGCCTCACTCGCGCGCGCGGCGATCCGGCTTACGTCGCCGAACCGGCTCGACCTGAGCAAGCTCACAAAGGTCGCCGATCTGGGCGGCGGGCCGGGGACGTACACCGTTGCGTTGCTCCGGCGATGGCCCCATCTGCGCGGCGCGATTTACGATCTGCCCGCGACTCTCGAAGTTGCGCGCAAGATTCTCGCCGAGCGCGAGCCTGCGGCATTGGAGCGCATCGATCTGGTGCGCGTCGATTACCTGTACGATGAAATCCCGGGGCCATGCGGCGCCCTGTTCATGTCGAATATAATTCACAGTGAGGATGAGACCGACAACGCTCAGCTTTTCCGCAAATGCTTTCGCGCACTTGAATCTGGCGGCATGATGATCGTCAAAGATCACATCATGAACGCCGATCTCACAGAGCCGAGGCCGGGCGCGATCTTCGCGCTGTACTTGCTTCTGACCACGCGCGGGCGCGATTATTCATTTGACGAAGTCTCCCGATGGCTCCGCGACGCCGGCTTCGTCGACATCAGACACGAAGCGCTGCCAAGCCCTCCGTTCACGTCTTCGATGGTCACTGCACGTAAGCCTAAGTGAAAATTTTTATTGTACGCAGAATATTGTCCGCCGCGATCGTAATCCTATTCGCAGGAATATGCTCGGGATGTGCCGCAGGGGCCATGGGCCTGGTGACTACAGTTGCTCCGGCGGTAGCCGAAGGCAGCGCGCAGCTCATCGGCTCGCAGGTCGCGATGAAGGAAGGCAGCGGCACCGGAGCTTCCGCGGAAGAAAATGGCGACAAATGCGATCAACTTCTTCGCGCTCCAATCGGCGTCGAGGAAGTTCGCAAGGACAAGGACGGCGTGATCGAGTCACGCCAGTGGAAGATCGCCGAGACCAGCGGCAACCCGATTTGGATAGTGGCGCGCACCCCGAGTGAGGACTCGCCCAAAAGCGCCTGGCAGCCAAAGCCCGGCATCACTAACCTGCTGTTCAATCCGCCGCTCAATGAAGTGCTCGAGCCCGACAAGCCGGAATATCTCGCCTACGCACCGGTCGATGTCGTCAACGTGTCTGACAGCGAGCAGTTTGACTCGATGACCGGGGCCTTCGGCACTGGCATCGGGACCTTCAAGTGGCGCGATCGCTCTTACAGCTATGTGCTGGTCAAGGAACTGCCCTGCTTCAAGCCGGCGAAGGAGAAGTGAGTTCGACTCTATCGTGGCTAAGGCGGATCCTGCCGCGACTAATCGTCATCGGCGGAATGCTTTCACTGGCACTGTTTGCCGCGAGGTCGTACTCTCAGAACATGAATGCTGAGACCGATCATTGGCATCCGCAACTCGAACCGGCCTCCTGGCCCGATAACTCGCTCACGATCGCAAATCTCGGTCACGCCACCGTGCTGATGAATTTCTTCGGTACACGCGTGCTCACTGACCCGAGCCTCTTCTCACGCGTCGGCCTGTCATTCGATTCGATCCTCACAATCGGGCCGAAACGACTCGTCGATCCGCCGCTGGCTCCCACGCAATTGCAGCAACTCGACATCATTCTGATCACGCACGCGCACATGGACCATCTCGACATTCCCTCGCTGAAGGCGCTGCCGAAGAGTGCGGTCGTAGTCGCATGCGAAAGTGTTCGCAGATCATCGCGCCATTGGGCTTCAAGGACGTGCGCGAACTCAAGTGGGGCGAGAGCACCGTCGTCAAAGGACTCACGATCCGCGCGATGGGCGCGCGGCACTGGGGCAAGCGATGGCCTCCCTTCGGCGAAGACTACGGGTTCAACAGTTACGTGCTCGAAAAAGATGGCCGTCGGATGCTGCTCGCGTGCGACAGTGCCGACACCGATCTGTTCGCGAGCCTTGCATCGACACCGCCCGACGTCGCGGTGTTCTCGATCGGCGCTTACGACCCGTGGATTTGGAATCACGCGAATCCCGAACAGGTCTGGTCGATGTTCGAATCCACAGGCGCACGCTACCTGGTGCCGATTCACTGGGGAACGTTCAGAGCTGGGCAAAGAGCCGATGGAAGAGCCGATGCAACGGCTAATCAAGGCAGCGGGCGATAAGCAGGACAGGATCGTACTACGTCAAATCGGCGGGACCTGGACAATGCCCGCAACGATCGAGACGCGCCAGGCGGCCGGCCGCTAAGACTCCTATCTACAAATTTCTGGATGCCAGGACTTCCTCGGCGGGGTCCTATCTCCCGTGCAGTTAATTAAACGTGGCGCGGTAAGGATGGTGAGTCGAAATCCGAGCTTCCTATATAGCTCTTCGATTCTGTCTGTAGCTTGATTGGATAGAACGACAGGACCGGGATGCTGAGCCAGCCTTTCGGCCAATCTTACCTGCTCGTCCCAGCCAAAGGCTTCCTTCGAGTATTGCGTAAACGGTACGTCATAAGGCGGGTCGGCGTAGATGAAATCCTTGCTTCCAGCGGAAGCTTCTCGAAGTCCATACACATTAAACTCCCACTGCGCGAAGGCCGGGACGTATTCGAAGAAATCTGTCCTATAGACGAGTCTTCTTGTAACGCCCGAACGGGACGTTGAACTCGCCGCTACTATTGAACCTGCAGAGGCCGTTATAGCAGGTGCGGTTCAGATAATAGAAAAGACCCGCCGCTTTATCGGTCGTCCGCTGTACCCTGACGAATGAGTTGATTGAACAGCGTCCGTTGTTCGTAGAAATAGGTTTCCTCGTTCTGCATCCTCGCACCGATACTTAGACCGCTCTTAAGCCAGCGATAAAAGTTTATCGAATGTGGATTGATGTCACTTATGAGAGCTCGGTCGGGGACCAAGCCCAAAGAGACTGCTAGTCCTCCGCATAGCGGCTCGACCAGGCGACGATGTCTGTGAGGATCCCAGAGTCGAGCCAGGTATGGCACAGAGCCAACGCTTGCCACCCGCCCACTTCAATGGGGGCTTGGGAGCCGAGCGAGACTGCAACGACTCTGCTGCTGCTCCCCACTTAGATTAATTCAGACTCGCTTGCGTTTTTTGGACAGGTAGTCGACCAACATGTATTCGCCGAGATGGTCGGGGCGGGTGAATAGCGCGCGGCCTCGATTGATTTGCGTCATCT
>CAVUUH010000006.1:0-244192 GCA_963744545.1 uncultured delta proteobacterium
CGAATCCCGCAGCTAATCGATATTAGGATAGTTCAGCGCCGAGGTTTTTGAAAATCGGCCGCAATTGCTCGTAGCTGTCTTCCAAACTTTGTGACAGCACGCGCGTCGAGGCAAGTACCGACATGAAATTGTTGTCGCCGGTCCAGCGCGGCACGATATGCCAATGCATGTGCTCGGCGAATCCCGCGCCGGCCGCGCTGCCCAGGTTGGCGCCGACGTTGAACGCCTGCGGATGCATGTTCTCGCGCATCAATTTTATCGACTCCGCGACGGCATCGATGAGCACCGCTCGATCCGTTCGGGTCAGCAGCTCCAACGACGCGACATGGCTTCGCGGTGCCACCATGATGTGCCCGTTACTGTACGGATACTTGTTGAGCATGACGAGAACGTCGCGGTTCTCGAACAGGACCAGGCGTTCGCGGCGCTCGTCGTCAGTGAGCTGGCCGAAACAGAAGATGCACGCCTTGGGGTCGGAGAGCAGGCTGCGCAGATACGCGTATCGCCACGGCGCCCACAGCCGGAGCCCTTCGGCGGGGACGTCCGCGTCGTCGCGCCGGTTAACGACCCGCTTCTTCGGCACCATTTACTTCGATTCGGAGTTCCTTGCCCGCCCGAAAGAATGGAATCTTCTTGGCATCGACGCTGACCAGCTGCCCGGTCTTGGGATTGCGTCCCTGCCGCGCACGACGCTTCTTCACCGCGAAGCTGCCGAAGCCCCGGATTTCGATCCGCTCGCCGCGGGTCAGAGAGGTGGCCATCGCGTCGAACATCGCATTCACGATCGTCTCCGACTCGCGATGCGTAAACTTCTGCCGGCGCGCAAGTAGTTCTTCGATGATTTCCCGCTTGGTCATCGATCTCGACGCCGGTCCGCGCCGCGCATATGCGGGACCGGGCTCCCCGTCTAGCTGGTTTTGCCGCCGCGCGCCGCGCGCCGTTCGCCGTCGTCGCGATCGAGCTTGAGCTCTTCCTTCAAGATGTCTTCCATCGAGAATCGCGCCGCTTCATGCTCGCGCTTCAGGTAGGCCTGCATCTCCTCGCGCTCTTCGTGCTGCTTGACCGCCTTGATCGAGAGTCCGATTCGGCGCTCCTTGGGATCCAGTTGCACCACCAGCGCGTCCAGCTCGTCATCGACCTTGTACAGCGACGACGGTTTGTCCACGCGTTCGTTGCTGAGCTGCGAGATATGGATCAGGCCTTCGATTCCTTCCTCGATTTCGACGAACACGCCGAAGTCCGCGACCGAGCTGACCTTGCCATGAATTCGCGTGTTCAACGGATAGCGTTCCGCCACCGTATTCCACGGATCGGCGCTGAGCTGCTTGACGCCCAGGCTGACGCGCTCGTTCTCGACGTCGATTCCGAGCACCGTTGCCTCGAGCTCGTCGCCCTTCTTTACCACTTCGCTCGGATGCCGAATCTTCTTGGTCCACGACAAATCCGAAATGTGCACGAGGCCGTCGATGCCCGGCTCGATCTCGACGAACACGCCGAAGTCGGTGATCGATTTGACCTTGCCCTTCACCTGGCTGCCGATCGGATGCTTGAGGCCGAGCTCTTCCCACGGATTCGCCTCGGTCTGCTTTAGCCCGAGCGAGATTCTGCGATTCGCCTCGTCAACCCCGAGCACCTGCACCTCGACCATGTCACCCGGGTTGACGACCTTCGACGGATGCACCGCGCGCTTGCTCCAGCTCATCTCGGAGACGTGGATCAATCCCTCGACGCCTTTTTCGATTTCGACAAATGCGCCGTAGTCGGTCACGCTGACGACCTTGCCCTTGATTCGCGTCCCCGGCGGATAACCTTCCGCCACCTTGGTCCACGGGTCGGGCATGATCTGTTTCATTCCGAGCGATACGCGCTCGCGCTCGGCGTCATACTTGAGCACGACGACTTTGACTTTGTCACCGACCTTCAAAACTTCGGACGGATGCTGCAGCCGGCCCCACGCCATGTCGGTGATATGCAACAGGCCGTCGATGCCGCCGAGATCGATGAACGCGCCGTAGTCGGTAATATTCTTGACGGTGCCTTCGAGGATCACGCCCTCTTCGAGCACCTTGAGCGTCTGTTCCTTCAGCGACGAGCGCTCGCGCTCGAGCACGCTGCGCCGCGAGACCACCACGTTGCCGCGCGCGCGATTGAACTTCAGAATTTGGAAGCGTCCGCGCTGTCCCACGTACCGGTCCAGATTGCGCGCCGGACGAATATCGACATGCGATCCCGGCAGAAACGCCGGCACTCCGATATCGACTTTGAGCCCGCCTTTGACTTTGCCAAGCACCACGCCTTCGACCGGAGTCTCCGCCTGGAACGCCTTGTCGAGTTCGCGCCAGACTTTGAACTTCTCGGCCTTTGCGTGCGAAAGCATTACCGTGCCGTTGTCGGTCTCGGTGCCTTCGAAGTACACGTCAACCTCGTCGCCTTCCTTGACGGAGGGATGCCCCTCGTGGTCAAGAAATTCGGCGAGGGGGACCTGCCCTTCGCACTTGTAGTTGATGTCGATGATGACGCTGTCGCGCGTGATCAGAAGTACTCTTCCAACCAGCACGTCGCCGGGACGGGGAGCCTTCAAACTCTCTTCCATCAACGACTCAAAGTCATTTTCTCCTCCGCTCATTTGCTCTGGCAACACTTTCTCCATTTAGGGGGACCTTCCGGGATTCCGGGACTTCGGGCTGCTGCGATCCTTACAACCGGGCTAGGCTCGTTTCAAGTCCTTGCCGGCGTTGTTTCGATCATTGATCTTCGCTTTCATCGCCGCAACCACTGCGTCGATCGAAAGATTGGTTGAATCTATCACGGTCGCGTCGTCCGCGCGCTTGAGCGGCGCGAGCTCGCGCCCGCTGTCACGACGGTCACGCTCAACTAACTGCTCAAGCACTTCATCCTCGGTAATCGAGGCGCCTTTCTTCTTGAGCTCTTCATATCTGCGATGCGCGCGCGTCTTCACGTCGGCGTCGAGAAAGAACTTGAACTCGGCGTCGGGAAAAATCGCCGTACCTATGTCGCGTCCTTCCATCACTACTCCGCCATCGGCGCCCGCCGCGCGCTGCAGATCGCGCATCCGCACGCGGACCGAGCCAATCGCCGAGAACCGCGACGCGAGCTCGCCGATTTCCGGATCGTCTTTCATCGCGGTCACGTCGCGGCCGTTGAGCAATATTTTCTCGCCGTCGAACTTTATCTTAATCCCCTTGAGTACCGACGCTAGCCGTTCTTCGACGTTTGGATCATCGGGGCTGATACCCGCCTCGCGCGCCGCAATCGCGACCGCGCGATACATCGCGCCGGTGTTCAGGTACGAAAACCCGAGAGCGCGGGCGAGCTCGCGCGCCGCCACGGATTTCCCCGCGCCGACCGGCCCGTCAATCGCGATTATTGGTCTCTTGCGGATCACCTGATCTTTTCCCGCATCTCGCGGCCGCGATTGAAAATCTTCTCGACGCCGGCCATGTCGCCGGTTTCGACTGCGCGCTGAAATTCGGCGAAGGTCCCGCCGTAAAGTTTCAATGCGGCCGCGATCGCCTCGCGATTCGTTACGAAGATGTCGCGCCACATCTCCCACGACGACGCTGCCAGCCGCGTCGTGTCGCGAAGTCCGCCCGCGCCGTACTCCGCTGCGAGTTTGTCGCCGATTTTTTCAGTATCAAGAGCCGCGGCCAGCACGCTCGACACCGCCTGAGGCAGATGACTCGAGCGCGCGAGGATCGCGTCGTGCGTGGCCGCGTCCATCATTTCGACGCATGCGCCGGTTTCGTCCCATAGCTGCTCGATCTTGTTGATCGCATCAGGCGTGCTCTTCGCCGACGGAGTCAGTATCACGCGGCGGTCCCGAAAAAGAGCGGGGTCGGCGGCAGCCGCGCCGGTAGTCTCCTTGCCAGCGACCGGATGCGCCGCGACTATCGATCGCTTTCCGGTGATCAGCGGCTCGAGCTCGCGCACGACGTATTGCTTCACGCTGCCGACGTCGGTCACGACCGCGTCCGGCGCCGTGTGTTCGATCATCTTTTCCAGAGTCGCACGCATCGTCTGAATCGGCACGGCCAGCACGATAAGGTCCGCGCCACGCGCCGCTTCGACCGGGTCTCGGGTCGCTATGTCGATCATGCCCCGCTCGACGGCTACGTCAAGGTTCGCCTGCGACCGTCCAAGGCCAACAACTTTGCCGACGACGCCCGCGCGTCGCGCGATCAGCGCGAGCGAGCCGCCTATCAGGCCCACTCCGCACACGGTCATCTGTCGAAATAGCTGCGCCATCAGACCTGGACTCCGCCGCCAGGCGGCGCCGTCCTGGCGGATTTGTTGCGGTTCGTATGTATCAGCAGGTTGACGATCGCGATCATCATAAGCGCGAGCAGCGGGAAGATGACGTAGTTCATGTTGATATTCGCACCGCGAACGTCGGCCACGATCACGCCGAACACTCCCGCCATCACCAGCACGTACGCGAGCCTGAACCATGACAGCGCGTTCATCGCGCGTCCCTGGAATTGCGCGGGCGAGAACACTGCGGTGAGCCCGATCAATGTGTACCCTGCCAGCGCGATTATCGGCAGCAGAAAGAGCCCGGTGAATTTCGATCCGTAGGCATCGACCTGCCCCGAGATGTCCCAGTGGATTGGAATCTGCGCGGGCACCGACGACCACGACATTATCGCGACCACGAACATCGCGATGAGCAACGCTTGCGCCATCGTTTCTGCATTTCGATTCTTCACGATTGCGCGCCTATTGCCTCGCCGAGCGCCGCGACTAGCCGCCGGTTCTCCTCGGGTAGCCCGACGCTGATTCTCACGTGGCGCGGATATCCGTAACCATGCATCGGGCGCACGATCACGCCCTTGCGCAAAAGTTTGTCGTAAACGGCGCGGCCGTCGCCGACGTCGACCAGGAAAAAATTTGCGTGACTCGGCACGAACGGCAGCTTGAGCCGCGCGAACTCGCCCTCGAGGTAGGTCATCCCTTCGGCGTTGACTTGCAGCGTCCTGGCGATATGCGCGCGATCGTCCATTCCTGCAATCGCAGCCACCTGCGCCAGCGAGGTCACGTTGAAGGGCTGCCGCACCTTATCCAGCATCTGGATCATGTCGGGCCGCGCAACCGCGTATCCGACGCGAATGCCGGCCAGCCCGAAAATTTTCGAAAACGTCCGGAGCGTGATTATCAGGCGACGGTCGTCGTGGTCTTTCATCGAGTCGGGATACTCGGGATCGCGCACGAATTCGAAGTACGCCTCGTCGGCGGCGATCACGACGTGCTCCGGCACGCGCTCGAGGAACCGCTTCCATTCGGCGCGCCGGTAAATCGTCCCGGTCGGATTGTTCGGATTGCCAAGAAAAACAATTCGCGTGTTCGCGTCGATTGCCAACGCCATCGCGTCGAGGTCGTGCGAGAATCCATCGCTGGTTTTGACCACGCGATGCTCGCCGCCGGCCGCCGCGGTGGCCAGCGGATAAATCGCGAACGAATGCTCCGAGTAGACCGAGTTGAGTCCCGGCCGCAGATAGAGGAACGCGAGCAGGTTGAGCACCTCGACCGAGCCCGACGCCGCGAACACCCGCTCGACACCGATCTTATGATGCGCCGCGATCTTCGCCCGCAGTTCGTAGCTCGCGCCGTCGGGATAACGATTCAGCTCGGGCAGCGCAGCCTTGATTGCCTCGATCGCGAGCGGCGATGGGCCGAGCGGATTCTCGTTCGACGCCAGCTTGACGGGGTCGACGACTCCGAGCTCGCGTTGCAACTCCTCGATCGGCTTGCCCGGTTCGTAGGGAGCAAGCGCGGCGACGGATGGGAGTACGAGATCTTGTGCTTTGATCAAAACAGGTAACGGCCAGTGAAAAAGTTTTTCGGCTGCCCGGCTCAGGCAGCGGCCGACCTTCCTTCAGGATATGATCCCAGGACCTTCAAGAATAGGGCCTTGGTCGACAAAGACTTGAGCGCGCGGGCGAGCTTGGGATCCTCGCGATGCCCCATAACATCGACGAAGAACAGGTATTCCCACGGCCGCGCGCGCAGCGGACGCGATTCGATCTTCGAAATATTTATCGCATTGCGGGCAAACAGGTTCAGCGCCTGGTTGAGCGTGCCGACCCGGTCCGCTACCGCGAACAGCAATGTGGTCTTGTCCTTGCCCGATTTTTCGATCGGCCGCGCGCCCATCACCAGGAATCGCGTGGTGTTGGCTGCGACGTCCTGCACGTTCGACGCGATGGTCTTGAGGCCGTAAGCCTCGCCCGCCGCCTTTGACGCGATCGCCGCAATCGACCCGTCCGCGGCCGCGCGCTGGGCAGCCAGCGCGTTGGACGCGACCGCTTCCGTCTCGCATTTCGGAAAATTCGCGGTGATGTAACCTCGACACTGAGCGAGGCTCTGCTGATGCGACACGATTCGGCTGACTTCGCCTGCCGCGCCGCTGAGCGACATTATCGAATGCCGAATCGGCAGCAGCACTTCGCCGACTATCACCAGCGACGTGTCGATCAGCAGATCGAGCGTCAGCGTAACAGAGCCCTCAGTCGAATTCTCGACCGGCACCACGCCGAAATCCGCGCGGCCGTTCTCGATCGCCTGGAAGACGGCCGCAAACGACTCCAGCGGCATCAGCGCGACGCTCGAGCCGAAGCGCATGCGCGCCGCCTCATGCGAATAGGTATGTTCGGGACCGAGGAATGCGACGCGCGGCTCGTGCTCGAGCGCGCGGCACGCCGAAATTATCTCGACGTAAATCCGCTTGACCTGATCGTCGGTGAGCGGCCCCGGGTTCTCGGCGATCATCTTTTCGATAATCGCGCGCTCGCGGACCGGCTGGTAAACCTCGCCGCCCTCGACATGCTTCAGCCGGCCAATCTCGGTCGCCACACTCGCGCGCGCTGAGATAAGGCGCAGAATTTTGAGATTAATCTCATCCATCCGCGCCCGCAGAGTCTCGATCGAGGGAGGCTCCGGCAGGGACTTCCTTGCTGCCCGTGATGACATCGAACAAGAATGGCTACCCGATCGTCCTCCCGTTTTCAACGCACATGTAAAATTACTCGCGATTGTCCCCTTTGCTCGAGGGAAGGGGTTAGGTTGCTGGGAGGTTCATTTAATTAGGCACGCGGAAAGACCGGCCCGGATCTCTCCAAATTGTTATCGAGAGCACACTTTCTCCGATTCGAATATGGATTCGCTTCGGTCCTTTCGATTTACTCCCGATGTGGGGCGTTCATCGGGGGCAGTTCTCTTCGCGCTTGCGATTCTTATCGCAGGATGCAACGGCGGAAGCGGCGGATCAGATTCGTCGACGGCGACGACATCCGGCATCGTGCACTTCGTCCCCAACTCTCACGCGTTCTGGAGCAACCAAGCAAACTGGACGACCGCCCTAGGCCCCGCCTACGCCGACATCACTCTTGCGTCGAGCAACTTCGTCCCATGCCGCGGCGGACCCTTCGCGCTCTGCTATTACTCGGGACCGAGCTCCGGCGCAGAAGATCTGTCGTGCACGCTCACTGCTGATGGCAAATATGCCAACTGTCAATGCTTCGACATTCCGTACGGCGTGTACTTCGTGGATATCAACGCGATCCTCAATCACGCGGTCTATGAAAAAACGATCGCGCAATGCGGCGCCGACGGCAGCCTTTGCGCGACGCTCAACTCGGCTCCGGTCTGCGCCAACGTGAATGCGGGAAACCTGATGCCGGGGTCGAGCGTCTACTCGACCTTCAGCTTCGATTGCGTCCCGGATAACGGACTCGGCCTGACCAACTGCGCGCAACAACCGTACGCCGGATGCATGACCGCGCCATGCTTCAAAACCGCTCAGGCGGGAATCGTCCAATGCTCATGCCCGGTGTTCGACGGATCCTACCAGGTCGGGCAGAACGATCAGGCATGCAGGCTCGGCGACAACCTGGTATGGTCCGCCGCCTACGCTCCGCCTGCGACGCCTACGCCAACGCCCGCCATGTCCGGTGATGCATATAAGATGATCTCCTCCGCCGACGAGCGCGAGGCTGCGGTTCCCGCCGCTGTGCCGAGTCCTCCCGCATGCTTGCCCGACGCGCCAGGCGGGATCGGGTGCCCGTTGTATGTCCCAGGCGTCACGATGATTCCGCCAGACAGCGGTGTCGATTGCGCTAAGGTCTGCGACGAATATCACACCTGCCTGCAACCGAAAGGCGCGCAGGCCGGCTTCACTTGCGACGCCACGCTATGCACTGACGAATGCAACGATCGTGACCTGGTGAGCACGGCATGCTCGGGGCTCTCGGGATGCGACATTTCCGAAATAGTCAAAGCGGAAACCGCGGCGGATTGCAGCTGCTGCGCGAGCCAACTCTGCCAGTGCGACCCCAGCGCCAAGACCAACAAGGCGATCTCGGCGCTGAACCAGCAGCAACGCGATCGGAGCATCAAGCCTCAATGCGACATCAACGGAACGTTGTGCGGCACCCCGTGAACTTGATGCAGATAACCTAACCCCTATTAAGAAAGTGGCGAAGAAAATAATCGCCTGCGCGGCGTGCGGCAGGGGTGACCCCTGCACCCAGTGAGAAGCGCAAAGTTGCGCGCGGCGCGCTACTTTGCTCTCAGGGGCGGTGACTCGATGGCGGTGTGCGTCCAAGTGCACTGTTCGACTTTCATCCAGCAGGGTGCGCGCAGCCGATGATCAACTAACCCTGTTTTCGGGCCCTCGGGGAAGGGAACAATCTCGTTGAACGAGCACGACCTAAGAATGCGCCCAGGGATCGTAGCTGCCGAAACTCCAGATGTGACCCTCTAAATCGCGGCAGGTGTAGCCGCGGCCGCCATAGTCCTCATCCTGGACATCTCTCAGCATCACGGCGCCGGCGGCCTTGGCGCGCGCGTAGTGCGCGTCGCAATCGGCAACTACGACGTAAGCGCTCTGCGTCTCGCAGCCTCCGATTTCGTCCGGATGCTTCATCAGGCGGCCGAACAGCCCGCCGCCGACCGACCCCAACATGATCATTCCGTCGCCAAAGGTGAGCTGCGCATGAGCAATCCCGCCGTCCTGATCGGGCACCACCAGATGCTTCTCGAAATTGAAAGCCTTGCACAGCCATTCGATCGCCGCCGGCGCGTTTCGATATCGCATTCCCGGAATGATTCTCGCGTGGGTGCTCTGCGTGTCCATCGACGTAACCTCCTGCGATCTCAATAGATAAAACCACCGCGCTGCGAAAAAGTTACGCAGACTTTTAAATGCTGGGTGCAGGGGTCACCCCTGCCGAAGGAAGTGTGAAACCCATCGCGGGTTTCACATTCAAATTAGTGGATCGTTCTCGACGCGGCCGCGCGTGAGGTACCCCGAGCCCATCACCGCGAACTTCCGTTCGCGCGCATGGCGCAGCTCCTGCGGCTTCAACTTGACCAGGCGCTCCAGGTGCCGCGCGAGCGCCGCGCCGATCAGATGAGCCGCTTCGGCCGGCGCGGTATGCGCTCCGCCGGCGGGCTCGGGCACTATTTCGTCGATCAATCCGAACTCGAGCAAATCCGGCGCCGATAATTTCAGCGCCGACGCCGCTGCCGCGACGTTCTCCTCGCCGCCGGCGCGCCACAGAATCGCGGCGCATCCTTCGGGCGTGATCACCGAGTAGCACGCGTTCTCCTGCATCAGCACGACGTTCGCCACGCCGAGTGCGATCGCGCCGCCAGAGCCGCCCTCGCCGATCACGCACGTGACGATTGGGACGGTCAGCCGCGCCATCAGCTCGAGGTTGCGCGCGATCGCCTCGGTCTGCCCGCGCTCCTCGGCGCCGACGCCCGACTCGGCGCCCTGGGTGTCGATCAGCGTGATTATCGGCAGGCCGAACCGCTCCGCCAGTTCATACACGCGCGTCGCCTTGCGATAGCCCTCGGGATGCGGCTTGCCGAAGTTGCGCTTGATTCTTTCGGTGGTCGAGCGGCCCCGCTGATGCCCCACAACTGCGACCGCGCGATGCCCAAAATACGCGAGGCCCGCCACGATCGCGCCGTCGTCGGCAAAGTGCCGGTCGCCGTGTATCTCGATAAAATCGCGCATCAGCAAGTCGATGTAGTCGAGCGTCTGCGGGCGATTCGGATGCCGTGCGAGGCGCACGCGTTCGATTGCGCTGCGCGGATCCGAGCCCTGCGCCTCGGTCGTCGCGATTCCGTTGCCGCGGTTCTTGCCGCCGCGCGCCTTATGTCCGTTGTGATTGCCTTTCAATTTTTATCCGCGCCTGAAAAATTTCTCGAACAACGCAAGAGCATCGTCAGCGCCGCGCTCCGGGTCAAGCCATACGATCTCCGGCTCGCGGCGAAACCACGTGAGTTGCCGCTTGGCCAGCCGCCGCGATTCCTGCTTGGCCTGCGAGATCGCGTCGGCCAGCGTCGATCTCGCCGCGCAGATACGCCGCGATTTGCTTGTATCCAATCGTACTGAGCGGAGGCTTCTCGGGCGAGTATCCCGCGTCGACCAGCGCGCGCACTTCGTCGACGAGTCCGGCCGCGACCATCGCGTCGAAGCGCGTGTCGATCGCCTCGTAGAGTTTTTTGCGTTCGACTTCGACCCCGACCGTCAAAGTGTCGTAGCCGATGTCGGCGAAGCGATGGCGCCGCTGATGCGCCGAGATCGTTTCGCCGGTCAGCTCGAAGACTTCGAGCGCTCGCACGATTCGGTACAGGTCGTTGACGCCGATTCGATTCGCCGCCTCGGGATCGATCTCGCGCAGCTGCTGATGCAGATGCGCGACGCCCAGCTCCGCCGCGACTTTCGCCAGCCGGTCGCGAATTTCCGCCGACGCAGCCGGTCCGCTGAAGATTCCGCCGCGGATCACGCGCAGATAAAGCCCGCTGCCGCCGACCACCAGCGGATTTCGTCCGCGCGCCGCAATATCGTCGATCGCCGCGCGCGCAAGCTCGCGCAAACTCGGCCACGTCGAGCGACTCGTCGGGATCGCGCACGTCTATAAGATGATGCGGCACGCGCCGCGCGATCTTCGGCCGACGGTTTCGCCGTGCCGAGATCCATCCCGCGATAAAACTGGCGCGAGTCGGCATTGACGATCTCGCAGTTCGCGCGCTCCGCCACTGCCATCGCGAGTGCGGACTTGCCCGCTCCGGTCGGCCCGACAATAAAGCCGACCGCTATCCGCGCCGGACGCGTCCGCGCCGCGATTTCTGCCGTCGGCAAAATACTCATCGCCGGAACATTCGCTCGATTTGCCCGCGTGCGAACTGAATATGCACCGGGCGTCCGTGCGGGCAGTTGGTCTTGAACTCGGTGCGATCGAGATCGGCGAGCAGCGAATGGATTTCCGCGCAGCTCGAGCACGCGCCCGACTCGCACCGAGCCGTGACACGCGAGCTGCTTCAGCCAGTTCTCGAACGCGGCCTCGCCGCCGCCGCGAAAGCCCGCATCGCCCATGCTCTCGATCATGTCGCCGAGCAGCTTCGCGCCGCCTTCGGGCCCGAACACCGCCGGCGCGCCCTTGAGCAGAAGTGTGGTCGGTCCGAACGGCTCGACGTCGAAGCCCATCGCGCGTAGTTCGCTGATCGCGCCGTGCACTTGCGATGCGCGCGCGGGGTTCAGCTCGACCGACACCGGCGCGAGCATCGCCTGCGTGCGAATTCCGCCGTCGCGCAGTTCGCGGCGCAGCTTCTCGAACGTGACGCGCTCGTGCGCCGCGTGCTGATCGATCAGCAGCAACCCCTCCTCGGTCTCGAGCGCGATATATCCGGCGAAGATTTGTCCGATCACGCGGAGCTTCGAGTACATCGGAATTGGCGCCGTCGGGTATCGGCGGAGCGCGAGTTACACCCGGGCGCGCGTCGCGATCGTATGCGAGGGTGAGCGGACGCTGATACGCGACCGTGCTGGGCGCATCGGGCACCAGCCGCAGAGGCGCGTCGCTGCGCGGATTCGGAACCGCATCTCCCGCGCGAGAGTTCTCGCTCGCCGACGACATTGTGATCAGTCCCATCGCAGCATCGTCGGTGGACTGACGCCGGCGCCGGCGCATTTTCGGTCTGGTCCGCCAACCGGTCGCGAATCGCATGATAGACGACATCAAAAACCGCGCCGCCGTTGCGGAACCGCACCTCGGTCTTCATCGGATGCACGTTGACGTCAACCTCTTCGGGCCGCATATCGACGAACAGCAGCGTCGCCGGATGGCGTCCGCGCGGGATCAGCGTCTGGTAGGCCTGCTCGACTGCGCGAATCAGCATTCGATCGCGCACCGAGCGGCCGTTGACGAACGTGAAAATCATCCTGCCGGTGGCGAACGATTCCTGGCTCGACGCGGCCAGACCTTGCGCGCGAATTCCGGGACGATCGAGATCGAACGCGAGCATCTTCGTTGCGATCTTCGGACCGAACACCTGCCGGAATCGTTCGAGCACCGAGTTGGCGCGCGGCAAATCGAAAACGACGCGGCCGTCGGCGGACGAGACGGAACGCGATATGATGATTGGCGAGCGCGACGCGCTGGAACGATTCTGCGATCGCGCCCTGCTCGGTCGCGAGCGTCTTCAGGAACTTGAGCCGCGCCGGGGTGTTGAAGAAAAGCTCGCGGACCTCGATTCGCGTGCCCGCCGCAATCGCGCACGTGCGGGTATCCTCGATATTGCCGGCTTCGGCTGCGACCTCGACCCCGTGCTCGTCCTCGGCGCGGCGGGTTTGCATCCGCAGATGCGACACGCTCGCGATCGAGGCGAGCGCCTCGCCGCGAAATCCGAGCGTGCGAATCGCGGCCAGGTCGGCGGCGCTGCGAATCTTCGAGGTCGCGTGACGCCGCAGCGACAGGATCGCGTCGGCGCGCGTCATGCCGGAGCCGTCGTCGGTGACCGCGATCAGCGCCGATCCGCCGCCCAGAATCTCGACGCTCACCGAGCGCGCGCCCGCATCGAGCGAGTTCTCGACCAGCTCCTTGACGGCGGACGCCGGCCGCTCGACGACTTCGCCCGCCGCAATCTGGCTGGCGACTTGCTCGGGCAGGATGTGGACAATGTGGTCGGACATAAGCAGCTAGACATTGTAGCTTTCGGACTGGATACTCATGCAACTCGCCGCCATGGCGTCAAAAACCGGGGGATGGATGTTGCGCGGGTTGAAGATCGCGGCGGGTTTTGAAAAGCTCTCGGCGCGGCGAATTCGCGGTTCCACATTGTCACTCAAACGATGAGAAAAATTACGGTAATGCTGCTCGGCGCGGCAATCATTGTGGCCGCGGCTGCGGCGGGCGCGTATGCGGACCAGATCAAAATCGGGGTCGGCGTGATTGGGCCGATCTCGCCGCAGACCGAGGCCGATATCGACCAGATCGTCGGCAAGCTGCCGAACGTGAAGGCGGTGCCGATTCAGCCGCCGGGCGGCGTCGATGCGTGCGTCAAGCGATTCGTCGCGGGCGACCCAGACGATCGGCTGGACGCGGTGATGGTCGTGAGCCTGCCGACCGAGTCGTTTCAGTCGCAGCGCGATTCGAACGAGGCGAAATTTACCGGCGCTTACGAAATCTGGACGCTGAATCTCTCGACCCTGGCGGAGGATCGCCATCGCTTCACCTTCACCGACAGCGAGCCGGTGGTTGGCGGCTTGACCGCGTTCCTGTCGCTGCCGGCGCAGGCGTTTGCCGAGCGCGCGACCGGCAAGAAACTTATCTCGAGCGATCAATGGCAGGCGTTCGAGGCGGTGCAGACGCGGGTCGAGGCGAAGCTGGTCGCGGCGACCAAGCTGTATCTCGCGACGGCGTCGATTCGCGACACCGCTCCGCTCAATCCGCTCGACACGGCGAAGGCGCTGCTCGATCGCGGCGACGGCGAGGATGCGATGGCGGTGTTCAAGTCGGCGGGAATCAACAATCCCGACGTGCAGCGGATGATCGCGGCGGCGCAGGGACAGTTGCGGCGCAGCGCGGCGAACGCGCTGCTGGGTCGCACCCTCGGCGCGATGGCGGGCGGGAACGCGGGCGAGGCGCGCGTTATTCTGGCCGACTACGAGAAGGCGCCGTCGGCGGAGCCCTCGCGCGCCGATTCGATTCGGCGCGTTCTGACCGAGATGCCCAACAGTCGCCCCGACTCGATTTACGACGGCGTTATCCGGAGCGACGTGCCCACGCTCGACCATCAGGCATTCGTTGCGATGATCAAGCAGCTGTTCGCCGAGCAAACCGGCTCGAGCCCCAACGAGGTGATCGTCGCCGCCAAGGACCTCACGATCCAGGACAAGGACGCGCCCAAGGGCCTCAAGGAACAGCTCGACAGCTACGCGGTCGCGCTCGGGCGCAGCGCATGGCTGATGAGCCTCAAGTGCGGATGCGACGCGGGCGCGGTGCTCGAGAGCGAAGCGGTCGGCGAGGCGCTGCTGAAGGCGAAGTATTCACCCTCTTTCACGCGGCCGCAGGTCGGGCTACCCTAGCAGGATCGTTCCATCAGGATTTTCAAGGTTCGAACGGAAGACTCATGAGACATTGCGCATACTGCAAGAAGCAGCCGTCAGTCGGCAACAACGTCAGTCACGCGAACAACAAGACCAAGCGGCGATGGAATCCCAACCTGCAGGAAGTGCGCGCCGAGATAAACGGCAACGTGCGGCGAATCCTGGTCTGCACGCGATGTATCCGCTCGGGCAAGGTTAAGAAGAGCGCGTAGGCACTGCGGACTGAAACCGCGACGGATATAAATTCCGTCCTACTTTTCCTGGTCGCAAATATCTCCCAGGGAGAGTTCACAACATAGCTTCGAGCTTTTCCGGCGGACGCGCGATGATTGCGCGCTTGCCGCGAATCACGATTGGACGCTGCATCAGCTCGGGATGCTTCAGCAGGAGCGCGACCACCGCCTTCTTGTCGGCGTAGTCAGCGGCGTTCAGGCCGAGCTCCTTAAAGCGCTTGTCCTTGCGGACCAGGTCGGCGACCGGACCTTCGAGCATGTCGATGATTTTCTCGAGCCGCTCGCGAGTCGGATGATCTTTGAGATATTCGATGGTGTCGAACTCGACACCGCGCGCGCGAAGTATCTCGAGCGCGCCTTTCGAGTTGCCTCAGCCAGGATTGTGAAAAAGGGTTATTCGTTCCATCGTGTCCTCGTCTGGATTTTTGGAGAGCATAAGCGATGCTCGGGCTTTGATGGAAATGCCCGGAGCGGCTACAATTTCACCGGCGCGAAACCTATTGCCAGGGAGTCATCGTGAAGAACATTCCCAATAACAGGTCGGGACGCCGTTTCGGTTTCGCGGCGGTCGCTCTTTCAGTTGCTGTCGCCGCTGGTCTGGCATCGGGGACGCGGATTGCGGGCGCGGCGAACGTCAGCGGACTGATGTCGTATCGCGACGGCAAGCCGGCCGAGCGACGCCAGCTTCATTATGAGAATCGCGTGACCAACGACATCTTTGTCGCGCCGACCACGCCCGACGGCTCGTTCACGGCGGACCTGCCGCCGGGAGTTTACGATCTCCGCGCCGAACGCGGCGTCGTTCTCGCCAGCAAAATCCGCGTCAATAACGACGACGTCAATGTCGGCCATGTGGTCGAGCCGGCGCCGCTGGATGTGCGCCGGCCGTTCGAGCATGAAGGTGTGGCGGAAACTATCGTCGACAGCCCTGCGCCTGCGACCGCGAACGTCGTTTCAGGACGTGCGATCGCGGGGATGAAATACGGGCACGAGGCGCTGGCTCCCTTCGGCGCGCCGGTCGGGACGCCGGCACCGCAGAACACCCCGCTTGGAGAGGCTACTCCGGTGGCGGTAGCGTCGCCGGGCGCGATGGAATCGCCGGCGATGGGCGGGTACTGACCTCCTCAAAGCACCCTGTCCGTCCTCTGCGCGCTGTCCAAATTCCTTCCGATACCATTTGTGTTTGGTAAATCTCAGGGTAAAATGGTAACGATGAATACCAAACTTACCGTCGATAAGGTCGGCCGGATCGTGCTGCCGAAACCAGTCAGGGATCAGCTGCAGCTCGCCCCCGGCGACCAATTGGAGCTGGAGACTCTGGACGATCGGATCACATTACGTCCCTCGCGCGGGACCGCGCAGCTACGGAAAAAGCACGGCGTCTGGGTCTTCAATTGCGGCGAGCCATTATCAGCTTCGACCGTTGACGAAACCATTGAACAGGTCCGGCGTGAACGCGATGAGGAGAACCTCGGACGAAGCCATTGAGAGCGTTCTTTGATACCTCAGTGCTGATTCCGGTCTTCATCGAGGATCATGAGCATCACGAGCGAAGTCTGAAAGCCTTTCTCAACGCCGACAAAAAACACGATTGCTGCGCCGCCCATAGCCTGGCCGAGGTCTACGCGACGATGACCCGGCTGCCTGGGAGACATCGCTTGAGCGGCGAACAGGCGCTGCTTTTTCTGGAAAACATTCGCGAGCGTCTTTCGCTCGTTACGCTCACCGGCGACGAGTATCATGCCGCGATCAAGGACGCCGCCGAGGCGGGTGTTATCGGTGGCACGATCTACGACGCTCTGATAGCGCGCTGCGCTGTGAAAGCGAAGGCAGAGGCCATCTACACCTGGAATACGAGACACTTCCAGCGTTTGGATCAGCGATCGTGAAGCGACTGAAAACCCCATAGCACCGGCAGACGAACTCGAGCTGGTGACCTAGTGGCCAGTTCTTTCGACGAATTCGAGGCGGTTGCCCCACGGGTCGCGCACGAAGAAGCGCTCCTGGCCGGGGAATCGGTTGCCCGCGATTATTTCGATGCCGGCGGATTCCAGTTTCTTGCGAAGGCTTCGAGATCGGCAACCCGGAACGCGGGATGACGACGCGATTTCTTATTGACCGACGACGCGTCCTTCTCGGTGGTCAGATGTAGTTGCTGCACGCCGCATTGGTACCATGCGCCGGGGTTGCCGCTATCGGTGTTGGCTGGACGCTCCAGCGGTTGCAGGCCGAGCAATCCTTCGTAAAATGTGCGCGCCCTCGAGAGCGCGTCGTCACCGGCGTCGATGAGAAGGTTTACGTGATCCAATCCGATAATCAGGCTCATCGACGATCTCCCAGATTTGCTTGCTCGATCAAATCTTTTTCCAGCGAGTGTTGCGAGTCAATTAGATAATTCCCACAAGTTCGGGAAATTGGTACCGTAGCGCGGATGCGTTCCATGAGCGGAGGAACTGAAATGAAAAAAACTATGCTTGTGTTGGCAGCTGGGTGCGGTCTGCTGGCAAGTGCCGGGTCCTTTGCAATCGCTGCCGACATCGTCGGCACCGTCATCGACGCGGGCGGCCAGGCAGTTGCCGGGTCCAAAGTTAGTGCCGCCGATCAAAGCGGGCAAACAGCGGGAGATGCAACTACCGATCAACAGGGACGCTATGTAATCTTGGGTCTTCGTCCCGGCCAATATGACATCAAGCTCGACCCTGCCACCGCCAATCTGAAAGGCGACACTGCCGTCAGCTATGTGGATGCCAAAGGCCTCACAGTAGATTGGGCGGTGGGACCATCGCGCGACGGCGATCGCTACCGCACGGCCAGGTACTCAGCAATCTGCGATGGGTAATCCGGGCCAGGTCACCCCGTCTGACTCTGACGACAAAGACAGTCCTCCGGGGTGCAAGGGGATGGTCGGACCCCCTTGCGGGCCGAAGTCGCCAAAGAAGTAACCTCGAACCGCGACTCGCGACAGAATTTACTATCGGTTGTGCTCCGCCGGTGTGATCGCAATCCATTTCTGATTCGCGCTCGCCGGTCGATTTGTTTTTTTCAAGCTGCAAGTTCGCCTTAAGCGCTCGAGGTGGCGTGATATACCGGTGTGCATCCGGCCACTCGTGAACTTTCGGCTTCTTCAAACGCTTGCGACCGCGGCTTGTGCAATTGCCGCGATTTACCTGCTCTCGATCCTCGTGACCGGTGGCTACGGGGTAAATTTCGCGGGCCTGAGGTTCGACGCCAACAAGCTATGGCCCGCGATTGTCGCGATGCTCGGATTCGCACTGCTGCGAGTGATTTTTCGACACGGCTCGGTCGAAGGCGCGCTCAGGTCGAATCCGGGATTTATGCTTTTCTCGATCACCCTGATCGTGTTTCTCGCTAACGGCCGCACGATCTCCGGCGGCGACTCGGTGCCCGCGAAAAATCTGCCGCTGAGTATCCTGCTTCACGGGAACTTCTACCTCGATCAACTGGTCACTCCCGGCCAAAAAAGATTCCCTACTATCTGCGCGAGAGCGGCGGGCATTACGTGTCCGACTACCCGGTCGGCGCGGCGCTGATTGCGTTGCCCTTCTATGTGCCGTCGGTGGTTTGCGGCGTGAGCCCGAGCAGTCGCGTTTTCGCCGAGCTCGAAAAAGTCTCGGCGGCGACGATCGTCGCGCTTTCCGCTCTACTGATCTATCTGGCCGCCGCGCGCGTCACCACCAACTGGATGGCGATGCTCCTGACCTTGGTCTACGCCTTCGGCACCACCAGTCTCAGCGTGAGCAGCCAGGCGCTATGGCAGCATGGCCCCGCGCAACTCGCTCTGGCAGCCGCGATATATTGCCTGGTCCGCGCCCGCGAGGATCGACGCTGGGCGGGATATGCGGGTCTGCCGCTCGCGTTCGAGGTGATCACCCGCCCGGCCGACGCGTTGATCGCGGCGCCACTGGGCCTGTACGTCCTGATCTACTATCGCCGCGAGATCTGGACCTTCATCACGGCCGCGATGCCGCCCCTGCTTTTTCAACTCTGGTACAGCGCCATCTACTTCGGATCGCCGCTGCGAATCCAATTCCTCACTGAGCCGACGTCAGTCGGCAGCCAAACGGTCGCGCCGAGCGGATTGTGGACGACCTCGCTCGCAAATGGATTGGCGGTAGCGATGCTGAGTCCCGGCCGCGGCCTGCTCTTCTATTCGCCGATCTTCATTCTGTCAGTTGCTGGATTGGTGCTCGCGTGGCGAAAGAATGGCGACATGCTGCTGCGCTACCTGGGGGTCGGCGCGATTTTGACGATACTGTTGATCGCGAAATGGCATAAGACATCCGGCGGTGAGTCTTTCGGCCCGCGCCTGCTAGCGGACTTGACCCCGATAATGGCATTCGCGCTGTTTCCGCTCGCGGATTCAATCCGCGATCGTCGCGCGCTTGCAGTTGCGTTCGCGGTGCTCTGCGCGTGGTCGATAACCGCCAACGCGTCCGGCGCATTCGTCGGCTATCGAGGATGGAATCAGTGGGCGCTCAACGACGCGGACAAACGCCTGTGGCTGTGGGGCGACAATCCGGTCGTCGATCCGTTTCGATCGACTTTCGACTCGACCAGAATTGCGCTGGGTCATCGCGCGACCAGCCGCAATTCTCCGGACCTGCTCGACGGTGGATTGGTGGTGCTCAATTCGCCTCCCCATGATGCCGCGCCGGGAGCGCGCGTTCACGTTTCTGTCCGCGCCACCAATATCGGAAAAGCGGTGTGGCTCGGCGGTCGTTCAGCAGATGAGCGCGGAATTGTGAGTCTAAGGTGGGAATGGAAACGTGACGGGAAGGTGGTCGGAAACGGTGAAGCCAGCCGTGAACTTCACTTGAACGTCTTTCCGGGCGATTCGACGGACCTCGAGGCCTCGGCATTCGCCCCCGATGCGCCCGGACGCTACGACCTCGGAATCTCTCTCGCGGCAGAAGTCAGCAACCAAACCTCGCGCACAATAGGCGCTCCACTGGCGGTCTCGGTGACTGTAGCCCCATCTACAGCATCATCAGGCAGCGCACCGTAAACGCAACCGGCATCCGCTGGCCTGCTTATTTCTTTGGTGACGACGACCCGCCACTGCTACCGCCAAACGCTCCGGCCCCAGCCGCGATGCCTACGCCGGCACCTGCTGCCAAGCCTACTCCAAGCGCGGTCGCACCGATCACGCCTATGCCTCTCGGCACCGCTCGCCCCGGCGAATCCGCCGCATGCCATCGTCGAGTGTTGACCCTTCTTAATGTCCTTGCATTCGGGCGGAGTCGCGGTATTGCAGAACTGCACCGTGCCATCGTCGACGCTCAGGTCAGTGAACTGAAAACAATCAGGGTATCCCTGGCGGCCGTTGGTGTCAGTATGCATTTGAAAATCGGTTCCGCGAACAGCTCCGATGGCGTTGGGAGTGTTCACTTCGAATGTCGTGGAACTGCCCTTCATCGCGCCGACGATTAAGGAATGCAGATTCCCTTGCAGCAGTCCGACCTTGCTCGGCGCGCCGACTCCGTTTACCAGGACGCTCTCGTCGATGACCAGGGTTGACGATGCGCCCAGTTGCAGGGAGCTGTTATCGACCAAGCCAATCGTCAACGAGGCGTTGGCATCTGTCGCGATTCGATCGTGCAGCATGATGGGCATGTTCGGCGCTGCCGCGATGGTCGCGCCAGCGCGCTGGATATTCGCAGTCCCGGCCAGCTGTGTGATCGTGCCAACCGTGTTTTGCGCATGAGCCGCCGGAGCGATGGTACTTATGGCGATAATCGCGAGCACCGCCAATGACCACGCCCGCAACCAACTCAAACTGTTCCCGTTCTTCATTTAGGTCTCGCCCCTCCAGACGCTAAATTCCATATGCGCCCCGAATTGGTGGTCCAGTCTGACAGACTACTCATCCAGACAGAAACAGAAGCTAATGCAGGCCCAAGCTACTGATACGTCGGTATTGGCCCAATCTTATAGCAAATTGGCGGTCTCAACTCGAATGTCGTTACCCGAAAAGGATCGCCCTAAAAAATGCAAATTGCATAGAAAAACTACCGAAGTTAGCAGTTCGGGCGCGGAATCGCTTCTCCAGCACCGAATTTACTTGCTGTATGTTTCCGATCGGTCCGCCACTCTGGCGAGCGCTTCATTCCAATTTTCGAATCGCGAGGGAAATTCCTCGAGAAGAGCGCTTGCTATCTCCCCCAAGCTGATTCCGCAGCCAATCAGTTCCAGCAGTTTTTTGTCGATGTGCCAATCCTGGTTCGGCCCGGGAACAAACCCGGCGGCGCGCCTGCGGAGTTTCTGGTGTGACAGTGTTGCACCAATGAAAATCGATTGACGATAGCGCGCTTTCGCGTCGCCGGAATCGCTATTTCACGATCGTGTCCCAGGACCATACATAGTCATCGTTCACAAAGTCGGCCCGGATGCTGACCGTGACCTGATCCCCAGCGATCACCTCGACTGCTTCCGGCAATGGAAAGAACGCGTGACGATAAACGTAGGGCTCACTGACCGCGGGCGAATTACCATATCCGGACGCCGGCGGGGTTTCGGCCTCATACCACATGCCCACGCCGTGGGCGTCGCGTTCCGTTCGACGAGCCATGACAACTCGCCCCTCACGCTAGGACTGCGCAAATCCTGGTAGTCCAACGCGGCCCAGACGTTGAGGCGCGACCAACAGATCCTCAGGACTCAGCCGGGCTGAACGCAAACTATTCACAGCCTTGAGGCGCGTCCTGCTGAAGTCAAATCCGTACTCCGTGTCCCATGCATTGACCAGCGCGTGATGAAGGGACGGACAGGAAGCCAAAGCCGCCCACATCGTTTCCCGTGCCGGCAGGATCCAGCCTCCCGGCTTCAGGAACCGATCGCGCGCGTCGAGAATCGAGACGATATTTTTCCCAAACAGCGGAAGGACGCCATGTATATCACATACGATCCCGTCGACTTTCTCGGGAAGTTCGATTTCCGTCGTCAGGTCCTGAATAAACTCTATGCGGCTGGAAAATCCATTGTCTGTTGCCGTATCGCGCGCAAGTTGAATTATATCTCCGGACTCGACCGCGTAGACCTTCGAAGCACCTGCGCGGCACGCGAGAAATGAGAGGATGCCGGTGCCGGCGCCGATATCCAATACCACCGAGCCAGGGGTAACACGAGCTTCAAGCGCGCGTGCATAGGCTGACGTTCGCCCCTTGAACGCGATCATCGACGCGTAGTCGACTAGGTCATACATAGTAGTGGTACAGGTAAGGGGCTCCCGGTCTCGCTGTGCCAGGTCTCAACACTTCATAATACTCTCAGCCTACGACTACCGATCGGAAGAAATCTTCCAAGGCTCGAACACACTTGGTATCGGAGTAGAGCCGCGCGTGGTTCGACTTCATTCTGCTGATCACATCGGTGCGCCAGTCACGATTCGCACCAAGCCGCACGGCTATCTCCACGTACTCGTCCTTGTCATGAGCGACAGTGTCGGTGACGCCCAACTGGGTTAGAATCCCATAGGTGTGTCTTCCGCGCATGTAACGTCCTGGTAAGGTAACCGGGGCTAAGCCGCAGGCGATGGCTTCGAGTGTGGTGACTCCACCAGACCACTCCAGCGAATCCAGAAATACGTCGGCGACCAGATTGAGATTCCAGTAATCGAATTTGCCGAGCAGCGGCAGAATCACGCAGTGATCCGTAGCCTCCAGCCCCTGAGCCTCAAAGGCACGCCGCAGCCGCGTCATAAAGTCCTTCGCGACCGCTTCGTTAAGCGCCAAAAACACGAACTGGGCTTCAGGGATCCGCTTCGCTATCCGGACAAAGAGATCGTCGTGCTGCGGAAGATATTTAAAGATGGACTGACAACAGAGATATACGATTCGGTCTTCACCGAGACCGAAGTCGGCGCGGGATTTTCGCAGCAACGGCCTTGGAATTATCGGCTTCGGATAGCAGACCCCCAGGCCTGGCAAGCGGATCAGCCGCTCGCTGTAATGGTCTTGCGCATCCTCAGGCTCCATCAGGTCACCCGACAGATAGTAGTCGATCATCGGCGAACCCGACGTAATCGGATGGGCCCATGCAACACACTGCACCGGCGCCAGTCGCAATCCGGACATCATCATCATGCGCCGATGCCGCACGTCCAAAAACACCGCGACATGGAGGTTGTCATCCGCGACAGCCTGGCACATCGGCTCCAGGACTCCCGGCATATGGCGAAAATGACCGGTGATGTGACGGATATCTTCGGTAACCGCGTCCACCGTTTGTCCGTTGTGGTAAACGAACGGTTCGAAGTCGCGGCGATCAAGTTCCCGAAGCCATCCCGAAAAAAGCTTCGCGACGCTATGATCGCGAAAGTGCGCCGAGATAAAGCCCACCCGGATCTTCTCTCCGGGACGGAGAGCCGGCATCTCGAGCGGCTTCACCCATTCCGGGTAGTTCGCGGCCATCACCGCGTGGACGAAGCGTGCGTATTGCTCCTGCAATTTCCGATCGTCGTGGCCCTGGTAGCCAAGATAGAAGTTAAGATGACGGCCTATCGCGTCCAGCGCCGCGCGACGGTCCCCGGAGTCTAGGTTGTAACCCGATATCAGCTCTGCGAGGCCGGCGGAATAGCGCGCCCGATAGTGATCTATCTGCTCGTCAGTGTCATATAGGACGGGAAGCATGAGAGCTTCCCATAGTTCAAAGTATCGTAACTGCGGAAACGACTTCCGAGCGCGAAGAGCCAGAGCTATCGCTTCCTCGGTTCGATTGGCCTGCTCGAGTGCGAAAATAGCTTCCTTGTACAGTTGTTCGTCCGCTTCACAGACGGTAACTCCTTCCTGCACTACGGATATCGCGTGTTCGAGTTGCTCGACGATCGGCAAGTCTTGAATTTTCAAAGATCGAGTTTGCACGCGCTGGTAAGGGCACGGCAAGAGAGCTAGGAGGAGTCCGAAGTTCGCATAGGAATGCTACTCAAAGGGCGCAACGCTAAGTCGCGTTAGCCTCGATCCTATGCGCAGAACGCGCGACACCCTAACTCATATGATGACTGGAAATAGAAGAAGCATTTTAGAGACTTCTTGACTCGGAATTGCCCGGCCAGGTCGCCTCGACGCTGGCCCAATCGTCTACAACTATGGTGCGGTCATGATGTGGTTCGGGTTCCCAACACCGCCACCATCTGACTTCCCGGTCTTGCCCGCAGTTTGGGTTATCTCACGCAGATTTCCGTAAACCTCCAATAGAGGCCTGCTGTACGGCTTTTTTCCTGACGCGTTCGGCTTTATTTCGCGCTTGTTAATGCGTTCCACTCGGTTTCCTCCTGCAGAGGCTGCCATTCGACATGTTGGTTATTTCGCAGCCAATAATTTAAAGTTCGAGTTCGAAAGTCAACCCAGAAACTTGCCGGCGAACGAATCGAGCTTCGCACCAACCGCTCGGTGTCGACGTACCTGTCCAGATTGCACGTCGGCTCAAGCAGAGGCAAGCCGCACTCCATGACGCGCTCCTCATGGAGATCGCGAAGAACAGGCGCCTTCGGCCTGCGCAGCACCGGCTCAGGCAGTACTCCTCGCATTGCCCTGCGCAATAGATATTTCGAGCGGCACCACGGCAGCGCTGGAACAGCGAGCATGAATCGCAGCAGCCGGAGATCGAGGAAGGGGTGCCGGACTTCCAGTTGAGCTCCAGTCACTGCGGCATCAAACGCTTCGAATATGCCTTGCCACACTGGTAGCTCGAAGGATGCATAGCCGCGTGGCCGCACGGGATGGGTAAAATGTGGATCGCGCCACAGTTGCTCCCACCTTGTCCGTAGCTGAAGACTGTTTTCGAAGTCCGGATTGAACCAATCCGGGAAAGGCGGCGCTAAGTCCAGGTCACGCTTCGGCTGCCACCGCCTTATGATTCCTGGAATGCTCGAAAGAAACGGCACTCGCCGGTGCATAACGGCATGACTACAAAGGTCGTAAAGCAAACGCTTCAAGCGCTTGTGACGGACGAGATATCCGATATAGGACCGCCATTCGTAGCGCAGCGCGTTATCAGGTCCTTCGCCGTAAAGAGCTACCCTGCTATAGGAAGCCATTTCGCGGAAATCCGCCATGTCGGCCGCAAGGCTTGCCGGATAGGGGATGGGTTCGGGAGTGTGAAAGGTACTATAGTACCATTTGGGATCCACTCTGTCCGGACTACCTTGAAATCGAATGGGAATGCCGAGGCTCTTAGCCACCAGCCCGGCGTACTCACCTTCCTGGTCGTATCCCTGGTAGGAAGTCGTGAAGGCGCATACGCCACTATCGCCGGATCGCGCTGACAGTAGACTGTGAGCGCTTGCGGCAAGCGTCGTCGAGTCCAGGCCTCCACTCATGAAGATTCCGACCCGGTTTGTCCGGATACGGTCGCCTACTGCATTGCGCAACAACTCCTTGAAGCGGTCGGCGTAGTCCTCGTGACGGCGGTAGTAGATCGGCTCATCGATAGGAAGCGTCCAGTAACGTCGAAGTCTTAGGCCGCTTTCAGACCACGTCGCACAATGCGCCGGTGGGAGCCGCTGGATATCGGCGAACGTAGTCGTCGCCTTGTCCTGATTCAGGTTGAACAGAAGAAAATCAGCTATCGCCGTATCGTTGAGCCGGTCCGATACAGATGGATGCAGACGGACGCAGTCCAAGGTGTTGCTGAATATTACGCACGGACCCAGAGAAGCGTAATAAAAGGGTTTGACCCCATGTGGTCGCGGGCGCAGAAGAGTCGCTGTTGCGGAGCGTCCCAGATTCCGAAAGCAAAATCGCCGAGCAGATGCTCCACGCATCCTTCTCCCCAGACAGAATAGGAACGGAGGATTAGTTCAACGTCAGGAGCATCGGTCGCAACCCCTTGTCCGTGAGACTTAAGTTCTGCGATCAACTCCTGGCGTGCGTCTATCCGCGCGTCGGCGACGATCCATACTTCCCCATTCAAGTTCGACGGCTGACGCTCGTCCTCGGACTCGTCAGTGGTCTTGAGCAGCGTATGGCCGAAGCCGACGGCGCCGTCAATCCAAACGTGCTGAGCGTCCGGACCACGGAACGCAAGAAATTCTGTCATGCGAGTCAGCAATCGCCGATTCAACGGCGCGCCGTCCAGATTGACAATCCCGATTATGCCACTCACAGGAGTTTTACCCGGCTTACTGCGCGACGATACGTCTCAGTGTTGATTGGGATGGCACGGAATCACAGCTTGCGCACAACTTCGATGCAGTCCGATCACCTTTGGACAGCGCGCTACGAAACCGCTCGAAAGGTTCGCTGCACCAAATCTCACGCAGCGAGTAAGTCGCTACGTTACCTATAACCTCTGTTTCAAAATAGTCGTTGCAGCACAGAACCACATTGCCACTCATGGTTATAACCATCGTGGCCAGGGGCGCATCGCACGGAACGTGAAGCGGTTCAATTGGCACATTCATCGTTTTGATCAGGCCACTGCGGTTCATCATGTCGATATCATTTGCAAAGCGAACTTCGATATGGTCCCGCTCTTCCGCGCTAGCCTCCGTCAGGATCGCTTGCAGGTTAGGTGGCATGCGGTTGTCGTGTTGAGTGATCAAGAACTTGGTGCGTCCCCATTTGATGTACTCGCGGAACAAATCGAGCGTCAGGAAGTCGCCATTCGAATATATCAGGGGTCTGCATCCAGGGACGTGTCGGACCGTGTATTCCACGAAGCCGAGCAAGCGCTTGTCCAGCAAAGGTTCACCGTAGAAATGGTATGCGACGTTGCCGTCGAAATTCACCTCCGCAAGATCGGCAATAATCTTCTGAAAGAGGGATTCCGTCATGTAACCGGCAGGTCTTTGCGTGGAGACATTAGGACAGTAGGAGCACTTCCGGTTGCACATCGAATTGACTTCAAGCTCCACACTACGGAACATGAAGGCGCTATCCACTCCGTAGCGCCACCGATGAGACCAGCGACGGAGTTGGTTATGCGCATGCCGCACAGCGGTTGTGCGAGCCAGATAGTAGTAGCTATCGAGAGCTACCTCCTTAAGGTGTCTATCTTGCAACCAGGCTAGCCCCGGGGCTCAGTGGTGATTAACGCGTTTTCGAGTAATCGGTCGATTAGGTTGCGCAGATCCTCTTCGAGTTGCTCAGGCGTAACATCGTACTCGGCCTGCAGCGTTTCATAGGCAGCTTGAATCGACTCGGACTCCGAAAGAACCTGCCACATTCGCGTCCCGACTTCGTTCAGGCCGAGATAACGCTCGCTTTTGAGGTCGAGAAGCACGGACTCACCCCCGACCTCTTGAATCATTACGTCAGGAGCGACTTGCGCGCGATTCGAAAAAGATACTTCCTTCATCTGGGACCTTTCCCTCCAGAATTACTACTCATGAATTGTCCGCTAGCTCGCGGCATCGGACTCCCGCTCACATCCGTACCTAACTACCTCCGCCAGGTCGGAAAGGATTGCCTTCCTGACGTCCGGCAGCATTGAAAGGACGCGCGGATGGGAAATCCGCCGCGCTGGCACCTCCGATGCGACCTGAAGGCATTCAGCGTATTGCCGCCCAAGGCGTTCCGATCCGGTTATCAGGGAATTGAACGTGCAACGTACTAACGCGATGAACGTTTCCCTGGTTGTAAGTGAGGTCAGCTGAATATGCTGCTTGCGCCGCACTTCGCGGGGCGGGCTAAGCACATAAAGGACTCGTAGGGGAGCGCTGCCGAAGTGGCGATGATCGGCGCTTAAGGGCACCACCAGTTTCTCCGTTTCATTGTTCATCGGCACCGCGCTTGCCGTTCCTGCCAGAAACCGGCGGGCCATCTTGGGGAACAGCTTGATCCTGCCAGGGCCCGCCTGCCCCTCGTAGCCTTCATCGGTGCGCCGAAGTAAGAGCATGTCGTCGGTAAGCAGGCGGTGACCCTCCGCAAGAAATGCTGCCGCGAGCGAAGACTTGCCAAAGCCGCTGGAACCTAGGAACGCGATCGCATTGCCGTCGATCACGACGGAGGTTGCATGCAAGGGTTCGTAACCCTGCTTTACCAGGGCAAAGGAGAGCGCATGTCCCAGGAGGTAGACCTGCAAGGATTCGAGCGAAGCCGCGCCGAACCATCCGCACCAGATACGCCGCCCGTCCGCGTCGATTAGGAATTCAAACAGACCGTCCCATCTTAGATATGACTGGCCGTTGTCCAGTCGAGCATACTTGTACCAGCCGGTAGGACTAGGATTAGCGGTGACGCCGTATGTTGCTTCCCGAAAGAACTCCGGGGAGGCCGCGAGAAGACTAACGTCCGCAGTTTGCAGCGACTTCGACTCCGGGAAGGCCAGCTGAATCTCACTGCATAAGCTAATTCCGTAAATGTCGTACCAGTGGAAGTTTCCACCTTGACAGGTCCAAGAGGCGTCGAGACGGGTATTACTCTCTGTCATAGCAACGTACTGATTCGCGGCGTTCTGCTCTATCGACATTCGTATAGTTCCTGCGAGCGCCTAAGTGCTCGCGATACGCGTAACTCAAACAGTCCGCGGTTCTTCCCGAATCTGCATGTTGGAGTCTCTGAAACACTCTGGAAGACTGCTTTTAAACCATCCTGCAAAGGCCGTCTTAGGTTCCTCGCCTTCCAGGTCGGAAATTCGATGGTGCAAGTCGGGCGAGATTCTGAAAATCAGGGCATCGCCAGGTCCGGTATTAGCGACACGAGCCAGTACCCGCTTGGAGTCGCCTTCCCGTAACATGAACAACCCACCGCGAAAAGGATTGCGGCTGAGATTCAGACTCATCCCTACTTCATTGGAATAAGCTATGTCACTGTGCCAGTTATCGTGATGGCCCGCTCCCGCGATCATGCGATAGACCCGTCCTCTAAACCATCGCAGGCCTTTGCAGCCACTAATCTCTTCTATGATCGTGCGAAATTTGGGACGGTTCATTACGAAATGGAGAAGACTGGTCGTGGGCAGATCGTTGGTAATGTATTCCTCACCAATCTTACCGTGTGACATCGATTCCCATCGGCCCTTGTCCAGGCGTGCCTGAAGAAAATCCAATATCGATGAGTCCAGTAACTGAGGAAGCCGCACCCAGTGCGCTTCCCGAAACTCCGTACATAGCTTGCCAACTTGAGTCTGGTCAATTAGCAGGTCTTTCCGTTGAATCTGGACGGCGATCGGTTCCATCGAGGTTTGCGCTAAAGCCTACACGCCATCGGTCCAGGCGTGACGGCGAGTCACTTCGCCTGAGATCATTCGAAAGAGCTTCATCCCGTATTTCGCCGTCAGCCGCACTGGACGGTATAGGTAGTAGAGGAAGAACAATGATGCCGGCAGTCGCAGCGCCCCCTCGGCGTCTGTTGGCAAAAGCACATAGCCGGCCGCGCAGCGCAGTTTCGGCCACCAGCCTGCCGCCAGTCGCAATTGAAGCCGCAACTCCGAGGAGTTCTCGTATTGGTCCGGTGCTATGGCCATCATCCGCTCGAGCAACTGAGACGCGAAGGGCTTGCCGTCGATCGCTTCGTTAGCATAGTGCAAAGCTATCTCGGGTAGCTTCACTTCCAGCAGATGATTCACAATCCATAAGCCCAGCGCCAGGACAATCCCATCCGAGTTGCGACCGGCGCGGATTATCGAATCCCAGTCCAGGTCGGGGCTCACGTGGATCAGCCTGGCGACATCGACCGCCAGCCGCAGGCTATGCCACGAATGGCGGGCTGCATGTGCGCACAGAAAGAAGAGCTGGTCCTCGGCTGAGAGGGTCAGAATCTCCTGATCGTGGAAAGTGGAGTTCTGGAGACGTTCCCATACCGAATCGAAATAGCGTGCGCAGGGAAACAGGCTTGGCAGTAGCTCCCAGTGTAGGTCCAGCGCGGGGCTCGACGTCGTCGCGAAACAGTACTAGTTGCGACCTCCAATGGAAGGCGGCGTTTTCCTCATCGGAACGGAGCTGAGAGTCGAGCTGATAGCCGGCTTCCATCAGCGCATCCTTAGCCCGTGTGACGTCGGCACGGCGAACCAGCAGGTCGAGGTCGCAGCTCTCGCGCCAGGGGATTTCGTTGAACAGCGTCACGGCCAGCACGGGGCCTTTCAGCGGAACGACCGGGATGCCGTGAGCCCGAAAAATGCGCAGGACCTTGATCAGGTCGGTGCTCAGCAACACGAAGTTGGCGGTATTGCGCTGCAGCGTGGCGTGCAGGCGATCGTAAAAATCCGGCGCAAACATTCCGGCGCAGTCAGTGTCGAGGTACCAGGCGGCCAGCGGCTCCATCCCGTGGGCTCGCGCCAAGTCCATCGCGGCGCTCCAATCGGATACCGGCTCGCGCGCAGACGCGGAGCCCCTCTGGGGATTCGGTGCCGGCGAAGCGGCGCGCGATGGCCAGGAGCAGGTCAGCTGCGGGGGCAGTTGCATCATTGAATGCGGCCGAGCGATAAAGATCCGTCTCATGGACACTCAAGCGGCCAACCCCTGGGCGACGCACCAACTCCGGAAGCGGCCGTCCAGCCTGGCGGCAAGTGTCGTCCAGTCGCCCGACTCCACGACACGACCGTCTTCGATCACGTAGATCAGGTCGGCCCAGCGGATGGTGGACAGCCGATGGGCGATCAGCACCGTCGTAATCCCGCCATGTATCTGCTCGATCGCGCCGAGGATTCGCGCTTCGTTTTCCGAATCGAGGCTGTTGGTGGACTCGTCGAGCACCAGTAGCCGCGGCTGGCGCAGGAGCGCGCGGGCCAGCGCCAGGCGCTGCCGCTCTCCCTGCGACAGGGTCGCGCCGCGGTCGCCGACAATCGTGTCGAGGCCCTGCGGAAGCCGCGCGACAAACTCGTCGGCCGCTGCCTTCCGCAGCGCGTCGCGCAGTTCGCTTTCAGTGGCGTCGGGCCGCGCCCACAGGAGATTGGCGCGCACGGTGTCATGAAACAGGAACGTGTCCTGCGCCACGTATCCGATTCCCTCGCGCCACGACAGCGCCCGCGCCGGATTGAGCGGAGTGCCGTCAACAGTTATCCGTCCCGAGCCGGGCGGCATCAGGCCCATGACGAGGTCAGCGATCGTGCTCTTGCCGGCGCCCGAGGGTCCAACGATCGCGACAGTTCGGCCGACGGGAATCGTCAGATCGATGCCGCGCAGAACCGGGGTCGGCCCGGGCGGATAGGTGAAGGAGACATTTTCGAAGCGCAAAGCGGAGCGAAACTCCAACGGCTGCCCGACGTCGGCGTCCGGCTCTGCCGCTGCCCGGCATTGCTCTTCGATACGTGTAACAGTGGCGAACCCCGGCAGTAGGCCGACAAAGCCGCGGTAGGTGGTCTGCACCGATCCTGATACGGGGCACGACGCGCGCGAACAGGACCAGCAGAATCAAGACTTCGGCCGGCGAAATCGCCATCCACTTGATCGCCACCAACAGCATCCCACCCATCATCACCGCCGAGCCGATCTCGAACCATGCATCGGCGGAAAGTTGCTCGTTGGTCAGCCGGAGTCCGGTTGCCGTCATTTCCCGGGTCAGGCCCGAGAAAATATCGCAGGTGCGCTGCTGCGCGCCGTACATCTTGGCGGTCTTGATGCTTTGGAAATGCTCGATAGCGGCCGCGTAGACCGAGTTCGTCACATCAGAGACTTCAGCTGCCGGCGCTGTAGACGGCGCGGGTCTTTGCGCGCAGCAACAGCGCCTAACACGGCGCATAGCGCCAGCATCAGGAGCGTGGATGCCGGGAAACAGGATGAAGCTGGCCGCTATATAAAGCGCCGCGACCGCCGCGCCGGACACGGTGTACAGACCTTGATGGGCGGCGCCGCTCGCACGATCCACTTCATTGGTAAGCGCGTGCACGAAATCGGATGAGCGGCTTTTGCAGATGAATAGCCAGTTGGCGCCGCTTACTGCCTCGAACAGGCGCTGCCTCAGGTGTTGCGCGAAGGTCTCGAACAGAACGGTTATCGCCATGCCTTGCGCTCGAGTCACCATCGCGCGCACGCAGATGATCGCCACGAAAAGCGCCAACATCAGCGCCAAGGTCGGTCGCAGCCCGACAACTCCAAAGCCTTCGCGAACCGGCGCAGCATAACGTCCCGCAGCGCTGCCAGAGCCCATATCGACTCCGGCCAGTTGCAGCGTGGGCAGCAGCAGCGCCAGCCCAAGTCCTTCGGTCAGCGACGAGATCACCACCAGCGCGAAGGTATACCCCAGGCGCCATCGCGCCACCGCGGCCAGGGACTTTGTATAGGCTAGTACCGCTTTAAACATAGTCAGCGGGAAATATTCCGACGGCGGCGTAGAATCTCAGATTGTCGCGGAACTCAGCTCCGCGCCTTTTCGGACCTGTTCATCCACGTCGCGACAACGAAGTCCAGCATTGACGACTTGCTGATAGACGTCGAGCGTGCGTTTCGCCATCGCGTCGGCAGTGAACTCAGTACGCACCCGATGTAGCGCGGAGTCGCCGTACTTTTTGCGCAACTCGTCGTCCTCGAGCAACCGATTAAGCGCCTTCGCCATTTCGGCCGAGTCGCGCGGCACTACCGTCAATCCCGTGACGCCATCGAGCGACACAAAAGGTACGCCCGACCGCAGTGAAGTATTTACCACCGGCTTGCCGCAAGCCATCGCTTCCAGCTGCACGATTCCGAACGCTTCGCTGCGCGAGACTGACGAAAGCACAAAAGCATCGCACGCGTGGTAGTAAGGTGTGATGCCGGAAAGCGCACCCAGAAACTTTACGCGATCCGCCACGCCCGCCGCCCGCGCTTCCTGCTCCAGCGAATTCCGCAGCGGTCCCTCGCCGATCATCAACAGGGTCGCGTTGATCTCCTTCATCGCGCGAATCAAATATTCGAAGCCCTTGTAGTAGACCAGTCGTCCCACCGCTAGCAACAACGGCCCGGGATAACGGTCGCGGATAGCTTTCACGGCGTCCGAGTCGACGCGGCGGTATTGATCGACATTGATGCCGAAGGGGATTACCTCGCATCGATCGCGGAAGAGAGCGAGATCGGGCGACGATTCTACGTAGTTGGGCGAGGTTGCGATGATCGCGCTGCACTTGCGCAGAAACCGGCGCTGTATCGGCGCAAAAATTCGCGCGAGCCGCCGTTGGCGGACCACGTCGCTGTGCCAGGTCGCGATCAGCTTGCCCTTGTAGCCGCTCGCCATCACCGCCACGATTCCCGCGGGATTCGGCAAGTGCACGTGAACGATGTCCGCCGTGGACCGTCTTAACTTCCACGCCATGCTGGTGCATACCGGCGCGCCCGCGATGCGAAAATTGATCGCGAGGCGCGAAACATTGACGCCGTCGATGATCGAATCTTCGTCTCGACGCTTGTCGTGGGCCACCATCGCACGCACGTCCATCGTCTTCCTAAGCTCGCGGCAAAGAGTCTCCAGGTGAGTCTCCATGCCGCCGGCGTGCGGCGGATAGAACTTTCCGATATGGAGGACCTTGATCCGCGAATTAGGTTCGGCTTGCATGCCTGTCTCCTCCATCATGACTCAGCCATCTCCCGCCAATGCCGGATCAATCGTCGACGGCAGGCCTTGGTTCCGAACGCTTCGTTGTCGGCATTCGGTCGGCGGTTTTCGGCACCAGGCAGGGCGGATACCCTACTAGATGTATAATTATCGTACATTTCAAGCTTCATGGCAGTGATCGCCTGCTACTCAGTGGTTGGCTCGAGGCTTTGGACCGAAAGCGTGGTCGTTTTGCCAGACGCCACATCGGCAACTGCGCGATAAACCTCGACCGTACGGGCGGAGTAAGTGTCCCACGAGAATCGCGATGCCCACTCGGTTCGCGCACGCACGCGGTCGCGATCGTCGTGTCGGTTCAGCATCGCGCAAGCGGTTTGAATCCACGCGATGACGTCGCCGGCAGAACAGTAAGATGCCTCGGCGCCGCCCACTTCACGCAGCACTGGCAAATCGCTGGCGACGACAGGGCGTCCACAAGCCATCGCCTCGACTAACGGCAACGCGAAGCCTTCCGCGTCCGACGGCAGCAGGACGACGGCAGCGCGACGGTAAACCGCGGCGAGAACTTTTCGCTCCAGGAACGGCATGATCACGATTCGATCCTTGATTCCCAGAACTCCGGCGACTCGCCAATGCTCGGGCAACAGGCCGCCACCAACGCGAATGAGTAGCGCGTTTGGAAACGTGCGCGCGATTCCAGCAAAGATCTGCAACAGCATCTCGATCCGTTTGCGCGGCTCAGTGCTGCCGACGTGAACAATTTCTGGCGCGTCCGCATCGCGGCGCCCGAGAATATTTTCGGCCGCGCTGTCCGCCAGCACGTCAGGCTCGGGCGACATGACCGCATCGACACCGTTTGCAATCACCACTGTCGTCAGCGGCGAACGCAAACCATTCTCGACAATCGCGTTGCGCGTCGCCTGGCTCACACACGTGACCATCGCAGCGCGGCGAAAGCCCCTCAGAATCCGGCTGGCTATCGCTCGGGGGATCACTGAACGCGCTCCACGCGACGGCGTCAGCAGCGCTCGGAACGCGTCGATATCGTGACAGGTGATGATCGTTCGGTCCGGCGGCAGATGATTGGTCAGATGGCTGTAGCTGTGATCGACGATATGAAACAGCGCGAATTTTCCGCGCTGCCGCCGGAGCCACAACGGATACAGTAGATACCGGTTCAGCGCGCGCTCCGCATTGAAGGCCGATTTGCTGCCTCTCAGCGAGGCGAATCGCGTCAGCGGTCGCACAAATCGGGGACGTATCAGCCGCGCGTCGATCGCGTCCTGATGTAAGCTCGTGAGCCGCTTCGCCAGCATCTCGGCCACCAGGTCCATGCTGGCCCAGCCCTCTTCGGCGTAGTCGGCGACGACTGCGACTTTCAATCTGTCCATTGGATGCGAATCGAGAATCGAAGTAGTGAGGCGGCCCGCCCCACTACACTAAACCGCGCCTTGCTGCAGCAATTCCTCAAAAAAATCGAGATGGCGGCGCGCCACGATCGACCAGGTATATGTAGTCCGGACCCGCTCCAGTCCCCGCGCAGCGAACTCACGCCGCTGCGCCGGATTTTCCAGCAGGTCTCCGATCGCAGTCTGCCAATTCATCCGGCGAGCGCTCACTTACAATCCGTCCCGCGTCCGCGACCACTCGGGAATTTCGCCGCTGTTGGACGCGATTATCGGAACGCCGCACGCAAATGCCTCGACGATCATGCGGCCGAACACCTCGCGCCAGTTGGGCGCGGTCTCACTCGGCGCACACATCAGATCCATCGCGTTCAGATAGTCGGGCACGCGATCGTGCGGAATGCCGGTAACGATTCGCACCCGGTCGCCGTAGCGCTCGCTCCACTTGCGCAGACATCCTTCGAGCGGTCCGCCGCCGACGATCAGTGCGCGCCACTCGGACTCGACCCGGTCGAGCGCAGCGGTGAGCGTGCGAATTCCTTTTTCTTCGACGAAACGACCCATGAGGCCGACCACCGGCGCGCCCGCCGGCGACCATCCAAGTTGAGCGCGCACGCGTTCACCAACGCCGCGATCAGGATGGAACAATTCAACGTCAACACCCAGCGGCATCACGCGATGCGGCTTGGCGTCGTATCCGCGCGGCAGCAAAGCCTCAACCCCGTTCTCGCCGCGAGTGGTCCACCCCGCGCATCGCGAGACGCAGTAGCGCTCGATCGCGGAAAACGGCGGCGGATAATTTTTCGGTATCGTCTGACCGGTCCAGAAAACCAGCGGAGTCTCGGGCGGCGTCCACCACGCGATTTGTCCACCGGCCACGATGAACGGTTCCTCCCAACAGTGCACGATCTCCCAAGGGCGGCTCAGGATCTCGTGCAGCTTGCGTCCATAGAAAAAGAAATGGATTCGATTGCTGAGAAACGCCGGCACCGTTTCGAGACGACAAAGCTCGCCGGGCATCTGCTCGGTCCGGATCGGACGCAGGTCGCCGTGGAAAAATTCCGGCGCTACGGCGGTAACCTCCCAATCGTTCGCCGCCCTCGCGAGCCATCTCGTGCGCCAGACGACGATTTACCGCAACGCAGTACGAATGGCCGATCGTCAGCAGCCGTCGACGCGCGCGCGTCGGACTCGCGACGCCCGGCATCCGCAATACGCCGACGTTGACTGGAGTGGTGGACGCCTGGGTCACGCCTGGATGCTCTGAAGACCGTCGAAAATCTGTTGAGCGCTGGCGGGATCGGCGGAGATCCCAAAAATATGGGCGTTCCAATATGCTTCGGCTACCGGAATATTCTTCCCGAGTACGCCGACGCGATAACCAATCTCCACCAGAAAATTCTCGATCGCCGCGTTGGTGCCGTGCGCCTCAATCAGAAGTGTCGGCCGGTATCGCTCAAGGGTCTGCCGTGCGCCTTCGAGCACGTCGATCTCCGAACCCTCGACATCCATCTTGATCAGCGCGGGCGGCGGCAACTTTAATTCGTCGACCACTGAATCCAGCCGACACAGCCTGACCTTGACCTCTTTGGCAAACTTGTCCGGCTTCTTCCCGACCGACGCCAGTTTGCCCCAGGTCGGCTGCTTCGAGGTCCAAAACGCAGCCTCGCCTTCCGACTTTCCAAGGGCAGTGGTCACCACCTGTATATTCTTGAACTTGTTCGACGCGGCATTGTACTCGATCTGTTTCGCATTGCTGGGCAGAGCTTCGAAGCAGACAACCTTTGCGTCCGGCCCGATCCGGCGCGCGGCGCTAATCGCGTGAAACCCGACGTTGGCGCCGATGTCGTACACCGTCATTCCCGGCCGCAGTAGCATGTCGAGCGCAGCCTGCACTTCCGGCTCGGTAGTGCCCAGCACGTAGCCGACGTGCGAAAAGCCGATGTTGATCTTGAGCCCTTTGGCAAAGCCGCGCGCGATTATCTGTTCTTGCTCGTGCATCGAGGTCCCTGCCCATCGGATGCACCGCGCGACCAGCGGATATTTCACTCCCAGATCGGACACAAACCCAATCCACGACGGCGGCAGCGTCCGTATAGCGCGAGATACTAAAGCCATTTGATCGAGCTTCCTTTAACTTCGGGTCAGCGCGACGAGGAAAAAATCTTTGAAGGCATGCATTTCTGCGAATGGTTGATGCGTAGTGTCAGGATGATTTCGGAACTCGCATCACACGCGAAGCACTTGATTTCCACTGGCTGTAGCAGGCGCCGGCCGTACAGGCCGCAAAAACCTGGCTCGCTCTCTCATCGCCGGTTGTTCTACAAAACGAAAAGAAGCGGCGGACGCGATTACCGCTGCTATGATGTTGATTGGAAATAAGCCCGCAATCGTCGCGTTCTTGCGAGTAAGAAACAATTGCTGCCAGAGATACAATCCATAAGAGCGCTTTCCTAGCCAGTTCATCGGACGCGAATTGAAGAAGGACCAGATCACTGACTTGGAAGGTCTGACCAGAGCGAAGACGATCAACGCGATGCTTGCGGCCTCAACTGTCAGGCCGACGGAAAGAACGTAACCACCGCGTAAGCGATCGCTCAAGATGGGTTCGATTATGAAAAGGAAAACAGTGATCGCAGCTATGTACGCGGGGCGTGTAACGCGGTCGAGTACCTCGCGAACTCTTACGTTGTCCTGCAACAACGCTGGTAAACAACCAAACATCAACACGTCCGCCCGCGTATGAAGCATCACGGGAATACGACTGCGATACGAGGGCCACAAGATATAGCTGGCAACCCTTATCGGTGGCTCCAGCAATATAATCAACAACGCTAGTCGGGTTGCCCTTTTCGGCCCTAGAAATACCAGCGCAATAGGCCAGAGAAGGTAAAATTGTTCCTCTATACAAAGAGACCACGATTGCCCTAACCACCAACTCCCGTTACCAAAAGGCAAGTAGTTCCAGGTGAAGTCGCCGCCAAGAGCACGTCGACTGCCGAAAGTTTGATCCAGCGAAACATAGCCGCAGACTCACAAATGCTATGTAGCAGTAGACGCGGGGAAAATCCTGGTAACTCGACGAACGTAAAAGTTATGAAAGGATACTGTTCCAGATACACTTAGCTCTTTGAGCAATAGGTGAGTTATCAGGTACCCGCTTATTACAAAGAAGAAACTCACGCCCAATCCAGCATTGCCGAAGATCGCAATCACGCGAAGCAGCCAAAACGGCATTCTCGGCATCGTCGCGATCGCATGACCGACTACTACCAGACTAATCGATAGGGCACGGAGGCCGTCGAGCGATGGCAGGCGCCCTGACCCGGGATCGGTTCTCTGCGTAGCAATAGTGTTCGGTACTGTGAGCAGAGGTCCGCCGCCGGCCCGATCGGCATCGGATCGACCCTCCAGCACTGCGTTAAATCTTCGCGGTCCTGCTGAGCCACGATACTTCGCCTAGCTTAGCTTCGAGGTGCGACCGATTAATCTGACGAGCCGTCTAAGGTTGCGGGAACGGAACACTCGACCGGCTAGGTCTCGATCCGCTATCAAGGTGGGCCTTAACCGAATGGCGTATAGCCACCAGGCCAAAGCACCCCATCTGTCGCCGGCGTCCATTCTTCGCAATGCCTCGTGCACCGACACGCCCGCGAGATGGTTGTAGGCTTGCCGAATCGCACCGCGCGCGCGACGTCCATAGCGTTGTCGCAGGAACTCAATATAGGTGCGTCCGTTAACGAAGTAGCTGTCGGCTGAGGCGCTTGTCGCGGAGTCTGATAGTAGTCAGCTCTTTCGGAATATATTCGAACTCGCCCAACTCGCGAGCAAGGAACCACAGCCATAGGTCTTCGAAGTAGATAGGCGCAAAGCGATCGCTGAATCCTCCGCAAGCATCGAAGACGTCACGTCTCATCGTCACCGCACTCGGGACGATTTCAAATCCGTTGTCGAGCATCTCCTTCAATGAGGGCGCGCCGTTGTAGCTATAAAATGTAGAACTGGTGCCGTCCGCGCGCAGTCCGCGACAATCGGAAAACACCAGCGACGCGGAAGGGTTCAGCCTCCAGCGCCCGCACGCTCTGCGTCAACTTGTCCGGACTCCACAGATCATCGGAATCGAGAAACGCGACAAATTTTCCACTCGCCGCGCTCACTCCCGCATTGCGAGCCGCCGGAGCGCCTCGATTGTTCTGATCGATCACTTGAATTTGAGAATCGTACGCCGCGAGTATCGCTTTGGTGGAGTCGGACGAGCCATCGTTCACGACGATTATTTCGAAATCGCGAAAATCCTGCGCGAGCACGCTGTCGACACTCGCCTTGAGCGTCCGTTCGGCGTTGTAAGCAGGGACTACTACGGAAACCAGCGGCACTGCGCTCACCTTCGCGCGTGGCGCGCGACCTCTCCCCTAACCCCTCTCCCTTCAGGAGAGGGGAACAGAGGGGACGAACGCAGAGCAAGGTTATGCAAGGCTCACCTGCTGGGGCTCCGATTCGGGTCGCAATTCGGGTCGCGCGACTTGCCGAAATATCTTGATAAGAGATTGGACATGCAGGCTGGTGTCGAATCTTTGTGAAATTTCCAGCGCTCCGGCGCGCAGACGTTTATGGACCGTGGGGTCGCGGACGCATCGCACGATCGCGTCGGCGAGTCCTTGTGCGGTCGGCGGGTTTCCCGGAGCGAGTTCACCGTTGACGCCATCAACCAGCCATTCCGAGATACCGCCAACGTCAAACGCCGCGGCTGGAAGGCCTAACCGTCCGGCCTCCGGCCCGACGAGCCCGAAGGGCTCCGGCCATATGCTTGGAACGACCAGCAGGTCGGCCTCGGCCAGCACCGCGCGAATTTCTTCGGGTTTCTTCCATCCGGCCATCTGGATGGTGATTCGCGCGTCTCGTGCTTGCACGCGGCGCGCATTTTCTTCCAATGCCGTTCGCCCAGGTCCGTCGCCAATGAAAGTCAGATTGATCTTCGAGTTGAGCGCGGCGGCAACCGCCGGCAACGAGTCGAGCAAAATTCCCACACCCTTCAGCCGACCCATTCGCCCGACAAATATTATTCGTTTCGTGTCGTCTGTATGCGACGCAACCGGCTGATTGCCCGGCTCAGCGAAGGTAGCGCTCAGCATCATCGGAATCTTGTGAACGCGCTCGGGCTTCACGCCATTGGCGATGAGTTGTCGGCGCAAATATTCCGAGGCAGTCGCAATCGCAGAATATTTCGGCAACATCGAATGCCGCTCGCTCTGCTTGAGATAGTCCTGCCACATGGTGATCGGGCTAAGGCCGCCGCATCGATTCGGGTAGAAGTGCAGCAGGCATTTCCAGCTGAAAGGCAGCCCGCACGGCCGCACGTCCGGAAACTTGAAGGTTTTCTCGCCGCTGATGCACATTCCGTGGTACGAATGCGCAAACAGAACTGCGGGTGCGACTTCGAGCAGTCGCGCTTCGAGCGCCGTCGATTCGATAAGATGTACGTAGACCAAGTCGGGACGCCACGCGCGCATCGCTGCGAGCGCCGCCTGCTCGCCAATATCACTGACGCACCAGGTTGGCGCGCCGGCCGACGACTCGATTTTCTCGCGACCGGGGGCCGATTCGCGCTCGCTTAACATCGCGAGTTCTATCCCCGCCGACTCGAGCGCCGTCACCACTCCTTTTATGTAGGACTCGGCGCCGCCCACTACGCCGCTATGCCAATTTGCGACGGCGACTCGCATCAAGCTGCCCGCAATCCTTTGATCGTATACTCGAGATCGAAAACCTCGCGATACAACTTGAGCGCCTCGCAGCCCATCGCTTTTGTGCGGTCCCGATCGTTGAGCAGATCGATCGTGCCTCGCGCCAACGCTTCAGCGTCCTTGTCCGGCGCAAGAAAGACGGCACCGCTCCGCCGCCAGATGTCTTCCGAATATCTTCCGGTCGTGGTCGCGGTCGCTTTCCCATGCGCGAGGCCCGCAAGCGCGCTGGTATTCCGCGACGTAATGCCGTCGGGATACGGCTGAATCATCACGTCGCACGCGCCGATATGGATTGAGACGTCAGACTCCGCGAGCGCGCCGGTGGCAAACACCCTCGACGCAAACGCTGGATGATCCCGAACGAAGTCGTCGTGAAATTTCTCACCGTTGCGCCCAATCAGTAAAACTCTTGCCGTCTGATGCGTCGCGAGGATCGATTCCAAGGCGGGCTTGAGCCTGCTGGCGACCCATGGTCCGTAGGTTCCGAAATGCCCCAGCAATCCGGATTCCGGCGTCGCGAAACGTGATCGCACCGCGAGTGTCGCCGCGCGGTCGCGGACCACCGGGATCGTACTCGGCACCGGCAGCCATCCAATCTTGCGACCGTTCGGCGCGTAGCGAGTAAGCATGTCGGTCCATCCCTGCGCCGCGACGAATATCCTCGACGCCGCTCGCGTCAGTATCGCCGCCATCGCCTGGTTGACGACACCAAGAGCATTGTGACGAATCGATTGATTGCGACTTATCGGATACGCGACTTCGTGGAACATGACGGTGATGTCACTGCGACGCCGGCGCAGCAGCATCAGGCATAGCGGGACGTTCATCGCTCTCATCTTGAATGCGTGCGGCACGTATTCGACCAGCACTCGCGCGGCCCGATCACTTTCCAATCCCTGCGCGAGAATCTTAAGGCCACGAAGTCCGAACTGATCCGGGAGACGATTTACACGGATCTTGTGGTGTGACGATGGAGCCGGTCCCGCGGCTGGTGGCGCCCAGATGCGAACGTCGTCGCCAGCTTCAGCGAGTCCCTCTGCAACCAGCCGCGTATAGTCGCTGACCCCACCGGTCTGAGGTGGATATTCTCCGGTAATAATGTTCCATGCAGTCACCGCGTCGCTTGGGCCAAAACGCAGGTCGCGCTCAGGATTGACTCCACGAAAGATGCACCAGGCCGTAATCTCCCAATGAATCCTGCTGCCCGTTCAACGGCATGGCGCGCAATCCCTTCTCGGCAAGAAATCCCTCCACCTCAGATCGGTCGGTACCCGCCGAATCCCACAACTCCGGATGAATCTCCACCACCAGGCCTAGTTTCCCGCGACGCTTTTCGATCGTGCGTGAAGCTCCGCGAAGAGCTGCCAGCTCGAATCCCTCGATGTCGATCAATATCCAATCGGGTTCGAGTCCGGTCCGCACGCAAAAATCGTCGACGGTGATCAACGGCACCGTGATGCGCTCGGCCGAGTCGAGCAAACGGTTCTGTTCGGCCAGGCGACTCATCCCATCAGCGGCCGAACAATACATCGTCGTGGTGCCGCTCGAAGATCCGACCGCGCTTTTTTCGATAGTGACAATTGGTTCGAACCGATTGAACTGCACGTGCGCCGACAAGACTTCGACTGCCAGCGGATTCGGTTCAAATCCAACGACCCTTCCAGTCGGACCAGTCCAATTCGCCAACTGCAATACGTACGCGCCGACGTTCGCGCCGACGTCGAAACATATCGATCCCGGCTTGATCCTTTCGCTCAGGAAGTGCGCGACCTCAGCCTCGTAGTTTTTGCCCAACTGATTGCGATAGCGCGGGTCAATCCTGAATGGCACGCCGTTAATTTCCCACGGTACCCCGCGCTCGCCGCTCAAGATTTGCAGCGTTGATTCGTACGCGGGTCGCAGCTGCCGAATGATCCACGACTCTCTGCCGATGGCGCCTGATGCCGCGCGCGCCAATCGCTGAACTGATTCCAACATTTTTTGGACTTCTTATCCGCGCCGATACGTCACAGTCGATCTGTATCTTCGCATAGCTTCCACGTCCCCGCGCAGTACATCGGACCCTGGCTTGACGGCGGCAGCCTGCCGATTCCAGCCATGTCGGCGGGCAGCACATCGAACGAGATCGCGTCGGATACGACGTCCAGCTCCGGACCAAAATCGCCGAAGGACACATCTATGTTGTATTGCCCTGGCATCAGCATCAGTTGGTCGATCTCACAAACCACCGTCCCTCGAGATACCATCTTGCAGTCACGCAGTTGCATCGAAAACCTGTCGTTGACCGAACAAACCGACGCTCCCTGGATCGTCTTTATTATCACTCCTACCACCGGCCTAAGTGGGCTCGCCGCCTCAAAGCTCATTATGATCGTCAGTGGGTCGCCCATGCGGATCGCTCCGACTGCCGTCTTGGCTCCGGATCGCAACTCCAGAAATCGAAGATGCGGCTTGTATCCCGGCCTGCGACCAGGATGCTCCGCGAGTGAGATCGTGCCCGAGTTAGCGCGGGTCTGTGACGCCATATATTTCGCGATCACGTCGCGCGGCTTGCCCGCCTCTTCCAGCCGTCCGCCAATGAGATAGATGCACGAGTCGCACAGCGCTTCGACTGACGCCATGTTGTGGCTGATGTACAACACCGTGCGCCCCTGCGCGCGCGACATCGCCAACCTTGCCAAGGCACTTTTTCTGAAACGCCGCGTCGCCCACCGCCAGCACTTCGTCGATCAGAATAATCTCGGTCTCGAGATGCGCCGCGACTGCGAACCCCAATCGCACATACATCCCGCTCGAATAATGTTTGACCGGAGTGTCGACAAATTGGTCCATCTCTGCGAACGCTACGATCTCGTCGAATTTGCGCTCGATTTCATTTCGCCGCATCCCGAGAATCGCGCCACTCAGAAAAATATTCTCGCGACCCGTCAACTCCGGATGAAATCCGGTGCCGACCTCGAGCAGACTTCCGACGCGGCCATGCAGGTCAACCCGTCCGGTCGTCGGCTCCGTAATCCGCGACATGACCTTGAGCAGCGTGGACTTGCCGCCGCCGTTGCGCCCGATGACGCCGAGCACCTCGCCCTCTCCCACATCAAGACTGAGATCGCGCAGCGCCCAGATCGTATCGCGTTTCTCGACGTTGCCCGCATCGTCCGGCGTTCGCCTCAGGATCGACCGCGAGTAACGCAACGGCGCGGTGACGGAATCCATCGCCGCTTCGCGAAGCGTGCGACTGACGCGTCGCTTCCCGATTCGATATTGCTTGCCCAGTCCGCGAATTTTGATGATCGGATTCACAGTCGTATTGCACGCGCGAACGGATGCGCCCGACATCGTTCAAATGATGTCGGCAAACTCGCGCTCCATTTGCTTGAATGAATAGGTTCCGTAAACCAGCATCGCGAGGCTGATCACCGCCGACACCGCCATATGCTGCCACTCGAAAGGCCGGTTGAAGAGCGCCGACCGGTAGCCTTCAATCACCCCGGTCAGGGGATTCAGCACCAACAGCCAACGCCATTGCGCCGGCACAAAATTGGTCGGGTAGATCACCGGCGACGCATACATCCACATCTGGATGAAGAATGGCAGCGCGTATCGAACGTCGCGGTATTTCACGTTGAGGCCCGACGTCCAGGTGCCGACCGCGAGCGCCAGAATCACCGTCAGAATCACCAGCGGCGCCAGCATCAGCGCCGCGGGACTCAGTCCGAATCCATACCAAGCCATCATCGCGATAAGAATCACGCCCGCGATCGCAAAATCGACCAGCCCCGCTCCGACCGCTGCCGCCGGGATCATCATCCGCGGAAAATAAACTTTCGTGATGATCGCGGCGTTGCCCACCAGGCTGTTGCTGCTGATGGTCACGGCATTTGAAAAAAACGTCCAGGGCAGCAGCCCTGCGTACGCGAAAATCGGATACGGAATTCCGTCCGACGGCACCTTCGCCAGCCGGCCGAAGATTACCGTGAACAGAAGCATCGTAAGCAGCGGCTGAAGAATCGCCCACGAGGCGCCAAGAAGCGTTTGCTTGTAGCGCACCTTCACGTCGCGCCACATCAGGAAATAGAAAAGGTCGCGATGCCGCCAGAGGTCGTACAGATCGAGCCCGGCCGAGCGCCGGCCCGCCACGATCTTGATTGTCGGCGTCGATTCGGTCGCGTGGTCGCCCGAAGCCTCCGGCATTTCCGGAGGAGGCACTTTATTTGTCAACGCTGACGCCAAATTCAAATCCTTTCTTCAATCCGACGACGCCGCCAGGTCGCCGGCGGGCCGCGCATCTTCCACGATCTCGACAATCTCGCGCGACATCGCTTCCCAAGTACGCGCGCGCAATTGACGCGCGAGCGGCGCCACGCTCTGCTTCCAGTCATTCATTGCCGAACGCCATCCAAGCATCCTCGCCACCAATCCATCAACATCGGTCGGCTCAGGAATCAGCAAGTCGCGAAGGTCCGCAGTGTAGCGCTCGGCAACTCCGGCGCTTGCACTGACCATTGCCGGCACTCCGCAGCATAACGCCTCCTGAACATTGAGGCCGTAAGGTTCGTATCGAACCGGGCTCACCAGCAGATCCGACGCCGCGAGGACGTCAGCAATTCGGTCCGTGTGCCCGATCATCGATACGCGACTGCCCAGGCCCGCTTGCGCGACCCGCGCCTGCCATGCCGGCAGCGCGCGACCTCCGCCTGCCACCACCAGATCGACATCCCATTCGCGGCGCTGGCAAAGCTTTTGCCACGCTTCCCACAAAGTGTCGAAACCCTTTCGCGAGTCGAATCCGAAAGATCCGATGAACGCCACAAGCGGACGATCGGCCGGCTTGACCAACCATTCGCGAGCCGACAAGCGACGTTCGGGAGTCTGCGATCGCCAGTGCGGCTCGCTGCCGAGATAGACCGTGTGCACGCGTTCTGCGGGAATCCCTAACAGATTGATCAAATCGTCGCGGGTACGATTTGAATTGGCGATTACCACTTGCGCGCGCACCAGTGCTCGTCGCTCACGGACGAGCGCGACGGACTTGTCCAGCCGCAGCTTTGCACGCGACAGTTGCGGACCGGCGGCATCCATTTCGCGCCACGCGTGATGTACGTAATGGACCCAGTTGATATCGGGCCAGTTGCAATTGCCGCCGTTCACCACTACGCGCGCCGAAGCGTCGTGCCCCAGCACCGCGCGGGCGACTCGCCGGCCGCTTGAGTTGATCAACCATTGGCCAAGAAAAAATGATCCCGCTGGCCGCTCAACGCGATGAACCTCGACCATCTCTTGTCGGAGAAGATCCTCGTCGGCTCGATGGCATACGAGGTGTACCTTGCTGCCTCGGTCCGCAAGATACGTCGCCAGAGCCGCATTGGCCGCGTCCATGCCGCCGCTCCGATGGAATCCACCCGCGACGAGCACCCAGGTTCGCGCGCGTGAGGGTTGGGACATTTTGATCGCCGAAACTGGCACGTCAAGTTCCCACGCGTGATCGGATGAAGTCACTTCGTATAATCGAAGGCGCCCACGGATCGGCGACCGCGACTCTTAGCCGGTTCGGAACCGCGATCCAGCCGATCAGTAACATCAGCATTGCGGTGCCGGGAATCCAGGTCAGCAATCCGAGTCCAATCACCCCCTGTGCGAGGAACATCAGGGTGGCCACGTACGCGAGGCGCCGCCCAATGAACCATGGATCGGATCTCCGCGGCGCGGCGCGAGTGAAAACCCAGAAAATAAATGCAAGCCAGATTGCCAGACCCGGAATACCAAGCTCCGTCATGATTCGCGCGTATTCGTTCTCGATGATCTGCGGATTCACCAGGCGGTCTTGCAGAAAGTACGGGATGCTGGTGCCGCCGCCGCCTAGTCCATTGCCTAGCGGATAGTTTTCCGCTTCTTCCAGGAACCCTTCGTTAACACTTCCCCGGAGACGGACCTGAACGTAACTGGTGTCCTGTAGCGTGGTAAACCGCTGAAGGCGCGGCGAGGTTACTACCAGCCAGCCGACAGCTGCGGCGATCACGGCCCACGCCAGGTAAGCGGTCAAGCGAACCCGGAACGACAGCGATACTACTATGGCAAGCACGATCAGTAGCACGGCCTGACTGCGAGAAGCGCACACGAATACGCCTAACACCGCAGCCGCGATACTGACCGCAAATAACACGCGGTTCCAGGTACGTTCCTCGACCCGAGCCCACGCACCGACCAGTATCGGCAGACTTAGGACCATCACTCCGCCATAGCCCGCCGGATTAACGAAGGTTGAAGGAATTCGATACGCGAAGTCGCCCCCGCTCGTCGCGACATCCTTGGAGGCGTAGATGACTGCGGTGGCAGCATTACGCGGAAGAAATCGGGCAATGCCAAGAACGTATTCGCCACCGGCAAAAGCAAAGGCGATGATGTTGAGCACTGCCAGCCAGAACGCCAGCTTCCTAAGCTCGTTATCATCGAGCATTGCTCCAATCAATAGGAATGGCAGAAAGAATACCTGACCGCGGAGCCCGACTAATTGAATCATAGCGTCCTGCAGCGGAAGCACGGCCAGCGCCATCGGCCACGCGGTCATTATCAACACCCAGGGCGCGATCTGCCGCATCTTGCGCCGCTCGAGCGGGCTGCGCTTGCGCGTGAGAATAGCCAGGTACAACCCCGCCAAGCTGGCATCGAAAATAAAATAGCCGGCCGGCTGCGGATAGTTAGCCCGAATAAATCCGTACAAATATCCGAAGCCAAGCGCGAGGCCCACGCCCGCCGACAACGATCGCCGTCCCGCGATATACACCGAGACAAAAGCCGCCAGGCAGATTACAAATGCGATCACGCCATTTTCGCCGATAGGACTGCTGGTTTCACTTGCTGTTAGTCTGTTCCGCGACGAAGGTAGCGTCTACTTGCAGCACTTCCCAGGTGGTCGGATCGAGAAATCCAGGACTTATACCTACACACCGAAAGCCTAGCTTGAGGATCCTCGAATACAGATCAAAGAAAGGGACTTCCCGGTCATAGAGCGGACACAGCGACATTTCCGTGTAAATCACTTTTATCTGCTTAAGCGTCCGTGGCGCACCGTCCAGAACTTCTCCTTCGAACCCTTGTACATCCATCTTAAGGGCCAACGATGCGCCCTTCTCAGCCGGCAGGAATTCCTCCAGGACATCATCGAGCCGGATCAGTTCCGTCTCTTCAGCGCCGAGATACTTTGAGATTGGCAACGCGCTGACATGCCGCTCCAGCATCGGCAAAAGCGATGAGCTCTCGGAGTTACCGGCAATGTTCACCATCACCTTTCGACGCTCGCCGCCTAACGCACAACGCCTCGCAACCTGCCACTGATCATACCCTTCAGCATTTTTCAAAAGCATCGAATGACTGGAAGAAACAGGTTCGAACGATATGATCCGGTCAGGATATCCCGCCGCGATCATTCTCTTTGCGAATTGACCGACATTCGCTCCAACGTCCAGCACCGTCTTAACCCTATAACGTCCAAACAGATGCACCAGTCGTTGATCCGGGTCATTCGCCGGTCGATAGCGGACCACATCGAATCCCCAAGGCCGCAAGATCCTATGAAAGCTGTCCCGAATATTTTCTAACCCTTTCAACTTACCCGGCTAGCCGTCCTACTCTGCGAGAATGGCGTCCCGGAACTCCTTAGTGCGCTTTCAAGGGCCCACACCTGTGCAATACCAAGCAGTTCGCTCCTGGCTTGCTCGAAACGCTCACGCGGCACTTCTTCGAGGTGCAGATGCGCCTTTAGGGCAACTTCTATGCCTTGACGATCCGACGATGGGCATACAGTGCCTATCCGATACTTCCTGACCGCAGCCGCAAGCGTACTGTCCTCAGGCGTGTGTGCGAAAATTGGTCGCTGAGCCTGGATATAGGTGGACAACTTCATCGGTTGACTGGTCTTTCGAAAAACTTCGAATCGAGGCAGGTCAGGATACATGCTATAAAGGAAGTTGCATTTCGATAATTCCTCTATAGCTGCTTTTTCCGGAAGTTCTCCCAGGTCCTCAACCAAATCCGGGTGATCTTCCTGCACCTTCTCGAATTCGCGCGACCTACCTATCTTAACCAGCTTGACTGGCACGCCTAGCCTGCGTCCATGCGCACGTAACCCTTCGACAAATTCCCTGAACTGACTGGCGTTGTAAGTTATCCCAATGTGACCGATCCGTAGCACGTCCTTGCCGATAACATGATCCTTGAAGCGCGGGAGCCCTGGAACATAACGGTAGACCACCAGGGACTCGATCCCGAACCTCTCTAGATAAAAGTCGCGCATACCATGGCTGATAACATCTACAGACCGAGCGGATCTCAACAACCGCGAAAACGAATTGGACATAAGAGGAGATAGATGCCGATAACGGTTGGATCTCTGAAACACAGAAACCGGATCGTCGTGGACAGTGAGGTGCACTGGCTTACCTGATGCGCTCAGCTCAAGTCCCACCAGAACACCCTCGTTCATCGCAACGATCCAATAAAGGTCCGCGTCCATCTGCGCCGCGATTTCCCGTATTCTTCTGGACGTGCCTTGCAACCACAAACGGCTGGCCCGGCTCACATCGTGGAGCAAGGGCCCTCCCATCAACTGCGGGCCAAGCCATGTACCGACACCGAAAGCGCCTCTCGCCGAAGCTAAGTAGTACCAATCAATCTCAAACTCCGTAAGCTGAGGCAGCAGGCTCTTCAACTGGATCGAACCTCCACCAATGTCCGGCGAGAACGGTGTGAAAAGCGCTATCCGCATCGAGCTCTCAGTCCGCACTCATCTCGTACCGTTGGTATTCCGATCCATCTGACCGGCAACTATCGCCTCGAAAATGTCGGGCAGTTTCTTAGTCACGCTCCAGCCAGGATAGTGCGACTGCATTTTGCGCAGGTCGCTGTAGTAACAGATATGATCCCCGTTGCGGTTTTCGTCCAGGTACTTCCAATTCATAGGACGTTCGGTAATCTGTTCGACTTTCGCGAAGGCCTCGAGAATCGAGCACGAGTTCCCCTTGCCGCCACCGAGATTGTACACTTCCGCCACCCGCGGAGACTTATAGAACTCGAACATAAAGCGCGCGACGTCCTCCGAATGGATATTGTCGCGGACTTGTTTTCCCTTGTAACCGAAGACCTTGTACTCTCTGCCTTCCACGTTGCACTTGATCAGGTAGCTGAGAAATCCGTGCAACTCCACGCCGCTATGGTTAGGTCCCGTCAGACAACCGCCGCGCAGGCAGCAGGTCGGCATGTTAAAGTACCGCCCATACTCCTGCACCATCACGTCAGCCGCGACCTTTGACGCTCCGAACAGAGAATGCTTGGTCTGGTCGATAGACAGGTTCTCGGAAATTCCATTTACATACTTGGGATCATCGAATTCCCAACGGTTTTCTAATTCCTTAAGTGGGATCGAATTTGGCCTATCTCCGTAAACCTTGTTCGTGGACATATGAATGAAGGGCGATTCCGGGCAATAATTGCGCGCCGCTTCCAGCATGTGCAGAGTGCCTAACGCATTAACCTCGAAGTCCAAGACGGCTATCGCAGCCGCGCGGTCATGCGAAGGCTGTGCAGCCGCATGCACGATCAGGTCGGGCTTGACCCCTTTGACTAGCGCGAACACCCCTTCACGATCGCGAATATCAAGGGCCTCGTGCCGATAACCGGGAATCTCGCGGCGTAGGTGATCCCGCATCGCGCTGGTGTCGCCTTCAGGCCCGAAGAAAACCGCGCGATGGTTGCTATCAATTCCAGTAACGCGGAATCCATTCTTCGCAAAAAGTAGCGATACCTCCGAGCCAATCAGCCCGCAAGAACCTGTGACGAGAATCGACGGATTCGACATAGGTGCTACTACGCCGGCGGAGTGTGCTCGGTAGTTCCCCGCGCAGGGCGCAATGATTCTCCCGACGGCGCTGCCACAAACAGATCGCGATTCCAGATCCATGATCTGATTTGAAAAGTCTTCGTGTCGCGCTTCTCCAGCCAACCACTCGGCGCACGCGCTCCCGGCGCACCAAGCCACGCGGTGAACATATCCGGCGACGGTACTGCGGAATCTTGCGTCAGCACCGCATGCTCGAATACCTGGCAAATCGGCGCCGTCTCCTTCAACACGTCATCTGAAATCGCAACCGCCGCGTTGCCCGGAATAGTCTCGCACAGCGCCTGCTGCACCGTCGCGTGCGCGCGAAGAAAGGAACTGTGAGCCGTACTCATTACTGCGAAGCCGCCGATGAACGCCCCCAGCGCGACCGGTCTGGCGAGACGGCTTACCCACGATGGCATCCTTTCCGATTGCGCATCGAGAAATCGTGCTGCCGGAATGCATGCGACCATCGACACCGGTATCAGAAATCGCTGACCGGGAATCGCGCCCGCAATCAATGCCATCGTGCTAGGCACCGCGGACGCCGAAACGTTGAGCCCGTCCCGGTAGTAGTAGAGCGACGCCAGCAAGACCATCGCCGCGCTCGTCGCCGGCAACGTCCAGCCTTTTGCCCATTTCGGCGAGAACACTACCCAGCCTGCAAGTGGAAAGATCGCGAGCGACGCGACGTAGAACAACACATAGGATCCGAAGTGATCGCCCACGAATGAGTTCTGATGCCCCATAAGTGTGTACACACTTCGAAAAGGATTTCCGGTGGTCTCTAAGTTGTAAGTGCCCAACATCGCGATCGGCACAATCGCTCCGGCAAATAGCCAGCCCGCTCTTTCGACTGGATCGATCCGCCAGTTTTCAAGCAGCCAGACCGTGGCGCTGACCATCGCGAAGGGACCCATCCACGGATGCATCAAAACGCTCGCGCCGAACATGAGGCCCGCCGGCATCGGCCGCGGCTCTTCGCGGAGCAGCAGCGATACCCCGAACAGTCCCGCGACCGCGGCAGGCACGGCAGCCATCACCGTCTGCGTGTAGTACAGCGCTCCGAATAGGAGAAAATACAGGACGCTCCAATCGCCGCTGAGATTTTCCCGCGTAAGCCAATTGCGCACGACGAAAGCGCCCGCCGCAAAAAATAATGCCGCCACTCCAAACCCCATCCGCCAATCGAGCTTCCATAGCGGTGCGATCATCGCCGCATGAAACGCCGAGAACTTCGAAACTCGATGCCCATCGATCGAGGGGCCGGCGTACGGCCCGGCATGATCGGGGTAAATCGTCCCGTGACTGAGGCTGTACGACAACTGAAGAATGTTCCCTTCGTCTTCGATTCCGTACGACGGCGGATAGTAGATGAGGTAAATCGCGCAGAACGAAATCAGCAGGCATGGAAACAGCCACTGGATTTTTGCTCGCTCCGCGCGACCCATCACGCCGCGGCGCGTGCCACTCCCTGGTAGATAGGAAGCATCTCAGCGACCACTCGCTCGCGTGAGAACTGGCGCTCAGCCGACGCTCGCGCCGCCGCGCCGATCCGATCTCGCAGGCCGCGATCGTCCGCCAGCCTCACGATACAATCCGCCAGCGCGTCGACATCGCCCGGGGGATGCGCGAGCGCGTCAACTCCCGGCGTGACTATCTCGATTGCGCCGCCCGCCGCGCTAACGATCACCGGCTTGCTACACGCCATCCCTTCCGCGATCGCGAGTCCGAACGGCTCCGGCTGCGTGCTCGCATGCACGACGATATCCAGCGCTCGAATCGCCGCCGCGCTGTTATCGACGAAACCGGTGAATCCGACAATTTCCTCGATGCCGAGTTCCGCCGCCACCCGCCGCAGTTCGTCTATCTGGTACTGGCTGCTCTCATTTTTATAAATCGGCGCCCCGATCACGTATGCGTGCATCGACATCACGCGTGACGCCTTCGCAACCGCCCGCAGAAAAACCTGGTGACCCTTCCAGCGCGCCATTGTCGCGAGCAAACCCACTCTTATCGTGTTCGCTGCCACCGCCGGCATCGCGCACATCTCGTCGAGATTCGCGATCTCCCCGCCCGGAGAAAACGCCTTCAGATCGACGCCGTTATACACTCGATGGATTCGCAACTTGTCGCCGCAAACCGTTCGCAGGTCTTCGGCGACGCTGTTCGAGTTCGCAATCGCCGCCGTGCATCGATTCGCGTTCGCTCGAATCAGCCGCGACATCAACGGCCGCGCGCTGACGTAATCTCGAATATGCCAAATCAATGGACATCCCGCCGGACGCGCCCACGCCGCCAGCACGTGCATCTTGAAGCCGTTGCTGTGAATCAAGTCCGGGGCCATTCGCGCCAATGTCCGCCGCAGGAGGCGCACGTACGCGATGCTCGGGACTCCCGCGCGTCCCACTTTGCCAACCAGTCGCAGATGACTTTGATTCCGACCGGCGGGACCGCCGGCGCCCGCGTCACCAAGGCGCGACAGTGAACTGGGAAAATCAATTGCGTTCGCCTGAACTCCGATTTCTCGAGCGCGCCGAATCAACGGACCGTCGCTCCCCGCGACCAGTTGCATCTGCCAGTCAGGTTTCGCCGCCCTCAGACTGGCCATCAGAAACAGCAGGCTGCGTTCGGCGCCGCCAAGCTCTCCCGAAGGATTGAGATACAGGATCTTCACGCTGCGTGGAGCTTGAATCGCGCCGAATAATCGCGCATCACGATGAACGCGAGAATCTGCAATGGACTGACGCGCCTGTCACCGGCGAGAAATTGCTTCCAGGTTCTGCGAGGCGCGCCCGCGTCGATTCCGAGATCGCGCCATCTCCCCGTATCGTTCACCGCGTCCTCTGCGACCGGGTAAAGCGGCCGGTCCTTGCCCATCCACTCTGCCCACGGAAAGGTGAACCCGCGCTTGGGGCGTTGCCACGCCTCGGGCGCAACTCCCGCGCCCGCAATATCGAGCAGCAGCGGTTTCGGCCGCGGGTCCGGCATCTTCCAACTAGCGGGCGCCGAGAAAACCGCTTCGACCATGCAATGGTCCAGAAACGGAACGCGGTACTCGATCGGCGCCGCCATGCTCGCGACGTCGGAATCGCGCAGCAGCATATGGCGCATGTAGAGGTTCATCTCGAAAAAACTGATTTTGGTGGCGGCGCCCATTCCACGCGACTCGGCCCGCAACTGCTCGAGCAATGCCGAATCGACGCCGGTGAGAGGATCCGACGATTCGGGCCGCGGCATCAGCGCTCGACGTTCCGCCGGTAGAAAAAGCTCGCGCCGTAGCAGATACATCGCCAGCGCGTCGGGCGGACGCCGAGTAGTCTCCGCCAGTTTCAGTCCCGCGCGATTTCGCATGAAACCGCTGCCCAGTCTGGCGATCATGTTGAGCACCGGATTTTCAGCCAGTGTCAGCGCGCGCGGAACGTCGGTGAAAGTCGCATATCCGCCAAACAGTTCGTCGCCGCCCAGTCCCGACAATGCCACCGTGAGGCCGGCTGCGCGCGCAGCCTTGCTGACAAAATAAGTGTTGAACCCGTCGACCGTCGGCTGGTCGATAGCGGCCAGCGCGCCGGGCATCTGGCGGAGCACATCGGCACCAGCCAGCCGGATATTCTGATGTTCGACTGCGAACCGGGACGCGGTCGCGGCTGAAATATCGCTCTCATCGAAATCCGGCGAATCGAAACCAATCGTCAGAGTGCGCAGCGTGCCGCTCCACGACGCCGACGCAAGCGCCAGCAGGGCAGACGAGTCGATCCCTCCGCTGAGGAACAGCCCGAGCGGCGCGTCGCTCGCAAGATGAAGCTTGACCGCACCCATCACGACCTCGCGCAACTCTTCGACCGCGTCCGCGCGCACCGGCACTTCGCCACCGGCCGCTCCAGCCGGCAGATGCCAATAGGTCGCGCGGCGCAGTTCCTTGCCGGTCGCGAGATCAACTGCAAGCATCTCGCCCGGCCGGAGCATCTCGACGCCTTTGATCAGCGTCTGGTAGCTGTGCACGGCGCCTTGCGCGAAAAAACTCTCGAGCGCCGCCGGCTCGACTTCATTCGAACCACTTTCGGGACTCAGCGACATCAAGGCGCGAAGCTCACTTGCGAACGCCAACGCGCCTCCGGGCAGCCGCCTCATATATAGCGGCTTTATCCCCAGCCGATCGCGCACCAGGTAGCCGACTCCGCGCGCGGGATCGACGAGCCCGATCGCGAACATCCCGCGCCAGCGCGGTATCGCCGCCTCGCCCCACTCCCGGTAGCTGCGCAGGATCGCTTCGGTATCGCATCGCGTCCGAAACGCCTGCCCGCGCGCCGCGAGCTCTGATTCCAATTCCTTGAAATTATAAATCTCCCCATTGAACACTACCCACGATCCGCCCGAGTCTCGCGATGGCCCGTCCGTCATCGGCTGATGTCCCGCAGCGCTGAGATCGAAAATCGAGAGCCGCGTATGCACCAGCGACACGGTCGGCGTCGGCTGCATCATGCCTTCGTCGTCGGGCCCGCGATGACGCAACGCCGCCAGCAGCCGGCGCGAAATCACGCCGCCTTCGTCCTGCGCTCCAATCAATCCGCCGATGCCACACATGAGATTGGTCTCGATGCTACCGCGCGTCCGAATCCGCCGCCGGCGACGCCTCAGCGTCCGGGGCCGCAGCTTCAGCCGGGACCGCCTGTGGCCGATCCGAATCCGCCGCGGCGTCGGCCAGCTTATGTTTGAATCCCGCCAGCCGTTCCGCGACGTCCTGGTTTTGCGGCGCTAACGAAGCGGCGCGATTGTACGCCGCCTCCGCCGTCGAGTAGTCATAATTTCTATCCGCGGCCGTCCCGAGGTCGGTGTACGCCACTACCGAATCCGGTTTCAGCTCGGTGGCCTTCTCGAACAGCAACACCGCGCGCGCGTTCCGGCCGGTCGCCAGGTACAGATCGCCCATCGCGAAGGTGCATTCATATGACGTCGGATCAGCCTTGACCGCCGTGTTGAGCGCCTGCTCGGCGACGTCGACGCGACCGAGCGCCTGCGCCCCGCTGACCGCACTTAGCGCAACCTTGCATGGGTCCGCGCCGCGATCGATTCCATCCGATATAACACTCTGCACCTGCTCGAACTCCTGACGCGGCACCAGCACTCGCGCAATCAGCTCGGTGTAGTCATCCGCCTCGCCGGGATCCGTGTCGATCGCGGTCCGCAGCACCTCGCCGGCTTTTTCAAGCCGCCCCATTTGGAGATAAGCGTCGGCCGCGCCGCGAAGATATTGCGCGCGACGGGCGGGATCGTCCTCGCGCTCGGCTGCCTGCGTGAACAAAGACGCACGTTCACTCGGCTTGCCAACAGACAGGTAGAAATCCCCCAACGCGTCGACCGATCCGCTGAAACCTGAACTCACTGCGCGCTCGAGGCCATCGTTGATCGCGCGCTTTTCGTCGTCAGGGAGCCACGGCAGGATTCGCGGACTCAAATAAAAGTGCCACGACGCAATCGGCGCGGCGAATACCGACTCGCTTATCTGCCGCATCGCATCCGGTCGCCTGCCGCGATCGATCAAATCCTGCGCGTAGACGTCGCGCGCGTGCGGATCGGTGGGATCGAGCCACTCCCACGTTGCAATCCAGCGCGATCGCGTCGCCGGTTCCATCGAGGCGCCGAAGCGCGCGAGCGTGAACCGATGAGTATCGGGATTGTACGGATAGCTGAGCAGCAGGCTTCGCGCATCGCGCAACGAACCCGGCGTCGCAATATCATAAGGATACGGCCGCCCGGTCTGCATCAGCGCGAAAATCCCGAGACCAATCGCACCCGCCAACGGAAGGTAAAACATTCCGCCCTTCGATTCGCCTTCATCTGGACGCACCAGCCGCGGCCCCGGTTCAGGCATTTCGACCGGGATAGACATCCTGAGTGCGAGACTCACAAGGATCACGAACAAGATCAGATTCGCTGGAATCTGAAGATCGAAATCGAAAAACTCGATCGCCGCCATCACGATCAGTCCCGCTGTGATCGCTCCCAGCGCGGGAAGCATCTGCTCGGGCACCGTTCGCAGCGCGGATCGCAGCCGCGCCGCGACTCGCACTATCAGCCATCCGAGCAGCGCGATCCCGATCAGTCCGATATCGACCAACATCTCGAGATAGTCGTTATGCGCCGCGTTGTAGAGCAAATCTGATCGAGGCACCGGCTGAAAGCGGAAAAAAACTTCCGGCCACGCGCCGAGCCCAACCCCGAACAGCGGAAACTCGCGCAGTATCGATGGCGTCTTCAGCCACAGCGCCATGCGGTCCCCCAGATCCATGCTGCCCTGCGAGACCGTCGCGCCCAGGCGTGCGGTGGACTCTTCGCGAGCGCGCCCGCCGACGAACATCAACGCGAGCACAACCATCACACCCAGGATCGCAAGCGACGTGCGTAGCGGTCGGGACGTACTGTTCACGCCGCCTGAATCCTCAGCCAGCCGCGATCGCGCTTGCACGAAAAAAAACAGCGCGACCGTGCCGATACCCAAGCCCATCCATCCCGCGCGCGATTGACTGAGTGCGACCGCGATGAAAATCAGAAACGCTGCGAACCCGCACGATATTCGTTTCGCGAGATCCGCGCCGGATCGCGCCGGGAAGCCGCCGAAGACCGCCCCCGACAGCATCAACGGAAACACCATCGCCAGGTATCCGGCGAAGTGATCCGGATCGACGAACGGTCCCGACGCGCGCGCCGCCGACGGATCAGGCGCGCCCCAATCAAGCGGCACGATCGTCCACAGAATCTTGCCGTTCCACGTCGCCCACTGAATCAAACCGACCATCGCGATAACGAGCGCGGACGCAAGCACGGCGACCAACGTGATCCGCGTGAACTCGATCCCCGCGCCCGATTCGTCCTGGTCATCAAGCGGATAGAACGCAACCGCGAACAGCAACGCCGCGACCGCGAAGGCGCCAATCAGGCCGGCATTCGTTAATGGCCACGCGATCGTCAGCGGACGCCATCGCGTCGAATAGATCGCAGGCACCGCGAGCCCGGACACCGGCGGTTTCGCCTCGCTCGCTCGAGTCGCATCGAGGCGGCCGGCCAACGGCGGTGAGAATGGTACCGCCGCGCCTTGAAGGACTTCATTTCTGGTCGGCAGTATTGTCGGAGCGCCGGTCTCCGGCTGCGGCGCCAGCGCCTTTTGATGCTCATCTATCGACGCCAGGTCTCCTCCCGGCGCGCGGTCGGGCCAGTCGGAAAAAATATGCGCGTACTGGGAATAGGTCGATGGCGAGATCACCCGCAACGCCGCCGGCGGGATCGGAAGCGATTGGAACCCGATAAATAGGAGCAGCAGTCCGACCGGAACGCCTATCGACCGGATCAGCTTGCCGTCATTCCGCGCAGGCGTCACGCCATCGCTGGCGAGCATCCGCAGCTTCAGCATCCACAGCCCGAACAAACCGAAGCAGGCCGCTTCGACCACCCGGTACGCCCAAGGATATACCGATCCGAACGCGAGCGGCGCCAGGAAGATCAGGCCGAACAGAATCGCCTGAAATATTCTGTCGAGGATACGCAAATGACGGGGCCAGCAACTGGGCGTTTACCCGACCCTCGGGAAAGTTTCGGGGCGACGAACTAGCTGAGTTCTTTGGTGCTCGGCCGCGGCAGCGCGAACTCCTCGTTGCCTTCGAGAACGTCATTCGAATAGTGGAAATAGTAATTCTTGTAGTACTTGTACTCCGGACTCTGCAGATTCACTTTGTTCAGCACGACTCCGAAGATTTTCGATCTCGCGTACTTCAAGCGCGCGCACGCAACTCTGATCTGCTGCTTGGCCGTCGTCGCGCTATTTACTACCACCACCACGCCATCGACAATCGTCGAGAGCAACACCGAATCGCTGACCGGCAACACCGGCGGCGAATCGATCACGACGAAATCGAAACTCGCCGCCAGCTCGGCCAGGATCTTCTTCATCTTGTCCGATCCGAGCAGTTCGGTGGGATTCGGCGGAAGCGATCCCGACGTGAGTATCGACAGCCCGTCCACCTGCGTCGGACGTATCATCTCGAAAACCGCGCGCCCTCCGGTCAGCACCTCGGTAAGCCCCGGCTCCTTGTCCATTCCGAAAACGCGATGACACCGCGGCCGCCGGAGATCCGCGTCGATCAGCAGGACCTTCGCTCCGGTATGCGCGAATAGAACCGCCGCGTTGGTCGAGGTTACCGTCTTGCCTTCGCCGCTGGTGGTGCTCGTCATCAGAATTAGTTTCGGCGGCGCTCCGGCGCGCGACAAAAGTATTCCGGTTCGCAGCGTTCGATACGCCTCGCCATGCACCGAGTATGGATTCGAGGCTCCGATCAGCTCGCGCGGATGCCCGCGAAACAAACGTGCCGGCACCGATTCTTGACCGACGCTTTTTTGATCGCCGTTCTTTTTTGCCAGTTTCAGCGCCCGCAAACTGTCGCGCCCCTTTTCCTCGACATACGAAAACACCGGCACCACCGCCAGGTTCGGAAGCCGGAGATACTGCTCCACCTCTTCGGGCGTCTTGAGTCGGTTGTTGAGAAATTCGAGGAGGAACGCCAGCGCGACCGCGCCCGCCAGCGACAGAACCGCGCTGGTCATCACGCTCTTGGACATCTGCGGACTCGACGGCACCGTCGCAGGCTCGGCCTCGTCGACGATCACCACGTTCGACGAACGCGCCTCAGCCGCCAGTCCGACGTCCTTCATCCGCTGGAGCACGCTGTTGTACAGGTCGCGATTGGTATCGACCTCGCGCTGCAGGATCGCGTACTCGACCGCCGCGTCGTTGAGTCCGAGCGCGTGGGTCCTGCTCTTGTCCATCTCCGCCTGCAGCCGGTCTTCCTTGCCCTTCGCCTCCTGGTAAGACGACTCGATACTCGCGGTCACACGACGGGTTTCCTGGTCGATATCGTGCTGCACCTCGTCTCGTTTCGCCAGCAGCTGAGCCAGTGGTGGGTAGTCGGGCTTGAACTGCTTCGCCATGCCGGCATATTCGGTCGACATCGCGTCGTATTGAGTACGCAACTCCGCCAGTATCTTGTCCTCGTGGACCTCAGGCAGCGCGTCGTATTGATGATTGTGAATCAGCTCGACCTTCGCCTCGATTTCCAGCCGCGCGACCTGCGCCTCGGTCAGACCCTTGCTCAGCTCGGTAAGGCGGTCGAGAACGATCGTCTCCTTGCCGTCCAACGACATCAGGCCCGGCACGATTCCCTGGTCGCGCCGATACCGGTTAAGCGCATACTCCGATTTCTGCAGCTTTTCCTTCAGGTCGACCAGCTTCTGTTCGAGAAATTTCTGCGCCTCTTCGTTTGCCTGGCTGTGCAGCTCAATTCCCTGCCGGATGTACGCGTGCGCGTGAGCGTTGGCCAGCCGCGCCGACAGCTCGCCGTCGGGAGTAGTGAACACGATATAGACCAGGTTGGTGTCCTGTACCGGCTTGATCGACAGACCGCCCATGTACGCGCCGATTGCTGCTCCGCTGACTCCATCCGTATCCCGCCCGAAATGGTACCCTGGCAAAGGTTTTTTGCTCGACGAACCGCCGAAAATCCCCTTGACGAAATGCGAGACTGCCATCCGCGCCGAACTGATCCATCCAGGCCCCGAATTGTTCCCCCCGGCCGTCAGTATCTTTTCAAGGCCATCATCTTTGATCGCGCTGACCGCGAGGCTTCTGCTCTTCAGAATCTCGTACTGTGTCTTGTTGTAGGTCTCGTAGTAGTCCGACTGATCTCCGCTCTCCGAATTGTCGCCGCCCAGCACCTGAGTGCCGAATATCTGCGGCGTGCCCGGTTTTATCAGGATAGTCGACTGCGCCGTGTACAGCGGCGTTTCCATCAGCACCCGAATCATCGTCAGCAGCGTCACGCCCACGAAGATCGCGATGATCATCGAGATATGCTTGTGGACTGTCCGCCAGTACTGATTGAAATCTATCCGCCCTTCATCTTCTTCGAAGGAGGTAACCCGATTATCGACCGGCTCGTCCTCGAGCGGCGTAGTGCGGCGGATAAAATATGGCGAAGGTTGAGTCATCGTTTCTTCAACTTCAGAAGCCGTAGGTAGGCAACGGCACCCGGGTCAGGATGTTATAGAAAACGTACGGCCCTATCTTCACATCGGAGTACGGGACATCGATCACGTCGTTGGCTCGAACCGGGATGTCGGGATCCTCGCCCTTCGAGATTTTATCCAGGTTCACCGGTATCGAAACCTTGTTGCCGCTGCCGTCGCTCCGAATCAGCGTCGCGTCCGTCGTATTCGCCGCGAACATGGCTCCGCCCGCGGAACCGACTGCACCTAGCACCGTCAAGCCCGATCCCACCTGGAAGTACCCCGGCTTGTAGACCCACCCGGTGACCATCACGTTTCCCCCGCCGGGAACTACGATGATGTCGCCGGGATTCGCCGGCATGTTGACATATCTCGCACTGCCTCGCATCGAGCTCTTCAACGGGATCACCACTGCGGGACCGTTGCTCACTTCCCGCTCCAGCGTCGGCAGATCTACTGCGCCGCCCCCCGTTTGCACCGATGCTGGCATCACCCCGGTCGCGGACGCGGCCTGCGCCGTCTGCGTGGTGCCGGTATGCGAGTCCGCATCTGTCCCGGGTTTCGCGGAACTGCTCTCGGCCATCGAGCTCGCAATCTCCTTGAGCTTGTCGCTTCCGCCCTTTACCTCCGGCAGGATTACGATCTCGTCGGCTGCTTCGGGCGTCATTCCACCGGCCTGAGTGATCACGTCCAGGATCGTCTCACCCGATCCCGTCAATATCACCAGCCCCGGATTCTTCACCGCGCCCACTACCGCCACCTGCCGGCTGTGGTACTCCTTCACGAACACGTCCACTTGCGGATCGTACATGTACTTGCCGAGTGCGCCCCGCAGTTTTTCCCGCAGACCGGCTTCAGTTTGACCCGTGGCCTCGATTATCCCAATCAGCGGCAGCTCTATCTGACCACTGCCGCTGACTCGAACAGTTCGATCCTTGAGGTCATCAACCCCCGGCACCTCGATTTCAATCACGTCCCCGGGCCCGATCGGAAAGTCCGTCGTCGTCTCCGCTCGCGCCGATCGCTTGTCCCACAACGCCTTCAGTCGCTCTTGATTAGCATCCGAGTTTGCCACGCTCGGCACTCGAGCATCGACCATCGGCGTCCCAGGCGCACTCGTGACCGGTTGGACTGGCGCCGGAGCGCTGGCGCAGGCGTTTAACGCAATCGCGGCTAACGCCGCAAATCGCCAAGCCATCAGGCTCGGGGATCGTCTCGTTGTCGTCTTCAACTTATCGCCTTTTTTCAAAGTCAGAATTCGATCGCTCGAATCATCGCCGGCTCAAAGCGTTCTCGGATCCAGGATCTTATTCAGCGGGCACGCGTCCGCCATCCCATGATTCCCGAGGAACCAACTATAGGCTGAGCCCAAATTCACTCCAATCGATGCCTAACTGACGCTATTGGCATCTACAAAAGTGCTATGCTGCCTGGATTCCTTCAGGCGTCTCTCATGGAGTGTACGAAATGTTTAGACGCGTTAGGAACCACTGTATTAGTAAACCACGGTGGCCCGCAAGCGCTCGACGGCGAATGCGAAGGTTTTGGACATAGACTCTGTTCGGTATTACCCCTGAACAAGCGGGCGTCATTGCGCTCTTTCCGTGGCCCCTCGGTACAAGCACTGCTGGCCATTTCCGTCACGCAGTCTATCCTTGCGATGCCGGAATAGTCAGGCGAAGACTTTCAACACTGCGCGGGAATTCTATTAGCGTGCTCGATCAGTTGCAAACGACAATCGGCCATTAGGATTCCGGAATCGAAACGCCATTAGGCGCCCAATCAAACAGCACTCACAATCTCTTCAGTGCTGTCTGCCGAGTTTCTTTTTTCTGCCTACGAATTTAGCCGCGACGTGCTAATGCAGCCTGAGAGTCGCTCAGATTTTGCTCGTGCCGCGAAGACGGCGCCGCAAAGCGAATACCGTTGCCGCCCCCGCTACCAGGATTCGCCTGACGCGCGTTCGAGGATTGAAATCGTCGTGCGACGCCGGCTCCAGCGGCCAGACCGACTCAACTTCCGGATTCACGACCGTGTATCGAATCCGATCCTTCCAGTGAAAACGCGTCACCCAGGCCTCCGGACTTATCGTCGCCAGCGCCCCCTCGTTCATCTTCGCCTTGAACGCGCGCTCGAGCAGCGGATCGCATACCGCTGCCGGTTTCTTGCGGATCATCAGCATCGGACCGCCGCCGTCGTCGATCGCCGCAACTTCCAACCGATGGACCGTATACGGCAGCACCCGTTCCGACCAGAAACTGGGCGTCTCGATATATCCGGCCGACGCAACCCGCTGCAATTCCGACAGGAACACCTCGGGATGCTCACTGTGCTCCAGGACATGAAAGGCGATTACGTAGTCGAACGATTTGTCGCGAAACGGCAACGCCTCCCCGCGCGCCAGCACCAGCGGACGGTCATCGCGTTCGATTCTGCCGCCCCATCGCTCGCGCGGCTCGAGCGCGAAATCCACCAGCACGTCAGACCGCGGCGACGGACTGTCGCCGCCGCCGACTTCAAGCACGCGCGCATCCTTGGGAATAGGCAGCATCACTTTGCGCCCGGCAAAAAAAGTCTGCCTCAATCTGACAATCGGATGCACCGCTCTCCATGTCATCGCGATTCTTCAGAAAAAGATGCGGAAGCCACGCAAAAGATCAGACCAGTTTCACCCACGCATATGCAACCCGACCTGAACGACTCGCGCCGGAGGATCGTCCAGCAAGACCTGATCCTGCGCCTTAGTGAAGCTCCCAAGCGGTGCCGTTGCACTGCACCGTTGATCGCGTCGATCCACCGCCTGTGAAAGTCGTGCCTAAGTAAGTCGTGCAGTTCGCGTTACAGTCTTTTATCTGCACCACCCATCCTTTCGCCGCGTTGTTGCAGGTCGGCAGCGTCGCGACCGTCTTGACCGGCGGAATCAGCACGTCGCCCAGCGCTTGCGCATAATCACTGTTGTCCGACAGCGGCACAGTCGCCGCCGAAAGCGCCTTTCCGTTTACTATCGGATTTATCCACGTCGCTGGCGTAGCCGGTGAACCTGATCCCTTCCAACTAATCAGCGGATTGGTAGGAGTTCCCAGGATATCGACCTGGCCGCCGAACAACGAAAGCGCCAGCCCCGCATTCGCAGTAGCCGGGTTAGCCCAGATCGCGTTAACACTCGGATCGTACTGCCAGTCACCACCATAGAACTCGAAAGCGCCCTGCCCCCATATCCTTGCTGGGATAGGCGTGCCGCCGCTTTCGAAATCGACGTTGAACTCATGAATGGAGATGCTGGTGAAGATAGTACTGCCTCCGATATCCAAATCGGCCAGCGAGGTGCCGCTAGGATTCATAAACAGCATCGAGTAAGTACCGCCCGAGTCGATTAACTCCATCCCATAGTAGCCGCCGGTCGAGAACAGCCACGATAGGTCTATCTCTCCGTTGGTATGACAGAACACTACGTTTGCTTCGCCGAATGCTGTCGGCGAGACCGTTAGATGCTCGACTCGAGTGCCGTAGGAAATATACTCAAACTTGAACGAATCGTGCGAAGCTCCCGTGCCAGTAACATGATCCAACGTCGTATAGAGTACATTTTCGCCGAGCAGGTTGTAGTTACCGCCCTGCAAACTTAGATTCACAAAATTCGCGTGTACGTTTCCAGGCGTCAAGCCAATGCCAAAGGGCCCGTAGTAATGCAGCGGGATCCAGGCCGCCAGAGGAGCACCAGTTATATTGGTTACCTGCAGGAGCGTATCGTTCTGCGCAAGGTTGTTCAGCAGGACCAGCGTATTACCGTCATTCGAGAACTTGGCCGTGGCCGCCGTGTAGGTCGCCGTATGCCGCGCCACGTTCGAAATGCGGATGGAATCAAGCTGGCCAATCCAATGCGCCGACGCGAAATTAGTGCCGCCTATCGTAAGTCCGCCGCCGTCACCTAGTGCAAACACTTCGCTGGGCTTTTGAACGATCGTCCCCGTCGCCGCGACACTTCCAGCAAGGGTCGTAGTGCTACCGGGTGTTCCTACAAACGCCCTCAGCGTCGAACCGTCGTAACTGGCTTCAAATTCGTAGGTCGTAGCTGTCGTGATGCTTCCGCCCGCGCCGGTGCAAACAAAACCGCTGCCGGTCGTCATGATACACGCCGATATTTTGTTCGGCGTTCCCGGCACCAAATAGAGTTGAATTGCGGTCGAGGCGTTATTCGGAAGATTAAGATCGTCGCCGCTGCTTTCGAGAATAAAGGCGTTGCCTGGCGCGCCGCCCGCATAGTTCAGAAAGCCCTCAACGCTGAGCGCGGATTGTCCGTTGATCGGTTTCGCGTTGTTCCATCCGGTCGCATTAAGTCCAAGTTGCGCGTCCTTTAGATCATAGTACTGTGTAGAACCGGGCCCCCAATTCAACGACGATCCAGAACCTGTCGCCAGCGACGCCGCCAGGATAGGAGCTTGCGTAGTTATGCCATTAAGATAGGAGGCCGCTTCGTGCATGATGATCGGAAATATCCCTTCCGACACCGCTTGAATCGTACAAGCGCCCTCGCTCTCGCACTTCCAGGTGATAGGTTGCGAACAGTTAGAGATAAGCGAAAAGGACGTGATGTAAGTGCCTGCAGGAAACCATAACGTCGCCCCGATATTTGCGTTTGCGCTGTTCGCTCCAATCGCTGCCGCGCAAGTCGCGTTGTATGCCGCTTGAATCGCCGCCGTATCATCAGTCAGCCCGTCACCCTTCGCGCCATAGATAGGATTCTTGACGTTGAAGCGCCCATCGATATTGAAGCCTTTGATCGAGGAATTGCTGCCGGTTGTTCCGACAAGGTTGGTGACCTCCGCAAAGCCGTCACCCTGCAGGACGGGACTGGAGCTATAAGTGCTAGCCGGCTTGATTGCGATCATCTGCGCCGCACCGCCGCCAGTCGTCATTGTTACCGACGGACTAATGGCATAGTTAGCAGTCAGGTAGGCTCCCGAAAATGGCACCGACCCGCTGCCTTGTACGTGCGCAAATTGTGTTCCTTGATTAAACGCAACTTCCGTGGCTGAACCCAGATAATTGTTCGACCCGCCGCCGAAGATAACTACCTTTTCCGGCTGAGCACCGAGCGTAAGTCCGGCTAGCGTGGGCCCTGATGCACAAACCGCCGGCGAGATAGCATCCACCGGATTCGCCGCCGTCACTCCCAGGTCGATCAGCGCCGCCGAATGGTAGTTATTCCCGCCATTGATTGTCCAGGTATAAGTGCTAGGTTCGCTCGATCCCGCAACCTTGTAGTAGCTGCCCATCGTTCCGAAAATGCCGCAAGCCGTATCGCTGCGAATCAGCGTCCATCCTGATGGCGGCGTCGGCGCGGCGGTGTCGTTCGAAAAATAGCCCACGATCATCGTATGGCCCGACACGACCGTCGAGGGTTTGTTCAAAGTGAAATTCGCCGAACCCTGCACAACGACTTTCGTGGTCCCGCCGACCACCCCCAGCATCGAGTCCACGAGCATCGGGTTTGATTGGTTCGCGTAAACCGGCGTCTTGCCGCCGAGCACGGTCTGAACGATCGGGTTAGGCAACGATCCGCTGAGATCGCTGCCCGCCGGCTGTCCGAAAGCCAGCGTGTCGCCGCCGACGGCCCCGTTCGCCAGATTGGTCATCTTGTTTCCGTTCGCGTTGAGGTTCGCCTCCAGCGCTCCGCTCGCACATGACCATTGACCCCGCGCCCCAAGCCCCCACGCCCCGGTCCCGCTTCCTGCACATGTCGAGGTAAGCTTGCAATCCGCGCAATAGATCAAGGTCCCGTCTTGTTCCGCCGGAAGATTCGCGAATGACGTCGTCGCGATTGCCGGCGCCATCCGCTGCGCACCTGAAAAGCGATCGTTAATCGCTTTCCGGAAGAGCGCCCCGGCCCCAACCCCTGTGTAGTTCGGGATCGGTGCATACGCGCCAGGCGGCGGTTGGTTGGGCGGCGCCTGCCCCACCACGCTCACAATCGTGCCAAGCACAACCAGCGGAATGGAAATCACGAGCACAACGATCCTCACTGAAATTTTTTTTAAGTACATACGCTGCAACTGCCCTGCCGGTCGGTTATTTCGCTAACGGCCAAGCAATCCGCAACGATTGCACTCGATTTGCACGCAATGTTTCCGGGTAGATCGACGCCTGCCTGATGTCCAGTTGATCATTCACGACTAGTTTTGCACCCAACGATGTCGAGCGTAAGGCTGAAAAGTTCAGGGGGCCTTCGCACCTCACTCAATCGTGAAATGGAAGAAATTTCATCTGCTCAGATCCAGCGCGGTTCAGAAATTTGCAGCGGGCTTCCTTGTGTTGCCATCGCAGCCACCCAGCCGTGCTCTGGCTTGAATGACGCCAGCGACCAGTTCAGGCAATCGTCGCCGCGAAGTATCTTTGGCTCCTCTCCCGGAATGAGCGACACGTCAAAGCTGTCGAGCTCGATCGACAATCCCTGGCCGCGGGCCTTCACGTAGGCCTCCTTGCGGGTCCAACAATTGAAGAACGCTTCCGCCTGATGCTCGAGCGGAAGACGCGCAGCGTCTCGACTTCCCGGCGCGAGAAAAAATTCTCGGCGATCTTTTCGTTGGCAACATCGGCGCGAATCATCTCGAGGTCGACGCCGACGTCGCGCTCGAGCACAAACGCGTACATCGCAAGCTCCTGCGAATGCGACAGGTTGAAGCGCAGGTCACTCGCGACGAAGCCCGGCGCGAGCGCCGGCTTGCCCCATTCGTTGTATGCGAAGCGAATCGCTTCCGGCGGTTGGGCCAGGTAGCCGGCTAACAAATCGCGCAGCAGCGCGCGCCCCGCGATAAAGCGATTGCGATGCACATCCATGTAGAATCGGTCCGCGCGCGCCGTCTCTTCGGCATTCAGTATCGTCCGCATCCGAGCGAGGCGCGCAGGCGTGCGGTCAAGGCGCCCGAACCACACGTGAACTTCGCCGGTTTTGAGTTTCACTGCATCTCGCGAACGTTCCACGATGGCGCAATTATATCGGCATCGCTAGCAAGTGACTGAAACTGACCGTTAACGATCGGCTCAGAACTGAACCAGCAACCCTTGGGTGACCTCGAATCGGCCGGGCCGGAAGTCCACGAAATACCGGTAGGTCCCGCCGCGCGCTTTGCACGCATTTAACGCCAGGGCTTCCGCTCGTGGGATATCTCCATCCGGCTGATCTCCTTCGAGGTCTGTATTGTCCAGATACAGAAACCCGCCCGGACGGATTTTCGAGAGCACGTTCTCCACGCATCGCGAGCGCCAGGCTCCATCGACAAAGGCCAAATCCACCGACGCGTCGGCGTAGTCGCTCACGTCGCAGTATTGGTCGAGCGAGCGCAGTTCATAGCGAACGTGCTTCGCTCCCTCCAGGCGCCGCGACAGCAACTGATACCAACGGTCGTTGATCTCGATGCTGTGAAGAAATCCGCATCGGCGCGCAAACCATAACGTGGACATCCCGGATCCGAACTCGATCACGCGCCACGCTGGTGTGATTTTCTCGTCGAGAAATTTCACGGCGCGGTAAGAAATCCAGGGTCGCACGGGCCGGACGTCGAACAACTTCCGCACAAATGTGCCGGCCAATGCTCGCGGCGCGTAAACGACGCCCTTCAGATCGATCAAATTTCCACGCTCATCGTGAAAACGGGTTTTCCTTCGTTCGCTGCCCCTGAACAGTCTATTCATAGAGTTCATTTTCTCTACCATCTGTAATGTTGAAATTGCGTCGAAGCGAGATCGCTTTCGACCAGGTCTCCGGCGAGGTGACAGTGAAAAACAAAATCACCGTTCAAAAAAATCACAGGATTTTCGTTCGAAACTAGAATCCCACCGCAGGCAATCTTTGGATCATCCGATCGTCTCGTTTGATTCCCATCGCCCCGGCCAGCTTCTCTGCCAGAACTTCGACGCCGGGCTCTGCCAGCAGCTCCAGGTGGCCGCCTTCAATTCGGCACACCTCGAGTCGGTCGCGCACCACACGACCCCATCCGTTGTCGGGTTGCCGGTACCTTCCAGTCAAATCGCGGGTCCGCTTGAACAACAAGACGCGTCCGGAGTAGGGCTGCGCGACATAACTGCGGGTGGCGATTACGTTTGCCAGAATGACGTCCATCGGCTCACGAGGCGCCGGTCTGCCGACCGGAATCCCCAACGGACGCCCGAACCGCCAACTGTGAATCTTCATTCTCAGAATCTGTCGGCGCGCGATTCCCGACGCGGCCCGTCGCAACTGCCGGATGCCACCTTGCACGATGTCGTTGGTGTGGATTCGAGCATTGCGCATCATCCGAATCAAAAAAGGATCAGGCTCCGCCGGACATGGACTATCCACCAGGACCACCAATCCCACCTCGCTCCCATTCGCGGTCAACTGCCGCGCAACCTCAAACGCGAGCACTCCTTCGGCGCTGAATCCGGCCAGGAAGTAGGGACCGGAGGTCTGGCCTTTCAAAATTGATTCGACCTGGGCCGCGGCCAATTCTTCGAGCCGATAAGGTATCCGAAGCTTCAGCTCGTTCGGGATCGCAACGCCAAGCACGGGTTGATCGAGACCAAGCCTCCGGGCCAGCGGAATAAATCCATTGAAGCTGCCCATCACGTAGAGCGGCGGCCGCTTGCCGAGCGGCTGAATCGGCCAGTGTGCGATCGCCGGGTCGCGATTTCCGTTAGCAGCGCCAGCGCGTCCGTCGCCGACGGCAGCTAGCGATGATGATCGGCTGACGGAGTCTTTGCGCTCGAGCCTTGCCGCATCATTTCGACCGCGTCTCGAATTGGCTTCAGAGTCTATCAGCGCGGCAAGTCCCGCGATTGTGGGCCGCTCGAAAAAGGTCAGCGTCGAGATCGACGGCCCGCCCGCCTGCCGCAACCGCGAGGTCACTTGCGCCAGCAGCAACGAGTCCCCGCCGAGCGCAAGAAAATGATCGTTGATTCCCACTCGATCAACCCGGAGCACGCTGCGCCAGATATGCGCCAGCATCCGCTCGGTCGGGGTCTGCGGCGGCACGTAAGGCGCCCGAGCGATCGAAACGCCGCCGTCACCTTCTGTGATCCCAAGCTGCTCAGCCAATTTGAGACGTTGGATTTTTCCAGTGGGACCGGCCGGGATTTTATCGACGAAGTAGATTTGACGCGGGACCTTGTAGTCGGCGACCCGGTCCGCGATAAAACCTCGCAGCCCGTGCTCGGTGATCGAATCTTTGACTTTCAGAACTACCGCTGCGGCAATGTCCTCGCCGAGACGGGAATCGGGAACCGGGAATGCGACCGCCTGCGCGACTGCCGGATGCGCGCCGATCAGCTCGTCGATTTCCCGCGGCGAAATCTTCTGGCCGCCGCGATTGATGATCTCCTTGATTCGTCCGGTAACGTACAGGTAGCCGTCTGCGTCGAGCCGCCCTTCGTCTCCCGTCCGGAACCATCCGTTGATGAATGACTCGACGTTCGCCTTCGGATTATTCGCGTAACCGGCCATGACAGCGGGCCCTCGAACGACGATCTCGCCCGTCTGATCGGATGGAAGCAGGTCGCCTTCTTCGTTCATGACTCCGATGTCGGTCCGACCGGGAACGCCGGAGGAATCGGGCTTCCGCATCGCCGGCGGCAGCGGATTGATTGAGACCTGCTGGGCCGCCTCGGTCAGTCCGTAGCCGTGGATCACCGGCGCGCCAAAGAGCTTCTCAGTCTCCGCCAGCAGTTTTGGCGATAGTGGCGCAGAGGCGGATCGAATGAATCGTAACCGAAGGTTGGCGGTCGCCTTCGGATTTTCCCGCGCATGCGCTAACAGAGATTGATGCATCGTCGGGACGACGAAGTACCAGGTCGGCGCAAATTCGCGGCACCAATCGAGAAATAGAGGGGCGTTGAAGCCGTTGGTGCAGACCACGCTTGCGCCTGCTGCGAGCGAGGCAAGCAGCACGCCAATAATTCCGCTGACGTGAAACAGCGGCATCACGTTGAGGCATCGATCGCGCGGCGTCAGCGCGAGCGTCGCGATAATGTTGTCGATCGAGGCCGCCAGATTTGCCTGCGTCAGCGGCACCATCTTCGGCCGCGCCGTCGTGCCCGACGTATGTAGAACCAGAGCCTCGTCGCCGGACTGCGCGAATACTGGAGTGACATTCGCCGGAGCTGGCGGGAGATCCAGCGTGAAGATTCCCGCTGCGTCTGTCGTCGAAGGGCGGAGACGAATCACACGGATGCCGAGCGACTCTGCTACCGCAATCGCCGGCAGATCCGAGCCCTCCTCGACGATTAGCGCTCGTGGCGCCAGATCCGATAGGTAAAACTCAAACTCGCTGCGCCGATAGTTCGGATTGAGCGGCGCGCACGACGCGCCCATCGCGACAGCGAGCAAGCAAGCGGCCATCTCGGGACCGTTGGGCAGTACGACCGCGACCCGGTCGCCGCGCGAAATCCCGGCGTGATTCAAGTCGGCCATCACGCGATAACAATGAGTTAGCAGCCGCGAATATGTGAGTGGCGGGCGCTCAAGTGCGAGCAGCGCGAAATTATCCGGGCTTTGCCGGGATTGCTCCTCCAGCGCCTGTCGTATGTCCATCCGACCGGTAAAACTCACAGTCATACAAATTCAGCCATCGTCCGCACTAACGCAGTCAAACTACCCTTCGAGGAAGCCCGGTCCAATCTCAATCGGCCCGCCAGATTCGCGCAATCGCCCGCCGAACGGCTTCTGATCGAACCATCAAATTGGACCCCGCCGTACCGATAGCATGGAGCGAACGCCGCTTTGTCGCAAGTTCCAACTATCAGGCGGCTGCCGATTTCAACTCGACCGAGGACTCGCATGCCGATTTCATCGCGGCATCGAGTTTCGCCGCCACCGTCGCAACGCCAGGTTCGACCAACAATGACAGGTGGTCGCCTGGAATCTCACAGACTTCGAGACCGTCTCGGACCAATTCACCCCAGCCATAGTCCTTCGACCGAAAACGACCTTCCCGGTTGGCGGTTTGCTTGAAGAGCAGCACTCGACCCCAATACTGCTGTGCGACGTAACCGCGGGTTGCAAGTATCATCGCCATGGCCAAATCTGCCGGACGCTTCGGCACCAGCGGCTCGCGCGTAATGCCCAGACGGTCCGCGAGTCTCCATGCGCGAAATTTCAACCTTAGCGCTGCCCGGCTGAGAATATCTCCGATCTCGCCCGGTGCCCGTCGCAGCCCGCCGCTTCGAATTGCGCTTAGGTGGATATGCGCCAATCGCGAAATTTGCAGAATCCGCGGCTCGCGTTGTTGCGACGGACAAGTGGTATCGATCATCGCAACCAGGCCAACTTTGCGCCCGGCGGCGACCAATTGATGGGCGATTTCGTACGCAAGCACTCCCTCAGCGCTGAAACCAATTAAAAAAATCGGTTCGCCCTTGTTCAGATCGAGAATCGCCTTGGCTTGAATTCCTGCGAATTGCTCGAGGCTATATGGCAGACGCATTCGAACCTCGTCGGGTATCGAAAGACCGATCAAAGGGCGGTCGGTGCCGAGTTTGAGTGCGAGCCGCCTGAACAAGGGAAAATGCCCCACGACGAAGAGCGGCGGCAAGGATCCCAGCGGTTGAATCAGCTCTGTCGCGGGCCTTTCCCTTTCTTTCGTGTCGCGTGCAATTCGAGCGCCAATACTCTCGATCGTCGGCGCCGGGAACATCGCGGCGAGAGGGATGCGGCAATTGAATTCCCGCTCGATTCTCGCCAGAACCTTGACCGCGAGCAGCGAATGTCCGCCGATCTCATAAAAGTCCTGGTGGATTCCGATCGGCCGAATTTCCAGGGCCTCCTCCCAGATAGCCTGCAAGCGATCCTCGATATCGTCGCGCGGCCCGGTGTACTCCTGCGTAACTTGAACGGGTAATTCGTCAATCGATGGAAGCTTGGCGCGATCGATCTTGCCGTTGTGCGTCAGCGCAATCCTGTCCACCAGAACGAAGCGCTTCGGAATCATATAGACTGGCATCGACTCGCTCAGAAATGCTCGCATCGCAGCCGCCGCGGGCAATTGTCCCGGTTTGGGCTCGACGAACGCCACCAGCGACTTGACTTCGGAGGCGTCGATGAGCCCGGCTACCGCGGCCGTCTGGACTTGGGGATGCCGCGCGAGCGCGGCCTCGATTTCACCCGGCTCGATTCGAATCCCTTGAACCTTCAGTTGATTGTCGGCGCGGCCAATGTATTCAACGTCGCCATTGCGCAGGCGCCTTACGATGTCGCCGGTCCGGTAGAGACGCGCGTCATCGCCGCGCCCGAATGGATTTGCAACGAATCGCTCCGCGGACAATTCGGGACGTCCTAGATAAGCCCGCGCGACACCGTCGCCGCCTATGTAGAGTTCTCCGGGTACACCAACCGGCAAAAGCTGACAGGCGCCATCGAGGACGTAGACTTGCGTGTTCGCCAACGGATGTCCGATTGGCACTGGCCCGATTCCGCGCTCAACGCGATGAACTGTCGAATAGATTGTGGTTTCAGTTGGACCGTAGCCGTTGAATACACTTTCGACACGATCCAGCAATTGCTCGGAAAGGGTACGCGTGAGCGCTTCGCCGCCCGAGATGATTCGCAATTTCGAGTCGCCGCGCCATCCGGATGCGACAAGTGAACGCCATATCGCGGGGGCCGTTTGAATCACTGTTGGCTGCGTTGCAGCAATCGCCTCCGTCAGCCGCCCAGCATCAGTCGCAAACTCATCCGCCAAGGCAACACGGCCGCCGCAAATCAGCGGCAGAAACAATTCCAGACCTGCGATGTCAAACGAAATCGTCGTCACCGCAAGAAAAACATCATCGCTGGTGAATGAAATCTCGGCGCGCATCGCGCTCAGCAGATTCGAAAATGAGCGATGCGAAATCGCGACACCCTTGGGCTTGCCAGTCGAGCCCGACGTGTAAAGAACGTACGCATCGTCTTCCGCGGTTACCGGGATTTGCGGATTTCTTGCGTCGCGCTCGATGCCCGCTTCGAGAACTTCGTCGATGCAGATCACGGGAACGTTGCTCGCCGCGAATTTCTCCGCCAGTTTCGTGGTCGTCGCCACGACTCGCGTTTTAGAGTCTTCCAGCATGAAGTCGAGCCGCTCTCGCGGAAAGCCAGGATCGATCGGCACATAAGCTGCCCCCGCCTTCAGAATGCCGAGCAAGCCCGCGAGCATACCGATCGAACGATCGATGCATATCGCGACAAAGCTTCGCGGCGTAACTCCCGCGTCGACCAGTGCGCGCGCAAGCTGGTTCGCGCGCTCGTTGAGCTCTGCATAGGTGATTTGCTTATCGCCGAATTGGATCGCGACCGCTTCCGGCGTGCGATCAGCCTGCGCTTCGAACAGCCGATGAACGCACTCGTGCGGATAGTCGCGGCGCGTATCGTTCCATTCGACCAGCAACTGATGGCGCTCGGCGGCGGTCAACATCGGCAGCCGCGAGATCGGCGCCTCCGGATCGTCCACGATCCCGCCGAGCAGCGTCTCCAAATGCCCGGCCATTCGGGAAATAGTCTCGCGGTCGAACAAATCAATGTTGTAGATGAGTTTGCCGGACAAGCGGCCCGCTTTCTCGGCGACCTCGAAGCTCAAGTCGAACGGGGAGATGCCGGGATCGAAATCGATCTCCTCAACCTCCAGGCCGGCGAGCCGAGTATCCTCGAGCGGATAGTTCCGCACCTGGAACGTCACCTGGAAAATCGGCGAGTAACTCAAATTGCGCTGGGGATTAATCGACTCGACGACCATCTCGAAGGGCAAATCCTGGTGCGCGTAGACCTCGAACGCGGAGTCGCGCGTCTTTCGCAGCAGTTCCCTGAAAGTCGGGTCGCCCGCCAGGTCGCCACGCATCGCGAGCGTGTTCGCGAATAGCCCGATCAGCCCCTCGGTCTCGACCCGGCTCCGGCCTGCGACAAAGGCGCCTACGACTATGTCGTCGGTCCCGGTGTAGCGATGGATCAACGTTTGAAACGCGGCGAGCAATATCATGAACAGCGTCGCCCGCTCGCCTCGCGCAATCTCTTTCAGCCGATCGCCCAGTTCTTTGCGGATGACAAATGTTTCGGCCGCTCCCGAAAACGTCTGCCTGGACGGGCGCGGCCGATCTGAAGGAAGCGCGAGCAGCGGCGGTGCGCCCGCGAGCCGGTCTTTCCACCATTCGAGTGACTCTCGTGCGCCAATGCTTTCAGTCGATCGCGCCTGCCACGCAGCAAAATCGCAATACTGGATCGGGAGCGGCTCGATTACGGTGAAATTCGTATCCGCGCCGTGGCGGTTCGTGTTTTTTGCATAGAGAGCGCCAAGCTCGCGCATCAATACGCCGGTCGACCATCCATCGGATGCGATATGATGGATAGTCAGAACCAGCGCGTGATCGTGTGCGTCCAACTTCACCAACAGCGGTAGCAGCATCGGATCCCGCGCGAGATCGAATTGCCGATTCACCGCCTTGCGTGCGGCTGCCAGTGCGCGTTCCATCCGATGCGACTGCATTTCATCGCTCACGTCCAACTGCGCGAACGTGATTGCACCGGGCGGTGAGATTGTTTGCCTCGGCTCGCCCTCGGGACTCTGGTAGGTGGTCCGCAAGATGGCGTGGCGGGCGACAATCTCGCCTAGCGCCCGTTCGAGAGCGTTACGGTCGAGCGGCCCGCGGATCCGATAAACATTGCATCGGTTATTAACGTTCGAGTTATCTTCGAGCTGGGCGAGAAGCCACAGCCTGCGCTGGCCCGAAGAGAGCGGCAGATCGCCGACGGTCGAAGACGCGACTATAGGATTGTTCGCATTGAGACGATTCTCGCCGCCGCGATCAATCAACGCGCCAAGTTCTGCGATAGTCGGATGCTCGAAGAACGCAAGGATTGATAGCGGCGCGCCGGTGGCGTCGCGGATTCTCGCAATGATGAGCGCTGCAAGCATCGAGTCGCCGCCGAGTGCCAGAAAATCGTCGTGCACTCCGATTCGTTCAACCCCGAGCACTTGCTCCCATATAGATGTGAGCGTCCGTTCCGTCGGCGTGCTCGGCGCTACAAACTCGTTCCGACGGCTCAAGGAGTTTGACCCCGATCCGTCGAGCCCAAGCTGAGCGGCGAGGCCGATGCGTTGCAGCTTTCCGGTCGGACCTTTGGGAAGCTCGTCCAGAAAGACGATGCGACGGGGCACCTTGTAGTCCGCGATCCGATTCGTGGCATGATTCCTGATTTCGATTTCTGACGCCGCATGCCTCGGCCGAAGCACGACCGCCGCAGCAACATCCTCGCCCAGGCGATAGTCCGGAACCGCGAACGCGACCGCATTTGCGACCGCGGGATGAGTGGATAAGACCTCGTCGACTTCGCGCGGCGAAATTTTCTGGCCGCCGCGATTGATGATCTCCTTGATACGCCCGGTGATGAATAGATAGCCGTCGCGATCGAGCCTTCCATTGTCCCCGGTGCGGAACCATCCGTTGACGAACGAGGTGCGATTCGCTTCCGGATTGTTTGCGTAACCCGAGATGACACCGGGACCGCGTAGAGCGATTTCACCGATTTCTCCGGGCGCAAGCAGATTTCCGTTTTCGTTGGCATCCATGATCGCGACGTCGGTACCGAACGCGCGGCCGACCGATCCTGGTTTGCGCGCGGCCGGCGGCTGCGGATTGGTCGCGATCTGATGCGACGCCTCGGTCATTCCATATGCTTCGAGCACCGGCACCCGAAAAGTCTGCTCCAACTGGGCCATCAAATCGGGCGAAAGCGGCGCGGAACACGAACGGATGAATCGCAACCGGCTATTCGCCACCCGCGCAGGATTCTCGGTCGCCCGCGCCAGCACCGCCTGATGCATCGTCGGAACGGCGGTATACCACGTCGGCGCAAATTCATCGCACCAATCGAAAAATCGAGGCGCCTGAAAACCAGGTGTGCACACGAAGCTCCCGCCGGACACGATTGTCGAAAGCAACGCGCCCACGAACCCGTGAATATGAAACAACGGCATCACGTTCAGGCAGCGATCCGACGCCTCGAGTCCGAGAGACGCCGCGATATTAAGGGCCGAGGCTGCCAGATTTGCCTGCGTCAGCGGCACCATCTTCGGGCGCGCCGTCGTGCCCGACGTATGCAGAACGAGAGCCTCGTCATGAGGCTGCGCGAATACTGGAGGCGCGTTCGCCGGAGCCGGCTCAAGATCCAGCGTGAAGCTTCCTGCCGCGTCTGTCGTCGAAGGACGCAGCCGAATCACGCGGATGCCGAGCGACTCTGCTACCGCAATCGCCGGCAGATCCGCCCCCTCTTCGACGATCAGCGCTCGTGGCGCCAGATCCGAAAGGTAAAACTCGAACTCGCTGCGCCGAAAGTTCGGATTGAGCGGAGCGCATGACGCACCCATCGCGATCGCCAGCATGCAAGCGGCCATCTCGGGACCATTGGGCAGCAACACCGCCACCCGGTCGCCGCGCGAAATCCCGCCGTGATTCAAGTCGGTTATCACCCGGTGACATTGAGTTAACAGCCGCGAGTACGTGAGTGGCGTGCGCTCTAACGAAAGGAGCGCGGAACTACTGGGGCTTTGCTGAGATTGCCCCTCCAGCGCTTGACGAATGCCCATTCGAGCTGAATACAACCTTACGATTCATTTATTTTCAAGATCCAGCCGGACTGCCGGAGCCGGTGCATCCAAGACTCCGTCCTTCCGAGCGTAAGCTTCGTAGATGAAAACGTCTTCGCCATCGAACCGAAGCGGGACCTGGTTGTCGAGATATAGCGCGACAAACTGCGCCTGGTTGTACAGGTCCTGGTAATAGTCGTAGGTCTGCCGGAAGCCCGTTTCACGCAGTGACGGCTTTTGTTTCAAAATCGGATAGCTCGTGATGATCAAGTCGGGCTGCACCTTGTCCAGCGAATAATCGTAATCCCAGCGGTTGTGCCCGGGTTCGCCGGAATGTGGCATGGTCCGGGCGATATGCAAATCGTTCTTTCCCAGCATGTCGTGAAATCGAATCGACGGGTTGAAATATGGAATCGTGCCGGCGAGGAAGATTCCGACCGTGGGGTTCTTGCCCGCGGAAAGATCTCGCAACGCCAGCGCAGTGAGCAGGGCATAGCGATTGAGATTCTTCTGGTCCGGCACATCCACCAGCGCCTCATCTCCAAAGTCAAAGACGATCAGACCGATCATCGCCACCGCGGCAGCTCGGATCAGAAATTTTCTCTGCGTATCCGACCCAAGCCGGACCTTCGACAAAGCGTCGGCGGCGAGAACCGTCGCCGTCGGCAGCAGCGGGAGCAGGAATCGCGCATGTTCAAAATGATCGCCGCCGACCGAGACAACATAGACCAGGTAGCCACCCGCCAACGACGCGATCAGCACTGCCGCGCGTCGTGAGAGCCGGCTCGCTCCGAATATCGCGCCGACTATTGCGACCGCATTGAATGGATAGCGAAACACTGACACCAGCACGTACTCGATTCCGGGGAACACGCTGAGGAGCCCTGCCGACCGCTTGAGTGTCGCGGTATTTGGAATCCACGATCCGTAATAGCCGCGCTGGAAAATAGCGAGCGCCAGCGCGGGAACTGTCGCAATCATCACTGCCAGAATGAGCTTACATCGCTCGTTCCGTTCGGCAGTCGAAGCCCAGTACAGGACCAACGCGCCCAGCAGCAACGCGGCATCCGGTCGGAAGAGCACGGTCAGACCTGCAATGACGAGAGACCGCCACGCATCACTTGCTCGCGGTTGGTCCTCGAGCAAGGGATCCAGCGCCAGCGCCCATCCCAGCGCAATCGCCGAGGTCTCCCAGCCCGATATCGCCCAGCACACCGCGCACGATGACGCGAGGTAGGCGGCAGCCGCTCCGATCCCCCAGTCAGGCCCGGTTCGCTGGCTTACGCGCCACCAAATATAAACCGCCGTCAGCAGATCAATTGCGACAGAGCCAAGCTGCATTGGCATGGAGGCAAGCCGTTCCGGCACTCCGACCCAATGCAGCAGCGCCATGATCAACGTCCACGCAGGATTGGTGAATCCTTGCACACGCTCGCCCTTGTTCCACACCAAACCCAAGCCAGAAGCGAGGTTCCGAGCGAACCGCATCGAGATCATGCCGTCGTCCGGAAGCACGAAATATCGCGAGCCGCCAATCTCGTTGGAGGTCTTCAGGACGAGGTACAGAAGAACCAATCCGAACGCCAACACGACGGAGAGCAGGGACCATCGCCAGAAGGCCGCGCCTGTAACGCTCGACCGGTAAATCGGCGCTCCTGCAGCGATAGGTATGCACTCCTTTGCGCATCAATGGCGGCGCATGAAACCAAAATGTTGACTCTGAGATTATGCGTCTACACAAGAAGATAGCGCGACCAATGATGTGTGCCCTAGAGAACCGAATCGCTAGTCGCGGGCAGGCGTTCTACTGACTCACGCTCTTGGCAATCGGCGAGCTACTCGACTTGGGACGGTCGCCGGCGGTGTCCGACTTGAAATCCATCTCGCGAATCTTTACCGCCAATCGCGCGACTGAAATCCTGCGCGCCCGACGGCGTTAGGTGCAGATGGTCGGCGAATTCGTTCGGATCTTCAATCCAGTCGTCCGCATTCAGATAGGTGGCGTGCTGAGCATCAACCAGTTTGCGCAGATGGTCGCGATACTTGTCCCATGCACCCAAAGCGTAGAAGTGGGACTGATGGTACGGATGCATCGGCATCTCGACTATTACAACTTGCGCGCCGCGCGCGTGCGCGTCGGCGATCATCTCTACTACTGGTTGGCTCAAGCCTGCTTTTTGCGCCGAGCTCGCACTGCGACGCGAATTCGGCAGGCGAACGCGCTTCGAGCAGCGCGAAATCCGCCACCCGTCCAAATCGGTTAGTCTCGACCGGCGGCATCCCGACTTCGCCCATCTCGCGTCGCATTCTTTCGACGTTCGCCCATATTCCCGCTCGATCGACCACCATCGGCACATGACGAAGGAGGTCAAACTCAAGCCTGATCGCTCGGGCTCATCTGATAACTGCGTAGCGCCTGGCCGGGATCAAGATAGAAGGCCACCGCCCGATTTCCGAACAGGTCCGTGAGCGTCGCGGATGGTGGGTCAGTAAGCTGAAAATCGAAAAACCCGTAGATGACGACCTTGACCGTCGATGCGCCGCGCAACGCGCGCTGCAGTATCATCAACTGCTCGACCGTCCCCGAAGCTCCCAGTCCTGCGTTGAATGCGACCACCGGCTGTGGCGCCATCGACGCGTCGAACACGGACGGATCGAAGTCCGCAGCATATCAGAGAGTTGCCCACCGCCAGGTGCGTGATGCCCCGGGCGGCGTCGATCTGCCGCACCAGTTGGCGCGGAACCGAGTTCCGCGCGACATGCCGGACGATCAAATTGAACGCGACCAGGATTCCCGCCGCCAGACCAAGCGACACCAGGAAGTTCTTCCCGGACAATGAAGATGCGTTCTTAGAAATCAATGTAGATGAACTTCGAGGTCTGTCCCGAGAACAGAACCACCAGGATTATCAAAGCGCCCCACCAGATCCCGAGAAAGATCGGGTCGGTCAGAAATTTCGGCGAGTCATCCGGCGGATTGTCCGCCGCGCCACCAAGGTAATCGAGCACCTGCTTCAGCCAGATGAAAGTTCGCATCGTTTATCCTAGGAACATCCTCGTAAGGAACAGCCGCGCGGTCGGCAAATCCATGCAGAAAAAAGCCCATCCCAGGTTCACCATCACAAACGTGAACACGCCTCCAATCACGAGGCCGGCCGTGGAAGGCTCGCGCCGACCGCGAATGTCGCGCCAGATGCGATGCCCGGTAAGCAGCATCCCGTGCCACAATCCCCACACCACGAAGTTGGTCCCCGCACCGTGCCACACTCCACTCACCAGCATCGTAACGATGAGGTTGGAATAATTCCGCAGGCGAGTAACTCGTGAGCCGCCCAGCGGGATGAACACGTAATCGAAAAGCCATTGCGACAGGGAGATATGCCAGTTGCGCCAGAAGTCCGAGATATTCGCGCGAAAGTACGGCCAGTCGAAGTTCTCAGGAACCCGAATCCCGAACAGGCGTGCAGATCCGATCGCGATATCGGAATAGCCGGCGAAGTCGAAATATATTTTTATTCCATATGCGAGTAGCCACAGCGGCAGCACGCGCCGGTCGGCCCTGACGATGTCGGCGGCGTTCAGATGATTGGTAAACGCGGTCATCAGGTCGGCCACCGCGAATTTTTTTACCAGTCCCACCAGGATTCGCGTGACTCCAATCTGCAGGTCGGCCAGCGTGGCCTCGGCTGCCCGCAGCTTGGGAAGAAAATCTTCGTAGCGTTTGATCGGCCCCGCAACCATCGTCGGAAAAAACATGATGAAGGCGAGATACTCCGAGACCGCGCCGGCTGAGGTTTTCCCGCGATAGCGGTCAAATGCGTAGTGGATGAACTCGAAGGTGAAGAACGAGATCCCCAGCGGCAGAAACGCTCCCGACCAGTGCCACGGATTGCTCAGGGCCCCGCTCCAGACCAGTCCTGTCAGGTAGTTCCAGTACTTGAACACCACCAGGAACACGACGCTCTGCGCAACTCCCGACCAGGCATACAATCGCCGCCGGCCGATATAGCCGGCTGAAGATGCTCTCCCACAGAAAAATCGACAGGCAAAATGCTCCCGCGACTCCGCCGAATCCATGCATCGAGAAGTACAGGTAAAAGAGGCTCGCCGACAGAATGAGCACCCACGGACGCCAGTTGATCGGAGCGACCTTGAACAAAACCGCCGCCGGCAGCAGAAAAAGAACGTAGTAGCTGAAAGTGTTGAAGATCATCGCTGTCGGAAAGAGTACCGACAAGGCGTCGTATCTGCGAATCGCACACCCGCCAGGCGCCGAGCAAGCAATCGGCTCGAGCCGATTCCGAGATTCACGCGGCGTTGGAAGAGGTCACGCGCGAGAGCACTCTCATCCGCGCCATCGGCTCGGCCTCTCCCACAACCAACCGGTTAGGGGAAGGAATCGCTCAGGCGGTTTTGAGTTGGCGGTCTGAAATTGTAGGAGCGGTTATGTCGGTCACGCCCAGGAGAAGCGCCGCAGGGTGATTCGATGGCTCTGCGCGAAGGATTCCAGCGCGGCCAGTTGCGGGGCGGACAGAGTCTCCTGCGCGATCACTATTTCGTCGAACGGGGTGCGCGCCATGATTTCGTCCAGGTGGTCGAGCGAACCCAGCACCGGGTAGCCGTGGAACAGCTTGCCATGCTTGAAACTGTCGTCGTCGAGAAGCCCCAGTAGTTCCGCGCCCGCTCCTTCGGTCGAATGCAAATGCTGGACAGCCGCTGCGCCGCGCGCGTCCGCGCCGACGATCACCAGGCGCCGCGCAGAATGCGCCAGGAAGCGCCCGATCCGCTGGAACAGATGGAACGACCATCGCGTCCCGACCAGGAAATTGAACAGCAACAGCACGAATATCACCAGCGCCGATCGCGACATCGTAATCGGCAGCACGTGCGATGCGAGCTTGACCGCGAGCCCCGCTAACATCGCGGCCAGCGCGAAGCGCAAGCTCTCCGCGAGTCCCGTGTAGCGCCATATCCCGCGATAAACCCCGGATACGAGGAACGATCCGCATCCGATCGCAACGATCCACGGCAGACCCACCAGCATCAGGTTCACCTGCTCGATGCTGAGATCGAAATCGAATCGCAGCAGCATCGCGCCAAAATACGCCGCCGCTACCAATGCAACATCCAGGATCAATTCGACGAAGCGGCGCTTGTAGCCGAAGCTCAGGATCACGCGCGCGACTGGCAGGCAGGTCCTCGATTTGCCCGGGCGCCTCCGCGTCGAACGATCGATCCATCAGGAACAGCGCCACCAGCGCAAAGAACAGCGCCATGAACGGAATCAGCAGCACCGCGTCGTAGCCCGGCACCAGGCTGAGCGCGATCGCGCATGCGCCCGCAATCACCTGCAGCCCAACCAGCGTTCCGGCCGCACTCGCGCTCGACATGCCCATCCGCGTCAGCCGATGATGCGAATGGTCGAGGCCGCGTCTCGAGATAGGATTTCCCGTCGCCAGCCGCGTCACCGTCACCGTCACGGTGTCGAGGATGGGGACCATCAGCGCGAGCAACGGCATCGCGAGCCGCGCCGGCAGAGAACCCTCGCCGAATCGGCTGCCCTGAATCGAGAGCACTCCCAGCACCAGTCCGACTGCGAGCGCGCCTTCATCGCCCATGAAAACCGACGCCGGCGGAAAGTTGAAAACCATGAATCCCGCCAGCGCTCCGGCTATCGACAGCGCCGCGATCATCGTCCCGCTGTGCTGATGCAACCCCGCGACGGTCGCGATACTCAAGGCCGCGACAATTCCCACTCCCCCGGCGAGTCCGTCAATGCCGTCGATCAGATTAAAAGCGTTGGTCGCAGTGACCAGCCAAAAAACCGTCAGCGCGATGTTGACGATTTTGTAGGGGAAGAAATCGAGTTGCGGACCCCAGAAGACCAGCACGCAGATCGCGGCCAGTTCCAGCATCAGTTTATGCCGCGGCCGCAGATCGACGATGTCGTCGAGCAGTCCGACGATGCACATTGCGACCGCGAACCCCGTCAGCCATGGGATACTGTGAGGAGGCAGCCCCGTCAGGATTCCGACGAATCCGATCGCCACTACGAAGGCGGCCAGCACGGCGACCCCTCCGAGCAAAGCGGTCGGCTTCTGATGTGGCCGGTCGTTCGACGGTTGGGCGACGATCCCCCAGCCGGAACGAGGCCGCCTTCGCCACCGGCATCATTACCGTTGCAAACAAGAACGCAGAGAGGAAGGTCAGGCCAATTTCAAAATCGGTGGTCAATCTTGCTCTCTGTATCCGCCTTCGCCTTGTACAAGCTGGGACTTCCGATGCTCACCATAGGCCAATATAGGAACGGCGAGCACAATAGCGTGGTCCGAAGTTTATGGCTAAGCCTAAAATTTAGTCACCAAATTAGTGCGTCATTGATATACGCAAAACACCAGAGCCGGTCCCCGCCGAATCAGCGCACTCAGACCGGGATGCGACTCGCTGGTAATCGTTGCAAGTCTGAGCGCGTTAGGGCCTCACCATGGCAGAGGAATAGAGCTAGGTCAAGACGAGCTATGTTAATTTATGTGGCGCTTACGCAAGTACGCGATTGCCGCAAAGTACTAGCAGCGGTCTACGTACTTACTCCAAGTTTAGAAATACTACTTTTGGACGACGCTACTGCTTCATCACCAGCACGTTGCCGTCTTTATCCAGCGACAGGCAATCAACCTGCTGGCCCGCGTAGAAAGCCCCGCAAATCGACTTGTCGACGCCTGGACATTTGTAGAGGTTCGGCGCTGTCTGCTGGCACTGCGCCAGATTGAAATGCAGTTGGGTCTGCGCCTTGTCCTCCTGCGCCTGCGATGGCGAGAAGATATAGCACCCCGCCAGCACGATCGTCCCCACCGATACCATCATCGCGGCAACTCGAAGCAAGCTTCCCCGCATAACCCTTCCCTCCCTCGTCTTCATCCTCGTTCCCTCCACCCTCGCAAGCATTTATATGGATTCGACGCGCATCACAATCGCGGAATCGTGATTACTTTTACTCTCCAGGAGCAAAAAATAATGCGTTCATCTCTGAAATTGGTTTCGGATGGCGCCGCACTCAACGGCGATCGTCCGTTCTCTCACGATACGTCCGACGATCATCTGTTCGACGCCTACTCGCGCGCCGTGACCGGCGCCGCCGAGTCCGTCAGCCCGGCAGTGGTGAATATCGAAGTGGCCCATGCAGCAGGGCCGCGGGGAAACTCGCGCAATCACGACGCGCCTGCCGGCAGCGGCTCGGGATTTATCGTGGCGCCCGACGGCTACATCATGACCAACAGCCACGTCGTGCATCGCGCGTCGCGAATCTCGGTCACGCTTTCCGATGGCCGCAAGTGCGAGGCGGAACTGATCGGCGACGATCCCGAAACCGATCTTGCTGTGATTCGAATCACCGGTTCGAACCTGGCCGCGGTGTCGCTCGGCGACTCGCACGCGATTCGCGTCGGCCAACTGGCGATCGCGATCGGAAATCCCTACGGCTTCCAATGCACTGTTACCGCGGGCGTGGTCAGCGCGCTTGGGCGATCGTTGCGCGCAGGATCAGGTCGGCTGATAGACAACGTTATACAGACCGACGCGGCACTGAATCCCGGCAACTCCGGCGGACCGCTGGTCAACTCGCGCGGCGAGGTTATCGGCGTCAATACTGCGATCATCCTGCCCGCGCAGGGAATCTGTTTTGCGATCGCAATCAACAGCGCCAAGCTGGTCGCCGGTCATCTGATCAAGGACGGCAAGATAAGCCGCGGCTATATCGGAATTGCCGGCCACAACGTCGAGCTGCCGCGACGCTTTGTGCGTTTTTATCGGCTGCCGGCCGAAACTGCGGTGCGAGTTGCGTCGGTTGAGGCCAACAGTCCGGCCGCGCTCGGCGGCGTCAGGGAAGGCGACCAGATAGTCCGGCTCGGTGAGACACCGATCGCGGGCATTGACGACTTGCAGCATCACCTAACGATGAGCCAGGTCGGCGTTAACACTCCGATAACATTAATTCGCGGGACCGAACAATTGACGCTGGAAATCGTCCCGTCGGAAGCGGCGCACAAATCGCGAAAGTGAGCTCTCGCATTTCGCGGATGTTTTTCCTGTCCTTGCGGTGAGAGGAATGCATAACGCAATGTGTTACCCAAATAACATATTGTGTGGTGCGATGGTACTGCGGATTGCTCGATCCGCCGCGATGCCGAGCAAAGCGCCAGAATGCAAGATGCTTTTAGAGCAAACTCAAGAGAGTTTGCGCTCTATGAAGCTCCATATCGTCAATTATCAACTGCAGATGCTCCTGCTGTCCCTGCATAATCCGGTAGAAAATTCCCATTGGCCCCGGCACGAGAACGGAAAAAAAGTGACCTCGCGGAATGGTTCACCACCCAAGTCTCACCACTAAGCCCTGACAACTTTCTGTAGCGTAACTCGATTAAATGTGAAACCCGCGGTGGGTTTCACGCTTCCTTCGGCAGGGGTAACCCCTGGACCTTAGTTTTTAGAGACCGGAAGTCCGAAACCCGCTCGGGGTTTCGGGAGGGTGCAGGGGCTCGCCCCTGATACAATGGTACCGTGGCCGACTTGGACGTAATCCTCGCGCCTGCGCTTGATCCAGACGACCTGCTTGGGCTCGAGTTGCATTTTCTCGACGCTATCAGCAGGCGCGAAACGCCGCCGGTCTTGCTTATCTACGCGTCGCCTGGACGCGGAATCTCGATCGGGCGCTATCATCTATATGGCGGACCGTCCGAGCATGACGGAATTAACGTGACGCGGCGGCTGACTGGTGGGCGCGTGGTCGGGACGGGCCAGGGATGGATCGGGCTGGCGCTGCATAATGCCGACGCAGACGGCGCTGCTGAAGGAAGACACGACGCGGCTGAAGCCAGAGCAGATCATGAATCGTTACGCTCGCGGAATCCTCATCGCGATGCGCGCGCTCGGCGTCGATTGTTTCTACCCCGGCCGCGACGCGATAACTTTCGAGCAGCGTGAGATTGCGATGTGCACCTTCGAGACCGACGCGACTGGCGCGATGCTTTTCGAGGCGTCGATCGCGCATAATCGCGGGATGGAAGAACTCGTGCACGACTTGGAACGCATCGATCCCGACGGCGCTCTCTCATGCCGGATGTATGACGCCGCGTCGGCTACCAAGATGGTGCGCGAGCTTGCCCGCGACATCTCATTCGACGAGTTAGCGGGCGCGATCGCGGCCGGCTACCAAAGTTCGCTCGGCGAGACTCGACGCCGCGAGCTGAGCGCGATCGAAACCGCGCAAGCGCAGCATCGCGGTCGCGCTCTTGCCAACTCGAGTTGGCTCCATGAGCGGGCGGTGGAACCGTCGATGACTCTCAGGAATCGGATCGCATCGCAACTCGGCGCAATCGAGGTTGCACTCGCGCTTGCCGACGATCGCACAATCGAGGCGGCGCGGCTGAGCGGAGATTTTATCGCCAACTCGCCGGCTATCGCTGAGCTCGAGCGCGAACTTCGCGGGCGCTTTCTCGATCTGCCGTCGATCGCGAACGCAGTCACGAAGACGTTTGGGCATGACGGGAATTTTTTTCTCGGCGCAGGCGAGCTGTCCAGTCTTGTGCGATTGATCGCAGGTGTTAGTTGAAAATTTCCGAGCATAGCGACGCGAATGTGATCGAGAATTTGATTCGCGAACTTGGCGACGCGCACAAGACGATTCAGCGCCGCGCGATCGATGAACTCGTGGCAATCGCAGCACTCGGCAACCCTCTAGTCTCTGAAAAACTTCGCGAGTCGATCGCAAGCGCGGATCGACGGGTGCGATGGGCTGCTGCGTACGCGCTCGGGCAAATTGGTGCAGGCGCGTTCGCGATGGATTCAGCCGATGTGTTGTGCGAGGCGATGGGCGACGACGATGGCGATATCAGGTGGGCAGCGACCAACCTGATGGTCCGGCTCGGGCGCGAAAATCTCGCGGAGATCGGAGCGCGCCTGCTCAAGCTCGCCGCTGACAGTGACCATAACGCGCGCAAGATGGCGCTCTACTGCATTCGGGATCTCGAAATCGCCGGCCCCGAACTTCTCGCGGTTCTCGAGATTGCCGTGCACGACGCCGACGTTCACGTGCGGCTGGCGGCGCTGGCGGTGCTGTCGCGATTGCGCGACACATCAGGTCGGGCACTGCGAATCATCCTCGAATGCATGAAGTCCGATTCGGACGCGGGCGTGCGACGCGCCGCGGCTTCCGCCCTCGGTAACATAAAAAACGTCGGCGCGGACGCGGCCACTGCTCTCGCGTCCGCGGCGGCCGACCACGCCGACGAATCGCTCGCACGAGCCGCGCGCGGTGCGCTCGACCGGCTGGATAAAGAACGGCTGGAGAAACTTCCCCTGGAGAAATGACCATGGCAACTACCTTGACCCACACCCCGACGGCGAATGATCCGACACCTCAAATCAACCACCTGGCTGCGCTCGGCGATCCACATGTGCGAGAGTTCGTCGCTGCCGCCCGCCTGGCGCATCTGGCGACTGCCGATGCCAGCGGCGCTCCGCACAACGTTCCGCTCTGTTACTGGTTCGACGGCGAGCACATCTACTTTGCGATCGACGAAAAACCCAAGCGTCAGACCGGGCTGGCGCTAAAGCGGATGCGCAATATCGCGGAGAATCCGCAGGTCGCGCTCGTGATCGATCACTATGAAGAAGACTGGTCGCAGCTTGCGTACGTAATGATCCGCGGGCATGCGCGCGTGGTCGAAGACCCCGAAGAGTACCTGGTTGCGATGCGCCATCTGCGCGACAAGTATTTGCAATATCGCGGGATGAGCATGACGCCGGAGAAAAACCCGATCGTGAAAATCGAACCCGTGAAAGTGCACGCGTGGGGCGCGCGCTTTAAATTAGACGCGTGACGTCGCGGCTCGACGACATCGCACTCGCGCTTGGCCATTCGCAATTAGATGGATGGCTGTTCTATGACTTCCGCCTGAGCGATCCGCTCGCGTATCGGATCCTCGGGCTTTCGGAGGACGGAATCGCAACTCGGCGATGGTTTTGCTTCGTCCCGGCGCGCGGCAAACCGCGGGCGATAGTGTCCGCCGTCGAAGCGCATCGGCTGGACGCGATCGCAGTCGAAAAGATTGTCTACCGTTCGCACGACGAGATGCTTGCAGCGTTGCGCAGGGTGCTTGAAGGCGCGCGACGGATCGCGATGGACTATTCGCCTGGATGCGCGATTCCATACGTCTCGCGGGTCGACGCGGGCACAGTGGAAATCGTCCGCGCCATCGGGGTCGAGGTCGTTTCTGCTGCTGACCTTATCCAGCGCTTCGAGGCGACGTTGACGCGCGAGCAACTCGGGAGCCATCAGCGGGCGGCGGGTGCGCTTCGATCGATCGTCGACGAAACTTTCAGCGAGATCGCGCAGTTGATTTCCGCGGATCAGCCGGTCAGCGAGGTCTCGGTGCAGGAATCGGTGATGGCGCGGTTCGCCGCGCGAGGTCTCGTGACCCATGCGCCGCCGATCGTCGCCGTCAATGAGCATAGCGCCGACCCGCATTATGGCCCGACTGCGAAACACGACAGCGCGATTCGCCGCGGCGATTTCATCCTGCTCGATTTGTGGGCCAAGGAAACCGCTGCCGACAGCGTCTACTCCGATTTCACCTGGGTCGCGTTCGCCGGCGACAGGATTCCCGGGGAGCACGCACGCGTCTTCAAGATTGTCGCGGATGCGCGCGATGCGACCGTCGATTTGGTGCATCGTCGAGTCGCAGCAGGTGACGCCGTCAGCGGCCGCGAAGCCGATCGCGCCGCGCGTTCGGTGATCGAGGCGGCTGGCTTCGGCGATGCATTTGTCCATCGCACGGGCCATTCGATCGGCCGCGAAGTGCATGGCACCGGCGCAAATCTGGACTCGCTCGAAACACTGGACGATCGCACGCTTATCGATAACACCTGTTTCTCGGTCGAGCCGGGAATTTATCTGCCGGGAAAATTCGGCGTGCGCAGCGAACTCGATATGACAATTGAAAATGGGCGCGCAATGGTCAGCGGCGAGCCGCGCCAGCGGGAGATCGTCGCGATCTTGAAAAGGCCACTTGATTGAATGTGAAACCCGCCGTGGGTTTCACGCTTCCTTGGGCAGGGGTGACCCCTGCACCCAGTGATAAAGAAAAGATGCGGGACTTTCGTCCCTGTTGGGAGGTTTAAGGGGGAGCCTACTTCCAAAGCCCAACGGGGCATGTAAAAGATCGCGGGCATGATTCGCGCGGTGATCTTCGATCTTGACGGGACGCTGGTTGATACCGAGCCGTTGCATTTCGCGGCTTTCAATGAAGTTCTGCGTGGCGATGAGATTGCGATTGGGTTTGACGATTATATCGCGCGGCTGATTGGGCTTAACGATCGCGATTGTTTTGCGACCGTGCTCCGCGAGAATCGAAAGGATGCAAGTGACGATCATGTTGCGGAGCTCACCGCGCGCAAGACGGTTGTCTATCAAGCAATAGTTGCCGAGCGCGACGTTCTTTACCCGGGCGCGGAGAAGTTCGTGCGCGACTGTGCGTACCGATTTCCACTGATGATCGCGACCGGCACTCTGCGCGCCGAGGCCGAAGCGATTCTTCGCCGCGCCGGAATTCGCGAATTATTTCTCGACATTATCGCCGCGGAAGACGTCGAGCGCGGCAAGCCCGAGCCCGATGGTTTTATCGCGGCCCTCGGGCGCATTGGATATTTGCTGCGGCAACGCGATCCTGTCCTGGCGGACGAATGCCTGGTGGTCGAAGACACGCAGGCGGGAATCGAGGGGGCGCATCGCGCGGGCATGAAGGTGTTGGCCCTATGCCATATGGCGCCGGCAATCGAGCTCGCCGCGGCCGACGTCGCGCGCGCTTCGATTTCCGATCTGGATCTCGACGATGTGATCCACGCACTCAGGGGACGATGATGGCGGCGATGCTTTACCAGTTTCTCGGAAGTCCGTTCTGCGCCAAGGTGCGCAAGCTGCTCGCGTTCAAGGGCGTCGAGTTCGAAGTGGTCGAGGTCGACTACCTCGAGCGCAAGGAATTGCTGCTCGCGTCGGGACAGATAACAGTTCCGGCGGTCACGCTCGACAATGGTGAGACGATCGTCGATTCCGCGCGGATTGCGATGCGCCTCGAGGAGCTTTATCCGGAGCCGACGATTTTTCCGGCAGGATGGCGCGGGATGCATCTCGCGCTCGCCGACTATATCGACAACCGCCTCGAGGAGTCGGTGTATCCGGTCGCGCTCGCCGACGAGCTCGCTTACTACAGCAGCCAGGGTCCGGATCGCGGCGCGCTGTGGCGCTTTATCCGCGAGCGTAAGTTCGGCAAAGGCTTCGTCGATCGAATGATCGCGGATCAGTCGGCGAACTGGGCGGGGTTTCGTAGCGCACTTGCGCCGTTCGAGGAGCAACTCGGCAACGCGCCGTTTCTGACTGGCAGGATTGGGCTGGCGGATTTCGCGCTGTATGGCCAGTTGTACTACCTGGCGTTTACGGGCGAGCTGAAGATTCCTGCCGAGATGAAGAATCTGCGCGCGTTTTTTGGGCGCGTTGAGCGGATCAGTTCGGTGGTCGATGAGACGAATTGAATGTGAAACCCGCGGTGGGTTTCAGTCTTCCTTCGGCAGGGGTCACCCCCGCACCCAGTATTAAGAGCTGCTAGACGATTTCGGCGATTGCTGTGGTTAGAAAGTGGCTGAAGAGGGCGCCGGTCGAGTCGAGCGCTACATCATATAAGGAGGCGGTGCGGCCGGGCACGAACGACTGATGGCCCTCGTCGGTCAGCGCGTATACTACGCACAGCATCAAGGCCAAATAGGGCCGCTGCGCCATCGGACCGCGGATCAAAAGCCAGAAAAGAATTCCGTATTCAGTGAAATGAGCAGCCTTGCGGACCAGCATGTGGCATACGTCAACCGCGGCGGCGCTGATGCCGGGAATCGCGAACCGCAAGATAGGGTCGATGATCTTGCCGGTGTTGGCGGCGGAAAACGCCGAGGTCGACAGGGTGAAAATCAACGCACCCCAGAGGATTACTGGGATCCATTCGCCGAGCGGTGCGAGCTCGGGCGGGTCGGCTGGCAAAGATTTGGTCTCGGGCATCTGGTTGGTTGCCGCCGTTTTCACCGCCACGTTTGCGCGAGGTTGCAGTTCGAGGTCACGCGAGGATTTCGGGTTGGGCGCTTTTTCATGAAGGTTGGAAACGTGCCAGACTTATCAAATCATCGCAACCAGTTGCCAGCAGGATAGCGCGACGCGCAATCCGAGTCGCGCAATCCGACAAGGAAGGCCGAATCATGGACAACCTGATCACTATACAACGAGCGCAGCCCGCGCCGCCATGCACGGTCGTGATCTTCGGCGCGTCGGGCGATTTGGCCAAGCGCAAGCTGATCCCGTCGCTATACAATCTGGTCGCATGCGGCGAGGGCATGATGCCGGCGAAAAGCGCGGTGGTGGGATTCGCGCGGCGCGAAATGCCGATCGACGAGTTCCGCAAGAGTGCGCACGATTGGACGGTGCGGTTCTCGCGCCTGAAAGTGGACGAGGCGTGCTGGTCGAAGTTTGCCGACAGCCTGGATTACCTGTCCGGGCTTGACCATCCGGAGGGCTTCACAAAACTTAAAGCAAAGCTTGAAGCTATTGAAAAAGCGCGCGGGCTCCCGCCCAATCGGGTTTACTACCTGGCGATTCCGCCCGAGGCGATTGGCGACTCGGTCAAGCGGCTCGCCGAAGCGGGCCTGATCTACAAGCCGGACGCGCCGCATTTCTCGCGGGTGGTGGTCGAAAAGCCGATCGGTCACGATTTGCCAAGCGCGCTCGAAGTCAATCGCACGTTGGTGAAGTATCTCGACGAGTCGCAGATTTTTCGGATCGATCATTATCTCGGCAAGGAGACGGTGCAGAACCTGTTGGTGCTGCGCTTCTCGAACAATATTTTCGAGCGCCTGTGGGGCGCGCGCAACGTCGATCACGTGCAGATAACGGTGGCGGAGGCGGAAGGCGTGGGCAGCCGCGCGATGTACTACGACCATTCGGGGGCGCTGCGCGACATGGTGCAGAACCATATTCTGCAGGTGCTGACCATGCTCACGATGGAAGCGCCGGTGTCGCTGGACTCGGCTGCGATTCGCGACGCGAAGCTCAACGTGTTGCGCACGCTGCGTCCGATCACGCCCGACAATGCGCGCGCGAATACGGTGCGGGCGCGTTATTCGGCGGGCGTCGATGAGGACGGCAAGCCGGTCCCCGGCTACCTGGACGAACAAGGGATCGCGGACAACTCGCGGATCGAGACCTACGTCGCGCTGAAGGCGTACGTCGACAACTGGCGATGGTCGGGGGTGCCGTTTTTCATTCGCACCGGCAAGCGGATGAAGCGGCGGGCGAGTTCGATCTACGTGCAGTTCAAGGACGTGCCGCAAATTCTGTTCAATCGCGATTCGAAGATTCCCGCCAACGGACTGATGATTCGGATTCAGCCTGACGAAGGTTTTTCGTTCGACGTGATGACCAAGCGGCCGGGGCTGGACCTGGTGCTATCACCGGTGCGGATGAACCTCAGCTACAACACTACGTTCGGCAGCGGCGCGTCGCCCGAGGGATACGAACGGCTGCTGCTCGACGTGATGGACGGCGACCATACGCTGTTCATCAGCGCGCCGTTCGTCGAAAAGTCGTGGCAATTCGTGCAGGGAATATTGGATTCGTGGAGCGACGGCGCGCGCGTGCCGCTGGTCGAGTATCCTGCGGGCGGCTGGGGCCCGAAAGAGGCCGACGACTTGATTCGCTCGGTGGGACGCGTATGGCATGAACCGTAGAGGTAGTTTTTCATGACCGACGACGGGTGCAGCAATTCCGAATCGCCACTGGCCTGCGACCTCGACGCGATCTCTGCGAGCGAGCGGCCGCGCTACAACGAGCTGCGCAAGATGCTCGCCGCGTCGGCAGTTGGAAAGCGTGAACTTCCCGACGGCATCGCAATACAAATTTCGACGGAGCGCATGGCGCTCGCGCAACTCGCGGAATGGATCGCGCTCGAGCGCAAGTGCTGTCCGTTTTTCGAATTCAAAATCGAAGTCGCGCCAGAGTCCGGCCCGGTATGGGTCAGCCTGACAGGGCGCGCCGGCGTCAAAGAATTTCTGTCGCAAGCGTTCACCAGATAGCTGGTGAAGTGCCTCGCTCCCAAGGGGCTTTCTGCCTGTGGCATAGCTAGGCGGCCTCGGCTAACATCTCTCGCCGCTACTGCGGCTGCCAAATCGATATTCCACGAGGATCGGAGAGCACTTGGCCGACAACAACAAGGTCGTAATTATCGGCGCGAACGGCACGATGGGTGCCGGCGCGGGATGCGTCTTCGCCGGCGCCGGATACCACGTCACGATGCTCGCGCGGTCGGCGGGCAAAGCCGCGGAAGGATTGGCTGACGCGCAGAATGACGCGCGCGCGGAAGCGATCGCAGAGCGAATCGCGCTGGGTGCTTACGACGCCGACCTCGGCCGAACGGTTGGCGAGGCTGCAATCGTCTTCGAGTCTCTCGCGGAAGACTTGCCACTTAAGAAACAATTCTTCGAGTTGATCGACAAGAGCCGGCGACCGGAAGCGATCATCGCAACTGGTTCGTCGGGATTGTCGATCGCGGAAATGGCGCGCGGGCGCAGCGATTCGTTCCGCCGCAATTTTCTCGGCGTGCACTTGTTCAATCCGCCGCACGTGATCGTCGGCACCGAAGTAATTCCCGGACCCGACACAGATCCTGCGGTGGTGAAGAACGTGGTCGCGATGCTGACGAAACGGCTCGGGCGCAAGGTGATCGTCACTAAGGATATGCCGGCGTTCGTCGGCAACCGGGTTGGCTTCAAAGTCCTGAACGAGACCGCGCAACTGGCCGCTGAGCATGGAGTCGCATACATCGACTATCTGATCGGGCCGCATACGGGGCGCGCGATGGCGCCGCTGGCGACTGTCGATCTCGTCGGATGGGACGTGCACAAGGCGATCGTCGACAACGTGCATGCGAATTGTAAGGACGAGGCGCACGAGTCGTTCGCGATGCCGGCGTACATGAGTGCCGCGCTGGCCAAGGGATGCCTCGGCGACAAGACGCCGGAGCGTGGCGGATTCTATCGTCGCGCGGGCAAGGAAGTCTTCGTGCTCGATCCGAAAACGGGAGGGCACGAGAAGTTCGAGAAGCCCGCGCCGATCGAGTTCGTCGAGAAGATGAAACAGTTGCATCGGGTGGGCCGCTACGCCGAGGCGTTGAAGGTGCTCGCCAATGCCAAGGGTGCGGACGCCGATCTGTGCCGCCGCGTCGTGCTCGGTTACGTCAGCTACGCGCTGAATCGCGTCGGCGAAGTGGCCGCGAGCCCGGCCGACGTCGACACTATAATGTCGTACGGCTTCAACTGGGCGCCCCCCACTGCGATTGTCGATTTGCTCGGCGCGAAAAATACGGTGGCGATGCTGCAAAAGCTGAAGCTGACGGTTCCAAAGACAATCGAGCAAGCAGCGTCGCGCGATGCTAAAATGTTCGCGGGCGGCGTACTCGAATATGGCCGGACTTTCGTTGGATGAAATTTCTGTGTTGGATGGTTAGATTCTTTGTCGTATGATTACGATGGTAATCAATAGGAGCGCGCGATGACGAAACCAGCGCCGGTGTACGTATTGGGCGGAGCGCAAACCGACTTTGCCCGCAATTGGTCCAAGGAAGGCAAGCATTTCGTGGCGATGATGCGCGAGGCAACTTTGGGCGCGCTCGAAGCTACCAAAATCGAGCCGCGCGAAGTTGAAACCGCTCACGTCGGTAACTTCGCGGCCGAGCTCTACGCCAAGCAGGGACATATCGGCGCATTTTTCGTCGAGATCGATCCGACTTTTTCGGGACTGCCGACCAGCCGTCACGAGGCGGCGTGCGCGTCGGGCTCGATTGCGCTGATCGCAGCGTCGGCGGAGATCGAAGCAGAGCGATACGACCTGGCGTGCGTGGTCGGCGTCGAGCAGATGAAGACGGTCGATTCCACCACTGGCGGCGATTACCTCGGCACGGCGGCGTGGTACGAGCGCGAGGCCAAGGGAATCGAGTTCCCATTTCCGAAACTCTTCGGCCGCCTCGGCGACGAGTACGACAAGCGTTACGGGTTGAAGGACGAACACCTCGCGCACATTTCGGCGGTGAATTATTCCAACGCGAAGCGCAATCCGAACGCGCAGACTCGCAACTGGTTCATGAGCGAGAGTCACGCGCAGCACGAGAGCAAATTCAACCAGGTCATTGGCGGGCGGATCAAAGTGAGCGATTGCTCGCAGGTGACCGACGGCTCGGTCGCGATTTTTCTCGCGTCGGAAAAATTTGCGACCGCGTGGGCCAAGCGCAACGGCAAACAGCTCGCCGATATTCCGCGCATCCTCGGATGGGGCCATCATACGGCGCCGCTCGAATTCGACACCAAGGTGGCGGAGAGCCGCGACAACGCGTACGTGCTACCGCATACGCGCCAAGCGATTCTCGACGCGTTCAAGCGCGCGGGCCTCGGGTCGGCGGCTGAGCTTTCGGGAATCGAGACGCACGATTGCTTCACCACGTCGGAGTACATGGCGATCGATCATTTCGGCATCACCAAGCCGGGCGAATCGTGGAAGGCGGTCGAGGAAGGCGTAATCGAGCTCGGCGGGAAGCTGCCGATTAATCCGAGCGGCGGCCTGATCGGCGCGGGCCATCCGGTCGGCGCGACGGGCGTGCGCCAGATGCTCGACTGCCATCGGCAGATAACGCACAGCGCGGGTGACTACCAGGTCGAAAACGCGAAGAAATTCGCGATGCTGAACATCGGCGGCAGCGGCACGACCAGCTGCGTGTTTATCGTCGGCAAGTAATCGCGCGGGCGATCGTTGACCAACGCGAACGACGCGAGCGCACCTTTGTCATCCTGACCAAGCGGTGGCACAGGCTTTAGCCTGTGATTTTCTGGCGTCCGGACAGCTTCAAGCACGCGAAGCCGGTACCGGTTCTTATTCTTATTGGCTCCCGGGCGGCGGCACGGCACAATTTCGAGATGCCGAAGAAAACTCCGTTCATCCTAGTCGACGTTTTCACCTCGCGGCCTTTCGGCGGTAACCAGCTCGCGGTTTTTACCGACGCGGCCGCGCTCAGCGCGAGCGAGATGCAGGAGTTGGCGCACGAGATGAACTTCAGCGAATCGACGTTCGTGATGCCGCCCGAATCTTCAGGTGCGCGACGCGTGAGAATCTTCACGCCGAAGCATGAAATGCCGATGGCTGGGCATCCCACTGTCGGCACTACCTGGGTGCTCGCGAGTGGCGGCCAGATCGCGCTCGATTCGGCGAGCGTCGATGCGACATTGCAGCTCGGAATCGGGCCGGTGACTGTTACTGTCGAGAGTACCGGCGGCAAGCCGGACTTTGTCTGGATGGCGCATCGCGAGCCCGAGTTCGGCGCGAAGCGTGATGATGGCAAACGCATCGCGGAAGCACTCGGAATCACTGCGGCTGATATTCGCGACGATCTGCCGATTCAGACCGTCTCAACTGGTGTTCCGTTTGTCTTTGTCCCGATTCGCACTCTCGACGCGCTGGCGAAATGTGCTCCGAATGCGCCTGCGCTCGCGGCGCTCTTCAAGCCTGACGAGCCGATCCTTCCTATATATATGTTCGTCGCGAAGGAATCGGGTGAGTTCGCGCCGCGATCACGCATGTTCGCGCCGCATGACGGAGTTGCCGAAGATCCCGCGACGGGCGGCGCCTCGGCACCGTTCGGCGCGTATGCTGCGACATATGGATTGATCAAGCCCGCGCCAAAGGCTTCGTTCCTGATCCAACAAGGCGTCGAGATGGGGCGGCCGAGCGAGATCCGAGTCGAGGTCGCGCGCAAGGACAGCGGCGCGCTCGCAATTCGAATCGGCGGGCGATGTGCGATCGTTGGCGAAGGTTCGATGTTCCTCTAACGCGCCAGCGCGGCTATTGTTGTCTCATGGATGAACGCGAAGTTCCGTCGGTCGGCGAGAAGGCTCCCGAATTCACGCTTGCCGACTCGACCGGCATGGTTCGCAGCCTCGACGATTTGGTCGCGGGCGGAATGTGTGTCGTCGTTTTCTACCGCGGACACTGGTGACCGTTCTGCCTCCGCCAGTTGGCGGATTATTCGCAGCGTCTCGAGGATTTTCGCGCAGCCGGCGCCGAGCTGGTTGCGATCTCGGTTGACGACGCCCCGCGCGCCAAGTCTGTCCACCAGGAACTCGGCCTCAAATTTCCGTTGCTATGCGACACCAGTCGCGAAGTCGTCAAAAAGTACGGCCTGCTCAACAGCGTCGAAAAAGGCGGCATCGCGTTTCCCGCGTCATTCGTGATCGACCGCGGGCGAGTCGTGCGTTTCCGCGCCCTGGAGGACGTCGCGTCACGCGTCAGCGTGGACCAACTTCTCGAACTGGTGCGCGAACTCGGCCGCGGCGGCGAACCCAAAACCAAACCGCGCAAGAGTGGCGTGTTCCCGGGACTGATGTTCCTCCGTGCGACGGTGAACGCAATGCGGCACGGCGTCCGTTCGCCGATTAAGTAACTTTCCAACTCGCTGCGGTGGGCCTATGATTCAGCGCGCGAGGTCTGCATGAATCGTCGATACCTTTTCGCGCTGGCATTTCTCGTTGCAGTCGGAATCACCGCGTGCGCAGGCGGCGGCGTGACCGAGGCGCCGCCTGCCTTCGTCAACAATCCGCAGGGGAACCGGGTCGCAGCGCTTGCGATGACCACGCCGCGCGCCAACGCGGCCGCGATTCGGCTGCGCGACGGACGCGTGCTGATTTGCGGCGGCACCGCGACCGGAGAAATCGGAGGCGTGCTGTCGAGCGCCGAGCTTTACGATCCGGTAGCGCGCACCTTCACCCCGACCGGATCGATGACGGTGGCGCGCACCGGGCAGACGATTACCATGCTGCGCGACGGACGCGTAATGTTGACCGGCGGAGATCAGAACGCGGGCTATCGCTCGCAACTCGCCAGCGCCGAGATTTACGATCCGGCCAGCGGTGCGTTCACCGCAACTGGATCGATGTCGACGCCGCGCGAAGGGCATACTGCGACGATGCTTCGCGACGGGCGCGTGCTCGTCGTGGGCGGCAGCCCCAACGGCATCCAAACGACAGGCAGCGCCGAGATTTATGATCCCGCGAGCGGCACGTTCAGCCGTACCGGCCATTTGAATCAGCCGCGCGTCGCGCACGTCGCCGCGCTGCTCGGCACCGGCGAAGTGTTGATCGCGGGCGGCGGGCGCGGCGGAATGCCTGGCGGATATATCTCCTACGACACGGCCGAAGAATATGATCCGGTCAGAGGCAGGTTCACCGCGATACGCGCACATATGACGAGCGATCGCGTCGGCGCGGCTGCGGTCAAGCTCAACGACGGCCGCGTCCTGATCGTCGGTGGGAAAAGCGGCCGAATCATGACGAGCAGGGTTCGCAATCTCGGTTCGCTGACGCCGCTCAACACGGCGGAGATTTTCGATCCCGAATCCGGCACCTTTGTTAAGACAGGCGACATGAGCGCACCGCATTATTTGGGGACTGCGACGATGCTCAACGACGGGAATGTGCTGGTCGTCGGAGGATGGACTATCAGGGGACCGATCGTAGTCGGAATGCATGACGCGGACGTGTACCAACCCGAAACGAATCGCTTTTATCAAGCCGGTCGCACCAACGTCGCGCGGCTGACGAACACTGCGACGCTGCTGAACGATGGCGAGGTGCTGATCGCGGGTGGCGTGGCCGACAAGGCGCTGATCACCTCGTCGGTCGAATTCTATTCTCCGAAGCAGCATCGATTTCTGATGCTTCCGGAAACTTCTCCGGCCACAGAATGAACGATTCGACGAAAAATTCGTTGCCTGCATTTGAGTTGCGCGACTCCGCCGGAAACTCGCGAGCATTTCCAACCACCCGGGCCGCCCTGCTCTGCTTCGTCAAGGAAGACTGCCCGACGTGCGGAATGACGATGCCGCTGATCGAAGCCGCGCATCGCACATTCGGCGCGTCGGTCGATGTGTGGGTGATAGGTCAGGACGCTGAGGGCAACGCTAAACTCGTCGAGCGATATGCGCTGACAGCTCCGATGCTCGACGATTCGGCGCTCAAGGTCTCGTTCGAGTACGACCTCGACACAGTTCCGACGATCATTCTCGCGGACGCGCACGGCCACGAGCAGCGCCGATTCGTCGGCTTCGGTCGCGACGATTGGCGCGAGATGTTCGCAGAATTGTCGCGATTGTCGCCTAAGCCGTCGCCGGCGGTCGATTGGAATTCATATCCGGAGTCGCGCCCCGGATGTGGTTCCAAGTCGGTCGAGCCGGGAATCGCGGAGCGCCTCGAAGCGGAGGCGCGCGGCGACAAGCTGACGGCGCGGCGAATCGAGCTGGGTGATGCCGAAGACGTGTTCGAATTCATGTTCGAGCGAGGGCTGACCGACGGTTTGCCGGTAGTGCCTCCGACGCCCGAGCGCGTGCTGTGGATGCTGACGGGGACGCGCCGCGATCCTCGCGACGTTATCGCTGTCGTGCCGCCGAACCTCGCGCCGGTGACGGTCGAGAAAGTCGCGGTCAACGCAGTGATGGCGGGATGCAGGCCCGAGTATCTGCCGGTCGTGATCGCGGCGCTCGAAGCGGTGTGCACGGACACGTTCAACATCCACGGCATCATGTCGACGACGTGGGGCGCGACGCCGGTGATCGTCGTCAACGGCCCGATTCGGCATCGGCTCGACATGAACATGGGCATGATGGCGCTCGGCTACGGCACGCGTTCCAACGCGACTATCGGGCGCGCGCTGAAACTGGTGCTGCGCAACGTCGGCGGCGCGAAGCCCGGCGATATCGAGCGCTCGACGCTGGGCGCGATCGGCAAATTCACCACTTGCTTCGCCGAATGGGAGGAGCGCAGTCCGTGGGAGGCGCTGCACGTCGAGCGCGGCTTCAACCGGGACGACAACGTCGTGACGGTGTTCGGACTTGAGGCTGGCTCGCGCCAGATTGCGGATCAGACTTCGCGGACGGCGCGCGCGCTGGCCGGCAGTCTCGGCATGGGGCTCGAAGCATGCTGGCATCCAAAGCAGCACAACTCCGGCGAGATTCTGTTGATCATTTCGCCGGAGCATGCCGACACGCTTGCGCGCGAGAAATGGACCAAGGCGGATGTGCGCGCACGGATACAGGAAGTGACGTCGCGGCCGACGCGCGAGTTGATCCGCGACGACAACAGCGGCGAAGGAATTCCGCCGAGCGCGCTCGGCACGCCGCCGACAGAAGAGCAGCTCGCGAAAACGATTGCGAAATTTCGCAAGCCGGAGGATATCAATATTATCGTGGCTGGCGGGAACGCCGGGAAATTTTCCGCGGTGTTCGCCGGATGGGTCTCGGGTCCGATGGGATCCTCCAGCGTCAGCCGGCGGATCGAGGAGGCAACGAAAAAATGAAACAGGTGATTGTCGATCCGACCGACGAGCGGGTGCCGATTCGACGCACGCTGGCTGCGCGATCCGACTCGATTGTCGGGCGCATCGCGCTGCTCGATATCGCCAAGCCACGCGGGAACGTTTTGATTGACCGGCTCGCCGAGCATCTGCAGGACCGGCTGCCTGGTATCGAGATCAAGCGCTTTCGCAAACCGACTTTTACCAAGCCGGCGCCCGAGGATTTGCGCCGCCGGATAGCACAGGAGAGCGACTTCGTTATCGAAGCGCTCGCCGATTGAGGGTCATGCACGACGTGCAGTGTGCACGACTCCGTATGGTTCGAGATCAATAAGAAGCCCGCGGTTGTGATCGCGTCGAACGAGTTCGTCGACGCAGCGCAGAAGCAAGCCGAGGCGCTGGGACTGCCGGAACTGCGCCGGGTTTTCGTCGCGCATCCGATTCAGGACGCGACCGACGAGCAAATGCGCGCGAAGGCCGATGCGATCGTCAACGACGTGATCGCGGCGCTGAAAAAATAACTGCTAGCGAGTTCGCCGCGTGATGCGCGCGGTCAGGTTCCAGAATTCGCGCGGGCTTACGATTCGCAACCCTTCCGGCGTCGTCTTCAGGATGAGGATCTCGCGATCGCCGGTTATCAGGATTTCGGCTTTCGCGTTGATCGCTGAGCCCACAACTATAAGGTCGCTTCGCTCGCTCAGGTTTAGATTCGGCAACTGACGCGGCCTGGGTTCAACGTGGAAGCCGCGGAGGAATCTTTCGACATCATTCACCTTGACCGCTCGTGTATCGAACTTTCTGATCAACACCCGGCACAGTTCCTCGATCACTACTTCTCCGGTCACGAGCTCGTGTTGGGCGAGGATGACCTGCAACAGATCGGCGCACATGCCGCGCGTGCCGAACGCGCTTGCGAGCACGTTGGTGTCGAGGAAGACCCTCAAGAAACGCTGTCGAAAACGTCCTCATCCGTGAGAAAGCCGCGTGCCGCGGCAAACGGCATTACGCTTCGGCGCAGTTGCTGGAACCGGAGGATCGCAAGGTGGCGCTTCAGCGCGGTGCGAATCATTTCGCTCTTCGAGCGTCCGGAACTCCGGCACACCTGGTCGAGGATGGGCGCGAGGTCGTCGTCAATTCGCACTGTTATCGTATTTCCTTTCATGTGTCACATAGTAACACACGTGGGAAGGTAAGTCCCAACCGAGTGATCGCGGCGCTCAAGAAATAGTTACCTGATCAGGGTCGAAGTCGATTCAGCGACGTCGGTGAGCATCTTGCCGGTCGCGGAGAAGGTTCCGGCAGTCGGGTCGTAAAGGTCGGCGAAATTCGAGCGGCCTCCCGCGATCAGCGCGTCACCGTTATCCAGCACGGTCGCAGTCGCGCCGGCGTGGAGATTCTGCATCGAGCCGGTGGCGGCAAATGTAGCGTGGGCGGGATCGAAAAGCTCGGCGCTCTGCAAAAATTCCGTGTCGCTGCTCTGACCGCCTGCGATCAACACCTTGCCGTTAGCCAGCAAGACTGCGGCCTGCAGCGTGCGGGCGGTGGTCATCGCGCCGACCGGCGAAAATGCCGCCGTCTGAGGATTGAAAACTTCGGCGCTGTCACTTGGCGCGCTCGAGTCGCCGCCGCCTGCCACCAGCACGTTGCCAGCGAGAGAGCCGGAAACAACGCTCGGCGAAAGCCAGGTGGCGCTGTGATTCTCGCGCGGCGTGCTCATCCTGCCGGTCGGCGTGAATTGGCCCGTCGCAGGATCGTAGAGTTCAGCGCTGGCGACGTCGCCGCCGCTCTCATCGCTGGTGCCGCCCGCGATCAGAACGTTTCCCGCGAGCGGACCGCTGGCAATCAGCGTGGCGGAATGTCGCGCGCGCGTCGCCTTCATCGCGCCGGTCGGGGTGAACTGGCCGGTGGCAGGATCGTACAGTTCAGCACTCCGCAGAGTGGAACCGAGCGAGGCCGTCGCTGAGGTTCCTCCCGCGATCAGTATTTTTCCATCGCTCGGGCAATTGCATCCGGAAATCAGCGTCGCAGTATGCTCGGCGCGCGCGGTGTCCATCTTCGAAGCGACCGCTGAAAATGTTCCACTGGTTGGATCGTACAATTCAGCCGACGACAGCGCGCGGCCCGACGCGCCCACGCCACCCACGATCAGAATCTTGCCGCCCGGCAACACTGTGGCCGTATGATCTTCTCGCGCATCTTTCATCGATGACGCGGCTGCGAACGCGTTCTTCGCCGGATCGAAAAGCTCGGCGCTGGCGAGTGCAAACTGTCCGTTGCCCTGGCCGCCCGCCAGCAGCACGAAACCGGAATGTGGCGCCGCGTCAGCATGGGCTGGCGAGCCGCCGCCGGACGGGCTCGATGGGGCAGGAGAATTGAGCCCGCCGCTCGACGCGGCCGGAGAACTCGGCAATGACGCTCCGGCCGGTGAAGTAAGCGGCGCCGAAATCCCTCCGACTGCGCTCATCGCGATCGGTCCGGGCGGCTGCGAGTTATTACCGGAGACAGGACCGGCGCTGCCCTGATCGTTCCAGACTCCTGACGACGATGTCGGCGGCTCAGTATTTTCGCTGGGCAAATCCGGAACCATCATGACTACCGTCGAGTCGCTGGATTTTCCTTTCGACTTCGGCGGCCCGAACCCGATCTGCCGAGGCAGAGCGGCTGCGGAAGTTGCAGGAGCAGCATGGTGCACGTGAGTTGTCGCGGTCGACTTTGAATTGAGTGGAAGGCGCGGTCGATGTGATCGGTTGCCGACGCTACGAAACCAAAATGAGGACGGGGAGCCGGACCTCGGTCGAGTGCGATTAAGGCGGCGACCGCGCCCGCGGCAATTATTCCGCCAGCAAGCAGCGCATCGCGAATCAGCGGTCGATCACGCAAACCAGCCATCGCATCAATCCCTCGCACGCGATTTCCCGGACGGGAATGGGCGGATAGTAGTACAAATCGCAGCGTCCCGACCAGTCCGCGGCGGTTGAAAGCACAATCTGAAGAGGTGACAGAAAACGTGCCGTAATGATTTAAAAAATTAATCTTCACGCATGCGAAATATTTTGCCAAGCAGCAATACTATGAGACGTAAATCCATTCAATTTGACTTAGCCGACGACGAAATGGTACCTGCAGGAAACCACAGACTGGACGACAAATCGCAATCAGTATTACGCAAGCGAGGAAGTCCCGTGAAAAGCAAATTTGGCAGCGCGACAGTTTTCGGGTTGGCGTTGGCTTTTACGATCTTCGCGGCCGTGTCGGCAAACGCGGCGGGGACGGTTTTCGTGGGAGGCTGCGGCACTCCGTCTTTTCCCACGATTCAAGACGGCGTAAATCATGCGACCGCCGGCTCGACCGTAGATGTTTGCCCGGGCACTTACCGGGAGCAGGTCATTATCAATAAGCGTCTGACGCTCCAGGGAATTGCAGTTGGCACTTCCAATCAAGCTATCGTCGCGGCGCCTGCCGGCGGGGTCGTAGCAAACACTGTCAGCCTCACGACGGGCGAACTGATAGCGGCGCAAATCTGGGTGCACGATACCACAGGCATTACGATCTCGAATCTCACTGTGGACGGCGCGAGTAACGGCATCAGTGCATGCTCGCCGGATCTGGTCGGCGTCTACTACCAGGACGCCTCGGGAGTGGTGGACCATATCGTCGCGCGAAATCAGACTGCCGGCCTCACCAGTCCTCTCAATGGATGCCAGTGCGGGCTGGGCATCTTCGTGCAGAGCGGCGTCAGCACTATCACCGGCAAGGCCGGCACTTCGACGGTGACAGTTCGGGATAGCAGCGTGCACGACTTCCAGAAGAACGGCATCACTGGAAATGAAGTTGGCACGACGATGAACGCGATCCTCAACCAGGTGCGGGGTCAGGGCCCGACCACTGGAGCCGCCGAAAATGGCATCCAGATTGCCGACGGCGCCGATGGGGAAGCCGTGAACAATACGGTGATCGATACGATCTATTCGCCCTGCGTTTCGATTTCCGATTGTGCGGCCACCGCGAACGGAATTCTTATCTTTGATTCGGAAGGCATCAGCATAACCAGCAATCATGTGGGTAACACGCAGGGCGGCATCGCGATCGTTGGCGACGGAGTCTCGTCCGCCGACAACCAGACAATCTCGAGCAACGTTCTCGATGGAACGCTGGTCTTTGACGGAATCGACGTATGCGGCTCGAATGGCGGGACGCTCAACAGCAACACAGTCGCTGGAAGTGGGCAGTCGGCGATCCATCTGGACAGCACTTGCACAACGATCGGCGGACCGGCGGGCGGCGGAGCGTCTCTGAGCAACAACATCCTGAACGAAGCGTGCGCCGGGATTCTCAACGGCACCAGCGGAAACACAATCGCGGCAAGCAACACGTTCTTCAACACAACTAACACCACATTGGTCGGAGACTCCTGCACCGTGTCTCAGGCCGATATCGCGCACCTCGCAGACGGCGCCGATCACGCGAGCATCCGGCAAAGCCCGGCACGGCCCTAGCAAGCGACAGCTACAATCTGATCAACGCCACACCTGCTGGCTGCTTTCGATAGCGGCCGGCAGGTTTTCATTTGACGCGCCGCAGAGCATGAGTGTGCGGGTTTATTTGGCCGCGCTCGCATGATGAAATCTCTTGGCGGTATCTAAGACCTGCGGGAATCTTGATCCTGGAATCGGAAAATATTCGGCGTCACGAGGCGCCCGCATCGGCGCAGTCGGCGCCTGTTGTCACGCTTGATCCGCCGCCGGGCCGCATCCTGGTCAAAGAGGTTAACTGGCTGGGCGACGTTGTGATGAGTTTGCCGGCGTTGCGGGCGATTCGGCGCGCGTGGCCTCGCGCGCATCTTGCGGTTCTCATCAAGAAAGAGCTCGCGAGCTTTTTTGATGGCGCTCGATGGATCGACGAGGTGATTCCGTACTCGGTCGGGCGCGGGCTTTCGGGGTTTTTCGATCGGCGCAGAATTGTCGGCGAGATTCGATCGCGGCGATTCGATCTTGGCGTGCTGTTTCCGAACAGCTTCGAGTCGGCGTTGTGGATTACGATGGCTGGAATACGGCGGCGCGCCGGTTTCGTTGCCGACGCGCGCGGCTCGATGCTTACGTTGAAGGCCGCGCCGCCGCCGGAAGCTGTGACCGGGCATCAGGTGAACTATTGGCTGGCGATGGTGCGTGCGACGGGCGCCGACGGGCGCGCGGATGATTTTGCGATCGACGTGCATGAACCGCATCGCGAGCGGATGCGCGAATGGCTCTCGGCGAATCGCAAACGTCCCGGGCGTCCGATCTTCGCGATCGCTCCCGCTGCCGCATACGGGCCGGCCAAGGAATGGCCTGCGGAAAGCTACGGCGCGCTGATCGATTTGCTCGCGCGGCGCGAGGATGCCGAGGTGGTGCTGGTTGGCGCGCCGTCGGAACGCGCGAAGTGCGAGGAAGTCGCTGCGGCCAGCAAAGCGGGCGCGATCATCGCGGCCGGACACACCAATATCGGCCAGCTGATCGCGCTGCTGTCGTTGTGCGACGGGTTCATCGGCAATGATTCGGGATGCATGCATATTGCGGGAGCGATCGGAATCCCGACCGTGGCGATTTTCGGATCGACCAATCCGAATCGCACCGGGCCGATGGGGCCGAAGACGCGCGTGATTTACCGCAAGCTCGAATGCAGTCCGTGCCTGGCGCGCACCTGCCGCTTCGGGCATTACAATTGCCTTACGCGAATCGAAGCGGCTGAGCTCGTCGACGCGATCGTCGCGATGCGCGCGCCGCATTGATTCGTAGACTGAATATTCTCGTCCACATCAAACTCGGGGCATCAAGATGAAACTCAAGGAACTCGCATCAAAGCTGGGACTCGAACTGCGCGGTGACGGCGGCGTGGAGATTTTCGCGCCGGCGCCGATCGAGGCCGCCAGTCCCGGCATGATCGTTTTCGTTGCGGGCGCGAAGTACGCGTCCGCGCTGCAATCCAACGTATCGGCCGCAATCACGACGGCGGAGCTCGCGGCGGACGCGAAATGCGCGACGCTTATCAGCACGAATCCGTACGCGGACTTCGCCCGCGTGCTCGAGATTTTTTTTCCGCCTTATCGACCGGCGGCGGGAATCGATCCTCGCGCCTCGATAGCGCCCGACGCGACGATTGGTGCGAATGCGTCGATCGGCGCCTCGGCGGTGATCGGTGCGGGCGTATCTATTGGGCGCGACGCGGTGATTCATCCGAACGTTACGATTTATCCCAAGGTGCGCATCGGCGATCGCTTCACCGCGCACAGCGGCGTGTCGGTTCGCGAAGGCAGCGTGATCGGAAATCGCGTGACGCTTTTGAACGGTGCGGTGATCGGCGCGGACGGATTCGGGTTCGTCGAGGAGAAAAGCGACTTGACCAAAATTCCACAAGTGGGGATCGTTATAATAGAGGACGATGTGGAGATCGGCGCGAATTCTACGGTCGACCGCGCGATGATGGGCGCTACCGTGCTGCATCGCGGCGTCAAACTCGACGACCAGGTTCACATCGGGCACAACTGCGAAATCGGCGAATACTCGCGCTTCTCAGGCCACACCGGAATCTCCGGCTCGACCCGAATCGGCAAATGGTGCCTGTTCGGCGGCCAGGTCGGATGCGCTGACCACGTGACGATCGGCGATCGCGTGATGGTGGTGGCGAAGGCCGGTATCCACAACGACTTGAAGGACGACGCGATTGTCTCCGGCATCCCGGCGGTGGACGTGCGAAAGTTCCGCCGATACGCAGTGGTACTCACGCGGCTACCTGAAATAATTCGGCGAGTGCGCGCGCTCGAGCATCGCGCCGGCATCGACAACCACGAAACCTAACGTCAGACGAGCTTGGTGATATGCACAAGACGCGACAAATACTGCTGGCGATGGCGTTTGCGACTGGGGCGGCGTTCCTGTGTTCGGGATGCCTCGCGATGGCAATTCCCGGCGTCGCCTACTCGGGCTACAAGTACGAGCATGACAAGAATCAGCCCGCGGCCAGCGCGTCGCCTGCGAGCACCCAGAGCGCAAAGGCCAGCAGCAGCAAGACCACGACCGCGCAACAGCAGAAGATTCCTGACAGCGAAATCGAATAGCGGATTCTGGCGCTGCTTGTGGCCGAGCTGACGTTCACGCTTCGGCCGCGGCCACCGTTCCGTCTCGACCTGACGGTGTGGGCAATTCGCCGGCGAGCGCATAACGTCGTCGATCGATTCGACGACGGCGTGTGGCGACGCGTTCTGGTTATCGGCAAGTCGCCTGTGTTGATAGCAGCCAGACAGACGCGTAGCGATGAGCATCCTGAAATCGAGGTGCGGATTTCGGCATCGAGACCGCAAGCGTTGAAGGCGGAGGTTGCCGCGATTATCACACGGATGCTCGGCCTCGATTTAGATCTCTCGGACTTCTACCGCCTCGCGCGAGGCGATCCGCATTTGCGAAAGCTCGCCGATCAGTTACGAGGAATGAAACCTGTACGCTACGCGACCGTGTTCGAAGGCTTTGCGAACGCGGTCGCGTGTCAGCTCGTTTCGCTGAGCGCGGGAATGCATGTACTGAACCGGCTGACGGAAGCATTCGGGATAGTCGGCGACGTCGATGACGAGGTGCGATCGTTTCCGCTGCCGTCGACGATTGCGCAATCGAATCCTGACGCGCTGCGAACGCTGGGGCTCAGCAGGCAGAAGGGTGAATATCTGATCGGTCTCGCGAAGCTGGCGATCGATCCGAAGGATCCCGATTTCGCATCGATCGCGCAACTCGATGACGACGACGCGATCGCGCGCCTTTCGAAGATTCGCGGCGTCGGGCGTTGGACGGCTGAATACGTGATGCTGCGCGGCTTCGGGCGCATCAACATTTTCCCCGGCGACGACGTTGGCGGCCGCAACAAACTGTTCGAGTGGCTCGGGAACGGCGACACGCCGACGTACGCTGGCGTCGGCAGGATGCTCGAGCGGTGGCATCCGTATGGCGGACTCATCTATCTTCACCTGATTGTAAATGCAGTCGCCGACGCCGGCCACGTCGCGACCTGAAAGTGCGGGAGGTTTGCGGTGCTCGCGTATGCTCTGATTGCGATCGGCAGCGCGCTCGGCGGGATGGGACGATATTTTGTTTCCGGGGTCGTCACCACGCTCACCGGCGGCACGTTTCCATACGGCACGATGCTGGTGAATATCACCGGATGCCTGGTGATCGGATTTTTCGCGACGCTGACCGGACCCGACGGTCGTTTGCTGGTCGGCACGCCGGCGCGCCAGTTCGTGATGATCGGAATCTGCGGCGGCTACACGACCTTCTCGAGTTTCTCGCTCGAGACGCTGTACCTGATGCAGGCGGGCGAGTGGATGCCGGCCGCATTGAACGCCGTCGGTTCGGTTATCCTGTGCGTCCTGTCAGTATCGATCGGGTATGTCGCTGCGGCGGCGCTCAACCGTGGAGTGTAGTCATGCAGATCCCACGCGATGCAGTGTTGCTTAGAATTTTTATCGGCGAGAGTGAACGCTCGAACCACAAGCCGCTGTACGAAGCGATCGTGCTTGAAGGCGCGCGAGCTTCAGCTCGGCGGCGCGACCGTGCTGCGTGGCCCGATGGGCTTCGGCAGATCGAGCCATCTGCATTCGGCAAAAATACTGCGGCTGTCGGAGGACCTGCCGATGGTCATCGAAATCGTCGACAGCCAGGCGAAGATCGACGGGTTCCTGCCGGTGCTGGACAAAATGATGGGCTCCGGACTGATCACGGTCGAGAAGGTGCAGGTACTACAATACGGCGATGGGAAAAATTAAACTTGAGCGAGGAGCAGTGACATGGAAAAAAAATATATCAATCCGGATACGCTGATGACGCCGCGCGGTTTTACGCAGGTCGTGACGATCGCGGGAGCGTCGAAGCTGGTATTCATTTCGGGACAGGTGGCGGTCGACAAAGAAGGCAAGCTGGTAGGACCGGGCGACCTGAAGGCGCAGATTCGCCAGGCGGCCAGCAATCTGAAAGCCGCGCTGACCGCTGCAGGAGCCACCGCCGCCGACATCGTGAAGACCAATACTTACATCGTCAACTACAAGCAGGCTGATTATTCCGCGATGCGCGAGGCGCGCGCCGAATTGTTTCCTGAAGGCGAGCCGCCGGCCTCGACGATGGTGGGAGTGACGTCGCTCGCAATCGACGGGCTGATGGTCGAGATGGAAGCTATTGCGGCAGTGAAGTGAGCGAGCAGCTGTCCCGCGGTGAGAAGTAACCTCGGACAGTCTCTATGTTATAATTTCTTACAATTTGATTCGTCCGCGCGGTCATAGTAGACAGTAAGGTTCGTCGGCAAAGGTGCCGGCGGCCGGGACGTTGATTTGCCGCGGCGAGATGGCCGCAAATGATGGAGGAAATTATAATGGAAGCAGAAGCGCAACCGCTCGTGGCATCTCGCCGGGGGATGGGGACGATGGCCAGTATCGAGGAACAGTATCGCGCCGCGACTGAAAAGTCGGCGCAACTCGCCAAGCGCGCCGAGCGCGTGATGCCCGGTGGCGACACGCGCACCACCACGAATTACAAGCCCTACCCGCTCACCATCAAGCGCGGCGAAGGGCCGTTTTTGTGGGACGTCGACGGCAACAGGTACATCGACCTGCTCGGCAACTACACCAGCCTCGTGCATGGCAACGCGTATCCGCCGATCGTCGAGGCCGCCACCAAGGCGGTGCGCGACGGCAGCTCGTGGCCGGCGCGCTCGGAGGCGCAGGTCGAACTGGCGACGTTGTTGTGCGAACGCGTCGAGTCTGTTGAGCGCATACGATTTTGCAATTCAGGGACTGAGGCTGGCATGCTCGCGGCGCACGTCGCGCGGCGCCTCACAGGCCGCAAGCTGATCCTGATGGCGCGTTACGGCTATCACGGATCGTACGACGATTTGGAAGTCGGGCTGGCCGGGACGGACGGCGAGCGCACGATGCTCGCGGATTTCGGCGAGGCGACCGCGTTCGAGGCATTGCTGTCGGAGCGTGGCGCGGAAATCGCGGCAGTGTTCCTAGAGCCGGTGCTCGGCTCAGCGGGGGTCGTCGAGCCGGCGGCGGGATTTCTCGAGCGCGTGGCCGAAGCGACGCGTCGCGCAGGTGCGATGTTCGTCGTCGATGAAGTGATCACGCTCAGATTGGCCGAAGGCGGCGGGCAGCAGATTTTCGAGGTCAAGCCCGACCTGACGATGTTCGGAAAGATCATCGGCGGTGGATTCCCGGTTGGCGCGATCGGCGGGAGCGAAGACGTGATGTCCGCGTTCGACCCGCGCAATCGTGGATCGATTTTTCATTCGGGGACCTTCAACGGCAATCCTGTCACTTGCGCGGCGGGCGCGGTGTCGATTCGCGAGCTGACGCAGGCGCGAATCGACAAAATGGCCAAGCAGGCTGAGCGTCTGGCGGCCGAGCTGGCGCGCGCAGCGCGTCAAGTGGAACTGCCGTTTTCTGTGCGGCAGTGCGGATCGCTGATGAACGTATTTTTCCTCAAGGAGCCGCCGCCCGCGACGATCGCTCGCGAGGACGCGCGCGCAATTGCCAATTTCCATCTGGCGGCGCTGAACCAGGGTTTGTTTCTCGCGCCGCGCGGGATGATCGCGCTCTCGACCGTGATGACTGACGAAGTCCTGAGCGAGATCTGCGAGCGCGCCGCGAAGGCGATGTCCGACGTCGCGCAGGCCGGCGAATAGCCCTCGTCTTCAGCACATATCTTTTCATAAGTGACGGGGACTCGCGTTGTCATCTGACGCGGGTTCCCGTTTTCGTTCCCATCGTCGCCACTCGGAATTGAATCGCGCACGTCACACGAAATTGATCGCGCCGCAAAAATTTCGTCATCACCCCGTCACCTTCGCTGGTTAGTGTGCGCGCCTTGCGGATCGAGTTGGTCCGCCGCAAACCACATTCCAGGGAGGAATATCGACCATGCGAGGAACCAAGCTACTCGCGCGCGGCATCTGTGCGCTCGCGATGATTTCGATGTGTACGGCGCCGGTAATGGCGCGGCCGCCGGAGGAACCGCCGAGCACCGCGACTCCGATTCAACACGTGATAGTGCTCTTCCAGGAGAATGTTTCTTTCGATCACTACTTCGCCAGTTACCCGAACGCTTCCGGCTTCGTCGCGCAACCGGGAACCCCGACCGTCAACGGACTGACGGGAGCGCTGCTGACCAACAACCCGAACAAGAACAACCCCGCGAACGTGCCGCAGATCAATCCGTTCCTGCTCGATCGTTCGGAGGCGTCGACCTGCGACCAGGATCACGATTACGGCGACGAGCAGTTGGCCTTCGACATGGGACTGATGGATATGTTCCCGGCCAGCGTCGGCGTGGGTGAAAGCACATTTTGCCTCGACCAATATTCATACGGAATGGGCAATGGCATCAACGAGGGTTACTTCGACGGCAGCACCGTCACTGCGCTATGGAACTACGCGCAGAACTACGCGCTAAGCGACAATTTCTTCGGCTCGACTTTCGGGCCATCGACGCCTGGCGTTTTGAACCTGGTCGCCGGCAATACCTATCCGGTTACTGCCAGCGCTGCTTCCGCCAAGATAGCGAATCCGACCGGCCTCACCGGCACTCTTACCGGTGACCTGGATCCCACCGGCGATGTCTGCTCCGGTTCGCCGACGATTCAAATGAAAGGGCCGAGTATCGGCGACCTGCTGAGACCGCAGGGATTAAGCTTTGCTTCGTTCATGGGCGGTTTCGATCTGACCATCACCAATCCAAACGGAACGACCGGCTGCAATCGGTCGAGTCCGGCAACCGCGGCCAACGACGCCACGAATTTTCCGCCGAAGCCGACCGATATGAACTATACCGCCGACTACATCCCGCATCATTCGTTTTTCAATTATTTTGCGGATACCGCGAACCCCACCCACGCCCGCCCGACGGTTCCGCCGAGCGAGTACGGTATGTTCGATGCGCCCACTGACGCCGCCAATCACAACTACGACACCAACGACTTTTTCGCCGCGCTGAATGCGAATTACCTGCCGGCGGTGAGCTTCATCAAAGCTCCGGCCAACATGGACGGTCATGCTGGCTACTCCGATCCGTTGCTCGAGCAACAGTGGCTGGTCACCGTCATCAATGCGGTCCAGCAGTCCAATTTGTGGAGCAGCACGGCGATCTTCGTCACGTGGGATGATTCCGACGGCTGGTACGATCATGTAATCGGCCCAATCATCAACCCCTCAGCGTGGACGCAGACCGGCTTCGGGGCAACCAACGACAGGGAGAACAGCGATCAGCTCAACGGACTTGGTAAGTGTGGCAACGGCACCCCCTTGAGCGGCATCGAGGGCCGCTGCGGTCATGGTCCGCGCATCCCGATGCTGGTGATCTCGCCCTACGCGAAGTCAAACTTTGTCGATGACACTTTGACCGACCAGAGTTCGATCATTCGTTTCATCGAAGATAATTGGAGCCTTGGCAGGCTCGGTGGCGGTTCCTACGATGCAATAGCGGGCTCGGTCGAAAACATGTTCGACTTTACGCAGAAGGTGAACCCGGGCCATCGCCATCAAGTGTTCCTCGATCCCTCGACCGGCGAGGTGACGGGCGGCCACATGTAAGCTGCGATCACTTGGATTGAATGACGGCGGGCGCGTGCGATTGTACGCGCCCGCCTGATTTTGTGAGGCAGGGTCTGAACTGCTTAGCCGGATCACATTCCTGCAACGCAACGCTGATGTTCCCGTAAGCTGCGCGGCGTATACCTGCCCCTTCGCAAAGCCAGAGAGACTGTGAGAGGGAGAACGCCGTGGCAGCGACCATCGAACGCGAAATTCCGGTTAGTGGTGCGATAAACGAGAAACTCGCGAGAAAGACGGGCGCCGGCCCGATAATCATTTTTGGATTGATTCTCGCCGCTGGCCTGTTCTACGTCGCCACTCACCTGATTTCTGACCTCAGCGTCGAGAAGGCTACGACGATCCGCCCATACATCATGCTGGCCGGTGCGCTGCTGATTGCGCTCGGCTTCGAGTTCGTCAACGGCTTCCACGACACTGCCAACGCCGTCGCGACGGTGATTTATACTCACTCGATGGAGCCGCACATCGCGGTTGCATGGTCGGGGTTGTGCAACTTCGCCGGCGTGCTGATCTCCTCGGGCGCGGTAGCCTTCGGCATTTTGTCGTTGCTGCCAGTGGAGTTGATTTTGCAGGTCGGCAGCGCGGGCGGCTTCGCGATGGTGTTCGCGTTGCTGGTCGCCGCTATGATCTGGAATCTCGGAACCTGGTACCTGGGCCTTCCAGCCTCGAGTTCTCATACTCTTATCGGATCAATTATAGGTGTCGGTATCGCTAATCAGTTGATGGCGGTGAAGACGGGCACCAGCGGTGTAGATTGGGGGCAGGCCGCCAATATCGGTAAATCGCTGCTGATTTCTCCGATAGTGGGATTCGCTGTAGCCGCCGGGCTGTTACTGCTCTTCAAGGCGCTCATCACCGACCAGCGCCTGTACGAGGCTCCTGAAGGCACCGAGCCGCCACCCTTCTGGATTCGAGGACTGCTGATTTTGACTTGCACCGCCGTAAGCTTCGCGCATGGTTCGAACGACGGTCAGAAGGGCATGGGTCTCATCATGCTGATCCTGATCGGTCTGGTTCCCACCGCCTATGCACTCAATCGCGCGGTGCCCGCGAGCGCGACCGCGGACTTTGTCGCCGTGTCGACGCAGACAGTCCAGGTTCTTGACAGTCATGTTTCAAAGACCGCGGTCGTCCCCGGAGATCCTCGCGACGTCGTGCAGGAATATGTTCGCACGAAAGATTTCACTCCCGATACGATGGTCGCCCTGCGACAAATCGTGAATGACATCGCTAACGAACTGAGACTCTACAAGGCGATGGCGAACGTGCCTCCGCAGTACGCGCGCAACTTCCGCAACGACATGTACCTTACCAGCGAAGCCTTTCGGCTGATGAAGAAGCAGAATAATCCGGCATTCAGCGCCTCCGACTGGACCGCGCTCGACAACTACAAGAAGCACATCGATCTCGCGACCAAGTTTATTCCCGGCTGGGTGAAGGTCGCGGTCGCGATGGCTCTGGGCCTCGGTACAATGGTCGGTTGGAAGCGGATCGTCGTCACTGTCGGCGAAAAGATTGGCAAGGATCACCTGACCTACGGGCAAGGCGCTGCGGCCGAGATAACTGCCGCGGCAACGATCGCGGCTGCGGATTGGTATGGGCTTCCTGTCAGTACAACTCACGTGCTGTCGTCGGGCGTCGCGGGCACGATGATGGCCAACAAGTCCGGCCTGCAACTCGATACGGTACGCAACATCGCGATGGCGTGGATTCTTACGCTGCCCGCTTCGATCATGCTGTCGGCGTTTCTGTTCTGGCTGTTCCGCCACGCGTTCTAAGTGTAATAGGCACGCGCCAGGGAGATGAAATGGCTTTCCCCTTCAAAAGAATTCTCGCGCCGGTGGACTTCGACTCAAGCTCGCTGAATGCCCTCGAGCTCGCCGCGAAAATTGCCAAACAGAACGACGGCACCGTCTTCGTGCTGCATATCGTGCCGGTCGACATGGACGTGAGCGGGATGCCGCAGTACGTGGATCTTATTAAGCGCCAGGAGAGTCTCGACCGCGAGAAGCTGACCGCCATCGCTAAGCAACATCTGGCGGAAGTGAAAAGTGAGATCCTCGACGAAATGGGCGAACCCGGGAACGTTATTGCCGACATCGCAACCAAGCTGGCCGCCGATTTGATCGTGATGGTCACCCACGGACGCCGCGGCCTGGCGCGGCTAGTCGAAGGCAGCGTCGCCGAGAAAGTGTTGCGCAGCGCGCCGTGCCCGGTCCTGGCAGTTCGTCAGGACCAATAGGACGTTTGCCGGGAACTACGCGGCCTTCAATTCCGACGTGCAATGGGGGCATCGCGTGGCCGCGAGTGGTATCGCGGTGGCGCAATATGGGCAGTCCTTCGTGCTGGGCGGTGCGGGCTTGTCGGCGCCCGTCAGGTGATTGATCCATTTCACGAGCAGAAAGACCGCGAACGCGATTATTACGAAATCGACGATCGTATTAAGGAACAATCCGACGTTCAGTGTCGGTGCGCCCGCCTTCTTCGCGTCCGCGATGGTGTCGTAGTGCTTCGACGACAGATTGATGAACAGGTTCGAGAAATCGACCTTCCCGAGCGCGAGGCCGATCGGCGGCATCAGGATGTCAGAGGTAAATGACGTGACGATTTTTCCGAATGCGGCGCCGACGACGAAGCCGACCGCGAGATCGATCACGTTGCCTTTGATCGCGAATGCTTTGAACTCTGAGAGTATCGACACGATGCGTCCTCCATTGTTTCACTGGGTTTTGGTGAGGAGCCTCGCATACAAAAGCATTCAGACGCGTCGATGTAAAACGCCCGGCTAAGGGCTGACAGATGCTGGATTGACTTTGTAGAAACGCATCTGGTAGCCGATCTATTGAACGCACGTTCAGGAGGCCAGCCGATGGGATCAGTCCATATCAAAGACGAAGAGCGGGTCGGTTCGGAAGCCAAATACAAACTCGAACCTTCGGTCTACCTGCAGAAGCTGTACGAGTCCGGCACTCCCGACCTCGGCTGGATGAACCAGATGGGCGAATGGGGCGTGCGCGCCAAGCCCGGCAATCTCGGCCTGCGACTTAAGGATATCGAGATCGGCAGCTACGGAATCATCCCCGAGCATGGCGGAGCACATCGCTCGATGGCGCCGCGCGGGGCAGTCATTCCCGAAGACGTGCCGTCGCTCGGATTCACGATTAACGAAAAGGCCGAGTGCTGGGCCGATAACGTGAGCGAGCTGTATGAAGAGGCGGTTGCGCGCCAGTGGAGCTCCGCGCGCGATATCCCGTGGACCGAACTCAAGCCGCTGCCCGACGATCTCGAACGCGCGATGTGCCAGCTGTGCACGTTCCTGACCGAGGTGGAATTCATCGCGGCCGACGCGCCGACGCGATGGATGGGACAGATGAATCACGACTTCTTCGAAGTGAAGATGTTCCTCGCGACGCAGGCGATGGACGAGGCGCGTCACATGGACGTGTTTCGAAAGCGCGCGCTCGCCAACGGCGGCGGCCTCGGCAAGGCGAGCCCGATCAGCGAGCTGTCGTTGAAGCGAATCTTCGACTGCCCGAGCTTCTCGGCGCAGACCGGCCGTCTGCAATTGCTCGGCGAGGGCTTCGTGCTGACGATGTTCCGCCAGGGCGAGTTCCTGGCGCCGAGCCGCGTCGATCAGGAAATCTTCCGCCGATGCATGCAGGACGAATCGCGCCACGTCGGATTCGGCACGATGCATCTGCGCGCGCAGCTCAAGGCGAATCCCGTGGTGGCGGAAGAGCTGCATGAACAGCTCGATGACGCCGAGCGGATCCTGCTCGAAACGTTCAGTGTGCCGGAGGCGGTCGAGCCGATGGCCATCCTGATGGGCGGCGGCGTCGATCATTTCGACAAGGGCATGGAGCTGCAGGGGCAGTTGTGGCGGCGAATTGTGCACGAGTACCTGCAGCGATGCGACTCGGCCGGACTCGACCGGCGTCCGCGATGCATCCTGCCGACCGACTTCAACAAGCTGTTCGAAGCGGCGGCCTGATGGCGTCGTTTCCCGACTCAGACTGGTTTCTCACCCTCGGCAAGCTCATGAATGCCGAGAGTGAGCTTTTCAGGCGGCTCGGCTACGCGGAGACGCGCTTCGCGGTGCGCGTGGTGCCGAACAACACCGGCAACGGCGGCGATCGAATCGTTGGGCTGGTGATCGACGGTTACCAGTTGACCGAAGCCACGCCGGTCGCCGATCTGAATCAGTACGATCCTGATTTCGTCATCTGCGGCAAGCGCGAGATTTGGGATAGGATGCTGGGCGAGATCGCCGAGCACGGCCGCCCGCAGCTTCGGCATACGCTGAGCTCGCTTGCGCTGGTGGGCGAGGAGCTGTGGCTCGAATCGACCGACCAATTGCGCGAAGACAAGTTCTACCGATTCAATCAGACACTGCAGGAACTCCTGAATCTCGCCTCGAAAGTTCCGTCGTAAGAGAGGTTCGTATAACCTCGACAGGACAGGACGCATTCAGGCATAAGCAGAATCTTGAATCGCGCGCGAAATCGCGCGCTGTAAACGGACCCTCACCTTAATCCTCTCCCTAACAGGGAGAGGGGAAGAGCGCAGAGTCCCTGAACGGCGAACGCATAAAAGGAAGTACTCATGGACAAGCATCCGATTCGCTTCGGAGTTCAGACCGGGCAGCAGAATATCGAGTGGGAGCAGTTGCGCAGCTTTTGGGGGAAGGTGGACGGCTGGGGGTACGACTCGCTGTGGGTGTTCGACCATTTCTATCCGATCTTTGTGCCAGACCCGACGGGGCCGTGCCTCGAAGGCTGGACGCTCTTGAGCGCGCTCAGTCAGAACACCAAGCGCGCGCGAATCGGCGCGCTGGTCAACGGCAATACGTATCGGCATCCGTCGCTCACGGCGAAGATGGCGGCGACGCTCGACGTCATGAGCGGCGGGCGGCTCAACCTCGGCCTCGGTGCGGGATGGTTCGAAGCAGAGCATCGCAGCCTCGGCTTCGACTTCAAGACGGTCGGCGGACGCCTGCAGGCGCTCGACGAGTCGTGCCAGATAATCAAGGGGATGTTGACGCAGGAGAAGACCACGCTGAAGGGCAAGCATTACAACGTGGTCGACGCGGTCTGTAATCCGAAACCGATCCAGAAAAGTCTGCCGCTGATGATCGGCGGCCATGGCGAGAAGGTGCTGCTCAAGATCGTCGCCAAGTATGCCGACATGTGGAACATGGGCAATGCCGACGCCGCGGAAATGAAGCGGCTTATCGGCGTGATCGAGCGGCACGGCGACACGGTCGGCCGCAACACCGACGAAATCGAAAAGACCCTGATGCTCGCGCTTTGTTACAAGGCGCCGAAGCAGCGCGAGGAAACGCTTACATCGGTCGTCGGGATGATGACGCAGACTACGCCGGAGTTAGCGCGCGAGAGAATGATTATCGGGAACAAGCAGGAATGCCTCGACAAGATCGAAGCCTACACCAAGGCGGGCGTCACGCATTTCATTTTTATGTACAACCCGATGCTGACCGCCGAAGAGGACATCCAGGCCTTCGCCGAGGACATCCTCCCCCAGTTCCGTTCGCGGTGAATAAGGGCGGGCGCGCCAGAATCTAGCGGGTCGTTACGCTGGACGAGGTCGTGACGTGGGGCATACCTGCGTTGGCGGCGGCCACCACCGTTCCTAACATTATTGCTGCTGACAGAATCGCGGCAAAGACAAAGCCGGCGGTTTTCATGTGCGTTCCTCTATTAGGAATATACGCACGAAATCACCGCGCGTTTCGCAAAAGAAACCCTTGCAAACAGGCCTTTTTTGATTAGGCTCAGGCCGCCTTGACTATAATTTCGTCCGCGTCGGGCCGATTGCCTTTGCCGCGGCCGTGCGGCGTGCCGTGGCGAACGTCGGTGGCGAGGCCCAGTTTCTCGAGCGCCAGGATCAGCATGTAGCCGGCGTCGGGCTGGCGCCAGCTCCATCCGAGGCGCGCGGAACCGGGGCGCGCATGATGGTTACGATGCCAGTTCTCGCCCTGGAACAGATGCATCACCGCGAGCCATGTTACGTTGCGGCTCGAATCCTGGCCCACTTTGATGCCGGGTTCGGTGTGGCAGACGCTGTTGACGAAACATTGCGCGTGCAGTCCGAAGCAAAGCCGAATCGCACCCAGCCAGAAAAATGCGGCCGGGCTGAAATACAGTCCGCCGAGATATGAGAGCGTGAGAATTGGCGCCTGGAACCATCGCCATGCGCGATAGGAGACGCCGTTGAGATCGGGGCAGTAGCGATCGATGGGCGGCTCGCCCGCCTGCCATAGCCATCGCAGATGCGCCCACCAGAACCCGCCCCAAATCGGGCTCGAGATATCTTCTGGGGTATCAGCCTTGGCGTGATGCAGACGATGGCCGGCGGCCCAGGTGGTCGGCGCGCCGGATCCGTTGAACATCGCGAAGAAAATCAGCACTCCGCGCGCCCACGGATTCAGCGTGAGCGATCGATGCGCAATCGCGCGATGATACCCGACAGTAGTGCCCAATCCGCCGATGAACACGAGCGCCACCGCGCCGAAAAATATGTGCCATCCCGGAAGCGGGTAAAGGACGAGGCCGATAGCGGCGGTAATATGGATGAGGCAGACCCAGAACAGTATCGAAATGTCGCGACCCGCGGCGTGCCACCAAGGCTTGTTCCACGGTTCGGTCTTTAAGGTTTCTGTCGTGCTCACCGTCGTGAAAGCTGCTGCCATTCTTATCTCCAGCGTTCGTATTTCGGCCACACCACCGCCCGCGCCCGTTTGGCTGCACGGATGATGATGCCTTGGCCGCCGGGCATGCGTACGTGCAATTCCTGGCCGCCACCAGCATCAGCACATTTTCACTTTTCGCAGGGATGCCTTCGATTCTAAGGCGGGGAGCGCAATGTGCTTGCCGTCGCGAGCTATGACATTACAGGATACGGACAACGTGCGCTACATCCGATGCATTCACTCGTCTACGCGCGCGGTTGATAGCTTCAGAAATGTTCTCCTCGGAACACCGAGACTAGCGCCCCAGCGTCATCGCGAGCCCGATCAGTCCGCCGCCAAGCACCAGCCACGCGGAATTGACTCGATAGCGAATCAGGACGACCGCGCTCGATATCGCGAGCAGCAAGGTTGTGAAATCGATGACGGCGGCGCGCGCGAGGAACAGCGTCACCGCCGCCATCAACGACCACGCGCCGACGTTGACGCCGTCGAGAAACGCGCCGGCCAGCGGTGAGCGGCGCAGATGAGGAATCAGCGGCCCGCTGATCGACACGAAGAAGAACGACGGCAGAAAAATTCCGCTCGTCGCGACCACAGCCCCGCGAAATCCACCGAGGATGTAGCCAATGAAGGTGGCGGTCGTGAACACCGGCCCCGGCGTGATCTGGCCGACGGCGACGGCGTCGAGCAGTTGCGCCTCGGTGAGCCAGCGCAATCGATCGACAAGGTCGGTGCGCAGGAACGCCAGCAAAACGTAGCCGCTGCCGAACAGCACCGCGCCGACTTTCAGGAAAAATAAAAATAATGTGGTGAGGCTGAATGGCACTGCCACTGCGGCCGCAGCGAGAGCGACGCCTTTCGTGGCCGATGTGCGTGCGGCGACGGGGATTGCGGCGAGCGTCGCGCGAGCGGCGGCGCGATCTTCGACGGCGCGAATCGCGAGCATCACGAAGCCACCGCCGATCAGCACGATCATGTCGTTGACGTCGAGAATCGAGGCGATCAGCGTAACGATCGCGAGCACGGCGAGGAGTCGCGATTTGATCGCGGTGCGGCCGAGTCCCCACAGCGCCTGCAACACGACTGCGATGATCACCGGCTTGATGCCGTAGAGCAGGCCGACCGCCTGCGGCATCGTGCCGAAGCGGACGTACATCCACGCGATCACGAGCACGATCGCGGCGGCTGGAAGAATGAAACATGCGCCCGCGACGACCAGTCCGGCGAATCCCGCGCGCAGTTGCCCGATGTGAATCGCCATCTCGGTCGAGTTGGGGCCGGGAATCAGGTTGCAGACGCCGAGCATGTCGAGAAAGCGATCGTGCGTCATCCATCGCCGGCGGCGAACGACCTCGTCCTCCATCATCGCGATATGCGCAGCCGGACCACCCATCGCGAGCGTGCCGAGTCGAAGAAACAGCACGGCGAGTTCGCGGAGCGCCTCGCGTCGCGGGGGCGGACTCTCGGTGTTGTAAGAAATCGATTGGTCCATGCGGCTTCGAATCAGATGATCACGAATTGCGAACGCATTCCAGCCGCTACGCTTTGTCATTGTGCAAAGCGTGCGATATGAATCCAACCACTATGCCGTCACAACCGAAGCAGAGAGTCGTACGCGCGTCGAACATAAATTTCACCGTGCTCGAGATGGGCGAGTCGAAAGATCCGCTGGTGCTGTGCCTGCACGGCTTTCCGGATACTGCGCATTCGTTTCGACATCAGATGCCTGCGCTGGCCGCGGCGGGATACCATTGCGTCGCGCCGTTCATGCGCGGCTACTCGCCGACCGAGCCTGCACCTGACGGCCGCTACGATTCTGCGGCGTTGTCCGAGGACGCGCTCGCGTTGATCACGGCGCTCGGCTACAAGGACGCGATCGTGTTCGGCCACGATTGGGGCGCAGTCGCGGCATACGGCGCCGCGGCCGCCTCGCCGGAGCGAGTCAGCAAGCTGGTCACGGCAGCAGTCGGGTACGGATTGGGATTTTTCGAGGCGCTGGTCACCAACTACGCGCAGCAGCGCCGCTCCTGGTACATGTTCTTTTTCCAGACGAAGATTGCCGAAGCGGCTGTGAGCCTCAACGACTTCGCGTTCCTGGAGAAGATGTGGGCCGATTGGTCGCCGGGCTGGAAATGGTCGCCCGACGACATGGAAGCGCTGAAGCGATCGTTCCGCGCCAAAGGCACTCTCGAAGCTGCGCTCGGCTACTATCGCGCCACGCTCGGCCCGGTGCTCAGCATGCCAGTCGATCTGAAAATGCTGGCGCCCGCGATGAACGTCCCGATCAACGTGCCCGCGATGATGTTCCACGGCCGCGACGACGGATGCATCGGCGCAGAAACGCTCGCGGGGATGGAAAAACTGTTCACGCAGGGCCTAAAGCTCGAGTTGGTGCCGAACGCCGGCCATTTCGTGCATCAGGAGCGTCCCGATCACGTGAATGAGCTAATGCTGAAGTTCCTGAAATCCTAATCCGTCCTAACCTCTCCTTCAGACAGGCTTTGCATAACTGGGCGCGGCGCTCTTCCCCTCTCCCGCAGGGAGAGGATCTAAGGTGAGGGACCTTGTACAGCGAGCGATTTTTTCGCTCGCGATTCAAGATTCTGGTCCGCCCCTTATCCAACACCTCCTTGCCCGGGACCGATTTGCATTACCTCCGCGTGCTTTCGGAGCGGAAGAAGAATCTTGAATCGCGCGCGAAAAATGCGCGCTGAGCAAGGTCCCTCACCTTAAATCCTCTCCCTGCGGGAGAGGGGAAGAGCTCCAGCCGGGAAGAGGTAAATCGATCGAAGGGTCGCTTCCTTTTTTTAAATCCTATAGCGGTCGGTATGTATGAACTGGGCTCAAAACGCAATCTTCTATCATCTGTTTCCGCTCGGATGCCTCGGCGCGCCTGAGCGCAACTCGTTTGATGGGCCGCCTGCGAATCGCCTCTCGGACCTCATGCGATGGATCGACTATCTCGAGGACCTTGGCGTCAACGCGTTGCTACTGGGACCCGTGTTCGAGTCGAGTGCGCATGGCTACGACATTGCCGACTACTTCCGCGTGGACCGGCGCCTTGGCGACGAGGCGACGCTCGCCGCGGTGAGCCGCGAGCTTCATCGTCGCGGGATTTGCGTGGTGCTCGACGCCGTGTTCCATCACACCGGCAGGGACTTCTGGGCGTTTCGCGACGTTCGCGAGAAAGGGCGCGCGTCGGCGTATTGCGACTGGTATCACCTCGACTTCACGCGTCGCAGTCCGTACGGCGAGCCGTTCCATTACAAGGGATGGGCCGGGAACTACGACCTGGTGAAACTCAACCTCGGGAATCCCGCGGTTCGCGAGCACCTTTTCAGCGCAGTCTCATCATGGATCGAACGATTCGAGATCGACGGCCTGCGACTCGACGCCGCAGATGCGCTCGACCTCGATTTTCAGCGCGCGCTCGCAGCGCATTGCCGCGCGCTACGACCTGATTTCTGGCTGATGGGCGAGGTAGTTCACGGCGATTACCGGCGTTGGGCTTATCCGGAAGGGCTGTCGTCGACGACCAACTACGAAGCTTACAAAGGACTCTGGTCGAGCCACAACGATCACAACTATTTCGAAATCGCCTACACGCTCAACAAACAGTTCGGGCCCGAGGGAATCTATCGTGGACTCGCGCTTTACTCGTTCGCCGACAATCACGACGTCTCGCGCGTCGCGAGCATCCTCAAGAATCCCGCTCATCTATGTCCGGTGTATATCCTGCTGATGACGATGCCGGGCGTGCCGTCGATCTACTACGGCAGCGAGTGGGGTATCGAAGGCTTGAAGGCGCCGGGCACGGACGCGCCGTTGCGTCCGGCGCTGGATCCCGCGTCGCTGACCAACCAGCCGCGTCAACAGGAATTGTACGCCTTGATAAAATCGCTAATCGCGATTCGTCGCCGACACGCGGCGTTGCGGACGGGAGACTACGCTCAGGTTCACGTCGCGCACGAACAGTTCGCGTTCATACGCCGCGACGCGACCAACTCGATCGTCGTCGCCGTCAATGCCGCAGATCATCCGGCGAAGATTCCAGTTCGTGTTCCGGGAGTTGCAAATGGCCGGCTGCTCGATTTGCTCAACGAGAGCGACGAATTCAACATCACCAACGGCCGATGCATCCTGCCCGTCCCCTCTTGTGGCGGGCGCATTCTCGAAGTTCGGTAGCAAGTCCAATCACCGATCGACGATGTATCCGCGGAACATTGCCTGGGCGTTCATCGCGGGGCGGTATTCTGAAATCGAGCGCGAGCCGGCGTGGTCGTCGTTCCACACGGCGTGCGGCGTGCCTGGCGGGATGACCATCACGCTGCCCCGCTCGAGGACGTACTCGCGCCCCGCCACTCTACATCGCACGGTGCCCTCGACAACTTCCAGCCGCTCCTCCTGATGCGTGTGTATGTGATCCCTTGGCGCGGGCGACACGACGCGCGCGATATATTCGCATCGGAAGAGTTCGCCAGCGGTCTCCTCCGCCGACTTAAGGACGATCACTCGATCTTGCGTTGCGGGACGATCCGAAACCTGCGTCGCCATGATCTTTCTCCTTCGCCGAATGCCGCGTAAGGAGAGAATTTAACATCTCGTCGCGATTGAGCCGCGCCGCGCTGCTGACAGTCCTATGTCAGGACGATCCGGCGGAAGTCCCGCAAGCGGCGAGATCCTGACAGCATCCCGTCAGGAGACTTGCCCGAAGACGGTCAGGACTTGCTGAGCAGATGGCGGAACAGGTCTTCCGCCGACTTGCCGGCCTCCTGCGCGAAGGCCTCGCCCAGGAACTCGACGTCGCTCATGCGGTCGACGCGGAAGAAGCGGAAATCGTCGCGCAGCTCGCACCATGACGCCGCGGTCCAGAACGGCGGATAAAACCAGAGGCTCAGCGGACGGACCTTGCGGCGCGTCTCGGCGCCCTTCTCGTCGTGATAGCGGAAGCGAACTTTGCGGCATCCGCGAATCGCTCCGCGCAATTTTCCGAGATCGAATGATACCGGAACCCGGCGCACGTCCTTCGGCGCCCATAGCGATCGATCGTCCAGCATCCGATGCAGATGCGACGGCAATACGTTCTCGATCTTCGACAATGCCGCATCGGCCGCGCGACCGAGCTCGGGGTCGCTCCAGTTCTGCACCATGCGCGCGCCGAACACGAGCGCCTCGAGCTCGTTCTCGCTGAACATGAGCGGCGGCAGATCGTAGCCCTTGCGCAGCGAGTAGCCGATGCCGGGGGCGCCCTCGATGGGAACCTTGCTTGCGATCAAGTCGTGGATGTCGCGGTAGATTGTTCGCTCGCTGGTATTGAACTGCTCCGCGAGCGTAGCGGCGGTGACCACGCGACGTCGGCGCAGCCGCTGAATGATCTCGAAGAGGCGATCGGCGCGACGCATGATAGTTGAGCTTCTCTCACTGTCGCGCGCGAACGGCAACCCCAGTCTTCCGCCGATGCCGATGCCGAATCCTAACCTCTCCTTGTCCGAGGAGAGGTCGTCGCGCGCCGACTGAAAAGAGGTGAGCGTCGGGAGAGGTGCAACGTTGGCCGTCGCAGCTGTGCGTAGTTGTGCTGCTGTCGGGCAGCGGGCAAGTGTCTCTGGATTGCGGTTAGACGAGTTGGCATTGGTGCGATGTCCAGCGCTGCACCGCTCCCGTCGACACCGCGTTTCACGCGGCTTACGCCGACCTCTCCTCGGACAAGGAGAGGTTAGGATTTGGCGGCGGTGTGCGCATCAACGCGTAAGCCGTCACCACGAAGAACACTGCGAGGTTGACCGACGCGGCGATGATCAGCGCCGCGTTCGGATGATCGGGAAAATACGACGAGGTGTCGGTGAGGGTTTTTATATAGATGAGGTTGAACAGGAACGTGGCGCTCACGATCGCATAGATTGTCGTGAGAAACTCGCTCTCCAACGCGATCGGAATCAGGAATATCAGGGGATAGTACAGGTATCGCTCATGCATCCGCGGCGCGAACATGAAGAAGCCGAATAGCGCGATGAAAATCGCGAGCATCGCGGCGCGAGCCGATCGCGCGCGCCAGATCAGATACGAGACGATCAGGTAGACGGCGCAGGTCAACGCCAGGCCGAACGCGCTGTACGAAATGCCGTCGAAGACTTTGTCGGTGTCGGGCGTGCCCATCCCGCCGATCAACCCCATGAAGTTGAACGCGCCGACCGAGGCTTCGCTGAAGCGCGTGCCGAGGTCCTTGTACACGTTGAAGATCCAGTCCCACGAATGCCCGAGTTGATATGGCAGAACTCCTATCGCGACCGTGCCCACGACTGCGCCCGCGCACCACACACATTCGACAAGGCCGGCGTTGAACAACGTCCACAACGCGAGCGGCGGCGTGAACGCGAGTGCTTGCGGCTTGGCCAGGATCGCGATCGCGGCCGCACTCCATCCGAGGCGGTAGCGTCCGGTGAGAATCAGGATCCCAGCGATGATCATCGGCAGCGCGACGACTGAATCGCTCTGGCCCCACACCACGGTGTCGAAGATGAGGGCGGGGTTGAGCGCGAACAGCATCATTATAATGAGGGCGCGGATGCTGCGTCCGTCGCGCCAGGCGGCGAAGTACAGCGTGAGCCCGATGAAGAGATCGGCAATCAGCGGCGGCGTCTCGACGATCACGCGAAAGCCGTTCGCCGTCGGCTCGATCAACTTGCCCAGCCATCCCGAGAGCCACAACAGATAGACCGAGCCGGGCGGATAGGCGTCAACCGGCAGGCCGGGATCGTAAATTTTCGACGGACCGAGCGCGACGGCCAGCAGAGCGCGATTGGTTTTCGCCCAGATGTCCCAGTAGAAACCGGTGAAGTGAAACAGCGCGGCCAACTTGACCGCAGTGATCGCGAGCATCAGGCCGGCCGCGACCACCCACGCGCTATTCGCCGCTTCGCGCGCCGGTCGCGATATTTCGACGAGCGCCCACCCCAGGAGTCCCAGCAGGACCAGGCCGCTAACGATGCCGACGACGCGAATCGCGATTCGCTCATCCTGCCTATGCAGCTGGTCCTTGTAGAGGCTGCGGATTCCGCTGAGATCGAATCTGACCGCGCCCGGCGGAGGCATACTCGCGACCTGAACCACTTTGACATTGCGAAATGATGCGCGGCCCGTATCCGGATAGCCCGAAACGCCGAGCTGGCAGAGCAACTCGGTAGTATCGCCCCACCTGTCTTCGATCAAAAAAAACGAAAGCGTCTGCCAGTCTGTCGTGCCCTGAAGATGATTCGAGATGAGCTGGATGCCGTCGAAAGTGCTGACCGCGATATTCGCGCCGCCCTCGCTCGGCATCGCACCTTCGACGCGCGCCTCTGCGGTGACGTGGTAAATCCCGGGCCGCAGCATCAGCGCCTGATGCCAGCTCGAGAACGTCCGGGTCTGATTCGAGATTCCAAGCACGCCGCCCGCGGCTCGCGTGTAGGTCCATGAAAACTTCGTCAACTTCTTGTCGGACGACAGCGCATACCAATCGGCCGGCGCGCCGTCGAAGCCCGCAGCGAGGTCGCCGTTCTTTACGAGATTGGTCTCGGCGAAGGCGCAAAGCGGCTCGCAGAGCCATGATGCGCACATTACGAGCGCCGCAACCGCAATGAATCGCCGCATTAGTTCAGTGAAGTCGATGCCGAGGAATACCGGTCCATGCGCATCCAATCAATTGTCGATATCCCTATGCAAGACCTGATGCGTTTTTGGCGCACGCCGACTAGGATTGCCGCAACCGTTCGAACCCTGGGGAGGGATTTTCGATGGCAGGATGGAAATCACGCGGCGCCGCTCTCACGATTTTCGCGATTCTGTTCGGCCTTCTCGCAATTTCGAACTTCTTGAAGCCATTCTCGCACGACCCCGGCGTCGGCTTCGTCTTCATGGGCGTCAGGCTACACGGCACCGGCAACGCAATCATGGGACCGCTGTTCGGATTCCTGCTGCTGGTCTACGCGTACGGCATTTGGACGATGCGCCGTTACGCGTTGCCGGTCGCGTACATTTATACCGCGTGGGTGATCGTGAACGGGGTGCTGTTCAGCATGAAGAATCGATCCGAGCCGCATCCCTCTGTCGCCTTTTCAATAGCGGCAACTGCGATCGGAATTGGCGTTCCGCTCGCGACCGCGATTATTCTCTCTCGCCGTCAAGCCGACCTCTCTTGATCGACGATCATTCCACGATGCCAACAAAATCGCGCGGCGCGGCCCTGACGATTCTCGCGGTGCTGTTGGCGCTGATGGCACTTTCGAATTTCGGCAAACCATTCGCGCACAACCCGGGCGTCGGCTTCGTCTTTTTCGGCATGCGACTGTCGGGAATCGCCAACAAGATCGTCGCGCCGATTTTCGGGATCATTCTCGCTGTGTACGTGTACGGAATTCTCGCGATGCGCAAGTTTGCACTGCCGCTCGGAATTTTTTACGCCGCGTACGTGATCGTCAACATGCCGCTGTTCATCTTGAGGTACCACGGCACCGCGGTGATGCAGGAGCATTCGTGGGCCTACCTCGTGCCCTACCCTTTCGTCGCGATCGGAGTGTCGTCGGGCGCGGCCTGGCTGCTGTATCGTCGCAGGACCGATCTCCGGTGAAATTTTTCGACGGGTCACGCCCGCGCGCAGTCGAGGATTTCCGCGCCTATGCGGCCGAACGTGCGATCGCGTTCAAGGATCTTGAAGCAATCGAGAAGAATGCTCGCCGACTTTCGATACTCGATCCGCTGGTCGCCGGAAAGCGCTTGGCTTACATCGGCGAGTCGGATCATTTCATTCATGAGAAGTACGCGTATCGGCTCGCGATGCTGAATTACCTGGCCGCGCGAGGGTTCAGAAATGTAGGCGAGGAGCTCGGCGCCACCGATGGAATACGAATCGCGCGCTATGTCGAGACTGGAAACGAATCGCAGCTCGAACGCGTTTCGATCTACGGCTATTCAGGCGCGACCCGCACCGACCGCGACGACACTCCGACCGGAATTTTGCGCGGGAGCTTCGGCGACGCGTACCCGACCGCCCTATTCGCCGCCGAGCAGAAGCGATTCGCGCATGGCCTGCGCAAAATCGGCGTGCGTTTCTTCGGTTTCGATATCGATCCATACCCGGCGGTGGATACGAGGACCTCGCGGAAATTCTGGAGTCGATGCAGGCTGATACGAAGATCGATCAGATACGGAAGGCACTGCAGCGCGTCGAGGGCGAGACGATCGACGCGGAAATCGCGAGGCTCGACGACGCGCTCAAATTGATCGATGCGGGCCGATTCGACGCGCTCCGCTACGCTGCGACCTGCCTGCGCGACAGCTTCGAATATGTGCGCATGACGTATCCGGCGAAGACCTTCAACGCGCTCAATCCGGGAATGGCTTTTCGCGAGCGCTACATGCATCGGCAGGTTGATCGGCTGCTCGGGCAAATGCGCGCGAATGAAAAGCTCGCATTGATGAGTCACAACATGCACCTATGCCGAGCGCCGGATGCGGTCGCGGGAAGCGATGCCGCTGCGGGTCCCGGCGGAAAGACCGATCCTCCGCTCGGTGCGTGGCTGGCAGCGCGCTATCCGGCCGAGGTGTTTTCGGTCTGGATGCTGATCGGGCGCGGCCACGACTCGCAACCGTTTCCTACGCTGTCAAAAACAATTCGCGAAAAGTCCGGCACGCTTAACACCCTGCTCGGCGAGATCGGCGAGTGTTTCGTGTTGCCGATCGACGCATCCGACTCGCGCGCGCGGCTGCTGACTGAAAATATCGAGATCATGCATGACGGCAACGGCGGCGTCCGCACGGCGATCGCCCGGCAGGCGGATGCGATATTTTTCGTGCGCGACGTGACCCCGCTTCGGGCATAGAGTCTGAGCACATCCGGCGTTAGAATTGGTGGTAGCCGCGAACAGCGGACGGCTCGAACCGCGGCTCCGCGAGGTGCTCAGATGAAACGATCGCGCGATGGATCGATCATTGGACGACGCGAGTTCCTGAAAGCAGGCGTGCTGGCCGGCGTGGGCGTATCGATCCTGCCGCTGGCGGGCGCCGCGAGCGCATCGATCGAGACTGCGCCGCAGGTCCGCCGCTACTCGACGCTTGGCCACACCGGTCTCAAGATTTCCGACATCTCGTTCGGCGGGAGCCGGCTCGTCTCCGGCGAGGAAGACCTGGTCCGTCACGCATTCGATTGCGGCGTCAACTACTTTGATTCGGCCGATACTTACACCGACGGCGAATCCGAAACCACGATCGGCAACGCGCTCAAGGGCAAGCGCGACAAGGTCTATCTGACCTCGAAGCAGATGGCGCAGGCCGACGACAAGCGCGATGCGATGATGGCGACGCTCGAGGGCAGCCTGCGCCGGCTGCAGACCGACCACGTCGACGTGTATTTCAATCATGCGGTCAACGATCCGGCGCGGCTCAAGAATCCCGAGTGGCACGAATTCACCGCGCAGGCGCGAAAGCAGGGAAAGATTCGCTTCGTCGGGATGTCGGGTCACGCCGGCAATCTCGCCGAATGCCTCAACTACGCGATCGACAGCGGCCAGGTCGACGTAATCCTGTGCGCGCACAATTTCGGACAGGACCCGCGCTTCTTCCAGCGCTTCACGCGGAGCTTCGATTTCGTCGCGCGACAGCCGGAGTTGCCGCGCATCATGGAGAAAGCCAAACAGCACGGCGTCGGCGTAGTCGTGATGAAGACCCTGATGGGCGCGCGCTTGAACGATATGCGTCCGTACGAATCCGGCGGCGCCACCTTCTCGCAGGCGGCGTTTCGATGGGTGCTGTCGAATCAGAACGTGGACGCGCTGATCGTCACGATGACGAGCCGGCAGATGATCGACGAATACCTGGGCGCGTCAGGAGCGCGCACGACCGCGGCGGCGGATCTGCCGCTGCTGAATCGCTACGCGAGTCTCAACGGTGATTCGCAGTGCCGTCCCGCATGCAACGAGTGCGCGAATGCATGCCCGTACGGCGTGCCGATCTCCGACGTGATGCGCACGCGGATGTACGCTCGCGACTACGGCGATATGCGCTTTGCGCGCAGCGAATACGCGATGCTGTCATCGAACGCGGCGGCATGCCTCACCTGCGAAGCGAAGCCGTGCGCCGGAGCGTGTCCGCACGGAATCGCGACGGACGTACTGCTGGCGCCGACCCATCGCATGCTCGCGACGTAATCGTTTGGCATTATCTTGGTCTCAGTGGGGCCCGAGGCCATAAGGTCTCGCGGCGCGCTCGCCGGCGGTCCTCGTCAGCGACCTTTAAAAACTTCCAGCACATTGACTCCGCGGATCCATCGCGCGTGGCGCTTGTCGCCCGGCACAATGAACCGCAGCGGACCTTCGCGAGTGTCGAGCGGCTTGCCGTCGCGCCGGTCGGCCATCAGGATAACGCGGTCGCTGAAGGCGGGATCGAATTCCGTCAGCGAGAAAAGCACCCGGTAGCCGTCTGGAGCGCTGGCGACAAGGCCCACGGCCAGGTTCGGTCCTTTCAACTCTTGCCCGAGCGGCGCGCCTGCCTTCTTCAGTATCTCGGCGACCGGCACTCCGCCGTACTCGACTTGCGCGCCCTTGTCGTCGGTCACGCGGATTGTCTGTCTTGGGAAAGCCGCAATGTCAGCGACGCTGAGCTCGAGATGATTCGGGACCTCGCCACTGACGCGGAGGGCTATCGCTGGCGACGCCTGCGCAAACACATTCGCCGGCGTGCACAAAAGGAGTGTTAGCAGGGCCGGCAAGATCGAACGTTGCCGGGTACGAACGAACGCCATGCTAGCCCTTCTGAATCATGACCTCGGTGGCTTTGATCACCGCGATCACCTTGTCGCCTTTCTTCAGCCCCATTTCCTCAGCGCTCCGCTTGGTGATAACCGACTCGACGATATTGTCGCCGACCTTGACCGTGATGAGCGCGGTGACAGTCCCGAGAATGACTTCGGTGATTTCGCCTTTCAGATGATTGCGAGCACTGAGTGCCATATAATTTTCTCCTCACTCATCATTGTCGCAAATCTGTCGCCGCATGTCAGAACGGAATGCGCGCGGTCAGGATGACATTGTGATTGTAGTTGCGATGGAACGTCGCCGCGACCTGGTAGCCTGCGCCGAAGGTTAGCCCGATGCGATCGTGAATGGGGATTCGCCCAATCAGCAACCCCGGCGTCAGGTAGAGCATCTGATGCCCGGTGTCGATGCCATAGGACTGCCAGGTGTAGTTGGTCTCGAACTCCGGCCAGAAATATTTGAAGAGCCGATACTGGAACGCGGTATTCCACGCCAGCGGCATCCCCAGGCGATCGAGACCGCCGCTGGGAAACGAGACGCCGACCGTGGACTGGACGTCGAAATCGCCGAACCCTTTGCCGGCCGCCAGCGTGGGAGTGAAAAGCGCGTGCCCGTTGCCGTTGACGTTCGAACCGGTCGGCACGCTGAATCCCATGAAGGCGGTGACGATATAGTTGCCGTGCTCCTCGTTGGCGGAAAGCAATCGGTACTTGATCAGAAATGGCCAGTCCGCGAAGCCGTCGGTGTTGCGTGGTATGTTGCGCTTCAGGAACGCCGGCACCCCGATTATGACTTCAGTATTTTGAAACGGGATGAGCTCAATCCCCTTGCCGCCGCCAAAGTTGTCGGTCGCAAGTCCGTCGCGCGACGACTGGAAAAACTGGTCGTAGCGCACTTCCTCCTCGAGCCGCGGCGTGACCGTCACCAGCGGAGTTACCCAGTGCGGCTGCTCGCTCTGGATTTGGGTGACGCGCGGAAACCAGTCTACGAAGTAGTTTATGATATCTGTGTCAAGGTCCTGCGCAGAGCACGGCGTCGCGATTGCGAGGACAAGTGAAAGTATGAACGCGGTGCGGTAAGGGATTTTCATGATAGCGACCGGTATGCCATGTTAAGAGCAGGATGACAAGTATTATGGCATCGATTGGCAAGGCGCTTACGAACGCGCGAACGGCGCGGGACCTCACGCAGACCGAGCTGGCTCGACGCGCCGGAATCTCGCGGCAGGCGCTGGGCGCGATCGAGTCGGGCGCGTATCATCCGGGCGTTGCAATCGCGATTCGTATCGCGCGCGAGCTCGGCGCAACTGTGGAATCGCTATTCGGCGAGATCGACGACGAAGCCTCGACCGCTGGTCGAGGCCGACTGGTCCGGCAACGAGCGTTCCCGCACTGCGCTCGCACAATCGCGCGTCGTGCTCGCGCGCGTGCGCGGAAAAGTCGTGGCCGTGCCGCAACCTGCGGCGCATCTCACGCTTTCATCGGCGGCCGGCGTCCTGCAGCGAGCGCGGCGGCGTCGTGCGGACGTCGCGACGTTTCAACTGCCCGATGAAATCGACTCGACCCTGCTGCTCGTCGGGATGCGACCCTGCCGCCGCGATGCTGGTGGACTGGCTCGCTCGCCGGCGATCGCCGGTTCGCGCGGTTGCGCTTCCGTGCTCGAGTCGAGAGGCGCTGCGAGCGTTGGTCGACGGCCGCGCGCACGTGGCTGGCGTGCATCTTCGGGATCAAAAGAGCGGCGAGTACAACCTGGCGTCAATCCGCCGCGCATTGGGCCAGCGCCGTTCGATCGTCGTGAACTTTGCGCGATGGGAACTTGGGCTCGCGACGGCGGCCGGGAATCCGCTCGCCATCCGCGGTTTCGCCGACCTCGGGAGACCCGGCCTCAAGATCGTGAATCGCGAAGACGGCTCCGGAGCGCGATCGGTTCTTGACCATGCGCTGGGCGAGGTCGGCATCCAGCGCGATCGCATCGCAGGCTATCAGTTCGAAGTCGGCGGCCATCTCGAGGTCGCGGCTGCGATAGCGGCTGGCCTGGCGGACGCCGGAGTCACTATCAGGCTTGGTGCCGACGCCTACGGACTGCATTTTATTCCACAACAAGATGAGCGCTACGACCTCGTGATCCTCGAGCATGAGGCCGAGCTCGACTCCTATCAAGGCGATGCTCGACGCGCTCAACTCGCGGCGTTTTGCGCGCGAAATCAGCCAGCTATGCGCCTACGACACCGCACAAATGGGACAGGTAGTAAGCATCTGATCTGATACGTCGCGACACCCTACTCGCTCCTGCTCCGCTCCCCGCCTGTGAATTTCCGCTAATCTTCGACCCCTCTCAGCGTAAGAATTCGCGAGTTCGTAACAATCGACTCATCATGTCGTAACGACTCCTTTCTAGTTTGCCGTTGCCGCGGAGGGAGGACGCCGATTTCGTGCATCGAGCGGGCATTTCGCGTCCTAAGGGTTCTCGTCGAGAGCAGTTCGGCCGGCGAGAGTTTTCGCATCGTGGATAGGGAGAGTCCAGGGAGGACGATGATGAGACGAACGATACGAATGGTTACGCTGTCGATGCTTGGCGCGGCGCTGATGCTCAGCGCAATCGCGATGACGCCAAAGCCAGTGTTCAGCGACGAGGTGCGGGCGATCACGCTGTACAGCGATCCCAACACCGGGCAGGTGTTCACCAAGCGATGCAAGCGATGCGTCAGGCTGGGCGAGTACATCCCGGCCGGATCGACCGAAGAGATCGAGCGCAAGGTCGAGCGGCGAGTCAGCCGCGCAGACCCAGGCGCAACTGGATCAGGAGCGCGCCGCGATGGAGGCTGAGGAAGCGCAGCGACAGGCGCAGCAGCAGCAGTGGAACGCCGAGATGGCCAAGCAGGTCTCGACGATTCAGCCGTGGGCTACAGGAATTCGGCGATCGCTGGTACAAGAAGATCTCGATCGGCACTCTGGTATACGCATACTCCGGGTATTGGACGCACACCGGCTTCGGTCCGCAGTTCCTGGACGCCAACATGAACTGGCCTGGCCCCGGGAACAATTCCTTCAGTCGAATTTGCAATCAACCGTACCTACCTGGACTTCAAGTTCACGCCGCTTGACGACGTATCGATGCGTATTACACCCGATATATACACGACGATCAACACCGGACCATCTGCACGCCGACCGGTGACAAGGTCAAGGCAGAGAACAGCGGCAATAGCGGCTCAAAGCGTAGGAGACGACGGCAACCTCGGCTTTCGTTTGAAATACGCATACCTGGATTACAACACTTTCTTTCAGAAAGGTGTTGAAGATTGCTGCGATGCACGACGATAAGTTCACGTTCGGCCAGCAGCAGAATCCGCTCGTTGATTGGGAAGAGAATCTGTGGGGCTTCCGCTATACCGCGCTGACCCCGTGGAACTATGCGAGCTTGAGTTCCGCACAGGTCGGCGTCGCGATGAAGGGACCGATCAAAATTAACGAGAAGCAGTACGCCGACTACGACTTCGGCGTATACGACGACGCCAGTTATCACGCGCAGGAGCAGAGCGCCTACAAGCAGGTGATGGGTCGCGTGACGATCAATCCGTTGGGCGCCAATTCACGGTACGACGGCCTTGGTCTCACGGGGTTCTATGACTACGGCTACTCGAACAAGTGCACACCCGACGAGAATGTTCAGCAACGCCACCTGCGGGCATCTCGCGCGCGCGGCGGCACTCGCGCATTACACCGCTGAGACCTGGGGCGTTATCGCCGAGTGGGATTACGGCCACAATGCGTTCAGTCCCGGTAACCTGTACTCGGGCAGCGGACCATCAGACGCGGTCGGTACGGTAAGCCCGGGCGGTTTCGCAGGCTTGAACCATATGGTGACCGACATTCTGAACACTCAGGCGGTGCAGATGGGCGCGGACTTGCTGGGCCACTACGATATCCCGCACACTCCGTTCACGGCCTTCGGTTTGCTGCAGTGGTTTCAACCGAACACGCGCATTAACAAGGACCCACTCGACTTCACCCGTTACGATCTGGGCGTGCAGTGGCTCATCAACAGGTACTTGAGGGTGGCGTTCGATTCGCAGGCGATCCAGTACTATCACAGTCAGTTCGAGTTACCTGCGGGAACGACGTCCGCGAAGTCGAAAGCGGTGCCGTTTGCAGTTCCGCGCGACACCCACGCTTTCTTCATCAACCTGGAGTTCCGCTACTAGTTTCCGAACCTAAGTTACTGAGCTAAAGGCCGGCGCGAGCATGCAAAATGCTCGCGCCGGCTGCACTTTGGAACGGCTCAATTCTGGAGAACAGGCCCGGAGAAGGCCCGAGAATCAGTAAGGAGTATCGACTCGCCTCAAAGCCTGATCGAGCTCAGCCTGCGTGACCGGCTCGCCAGCCGATATCCTTGCGATTAGCTGCCGGTCCTGCCTTTCCTGAACGTAGTAGTCCTGCTGAGTGATGGGCTCTTGCGACCAGAACTTCGCCTTGTATTCGTCCATTTCCTGCTGCCGCTGGAGCCGACTCACGACCGCGCTGCCGTCATATGGGGCAGCTGAAACTGGAACGATGGTCTGGGCAACTGCGGCTGCGGAAATAAGCAGACTAGTGGCGAAGGTGACGATTCCGAAAAATCGGGAATTCATGTTCACACCTCCGTAACAATCTATTAATATTTTATTAATATTTGACGATCAGTCAACAACAATTCGCTCATCCTGAAGCCAGCGCGACGCCGTCGATTTGCTCTTTGCTCACTCGGGAGCGAGAGCGATATTGGTCGGGTAGCGAGTGCCCACTCAATTGGTGTTTCGGCAATGAAAAGCGGGACTCTTGAACTAATGGCGACTGTTGCGGGTGCCCCTGTTTGGCGGCATCGCTTTCGGCCTGCGCGCCGGCCGAATCGAACGTCTCGAACGCGCCAAGCGAACGAACACTGGAACGTCTTCAGGCGGCTCGGGAGATCGACTTGAGCAACGCACGAGATCCGGAAGTCGGGCCGGCCGCGTCGGGCGACTATTCGCTCCGGGCAGATAAAGCCGCGCAGGTCGTGGAGGCCCTGGAGCGCGGACAGTATGTAGACCAATCACAAATCGATGCAGCGCTGTTCGTGCCTCCCAAGTCACTCACGCCCGAGCAGAAGGCTCATCTCATCAACCAGCTGAAATATGCGGGCAATCTCGATGACCGCGGCTGGTGGGACTGGACGCGCGATCCGGTCATCGCGCAGGACTTCTCGGTGCAGAAGAAAAAGGCAAACCGGGCTATCAGAGACCTCGAAACCGATCAGCAGGTCTCATGGTCGGAGATTGACGAAGGCCTCGCTGTGCCTCGATTCCCTTAGTTGCGTACGGAATCAACGCTTAGGACGCCCGCGCGAGGAGGCAAGAAACAGGCGCATCGGCAGCACCTCGCGCGTGACGGGATTCACCATCAGGCCGAGACTCTCGAGCGTCAGCGCTCCGAGCAGCGGAGTGACGTCGGAAGGGCCGAAGACAACCTTCGAGGTCCCCCGGCGGTCACCGAGCTCGAAGAATGCCTCGCTAACGTCATAGGCGCGATGTGTTCCGTCGGCCAGCGTGAACTCCTCGCGATCGAGCTTCTTAAGCGCGATCTGGCGGGCTATCGATCCAGGGATCACGCTGTAGATTGCGCCGCTGTCGATCAGAAATTCGATCTCGACAGCGCGCCGACCTGGCTGTCGCGGATTCGAGATTTTCGCCATGGTGAATGTGATTCCCATTTTTTTATTCGGCCGTTAGTGACTACCCGCTGATTGAGAGTAGCACGCCGCCCGACCTCATCAGTACGTAGCTTACCGACGCTTTGCAAAATGAAGTGGCAGCTTTTAAACACTGAACGTTTCAAAATCCCACCGACCAAAAACTTTCCAATCTGCTTGAGCTTTCAGCGGGCATGGTTCCTGCACGGTTTAACAGTGGAGGCAACCAAACCAAACAAGCTCTGTATGAAAAGAATAGAAGCAGTGGTCAAGCGCTCAGCGTTGGGCGACTTTCACCGATGCGCCCAACAGCTTGGAATCTTCGGATTTGATTTATCTGAGGAGCGAAAGCTCCCGCACCGCCAACCGCAAACCACCTTCAGCGAAGTCAATTCCCAGACCGCGTCGAAACTCAAAGTGGACTTCGCGGTTCTCGACGAAGAGGTCAAGCCCACCATTCACGCCGTTCTCGAATCAGTCCATCCGAACAGCATCGCAGTTTTCAAATTTGATCAGGATACGCAGCCGGTAACCTCGCCGCAGCGCGATTCACTTCGAAACTCTAAAAGTTAGCCTCCGGCGAAACGGCGCAGAGGCTCTCAATTGAGAAAGCGTTGTCGCTCGCGGCCAGAGGATCGAGAGGACCAGGTCCAGCCTTTCCGGTCCTTCCTATCCCTATTGCCCGTAACGGCGGACGCTCAGCCGCATGCAGCCTGGCCTGGCTTTTCGCGAACGGCGCTGTTGCCATCGCGCAGTCGGCTCGCCAATTCCAGCGCGATTCTTCGCCACAATCGCGGGTACCTGTCGGCGAGCGCTGAAAAGTCATGTTCGGTAATCCTGGCTACTACCGAATCAGAAGTCGCGGTGACTGAAGCTGACCGTGGCGCAAATGGATCGACAACCGCCATTTCCCCGACATGCTCGCCAGCTTTCTTCAGTGCCACGACGTTTCCATTGATCGCAACCGAAAACCCGCCACTCAGGATCAGAAAAAGATCGGTGTCAGACGCGCCCTGCTTGATAAGATTCGTGCCCGAAAATATCTCGTCCAATTTCAGGTACGGCTCGACGGCTGCCGCCAGGTCCTTATCGCGGATCAGCGGCTGCGAGATCAGGGCGTTGGTCAGGCGCATTCTTCCTTCCGATCCTTGAAATGATTTCAACAGTGATTCTCTCATGATTGCCTACCAAACTCCGGGAGGTGCTTTGTTTCCATGGAAGAACAACCGCATTAATCGTGCCGATCCGGGACTGTGGGAAGCACCGAGCTTTTCGTTTGTAACATCCAGTAGGATTTCAAATTGCAGTGTTGCGATCAATTGATTTTTGAAATGTCGCGCTCGATCCGCCAAAAAACTTGTTGCGTGCTGGGATCATTGTCGGCGGCACACTTGATGCTGATTAGCGACGCATGGCCGCTATCATCCCATCCGGATCCCGCTCGCACACCGACTCGATTACCCGGCCGAATCTGCGGCTGGTTACGAGTGATCCATGTCACCGCACCAAGCCGGCGGTGATGGCTTGTCTGACCGCCAGCGGTCCCGGCAACAGTGAAGTCCTGCGCAAGGCCTCGGCGGCCGCCCGCGAGAATGACTGCGAGTTTTATGCGGTCCTGGCCGATCCACCGCGCGTGGGATTCGGAAATGCTCGAGTTCGCAAACTTATCGACGACGCTATCCTCGCCAGCTACCTGGGCGCGAGAATTATATGGCTCGAATCGTCTGACGTGGTCGGCGAGCTGTTACAGTTCGCGCGGCAATCTGGCATCGGCAGAATATTCGTTGGCAGGACTCGACCGGCTCCATTTTCGAAACTGTTTGGGCGCCCGGTTTGTTCCGAACTGTTGAGCCGCGCCCGAGGTTTTCGTATCGACGTTGTCGGGTTTGAAAGCGCAAACTGATTTTTGACTGGTGCCGGCGGTGGACGAAGAACAGGAACCGACACCGCACACCTCCGACGATTTCGCTAACTTGCTCGAATCGAACGATCCCGTGACGCAACGCCTGCACGGCCTCGATTCGACCCTCCGTCTTCAAAAGAACTAACCCGTCGAGAAAATCTAAGCAGTTTCCGGGTTCAAACCGGCGGAATCGTCCCCACCACCTTTGTCCTATTTAATGCATGAACCAGATTTCCCCCATGATTTGACATAAATCTGACATACTGTTAGCCAATAAGCGGATATTCGAACTTATTCGTGAGAACGGCCATTGTCATTAGCCAAGACTAGCAAATTGGTGCGCCTTGGCTTCTTAATTTCTTGCATTCTCATGGCGGTTGCGCTCGCGATTGCGGGAACGCCGGGGTCTCCTGGAGATGCGACCGCTGATTTCGAACTCGGACAGCTCGACTTCGTCCACAACACACAAAATTTCGTCACTTCGGCATCGTTGAGCGGCAGTAACCAGATCGCGGTCGATAGTCATTCTTCGCCCAATCATCTGTACGTTGCTGATTCGCAGAACAACCGGATCCTGGGCTGGAACAACGCGACCTCTTTCAGCAACGGCCACGTCCCCGACGTTATCATCGGCCAGCCGGACCAGTATTCCACCGCGCCAAATCAAGGTGGCAGCGCAACCCTATCGACCTTGAGCGCACCCTCGGGATTGGCGGTCGATTCTGGAAGCAATCTGTGGGTCATCGACCTGTCCAATTCGCGCCTGCTGGAATTCCCGGATCCGTTCACCCAGGTCGGCACGATTACCGCGTCCAACTCGTTCGCGGCTCCATCCGCCGGCTTCGGTATCGGACTCGCCTTCGACTCGCACAACAACCTATACCTGCTCGAAGGCAATGATACCGCGGACGAGTTTAACGATGGTTTCAGCAATCTCTCGACCGCGAACCTGGTGCTGGGAACCGCGACCAGCCCCGGGAACACCTGCCCCAGCTTCGCGCCGACGGCGGCTCGCTTATGCTTGCCGTCCGGCATCACTGTAGATGGAAGCGGAACTATCGAGATCGCAGACACCTCATACAATCGCGTGATGGTGTACCAGGAATCGAACAATCCGCCGACCAATTCGACGGCAAGTTTCGAAATCGGACAACCCGGCTTCACGACCAGTAGCAAGGGGACCACCGACAACACCTTGATCGACCCGACCGACGTCAAGGTCGACTCCGCCGACAATGTGTACGTGGCCGACGCGGGCAACAATCGCGTGCTGCAGTTCGACGGTCCAATCGCGGGCAATCAGCCAACCGCCAACCAGGTCCTGGGCCAGCACAGCAGTTTCACGACCGGCGCATGCGACACCGGCACCGCGGTAGGTGATCAGCAGGGCATCGGAACCGATAGTCTGTGCTTTCCGGCCAGTCTCGCCTTCGATTCATCCAACAACTTTTACGTCGCCGATCAGAATAATCGGCGAGTGCTGCGCTTCAACGAGACGGCGACGCCTTTGAACAACCTGCTCGCCAGTAATGAGCTGGGTCAGATCGACATGGCGCATGGCTCAGTGAATTTCGCCAATGCGACTTCACTCTCGCAGCCCGGCAAGATTGCGATTGATCGCGGATCGAGTCCTCAGCATCTCTACGTTCTCGACAACGACAACAACCGGGTCCTCGGATGGAACAATGCGGACTCGTTCGCCAACGGAGCGCCCGCGAATCTGGTCATCGGGCAGCCTGACTTTTACACCACGAACTGTGACTCTCCGCAGAGTCAGGGCGGCGACAACGACCCGGCCAGCGGCAAAAACTTTGGCGCGCCCAGCGCGTCGAACCTATGCATCGCGATGGACGGCGGTCTTGCGGTCGACTCGAGCCACAACCTGTGGGTTTCGGACACGGGAAATTCGCGCGTGCTGCGGTTTCCCAATCCTTTCACTTCCGGGGACAGTGCCGGAGAATCGGCTGACCTCGTGCTCGGATACTCGACCTTCACCGCCGGCGCTGGGAATTTCGCGACCTGTGCCACACCGACGCAATCGAACTTCTGTTGGCCCGCGGGTCTGGCGTTCGATAGCGGAGGCCGTCTCTACGCTGCCGACGACCTAGATTGCCGTGTGCTGCGTTTCGATCCGAGCTTCTCCAGCGGCATGAACGCGGTGCAGGTCTTTGGCGCCGCGAATAGCTTCACGACCATCGGCCGAGGATGCACCAGTCCCTACCCAATCGACCAAAACAGCATGGTTGAGCCGCAAGGAATCGCGGTCGATAAATTTGACAATCTATGGGTCAGCGACACCGGCCTTTTTCGAATCCTTGAGTTCAATACGCCGGCAGAGGTGACCGGGGTAACGGGAAGCGGGGATACGACGGCGGACTTCGTGCTAGGTGAGGATAATTTCACTTCCGCCAACAACCCCTGCAATGCCACTCAATTCTGCCAAAACCACGACGTCGGGATCGATCCGAACGGCAACGTCTACGTCAGCGACGACAACCGAATTCTGGCCTATCCCGAGGGTACTAATCCTCCGAACAACACTGATCCGGGAGTCCCGACTACGGTCTTTGGCCAGAACGGGAGTTTTACATCAGACCTTTGTGATTTCGGAACCTTCGACACGCCGAGCGCAGACTCGCTCTGCGATGTAGGCGGAATCGATTTCGATAGCTCCGCGAACGCGTTCGTCGCCGATTCGAATGAGTTCTGGAACACCGGCAACTCGCGGATCCTTGAATTCCTGCAGCCGACGATCCCCGGGGTAGGTTCGCCCACTGCTACGGCCACGGCAACTGCGACGGCGACGGCAACCGCGACAACTGGGGCCACTCCGACGGCAACAGTCACCGCGACCGCGACTGCAACCGGCTCCGGCGTCCCCACCGTCACGCCGACGGCCACCTCAACTCCAACGGCGACCAAGACCGCAACAGCAACCGCTAGCAGTTCAGCGAGCCCGACTCCGACCGCTACCGGTACGCCAACGGCCACCGCGACCAAGACTGCGACTGCCACCGCAACCACGACGCGCACAGCGACTCCGACTGCGACCGCCACCACTGGCAGCACGCCGACCGCTACGGTCACTGCGACGGCGACCAGGACTGCGACCGCAACCATTACAATCACGCCAACGCCTACGGCCACTGCGACGCCGACCGCTACTGCAACCGGCACGGCCAGCTTGACCGCCACCCCAGCAGCTACGGTCACTACGACCGCGACTCAGACCAACACCGCAACCGTCACGGCGACGGCAACGCGCACCGCGACTCCGACCGCGACCGCCACCACTGGCAGCACGCCGACCGCTACGGCCACTGCGACGGCGACCAGGACTGCGACCGCAACCATTACAATCACGCCGACGCCTACGGCCACTGCTACGCCGACCGCTACTGCAACGGCCACGGCCAGCTTGACCGCCACCCCAACAGCAACGGTCACTACGACTGCGACCAAGACTGCGACTGCGACGACCACCGGTACTGCAAGCGCAACCCCAAGCGTCACGGCAACCGCGACTACGACGGCGACTCAGACCAACACCGCAACCCTCACGGCGACGGCAACGCGCACCGCTACTCCGACTGCGACCGCAACCACTGGCAGCACGCCGACCGCTACGGTCGCTGCGACTGCAACGAAAACCGCGACTGCTACCGGCACTGCGAGCGCGACTCCGAGCTCCACCGTAACTGCGACAGCGACCTCGACTCAGACCAACACCGCCACCGTCACGGCGACGGCGACGCGCACCGCGACTCCGACCGCGACTGCAACAACTGGCGGCACCGCAACCGCAACGAGGACAGCAACATCGACAGTGACCGCAACTGCGACTTCAACAGCGACTCCAACCAGTTCATCAACTGCGACCGCGACCTCGACTCAGACCAACACCGCAACTGCCACGCAGACTGCGACTCCCACTGCGACTGCAACTACTGGCGGTACGGCGAGCGTGACGCCAACCGCCACCGCGACTACTGGCACTCCGACTGCGACAGTCACCATTACAGCGACGGCGACCCGTACCGCGACTCCCACGGCGACGGCAACCACCGGCGGCACCGCAACCGCCACTGCGACCGCAACCGCGACGTTGACTACAACGGCGACCCCAACCGGTTCTTCAACCGCGACCGCAACCTCGACTCAAACCGTCACGGCTACCGCGACTCCGACCGCGACTGCAACCACTGGCGGCACGGCGACTGCGACTTCGACCGCCACCTTCACCGCCTCGCCAACCGCGACAGCGACGTCAAGCACTGGCGCCACTCCCACTGCAACAGTCACAGCCACTGCGAGTGCAACCGGTTCCACAGCTACCGCCACGCCGACGCCCGCCTCGAGCGCGACTGCGACTCAGACCGCCACCGTCACAGCCACGGCGACGCGTACTGCGACTCCAACCGCGAGCGCAACTGCGGGCGGCACGGCGACCGCTACTTCGACTGGTTCGACTACAACCCCGACCGCCACCTCGACTCAGACCAGCACCCCGGCTGCCACAGCCACCGCGACGTTCACCGCGACTCCAACTGCCAGCGCAACATCGACCGGAATCACTCCGACACCAACTGCCACTGCGACTACGACCGCAACTGCAACCGTCACCGCGACTCCGACTACCAGCGCAACACCCACCGTAACGCCGACTCCGGTGCCGGTGAAACTGAAGATCAAGCCCAAGACACTCGACTTCGGTAACGTAAAGATGGGCGCGAAGAAATCAATGAATGTGAGCGTCGCGAATCCCAAGGGAAAGAAGAAAAAGCACGGCCTGCCTGTGATCATCGAAGGCGCTCCCAGCCTTGCCGACTTTACGGTCTCCAACGACTGCCCCGCGATGCTGACCCCGGGCCACAAGTGTAAGATTGGAGTGACCTTCACCCCGACTGCCAAGGGAAAAGTGAGTGACTCTCTGACTATCCACGACAACGCGATTGGCGGTCAGCAGACAGTGCACCTGGTCGGCGCCGGCGAGCAATAAGAATCGTCGCGGTCGCTGCCTGAGATTCGAGGGACGCGCGAGGACCCGCGCCGGTCGCAGCAGCGTCGAGGGCTCCCTCAAAACTCCGGACACGCATGAAACGCTGGAATGTAACGCGCGCCAGAACGTGCGCATGAGCGGTCGCACTGCAGCTTTTGCAGCAGGTCCGCAACGGTTTGCCGATGCGCATAGAGAAATGACTAGTCACATCTATCCGCTCAATTCGTTCTTGAAAGCACCTGATTGATGTCGGCGGGATTACTTATTTGACCGTTACGAAATAGACTTGATCTTAGAATGAAGCCCATAGTAATGATTGGCGCCATCATCGCGCTGCTTGGTCTACTCGCTCTTGCTCAGCCGGTTTTTACCACCAATCAGACCAAGAACGTTGCCACGATTGGCGACCTCAAGATCCAGGCGAACGAACAAACTTCACACGCGATACCGCCCATTCTCAGCGGAGCGGCGTTAATCGTGGGGTTGGTCATGGTGGCGGGCGGGCTGTATCAAAAACGCTAGAAGGCGCCTTGCGCTCAGATCCTGAGCAACATTGTGGAAAAACTCTCGACGGCGCCGCTGATTCCCGAGCACGAGCCGGAAGAGCGGCTCGACGGCCATAGTTCGGCCGGCCCGGTGGTCGCGATAATCGTCGCCACCGTGGTCCTCTCGTTTGCGAAAGACATACTGATGCCGCTGACGATGGCGATCCTGCTGGCGGTGATCTTCAGTCCTATTGCCAGCCGGCTCGAGCGTTTCGTCGGAAGCTTCGTGAGCGCTGCGATGGTGGTGCTTGCGGCGATTACGATTGTTGCCGGGATTGGCTACTTCGTCACAGTCGAGCTTACCTCGGTCGCGGTTCAGGTCACCGACTATACCGATAATATCGCGACCAAGTTGAGCGCATTGAAGGGCAGCACGCCGGAGTGGATGCTGCGGGTGCAGGATGGAATCAAGGACGTCGAACAGCAGCTCAACGAGCTGACGCCGCGCGCCAACCACTCGAAGTCGAAGCCTGCCAGCGTCATCCAGGTGCCGGCTGCCCAGTCCGACCTGGAAGAGGCGGTGAAGCCGGCTATCCCGATCCTGTCGGGCCTGTTCGAGGCGCTGCTGATCGTGGTGTTGATGTTCTTTCTGCTGTACGGCCGCAACGATTTGCGCGATCGGCTGGTGCGGCTCGCGGCGCGCGGCCGAATCACGCTTTCGGCCGAGGCGATTGGGACTGCGGGCGAAGCGGTAGGCCACTACCTGTTGCTATTCTCATTGACTAATCTCGGATACGGAGTGGCTATTGGACTGACTATCTGGATAGTCGGCTTGCCCAACCCGATATTGTGGGGAGCGCTGGCGGCGCTCTTTCGATTCGTGCCGTACGTTGGGGTTCCGATAGCCGCGCTGTTGCCGATGTTTGTGGCGTTTGCGGTATCGCCCGGATGGAGTGAGTCCATCGAGGTATTCGCCGCGTTCGTCATTCTCGATCAGATCGTGAGCTACTTGGTCGAGCCTTTCTTGATCGGCCGGGGAATCGGTTTGTCGCCGCTGGGTTTATTGTTTTCCGCGATGTTCTGGGGGTGGCTGTGGGGCCTTCCGGGACTGCTTATCGCGACGTCGCTGACAGCGTGCCTGAAAGTTGCCGGTGACTATATTCCGGCGTTGGGTTTTTTTGCGGTGCTGTTCGGAGACGATAGCGCCCGCGAGGACTATCACGACTACTATCGCAGCCTGCTCGAGCTCGATCAGCCGAGCGCGCGGAATATAGCAGTCAGGTACTGCGACAAGAATGGCCTCGAGCCGACCTTCGATGACGTACTGGTGCCGGCAGTCGTTCTGGCCGGGGAAGAGCGGGCCGAAAATCACATCAGCGAGCAGAATCAAAGCCTGGTCTTCGAAACCACTGCGACGCTGGTGAAGGAGCTGGGAGACCGGTTCAACAAGCCTCGATTCAGAGGCAGACTTCGCATCGTGGGTATCGCGCCGCCGGGCGAGGCGCACAGCCTGGGGCTGACGATGCTGCTGGAACTGCTGCGGCGGACGGGGATCGCGGCCAATTTTTTTGGGATGGACAAATCGGCGGCGGAAATTTGCGCGTTCGTGAACGAATACGCACCCGACATGGTCTTTGTTTCATGCACTACAACGGAGTGCATGCCGGCCGCGATCGAGCTGGTGCGCACGCTGATGGTGGAGTCGCCGCATCTGACTATCATCGGCGGCGGCCCGGGTGCGTTGTTGCATCAAGCGGAACTGCTCGAGGCGGGAGCCACGGAAATCTGCGGCAGCAGGGGCGAGGTCCGTCACGCGGTACGTCTGTATGCGTTGAGACGCTCGGTTTCACGATCGTCGCAGATCAAGAACGTGCGCCCTTTGCCTGATACCCGAACCGCAACGGCTAGTAAGGTCGCCTGAGCCGAAAGTGGAAACGCCGAGTCCACGGGCTGACGCTCCGTTTAACATCGGAAAAGGCACACGAATTGATTAGAAAGAGCTAAATTACTAGCTAATTAAGTAATGCCTAAGTTGTTCTTCCAAGCACTCAATTAGTATCTAAGTTAGTAATCTTAGTGACATTCTCAATTACTATGATTACTATCTACTTGTCGGAATCGATATAGGATTCGAGTCCGGCTCTGATCCAGCCATACAGTGGTCTTTTCGCTCGCCTTCGACCACGTTTCGCTAGACCATCGTCAAATCGACATTACAAGGCTTGAGGAGGTCCGCGCGAGAGACCCTGTCTCACGGTGCTTATTTCTTATGAAAATAGAATTGAAAAACAGATTCAAAAAAACGATTGCCTTGTCCGGCGCGATCCTGGCTTTCTCGATTGCCGCACCGTCGTTCGCTCAATATGGCCCCGGTCCCGGCTATGACGGTCCGGGCAATTACGGGCCGGGCTATAGCGGCCAGGGCTACTATGGCGGACCCGGAGAAGCGGGATGGGGCGCTTATGACAACGGTCATCAGTGGCACGGCGCGCGATGGTGGCATCGGCACGACATCATGTGGTTCTACCGCAATCATCCGGAATGGGCGGTGATGGACTCGCTGTGGCTCAATCAGGACGGCGACTACGACAACGATAACAACTGGCACGACGCCTACTGGTGGCATCAGAACAATCCGGACTTCTTCTACGCCAATCATCCGAACTGGATTTCGTGGTATCCGGACTGGCGCAACTCGGACGGCGCGTACGACGGGCAGCATAACTGGCACTACGGCCAGTGGTGGTACAACCAGAACCCGTCCTGGGTTTCGGCCAACCATCCTAACTGGATCAGCCAGCACAGCAACTGGGCAAATCACACGGAGCCAAGCGATCACCGGGCCGTAATGCGGACCGAGAACGAAGGCTCAGCGCGTACTCGCGAGCAGGCAGCGGTTCAGCCAAACCGGGTCAATGAGCAGGCCGTCACCACGCAGCGAAACGAGACGAATCGGCAGGAGCAGGCGTCGCGCGAGCAGCAGACTCGGGTGAATGAGCGGGATGCAACGAATGAGCGCAATGAGGCGACTCGGACGGAGCAGGCGTCACGCGAGCAGGCCACTCGCAATGAGCAGGCGGCTACGCGCAATCAGCAGCAGGCGACGCACAATCAGGAGCGGGCTACTCAGAACCAGGAGCGGGCCACTCGCAACGAACAACCCGCGTCGCGTGAGCAGGCTTCTCATAATGAGCAGGCTTCGCATCAACCGGCCTCGCATCAGCAGCAGGAGCGTCCGCAGCAGGCTGAGCATCAGGCGAGTCATGAACAGCATTCGTCTCGCCAGCAGCCGCAGCAGAACCGGCAGTCGAGTGCGAGTCACGAAGGTGGTGGGCATCAGAGCGGTGGCCATGAGGGCGGAGAGCGCGAAGCGAAGAAGTAACTATAGGCGCGATATGTCCTTAACCGGCGTATCGCGCGGTACTCATAACTCTAACAACTCAAAAGATATCTGAGGGAGAAATAAAGAAATGAATTCAATCAAACGAATTGCGATCAGTGTCGTAGGTATTACAGCTCTGGCTTGCGTCGCGGGATGCGGCACCAGCACTAAGGAAGTCGATTCCACTACTTATGTTCCCGCAGCCGCGCCGGCAGTCGTAGTGCAAGCCCCGCCGGTAGAAGTGGTTCCACCGACTACAACCACCAGCACGTCGGTGGACAAGTCGCGTGATTCGAGTGAGTCGAGCACAGGCGGAACGGTCGATAGCTCAAGTTCCCATCACAGCGAATCCACGACAGTGACTCCAAGCAACTAGTTCCGAGCCCGGGGAGGATCCGCGATGCGAAACAAAGGCAATAAAAAAATAAAGGCCGTGCCGGCATTGGCGATCGCGCTGTTGATTGGCGGCGGACTGCTTGCTTCCAGCGCGCGCTCCGAACCGGGCGATACCGACACCTCGAACTCTGCGGCCAGCGAGAACGACAGCGTGCACGTGAAGGCCGAGCATCATTACAATTCGCCGGCTGAGCGCGCGAACGACGACTTGCTCATCACCGAGGTCAAGAGTGCGCTTGCTCATGACGGCGTTGGCGACGGTTACCTGATCGCGGTCGATTGCGATCATGGCAAAATCCTATTGAGCGGTGTGGTCAAGTCCGCCGGGGACGCAAAGCATGCCGGCGATATTGCGGCGGCCGCGGAAGGCGTCACCGGCGTAAACGATAAACTGACGTGGCATTAACAGAGGCATTAGCACGCTGCCGGCTTAGGTAGGAGCTGAAACTCACGATGTTACTAATTCTGATCATCTTGCTGATTCTGTTCGGCGGCGGCGGCGGTTACAGGACTTATCATCACGGAGCCCGGGATCCGGGTGGCCTGGTGATGCTGATACTCATGATCGTGTTAATCGTTTGGTTGATTAACGGCGGCCTCCACGTCTGATTATTTCGAAATGGCCTGGCAGAAAGAAAAAGGAAAATAGAATGTTACTACTCATCATCATATTGCTTTTATTGTTCGGCGGCGGCGGTGGCTATTACGGCTATAGTAACTATGGCGCGACCGGAGGCTTAGTGCCGCTTGTACTCGTGATAGTTGTAATCTGGCTGCTGGTCGGTCGCGGCGGTCTCTGACAGTTCGCTAGGAGTGCCGCGTGACTCTCGTCAACATCGTAGTAATCCTGGTCGTCATAGGTCTCGTGATGTGGTTAATCAACACCTACATCCCGATGGCCGGAGCTATCAAGAGTTTACTCAATATTGTCGTGTTCGTAGTCGTGTTGATTTGGGTTTTGCAAACGTTCGGGCTGATCGGAGCGATACTCGGACTCAAGATTCCACCGCTTAAGTGATCGGCGGTCACTCGCAAATGAAGTTGCAAGCAGATCTTCCAGCAGCCGAGCGGCGTTCGCTGCGAGGCGATGGATAAAACGGCGGGCATCCGGGAGACTCCCCCGTCCCTTTGGTGCCCGCCAACTTTTTTCGGCGTTATCCTATAACTGAGAGGTAAGACCGATGACATTGGAAGACACCGCGAATGCTAGCGTTCGAAATGCAATGGATCAGGGACGCCAGGCAGCAGACAAAGCCAGCCAGGTGCTCCAGGACGGTTACGATGCGGCGCAGCAATACGCCAGGGACAAGGGACTTGAGCTGGACCTGCGCGAGTTGGTGCGCAAGGAACCGTGGTTCGCAATCGCGGCCGCGTTTGCGGTGGGCTACGTCGTCGCCCAGATCGTTCGGCGCGTGTCCTGAGCCGGGCGCAGGGCAGTGAGTAACTCAGCAAGGTCGACCTCGATGGAAGCGGACGAGAAACGGCGGCGGCGGGATCGCGACATCGGCGAATACATAAGAGAGGAACCGCTGACCTCGCTGGCAATCGCCGGCGGCGTCGGATTCATATTTGGCGGAGGCGCCAACAGCCGTCTCGGCGTCGCACTTCTGTCCATAGCAGGACGAATCGCACTGCGCGGTGCGGCAACCAGTTTCATCGTGGACCTGGTCACCGGTAATCGCGGCGACCAAAGACCGGACCGCGCAACAACTCGAGACCGAGGCCATCGCAATGGATACCATGACAACCCGAGAACAGATTTCAGCGATCCAGACTGAGCGCGACGATGCACGCGAGGACCTGCGCGACACCCTGGCCGACGTCAATGAAAAGGTTGAACAGGCCGAGAACGAGATGCGTCCCGACCACGTCATCGAGAGTCATCCAATTGGAGCCTCGTTGATAGCGGGAGCGTTAGGGTTTTTGTTCGGATCGATCGTCAACAGCCGTGGCGCAGGCCCGATCGTAATCGCAGCATTGCTCGGCGTGGCGATTTCGAAACATGCCTCGATCGACGAGCGGTGATCCTATGACAGAAAGACAGCCGCATCGTGCCAATGGCGCGCCGGAGACCTTACAGGACTGGCCGACGCTGGTAAGCAGGGCAGTGGACGACGTCACCCGAATCCTGCAGTCCGAGGCGCACATGTTAGAGACCAGCGTCGGCGCGACGCTCGAGACGCGACTAGCTAGTACAATAGCTACTCTGACTGTAATAGCAGTGATGCTGTGCGGCGGAGTATGCATCCTGTGCGCCGCGATATTGCTGATCCACAAATGGCTGCCACTGTGGCAGGCGTTCGGAATCGCGGGCGTCGGCATCCTGATCGTCGGGATAGTTTGCTACGCAGTCATGAAACCTGAAGTCGCCATCAGTTCCGCCTAAGCGGCCATGTCGATATCCCTACGATAGAATGGGCACGGCAGTCGTTAGGCTATGGCGCTAATTGCGAACATGGCGGTCGCCGAGATGATACGCGACTTGACGGGTGACATTTGGGGGATCAGCTTCTTACGGCCGGATCAAACTCGGACTCGAACAATACTTTCGATCCCGATCCATGAGGATGAGAGGTTCTACTACTAGCGTCGATGTAAATCGAGTGCTGTCTTGAACCTTTGGTGCTTCGAAGCATTTCTTATTTGCTGAGTACGCTGGGCTTCGCGCCAATGCTGATCATTCTGATAGTCTGGCGGGCGGCAGGGCGGCCGCAGATAGGCGTCATCGCCTGCATTACTTGCGCAGGTCGCTCTATTTTCATCCCGCAGCCGGTCATCCGGATCGAGAGGCAAGTTTGAGTCTGGGATTTCTCCGTGCGCCTAAAGCACCGCCGCCCGGTTTCGCGCACACCGAAGAACCGATTCGCGCTGAATTGTTCAGCGTCGAGCGCCTGGAACAGCATGGCGAGACTCTCGCAGTCGCGCAGCGCGTCACCGACTCTCCGGGGCGCGGCAGGCCGATCGCGTCGCGCGTGAGCGAGAACGGCCGGGTGTTGCTCGAGGCCTATCGGAATATCGCGGGCGCGATTCGCGAGGAGCGCGCGATCACGCCAGCCGCCGAATGGCTGGTCGACAATTTTCACGTGGTCGAGGAGCAGATTCGGGAAATTCGCGACGACCTGCCACGCGGATTCTACCGGCAACTGCCCAAGCTCGCTGAGGGTCCGCTGGAAGGATACCCGCGCGTGTTCGGAATCGCGTGGGCCTACGTCGCGCACAGCGACAGTCACTTCGACACGCAGACGCTCGCCAGGTTTGTGCAGGCCTACCAGCGCGTGCAGCCGCTGACAATCGGCGAACTGTGGGCGGTGGCGATCACGCTTCGAATCGTGCTGGTCGAAAATTTGCGGCGTGCTGCCGAACACATTGGCCGCGGCCGTGCGCAACGCCAGAAGGCGGACATGCTGGCGGACCGGCTGTTGGGATCCAACGGCCGCGAGGCTGAGCCGGCCGAGGCCGTGTTCAAGGATTTCGATAAGTCGCCGCTTGCGGCCGAGTTCGCAGTCGAGATGGTTCAACGCCTGCGCGATCAGGATCCCAAGGTGACGCCGGCACTGAATTGGCTCGACCAGCGGCTGGCGGCAGAGGGAACCACCGCCGACGAGATCGTTCGCGAAGTGCATCAGGGACAGGGCGCGATGAACGTGACGGTGCGCAACGTCATCACCAGCATGCGCCTGATGTCGGCGGTCGATTGGGCGGATTTCTTCGAGAGCGTGAGCGCGGTTGATGCAGTCCTGCGCGCCAATAGCGACTTCGCCGCGATGGATTTTGCCACCCGCGATCGTTATCGGCATGCGATCGAGAAACTTGCGCTGGGTTCCAAGCACACCGAAATCGAGGTTGCGCAGAGCTCGATCGATTTGGCAAAAAGTGCCGCCGCTGAAACGTCAACCGACGGCGTGGCGGCGCGTCGCAATCATCACCTGGGCTATTACCTGATTGCCGAGGGACGTCACGCGCTCGAAAAGAAACTGGGATTTCATCCGCCGGTTCGCGACTGGCTGGCTCGTGCCGACGCCGCGGCCGGAATCGAAGGGCTACCTCGGCACGATCGCGCTGGTCACCGCGATTCTCGTCGCGTGTGGCCTGCTCGCGATCCCTGATACCCGCGCCGGTGGATGGACGTGGGTCGTCCTCGCGATACTCGCGATAATCCCGGCGATGGACGCGGCCGTCGCGATCGTAAATCGTGCAGTTACCACTGTCACAGGTCCCGCCCTGATTCCCGCGCTCGAACTTCACGATGGCGTGCCGCCGAGTCTGCGCACGATCGTCGTGATGCCGACTCTGTTGACTGCGCGTGCCGAGATCGACGAGCAAATCGAGCGCCTCGAGGTTCATTACCTGGCGAGTCCGGACGGCGAGCTGTACTTCGCGCTTTTGTCGGACTGGACCGACTCTCCCACCGAGGCCGCGCCCGGCGACGACGACCTGCTCGCGGCAGCCGCGGCCGGAATCGCGCAACTGAATCAGCATCACGGACCGGGACCGGCCGGCTCGCGATTTTTGCTGCTCCATCGCCGACGCGTGTGGGACGAAGCTGAAGGCGTGTGGATGGGTCGCGAGCGCAAACGCGGCAAGCTGCACGATCTGAATCGCCTGCTGCGGGGCGGAACTGATACCACCTTCGTCGATGCGCCGGCGGTCCCCAATGGCGTGCGCTACGTGATCACGCTCGACGCCGACACGCGTCTACCTCGCGGCGCGGCCCGGCGGATGGTCGGCAAGATGGCGCATCCGCTAAACACTCCACGATTCGACAATCAACTGGGCCGCGTGGTCGAAGGTCACGGAGTTCTTCAGCCGCGAATCACGGCGTCACTGCCGACCGGGCGCGACGGATCGGTTTTTCAGCGCGTATTCTCGAGCGCCGCAGGAATCGACCCGTACGCGTTCGCGGTTTCTGACGTCTACCAGGACCTTCTCGATGAAGGTTCTTACAGCGGTAAAGGCATTTACGATGTGGACGTGTTCGAGGCCGCGCTCGCGGGCCGCGTTCCTGACGACACGCTTCTGAGCCACGATCTTTTCGAAGGAACTTTCGCGCGCTCGGGATTAGTCTCTGACATCGAACTGGTCGAGGAGTTTCCGTCGCGGTACGACGTTGCTGCCGCGCGACAGCATCGATGGGCCCGCGGCGACTGGCAACTGCTGCCGTGGATTCTGGGGCGCGCGCACGGTTCCAACGCTGCCGGCGCTACATCGCAGCCGCGCGACGGACGATCATCGATGCCGGCGCTCGGGCGCTGGAAAATGATCGACAACCTGCGCCGCACCTTGTCGGCGCCATTCGTTATGCTGGCGTTAGTAGCAGGATGGACCCTGCCACTGGAGGCCGCTGCGATATGGACGGTGTTCATTGTCGCGACCGTCGCAACGGCGCCAATGCTCCCGTTTGTGACGGGAATCATCCCGCGGCGCCGCGACATCTCCAAGCGCAGCCATATTCTCGCTGTCGGCAAGGATTTCGTGTCGGGAATGTCGCAGCTAGCGATGATGCTGACGCTGCTCGCGCATCAGGCGTGGCTGATGGGCGACGCAATTTCGCGAACGCTCTACCGCTTGTACGTGAGTCATCGGCTGCTGCTCGAGTGGACGACCGCCGCGCAGGCCAAGCGGACGCGGCGTCTCGATGTTCACGGATTTTACGCGACGATGGTGGGGGCGATCGTTCTGGCAGCGGCGACGGCCACCTTCCTCTTATTCGAGGATCGCGGCGGCGCAATGGTCGCGGCGCCCTTCTTGATTTGTGGATGCTGTCGCCGGCCGTCGCGCGATGGGCGAGTATGCCGCCGCCGATCGCCGGTGCGATGCCGCTATCGTTGGCCGACACGACGGCGCTTCGCCTCACCGCGCGAAGGACTTGGCGGTTTTTCGAGAAGTTCGTCACGGCGGAAGACAATATGATTCCGCCCGACAATTTTCAGGAAGACCCGAAGCCCGTGCTGGCGCATCGGACGTCGCCCACCAACCTGGGACTGTATCTACTGTCAGTAATCGCGGCTCACGATTTCGGGTGGATCGGTACGCATGAAACCGTCGATCGGCTTGGCGCGACGCTCGACACGATGAAACGGATGGAGCAGTTCCGCGGCCATTTCTACAACTGGTACGGCACGCGCGACCTGCGGCCGCTGGACCCCAAATATGTATCGACTGTGGACAGCGGCAATCTGGCGGGACATTTGATCGCGCTGGGCAACGCATTGCGCGAGATGATCGCGCAGCCGGTGGTGGGCCGGAATTGGCTGAAGGGAATCGAAGACTCGATCGCGCTCGTTCGCGAATCGCTTGGTGCGCTCGGCGCCGACCGGCGCAGCCACACCGTTACGCCCAAGCAGCTCGAGCAAGTGCTCGACACCATGGCACGGTTGACGCAATCGGATCCGCGGACCGTGCTGGAAATGACGGTGCGGTTGGCGGAGCTCGCGGCTCAGAGCGATTTGGTCACCGACATCGCTCACGCCTTGACGCTCGAGCGCACCGATTCATCGGCCGCCGATGTGCTCGTATGGTCGGAAGCGCTGCGAGCCTGTATCGGCAGTCATCAGCGCGACCTCGAGCTGCTGAAGCCGTGGACGGCGGGCGCCCGCGTCAAGACGGGCACCCCCGACGGCGCAACCCAGCTCGAATCGATCCCGAAGCTCGGCGATCTGCCCGACCTTTATAATGATGCAACTGTCCAGCGCTCGACGCTCGATCAAGCTGCCGCCGCGCACGCAAGCGAGGAAGCCCGAGCGCTCGAGCGACGCATCACGGAACTCGCCGCGACTGCGGGCAAGATGTTCGACGCGATGAAGTTCGACTTCCTGCTCGATCCCGCGCGCCAACTGCTCTCGATCGGCTACCGGGTAACTGACGGCAGTCTCGATCCAAACTGTTACGACCTGCTTGCTTCGGAGGCGCGGCTGGCGAGTTTCGTCGCAATCGCGAAGGGGGAAATTCCAGCGCGGCACTGGTTCCGGCTGGGACGCTCGATGACCCCGGTCGATCGCGGCTCGGCTTTGATTTCGTGGTCGGGCTCGATGTTCGAGTACCTGATGCCGTCGCTGGTGATGCGCGCGCCGATGGGCAGCCTGCTCGAGCAGACCAATCGGCTGGTGGTGCGCCGGCAGATGAAGTACGGCGCCGAGCTTGGGGTGCCGTGGGGAGTCTCGGAGTCCGCCTACAACGCGCGCGACCTCGAGCTCACTTATCAATACTCGAACTTCGGCGTCCCCGGACTCGGACTGAAGCGCGGGCTGAGCGAGAACGCGGTGATCGCACCGTACGCGACGGCGCTGGCGGCAATGGTCGATCCGGAGGCTGCGGCGCAGAACTTTTCGCGGCTGCTCGCTGCAGGCGGCCTCGGACATTTCGGCTGGTACGAGGCTCTCGACTATACGCCGTCGCGCGTGCCTGAAGGCGAGAACGTCGCAATCGTGCGCGCATACATGGCGCATCACCAGGGCATGACGCTGGTTGCGCTGGCGGACGCGCTTAACCGCGGCGCGATGCGCGCGCGGTTTCACGCCGAGCCGATCATCCAGGCGACCGAGCTGCTGCTGCAGGAGCGAACGCCGCGCGACGTCGCGGTGGCGCGCCCGCGAGCCGAAGAGGTCAAGGCGGAAGCCAACGTTCGCGAGAGCCCTCCGCCGACGATTCGCCGGTTCCATTCGCCGCACGATCTGATTCCGCGCACGCATCTGTTATCCAACGGCAGGTACACCGTGATGATCACTGCGGCCGGATCGGGCTTCAGCCGATGGCGCGACCTCGCGGTAACCCGCTGGCACGAGGACGTGACTTGCGATTCGTGGGGAACCTACATCTTCATCCGCGACGTGAACAGCGGCAAAGTCTGGTCGGCGGGGTTTCAGCCTGCGGGCGTCGAGGCCGACAGTTACGAAGTCGAGTTCTCCGAGGACCGCGCGGAAATCGTGCGGCGCGACGGCACCATGACGACGACGCTCGAAATCGCAGTGTCGCCCGAGGACGACGCCGAGGTGCGGCGCGTGTCGATTTCGAATCTCGGCAGCCGCATGCGCGAGGTCGAGCTGACCTCATACGCGGAAATCGTGCTGGCGACCGAGGCGTCGGACACTGCCCATCCTGCATTCTCCAAGATGTTCGTGCAGACGGAGTTCGACGCCGAGGTTGGAGCGATTCTGGCGACGCGACGGCTGCGATCGCCGAGCGAAGTGCCGGTCTGGGCGGCGCATCTCGCGGTGGTCAGAGGGCGAATCGGTCGGCGAGATACAGTTCGAGACCGACCGCGCGCGATTTCTCGGACGCGGGCGCGATGTCAGCGACGCCGTTTCGGTGATCGATGGACGCCCGCTCTCGGACACCGTTGGCACCGTGCTCGATCCGATTTTCAGCGTTCGCCGCCGGCTGCGAATCCCGGCGGGAGCGACCGCGCGGGTCGCATTCTGGACGATCATCGCGCCGACGCGCGCCGAAGCGCTCGACCTGGTCGACAAGCATCGCGACTCGAACGCATTCGAGCGCGCGGTGACGCTCGCGTGGACGCAGGCGCAAGTGCAATTGCATCACCTGCGGGTTGATGCCGACGAGGCGCATCTTTTTCAGCGTATCGCCAATCGCGTGCTCTATTCGGATCCCACCTTGCGGCCCTCGTCCGACCTGCTGCGGCGCGGCGAGGGTGGACAGTCGAAGCTATGGCCCGCCGGCATTTCCGGCGATTTGCCGATCGTCCTCGTTCGCATCGACGAAATCGAGGATGTCGAGATCGTGCGCGAGTTGGTGCGCGCACATGAATATTGGCGGATGAAGCGGCTGGCCGTCGATCTGGTGATCCTCAACGAACGTCCGCCGTCATACCATCAGGAACTGCAAGGCGCACTCGAAGGCATGGTTCGGACCGGCCCGGCGCGATCTCCTGAGGGTGAGGGCACCTCCGGCAATGTGTTCGTGTTGCGCGCCGACCTGGTCTCGCCAGAGCTGCGAAGCGTGCTGCAGACCGCGGCGCGCGCCGTGCTGCTGAGCCGGCGCGGGACCTTGTCCGAGCAAGTCAAACGGCTGGAGATGTTCGAGCCGGCCGCCGGGCCGCCGCCGCGGCGAACTCACGCGATACAGCGAGTAGCGGCTATCTCTGCCGCGGCGCGAGATCGAATTTTTCAACGGCCTTGGCGGTTTTGCCGAAGACGGGCGCGAGTACGTAACGATTCTCGGCGAAGGACAATGGACGCCGGCGCCGTGGATCAACGTGATCGCGAATCCGTCATTCGGCTTCCAGGTTTCGGTCGAAGGCGCGGGTTACACCTGGGCAATCAACAGCCAGCAGCATCAGATTACGCAATGGTCGAACGATCCGGTCAGCGACCGTCCCGGCGAGATCCTCTACGTTCAGGACCTCGACACCGGCGAGCTGTGGGGACCGACCGCGCTGCCGATCCGCGAAGATTCGGCGCCGTACGTCGTTCGTCACGGCCACGGCTACAGCCGTGTTCGAGCACACCTCGCACGGAATTTCGCTCGAGCTGACGCAATACGTGCCGGTGGACGACTCGATCAAGATTTCGCGGCTGAAGATTCGAAATCTCTCGACGCGCGCGCGCCGTCTGTCGATCACCGCATACGTCGAGTGGGTGCTCGGCACTTCGCGCGGCGCCTCCGCCCCATACATCGTCACCGAAGCAGAGTCCGAAACCCACGCGGTACTAGCGCGCAACTCTTTCAGCATCGAATACGGAAATCGAATCGCGTTCGCCGATTTGCGCGGCAAGCAAATCTCATGGACGGCTGACCGAACCGAGTTTCTCGGACGCAACGGCACGCTCGACAATCCCGCCGCGCTCGCATCAGGCAAGCCGCTGTCTGCCAGAACCGGAGCCGCGATGGATCCGTGCGCTGCGCTGCAAACCACGGTCTCGCTCAAACCCAACGCCGAGAGCGAGGTCGTTTTCTTTCTCGGCGAGGCGGCGAGCAGGCCGGAGGCGATTGCCGCGATCAAGAAATATCGCGACGCCGACCTCGACGCTGTCCTGACCACGGTCACGCATTACTGGGACGACTTGCTGGGCGCGGTGCAGGTCAAAACTCCGGAGCGCTCGATGGACCTCATGCTCAATCGATGGCTGCTGTATCAGACGCTGGCGTGTCGCGTGTGGGCGCGGTCGGCCTTCTACCAGGCGGGCGGCGCGTACGGTTTTCGCGATCAGCTCCAGGACGTGATGGCGTTGACGATGGCGCAGCCCGCGCTGACGCGGGAGCATCTGCTTCGGGCAGCGTCGCGGCAGTTCGTAGCCGGCGACGTGCAACATTGGTGGCTGCCGCCCGCGGGACAGGGCGTTCGCACGCGCATCACCGACGATCGCGTCTGGCTCGCGTATGCGGTCGCTCACTATATAGAGGTCACCGGCGACGCCGGCATCCTCGACGAATCGGTCCCATTCCTCGACGGGCCGGAGCTGCACGCGGGCGAGGTCGAATCGTTTTTCCAGCCGACGGTCTCCGAGGATCGCGGCACCATCTTCGAACATTGCGCGCTGGGGCTGGACCAAAGCCTTGCAGTTGGAATCCACGGAATTCCGCTGTTCGGATCAGGCGACTGGAACGACGGCATGAATCGCGTCGGCGAGGCAGGCAAGGGCGAGAGCATCTGGCTCGGATGGTTCCTCTACACGACACTGCAGGCATTCGCGCCGCTGGCAGATGCTCGCAGTGAAAGCGCGCGCGCTTCGGCCTGGCGAAGTCATGCGACCGCGCTTGCGGAATCGCTCGAGCGGGACGGATGGGACGGCGCCTGGTATCGGCGCGGTTACTTCGATGACGGCACGCCGCTCGGCTCGGCCGACAGTATCGAATGCCGAATCGACTCGATCGCGCAGTCGTGGAGCGTGATCTCCGGCGCCGCCAGTCCGGTCCGCGCCGCGGCCGCGATGGCTGCGGTTGACCAATACCTGGTCAAGCGCGATGACGGCCTGGTGCTGCTATTCACGCCGCCATTCGATCACACTCCGCAGGATCCCGGCTATATCAAGGGCTATCCGCCCGGCATCCGCGAGAACGGCGGACAATACACGCACGGCGCGCTGTGGTCCGTTATCGCGTTCGCGATGCTCGGCGACGGCGACAAGGCGAACGAACTGTTCTCGATGCTGAACCCGATCAATCACGCGAACACGCGCGCGGGGATCCATCGCTACAAGGTTGAGCCCTATGTCGCGTGTGCCGACATCTACTCGATGCCGCCGCACGTCGGGCGTGGAGGATGGACCTGGTATACGGGCTCGGCGGGTTGGATGTATCGCGCGGGTCTCGAGTGGATATTGGGCTTTCGTCTCCGCGGCAAAACGCTGGTGATCGATCCGTGTATCCCGATCAAGTGGCCGCGCTTCGATATCGTCTATCGATACGGCGCGACGCGTTACGAAATCGCGGTCGAGAACCCGCACAGCGTCAGTCGCGGAGTGACCAGCGTCTGGCTGGACGGCGAGCCGCTTACGCAACGACCGGCGCAAATCGCCCTCGCGGACGACAGCATCACGCATCGAGTTCGAATCGTACTAGGCTGATTTTGCTACTATGGGGCGACTGCTGGATAGGGTCTTCAGTTCCCGACTTCATTCTGCCCGTGTCCCTTTAAGTGGTGGGCCGTTCCGGGCTCGAACCGGAGACCCGCTGATTAAGAGTCAGCTGCTCTACCAACTGAGCTAACGGCCCACCGTCGAAGTACGTCTACGTAGCAGGATGTTTGGGGTGAGTGAAGGGATTTGAACCCTCGACCGCCGGAGCCACAATCCGATGCTCTGCCAACTGAGCTACACTCACCACCCGATCACTCAATCCATTCAGCGCCTCGTGTCGGCGAAAAAGCCTCCGTGGCGCGCCAGAAGGGATTCGAACCCCTGACCCACGGCTTAGAAGGCCGTTGCTCTTTCCACCTGAGCTACTGGCGCGTATCGGGGCGAGCCGATTTGAACGGCCGACCCCCTGCTCCCAAGGCAGGTGCGCTACCAAGCTGCGCTACGCCCCGAGCCTTTAGGAAGTAACACACGCACCATCGCCTCTCAACCAACGATCGCCAGTAGGTCGTTTTTCTTCGACAAAAAATTTCGAGCGGCAGCGCGCGGCACTCGATCATCAAAACTTACGTGCCCCAATTTTTCGACCGCGAGCTGTCGAGGACGTTAACAGTGCGCGACCTCGACACGACCCGCATCGCCGGTTAACTCATGGCGCGTGCCTCCGCCGCAATCTCCTCGCGGCAGTATGCAGGCTGCATCTGGAGTAATCACTGAGCACTCTGAGATCAATTTGGCGGTATCGTCGCAACTTGCAAAAGTGGTCTATCTCGCGGAAAAATGGCCCAAATCGAGACTTCCGGCCACAACCCGTCGCAGAAAGAGAAAAAAATCGATCACGGCCTGATGGATTTGTCGCGGTTTTTTCCGGGCACAAGCTTTGCTTCTCCTGTAAGTGCGCTGACAATCTCCTCCCCCGAGACCCAGCGCCTGTCCCCAAGCAAAGGCCGGGCTACTTAATCCGTCGGCTCCCCACCGCGGTCCCCACTCGTAGCCCGGCCGTTCTTTTTCTCGAGACTACGCTGACACCGCAACTTGGCGGCATTCTTCACGTCCGACCTCGCAGCATCCGCTCGATTCAAAGCGCAGAATCTCCCCCAGCGCATTTGCTTTGCGATTTCTGCTAGTATGTCCCCGAACCGGACTTCGTTGTCGATGCGCCTGATGGTCCGGTCGGGGGATTTATCGTTCGCCTTAAGCACGGGCAACAGATTTGCCGATCGATTGTCGTGGCTTTTGCGGCGGCCGCGGTTTCCGTCGGAGCCACAGGATGCTGGATGGCGGCGGCTCAATTCGCGCCGCTCGCTGCCCAGGCCGCAGAGTATGTCGGCGGAACAGCGCTCGAGCTGACTTCGGGTATCGGCGCAACTGAGACTGCGGAATCCAAGGCCGCAAAAGAGGAAGCCGCCGAGCGAGCGAGTGCGATGAACAGTGGCGACGCCTGCAATCAGCTCGAAGTCGAAGTTCCCGACGTGATCGAGTTGCGCAGGAGCGCGGCCGGCGCTCCCGAATATCGCGAGCTGCAGATAAGCGATACGCTCGCCGAGCGACAGTGGCTGCCGCTGGCAGACAGCGAGACGACGCCGGAAGGTTGGCGGCCGGCGGTTAATTTTCTTCAGATGAACTTCACGCCGCCGCTGGGCGCAGTCGTTCCCGAATCGGCGAGCAGCTTTCTGGCCTACACGCCCTCGAAAGTTATCACGGCGGCCGACGGCGATCGGCTTACTGCTATGTCTTCAAACTTCGGCCAGCCGGTCGGAACGTTCACTTGGAACGGCAACTACTACCACTACGTGGTAACCAGCACGCTGCCATGCTTTCCGCCGCCGCCCGAGCGGATCGCCGAGGATGCACCCGCCCATCCGGGCTTCTAGATCGTCCTAACTGAATCGGTTATGACGAGCGTCATCCGTTCCCTCGCGCGAAGCGTCGCGGAATGAGCGTTGCGAAGTGACTCCGCGATTTCGCGCGCTGGAGAATGAAACTGCGGACTGCGCGCCGCGCTTCATTGCTGCTTGCGCAGATTTGGGAGCACCCCGCCTCGATCAGCTCTTCTGAATGCTCACTCGCGGCCGGTCCGGTCGCTACAATCGGCACGCGAGCCGAGATGGTTCGGATCGCCTTCACCAGTTCAACCGCCGCGGGGGCACATTCCTCGGCCACGCATGAAACAAAAACGAAGTCGGGTGTGAACCGTTTGACCAGATCGCAAATCTCGGCCGGCGATTTATACTCACCGGCAAAGCTCGCAACCACGCCGTCCTTGCGCAGCATTTCGAGCAGCATCAGCAAGCTCAGGAAGTGCCCGTCGCCGGGCGCCATCGCTCCCAGCACTCTCATGCTCGGAGAAATCCGCGCGTTTGCAAACCGATTGGCGAGCTCGCCAATCAGTTGATGGGTCGTATCGAAAATCAGCCGCTCGTTCTCTTCGCTGATATGATTTTCCGCGCGCTCCTGACGTGCGAGCTCCAGTGCGGGAGCAATCACGTCGCCGTAGGTTTGTTCCAGCCCGTTCTCATCGCAATAGCGGATAGCAATCTGCCTCGCTCCCTCCGGATTGAGCTCGAGCAATCCTCGGTAGAAATCGTGGTAGTCGTCGAGCGCACGATCGGCGCCGAGCAGAATCGAGAGAAATCCCAGCGCTGGAATATAGTCGCCCGCGACTTTCAGGCATGCGGTCATCGGTGTCGAGAGCAGCAGTCCCGGTATCCCCCAGAGCCACGACCAGTACATCGCGGATACCAGCAGCGCCACTGGAGAGACGTCGATCCCGTGGCCGATGATAAACGGCTCGGCAATCTGCGCCGCGACCTGGTCGAGAAGTATGAAGCCGCCAAGTATCTCGAGCGCCTTGCCCCATCCGGGGAACATCGCGAAGGCGACGAGCGCCGGCAGAAACGCCGAGCTGACCGCGCCCACGTACGGAATGAATCGCAACAGGAATGCGACCACGCCCCACAGCGCTGGGTTCGGCAGACCGAGATACCAGGCCAGCATTCCGGTGGCGATGCCGTACACAAGATTGATCAGCGAAAATAGAAACAGGTAGCGGCCCACCGTAGTGCTGGCGGTCTCAAGCGCCTGCGCCGCAATCGGAATTCGCGCCCGTGCCGCGAGGCGCACAAATCGATCGCGCAAATCTTTTCTGCTGTAGAGCAGGAAAAACAGCAGCACTATAATCAGCAGCGTATTGACGATCGCGTCGACGATCGGCGCGACCGGCTTCAAACTCGCGCTGAGCGTCGAGGTAGCCGGCATCGCCATCACTGGCTGAGGCTTGCGCGGTGCGGGATTCGCGCCCTCCACCCGGCGCTGGACGTCGGTGACCGCTTCCTTGACGTGCTGCAGCCAGGGCGGCGTGTTCTTCTCGAGCGCCGCTATCTTGTTGCCGATATTGTCTGAGTACTCGGAGACCTGGTCGGCGACTCCGGTCAATTGAACCGTCAGGAAATACCCCAACGCCGCGATGAAGCCTATAACCAGCAGTACAACTATTGCGGCGCTGACGAAGCGGCCGCAGTAGGGCTCGAGACGACTCGCGAGTCCGCTGAAGACCACGCTCAGAATAAAGGCAATCACCAGTGGCAACAGGACGGGGCTGGCGAAATAGAACGCTGCGGTGCTAACGATCAGCGCACAGATAGGTACGGCGACCCAGAGCAGCGCGAATTGATCGTCGCTTTCCCCATAGCGCTCGGTCGTTTCCTTTTCGATTTCCGCCACAGTGCCCCACTAGGACGCGAAATAATTTCAGGCCCTACCCTTACTGCAATACCTATTCCAACCGTAACTGTGCCGATTGCATGGACAGGACGTACAGCGCATTGCAGACACAAGCGTTTGTGGAAATTTTTTCCGAATTATAGAAGGTGCAAAAAACTCAAAGCCGCAAAATCAATCGAACGATGCGACGCTCTCGATGTTTTTCAATTTCCGAATCCCGGCACATCGATTGCTCACTAAGCCCCGATAGCTCGGAGGGTGCGTCGGAGCCGCCAACATACATCACCCTACTCAATCCGTTTCTCCCCGCGGCTTCGGCGCGACCCTCCGATTTTTGAAATGACCGATTCATTTCATCCAAACCAAAAAACGATTCGACTGGATTCGAGGGCCTCGTAAAGCCTCGTTTTATCAATACATTTTGGTTGGCCCGGGTGACTCGACCGATTTTAGAGATATTCTTTAATTGGTTTAGCCCGTTGCCCTACTGGATTTCGCTCGCCGCGAAATATAAGAAGGCAGGTCCGGGGAAAGCTCATCGCCTGGCGCGCCCCGGGGAACGAGATCGCGATAAGACTCGCGCTGAGAGCGCGCGGAGGTTTCAACCATGCCGGCTCGTTCGATATCTACCGCCAGTCTGACCTTCGGACTCGTCTCGATTCCGGTGCGATTGTTCCCGGCCACGAGTTCCAAATCCGTCAGCTTCCATCTGCTGCACGCCAAGGACATGAGCCGTATCCAGCAGAAGATTTATTGCCCCAAGGAAGACAAGATCGTCGATCGAAGCGAGCTGGTCCGCGGCTACGAGGTCGAGAAGGATCGCTATGTCACCTTCACCGACGAGGAACTCAAGAAACTCGAGGCGCAGGCTGATCGCGCAGTCGAGATAACCGAGTTCATTCCCGCCGCGGAAGTCGATCCCGTCTATTTCGAGAATTCGTATCTGCTCGGATGCGAGCCGACGTCCGCCAAGGCCTATCATCTGCTCGAAGAAGCGATGACCAAGGCAGACAAGGTGGGAGTCGCGAAATTTACGATGCGCGGAAAGGAACGGGTGGTGCTCATCCGGCCGTACGAAGGCGGCCTGATGATGCACACGATGTACTACAACGACGAGATCCGATCGTTCGGGGAAATCGATCATGGCGCCAACGCAACGGTGAAGGAATCGGAACTGGGACTGGCGCAGCGGCTGCTCGATGATCTGACACAGAAGAAATTCAAGCCCGACGAATTCAAAGATAGTTATCGCGAGCGCGTGATCGAGGCCGCCGAGCAGAAAATGGCGGGCCACGAATTGACCGAGCCCGCGCCTGAAGCGCGCCAGGGCAAAGTGATCGACCTGATGAGCGCGCTGAAAGAATCGCTCAAGAAGCGCGGCGTCTCAGTCAACGAAGATCGCGAAGAGGCCCCCGCCACGGCAGAAGCCGAGGAGCGCAAAGTCGCGCACGGCTCCCGAAGACCCCCGCGCAAACGCAGCGCCCGCTAGCGAAGGCCTCGCGCTATCCGGACCCTTCCTTCGGTCTCCTCCCGGTTCCCTTTCCCGCTCGGGAAGGGGTTAGGGGTTGGGTTCCGAAAACCCGCATCCACTGACATGGCGAAAGCTGGAGCATAGCGCGCCGCGCGCGACTTCGTTCTCACTACGATGCAGGTCCCGACGGTGTCGATGCCGCCCGCAGCGCTGACCATCACCAGGCCCGCGTTTCGCATGCTAAGTATGAAGTATGACATCCATGATGTCCACGTCCCTCATCGGCAACCAACCATGCCGCTGAACAAGTACCGCAGCAAACGAAACGCCGAAAACACTCCTGAACCTTTCGGAGGCGAGGTTCCAGCCCCCACTTCCAACACCGGCGGAACTTTCGTCGTTCAGAAGCACGCAGCGCGCCGCCTCCACTACGATTTTCGACTCGAGATGGAAGGCGTCCTGCGCTCGTGGGCGGTTCCTCGAGGTCCCTCGATGAATCCGGCCGACAAGCATCTCGCGGTCGCGGTCGAGGACCATCCGCTGGAATACGGCGACTTCGAAGGCGTGATTCCGCCGGGAAATTACGGCGCCGGCTCGGTCATCGTCTGGGACCGCGGCGTCTATGAGGTGATCGATCCGCCGGGCGACGCCGCCGACGCGGTCCGCAAGGGAAAAATCGACCTCAACCTGCACGGCTTCAAACTCAACGGCGCGTTCACGCTCGTGCATACCGGCGGCCGGCGCAACGGCGACCCCAAGGACGAGAAGAATTGGCTGCTGATCAAAAAGCGCGACCAATTCGCCACCACTGAAAATGTTTTCGAAGCGCATCCGCGCTCCGTTCTTTCAGGATTAACTATCGAAGAGCTCGCCGACGCGCCGGCCGCGGAGCGCAAGCTCGCCGACAGCCTCGCGCGCAAGCATCTTCCGGAACTGGGCGCCAAGCTGAAGCTTCGGACTTCCCGCTGACTCTCGCCAAGACCGTTGAAGAACCTTTCGACAACGACAAGTGGCTATTCGAAATAAAGTACGACGGTGTGCGCGCACTGGCTATTCGCGAAGGCGAGAATACTCATTTGTACGCGCGCAAGGGCACCGATATTACTAATCGATATCCCGAAGTCGTGCTCGCGCTGAACTCGCTCGCGCTCGACAGGTTCGTTCTCGACGGCGAGATAGTTGCGCCCGACGATCGCGGACGTCCGAGTTTCCAGCTCCTGCAAAGAAGGATGCACGTCAACGATGCGCGCTCGATCGCGCGCCTGAGCCTGGCGGTCCCGTCAACTACTACGTCTTCGACTTGCTCGGCTTCGATCGTTTTGACACGCGCACGCTTCCGCTCGAAGAACGCAAGCGCCTTCTGGGCGAGTTGATCCACAGCGACGGCCCGGTGCGCTATTGCGATCACGTGATCGGTCGCGGCAAGGATTTCTACGCCGCGATATCGGAGCATGATCTGGAAGGTATCGTCGCCAAATTGCGCGACTCACCTTATCGCGGCACCCGCACCGGCGATTGGCTGAAGATCAAACGTCCGCTGACCAAACACTTCGTGATCGGCGGCTACAGCGACCCCGACGGAACTCGAACTCATTTCGGCGCGTTACTGCTCGGTCAATACGAATCGGACGGCGCGCTGCGCTACACCGACAAGGCCGGCTCGGGCTTCAGTCAGGAAAAGTTGCGCAAGATTCACGCGATGCTCGAGCAGCGCGCGCAGGCGGCATCGCCATTTCGCAAAGCAGACCCTGGAGAACCCTCTCCTGAAAAAACCGCGCATTTCGTGCGGCCAGAGCTGGTCTGCAAGGTTCGCTTCACCGAATGGACTGACAGCGGCGGCATCCGCCAACCGACCTTCGTGGGCTTGGCCGACGACGTCGATCCGCACGACTGCATCTACGACGGACCGGGCGCCCTGGCTGCCGCAATCGGATAGCGTCGATGACGACCTTACTGAAAAAAACGGAAGCGCCGACGTGAAGGTTTCCAAGGGCCGGATCAAGGCCGCGCCACCGCCGCCGGAGCCGAAGGCGACTGTCACCAATCCTGAAAAAGTTTTCTGGCCGAAGGACGGCTACACCAAGGGCGACCTGGTCGCATACTATCGCGCGATTTCGAAATGGATGCTGCCGTACCTGAAAGATCGGCCGGTGATGCTCACGCGATGGCCCGACGGCATCGAAGGCAAGATGTTTTATCAGAAGGACGCGCCCGCGTTCGCGCCGCCCTGGATTCGCACCGAGAAGATCTATTCCGAGGATTCGCAGCGCGAGATTTCATATTTCATCATCGACAGCGAGGAGGCGCTCGCCTACGTCGCCAACCTCGCGGCGATCACGATTCATATGTGGTCGTCGCGCATCCAGCATCTCGAGCGTCCCGACTGGCTGCTGTTCGATATCGATCCCAAGGGCAGCACGACCATGCATGCAGTCGAGGTCGCGCGCGAAGTAGCTAATGTCCTGCGCGAGGTCGGACTCGAACCGGTTCTGAAAACTTCGGGCCAAATGGGTCTTCACGTAGTAGTCGGTTTGGCGCCGAAATATACTTACGATCAAGCAAAGATGTTCTCGGAGTTAGTAGCGCAAGTAGTAGTCAATCGGATTCCGAAAGTCGCGACGATCAACCGCAATCCACATACGCGCAAGGGCCGGGTGTATATCGACTACCTGCAGCTAGGCCACGGCAAGACAATCGCCGCGACGTTTTCAGTCCGCCCGGTTCCGCGCGCCCCCGTCTCCGCACCGATGACGTGGAAGGAACTGAAGCCGTCACTGGATCCGACGATCTACAACATCGAAACGATGCCCAGCTCGAATGTCCCGCATGAAGCGCGACCCCTTCCTCGACGCAATCGAAAAACACGCCACCCTCGAGGAAGCCCTGCCGCATCGAAGCGCTTTTAAGCCGCTCCCAGAGCCACGAGCGCGACAACCTAGATTTTGGATACTGCCTTCCTACCGCGAGCGCGGGCAGGACGGCCCGCGCCACTAATCTGAAAGAGCTGCAGCATTGCAGTGGCGCGGGCCGCCGTGCCCGCGATATCGACTGATGAAAACGTTACTCCTTAGACTTGGGAGGCGCGGTCACTTCGTTGAACGCGCGAATAGCTTCCACCGCGGTCGGTACGCCGCTGTACTGCGAGACGTGCACGATCAATTCCTTGATCTCTTCGGGCGGGATGCCGAGGTTCAATGCTCCGCGCATGTGCAGTCGCAGCTCGGGGCCGCGCCCCAGCGCCATCAGCGCGGTCATCGTGAGGAGCGAGCGCAACTTGATGGGCAGGCCGGGACGACTCCAGATCGTGCCGAACAGTTGCTCGTTGAGAAAGGTGGCGAACCCTTCGTCGAAGTTTCGCAGGAACTTGTCGCCGTCCTGTGCGGCTTTCTCGCCAAACAACTTCGTGCGCACTTCCATTCCTTTCTTCGCTGATTCATCAGACATGGGAACACCTCCGCGGTGATGGGTAGACAGTTATGCGTTGCGGATCATCAGGCCTCCGTCGACCGGAATGATCGCGCCGGTGATATACGACGCCGCCGGAAGGCACAGGCTGAACGTCATATGCGCGACTTCTTCCGGAAAGCCATATCGCTTCAGCGCGGTGCGGCGCTTGCCGAAAATCGTCTTGTGCTCTTCCGGAATCGCGTCGGTCAGCGCGGTGCGAATCGGTCCGGGACAGATGCAGTTCACTGTGATTCCCTCGGGCCCCAAATCGACCGCCAGCGCGCGCGTGAGTCCGATGACTCCGGTCTTCGCGACTGCGTAGGGACTGTCGCCGGGAGTCGCGCCGAGGCCCTCGGTCGATGCGATGTTGACGATGCGCGCCGCATCGGATTTGCGCAGATGCACGCAGCGCGGCGCGGACCATCCGCTGTTGCGCGGTCAGCAATCCCGCGATGGTGCGATCCCAGATGCGATCGTAATCGTCGTTCGCCGAGCGGAGAGAACCCGCCGAAGCCGGCGTTGTTGATCAGGATGTCGAGGCGGCCGAAGTGCGCGGCAACTTCCGCGACGACGCGCTTGATCTCGGCGTGGTCGGATACGTCGAGCCGCCATCCGTGTGCAGTTCCGCCGGCTTTGAATTTCCTCGACGACGCGTGCGACTCCCGCTTCATTGATATCGGTGACCGCGACCAGCGCGCCTTCCTGTGCAAACACATGAGCGGTCGCACGGCCCATCCCGCTGGCGGCGCCGGTGACGAGCACCGCGCGTCCTTTCACCGATCGATCGAGTTTCTTCACTGGCTCCATTTCAACTCTCCATCTCGAATCAACACGTTCCGATTGTCGAGCTATCACACCCGATGTTAGTTGGGATAGTGAATCAGAAGGACTGTAACGACCAAGCGGAGAGAACCATGGAATTCGAACGCGCAAAACTCGACATCGACGGCCCGGTCGGAATCGTAACGCTCAACCATCCTGAGGTGATGAACGCCGTCTCGGCCGAAATGCTCGGCGGGCTGATGAAGGCGCTTGACCAGATCGAGGATCCGAAAAACGGCGTGCGATGCATGCTGATGACCGGCGCGGGGCGCGGTTTCTGCGCCGGCGCCAACTTGCAACCAGCGGCGGCGGTCCAAGCGGATCGCGCGACGCGGGCTCGGTGCTCGAAACGCAGTATCATCCGTTTCTGCGACGCCTGCGCGAGCTTCCGATTCCGTTCGTCACGGCGGTGAACGGCGCGGCGGCTGGCGTCGGAATGAGCTTTGCGCTGATGGGCGATCTGGTGCTGTGCGCGCGCTCGGCGTATTTCCTGCAAGCGTTTCGGCGCATCGGTTTGGTTCCCGACGGCGGCTCGACCTGGATTCTGCCGCGGCTGATCGGAAAGGCGCGCGCGATGGAACTCTCGCTGCTGGGCGAGAAGTTGCCCGCCGAGAAAGCGCTCGAATGGGGCCTCATCAACCGAGTCTTCGACGATGCGGAGCTGATGGGCAAGGCGAAGGAGTTCGCGCGCGACCTCGCGAGCGGACCGACCGTCGCGCTCAGCCTGATTCGGCGGCTCTATTGGGACAGCGCCGACAACACCTACGAAGAGCAGCTGAACCTCGAGCGTCAGATGCAGCGCAAGGCCGGCAATTCGGCGGATTTCAACGAAGGCGTGCGCGCGTTCCTGGAGAAACGTCCCGCAAAATTCAAAGGTGAATGATATGGCGAACACCGAACACGAACGCGAAGCATGGCTGGCGAAAGTAAGTGAGGACGCCCCTCGAGCCGGACCTGCCGATCGTCGATCCGCATCATCACCTGTGGGACCATCCGGGCAGCCGCTACATGCTCGATGAGATTTTGCGCGACACCAATACCGGGCATCGCGTGCTCGCGACGGTGTTCGTCGAATGCATGTCGATGTATCGCGCGGACGGCCCCGAATCGATGCGGCCGGTGGGCGAGACCGAGTTCGTCAACGGCATCGCGGCGCAAAGCGCGAGCGGACAATACGGCGACACTCGCATCGCGGCGGGAATCGTCAGCTTCGCGGATTTGACGCTGGGAGACGCGGTCACGCCGGTGCTCGAGGCGCATATCGCGGCGGCTCCCGCGCGCTTTCGTGGAATCCGACACGCCGGCGGCTTCGACGCGAGTCCCGACGTCCGGAATTCGCACACCAACCCGCCGGCGGATTTGTACGATTCGACGAAGTTTCGCGAGGGCTTCGCCAGGTTGAGCGAGTTGGGTCTCAGCTTCGAGGCGTGGCAGTACCATCCACAGATGCCGATGGTGACGGCGCTCGCGAAAGCATTCCCGGATACGACGATCGTGCTCAATCATTTTGGCGGACCGCTGGGAATCGGTCCCTACGAAGGCCGGCGCGCGGAAATATTCGGCGAATGGAAGAAGAACATCGCGGAGCTCGCGCGATGCCCCAACGTTGTGGTCAAGCTCGGCGGAATCAACATGCCGGTGAACGGATTCGGCTGGCATCGCAAGCCGTCACCGCCAACTTCGGATGAACTGGCCTCGGCGACGCGCGATTACTATCTGCACGCGATCGATAAGTTCGGGCCGCGACGATGCATGTTCGAGAGCAACTTCCCGGTCGACCGCGTTTCATGCTCATACGCCGTGCTGTGGAACGCGTTCAAGAAGATCGCCGCCGGTTTCACAAAGGACGAGAAGGCGCAGCTATTCCATCGCACAGCAGCCGAGGTTTATCGCCTGAAATTGCCGAATTTGTCCTGATTTTCAGGCAGAATCCGCCGGTTCGGTCCGATTGAACAATTCGTGAAGTCGATTGTCACGCCTTGCTTGTGACGGCACAGGCCGAGCATGCGAGGGAGATGACCAATGACGACGACACTAATCCGCAACCGGAGGACCGGGATTCATTCCGTCGCGTCTAGGCAATCACGCCAAGGATTCGGAAATGCCGGGACGGGAGGCCGCGTTGAACCGACTGACCGGCGAACTGGTCACCGCGTTCTTCATCGCCATGGCGGTGATGTGGGTGGTGACGACGATCGCCGGCGTCTTTGCGTAGCGAGCTATCCAGCTTCAGTGGGGGCCCTCGTAACTTATCTTGAAATCAGTTCCGCGTACCGATCCGACCGCGTTCGGCGTATGAACCTCGAAGGTCGTCGAGTTGCCGCGCATCGCGCCGTTGATCACTGCATGAAGCTCGCCGCCAAGCAGACCAACCTGTCTCGGCGCACCGACGCCATTGACCAGCATACTATCGTCGATCGTGAGGATCCCATTCTCCCCCAGGTGCAGTGAGCTATTGTCGATCAGCCCAATCGTAACCGAACTTCCTTGCTTGGTGGTGAGCCGGTCGTGAAGCAGAATCGGCATATGTTCGGCCGCTGCCAGATTCGAACCGCCGCGCAGAACATTCGCGGTGCCGCTGACCTCGGTGATCGTGCCGACCGTGTTCTGCGCGTAGGCCGCGGTTCCTGCAGCCGCTATGAGCACTGTCGTCAATGCCAAGAGCGCGGCAGCGCGCACTAAGGCTAAACAGCTTTGCTTCTGCATGGGTTGAAATCCTCTTCGTCTAGCTATAGCCTATTGGTAATGTTAGAGGCTAGCGACGAAGTATAACGCTATAAACTAGGTTGATACACCAGTAATTATCTTGGAAGTGACTAAACCATCTCAAGGTCCAGCAGGTAGACGTATTGTTGGCCCGAGTAGAGATCCCGTTCGACGATGCCGCCTTGGGGCGTCGCGCGAGGATACGAAATCTTGATCATGTTCAGGCTTTCCACTGGATAGATTGCGACCAGATCCGGATCCGTCTGATAAATCTTCGCTAGCGCAGTCGGCCGGATGGCCGCGTTGTCGTGGTACTTGCGATAGTTCTCCTCGCCATCGAAGAACAGGTCGATAGTCACCCAGAACGGACCGGCCACCTTGGAGCGTACGTGTCGGCAGACCTCGCGCAGTTTAGGCACGCGCAGCTTCCTTCGTGACTTCGCCTGATAGGTCGATCCACTTCGTTCGGACAAGTTCCAGCGGATCGTTAAGTTCAACGACGTGGTTGAGTTTGAACTCGAAGACCTGACCGCGCGCGATGTCGGCGGGCGTGAACGGAAAGCCGTAGCTTGGCAACTCGACTCCGTCGAACAGCGGCAAATGGAAGAAGTAGGGATTGCAGGCCTTGGCCATCTGGGTTGCGAGATCCTGCGTCGCGGCCGTGATGACGCACATCACGCCCACTTCGCGAGGCGGCGGCGCATCCTTGGGGACCGGCCGGCCGGACACGGCATTCCAGCCATAGATTCGCAGCGATATGTCGAACTTCCCTGCCGCGTCGCCCATCGTCCGCTGCACCCGGCCCATCAGCGCGTGATGCATCCGGTCGTGGAAGAGGTCGAGGTTGCTGAGCACCTGAGGATCGGCGATGCCGACGATCATGATCGTCTGATACTGGCCGCCGGCCGCCCCCTCGAGCTTCATGGTGTAGGGCTGCGGATGCCAGGCGGAACCTGTAACCCGCACCTTGGTGTCTGTTACCTGCTCATACTTTGCGGCGCTGACATCGAGCACGCCACCCGGCTCGGTAAGGCGGAACGGATTGCTATTCTCATAGAGCATGTGCGCCGAGACGCTGTGGACGGTGCAGCGGTTCTCCGCGTGGAGTGGCTCGACTTCGAATCCATCCTGGTCGATCATCAGGAACACTCCGCTGCCGAGAATAGTGTTCGCCGTGCATTGACTACCGCATTCTGCCGTCTCACCAGCGTGCCACGATGGCCCGCGCGGAGCTCCCTTCCATAGCGGAAAGCACGCCAGCACGGCGGTATCCGTGCTTCGGCCGCCAATGATGATATCGGCGCCGCCTTCGAGCGCCTCGCGTCGGTCAGAGGACCCAGAGGAGGAAGCGGCCTCACCTTGCCCTCGGCATTCTTCGCTTTGATCGTCGCGGCCGATTGCTCCGAATAGAGAACGGCGATCTTCGGGCGATAGCCGTGGTCACGGGCGATTTCCAGCACGATGTCCACGGCCCAATCGACGTTCAAATCACCGCCCGCCTGCCCCGCGGACCCGAAGATGAGCGGAACCCTGGTCTTCTGTTGCGCGGCCATCAACAACAGTAGGTCTGCCTTAACGGCAGCGCGACTATTCTTCGAAGTGCCAGTTGCCAGGTAGGCAGCGCCACTGTCGGTTGAGCCGGCGTCCATTGCCATCACGTCCATACCGCGATCAATCGCGGCACTCAGCTCCGAAGCGCGGACGCCGGCGCCAAGTTGGCCGACGGGTACAAAGACCTTTACCTTCCTAAAATCCGGTTTGTTCGCCATCCCTCTCCCGACAGGCGCATCGCCCGACGACCTAGACGTTGACGGTGCTCATATCGTGGTAGCGTCCGCCGGCGGCGAAGCCCTTGGGCGCGACTTCCTCGATGCGCGCGAGGTCGCTGTTCGAGAGCTGAATCTTCGCCGCCGCGACGTTCTCCTCGAGATAAGAACGGCGCTTGGTACCGGGGATCGGAACCATGTCCTTGCCTTTCGCCAGCACCCACGCGAGCGCGAGCTGACTCGGCGTGATTCCCTTCTCGCGCGCGATTTCCTCGAGCCGATCGACGACCTTCTGATTGGCCTGCATGTTCTCGTCATCGAAGCGCGGCGAGACCTTGCGCCGCATGTCGTCGGCCGGCAGCTCCTTAAGCTTACCGCTGAGGAAGCCGCGACCGAGCGGGCTGAACGGCACGAATCCAATCCCGAGCTCGCGCAGCGTCGGAATCACTTCGTCTTCGTAGTCGCGCGTCCATATCGAGTATTCGGACTGGAGCGCGCTTATCGGATGGGTTGCGTGCGCGCGGCGAATCGTTTTTGCGCCGGCCTCCGACAAGCCGAGGTAGCGGACTTTTCCCTGGCGCACCAGCTCGGCCATCGCGCCGACGGTCTCCTCGATCGGCACGTTCTTGTCGACGCGATGCTGGTAGTAGAGATCGATATGATCGACGCCGAGGCGCTTCAACGACGCGTCGCACGCGGAGCGCACGTATTCGGGACGGCCGTTAATCGAGCGCTTGCCGTCGGACGTGACCTGGTTGCCGAACTTGGTCGCGATGAACACCCGGTCGCGATATTTCTTCAGCGCCTTGCCGACCAGCTCTTCATTATGACCGACTCCGTAAACATCTGCGGTGTCGAAGAAGTTGATCCCGAGCTCGACTGCGCGCTCGAGGGTTGCAACGGATTCCTGGTCGTCGCGCGGGCCATAGAACTGCGACATTCCCATGCATCCGAGGCCCAGCTCCGACACTTCGAGTCCCTGCGTACCAAGTTTTCGTTTTTCCATGATTGATGTCCTCGTCTCCCTATTGAATAGCCGAATCGACGCGTTGATCCCAAGCGCGGTTTTTGCCGCTACCGGTAACGCAGGTCGCGAACGAATGGGTGAATTGTTTTCGCAATAAAATTCGAGCCGACGACGACGATCCTGATAAAGTCTGGTGACTGGCTGTCGGGAGGATTCGTGACAAGCTTCGGGCGCGGGGTACGGTTCGCATCTTACTTGGCGCGAAGCGCGGCGCTTGCGTCGTTTATTATCGTCGCCAATATTTTTCTGACAGCTAGATCGGATGCGCAGGTGAACGGCAACGTAGCCATCGACAGCGCGCATGCGAGCAAGCTGGTGGTGACGCCTACTCTGCTGGCCTTCAAGAAGATCGATCTCTCCAGCAACACCGTAACTGAGACGGAATCCTTCACCGTCCAGAACACCGGCGGGATTACACTGTCGGTAACGGTCGAGCCGGTAAAGGGGAGCCCGAGTTTCAAGATCACATCGGGACAGGGGACGTTTGCAGTTCAGCCACATGCAGCTACTACCGTCACGGTGGCTTTTGCGCCCAACTCCGGGAACACTTTCTCGGCCAACGTCAGGGTCAACAGCGACGCGACCGCGGGCGCCAGGTCGGCCAAAGTCAGCCTGACAGGCTCGGCGAAAAAACATAAACAGCCGACTCCGACTCCGACGCCTACGCTAACGCCAACGGCCACCGCGACAGCCTCTGCAACGGCGACCGCGACACGCACCTCGACGACGACCGCAACCTCAACTGTCACGCGCACCGCGACTGCGACCGCGACTCATACTGCGACGGCCACCTCGACCTCGCTCGCCAGCTCAACTGCGACCTCGACCCCGACCGCCACTGCGACGGCGACATCCGCTATCCCGACTGACGTGCTGACCTATCACAATGACATCGAGCGCACTGGACAAAACCTCACTGAGCAAACGCTGACGCCCACCAACGTCAAGACTTCGTTCGGCCAGCTGTTCCAGGATTCAGTTGACGGATTGGTCGACGCGCAGCCGCTCATCAAGACGCAGGTAGCTATCCCGGGCCAGGGAACACATAACGTGCTCTATGTCGTCACCGAGAATGACACCGTTTACGCGTTCGACGCCGACACCAGCGGCCCCTCACTATGGCATGTCTCAGTGCTCGGGACCGGAGAAGCTGCTTCAGACAACCGGGGATGCAGCCAGGTAACGCCCGAAATAGGCATCACGTCTACGCCCGTAATCGATCCGACTGCGGGACCGAACGGCACCATTTACCTGGTCGCGATGTCCAAGAATACGATGACTGGCGCCTACTTCCAGCGTATCCACGCGCTCGATATCACGACCGGTGCCGAAGAGTTCGGCGGACCAGTTACGGTCACGGCGACATTTCCTCCCGGCCCCGCCTTCGATCCGAAGCAGTACAAGGAGCGGGCGGGATTGCTTCTGCTCAATGGCCAGTTGATCACCGCATGGGCGTCGCATTGCGATATCGAGCCCTACAACGGCTGGATCATGGCTTACAACCACAACACGTTGGCGCAGACTTCGGTTCTCGACGTCACTCCCAACGGCAGCGAAGGCGCAATCTGGCAGTCTGGCGGAGGAATCGCGGCCGACAGCCTCGGCTTCATCTACATTCTGGACGGGAACGGGACCTGGGACACAACAGTCAACGCCAACGGCTTCCCGACCAAGGGAGACTTCGGAAACGGTTTCCTGAAACTGTCCAAGTCGAGTGGATTGCAGGTCTCCGATTTCTTCGAGCCCTTCAACACGGTCAGCGAGTCGGCCGGCGACACGGACCTGGGCTCGGGTGGAGCGATGGTGTTGCCCGACATGACCGACTCGACCAACACGACCCGGCATCTCGCGGTCGGCGCGGGCAAGGACGGTAACATCTTCCTCGTCGATCGCGACAACATGGGCAAGTGGAACTCCGCCAACAACAATAACGCTTACCAGGCGCTCGCGGGCGCATTGGACAATGGTGAATGGTCGGCGCCGGCGTACTTCAACTTCACTCTTTACTATGGCGGAGTCAGTGAACCGCTCCAGGCATTCTCGTTTTCACAGGCCAGGCTCGGCGCGATGCCGACGTCAGTTAGCAGCGAAACCTATGGCTACCCGGGATCGACGCCGAGCATTTCGGCCAACGGATCGAGCAAAGCGATCGTGTGGGCTGTGCAGAATGAAGGATCTCTGGGAGTCTTGCGTGCCTACGACGCGACCAACCTCGCCACCGAGTTGTACAATAGCAGCACAGCGCCCGGCGACAGTTTCAGTGACAACAAGTTCATCACGCCGACGATCGCGAACGGGAAAGTTTACGTCGGCACTCCCAGCAGCGTGGCCGTATTTGGATTAAAGCCCTGACGGTTGCTGCCCGTGTGCGTTGCCCGGGTTATCAGCGAGAAAGCGCAGCATCAGCGCTTGCAGCTCGGGGCCGTAAGGGCCGAATAGAATCGCGGTGCCGTGCGCGCGGCCGGGATAAACCTTCATCGACTTCGGCGCCACCGCCAGGCGATACAGGATTTCCGGCTGCCCTGCGACCAACGGATCGTCGGCCGAAGTGACGAAGAGTATCGGCGCGAGAACGTGACGGATTGAATCGGTGACCACCATTCCGCCAAAGCTGGTCGGCACCGAAATGCAGATAATTCCCGCCACGTCCTCGCGTGCAGCAACCAGGATCGCGGCCTCGGCGCCAAGACTCGCGCCTGCGATGAAGATTCGCGAGACGCGTGGGCGCATGAACTGGTAGGCCGCGAGCAGATCGGTGCCGGCGAATTCAGTGCCAGATCTTCCCTCCGATTCCGTGAATCCACGGAAATCGAAAGTCAGCGCCTGGTAGCCGTGCGCCGCGAGCACCTGCGCGAAGTCGGTCCAGTCGGACTGGTCGGCGGGATACATGTGCGCGAGGATCACGCCGGTCGATCCGGTCCCATACAGATGGCCGCGAAGCAGCACCCCGTCGGAAGTCGTAAACGAGACGTGCTGGCCACCGAGGTCGCGCGGCTTTCGCGTCGGATTCGGCGCAAAGCATCCTGCGGCAAACGCAAGGACGACAACGATCATCGATGCAATGCACTTTCGTCGCACTTGTCAGGAACCTGATCGGTGGTAGTAAGATGCGAGCATCGGAGGAAGCACCATGGCAAAACTACACGGAACTTCACGGTCGCGCAGCGCACGATCCTTGTGGGCTCTCGAAGAGCTCGGCGTAAACTACGAACACAATCCGATGCCGACGACTGACGCCAAGTCGGCCGCGCATCTCAAACTCAATCCCAATGGGCACGTGCCGGTGCTCGAAGACGACGGCGTCACGGTCTGGGAATCGATGGCGATCAATCTCTACCTGGCCGACAAATACGGCCAGGGTTCGCTATGGCCGTCCGATCCCGCGGGCCGCGCCGACGTTTACAAGTGGAGCTTCTTCGCGATGACCGAAGTCGAGCCGCATCTGATCACGCTCCTGCGCAACCGCGTGATGAACGCGCCCGATCAGCGCGACGAGAAAGCCGCGCTGGCCGCGATCGAAGCTTTGAAGGCGCCGATGAACGCGCTCGAGGAATCGCTCAAGGGCAAGGAATATCTGCTCGGCAAGAATTTTACGATCGCGGACCTGAACGTCGCGGCGGTGATGAGCTGGATACCGATGATGAAACTCGATTTGTCGGCGTGGCCAAACGTATCGGCATGGTTGCAGAAGTGCCTCGGCCGCGAAGCGAACAAAAAAGTCCGCGGGCTTAAGTAATCGCGAGCTGATCGAAGAAAAGTTTGTACTGGAATGATCTTGCCGATCAGATCTGTCGTGGTGGCCACCCATTACGCGTTTGTCATGTTGAACCTATTTTCGATTTTCACCGCAAATGCGTTTGCACAGCAATCCGCGACAACCGCAAACCCTGCATCAGCCTCAGCACCTCAATCGGGCAGCCTGATAAACACTGCAAATGCATCAAACTACTCTCGCTTCCTTCCGCCCGGCGCCGATGTCGCGATCAAATACGGACTTGCCATGCGTGTCGTGTCCAGCAAGAGACTCGATTGGTCGGCTGGCTTCACGGCAGAAACCGAACAGTACTCGGGGCAGGTTAGACTCGATGATGAGGACGACATCGTCAATTATGTCGCGGGCATGCCTTTTCCGACGGTCAGTACAAGCGAGCCGAAAGCGGCCATAAAGATTGCATACAACTGGCACATGGGCCCGTTTATGCCGGACGATTTTTCGCAGGAGCCGTGGGGTAGCTTTGCCTACTCGAGTACGGACTCGCTGAATGGATTCGTGCCGGAAGAATGGAATAACTATACTTGCACTCAGTTTGTCTTCTTGCGCTATGCGCACCGTACTGAGGTCGATCCGCGTCCTACCTTAGGCCCTAAGGAAGACGGAGTTGAGTGGAAGGCGCGGTGCTTGTACTGGAACGGCGGTCCCGACATGAGTCCATGCGTTGGAGGAACTGGTTTTGTTGTCCGGTATCTGGATCCGCACAAGCCGGATGCTGAGTATCTTTCCGGAGGCGGTTCAAGGAGGTATGGAGGGCGTGTGGTCATTTCGGACGAAAAGTGCCGCGGTTGTCATCAACCGTTCTGGGCATATGCACTTCCAAAGACAGAAGAATATTCTTACCGCCTGCTTGGAACGACTTTAATGCTCGCTTGTCTTACGGCTGATCATGAGCCGGCCGGTATCGTTGAACGCAATAGTGCCCTCGCCTTCGGTGAAGAGGCGTTTCAGCTCAGAAACGCATACATCCTGGAGATGACTCCGAAGGTGTCCGGGCACGAGAACGTTCGGACTATCGTCTATATTGATGCTGAGGCGTACGTCTGGCTGGGTGCTGAGTTTTTTGCAGGCAACGAACAAACCGAAGCTGCTTTCCCGTTTTGGCGATCTCATCCATCGCCTTCGGGCGGTTACCTCTTCGACCTCGCCGGCGAATTCTATGTTCCTTTCGATCAGCTCACTTCTCACCACTTCCTCGGCGGCGCAACCTCCAGATTGTTTTTCCGATCTCTAGCGCCCGCACATGGCGAATTTTCTCAGAAGATTCAATACAGGCAAAGTGTCCGTTGACCTTTTCGATCCAGATAAGTTAGCGAGGTAAGAATCATGGGAGTGTTGTCAGGTTATCGCGTCATCGAGCTGGCCGGGATTGGCCCCGGACCAATGTGCGCGATGTTGCTCTCGGACATGGGCGCCGACGTGTTGCGAATTGACCGAATGGCCGACGCTGGCTTGGGCATCGCGATGGAACAGAAATACAGCTTGCTGAATCGCGGCCGGCGCTCGGTCGCGTTCGATCTGAAAAAGCCCGAAGCGATCGAGGCAGTGCTGAAGCTGGTCGAGAAAGCTGACGCATTGATCGAAGGCTTCCGTCCCGGCGTGACTGAACGGCTCGGCCTCGGCCCCGACCATTGTCTGAAGCGCAACCCGCGCCTCATTTACGGACGCATGACGGGATGGGGTCAGGAAGGTCCGCTCGCGCATGCCGCCGGCCACGACATCAACTACATCGCGCTTTCGGGCGCGCTGCACAGTTTCGGACGCAAGGGCGACGCTCCGGTGCCTCCCTGAATCTCGTGGGCGATTTCGGCGGTGGCGCGCTCTATCTGGCTCTGGGAGTGGTCGCGGGCCTGCTCGAAGCGCAGAAGTCCGGCAAGGGCCAGGTCGTAGATGCTGCGATGGTCGATGGCGCCGCATCATTGATGACTGCGATTTACGGTATGCACGGCTCCGGATTTTGGAACAACGAGCGCGGCGACAACATCCTCGACACAGGCGCTCACTACTATGAAGTTTACGAAACGAAAGACAACAAGTACGTGTCGATCGGATCGATCGAAGGAAAGTTCTACGCCGAGTTGCTCGAGAAGTCAGGGCTGAAGGGCCAGGAACTGCCGCATCAGCAGGATCGTCAAAAGTGGCCCGCGATGAAGGAGCGGCTGAAGACGATTTTCCGCAGCAAGATGCGCGACGAGTGGTGCAAGATCATGGAGGGCAGCGACATTTGCTTCGCGCCGGTGCTCAACATGGATGAAGCGCCCAAGCATCCGCACAACAAGCATCGCGGAACTTTTATCGAGGAGGGCGGTGTGACGCAGCCGGGGCCGGCGCCGAGATTCTCGCGCACGCCGAGCAAGATTCAGCGCCCGCCGGCAAAGCCGGGCGAGCATACCGAGGAAGCTCTGCGCGACTGGGGTTTCGCGAACTCCGATTTGGAGACGCTACGTAAATCGGGCGCGATCGCGAAGCAGGCGTGACGACTCCTACTTGGCGCCCTCGCCGTTCGGTCCGCGCTGCCCGACGATTCCTTGCTGCAGGCGCTCCTGCAGATTTTGCGGGCGCGGGATGCCGATCGCTGAGTCGCCTTCGAGCTTGTCGAGCATCTCTTTGCCGCCGTACTGCTGGATGAACCGCTTCGGGAGCGCCTCGATGAGATAGTCCTCCGGCATCTTCGGCGCATCATAGCGCTTGCGCTTCATGACCATCTCAAGGATCGGCTCGAGCTCCTTCATCTTCTTCGCGCGAATGGCGCCGTCGCGATCCGCGAACTCGGGCAGTACTTTTTTGCCGAACAGCTCGATCGATTCCATGATGTGCTCGTGGCGGTTCTTCCCAGCCTGCATCACGAAGATCATCTGATCGACGCCGGCGTCCTCGAAACGCCGGAAGTACTCGCGCAACTGATCCGGCGTGCCGACTGCGCCGCGCAAGCCCTGCTGATCGCCCTTATCGTTGTCGAGCCGCGCGCTCAGTCGGCGCTGACGCATCGCAATCGCGACGTCGGGCGAGTAGCCGCGCTCGGCGCGCTTGTTGGTGAATTCGTCCCACACGTTTGAGACCCCCGGCTTGTGATCGCCGAAGACGTAGTAGTGGCCGAGCGAGTAGCCAAAAAAGTTGCCGCCCTCGAGCCCGCGCAAAATAGCCTCGCGCTCGCTCTGATGGCACATCATCGGAGTGACGCACGAAATCTCGGGATTGATCGCGTTGCCAATCGGCACGCACTTCTCGGCGAGCGTCTTGCGATAGTCGCCGACCCAATGCACCGCTTCTTCCGGATCGATGAACGAAAACGTCAGCGCGCCGATACCGCATTCCGCGGCCAGCAGGATCGTCTCGCGGCGCGAGCAGGCGACCCACACGGGAGGATGCGGTTTCTGCACCGGCTTCGGCACCACGTTGCGCGGCGGCATTTTGACGTACTTGCCGTCGACGCCGCCGAACGGAACTTCGGTCATGCACCGCAGCGCGGTTTCGAGTCCTTCGCGCCACATCTCGCGTTTCAGCGCGGGCGCGAGATTGAAGCCGCCGAGCTCCGCAAGCGATCCCGACTCGCCCGAGCCGAACTCGACCCGCCCTTTCGAGACCAGGTCGAGCATCGCGATTCGCTCGGCGATACGCGCGGGATGGTTGTAGCCGGGCGCGGTCAGCACGATTCCGTGGCCGAGCCTCATCTTCGTGGTGCGCTGACTCGCCGCGGCGAGAAAAACCTCGGGCGCGCTCGAGTGCGAGTACTCTTCCAGAAATTGATGCTCCACTTCCCAGACATTGGTGAAGCCGAGCTTGTCCGCCAGCTCGATCTGATCGAGCGCGTCCTGGATCAGTTGCAGCTCGCTTTGTTCCTCCCACGGGCGTGGGAGTTGATGTTCATAGAAGAGTCCAAATCTCATAGAGTCCTTCGCGCGGGCGTCGATTTACGTTCAACTGAGACTTACCTAACAGATGTTAGCCGGTAGGCGAATATTCTGGCAAGTCTGGCGCAGGCGAGGCTCGCTGAACTATAGAATCCTGGCATGCACAAATTTGATCGAATGCTTTCGCGCGCCGCGATTCTTACCGCGATCTTTTTCGTTACCGCTATCCTGTCGCCGCGTCCCGCAGTCGCTGGCGATGCTATCTCGCACACCATCGAGGTGAACGGCGTGCGCCGCACCTATCTTCTCTACGTGCCTCCGGGCCAGAATGGAAAGCGGCTGCCGGCGTTTATCATGATGCACGGCAGCGGCAGCACTGACGTTCAGCAGGAACGCTACTCGAACTTCGATGCGTTCGCGCAGACGCACGGCCTGGTCGTCATCTACCCGAATGGAATCGACAAGCATTGGAACGACGGCCGCGTGATCGGGCATGAGTCGGCGGCAGACGATATCGGGTTCATGAAGGCGATGCTGGCAGAGGTCACCGTGCAGGGCCTGATCGATCCCAAGCGCGTCTATGCGGCTGGAATTTCCAACGGCGGCTTCATGGCGCAACACATGGCGTGCGTGATGTCCGACGCTCTCGCCGGGATTGCCGTGGTGGCGGCGTCGCAGCCGGTCGATGCGGCCTGTCCGTCGCCGCGTCCGATGCCTGTAATCTTCTTTCACGGCACGGCAGACAAATTCGTTCCCTTCAACGGCGGACCGATTGCTCCACAATTCGGAAACCGCGGCAGCGCGATGAGCAATGCGCAGGCGGTCGCGATCTGGCAGAAGCGCAACGGATGCGGCGCCGCGCAGAAGACGCAGTTGCCCGCGAAGAACGATCAGTTGGCGGTAACCGTCGAGACCTATTCATGTCCGGCCAGGCGCGGGCTGGAGAACGTCATCGTGCAGGAAGGCGGGCACACCTGGCCGGGCGCCAATCAGGGATGGCTGGCCACGAAAATCCTTGGACCGGTCACCGACAACATAAACGCAAACGACACGATGTGGAGCTTCTTCCAGTCGCAAAATCCGAAGTGAGCGACCATCGGCTTAAGCGCGACCGGTGAGGCGGGCGCGCTCGAGCACGCCTTCGAAAATCCGCACTGCCACGGCGTCGACGAGCATCCCGCCCGCTCCTGCAGCGCCCGCGCCGTCGCGGGTCGCGGCCTGGTAGGCCTCGGACATTTTGCGCGCATTTTCGATTTCGTGCGGCGTCGGCGCGAACACGTCGTTGGCAATTTCGATCTGACTCGGATGTATCGCCCATTTGCCGACCGCTCCGAGCGTCGCCGCCCACGTCGCCTCGCGCCGGTAGCCGTCCGGATCCTTGAAGTTGCCGAATGGCCCGTCGATTGCGTCGATACCGTTGGCGCGACACGCGGTGATCATCCGCACACGCGCGTGATGCCACATGTCGCCCGGATACCGAAGCGCAGGATCGTTCGCGACACCGAAGCGCATGCCCTGGCTGGCTGAAAGATCTCCAAATCCTAAAATAAGCGCCTCGAGCCGCGGCGACGACGCGGCAATTTCCTCGACGCGCGCGAGCGCCGCGCTTTCTTCGATCAACGCCTCGAGCCCGATCTTCTTCTTCAGATGAAGCTTGGTCTCGAGCTGCGTCAGCAGAGTGTCGAAGAACCAGATGTCGCGCGGCGCCTTGGGCTTCGGCACGATGATCACGTCAAGCTTGTCGCCCGCGCCCTCGACGACTTCGATCACGTCGTCATGCGCCCAATGCGTGTCGGCGCCGTTGACGCGCACCGCGCGAATCTTATTGCCCCAATCGAGATTGCGGAGCGCATCGACGGCATTCTTGCGCGCCGCTTCCTTCTGCGCCGGCGCGACCGCATCTTCAAGATCGAGAAACGCCATGTCGGCCGCGGTCGCCATCGCCTTCTCGATCATCTTTGGACTCGAAGCCGGCGTCGAAAGTTCTGAACGTCTGAGTCGAAGTGTCATGATTGCTCCTTGCGCGCGATTGAAATTCCCGCATCCGCGAGCACCTGCTCCGTATGCTCGCCTAGCCGCGGCGCGCGCGCGTAAATTCCAGACGGCGTGCCCGTCAGCTTGATCGGACATCCCGCGAGCACGATCGAAGGATTGTCGCCCGGCTGCTCGACTTCGACCAGCATGCCGCGCGCCCTCGGATGCGGGTCCTCGAAAATATCTTTGGCGCTGTTGACGGGACCAACCGGCACCTTGCCGCCGATCGCGTTGACGATTTCGCGCGTGCTGTGCGCGTTTGTCCATTCGCTGAGAATGCCGCGCACGAACTCGGCGTTGGCCACTCGCCGGTTGACGTTGCGCGTTCGATCGTCTGTCACCAGTTCAGGCCGGCTGATCGCATCACACAAAATCTTCCAGTGATTCTCACCGGGCGCTGCGATTGCGACGGCGCCATCGCGCGTCGGAAAAATATCGAACGGACAAAGCACTGGAGTTCCGTTCCCGCCCGGCTCTCGGACGATGCCAGCGCTCGAATAGCTGTAAACGACCATCTCGCACAGCGCGAGAATCGCGTCGTACATCGCGACGTCGAGGAACTGTCCCTGCCCGGTTCGGCGCGCCGCATGAATAGCGGACACTACGCCGAGCGCGGCGAGCGTGCCCGGATAAATGTCGCCGACGGCAGGACCAGCTTTGTAGCCACCGCCGCCTTGCGGACCAGTGACCGCGACCAGCCCGCCCATGCTCTGCGCGACGATGTCGAACGCGGGCCAATTCGCGTAGGGACTTGCGCCAGTGCGCGGATCGCCGAAGCCGCGAATCGCGGCATAGACCAGCGCTGAATTTATTTCGCGCAGCCGCTCGTAACTGATTCCCGCGCGATCCATCACACCCGTCTTCGCATTCTCGACGACCGCATCCGCGGTTTCCGCAAGCTTGAAAAATGCGTCGCGGCCCGCGTCGGTCTTGATGTCGAGCACGATGCTGCGCTTGTTGCGATTGACGCTCGCGAAATATCCGCCGTAGTCGCATCCTTCTCGATCCGCGGGATGCGGCCCCATGCTCCGGCTCATGTCGCCGGCGGGCGGCTCGACCTTGATAACGTCCGCGCCGAGGTCGGCCAGCAGCATCGTGCAGTACGGACCAGCCAGCGCCTGCGTGAGATCGAGCACGCGAACGTCGGAGAGCGGACCCGTGCGCGCGTTCATCGATCGCCCCAATGCGAGCGGCGCTTGATCAGCACCGTGCGCTCGCCCTCGAACACGATCGTCCCGTCGTGCTTGGTGCCCCAATGCTTGAAACGGACGATGCCGGCGTCGTCGCGATCCGTGTCGCGCTTTTCGAGCACCTCGGTGTAGGCGTACAGCGTGTCGCCGTGAAAAACCGGCGAAGTGAACCTGATTCCCGTGAGGCCCAGCTCGGCGAGCGCATTCTCGCCGGTGTCCTGAGTCGCCAGTCCGATGCATACCGAGCCGGTCACGAGGCCGAAGACGAGGCGCTGGCCGAATTGCGTCGATCGCATGCGATGCTCGTTGTAGTGTCCGTCGGCGGTGTTCAGCACGAGCTTCGTGAGCATCTGATTTTCGATCTCGCCAATCGTGGTGCCCCGCGCGTGACGCATTTTCGCGCCCACTTCAAAGTCTTCAAAGTAATTTCCCGCGCCCGTCAGTTTTGAGATCGGCGTTTTCACTTTCGCACCCTCGGCAGCAGACGGTCGGAGATAATCCGCAGTTGGATTTCCGAAGTGCCTTCGAAAATCTTGGTCAGACGCGCGTCGCGCCAGTAGCGTTCGAGCGGGAAGTCCTTGGTGTAACCGTAGCCGCCGTGAATCTGCAGCGCCTGGCTGGTGACACGCTCTGCCATCTCCGAGGCGAACAGCTTCGCCATCGACGCTTCCTTATCGCATCGCCGCTTGCTGTCGACCTCGGTGGCGACGAAGTACATCAGTTGCCGCGCCGCTTCGATCTCGGTCGCCATCTCGGCCAGCTTGAACCGAATTGCCTGGAATTCTCCAATCGGCTGCCCGAACGCGACTCGCTTCTGCGCGTATGCCAACGAGTCCTCGAGCCCACCGCGCGCAAGCCCGATCGCACGCGCGGCAGTATGCACGCGCGCGACCTCGAGGCCGCTGACGGCGCCATAGAATCCTTTGCCTTCGCCGCGGTCTTCGCGCTCGCGGCCGAGCAACGCGTCCGCCGGCAATTTGAAGTTGTCGAAGTGCAGCTCCCACGTCTTCCAGCCGAAGTAGCCGATCTTGCGAATCGGCGAGCCCGTCAGTCCCGGTGGAAACTTGCCGCGCTCCTTGAGAACCAGGAACTGGCTGATGCCCTCGTGACGGCGTCGCGGGTCAGACGGCTGCTTGGTGCGCGCGAGCACCGAAATGAAATCCGCGCCGTCGGCAAATGTGCACCAGGTCTTGGTGCCATTGAGCATCCAGCCGTCGCCGTCGCGCGTCGCTTTGCACGAAACGTTGGCGAGATCGGATCCCGCATCCGGTTCCGACAGCGCAGCTGCGCCTAGAAATTCTCCGCGCGCCATCCGCGGCAGATACTCGCGGCGTTGCTCGGCTGTGAAACCGCCGCCGAGTCCATTGCCGCGCGCGATGATGCTCGCGACGCTCATCCACGCGCGTGCGAGTTCCTCGGTGATCAACGCGTACTCGAACGCGCCAAGTCCAAGCCCGCCGTATTCCTCGGGAATGACGACGCCGAAGTAGCCCATCTCCGCGAGCTTGTCCCGCATCGACATCGGGATGTCGCCTTGCTCGGGGTCGAGCTTGTTCGCGATGGGCAGAACTTCGTTCATCGCGAAGTCGCGCGCCGCAGTCTGAATCATCCGCCGCTCGTCGGTCATGTAACTCACAATGGCGCTCCTCTGCGTTTGGCGACGAGGTTGGTGCGCTCGTAGCTGATGACGAGTTCGTCGCGTTGATTGCGCGCCTCGGTGCGCCAGGTGACGATTCCGAAATTTCCGCGGCTGGCCGATTCGCGCGTCGAGACGACGGTGCTGCGCGCGGTCAGTGTGTCGCCCGGATAGACCGGCCGATGAAATTCCAGATTGTTGATGCCGAGGAACGGCCCGCCCGCTTCGCTCAAGTCCTCGACTGAAATGCCGACTACCGTGCATGCTACCAGCATCGGATTGACGACCACGTCGGGATGACCGAGTGCGCGCGCGTATTCGGCGTTGAAGTACAGCGGGCAATGCGCGAGGGTCGCGGTGGTGAAGAGCGAGTTGTCGCCGGCGTTGATCGTGCGGCCCCAATGATGGTCGAAGACCTGGCCTTCGTGAAATTCTTCGAACGAATGCCCTTTGTGCACGAGTTTGAATTGAGTGAAATCGGGATCTGCCATAAACCATGCTCCTAGCAGAACTCGCGTCGCGCGGCGACGCCAATTTCGCAACTATTGCACGGACGCGCGGCTTCCAGAAAATGGCCGAATCGTGCAAGATAGCGCCTGATCACAACCATCGGAGACTCGCATGAAAACAGAGACAATCGAATACAAGGACGGCGACGTAACTCTTCGCGGCTATCTCGCGTACGACGAGAAAAAATCCGGCAAACGCCCCGGCGTCCTCGTGATGCCGGAAGCGTTCGGCCTCGGCGAGCATGCGAAGAAGCGCGCCGAACGGCTTGCAGAGCTGGGCTATGTCGCTTTCGCCGGCGATCCTTACGGCGACGGAATTGAAGTGTCCACCCTGCCCGAGGCGATGAAACTTGCGACACCTCTGTTTACTGATCCGGTCGTGCTTCGCAAGCGTGGGCGCGCGGCTCTCGACCGTCTCTCGTCAATGCCTCAGGCAGACCCTGCCCGGCTGGCCGCGATCGGATTCTGCATGGGCGGCACATTCTCGTTGGAACTTGCTCGCGACGGCGCGCCGCTCAAAGGGATCGTCAGCTTTCACGGCGGACTTCAGACACAGCGACCGGCAGAAGCTGGAAAGGTGAAGGCGAAAATCCTCGCGTGCCACGGCGCCGACGACACGTTGATACCTGTCGAGCAGGTCAGCGCTTTCGAAGCTGAGATGAAGAAGGCAGGAGCGGACTGGCAACTGATCGTTTACGGAGGGGCAAAACACAGTTTCACGAATCCGAGTTCCGACAGCGTCGGGATGCCAGGAATCGGCTACAACAAGCTGGTGGACGCGCGATCGTGGAAGGCAATGACTGACTTCTTCGAGGAAATATTCGCAGCTTAGCGGCGAGATCTCTTCCCGGAACGGGCTTTTGCGGGTATGGGCCTGGGCTTATCGACAGGCTCAGGATGATTCCAGATGACTAACGCGAAAGTCATGATCAAAGCCATCAAAGCGGCAGTGGCTAGAGACACATAGAACGACCATCGACGTATAGGTGTCGGACGCAGTTCCACTAAGACATTGTGCGTCCCGGCTGGAACGTTGAAGGTTAGCTCTCCGCTGTCTGACGCAGGTGAAGTCGCAACTTCCCGATCGTCTACCAGCACTGTCCATCCGGGATAGTCGAAGAGCGAGTCCTGCATGAGTGCAGGCTCGCTCGCGTCGACTTTGAATGACTGGCTATTCGAGTTGACGGCCAGTTGGGATACCGCGGGCGTTGATCGCACTCCTTTGAGCAGGACGCTGTCGAAGATGGGACGGTGATAAACTGTCCTCGGCTCATATTCCTCGCGAGTCGTCGTGTTTATCCCTTTCTGAGCGATTATGTCTGCACCGTAGTAGGCTTCGTCATAGGTCTGGATTCCCTTCGGTGAGGTATGCGCGATGTTGACCAATACCAAAGCTGCAATCGCCACACATGCCAGTCTTAGATCCATGCGCTCCAACGCATAGAGCGCTAGCAGCGGCATGAACAGCGCCGGAACGCATAGCGTCCGCCAGGGATAAACCAGGTATTGCAAGGTGGCGACGTGCTCCCAAATCGCCCATGACAAGTCGGTGGCGAGTAGCGCGCCGACAACCGCCGCGCCGGCAAAGACCAGCGCGTCAAGGCGACGGGTACGGTTCGTCGCGCGTACACCAATGATGACACCTGCGACCGCCAAGGCTATGTGAATGAGTCCTAGTGAATACGAAATGCCGTTGTTGGGCCCGCGCATCGAGATGCCAAACCCCCATGGCGACCAAAGCAGCTGAGATGGGTAGATTATGTAGTTAGTCCAACTGAGAATGCCGGTTCGCAGAAGTTCGGTTTTAACGAAATTGCGTTCAAGCAGCGCCGGAAGCCAGAAGTAAGCACTGAGTCCCAGTCCGCCTACAAGCACTGAAGCGCCGGCCGCGGCGGTTTTCAGCCGACGATCCGACACTATCGATCGAACGGCAACAATCGCCGCGAACGTTGGGAACATCAGCAGGGCGATCGCATTGTGCGCCAGCGGTAGCATCGCCATTGCGAGCGCGCCGAGCACCACACTGATAGCAGTTGGATTCTGAAGAGCCGCGATCAACCCGAGCAGGGCAACAGGAGCGATTGCAATCGCGGCTGACTCGGCAAATCGCCCGCACACGAAAATGTCCAGAGCCTGATAAGGAGCGAACAGCCACGCGGCTGCGGCGCCTATCGAGGCGACACGAGAGAACGAAAGTTCTCGTCCGATCAGAAAGATCGCGATCGCCCCGAGAGCGAACAGAATCGCCAGTCCGAATTGAAGCGAATCAGCCAACGACATGCCGGCTTTGAAGAAAGGCATCGCTGCCGCGTAGATCAGCGGCGGTGCGAATTCGAATAGCGGCTGTCCATGCCCACTGCCCAGGTCCGGCGCCCATACGGGAGGAAACTGATGGTCGCCGAGAACTTTGGCGAATTCAGTCAGCCGGGGCGGATAGGCCAGGGAGTCATGGCCATCCAGGAGGTGTCCGGCGAACAGTGCGCGCATGAATAGCAGTATAAGGACCGCAAGCGCGAGGACAGTCCGCGTCCGCGGAGTGTCCCAAGGCGTCGCCAATTCCGACAGTCGCGTGGCAATCCTGCGTTCCATCGCGGCGTAGTCCGGCCTGCGCATCTGTTGCGCGATCAGACCAACCAGGATAAATCCCAGTACCAACAATATGGGCTTGATAGGTCCTGGACGGTACTGCACTTCTATCTGATGCTCGCCAGGGCCTACTGGTATCGCGCAGAAATTGGGATACACGCGAAATATTGGAGCGGGCTTTGCATCGATGAAGGCTTGCTGGCCGGGGAAGTAAGTGATCTTGAGTAATGCATAGCACGGCCTTAGGACTGCCAATCGCGCGCTGTAGGTCTCGCCTTCCTTGCGTTCTGAGACTACCTCGCCACGCAGCGTAGAATACTTCGGATCGAGCGGAGGGAGTGTTTGATACATCTTCCATTCCGGCACTCCCTTGATATCGCCCCCGAGCGCGACCACCGCACCCGCCCGCACCGCAGGGTCGCTCATCCATCTCCAGTCGCGATTGAGCACAGTAGTTAGAGGGCCGTCGTAACGAGCACCTATGTCCACCAGGCCGAAGTAACCTTCGTGCGAAGCTTCGTACACCGCGAGGTTGCCGTGAATGCCGCGACGCTTGAAGTAGGACGGCATCGGTTGAGTCACCGGCGCCAGCACCGCGCGCATCGCAAACAACTGGGCCTGGTAAGGATCGTGCTCGTTTATTTCCGCGGTCACGTCCGAACTCCACGACAAGCTGTGATAGAGGAAGCTGAGTTCGTCGAACCCGGCCAGCGAGAGAAACGAATACGGCTGCGACTTGGCGATTTGGAAGTTGGCAGCCCACATTCCAGTAGGACCGGACCACACTCTGCCTGGACGCTCACTGAGAATCGTGCGGACGTCGGCGAGTGACGCGTCGAGACTGGCGCCTTCGCTTGCGATCGCCGCGAGACTTTCTTCGCCCCAAAAGTTGCTCAGCTTCAAAAAGTCCGCGCGCTCAGCGAATATGATTAATGCCATGGCGCCCAGGCCGATCACGCTCACAAGCTTGCCCGCGTATCCTGTTCGCCACGCGGCCGAAACTATTTTGGCAAGCGCCCATGCCGTCAGCAGAACCGCAAACAACTCGAAGACCGACTCGAAACGACTCACGTGAAAAGTTCGGGGCAATCCCAGCGCCACCATGAAATATCCCCACGTCGTACGGCCGAAGAAAATCGCCAGCCACACCGCGGTGAGAACCAGCAAGACGTCGCGGCATCGGTCTTTTCCAGCGATACAGAGCCAGCATCGAAGAGACAGCGAGCGCCACCGTCATTACCGGCAATCGGCCTTCGTCGAAAAAGCGTCCCGACGCAAGAGTGCTCAATATGTTTTTCGCGCCCCAAGAATCGAACTTCCACACGTCGTCCCATCGGCATCGGTTCGCTTCGCCGGACGCCAGCAGCATAGGAACGACGAACCATGCGACCAGGATGAATGCGGGAACCAGGATCGATGCGGCGCGGACGACTCGTCGTGAACGATCGCCGCGAGGGCCTGCGAGTGCCATGATCGCTACCGAGACTATCGCCGCGTAACCAAACACGACGTGCGACAGTGCGGTAGCCGCGATGAGGCAAGCAGCCAGAATTCGCCGCTTGCCCGTGTTGAGAGAGTAGTTAGCGAGTCCTAGCGCCGGCATCAGCAGGTTGTAGGACATCAGTTGTGTGTATAAACCCGATCCGCGGCGTACGTAGGCGCCGTACGACAGACCGTAACGACTCAGGTCGCCCACCTCGCTGACACCTATGATGAGAACAGATGCGAAGCCGGCGGCCATTGGTTCCAGCCCAAACAGCCGAGCACCCAGATAGGTGGACGCGGGCAGTACTACCATCAAGAGATAGTAAAGCACCGCGAATGACGCGGGCGCAGAAGCGAAACCGACTGGTGATTGTCAGCCACAGTCCCGCTACCATGTGCGGGAGGGGTTGATAGAAGTGCCATAGCGGATATCCCAGCGCCCATTGGGACATCCATGGGTCCAGGAATGAGTCGCCAGTAGTAAGACTGTTCGCCAGGCGCTGCGAGGCGGCGATATGGAAGCTTAGATCGTTGACCGGAACCCGCTCGATGCGAATCTCCGGCCATAGCAGTATCGCGTTTACGATCAGCGCAAGTGCTAGCAGCACCAGCCCGCTGGATTCTGCGCGGAGCCTCGCAGAATCAGGGATTTTCCACCACCCTATGACCGCATGCGGTGCCGGCGGTGTCGCTTCAACGCGAGGTTTTGCTTTCGCTGCCGCCGGCATTTCTTCGCTAACTGAATTTGCGAAGATCGCAACCCTAAGGGATGAGAAGAACTCTACCGACTGCTTGCCGACTCTCGATGTAGGCGTGAGCGGCGGCGGCCTCGGATAGCGGGAAGGTTCGATCGATCACAACCTTCAACTCACCTCGCGCCGCCTCGTCGATCAGGCGCTGGATCATGTTATGCGCGCGATCGGTGCCTATCTCCGCTCCCAGGAAAACTCCGGTCAAAGAACGGTTGCCCGCCATCAGCGACGACACATCGATCGTCATCGCCTCGCGTCCCGCCGCGCCAACCATCGAGACGCGCCCGCGATAAGCGAGCGATAGCAGACTGCCTTGCAAAGTCGCGCCACCGACAGGGTCAACGACGAGATCAACGCCCCTGTTATGGGTAAGTTTCATCACCGACTTTGCGACGTCATCAGTCTTATAGTTGATGCCGTGATCGAGACCTAAAGGCTTCAGCCGTTCCAACCGCTCGTTGCTCGACGCCGTCGCCAGGACGGTCGCGCCTGCGCGCTTGGCCAACTGAATCGCCGCGACACCTACACCGCTTGCGCCCGCCTGCACTAAGACTGTCTCTCCGGATTTCAGATGCCCGAACTCGAACAGGCAATCGTCGGCGGTTCCAAATGGCACCGGGATAGCCGCTGCCAGCTTGATGTCAAATCCTTTCGGAACTGGCCAGGCATTTCGAGCCGGCACCGCTCGCAGCGCCGCGTGAGATCCTGCGCCGAAAACGGTGGTGACCTTCTGTCCCACTTTGAGGTCTGTCACCTCCGAACCTACCTGGACGATTTCGCCGCCAGCCTGGTAGCCAACCACATGAGGCTTGCTGGCCAGTGCGCCATGCCAACGATTGAGGGTGTCGCCGCCTTCGATACTTACAGCCTCGACGCGAATAAGGACGCCTTTAGGATGGCACTCGGGATCGGGAACGTCTTCGTACTTGAGAACTTCCGGCCCGCCGTTTTGATAATAGACCGCAGCCTTCATAACGCACTCCTCACTCGACGATCGCCGAATAGATGATGTTCCTTAGTTGTCCGCGGAAGTTGAAGGTGGCCGATGGCATCAGCTGGGTCATGAATATGACCAACATGTCCTCCTTAGGATCCACCCAGAAGATGGTCGAGGCCGCGCCGCCCCAGTAATAGTCGCCGCCGCCGAGTGCGCCCGCTTCGACCTGTCCTAGTGTCATCGCGAAGCCGAGTCCGAAGCCTACCCCTTCATACGCGGTCTCCGAGAATGCGCCGATAGCCATCCCGCTCAAGTCTTTGCCGCCAGCGAGATGGTTAAGATGCATCAACTCGATGGTCCTAGGTCCTAGAATGCGCACACCGTCTAATTCCCCACCGCGCCGCAGCATCTCGCAGAAGCGCAAGTAGTCCGCCGTCGTGCCGGTCAATCCTCCGCCGCCGGAAAAGAAGGTGGGCTGCTTGAGATAGTTACTCCGCTCCGGGTCATCGATCAGTTTTAGAGTCTTATCGGCCTGACGCTCATAGTTAGCCGCGAACCGATCCGCCTTGCGTGGAGCCACCATGAACGCGGTGTCCTTCATATCGAGAGGATCGAAAATAGTTTCCTGCAAATATCGGTCGAAGCTCTTTCCGGAAATCGCCTCGACCAGGTAACCGCATACGTCGGTCGAAAGCGAGTACATCCATCGCTCACCCGGTTGATAGCGTAGCGGCACCTTCGCCAGCTTCTCCGCAAATCCGCTAAGTGTCTCGCCGGCGCCGCGTCCCACTCCGGCGTCACGATATGCGCGGTCGACAGGATGATTCGTAGCGCCATAGGTGAGACCGCCGGTATGACTCAGCACGTGACGCATCGTCATCGGCCGCGACAGGCGCCGCGGTCTCCATGTTCGCGCCTTCGCCCGAGACCCACACTTTGTGATCGCGCCAGGCCGGGATGAATCGCGAAACCGGATCGTTGAGCTGGAAATGTCCTTGCTCGAAGAGCGTCATCAGCGCTACCGACGTGATCGGCTTGGTCATCGAATACAGGCGGAAGATTGTATCGTCAGTCATGGGCTTGCGGCGCTCGCGATCCATCAAGCCCTGCGATTTGAAATACGCGACGTGGCCATGCCTTGCGACCAGCGTCTGGCATCCGGCGATTTTACCGGGCGCAATATAGTTCTTGTCGAGGTGCTCCGTAATCCGATTGATTCGTTCCGGCGCGAATCCAGCCCGCTTGGGTGCCAGTTCCATCTCTGTTCTCCTTGCTAACGTCGAATCGTTCGCACGATCCTAGAAGTAAATCGGATCCACGTACAAGCCGCGAGTGGTGGCGCCCGGCGGCTCCGGGATTCCAAATGAAATCACGACGTACCTTTCCAACTCACTCGCCAATTCGCGCACGCGCGCGTAACCGGCCGATGCCTCAGAGGTGAAAAGCGACAAACGGTCGAGGCCGCGATTCGCGAGCCATCCGCATTGCGTCCGCAGCAGCGCTTCGAACTCCTCCTCCGCGCCCGCGACGAATCCCCAGTCCAGCGCGAGACCACGGCGCGACTCGATACGCTTTCCCTTCGACTCGATGATAAATCGCACCGTGTCGCCCGCCGGCCAGACTCCCACCACCGCGCGGTCTGTCATCCGCACCCGTTCCCAGCAGTAGTCTCGCGGCGAGCGCTCGATGCGCGCCGTGAACGACTCAACCGTGTACGGCAGGTACATCTCGTCGTGTTCATGCGTTGCGTTGAGAATTTCGACGATCCGCGGCGCATCGCGCGGCGTGGCCGGCCGTCCGATTTGCGGCCCCGCGAGCGACACGCATGGAAGCTGCGCGCGAATCTGATGCGTGCTCCATCGCGGCGCGCCGGCAAAGCCTCGCAACATGGCAGCGTTGTCGACCGACGGATACGCGGTGCTGCCATCCGACGATCCTTCTGGATATTTCTCGTCGAACACGCGATTTATCGCGCCCCACAACCCTTTTTTCTGATGCTCCGGGAGAATGCGCAGATGCGCGTATGCGTGGATGCGATAATCGCGCCCACCGACCCGCACCGTATGCAATGCGGCCACGTTGACGCCGGCCGGTTTGCCATCCACGAAACCAAGCGCGACCAGGAAATTGTCCATCAGCCGCGTGAACGCAAAGTAGTCGTCACCGCGCTCGATCGTCATCGTAGTGCCGTCGCCCAACACGATCGGGCATCGACGCTCGATGTCCGCGAGCACCGCCGCATCTGCAATCGTCGCCTCGCGCGAGACCACGTCGAAATCGAGGATGCGTTCCCGAGTGAGCATCGTTATTTTGTGCGGCTCGCTATCCTCGACCTCGCACGTCACCTTGAATTTTTTGTCGCTCGCGCTTTCCAACGTGACCGCGATATGGAAGTCGGACACTTCTTCGACCGAAGCCACTTTGAAATCGCCGTAGCTCTGGCTGCAGCGTTTCCATCCTCCTGTTTGCACTTCGTGCGGGTAGGGAAATGGAGCGCGCACGACCATGTTCAGCGCGCATCGCGAGCCGAGTTCAGCCTCCGACGAGCCCTCGACGCCCCCGCTGATGCGCTCGAGATACCACACGAGTTGGCGCCCGGTGGGAGTGTCGGGAATTTCGGGAAATGTCTTCACAGCCTCGGTGATGATCTAATACGAATTCGCGCGATTGTCGCGTGCCGCCAACTATGCCGGCAGCGCGCATCAAGGTCAGAATCGCCGACGCTTGCTGGCTTCAGATTTCGTATTCGGTGAGGAGGGCGCGTCTTAATTTTGCAAAATGGACCACCGCCGCCAGGTATTGAAGCTTCTTCTGTGAGGGAATTTGCGCGCCGAAGCTAAGCCCGAATCGACCTTCGAAGTATTTGAGCACGTTCGCGGAGACTGAGTCCGGGAGTTCCGCACTCGTCGATTCAGACTTTCTTCCTTTCCCGGGGTTCAGAAAAATCTTTCGCGCGATCGCCTCGGGGAATACGCCGAGGCTCACGAGAACGTCGGCCGCGAGTTCCTCCGGATCGTCGAGATGCTCCCCGTAAGCAGTGTAGGTCAGCAACTGAGCGTGCGGTTTGTGCGAATCAAAGAGCCGGCCTACCAGGTGATGGCCCATTTCGTGGGAGAATGCGGCCCCGATAGCGGCCGGATGATGCGCGGTGTTCACGCAAATCAACGGCAGCCGCGACCTGCCCATCTCGCGCACATAAAATCCCAGCAGCGCGACCCCTTCGGCTCCGCCGAGCTTTGCCAGTTGGAACTGAACTCCTAGCCCCGACCAGCGCCGTGTGAATTCCGTCGGCGAGACCAGCGTTACGGACTCGTCATTCAAGCGCGGCCAGACGGAACTTCTGGCTTCCCCAATGATTTCTCGAACCTCGGAGCGTCCCAACGATCTTCTGAGCGGGTGCGCGTAGTCGCGTTGCTCGAGCGACCGGACTTCCGCACTGGCGCTGCGAAAGGCCACCGACGTCTGTGGCCCCTTGCTCGCCTTCACTACTTCAGATGCTAGTACATCGAAGAACGACATGTTCTTGGTTGCTGTGACTGTCACGCTCCCCCCGACCTGACTTCGAACTCATAAAAACGCTTAACGACCCCTTAAATGCGGCTAGCGCTCGCTAACGTATCATAGCGTGGCCCGTAAGGAAAAACCAAATCCGATCAGGTTTTGTCCACTGATAGACGCCCCTACTAATCAAGTTGTTATGTTTCTTGTTGACCATCTGTCGTCAAATGGAGTTAAAAAGTGACTGAACGTCTGGTTCTCGATGGTCTTATCATCACAACTCAGGCGACTGGGGCGTCAACTTTCTGCTATCCAGTCTCGCCGCGCGATCCGTTCGACACGATCGGCCAGCGCCCGCGGCCCGCCCTGCCCCGCGTCTGACCCCTTCCTCTCGTCTATTTCGCCACCCTCATCGACACAAAAAAGGAGTCATCCAATGGAAATGCGCCTCTTAACCAAAGACGGCGATCGAAACGTTTTCGCCCAACGCCTGGCAGACGCGCGCGCCCGTCATGGAGCCAGCTTTAGAGATATTGGCCGCTCGCAGGCCAGAAATATGGTTCGTTTGTCGGCTGCAGACCTCTACGGATTGTTCGACAGGGGCCGCCACGATGCAGAAAACATGACAGCCGGTGTCGCGCTTCATGATCTCGCGATTTATCCGCAAAGCTGTCAGCAGCCCGATCTCTCGCACTACCCGCCACAGTCGGTGCTGGAATGCAGCGATCATTGGTCGCTGTCACGCGGCGCTGGCATGCATGCCTGGCGTGGAATCGCGGTTCAAGTCGTCCGGCGAAATCCTGGTGCGGTGCTGGTCTATCTCGCCGTCGGAAGGTCGGATCACGCCGGATTTTACAAAGCGATGGGCTTCGTCGATGCGGGCGTGCCCGTCGAATACCCATATCTCGAAGGACCCGACGAGGGCCGGCTCTGGGTTCAGCCGATGATCCTCGAGGGAGACGCGCTCGCGAAACTAACCTCGAACGTTCATCGCTTGAAGATCGAAACTCAAGACAACTATCAGACCATCAGGTTCGACAACTCCGATCGGTTGAGGCCCGCTGCAAATGGCTATCCGCTCAGAGTCAGTGAAATACCAGCCGCATCCGCTTCTGTCTGAATTGACTCTTCGACGATCCGTAGGATTGAGCCAAACACTCTTTCTGATTCCGCATCTGTAAAGGCGGAGTCACTCAAACGAGGAAAAAACAATGAATATCGATCTCACAAAAGATCGCAGGGCACACGAACGCCCGTCGGACGCCCTCGACGGCCACATTCCGGTCAAATTGACAACCGAGGAGCTGCGCGACTTATCCGCTCTGATTCCGCTCCGCAGTACTTTTCACATCCTCGCTGAATGGACGCTGATATTTACCGCCATCTGTCTATGCCAACGCCACTTCAGCCTCGTTGCATATCTGGTGACCGTCGCGTTCATCGGAGCGCGCCAGCATGCGCTGCTTATCCTGATGCATGATGGCGTACACTACCGGTTGTTCCGAGGCCGGCGGCTCAATGACTGGACCGCCGAAGTCATCCTGGCGTGGCCGAATCTCATCTCAGCGCGCGCATATCGCAAGAACCACTTCGCGCATCATCGCTACCTGAATACTGCTCAGGATCCCGACTGGGCGCGCCGGCAGGGCGACTCGACCTGGGTGTTTCCCAAACATTGGATCAGGCTCGCACTGCTGATGCTCCGCGATTTGTCCGGGCTTGGCGCAATCTACTATCTCAAACTGGCGTTGATGCTGCTGTCGAGGGACACTGGCGTGAGCCGCGGATTCCTGGTTGCGCGATACGGCTTCTACGCCGCTGTGCTCGCGATGCTCGCCTGGTTCGGCGCGATTCATCTTCTCCTGATGTACTGGTTGGTGCCGTTGTTCACCTGGATGACGGTGATCTTCCGCGTCCGCAGCATCGCCGAACATTCCGCTATCGAGGGCCGCGCGAACGCGTACGCGCAGACCCGGTCCACCGGCGCGTCAGTGCTGGCTCACCTTTTCGTCGCGCCAAAGAACGTGAACTACCACATAGAGCATCATTTCTATCCGAGCGTTCCGTTCTACCGGCTGCCAGAGCTCCATCGCGTGCTGATGTCGAAATCGGACTTCAAAGATTCTGTGCATGTAACCCGCAGCTATCTCGGTGTGCTGCGCGAATGCCTTGGCGACTCGCATTCGATTCTGCGCATGCGCCCGAGCCGCGCCGAAGCATGATCGAGTCTGATGCAAAAGCGGCGGCGGACACTCAAAGTCCGCCGCCGCTGAGCACCAATGCCTATTTCCCCGATGTGCGCAAAGCTGTATACATCCAGAGCATTGAACCTCATGTCCAGATTTCTCCCTGAAGAGGGCAGTCTCCGTGACGAACAAAAATCTGCAATACCCAAGGCGCTCGGTCAAACGCAATTGATCACAGTGGCGGGCTTGCGCCTCTACCAATAAATGAGCGATAATATCGGCATGGATAGAGCAGTAACAAAACAAGGACCGGGAACTCCGCGGAAACCGGATGAATTCGTTCCGACCCCTCCATAGTGCCCATTTTTAGGCCACTATTTCCTCGAAGCTCCTTCCTCTAATAGATCTAGCGTTTTGTGCGGCCGGGATTCCCGCTCTAAACGGTTCGAATTCCGGTCCTTCCTCAAGAGATGTCGCCATCTTCTGAGGATCAAACCCGTCAATATTCCCTCCTGGGCGGCGAAAAATTTCGATTGCTAGTTCAAGGGCAGTCAAACTTTCGCTGTATTTATGCCATTTAGCCCAAGCACACGCTTCGTTGTATTTCATTTTAGAAGACGGAGGTTGGGACTTGTCTGCGGCCATCTTCCAAGTCGCCGCAGCTTCATCATATCGTTGCAAATCAAATTGCAAGAAGGCTTTCAGATGGTACAACTTCGGATCTTTGATGCCATTTTCTTCCGCGACCTTCAAATATTCGATAGCGCGTTCCATCAGGTTCGTGCACGGAACGTTCTGATCGAATAAAGAGATCGAGACCAAACCTGCTACGGCACCCATACACAATTGTGCATACCCTACGGTCGTCTCCATCTGCTCTCCACGAAGAGGAAAGAGAGCTACCGCTCTTCGCAAAAAATGGAAGGCACTATCGATGTCCACCGGCGGGCCATCGGTCGGCGGAGTGCGAAGCGTGACGAAACCGTAATAGTTCCCTAGCGCAACCAAGACGCGGAAGAGAGTCCACCTAAATTCGGTGAAATCCTTCGGAGGCTTTTCTTCATCAAAATGTGGAGAAGAGCGAACCTTTTCCTCCTGCATTGCCAGTTGCATCTCCAAGTGTCGGAGCCATGCAGGTGATAGCTCACTGGGCGAAGAAATAAATGGATCATCAAGCGTCTTTCCGAGTTTGTCGATTGGATACCTGATGAACACAAAGAAGTCATCTGGCATCGGATTCGCCGTGCTCGTCACAGAAGATAGATCAGACCGTATCAAGAGATCGACTGCCAGGCCGCGCTCGAACACAGACCTTATGTCCTGAACCGTCGTGCGAACAACTTCAAGGTATTCACCAATTTTGAGCTTTTCTACATTCTTGATGATACTTCGTATCTCGGTTCGATATGTGAACCAGAAGAACAGAGCTATACAAACTAATATACCGGCGATCCAAATTGCGGGACTTGTTAAGAGATCGATGGAACGCTTCAGAGTGTAGTCGTAGTCACTCTCGGGCGGAGATGACAACTTGTCAGCCAGCTTGTCCGCAAGGTTCTGTAGGCTCTGTCCGACGGACTGCCGCTCGAGAGTAGCGACTGTCGTCGACGGCCCACCTGCCGGTATTGAAAGCGCAGATGCGGAGGGAGATGCGGTGGCAGACCACGCGTATCGCGCAGTTGCCGAGTTAGCGAAGAGAAAGCATAGAGACAATCCGCAGACAAAAGCAAAGAGATGAATCGGATGCAGCGACCTGCACGCTTGTGTGCGCATAATTTTCCGGTCCCCCTGATCAGATTTGCCGGATCTACGACGCGCGCGCTTCGGGAAAAATGCGCAGGAAATTCTCCGAATAGAACCGGTCGCGGATTTGTTCGGAACGATCGGCGAGCGACGTCTCGAAGCGCGCAATTGGATTGCGTCCGCCCTCGGTGTGCGGGTAGTCGGTCGAGAACAAATACAAGTCGGGATTTGACTGATCGATCAGCGCGCCGACGTCCTCGAATACGAACGGCGTGAATGCCATCTGCTGCGTGAGTTGCTCCGACGGCTTGCGCGTGAACCGCGCCAGGTTCGCGTCCGTCTTGCTCCAAATCTTCACCGTCCAGTCCAGCCGCACGAGCATCGCCGGCACCCATCCCGCGCCCAACTCGATACATCCGCCGCGCAGTTTCGGAAACCGCTCGAACACGCCATCGATCAACATCATCGACAGAAACGTCTCCGGTCCCTGGTGCAGCACGGCCATGTCCTTGGTGCGAAGATTCTCGCCGCCGCCCATCCAGTCTTTGACCGGTGGCCGCCCGTTGTTAATCCACGCCTTGTCCAGTTGCAGCGGCGATCCGCCGACATGCATCACGAACGGAGTGTTCGCCTCGACCAGCCGGGTCCAGAAAGGATCGAACTCGACGTGGCCCGGAGATCGGCCGCCGCACGCGTGATGCGGCACCCAGATCGCCTTCGCGCCGCTCTTCAGCGCGAACTCGAGTTCCTCGAGCGCGAGCGCCGGCTCCTCCAGCGGCACGACCGCGACGCCCATCAGCCGCGAGTCATGCCCGCAAAAATCCGCCATGTGCCGATTGTGCGCACGCGCCGCGCCGTAACGCAGCTTCGGCGGGATTTTCGAGCTTGGCGAAAACGGCATCGTGACACTGTGCGTCGCGAATACGAGCTGTTTTTTGAAACCGAGCATGTCGACCGCCTTCGATCGTTCGCGGCCGTCAAACGCGCCTAATGCTTGAATCTCTTTCGATCGCTCGATCAGATTGTCGCCGAGCGCGATCATCTCCGCGACGTGCTCCTCAGTATGCCGCCCGCCGCGCGCCATGATCTCCGCGACCTCTTCGTCAGTAACGAGCGACGCGCTGTAGCTTACCGCCGGGATGTCGGCGCGCAACTCCGGGTCCGCGTATTTCTGCAGAAAATCCGGCAGCTCCATGATATGGCTGTCGGCATCGTACATCGGCCGGTTAGCAGGTGCGTAGGTCATGGCGGATACCTCTACTTGCTGAGCGCTTTTGCGGAAGCTAAGGAGCCGATTAAAGCACCATCATCCGCCCCCGCTCAAGGAACCGAATTTATCACTGGATGCAGTGGTCACCCCTGCTCAAAGAAGCATGAAACGCACGGTGGGTTTCATTACAATTAAATTTCTCAGTTTGAGGGAGGGCGCCAATGCCTGAGCAGGATTTCTATTTCAACCCGTTCGATGCAGACTTTCGCGCGAATCCGTATCCGCACTTCCCTGCGCTGCTCGAAGGTCCCCCGCGACAACTCAAACTCTTCATGCCGACGACGCTGGTCGCCCGCTATGACGACGTTGTCACGGTCCTGCATGACCACGAACGCTTCACCGTTCGCCGACCCGAGATTCCATTTCGCGAGCGTATCGATCCCTTCGGCGGCGCTCCTACTATTCTCACCGCCGATCCTCCGGTGCACTCGCGCCTGCGAAAGCTGGTCAGCAAAGCCTTCACACCGAGGCGCGTGCGCGAGCTCGAGCCGCGAATTCGAGAGATAACCACCGACCTTCTGAGCCGCGCGTCGAACTCCGGCGAAGTCGAAGCGATGGCGGCGCTGGCCAATCCGCTGCCGGTGATCGTAATCGCGGAGATGCTCGGGGTCTCGGCCAACGATCACGCTCAATTCAAGCAGTGGTCCAACGATCTGATCAGCTCTTTCGGCCAGGAGATGGCGACCGGTCCTTCTGCCGCCGGCCTCGCCGCAAAGGAGGAGCTCCGCCACTACCTCGCCGAGGCGATCAAGCAGCGCAGCGCGAATCCTGCCGACGATCTGATAAGCGCGCTGGTCACGGCTCGCGATGAATCCGACGCGCTCAGCGAAAATGAGCTGCTCGCCTTTGTCGTATTGCTGCTGCTGGCCGGCAATGAAACCACCACCAATCTGATCGGTAATGGTCTGCTCGCGCTATGCCGCAATCCCGAACAGCAGCAACGGCTGCGCGAGAACCGCGACCTGATCCCGAAAGCGATCGAGGAGATGCTGCGTTACGATCCGCCTGTTCAGATGACGGTGCGGATGCCGATTGTTACTACCAACGTCGGCGGCACCGAAATTCCCGCCGGCAGCCTCGCCTTCATCCTGCTGGCTGCAGCTAATCGCGATCCAGCGCACTTCCCCAATCCGCAAATCTTCGACGTGGCGCGCGATCCCAACGAGCACGTGTCATTCGGCGAGGGAATCCATTTTTGCCTCGGCGCGCCGCTCGCGCGACTTGAAGGCGCAATCGCAATCGAGTCGATGCTGGAAAAATTCCCGCGCCTGCAGCTCGCCGACCCGCAGGCCAAGCTGCAGTATCGCGGCTCGATGGCGCTGCGAGGCCTCAGCGAACTTCACCTCTCCGGCAGTTGATTCTCGAACGCCATCGCGATTGCGCTCAGATGTACCTTTCATCGGTCGGCGATGGCTGTTAGTAAAGCCGTGATGTCGATCCCTGCTCGGATTCAACCTTTCGCCGCGTGTTCGCGCGCGATGGCGCTATTTCTCGCGCTGGCGCTGTTCATCGCGCCGTGTTCCTACGCGGACTCCGCCGCTCCACAAACGTCCGCTGTCGGCGTGCATGGAATGGTGGTGTCGGAAAGCGAGGACGCCGCGCACGCCGGCGTCGAGATTCTCAAACAAGGCGGCAACGCTGTCGACGCTGCGCTCGCCACTGAACTCGCAGTCGGCGTTACCAATCCCGCCGCATGCGGACTCGGCGGCGGCGGCTTTATGCTCATCTATATCGCGAAGAGCCAGCATTTCTATGCGCTCGATTATCGCGAGACTGCGCCACTGCAAGCGCGGCCCGACATGTACATTCGCAACGGCAAGCCCGACGAGGACCTCGCGCGCGACGGCATTCTCGGGGTAGCAGTGCCCGGAGAAATCGCAGGCATCGACGCGGCGCTCAGACGCTTCGGCACCATGAAGTTTCAGCAGATCGCGGCACCTGCCGAGAAACTGGCCGGCGACGGCTACGTCGCGAGCGACCACCTCGCGAAAGAAATCGAGACGCTCGCGCCGAAGTTGAAAAGCGATCCCGGGCTGAGCGAGGTTTTCCTCAAGCCCGACGGCTCGCCGCTCAAGGCCGGCGACACTATCGTCGCAAAGAATCTCGCGGCGACGCTGAAGAGCCTGGGCAACGACCCAGTCACGAACTTTTATCACGGCGAAGTTGCCGCCGCGCTCGTCGCGTTCATGAAAGCGCACGGTGGACTCCTCACCGCCGCCGATCTCGCGAACTATCGTCCCGACTGGCGCGACCCGATTCACCATCGCTACGAGGGCTACGACGTTTACGCGATGCCGCCGCCGTCCTCGGGCGGAGTCGTGCTTGAGATGCTTGGCGCGCTCGACTCGGGCCATCTGGCCGGCCTCGGCGTCAACTCGCCGCCCTACCTCGCGCGACTTATCGAGGTGATGCGCCAGGGGTTCATCGATCGCGAGCAGTATGCCGACCCGTCTTTCGTAGGCGTCGAGATCCAGAAGCTGCTGACTGACTCTCACATTCTGGAATTGCGCGAGCGCGCGATGCATCCGAAAACGTCGCCGCCACCGCCGGCTGCCGCGCACGATCACGGCACCACCAATCTGCTGGTCGCGGACAAGGACGGCAACGTCGTCGCACTGACGACCACTATCAACACCGTGTTCGGCGCCAAGATGAGCGTGCCCGAGCTCGGCATCATCCTCAACGACGAGATGGACGATTTCGCCGTCGCACCCGGAGTGCCCAACGCGTATCACCTCGAAGGCGAGCTCGCGAACCAGGTGCGCCCGGGCAAGCGTCCGCTCTCGTCGATGACGCCGATAATCGTCACCAAAAACGGCAAGCCCGTGATGACGACCGGCGGCTCCGGCGGTCCAACCATCATCAGCGGCGTTTTGCAGGTCGCCCTCAACATTCTCGCGTTTCATCTCGACGCGACCAGCGCCGTCGCCGAGCCGCGGATTCATGAGCAGGCCGCACCCGATGTCGTCATCGTCGAACAAGCGATGCCCGCGGCGACGCGCAGTGCGCTCGAGCAGATGGGCTACAAGCTCAAGGTCGTGCCGAATCTCGGAGCGGTCGGCGCGATCACGATTGCGCCGGACAATTTCCACGGCTCCGCCGATCCGCGCAAAGGGGGAGGCGCCGTCGGCTATTAGCGATAACATCGGCGCGTTAGACTCAACCTCCGTGTCCGGGACTGCTCCCAACGAAATTTCTTCGCCGGCCTTCGCCGCCTCGTCGGCACCCGCGACTCCGATCGCATACGACGTCGCGGCGATCGTCGCGCTCTCGCTCGCGGTCTGCATGTTTCATCTCGGCTCATTCGGGCTCTGGGAGCCCGACGAAGCGCGCTACGCCGAGATCGCGCGCGAGATGCTGCAAAGCGGCAGCCTGCTGGTGCCGCATCTCAACTACGTCGCGTACGTCGAGAAGCCGCCGCTGCTCTACTGGCTGACCACGCTGTCCTTCTGGATCTTCGGCGTCTCGGAATTTGCCGCGCGCATCCCGGTCGCGATGTCCGCCATCGCCGGAGTACTCGCGACGTACGTTTTCGCACTGCGCGCATTCGGCCGCCGTCACGCGATTCTCGCCGCTGCGATCCTCGCCACCACTCCGCTGTACGCGTTGATGGCGCAGGTGCTCACCACCGACATGACGCTCACCGCGCTAGTGACGATCGCGACGTTCTCGTTCTATCTTCATTGGCATGAAGGCGGCCGCTGGTGCTGGATTGCGTACGTCGCGATGGGTTTGGCCGTGATGACCAAGGGGCCGGTTGGCGCCGCGCTGCCAATTTTGTCGATGCTGATCTGGCTGGCACTGAAGCGCGAACTGCGCGGCGCGATCGCGAAGTTCCGCGTGGTGCCGGGCCTCATGCTCACGACTCTGATCGCGGCGCCGTGGTTTGTGATGATGTCGATACGCGAACCGGGCTTCGCCGATTTCTATTTCGTCGGCGAGCATCTGCGGCGCTTCTTCGAAACCGACTACAGCCACAGCGAAGCGTTCTACTTTTATGTTCCTGTCCTCGCCATCGGGCTGCTGCCGTGGACGTTGCTCGTGCCGTTCCTCACCTGGCGCGAGGCTCCGCGCAATCCGGCGCGCAGTTTGTGCCTTGTCGCGGCGAGCGTCACACTGGTCGCTTTCTCATGCGCCAACGCGAAGCTGATCCCGTACATCCTGCCCGCGGTCCCTCCGCTGGCGGTGCTGATCGCTGATGGGCTCGTGGCATGCGCATGGCCAGCCACGGACTCGCGGGCAGCGCGGAGACCGCCCGATTCCCGGATACTCATCGAGAGCGGGCCGATGCTGGCGCTGTTGGGCGCCGGCGTGATCGTCGCGGCGATCGCGGCGCCGCAATTTCGCACTCCATACGTGATGACGGCGCGTCCCTGCGTTGTATGCGATCGGCGCGATCCTGATAACCGGCGGCGTAGTCACGATGTTGATGTTCATCATGCGCCGCACGGCTGCGGGGCTCGGTTCGATCGTCGTCACGCTCGCGTTTGCATTGATCGCCGGCGGATGGGCGCGGCTGGAGACCGAGCCGATGCGTTCATACGCGGCGTTGAGCCGTGCGATCGCCGAGAAGGCGCCCGACGCGGATATCATCTGTTACCATCGCTACGTTCAGTCGCTGCCGTTCTACAATCGCAAGCGCGTCGTGCTGCTCGGCGGGCGCACCGAACTCGACTTCGGCTCGCGACTCGACCCGGACGCGCGCACCTGGTTCATGAACAACGACGATCAGATGTTCCGGCGATGGGACCGGCCGGGGCCGATCGTGGTAGTGCTCGACGCCGGCGATCTCGCGCGAATGAAGGAGAGCTTTGGTGACTTCGACCTCATCGCGGCCGAAGGAAAGAAGCGCGCAATCATCCGACGAGAACGAATCTCGCGCCGTGAACCAATCAGCGTCAACTGAGCAGGCCGAGCCGGCGCATCCATATCGCGCGTTCGCGATCCGCGCGGGGCTGGGAGTGGCGGTGGTCGCCGTTTTGTTGTGGCGTTACGACGCGCGCCCGATCTTTCGAATCCTCAGCCGCGAGCGTCCCGCATACTTTGCCGCGGTGGTCGCGCTTTACGTCGCGGGTCAGGCGATGTGTGCGTATCGATGGCAACTGCTCGCCGCACTTCTGAAGGTTCATGGCCGCTATCGCGAGTTCCTCGCGTACACGTTCGTCGGGATGTTCACGAACCTGTTCGTGCCCGGATTGCTGGCCGGCGATGCGGCGCGATCTGTGTATCTCGGGCGGCGCCATGGCAGGATGGGCGAGGCAATCGCGTCGGTCGTCGCGGACCGCGCCGTGGGATTGATCGGTTTGTTCTGGCTTGCCGCCTTTAGCGCGATGTTTTTAAACTTCGCGCCGATTCCATCGTCGGTGATCACGCCGACGATCGCGGTCGGTGCGATTGCTTTCGCTGGGTTTCTCGCGGCGCCGCTCGTCGCGCGCCTGATTCATCTGATGCCGCGGCCGGTTCGCCGCGCGGGTGGAATCGTCGCGCCATACTTGCATCATCCGGCGGGGTTGATTCCGGCAATCGCACTATCGATCATCCTGCAGATCACGCTGGCGTTGGGCCAGTACATCCTGGCGGCTGGACTTGGACTCACAGCGCCGCTCTCGCTGTTTATTCTTTGCGTTCCGATTGCGAACGTGTTCGCCAGCCTGCCGCTGACGTTGAATGGCTTGGGGATTCGCGAATCGGCTTACCTGCTGCTGTTCGGGATGGCAGGAATGCGAAAGGAGGACGCGATCGCGCTGGGACTGTTGTGGTTTGCGATTACGATGGCCGGCGGCTTGACGGGCTCGATCGCGTTCGTGACGACGCCTGCGCCCGTCGCGCAGAGTTGAAAAGTGAAAGTCAGCCCGTGCGATCGGTTTCGGGCTTGTACCAATCCGGGGATGGGCCGGAGATTGCTTCGATCGCGGGGACGAAGGTGCGGTCCAATTCGGCGACCAAAGCGGCGAGGTTGTCGACGATCTGCTGCCATCTTTCGGGACCACCGATTGGATATTGACCCCCTATTACCGCGCGGCGGGCGACCGGCAGGATCATAGCGGCTTTGAACCCAACGCCTTCGATCAACCCCTGCACACGAAAAATTGCCATGACCGATGTTGCTCCAAGTGCCGACGTCGAGGTGAAGCTCCGCGGTCAGATTTCCCGGCGTGCGACGACGCAGCGTGAAACTCCCGGCAGACTCACTGCGGCAGTCGTAGCCCATCGGAGTAAAGGCGCTTACGAGCACAGGCTTCTTCGGCCCGGAAGTAACGCCGAGTGGCAGCAGCCTCCGAATTGGGGGGCAAGTCATGCGGCAGATTCGCGCGATCGAGAATCTCGTCGTCCGAGTCCGGTAGTCGTGCACGACGGCGCGGATCGCCGCGGCCTTTTCGGGCGAAGCGGTATCGATCGACGGGCGTTGCGCCGCCGGAACGGCTATCAGCGGCGCCTGGATCGTCTTCTTCACCTTGCCGCAGGCGGCCAACACTGCGGCGATCGATTCCGGGAGCGCAGGCAGTTTGCGCGCAGCCGGTTCGGCCTCGACCATCGTCACGGCGAGAACCGATCGATTGCGTCCGTTGACCCACCATGAATCGCTCACCGAGATTCCCGGCGATTGTCCAACCGGCATCGAAGGCATCGGCGTCATGGCAGAGAACGCGGGCACGAAGAATTGGATCCTCAGATTGTGAAAAGGAAAGCTTCTCGGCACACCGCGGGCAATCTCGAGGACTATTGCGAAGTCGATCTGATCGCCGGTTCCTCCCGCGATCGTGCTGTTTGTAATCACCTTCGTTGCTGAAGCGGCGCCGGTCGATGGAGCCACGGTTCCGCGCGAAGTTCGCAAGCAAGGGGAAACGTTTGAGCACCCGATCAACACTCGAAACGCCGCCTGCGATGGGAGAGTCGGCCATAACAAATTCGACCTGCGGTTCGCCGAAGTCCGCCGCAACTATCGCTGCATGAACCCGCTCAAGGACTTCCACCAGCGGCTCTTTCCTGCTGGCGGCGAAAGTAGTTAGCAAGGCAAGGTGCATACGACCTACTTGGCGGTGACGGGTTGTGAAAGCGCCGGCGGTAGGACTAGCTGGCCGGTAGCGAGGTCATGCTCGACTTTGCGCGCGCGTTCCAGGGCGGCCGCGGGAATCCGCGACTCGAGCTTGGGGTTGAAGACCACGCTTACCATCCCGTCCTGCATTCCGAATTCCAGCATCCCGGCATGAAAGGCTTGTCTTTGACCTCGGTCGCGATTTTCAGAAACGCCAGCGGAGTTGAGGTCACGGCGCTGGCGAGAACGACGTCGGGCGCGACGTTGTTCTGATTGTTGAACACCCCGAAGGCATAGGCATGGGCTTGCTCGGCCGCGAGGAATACGCCGAGGCCGGCCGCGTCGGCGTTGTGGATCAAGCACATCAGCGCCCTGGCTGATTTGCGCAAGCGCCGCTTCCTTCGCCGCGCCAACGTCATCGAAATTGCCGGTATAGCTGATCAGGATGCGGCCTTTGGGCTGTACTGAAAGAAAGCCGCGCTTGAAGCCCTCGAAGAAGAATTTGATAGATGGCAGTTCTATCCCGCCGACCGCGCCTACTACTCCGGTTTTCGAAACACCGGCCGCCAGCACACCTTCCACATAGGTCGCCTGATCGACATTGAAGGTAATCGACGCGACATTCGCGGATGACCGCTGCCGGAGCTGACCACGAAGTAGGTGTTAGGGAAACTCCGCGCTACTTCGAGCGCGGAGTCGGTGTATTCGAAGCCATGCGCGAAGATCAGATCGAATCCGCGCGAGGCGAAATCGCGGAAGGCGTCCTCGAAGTCGGCGGGCGACTTGGTCTGCACCAACGCGGTGTCGGCTCCGAGCTTGGTCTTGATGAGTTCGAGGCCTTGATAGGCGGCCGCATTCCAGCCCGCGTCGCTTACGGGGCCGGGCGTAAGCAGTGCGACCTTGAAAGCATGTGGATGCCGGCTTTGCATCGGTCGCAGGATGAGAGGTGCAGGCTCCGAGGAGACTCACCTGCGAGCAGTATGAGTGCTATGCTGCAGGAAGTTCCGCACTATCGCAGCTATCCGAGATAGATGGTGCGGTCGACGATGCCGGCCTTGTGAAAAGCCTGCTGACGCTCGAAGCATTTGTTGCATTGCCCGCAGTGCTGAGAGCCCTTGGGAGCCATGCAGGTCAGGGTCAGCTCGAGCGGCAGGTCTTTGAACCGCTTGATAAGGTCTTCCTTATGAAGTCCTCGCAAGGGCGCTTCGATTAGCACTTTGTGTCCCAGTCCCATGCTTAGGACGCGCGCGAAGGTTTCGAAGAACTCAGGCGTCGCGTCGGGAAACGGATTTCCTCCGAGCGATCCGATAGCGATGCGTGAGACGCCGTGCGTGCTGCCCCAGATGGCAGCGAGCGAAATCAGTAGAATGTTGCGGCCGGGCAGGTAGGTGTTCTCGTCGGGCTCGTCGGCGGCGGGAACGCGCGCGCCGGTGACGCTCCAATGGTCGCCGTAGAGGACCGCGGTCGGGGCGGAGAGCACGGTGGTCGGCATCACATTGGGGTTGTGAAGCGCGTCGAGGAAGGATTGCAGGCCGCGCGAGCTCCATATCTTCCCATGCGAAACCGCATCGCACGTAGATGGGATACACTTCGGCGCCATCCGCCAATTTCGCGATCAGAACCGAGCTGTCCAGGCCGCCGCTCGCTAGTACTGAAATTTTTTCCACGCCGACTTTCTCTTAGCGCAAGACCGTAGCACCATCGAAAGCAGTCGGGCCACAGGATGGCGATGACTCGATCTTGTGGACCCGTTATGCGTTAACTGAATTATCAACTTCATCCGAACCGCATTGAGAGGGAACGCGATGGCATCGCAAGGCTCTGCCTGGTACGTGGATTTTTTTCGCAGCGACTATCTGAACGTGTACGGGCACATGTTCACCGAAGAGCGCGCCGAGAAAGAGAGCGCTTTCGTTGCGCGGACGCTCGACCTGAAGCCGGGCGCGTCGGTGCTCGATTTATGCTGTGGCCAGGGGCGGCATTCGGTCCAGTTGGCGAAGCGTGGATTTAAAGTTACCGGTCTCGATCTGAATGCTGAGTACCTCGATCTCGCGAGCAAGGCAGCCGAGGCGGCCAAGGTCAAAATCGAGACCGTGGCCGCCGACATGCGTGAGATCCCGTTCGAAAACAAGTTCGACGCGATCGTCAATATGTATTCCTCATTCGGATACCTGGAGTCGGAGGCCGAGGATTTGAAAGTGCTGGAATCCGCGGTGAAGGCTCTGAAAGCCGGAGGGCAGCTACTGCTGGACATGCTGAATCGCGAGTGGGCGATCGACAACTACATTCAGAACGACTGGCACACCGGCGCGGACGGAACGTTGTACGTCGAGCGACGCGACCTCGATCTCGCGACCAGCCGCATGCACGTGCATTTCATCGTGGTGGATTCAAAGGGCGGGCGCCGCGAATCGATCGGCCATATCATCCGGCTGTACACGCTGACCGAGATGACGCGACTGCTGGAGCGCGTGGGCATGCGCGTGACGGCGGTATTCGGAGGATTCGAGGGCGAAGATTACGGGATTGTGACGCGACGAATGATTATTGTCGCGAAGAAGAGGTCCTGATCGGCCAAAAAACCCTTGAAAATGCATGGGTTTTGCGGTCCGTCGCGAAGTTGAGCGGAAGGCGCATATTCCATGGGACATTCTTGCCTTCGGTGGGCGCGATTTGTATAGTCCCAGACTAACCAATCGGACAGGCTTAAGGTATTCTTAAAATATGGATGTAATGAAGACACTTTTCCTGAATCCGCCCTCGTACGACGACTTTGACGGGGGTGCCGGTTCGCGTTACCAGGCGACGCGCGAGGTCTGGTCTTTTTGGTATCCAACCTGGCTGGCGTACCCGGCAGGTATGATTCCGGGCGCGCGGCTGCTCGACGCGCCTCCCCATAATTACACGGTCGACATGACCATCAACGAGGCGAAGAACTACGACCTTGTCGTGATTCACACCTCGACGCCGTCGCTCCGGATGGACACGCGCACGGCGGAAGCAATCAAGGCGGCGAATCCGAACGCGATCATCGCGATGGTCGGCGGGCATCCTACTGCGCGTCCAGAGGAGACGCTGAAACTGTCGGCGGCGATCGATATCGCGGCGCGCAAGGAATTCGACTATTCGATGCTCGAGGTGGCGGAGGGCCGCGACTGGAGCACGATCGGCGGGATCAGCTGGCAGAAGGACGGCGCGCTGCATCACAACCCGGATCGTCCCGCGCTCACCGACGAAGAGCTCGACAAGCTGCCGTTCGTGACCGAGGTCTATGAAAAGAACCTCGATTACCTGAAGTACAACAGCCCGTACTGCCAGTATCCGTACGTGTCGATGTACACCGGGCGCGGATGTCCGGCGCGATGCACGTTCTGCCTGTGGCCGCAGGTCACGCAGGGACATCGCTATCGCGTGCGGAGCCCGGAGAACGTTTACGAAGAAGTCGCGGCGATGAAGTCGAAGTTCCCGAAGATGAAGGAACTGTTCTTCGACGACGACACCTTCACGGCGGACCCGGCGCGCGCGCGCAAAATCGCGCAGTTGCTGAAGCCGCTGGGAATCACCTGGTCTACGAACTCCCGCGCGAACGTCGATTACGAAACGCTGAAGATCATGAAGGACGGCGGGCTCCGGCTGTTCGTGGTCGGCTACGAGTCGGGCAACGCGCAGATTTTGAAGAATATCAAGAAGGGCGTCGGGATCGATCGCGCGCGGCGCTTCACCAAGGATTGCCACGAGATCGGGATCCTGATTCACGGCACCTTTATCCTGGGGCTGCCGGGCGAGAACAAGGAGACGATCGAGGAATCGATCCGGTTCGCGCGCGAGATGGACTGCGAGACTATCCAGGTGTCGCTCGCGTCGCCCTACCCGGGCACGGAGCTGTTCGACTACGTGACCAAGAACGGATTCCTGGCGGTCGATCCGCTGCTCGACGAATCCGGCTATCAGAAGTGCACGATCACTTACCCGGGCCTTACCAACGAAGAGATTTACGGCGCGGTCGAGCGCTTCTATCGCAGCTTCTACTTCCGGCCGAAGTACATCTTCAAGTCGGTTAAGAAGATGATGACGTCGATGGAAGAGACCAAGCGGATGCTCAACGAGGGGCGGCAATTTCTTTCGACGATGCGCCAGCGACGGCATCAGACGGCGCAGCAGCAGGCGTCGGCCTGACGGCGAATTCCGGGCGCGAGTAGGGGGCAGGCACGAGGTCCGCGCCACGATGTCGGTGGCGGCATCCGTCGCGCCGGACTAGAATCGCGGCGCGAATTATTCGATGACAATCTGGATCGTCTTACCGGCTGCGGCCGTGTGCGTTTCGATGTTCTACTACATCGCGGCAACGGTCGCTGCGATCAGGTTTGCAAGGCGCACGACCTCTCCCCTGCCTCCCCTGCCCAAGGTTCCACCGCGCGTCGCCGTCCTGAAGCCGCTGCATGGCAGCAGCAATTCGCTCGCCGCCAACCTCGTTAGCTTTCTGGAAATCGCATATCCGCGGGTGGACTATTATTTTGGCGTCGAGAGCTACGAGGATACCCGCCGCCGAAATTCCGGTCGCACTGCGCCAGCGCTACCAGTACGCGAACCTCACGCTGATCGTCGGCGAGGAGCCCAACTGCAGCAATCGCAAAATCGCGAAGCTGGTCAAGATGGCGGATCGCGCCGATAAAGCCGAAGTGTTCGTGCTGAGCGACGCCGATGTATCGGTCGAGCGCGACTACCTCAAACGGATTGTCGGCGAACTGGTCTCGGACGAGAAAATCGGAATCGTGACTTGCGCGTATCGGGCGCGGCCGGGCGGTTCGTTCGCGTCACGGCTGGAGGCGCTCTACGTCAATACCGACTTCCTGCCGCAGATCCTGTTCGCTGAAATGATCGAGCCGATGCATTACGCCCTCGGCGCGACGATCGCGATCAAGCGCAAGGTGCTCGAGGCCGCGGGCGGATTCCGCGCGGTCAAGAACATGCTCGCCGACGACTTCTACCTGGGCAACTTCACCAACACGCAGGGCTATGAAATCAAGCTATCCGATTCGCTGGTCACCCTGACCTGCGAGGAAAAGAGCTTCGCCGAGTTCTGGCATCACCAGCTGCGGTGGGCGCGCACTTACCGCACCGTGCGTCCAATCAGCATCGCGACAATCCTGATGCATGGGCCGTTCTGGGGGCTGATACTGGTTGCGGCCTCGCGCGGCAGTGCCGCAGCCTTTGCGACGTTGGTGCTGGTGCTCGCGGCGCGGCTCGCGATGTCCGCGGCGATCGTCGGCCGCGTGCTCAAGATGCCGGAGATGCTTACCGAGTTGTGGATGGTCCCGCTCAAGGACCTGATCATGACGGGAGTATGGTTTGCCAGCCTGCTCAGCAACAAAGTGATGTGGGCCGGACGTCAGTTCAAGGTGATCCGCGGCGGCGTGATGCGCGAAGTGAAAGGCTGATACCGAGTGATTCTGTACCTGTCCCTCGCGATTCTTGCCAGCGCGCTCATGGCGCTCGGGTTGCTCATGATGAAAACCCGCTCGACGCATCTGCCGATGGCGGCGGGCGCGAATGTGATCGGCGCGATCGTCGCGTGGATTCGCGATCCCATGTGGATCGGCGGACTCGGGGTGCAGACGGTGGGCTGGGCCTGCTACGTGATCGCGGTGTCGAGGGCGCCGGTCTCGATGGTGGCGGTGATGGGACAGGGCGGAATCGCGCTGTTCGTAGTTGCGTCGGTGATAATTCTCGGCGAGCGGGCGAGTCCGCGCGAATGGGCGGGCATCGGCGCCATCGTGTTCGGAATGCTGATGCTCGCGCTGTCGCTTCAAGGCGGCGAGGTCGAAGGTGCGTTCGAACCAGCAACGCTGCTGATGTTCACGGCGGTACTGACGCTCGCCGGATTGGCTCCAATGGCCGTCGCGCGGATGAAAGCCAGCGGCGCTGCTGCGGCGATTTTCTCGGGCGTAGCGTTCGGTCTCGGCGGCTTGTTCACCAAGGCGATGATGCTCGATCTCGCCGGCCACACTGGCTCACTCGCGGTGCGAATCGTTTCGTGTCCCTACGTGTATGGCGTAATAGCTGCCAACATAATCGGGATCGTCATGTTGCAGAACTCGTTTCATTCGTCGCGCGCGATAATCGCGATGCCGCTGTCGGGAGCGCTTTCGAACATCGTGCCGATCATCGGCGGCATGATCGTGTTCGGTGAACGACTGCCCGCCGGTTCCATGCCCGCCGCGATGCGAGTCGGCGCATTCGCATTGACGATCGTAGCCGGCGCGCTGCTGGCTGGATCGCGCGATCAGTTGCCCAGCGAGCCGCGTCGTGGTCGGATCGCTGTCGAGAGCAAAACCCTAAAAGTTCGCTTTCGGCACCGGCAGTCCAGGCACGTCGGCGCGCCCGCGAAAAATCGTTCCCTTGCGATTTGGATCGTCGGTGTTGTCCGCCGTCACGACGTAGAGATCGCGCAAGTCACGGCCGCCGAAGACCAGGCTGGTCACCATCGTGGCCGGCAATTTGATTCGCTTGACCAGCGTGGCGTCCTTCGAGAAATGCACGACCTCGCCGACCCGCACTGCTGCAACCCACACGCCGCCTTGCGCATCGACCGCCAGCCCATCGGGCATTCCCTCGGGCATTTTCGCGAAGATGCGCCGGTCTTTGACGCCGCGCTCGTGCGTGACGTCGTAAACCCACACCGCGCCGGTGCTCGAATCCGAATGGTATAGATGTTTTCGGTCGGGGCTGAATCCGAGACCGTTGCTGACCTCGATGCCGTCCCACAACTTCACCGGGCGGCCGGGCGGATCGATGCGGAACAGGCTGCCGGGAATCGGCTTGTCGTTGCTCAGCGGATTGAAGTTGATCGTGCCGGTGTAGACGCTGCCGTGATCGTCGCATGTGAGATCGTTCATGCTGATCGGCTTGCCTTCCCACGCAGCGAACAGGTCGCGGCTTTTGCCGGTCTTCTCGTCCCAATGAATCAGGCCGCGGCCGGTCAGCACGAGCCCCCCGCTCTGGTTGAAGTTCATCCCGCCGACGCCTTTGCGTTTCGGGATCAGCGTTTCGACGTTGCCTCCCGGATTGCGCCGGTAAATGCCGCCGTTGGGAATGTCGCTGAAATAGAGCCGGCCCAGATCGTCGACACGCGGCGCTTCGAGCAGGCCGTAGCCACTCGCGAGCATCTCGAATTCCATCGCTGAGATCCTCCTCCTGCCCGTTTACCATGGTTCGCGCGACGCGGCGAGGCTGGCAGGACGAGTCTTCGCTGCGTATCGCGTCTGTCAGTCGGGTCGAGATCGATCGGAAGGGGCTGCGTCATCCGCGCGCGGTTCTGATCGTCGAGGCGCAGGCGGCGATGGCACAGATAGATCAGTACTGGCTGCAGGATTCGCGTCAGCACCATGATCGCCAGTGCGCCGCCGATGACGACAATCGCCAGCGGCTGCTGCGTCTGAGCGCCGATTCGCGTCGAGACCGCCGCCGGCAACAGTCCGAGCGCGTCAACCAGGTCGGTCATCATCGTGGCGCGAAGACGGCGGTCGGATCCGGTGATGATCGACTCGACAAACGGGTTGCCCTCCTCCCAAAGCCGGCGGATGTAGAAGCTCAGCAGGATGCCGTCCATCACCGCGATTCCGAAAATTGAAATGAAGCCCACGCCGGCCGAAACGCTGAAAGGAGTGCCGGTGATGATCAGCGCGAGAACTCCGCCGAGACATGCGACCGGAATCTGCGCCATGATGATGAAGGTGTCGATGAGCGATTGAGTCGCGCCATAGAGGACGCCGGCGATCAGCAACAGCGCGAACGGTACGACGATTGCGAAGCGGCGGTTGGCGGCCTGCAGTTCGCCGTACTCACCCGACCATTCCAGATGCACGCCCTCTGGAAGATGGACGTCCTTCGAGATTCGCCGCTTGGCATCGACGATGGTGCTCTGCAAATCGCGATCACGGACGGAGAATCGGACCGGCACGTAACGCTGCAGCGCCTCTCGATAGATGAAGGACGCGCCCTCAGCGGTCTCGATTTTGGCGACCTGGTCCAGCGGGATCTGACCGCCAGATGGCAGGTTGACGCGGATTTGGCGGACCGCGTCCAGGCTCTGGCGATACTCCGGCTTCCATCGCACGACCAGGTCGAAGCGCCGATCACCTTCAAGCACTTGAGTGACGGCCTGACCGCCGATCGCCGCCTGCACAATCGCGCCGACGTCGCCAACATTCAGTCCGTAGCGGGCGCACGCGGCGCGGTCAGGGGTGATTTGCAGATTGGGCTGGCCCATCGAGCGCAGGACTACTTCATCGACGACGCCGGGAACGCCGCCCAGCGTTTCCCTGACGTCGTTGGCGATACGTTCGTCGGTCGCGAGGTCGTCTCCAAAAACCTTGATAGCGTTTTCGCCGGCCTTTACGCCCGAGATCGCTTCGTCGATGTTGTCCTCGATATTTTGCGAATAGCTGAAGCTCACGCCTGGAAATCTCTGCGTAAGTTTATCGTCGATCTGCTTGACGAGTTTCGGTTTGGTCATGCCGGCCGGCCATTGATCGTCCGGCTTCAGGTCGACTGAGAATTCAATGTTGAAAAAACCCGCGGTCTCGGTGCCGTCGTCAGGGCGGCCGAGCTGCGAAACGACGGTGGTGACCTCGGGGAAACTCTTGAACACGGAGCGCATCTGATTGCACAGCTTGGCGCCATGCTCGAGCGAAATCGTGAGCGGCATCGTCGCATGCGCCCAGATATTTCCTTCCTCGAGCTTGGGCAGGAACTGCCCGCCCAGCAGCGGGAACAGCGACAGTACTATTGCCACCAGCAGAACGACGGCGCTCAACGTCAGCCGCGGCCAGCGCAGTATCCGCTCGAACATCCCATGATAGAAAGTCGCAATCGCGGTCCAGATAGGATTGTGAATCGCTCGCAATCCGCGCGCGAAGAAATACGACGACAGCACCGGCGACAAGGTGACCGCGAGCAGAATCGCGGTGCCCAGCGCGAACGCGTAAGTATGCGACATCGGCGAGAAGATGGCGCCCTCGACTCCGCGCATCGTGAACAGCGGCAGGAACGCGATCACGAAAATCAGCGTCGAGAAAAACATCGGACCGCCAACCTCCTGCGCGGCCGCAAGGATTCGAAGCCGATAACTTTCGTGCGATCGCTCGGGCGCGGTCAGATGCCGCTCGATATTTTCCATCACGATGACGGTGGTATCGATGATGATGCCGAAGTCGATCGCGCCCAGCGAGATGAGGTTGGCGGGCGTGTTGGTCAGGTGCATCAACGCGAACGCCCCGCAAAGCGCCAGCGGGATGTTAATCGCGGCGATGATTGCCGCGCGCAAGTTGCCGAGAAAGAAAATCAACACCAGGAAAACCAGCACCATCCCGACCGTGAGGTTTTCGAGCACAGTGTGAAGCGTGGTCTCGACCAGTGTCGTGCGGTCATAGTACGGCACGACCTTGTAGCCGGTGGGCAGGATGCCCGAGGTGTTGAGGTCGTGGACCTTGGCCTCGACCCCCTTGAGTGTTTCGAGCGTGTTGCCGTACTTGCGCATCAGGACGATGCCGGTAACGACCTCGTTCTGATTGTCCTTGCCGACGATTCCGAGCCGCGGCGCGTAGCCAACCTCAACGTCGGCGACATTGGAGACCTTGATCGGGACCGACTTGTTGGCATTGAGCACGACGTTGCCGATGTCGTCGAGGCCGCGGAAGAAGCCGAGCCCGCGCACGTCAAACGCCTGCTCGCCGACGCTCATATAGTTGCCGCCGGAGTTGGTGTTCGAGTTCTGCAGCGCCGCGATCAACGTCGATAGCGGGACCTGGTAGTAGTTCAGTTTGTGCGGGTCGACTTCGACCTGGAACTGTTTCGTCAATCCGCCGAAACCCGATACGTCCTCGACCCCCGGTACGGTCTTGATTTGCTTTTCGAGGATCCAGTCCTCGATGGTCTTCTCGTTGGTCAGATCGTGATCGGGACTCTCGACCGTGTAGCGATAAATTTCGCCGATCGGATTGTCAGGGGAGATTGCGGGCGTCACGCCCTGCGGCAAGCTGATAAACGAAAGTCGATTGATAGTCTCGACACGGTCCCAGTAGTAGTCGCTGTCCCAGGAGAAGTAGCAACGAATGTCCGACAGTCCATAGAGCGAAATCGAGCGCATCGCCTCGAGATCGCGCATTCCGGCCAGACCATATTCGGTCGGCACTGTTACCAGCTTTTCAACTTCTTCGGCGCTGAGACCGTTAGGCAGGGCCAGGATCTCGATCAGCGGTTGAACCGGATCCGGATAAGCCTCGATATCCAATTGGGAAAACGAAAAGATGCCGGCCAGCAGCAGCATCAGCGCGATGCCGATCACGACTATTCGTTCGCGCAGTGCCAGCGCCATCAACGATCGAATCATCGGCTAACCAAAAAATCTCGTTGCGACGCTCTAGGAGCTTTCCCCGTGAGCCTCGTGCCAGAGCGCATTCACCTGCAGGGTCTCGCCGCCGACCACGCGGTCGCCGGCCTTGAGCCCGGAGACGATGCGCGCGTAGCCGACTTTGCTCCACGATGCGATCGTAACCTTGCGATGCTCGAAGGTGCCGGGGCTGACTTCGACGAATGCGTAGTAGTTGTCGATGTCGAAAACGAGCGCGTCCTGCGGGATGACCAGCGCTTCGCCGGGCCGGGTGACGACGGTCACCTTCGCGAGCATCTGGGGTTTCAGCTTGCCGCCGGGATTCTTCACCACGCAGCGAATCTGCAGCGTGTGCGTAGTGGGATCGATATTCGGACTGATGCGGTCGATCACACCGTGGAAGACCTCATCGGGAAAGGCGGTGGTGATTGCTGATAGATCCTGGCCGACGCGGACCCGCGCTAAATCGTCCTCGTAGATGTCACCGGTGATCCAGACGTCGTTGAGCGTGCCGAGCGAAAAGAGTACGTCGCCGGGATTGACCGCGCCGCCGCGCTGCACCTTGTTGTCCACCACGGTGCCGCTGATAGGCGCTCGCATCCAGACTACAGGATCGGGTGCCTTGATAGCCTGAATGTCGGCATCGGTCATCCCGAGGAACTGCAGTTTGCGTTTGGCCGCGAGCGCTAGAGCGCCGCTAAAATCCGACGAGCCGCCCACTCCCGGCGCTGCTATAAGCTTTGAAGTCTCGTGCGCCTGGAGATACTCGGATTCCGCCGTCATGAAATCGGGGCTGTAGAGTGCAATGATTTTTTCACCGCGCTGAACGTTGTCCCACAGCGAGACACGGGTTTGCTCGATTCGCCCCTGCACGCGCGAAATGATCGTCGAGGTACTGCGGTCGTCGTAGGTGATCTGTCCGGAAGTCTCCAGCAGACCCGGCAGCTCGATGTTTTGGACCTGAATAATGGACAGACCTGGAATGTCGCTGGCATTGAACTGAATCAATTCGACGCCCTGCTGCCGGACCAAATGTACCGCGGGCGTAGCTTCAGGGACCGCGGCACCGCTTGGAGTGTCGCTGTGGCATCCGCCGATAATAAGCGCGGCACCGAGAGCGGCGATCGCGACAGGATTGAAGGTGCGTCGGCTCATTGATGCAACGGCGCTCCGATAGCCTGCTCGAGCGAAACTTCGCCGGCCAGGAATTGATTTGCCGCCTGCAGGAAATTCACGCGCGCTGCGAACCCGCTCTGCACTATGGTCGAGAGCGTTGTGAAATCGATTTTGCCTCCCTGGTACGCAGTCAGGGCAACCCGAAGATTCTGACGCGCCAGCGGAATCAGCGAATCGCGATACAGAATTGCGGTTTCGTAGGCATACTGCGCGCTGCGGAATAACGTGACCACCGCCGCGGCGGTCTGGATTTTTATCAGATTCTCATCGGAGCGTGCGGCCGCCAGGCTGGCCTTCGCGCGCACCACGTCCTCGTCCTGCTTCATCCAGAAAAATACCGGCAGGTTGAAGCCTATGATCCCAACCCAATCGCCCGTCTGAAACCTTCCGCCAGTCGACATTGGGGCGAAGCTCGGGACCAGGTAATCGTCGTACTGCACGCCCGCGGTGAAATCCGGCAAGTATTCCATCTTCGCGAGATAGAGCGCGGTATTCGCGTTGCGCTCATTGAGCGCAGCTTCGAGGATTTCCTGCCGCGCGACGTAGGCACGATCGATAAGCGCGTCGAGCGGGTAATTGAGCGCTTCCAGTTTGAGCGTTCGATCGACCGACAACGGCTCACCTACAGGACGATAGAGTTGCAGATTCAGCGCGGTCTCATCGTTTGCAACCGCGGTCAGATATTGGTGTTGAAGCTGTCGCGCCGCGGCGAGGTTGAACTCGGAGCTGATCACATCGGTCTGCTGCACCGACGAGGCCGAGTAAGCCGTCTCGGCGACTCTGACTACCTGGTCGAGGTTTTGGACGTTCTCGGCGTTGACTTCCGACAGCGAACTGTCAAGCACCAACTGAAAATAGGCAGTCTCGGTGGCGGCCCGTACGTCGCGCACCGTCGCCGCGAGCATGAGATGAGCAATGTCGGCACTACGCACGGCCTGGTCGCGCTGATAGAGGGCTTTGCCGGGGAATTGAAACGCCTCGGTAAAGTTGAATTCACGCAGCGCCGCGCGCCCAACCGGATTCTTCACGCTGTCGCTGTTGGTGTAAGTGAAAATGGGATCGTTCGGCGCGACTGTCTGTTTGATCGAATGGACCGCGGCGTCCCATCGGTAACGCGCTGACTTGACCGCGGGATTTGCCTCGATCGCGATTTCGACCAGCTGCGATTCAGACAGCGGAGCGTCCGCGGCGCGCGCGTTCGAAGCGAGAAATCCGACCGTCGCTATCGCAAGCATCAGAGCACCGCCGATCCTTATCTTAGGCATCCGAACTCCTCGGTCCCAAGCCGCCCACTTGAATACGCCGCCGGCTCAGAAAGGTTCCATGACTGCGACTCGAATCGGTTACACGTGCCCGGTCCGGTCTGCAATCGAGAATCAATTAAATAGATTTAAATCGACGACCGAAAGCATCACCGGCAAGGCCCATTGCAAGTAGCAATGACCTTGAGAGGGGTCTTAACGAGCGATTCGGTGAAGTTCAGTTGCCGGCGACCTTGGGTTTCGCGGCGGCACTCTGCATGGATCGAAGGTACATCACGACCTGCCAGCGCTGATCGGCCGGCATTTCTTCGGCGTACGAAGGCATCGACAAGACGCCGTCGCGAATCGCGCCATAGATGTAGCCGTCAGGGAGATCCTTGCTGGTGCCGGAGATCAGATTTTTCGGCGGCTTCGCCAGGAGATGCGCGACCGGACCGTTACCCTGCCCCGATTCTCCGTGACATGGCGCGCAGTAGGTCGTGAACTGATCTTTGCCCTTGGCGAGATTTTCCGGAGTCGGCTCCAGCGGGTTGTGCATCTTGATGGTCGCCTGCTCGAGGCTCATCGGCGGCTCTCCGCCATGGACGGGAATTGTGTCGGCCGGAGTAACGCGTGGCGCCTCTGCGTACGGCTGAACCTCCGGCCCGCGGTACATATCGATGCTCCAGGGAAAACAGAAACCCGGCACCGGCGATGCTGCGATCGCGATCGCAACTGCGATCATCAATACCGTGACGCGAATCGTCCTGGCCAGCGGACCGATCACGTTTTCGAAAATCTCCTTTCGTTGTCGCTACTTCTTTACGACAACCACCCCGACCATACCCGCCTTCTCATGCGGAAGGCAAAAGTATCGATAGGTGCCAGGCACCGTGAATGTGTAGCTGTAGTCGCCGCCGGGCGGGATGAAGCCCGAGTCAAAGGCCGTCGCACCTTTTGGCATCGAGGTATCGTTGGGGTTCTGGGCGTTGGCCGCGGTGGTCGAAACATCATGCACCGTCTGACCGTCGTTAACCCACTTCACGGTGTCGCCGACTTTTATCGCGACGTTTTCGGGCGTGTAGAACGGCTTATTGTCAGCCATCTTGATCACGACTGAATTGCTCGCGGCCCTCGCGGGATCGGGCAGGAACGCGAGCGAGGCGGCGGCTGCGAGAGCAGCAACCACGATTGCGATCCGGATAAGAATTCGCGAGCGCGGCCTACGTGAAGCCGCAGCTGCTATTCGAAGATCGATTGTAGAACTAGCCATTGCCTTCCTTTTCGAAATGCCGGATTAACTCCGGGTACTAATGTCACTCACTCGCAGAAGCGCTCAAACTAGATATTAGTCTATCTAATTACACGACTCTGCGAGCATCATACTATCTAAAGTATAATGCTAAATTTGCGGGAAGCAAGAGCGCCGCGCGCTCGGCCTTGAGCGGATAGAATATTCCGTTGAAACAGCTACTTAGGCTGCATTGGCGAGAGGTTTGCTGGAAAACTCCAGCCCTCGGGCGCCAGCGTCGACGATCACCCGCGAATTGTCGTGAATCTCGCCTGACAGCAATTTTCGTCCGAGCGACGTCTCGAGCTCGCGCTGGATGAGTCGCTTCAGCGGACGTGCACCATAGGACGGATCGTATCCACGCTCGGCCAGGTAGTCGCGCGCCTTGTCGGTCAATTCGAGCTCGATTTTGTGCTCCTCGAGCCGCTGACGCAGGCGCACCAACTGGACGTCGACAATCTGGCGTAGCTCGTCGCGGCTCAGCGGATGGAACACGACGACCTCGTCGACGCGGTTGAGAAACTCGGGCCGGAAACTCTGCCGCAGGACGTCGAGCGCCTGCGCTTTCATCTTCTCGTAGTCCTGCCCCTTGAACCCGAGAATAATCTGGCTGGCGATATTCGACGTCATGATGATGACGGTGTTGCGGAAATCCACCGTGCGTCCATGACCGTCAGTGAGGCGGCCATCGTCGAGCAATTGCAGCAGGACGTTGAAGACGTCGGCGTGCGCTTTTTCGATCTCGTCGAACAGGATGACCGAGTACGGACGGCGTCGCACGGCTTCGGTCAGTTGCCCGCCCTCATCGAAGCCGACGTAGCCCGGAGGCGCTCCGACCAGCCGCGAGACCGTGTGCTTCTCCATGTACTCGGACATGTCGATTCGAATCATCGCGGCTTCGCTGTCGAACAGGAACTCGGCCAGCGCGCGCGCGAGTTCGGTCTTGCCGACGCCGGTCGGTCCGAGAAAAATGAACGACCCGATCGGCCGGTTGGGATCCTTGAGGCCGGAGCGGGCGCGAATCACCGCATCTGCAACCGCGGTCACCGCTTCGTCCTGACCGATGACGCGCTTGTGCAGATGCTCCTCGAGATGTGCGAGCTTCTGCACCTCGCCCTCGAGCAGGCGTGAAACGGGAATCCCGGTCCATCGCGCGACGACCTCCGCGATATCGTCCTCGTCGACTTCTTCCTTGATCAGCCGCTTACCGCCGGCGTTCTTCTTGATTAGCTGCTCCTCTTCCTCGGCGAGTTGCTTCTCGAGCGACGGGAGCTTGCCGTACTGAAGCTCGGCGACTTTGTTGAGGTCGTAATCGCGCTTGGCTTTTTCGATCGCGAGCCTGGTTTGTTCGATCTCGGCTTTGATTTTTGCGAGTTTTTCGAGTCCGCCGGTTTCGGTTTGCCACTGTGCCTGCAGGCCCGCGCGCTTATCCTTGGCTTCCCCGAGTTCCTTCTCGAGTTTCTGCAGCCGATCGCGCGACGACTGATCGGACTCGCGCTTGAGCGCCTCGCGCTCGATTTCCAACTGCATCACTCGCCGATTGACCTCGTCGATCTCGACCGGCATCGATTCCTTCTCGGTGCGCAGCTTGGCTGCCGCTTCATCGACCAGGTCGATCGCCTTGTCGGGTAGAAATCGATCGGTAATGTAGCGCTTTGAAAGCACTGCGGCGGCCACCAGAGCGGAGTCCTTGATCCGAATTCCGTGATGGACCTCGTAGCGCTCCTTCAGCCCGCGCAGAATCGAGATCGTGTCCTCGACGCTCGGCTCCTCGACCATCACGGGCTGGAAGCGGCGCTCGAGCGCAGCGTCCTTCTCGATATATTTGCGGTACTCGTCGAGCGTGGTCGCACCGATGCAATGCAATTCGCCCCGCGCCAGCATCGGCTTGAGCAGGTTCGAGGCGTCCATCGCGCCTTCCGCCGCGCCCGCGCCGACGACCGTATGCAACTCGTCGATGAACAAAATTATCTCGCCCTCGGCTTCCTTGACTTCCTTCAGGACTGCCTTGAGCCGTTCCTCGAACTCGCCGCGGAATTTGGCGCCCGCTATCAGCGCGCCCATGTCGAGTGAGACCAGCTTGCGATTCTTAAGCCCCTCGGGCACATCGCCCTGGACGATCCGCCGCGCGAGACCTTCGACGATTGCGGTCTTGCCGACGCCCGGCTCGCCTATCAGCACCGGGTTATTCTTGGTGCGGCGCGAGAGAACCTGGACCACGCGGCGAATTTCCTCGTCGCGTCCGATGACCGGATCGATTTTGCCGGCCGCGGCAAGCGCGGTAAGGTCGCGGCCGTATTTCTCGAGCGACTGGTAAGTCGCCTCGGGATTCGACGAGGTCACGCGCTGATTGCCGCGCACCTTCTTCAGCACCGCCATCAACTTGTCGTGGGTCAACCCCGCCTCGCGCAGGATTTTCGAAGCAGCGCCGGGTTCATCGAGCATCGCGATCAGCACGTGCTCGACCGAGACATACTCGTCCTTGAGCTTGCCCGCTTCCTTTTCCGCGCGCGCGAGCACGCGGCCGAGGCGTTGACTGGCGTAGACCTGCCCACTGTCGGCGCCGCCGCCGGTTACCTTTGGAATTTTGGCGAGTTCAGCTTCGAGCGTGCGACTCACCTGGTCGCGATCGACGCCCGTGAGCTTCAGGATCGACGACGCCAGACCTTCGTTGTCTTCCAGCAACGACGCCAGCAAATGCTCGACGTCGACGGCCTGGTTGTGCGCGCTGAGGGCGAGATTTTGAGCGCGCCCGAGCGCCTCCTGCAGTTTTTCGGTGAATCGGTTGGCGTTCATGTGACCCTCGGATCGGCCCAGCTTCTTTATAAAGCTAACCACTTTCCGGTTTTGGGCAAAGCGCAAATTCACGGCTTCGGCATAGAGGATCAAAGCTGCGCCCGGCTGCGGGAATGCAGTCGGGCGCCAGTGCTTCTGAATAGCAGAAAAGAGAGCTAGATATTCACAATCGGCGCGGCCGGCGCACGTACCGCGCGGCGATCCGCTCGTACACGGCGCGTGGCCGCTCGCGCGGGCTCGAACGCCGGATGCAGTGCCGGTTCGCGCGGAACCGCGGCCGCGTTTGCGTCGGCCGGCTTCTGAGCAGCGAGCAGGATGTGGCGGCGTCCTTCGCGAATCAGCAGGCCGCGCTCGGTCATCTCGGTGAGCAGCTTGCTGACCATCGGGCGCGAGCTGCCGATCATCTCGGCGAGTTCTTCCTGCGCGAGCTCGGGTAAGAGCAGCGTTCCCCGCGAATCAGGCACGCCAAATCGTCCCGCCAATTCCCCAAGAACAATCTCGAGCCGCTTGCGCAGCGACATCCCGAGAAATGTCGCGTACCGGTAAACTACCGACGACCACATCGAATTGATCGCTTCCGTGATTCGGAGCAGCGCTTCAGGCTCCAGACTCTTCAGCACTTCAGCAATCTGATGACGCGTGAACAGCGCGACGCGAGGCATTGGTCAGCGCCGTCGCCTCGAACAGTTGCGAACGCCCGCCGTCCGCGTCGGCAAAGTCCGCGTATCCGACGAGGTCGCCGGGACCGGCGATCTCGACCAATACGGGGTCGCTGCCCGCACGCGAGCTATGAACTTTGACGAGGCCGGTAAGCACTGCGAAGACGACGTCGGCGGGAGAGCCCATCGAGAACAGCTCCGCGCCCTTGGGATAACGCACCAGCATGTGACGCTCGAGGAGCGTCGTCGCAGCGGAGCGCGGAAGTCCCATCGACGAGAGCTTCGTCAGCAGCCTTTCCTGAGCCTGAGCCGAGACCTGAAGATTCATAGGTATCATCTCCTCATCGGCTGCACCTTATGACGGCCGGTGTGTAACTAAACCCTACAAAAAGTTAGCTCAGAGGCGCGGCTGGGTCAAGCGGAAGCGAAATGCCGGTAAAGAATTATCGACAGGCTCGGATTCAGGCGCCAGCGATTGTCATCTCGGCAATCTTGAGCGTGGGCGCGACGGTGGATGATTTCCAGTTCAGATCGTTGCCGATCATTTCGACGCTCGGCGATCATGTCCTTCAGGTTGCCCGCGATCGTGATCTCCTGCACCGGGTACGCGAGCTCGCCGTCCTCGATCCAGATTCCGCCCGCGCCCCGCGAATAGTCACCGGTGACCATGTTCACGCCGAACCCGATCGTCTCGGTCAGGTACAGCCCCTGCTTCACCGAGCCGATTATCTGCTCGGGCGTGTAGCTGCCGGGCTCGAGATACAGGTTGGTGGTCGAGACGCTGGGAGCCTCGCCAACCGAACGCGCGGCGTTGCCGGTGGGCGTCAGGCCCAGCTTGCGCGCCGAATAGCAATCGAGCAGATAGGTCGCGAGCACGCCCTTGTCCACCACGTCTTTGCGGGAGGTCGGCAGACCCTCGCCGTCGAAGGGCTTGGAGCCGAGTCCGCCGGGAATCAGCGCGTCGTCGACGATCGTGACCCCGGGAGCGCCAATCGTTTTGCCCAACTGCCCGACCAGGAACGACGCTCCCTTGTACAGCGCGGGCCCCGAGGCGGCGCCGACGATCGAATCGAATCAAGCCGGCCGCCATGTCGGGATCGAAGACGACCGGTGCATGCGTCGTCTTGATTTTGCGCGCGCCGAGCCGGCGCAACGCGCGCTTGGCGGAGGTTATCTCCGACCGACTCCGCATCTTCGAGTTTTCCGAAGCGGCGATTCGACGTGTACCAGTATCCCTGTTGCATCGCGTCGCCGTCTTGCGCGATCGGCGCCACCACGAGGCTGTAGGAAGTGCCGGAATACTCGCCGGAAAAACCCTGGCTGTTGGCGAACAGGACCTGGTAGCGCCCGGAGCTGAATTCGGCGCCGCCGGAATTCTTGATGCGCGGATCGAATTTCAGCGCCGCGTTCTCGCCGGTGCGCGCGATCTCGAGCGCGCGATCGGCGTTCACGATTCCGCTGTCGGGATCCGCGAGCGAAAGCTCGGGCAACGACTTCGGATGCATCGAAGGGTCGGGCAGTCCTGCCCACGGATCGGCAGCCGACAGGCGCGCCAGCTCGACCGTGCTCGCGATGAACGCGCCGAGCGAATCGCGCTCGAGTTCGGCGGTCGACGAGGTCGCGGACGATTGTCCGCAAAATACGCGCAGTCCCAGCCGCCGCTCGCGCGAGCTTTTGAGTTTCTCGACTTCGCCCATCCGCACGCCGGCTTCCAGCGACTCCGCCGAGACGCACAGAACTTCCGCCGCGCTCGCGCCTTTGCGCTTTGCTTCGTCGAGCGCCCAGTTGGCGAGTTCAATATCAAGCGTCGCCATCAGATTTTTCCCGCTGTCATTTCTATTGTCATGCGCGGGTGCCGCCGACCGTGATGCCGTCGATTCGAATCGTCGGAAGTCCCACGCCCACCGGCACCGATTGGCCGTCCTTGCCGCAGGTGCCGACGCCCGCGTCGAGCGCGAGGTCGTTGCCGACCATCGAGACGCGAGTCAGCACGTCGGGGCCGTTGCCGATAAGCGTCGCGCCTTTCACGGGCCGCGTCACCTGGCCGTCTTCGATCAGGTAAGCCTCGCTCGCTGAAAAGACAAATTTGCCGTTGGTGATATCGACCTGTCCGCCGCCGAAGTTGACGGCGTAGAGGCCCTTCTTGACCGACTTCATTATTTCTTCGGGCGTCGATTCGCCGTTGAGCATGAAGGTGTTGGTCATCCGGGGCATCGGCGAATGCGCAAAGCTTTCGCGCCGTCCGTTGCCGGTCGGCTCCATCTTCATCAGCCGCGCGTTCATCCGATCCTGCAGATAGCCGCGCAGGATTCCCTTTTCGATCAGCACCGTGCGCGAGGTGGGCGTGCCTTCGTCGTCGACGTTCAGGCTGCCGCGACGATTTGGAATCGTGCCGTCGTCGATCACGGTGCAAAGTTCGCTCGCGACTTTCTGGCCGATTCGATCCGCGAATGCGGACGTCTTCTTGCGGTTGAAGTCGCCTTCGAGGCCGTGGCCAATCGCTTCGTGCAGCAGAATTCCCGGCCATCCGGGGCCGAGCACGACGACCATCTCGCCCGCGGGCGCATCGACGGCGTCGAGATTGACGATCGCCTGCCGCGCGGCTTCGAGCGCATACTCGCGCCATCGATCGTTCTCGATGAAATAATTCCACTCGACGCGCCCGCCGCCGCCGTAGGATCCCATCTGGCGACCCTTGCCGTCCTCGGCGATCACCGTCACGTTGAGCCGGCAGAGCGGCTGCACGTCGGCAGCGACTTGCCCGTCGCTCCTGACGATCATCACGATTTTGCGCTCGCATGCGAACGACGCCATCACATTTTTCACGCGCGGGTCGGAAGCGCGCACGAGGCTATCGATCTCGCTCAGCAGCTTCGCGCGCTCCTGCACCGGAACGTCGAGCGGCGTGCTCGGGAGATCGTACAGCGCATGGCGCGCGACCGGCGCACCGACCTGCACCGCGGCGGGCGCCGTGCCGCGCTGATCGGCGATCGCGCGCGCGGCCTCGGCCGCAAGGCGCATCCTGTCGACCGTGACTTCGTCGGAATACGCGTAGCCAGTGCGATCCTCGGCGCACACGCGCACGCCGACGCCGTGGCTGACGCTCTTGCTGGTGTGATTCACCATCGATTCTTCGAGCGCGAGGCCCTCGGCGCTGCGGTACTCGAAGTAGAGATCGGCGTAGTCGGCCTTGCGTTCGAGCGCGCTGCCGAGGATTCGCTCGAGCGCGCCGTGGTTCATGCCGAATCGATTGAGGAAAAATTTATCGGGAGCAACGAGTTCGTTGGACATTATATTTTGCCGCCTGTGCATCAACATTATCAAAGCGCGCAGCTCGCCAAGAAGGTAGCAGAGAATAATCGCCTGCGCGGCGGGCGGCATCGAACCGTCGCGGGGTGACCCTGCACCCAGTGGTCATGCAGCTTGAAGTAGCGAAGCGGCGCGAGACGGGTTACGATTCGCGAATGGCCACGCGCGAACACTGGCGATCGATCGCCTGATGCTCGAAATGATCGCGCAGCAGGAGAGCAAGGTGCTCGCGATGGCGCGCGCGATTCATCCCGGGCTGACTCCGGAGGACATCCGCAATCCGAACGACTTCGCCGACCTGATGGCGAGCGGCGAGTGGAACTTCGAAGACGGAATCCTGTCGGGGCTCAAGAGCGCGCACATGGCGCTGCGCGCAAAGCTGCTCGAGAGCATCGAGTAAGAACTCGAATATTACCGTGACGCCGCCGCTATCGGCCGCGATTGAGCGTCGTGCGTCGGACACGCTCCCTGGTTTTGCAGGATGATCGCCAGATCGGCAGAGTCTGTCAGTCCGTCCAGGTTAATGTCGGCCCAGCTTGAAATCCGCTGAAAGCTGCTGGAACATTTGCCACTCCGCGATGTCCACATAGTTCACGACCCCATCGAGGTTAATGTCGCCGGGGCATGCAGGCTGCGACGCCAGGAGCTGCGCAAGCTGCGCCGTTAATGCGTCGTAGTTCTTCTTCTGCTGCCGGTTGAGTGGAGTTCCGCTGGCCAACAGGTTGGCATCTGCGGTGTCGAGCTTCGGGACAGGAACGTTTTCGTTGATCCGGTAAAACTCCTTGGTCGACGTCGCGACGCACGCGTTCGAAGTTGCGTCATAGGCCTCGTAGTTATTGATCACGAGCTTGTAGTTGGTCGTTGCGGATGGCGAACGCCTCCAGCGGGTAGATGTTGGTCGAAATTGTCTGCGCGTGATTTGCCTGCCAGACGGCGACGTCACAGCACAGCTTCAACCCGTCCGCCGGGATGCCTACCGTGCTCGGGTCGGTCGCGCCGGGGCCCCACCATATCCCGCTATTGTCCTCGCACACGCCTTTGGTCGGAGCGATCTGTGTGCAGGTGGTAGTGTTGAATTGGCAGGGACTGTTGATTTCGCCGTTGGCGTGGAGGTTAGTGCCTATTTGGGTAAAGTTCGTTTTGCGGATGCTCGGCTGCGAAGGGTTGAGCAGATACGGAAGAATGGACTGCGCGTCGACTGTGCGCGGAACGTTCTGATGCACGTCGATACCGGCGAGCTCGCCGAACAACTGATAGAGGTCCGCGATATTGACCATCGCATTCACCTGGCGGCCGGGCTTCTTCACCGGAGGACCCGCGACGATCCCGGGACACCATACGCCGGTTTGATAAACACTGGATTTCGCCTGGCTGGCATCGAATGGCGCTTTCACCACCGTCCCCAGGCTTCCATTGTCGGTGACCATAACGATCACCGTGTTAGTTTGCTTCGGATGGTAGATTAGCTGGCCATTCTGGCCGCGGCTGGCAAGCCCGGTCGCCACCAGAAGCCGCCCGACTTCGCTGTCGAGCGCCTCTTCCATCTGGTTCGTCATGATTCTTTGGTCGAGCGAGTTAGAGCAATCAAGGTTGCTGGTGTCCGCTTCCGCTCGGAGGCAGCAATTGACTGGCGGTTGCATGACGGGAGTGTGGGCCGTCGCAAAAGCCAGGCTCACCATCCACGGCTGACTCGTGGGCTGCTGATTGATCCAGTCGATCGCGGCATCGACCGGCTCGGTACCGCGATAAGTCCGCGCTCGAATGTCGGTCGACGGCACCTGCTCGATTGATCCGTCCTCATTGTTTATCATGAGCGGCGAAACATAATGCCCACTGAGCGTGGCGAAGTTGATGTAGTCGGGAGTCGGATTGATGCACGGCTGGTTCGGATCAAAGATGCCGCCGGCGTCGCGGCATACACGACCCGGAGCCTCCGCGCCGGATTTAGTCGTCACTGCGCAAGTATTGTTGCCGCTGTAGCAGGCGCCCGTATCCGCGCCGCCATGGTTCGCGTCGCGGACGAAGCCGCACGACCAGGTTCCGGGCGGGGACACGCCGCCGGCGGTTCCGTCGATCGACGAGGGATCGCCGGTAGCGTCCAGCCATCCGTAGAAGTAGTCAAAGCCGAACGCCCGCACCATGCCGTAGCCGTAAGGATTGTTGCTCTGGATTCCCATGTGGAACTTGCCGAATAGCGCGCTCTTGTAACCGCGTTGCTTGAGCAAGTTGGGAGCGGTTACCTCGTTCGGGTTGACCATGAAGTTCGCGAGATCGTTGTTGCCGAGCGCGGTGTAGACGTGAGTGCGCAACGGGTAGCGGCCGGTGAAAAGCGTCGCGCGACCGTTCGAGCACGCCGGCATCGTCCAGAGATTGTGGAATTTAATTCCCGCGGCGGCGATCGCGTCGATGTTCGGCGTGGCCGCGGGAGTCACGCCGCCGTATCCGAACAGCTTCCACTGGTCGATGCCAATATCGTCCATTACGATCAGCAGGATATTGGGCAATGGCGTTTGCGCCGCATGTACCGGGCCGCAAACGAGTGCGACTCCGACCAGCGCAATCAACGACGCGAGCGTAGCCAGAGTCCTCTGCCTGAACGGCAGTGACGAGTCCATAGGCGCCCTGTGCCTCCCCTTTAAGAACGTGGGCGTCCTACTCGGCCGTACTATCTATGTTAATTCATGCGGCGAAATAGGTCCGTGCGCCTATTGCAGCAGGTGGACAGAAACCAGTCTACCAGTTGAATCAGCCGGCGGCGGCTGCTGCTCGACGCGGACGCTCGGTGGTCGCGCCTTCTTTCTTCGCGGCCGAGCGCTTGCGCGGCTTCTTCGACTTGCTCTGCTCTTCCTGTCCGGTGAACTCGATCACCGACATCATCGTCGCGTCGCCGCGGCGATGACCGAACTTGATCACGCGCGTATAGCCGCCGTTGCGATCCTTGAAGCGCGGCGCGATCTCGTCGAACAGCTTCTTGACCGCCTCATGCGACTGCAAGGCCGCGAACGCGCGGCGTCGCGCGGCGAGATCGTTCTGCTTGCCGAGCGTGACCATCCGGTCCGCGATGCGCCGCAGTTCCTTGGCCTTGGGATCGGTCGTCTTGATTCGCTCGTGACGAATCAGCGCGAGCACCATGTTCTTGAACAGCGCCTTGCGATGCGCCGAGGTGCGATTGAGCTTGCGGCCCGAATTGAGATGACGCATCAGTTACTCCAAACCTGACAGAACGATCTATGCCGACTCGCGGCGGACTTTATGCCGACTCGCGGCGTTCTTGCTCTTCCCACATGCGGTCGAGCTCGCCGCGCGGCGGCAGATTCTCCAGGCGCATCCCGAGCGAGAGGCCCATGTCGGCGAGGACTTCCTTGATCTCGTTGAGGGACTTGCGTCCGAAGTTTTTAATTTTGAGCATGTCCTGCTCGGTGCGCTGCACCAGCTCGCCGATATACTTGATGTCGGCGTTCTGCAGGCCATTGAACGCGCGCACCGAAATCGGCAGGCCTTCGACCGGGCGATAGAGCAGCTCGCTCATCGTGGGTCGCGCATCGCCGCCTTCGACTGCGCCGGCGGGCACTTCGGCCTCTTCTTCGACGCCCGCGAAAATCGTCATCTGATCGCGCATCACGCGCGCCGCGTAGGTGAGTGCCTCGCGCGGATTGATCGAGCCGTCGGTCCATATTTCGAGCGCGAGCCGGTCGTAGTCGGTGCGCTGGCCGACGCGCGCGTTGGTAACGGTGAAATTGACTTTGCGAATCGGCGAGAAGATCGCGTCGAGGCGAATCGTGCCGATTGCTTCCTCGTCTTCGGTGCGCTCGCCGGGGACGTAGCCGCGGCCGCGCTTGATGACGAGTTCCATATCGAGGTCGGCGCCCTTGTCGAGCGACGCGATATGCTTGTCGGGAGTCAGAATTTCGAGGCTCGGTCCGCCGGTGATGTCGCGCGCGGTGACCTGCGCCTCGCCTTTGACCTTGAGGGTCGCGGTAATCTGCTCGCCCTCATGCAGGCGCAGGCGGATTTCCTTGAGGTTGAGGACGATGTCGGTCACGTCCTCTTTGACGCCGGCCAGAGTCGAAAACTCGTGCAGGACGTTTTTGATCCTGACTGCCGTAATCGCGTAGCCGGGCAGCGTGGACAGCAGGATGCGCCGCAGCGCGTTGCCAACGGTGATTCCGTAGCCGCGTTCGAGCGGTTCCGCGGAAAATTTGCCGTAGGAAGGAGTGACTTCCTTCTCGTCGAACTCGACAGTTTTGGGTTTGATCAGATCTCGCCAGTCATTCTGCATAGTCTATGCTCTTTTTTCCGATGGATTTCCCGCGCCCACACAGGTCCACCACGGACCGGGACGCCGAATCGGTAGCCTCCGCCTTATCTTGAGTAATGCTCGACGATCAGCTTCTCGCTGATCGGCATCGTCAGTTCAGCGCGCGCCGGCAGCGACCGGAGCGAGCCGCGGAATTGTTCGCGCTCGAGTGCCATCCACGGCGGTACGCCGCGGCGCTGCGCCATCTCGATTGCCTCGACGATCACCTTCTTGGTGCGGCTCGCCTCGGCCACGCTGATCACACTGCCAACCTCGACCAGGGTCGAGGGAATCGTAACTTTCTTGCCGTTCACCTGGATATGCCCGTGACGAACCACCTGGCGCGCCTGCGCCAGCGAACTCGCGAAGCCGAGACGATACACCACGTTGTCGAGACGGCGCTCGAGCAGCACCAGCAGGTTCTCGCCGGTGATTCCGTCCATCCGCTCCGCCTTCGCGAAGTAATCCGAGAACTGCCTCTCCATCATCCCGTAGATGCGCTTGACCTTCTGCTTCTCGCGCAATCGAATCGCGAATTCAGAAAAACGCGTGCGCGCCTGGCCGTGCGCGCCGGGCGGATAATTGCGCCGCTCGATCGCGCACTTGTCGCTGTAGCATCGCTCTCCCTTGAGGAAGAGTTTCAGTCCTTCGCGCCGACATAGGCGGCATACTGGGCCCAGGTTCCTTGCCATTCTTTCCTTATATTGCCTTCTTCAATCGCGAATAGTTTCGCGTTCAGACTCGGCGCCGTTTTGGCGGACGGCATCCGTTGTGCGGAATCGGCGTCACGTCCTTGATCGAGATGACGCCGAGTCCCGCCGCCTGCAGCGCGCGCACCGCAGATTCGCGTCCGCCGCCCGGACCTTTGACGTGAACGACCACCGCGCGCATCCCGACTTCCGAGCATTTGCGCGCGCACGCCTCCGCCGCCATCTGCGCGGCGTACGGAGTGCCTTTGCGCGAGCCCTTGAAGCCGACCGAGCCGGCGCTCGACCATGCGATCACGGTGCCTTGCTGATCGGTGATCGTCACGATCGTGTTGTTGAAGGTCGCATGCACATGCGCGACGCCTTCGGGCACGTTGCGACGGACCTTTTTGCGACGCGGCGCAGGAGCAGGTGCTCCAGCGGCACCGGCAGCAGCGGGCGTCGCAGCAGCGCCCTTCTTCTCGGGCGCTGCTTTGGTCTCTTTAATTTCTTCGTCAGCCATCTCTTTTTTCAGTGAATCCGCTTGCGTCGCTGAGAATCGAGTGACAATTTCCTTCGGTGTTTGCGTTCTATCCGTTAGCCCTTGGGCGGCGCCTGCTTCTTGCCCGCGACGATTTTGCGCGGACCTTTGCGCGTGCGCGCGTTGGTGTGCGTGCGCTGTCCGCGCACCGGAAGTCCGCGACGATGCCGGATGCCGCGGTAGCATCCGAGATCCATCAGGCGCTTGATCGACTGCTGAAAGTCGCGGCGCAGGTCGCCTTCGACTTCGTAGTCGGTGTCGATCACCTGGCGGATATGGACCTGCTGATCGGCCGACAGATCGTCGGTCTTGATCGCGGGATCGACTTTCGCGGCGGCGAGAATTTTCAGCGCGCTCGGCCGGCCTATTCCGTAGATATAGGTCAGCGCGATATCCATCCGCTTGTTTTTCGGCAGTTCGACTCCAGCTATGCGTGCCATCGCGAAACCCTTCCTAGCCCTGGCGCTGCTTGTGGCGCGGGTTGGAGCACAGGATGCGCACGACGCCTTCGCGGCGCACCACTTTGCAGTTCTTACAAATTTTCTTTACCGACGCTCGGACTTTCATCTTTTCAGTCTCTTTTGCGAATGTCTGTTCTGCGATCCGGTACGACAATGCGCTTTAGCGCATCCGGTATGTGATTCGGCCGCGGGTCAGGTCGTATGGCGACAGTTCGACCGTGACTTTGTCGCCGGCCAGGATCTTGATGTAATGCATCCGCATCTTGCCCGAGATATGGGCCAACACCTTGTGCCCGTTGTCGAGCGTCACCCTGAACACCGCATTGGGGAGCGCTTCCTGCACCGTCCCCTGTACTTCGATCGCGTCGCCTTTAGACATTTTCCAATTCGCTTAAAATTTCCGGTCCGTTGGAGGTGATTGCGATGGAATGCTCGAAGTGGGCAGATAGTTTACCGTCCGCCGTCACCGCAGTCCAGCCATCGGAAAGTATCTCCAAATCGGGGCTTCCCTCATTAACCATCGGTTCGATCGCCAGCGCCATCCCCTCGCGCAGCCGCGGATTCGGCATCCCGGGGCGAAAATAATTCGGCACCTGCGGGTCTTCATGGAGGCGGCGGCCGATGCCGTGTCCCGCGAAGTCGGTCACGACCGAAAACCCGGCCCGCTCGACGGTCTCCTGCACCGCGCGCGCGATATCGCTGATGCGATTGCCGGCGCGAGCCTGCGCGATTCCCGCGTATAGGGAGTCGCGGGTCACATGCAGCAGCCTGGTCACGCGCTCCGGCACCGGGCCGACCGCGACGGTGCGGGCCGAGTCGCCGTAGAAGCCTTCGTACACGACGCCGAAGTCGAGGCCGACGATATCGCCGGCTTTCAATTTGCGGCTCGACGGGATGCCGTGGACGATTTCGTCGTTAATCGACACGCACAGGCATTTCGGATAACGACGTCGCCCGGCTTGTAGCCTTTGAAGGCGGGCTTCGCGCCCTTCTTGTAGGTCAGATCTTCGGCCAGCTTATCGAGCTCCTCGGTCGTGATTCCCGGGCGGACCGCGGCGGCCAGCGCCTCGAGGATTTCGGCGACGATCTGGCTCGCCTGGCGCATCACGGCGATCTCGGCCGGGGTTTTAATAGTAATCATGATCTGCGCTGAATCGCCTTCACTTAGGCGGCGTGCGACTCCGTTTACTGCGGCCAGGATTCGCTTCTCGACTTCGTCGGTGCGCCCACTCCGTCGACCTGCGCGAGCAAGCCCGAGCCGTCCGTAGTAATCGAGCAGCGGTTGCGTCGCGTCGTTATAAACTTTCAGGCGATCGCGCACGGTTTCTTCGGCGTCATCCTCGCGCTGATAGAGTTCGCCGCCGCATTTGTCGCATACGCCCGGCTTCTTCGGCGGCTCGAAGACGACGTGATACATCGCGTTGCATTTCGCGCAGGTGCGGCGTCCGGAAATGCGCTTCACGATCTCTTCGTCGGGCACGATCACCGCGACGACTTTGTCGAGCTGTCAGCCCCGCCTTGTCGAGTCCCTTGGCGAGCGCCTCGGCCTGCGTCACGTTGCGCGGAAATCCGTCGAGGATGAATCCTTTGCGGCGTCCTTTTTTCGAGCCGCTCATCGATCAACTTAAGCACCAATTCGTCGGGCACCAGCTGTCCGCGATCCATGTAGCTGGCGGCCTCGCGGCCGAGCTCCGAGTCCTCGCGCACCACCGCGCGCAACAGATCGCCGCTGGAAATTTGCGGAATACCCCATAGCGTCGCGAGCGCCCGCGCCTGCGTACCCTTGCCCGCACCCGGCGGGCCCAGCAGCACCAGTCGCACCGCTTAGGCACCCCTCTTGGTCTTGACGCGCCCGCGGCGCATGAAGCCTTCGTAGTTGCGGGTCAGCAGATGGGTTTCGATTTGCGCGATCGTGTCGATCGCGACGCCGACGACGATCAGCAGCGCGGTGCCGCCGAAGAAAAACGGCACGTTGAAGCGCGCGATCAGGATGGTCGGCAGCACGCATACGGCGCTGACATAAATCGCGCCGCCGAGCGTGATTCGCGACAGCACGCGATCGATATAGTCGGCGGTAGAACGGCCGGGCCGGATTCCCGGGATGAAGCCGCCGTACTTTTTCAGATTGTCGGCGACGTCGACCGGGTTAAAGGTGACCGAGGTGTAGAAGTAGCAAAAGAAGAAAATCAGCGCGACGTAAACGATGTCGTAGTAGAAGCTGCCCGGGGTCAGGTAGCTCGCGTACGGTTTCAGGAACGGAACGAAGGTCGCCAGCGTCGCCGGGAACACCAGCAGCGCCGACGCGAAAATCGGCGGAATGACGCCCGAGGTATTTATCTTCAGCGGCAGATGCGAGCTCTGGCCGCCGTAGACGCGGCGTCCCACATCCGGCGCGCATACTGAATCGGAATTCGGCGCTGCGCGGTTTCGATATAGACGATTCCGAAGATGACCGCGGCCGCGATCGCCAGGATGAAGATCAGCAGGAACATGCTCATTTCGCCCTCGCGCACGAATTGCACGGTGGTGCTGAGCGCGCTCGGCAGCCGCGCGACGATTCCCGCCATGATGACCAGCGAGATGCCGTTGCCGATTCCGCGCTCGGTGATCTGCTCGCCGATCCACATCACGAACATCGAGCCCGCGGTGACCGTGATGACCGTCATCACGACAAATCCGATGCCGGGATTGTAAACGATACTGCCGCCGCCGGGCGCAGGCGCTTTTTCCAGCGCGATACGCGAACATCGTGCCCTGCACCAGCGCCAGCGCACCGTGCCGTAGCGCGTCAACTGGGTGATTTTGCGGCGCCCCGCCTCGCCTTCCTTATAAAGCTCGTCGAGATAGGGCCACGCGATTTTCAGCAGGTCGAGAACGATGGCGACCGAGATGTACGGCATGATGCCGAGCGCGAGGATCGAGAAGTGCTCGAGCGCGCCGCCGGAGAACAGATTGGCCCATCCGAACAGCGTCCGCTGGTCTGCATCGAAGAACGAGGCGAGCGCCTGGCCGTCGATGCCGGGAGTCGGCACCGCGACGCCGATGCGATACACCGCCAGCATCAGGGCCGTGAAAATCAGCCGGCGGCGCAATTCCGGGATGCGCGAGGCGTTTGAAAAACCTTCAAGCATTTAGCTGTTTTCGCTGTGTCGGCTTTAGCCAACTCCGCGAAGCCGCCTCCCGCGGCGATTTTGTCCCGCGCGCTTTTCGAGAACGCATCGGCGCGCACTTTAATTTTACTCTTCAAGTCGCCGTCGCCTAGAATCTTGACCTTGCGCCCGGCTGGAACGAGCCCGCGCGCGACCAGCGCCGCCGCGTCGATGGTCACGCCCTCGCCGAAATCGCCGAGCCGCGACAGATTGACGATGACGAATTCGTCGCGACGCGCCTTGTTCTTCAGCAGTGCGGCGAAAACCCTGCTTGGGCAAGCGCCGCTGCAGGGGCATCTGGCCGCCTTCGTAGCTCGGCGGCGTATTGCCGTGCGAGCGCGCGCCCATTCCCTTATGCCCGCGGCCGGCAGTCTTGCCGAGGCCGGAGCCGATGCCGCGTCCGACGCGGCGTTGCGATTGGTCGAGCCGGGGGCCGGTTTCAGATCCTTGAGATCCATGACTGCGACTAATCCTTGACCTCGACCACCAGATGCTTCAGCCGCTTGACCATCCCTTCGACCGCGGCGCTGCGTTTGAGCTCGCGCACGCTGCCGACTTTATCCAGGCCCAGGCCCATGACCGTTTCACGCACGCGCCGATTGGTGCTGATCGGACTGCCGACCAGCTTGACGCGAATTTTATCGGAATTTGTATTCTCGGCCACGGTAAACCTCGACTACGCGGCCGCTTCGGGCTGATTCGGGTGCGTCCGCGGAGACATTGATATCCTCCGTGCTGCGCAGCTCGGCGAGCGCCTCGAGCGTCGCCTTCACCAGGTTGTGAGGATTCGACGAGCCCAGCCGCTTGGTCAGGATGTTGCGGATTCCCGCCAGCTCGACCACCGCGCGCACGCCGCCCGCCGCGATAACGCCGGTGCCTTCGGCGGCAGGCCGCAGCACTACGCGTCCCGCGCCGAAACGTCCGAGGACTTCATGCGGAATGGTGCCGTCCTGAATCGGCACCCGCACCAGGCTTTTCTTGGCGCGATCGACGCCCTTGCGAATCGCCTCGGGCACTTCGTTGGCCTTGCCGAGGCCGAATCCGACCATGCCGTTATGATCGCCCGCGACCACCAGCGCGCTGAAGCTGAAGCGGCGTCCGCCCTTCACGACTTTCGCGACGCGGTTGATATGCACGACCTTTTCTTTGATCTCGAGGCCCTGCGGATCGATCCGCTGCGACGACCGTGCCTTCTCTGAGTGTTCGTTGCCTGCCGTTCAAAATTTTAATCCCGCTTCGCGCGCCGCATCGGCCAGCGCCTTGACGCGGCCGTGATAGAGAAATCCGTTGCGATCGAACACGACGCTCGAAATCCCGCTCTGGAGGCATCGCTCGGCGATCGCCTTGCCCACGTCTTTCGCGGCCGCCAGGTTGCGCTTGCTCTTGAGCTCGTCGCGCAGGCCGGCAGTTTCAGTGGAGGCGGCCGCGAGCGTACTTCCGCTGTCGTCGGAAATAACCTGGGCATAGATATGATTCAGCGAGCGGAAGACCGAGAGCCGCGGGCGCTGATCGTTGCCGACCGCCTTGCGCCGCACCCGGCCCTGCCGAAGTTTCCGTTTTTCCGATCGTTGTAGAGCCATAGTCGTAGTTACCTTACGCCGACGTCGTCCAGCCGCAGCCTTGCCGGCTTTGCGGCGAATCGTCTCGTTGGCGTACTTGATTCCCTTGCCCTTGTACGGCTCCGGCGGCCGCAGCTCGCGAATCTGCGCCGCGACGGTGCCGAGCAATTGCCGGTCGGCGCTCTCCAGCGTGACGGTCACCTGCTTCTCGACTTTCGCGGTGACGCCCGGCGGAAGCTGATAGACAATCGGATGCGAATAGCCGAGCGTAAGATTGACCTGCTGGCCCTTGACCTCGGCGCGATAGCCGACGCCGTTGATCTCGAGCACGCGGGTGAAGCCCTTGCTGACGCCCTCGACCATGTTGGCGACGAGCTTGCGCATCAGTCCGTGAATCGCGCGCTCTTCCTGGTGTCGACCGGGACGCTTCACGACGATTTCGCGAGTCCTTGATCTCGACGGTGAACCCGGGATGAAGCTGAACTCGAGCTTGCCCTTGGGGCCCTCGACCTTGAGCGTCGCGCCGGCGACCGACGCCTTGACGCTCTTGTCGAGAAGAATCGGTTGTCTTCCTATGCGCGACATCGATAGTTACCAAACCCTGCAGAGAATTTCGCCGCCCACTTTCCTGCGCCGCGCCTCGCGCCCGGTCATCACGCCGAGCGGGGTCGACACCATTTGCACGCCCATCGCGCCGCGCACCTTGCCGATTTCCGCCGCGCCGGCATAGCGCCGATTGCTCGGCTTGCTGACGCGATCGATTCCACGGATGACGGACTCGCGAGCCGGCGAGTAGCGCAGCTTGAGCGCCAGCATCTTCTGCGGCACTTCGCCGCCGACTTCGACGCCGGCCAGAAATCCCTCGGCCATCAGCACGCGGCAAATCGCCTCGCGCAATCGCGAATGCGGGCACCGTGAGTTCGTTGTACCGCGCGCGCATCGCGTTGCGGATTCGCGTCAGCAGTTCAGCAATTGGATCGGTCTGCGACATGATATCTTTTACCAGCTCGCTTTGATCACGCCCGGCAATTTGCCGTCGAGTGCGTTCTTGCGCAGGCAAAGCCTGCACATCTTGAAACGCCGATAGTACGCGCGCGCGCGGCCGCATAGCGGGCAGCGGTTGTACTGGCGCACTTTGAATTTTTGTTTGCGATCGCCTTAACCCGCAGGCACGTTTTCGCCATCTGCTGTTCCTATGCTCCCTGTCCTGGCGTCGGCGTCGGCGGCGGTGTGGCCGCGGCCGCGACCGCAGCTCTTGCCGCAGCGTGAGCCGCCGCTGATGCCGCAGCTTTGGCGGCGTCCGCTTCGCGCTCGGCCGCTCCGCGCATCGGCATCCCGAGCGCGCGCAGGAGCGTCAGCCCCTCGAAGTCGCTGCGCGCCGTGGTCGTGATCGAAATCGTCAAACCCTTCACCTTCTCGACCTTGTCGAGATTGAGTTCGGGGAAAATCGTATGCTCCTTCAGCCCGAGCGAGTAATTGCCGCGGCCGTCGAATGACTTGTCGCTGACGCCGCGGAAGTCGCGCACGCGCGGCAGCGAGATATTCACCAGCCGGTCGAAAAATTCCCACATCTTTTCGCGCCGCAGCGTGACCATCACGCCAATCGGCATGCCCTGGCGCAGCTTGAAATTCGAAATCGCCTTGCGCGCGCGGGTCAGCACCGGCTTCTGTCCGGCGATTACTTTCAGCTCTTCGAGCGCGGAGTCGAGGATCTTGACATTGTCGCGCGCTTCCTGCAGCGCCATGTTAATCATGATCTTCTCGAGCCGCGGCACGCGCATCTTGTTTTCGATTTTGAGCTCGCGCATCAGGGCCGGCGCGATCTCGTTCTCGAAGCGAAGGCGCAGACGCGCCGGCAGCTTGGGCTCGGGCGGAAGCGGCTGCGGCAGCCGACGCCTTGGCCTCTTCAGCCGCCTGCTTCTGCTGAGCCTGCCGCGCCTTGCCTTCGCGCTTGGCCTTGGCCGCAGCGTCAGACTTGGCGGTCTGATCGGCCTTGGCAGCCTGATCGGCTTTATCCGGCTTTTCTTTTTTGTCGGCCATTAGTCGTTACCTATAACTTCGCTGCATCGCCGGCAGACGCGGCTCTTGGTGCCGTCGTCGTTGGCCTTGATGCCGACCCGGACCGGCGCGTTGCAGCGATCGCAAAAAATCATGACGTTCGAGATTGCGATCGGCGCTTCCTTTTCGATGATTCCGCCTGGGCTCTGCGCGCCGCGCGGCTTGGTGTGACGCTTGACGATATTGAGCCGCTCGATCACGACGCGTCCAGCCTCGGGCAGCACGCGCATCACCTTGCCGGTCTTGCCGCGGTCGCGGCCAGTGACGACCATCACGGTGTCATTCTTTTTAATCTTGTACTTCGCCGACGCCATCACAGCACCTCCGGCGCGAGCGAGATTATTTTCAAAAACTTTTTCGCGCGCAGCTCGCGAGCGACCGGCCCGAAGATGCGAGTGCCGACCGGCTCGTGATCCTTGTCGAGCAGCACGGCCGAGTTGCCGTCGAAGCGGATATAACTGCCGTCGTCGCGGCTGATTTCTTTTGCCGTGCGCACGATCACCGCGCGCGACACGTCGCCCTTTTTGACCTTGGCGTTGGGAATCGCTTCTTTCACTGCGACCACGATCACGTCTCCGACCGACGCGTACCGGCGCTTGGAGCCGCCGAGCACCTTGATGCACATAACCTTGCGGGCGCCCGAGTTATCGGCGACATCCAGAACCGTTTGTACCTGTACCATCTCGCGATCCTTACCCCGCGGCCTTTTTGAGTACGCGGCTGACGCGCCAGCGTTTATTCTTCGACAGCGGACGCGACTCGATAATCTGCACGCGATCGCCCTCTTTGCACTCGCCGCGCTCGTCATGCGCCATGAACTTGGTGCTGCGACGCTCGCGCTTGCCGTACAGCTCGTGCTCGACCATGCGATCGACCTTGACCAGCACGGTCTTGGTCATCTTGGCGGAGACCACGGTCCCCTCGCGCCGTTTAATTCGCTCCCGCATTAACTTGCCTTCTTTTCCTTTGCCGCTTCGCCCGCGTCTTCTCGCTGAGCAAAGTCAAAATCCTCGCCAACTCGCGGCGCGCGCGGCGATAGGCGGCGTGATTGTCGAGCTGATTGGTGCGCAGCTTCAGGCGCAGCCGGAAAATTTCCTCGCGCGCCTCGTGCTCCTTTACCCGAAATCCTGCGCGGTCATCTGCCTTAGTTCGTCAAGCTCCAAGGCCGCCACCCTCCTCGCGCGAGATCATCATTGTCTTGATAGGCAGCTTGTGCGCCGCGAGACGCATCGCTTCTTTTGCGGTGGCGTAATCGACGCCTTTCATCTCGAACAGAATCCTGCCCGGGCGGAGCACACGCACCCATCCTTCGGGCGAGCCCTTGCCCTTGCCCATACGGGTTTCGGCGGGCTTCTTGGTCAACGGCTTGTCGGGGAAGACGCAAATCCAGACGCGACCGCGCGCTTGATATGACG
>CAVUUH010000007.1:0-36948 GCA_963744545.1 uncultured delta proteobacterium
TCGGACTGGGCGAAGTGGGTGCCGCACTCGCGGCGATATTGGACCGCAAGGAGACCGTGCTGCGTCACGACCTCGACCGCGTGAAAATTGAAGAGCCAATCGGGGCGATGCATCTGTGCATCCCATTTCAATCGCCCCATCAATTCGAAACCGTCGCGCTCGGATACATCAACCGCTTTCAGCCTGCGCTGACGATTATCAACAGCACGGTGTTGCCCGGGACCACGCGGTCCATCGCGGAGAAGAGCGGCAGCGCCGTCGCTTACAGCCCGGTGCGGGGCAAACACGTCCGGATGGAGCAAGACCGGTTCACTTCTTCCAATTTGTTTCGGCTCCTGCTCGCTCCGACGCCGCCAGTGCCGAGGCGCACTTTCAGGCAGCCGGTATGAAAGACCAGGCGCATGACGGAAATCGAGTCGCTCGAGCTGGCGAAGCTCGCCGAGACCACCTACTTCGGCGTCTGTATCGCGTTCGCGCAGGAAATGAACCGTTGCGCCGAGAGCGTCGGCGGCGATTACTCCGAGGCGATCGATTTTTTTGAGGAAGTCGATTTCCTGCCCGCGCCAGCGCTACTTCCCCGGCTTCATCGGCGGCCATTGCGTGATTCCCAACATCAAACTGCTGCTCAAGATCGCGCCCTCGCAGGCGCTCGAAGCAATACTGGATTCCAATGAACGACGCGCAAATGAACTCCAATCTGGAGCAAGCGCCACCGCTGAGGCAGTCTCCAAGTCACGCGAGTCTGTCCAGGCCAAAGTGCTGGCTGATCGGTAGTCGTTCGGAGTTGCCGGCCGCAGTCGCGCGGGTTGCTCGGCTTCGCGGTCTCGAGGTCGAGATCGGGCTTCCGGATGAGGCCGCGATGCGGACGCCGGCCGCAGCGCGACCATTTGATCGCGATCAATTTCGATCTGTTGGCGCAGCTCGGTCCCGACCTGCGAGCGCGTCTGCGCGAATCCGCCGAGAGCGGGGCAACCATATATGTACGAGGAGCGCTCCAGCCGGGACGCCGATTCCCGTTGTTGCCGTTCTCGGATCAGCAATTCGAGTTCTTGAACCGGCCGGCCGACGGCTATCAATTCTCGACGCATCCGATCCTTCCCGCGGCAATCGCCGGCGAACGAATCATGACCCGGTTGAACATGCCGCTGGCGGCCGGCCTCGATGACGGCGTGCGCCCGATAGTGTCGAGCCTCCATCGATCGGGATCCGGGACGCCGTCGATTTTTTCGATCGAAGTCGGGGCCGGTCTCGCGATTTTCGATCTGCATCCCGACGATCAATACGATGAGCGCGAGCTGCTGGCCGAGCTCGCCGCGCCAACAAGAAGAGCTGCCAGCATCGGCGCGCTGGCCGCGGTAGATTCGGCCGCCGGCCGCAACCCTGCGATTCCGGTGCCCATCAATCTTGTCATCGACGATCGCCCCATCAACTTCGACTACTTCAACGCGGGCACGTTGCAGGCGTTCATGGAGCATCTCGATGATCAGTGCCCCGGCATCCACACCGATTTCGCCTGGACTCCCACTCACACGCATCCGCATCGCGAGTATCTCAACGTGCTCGGCCGGCACAACACGGGTTTCGTGTGGCACGGATTCCTGCGTCACGTCGACCATCGAACGATTACCGATTACGAATCCCAGCTCGAGGCGGGACGCGCGCGTGTCGACGAAATCACGCGCAAGTACGGCGTTCGATTTCAACCGGTGATGATTTTTCCATACGAAAAAGACACGCCCGTGCCACGGAACTTCTGCGACGCGCCGGATTCGTGGCCAAGGTCGAGTCGATGGGCGGCAATCCACCGGCGGACTACTACCGTCTGCGCGTTGTCGGGGAGGAACCGCCGTACGATGACGAGTTCAGCGTGATTTATCGCGACTCAATCGATTTGCTCAGCCGCGATCGAATGCTGGCGCTGGCGACGCTTGGGATGCCCGTGATCGCGCTGGCGCATCCGCGCGATCTCTCTTTGCGCCGGTTTCGGCGCGGCGATCGGAGCTCGATATCCTACTTCGATTCCGTGCTGACATTCGCCGCGGAGAAGTCACTGCGACCGAGATCGCTGGAGCAGATCGCGGCGGAAGTGCCCACCGCCTGACAGTCGCTATTCCCGCTGTTCGTTCAGTTGTGTCGTGACGATTCGACCGCGGGATCGCGATCCTTTCCCTGGTATCGCACCAATCGGTTGTAGAGCGTCTTCAAGCTGATCCCGAGGATTTGGGCGGCACGAACTTTATTGCCGTTGGTGAAATCCAGGGTCTTGAAAATAAACTCCCGCTCGACTTCGTCCAGCGACTCTCCGATGCGCAATTCGAAATGAGGCCCCTTGCGCCCGGCGCGCCTGATATCGACCGGGAGATCTCCGGCCGCCAGCAGCGGTCTGCGCGCGACGACTGTTGCCCGCTCGATCACATTCCGCAGTTGCAGGACGTTACCGGGCCATCGATTCAGCCGAAGTATTTCCAGGCATTCATTGTCGACGCCGGTTATGGATTTTCGATTCTTCTCTGCGGACTGGGCAATAAACGCCTCGACCAGGGCGGGAATATCTTCCAGCCGATCGCGCAGCGGCGGCAACTCGATGATGAAAGTATTGAGGTGGGAGAATAAATCCTCGCGCAATCTGCCGTAGCGCATAGCCTCGGTAGGACTCTTGCTGGAAGACGCGATCAGGCGAACGTCCAACGGAATTTCATTCCCGTTGTTACCGCCGATCCGGTGCAGCTTCTTGTCCTCGATTGTCCGCAGCAACTTGGCCTGGAGCTCGACTTTCAGATCGCTGATTTCGTCGAGCAGGAGCGTGCCGCCATTGGCCATCGCCAGGAATCCTTCGCGACGCCGATCGGCGCCCGCAAAAGCGCCGCGCTCATGGCCCCACAACTCGCTTTCCATCAGGTCGTCGGGCAATCCCGTGCAGGTGACTGCGACGTAAGGACCGTTGCGGCGCGCCGACAGTTCGTGAATCGTGCGCGCCACCAGTTTCTTGCCGGTCCCACTTTCCCCGACGATCGAAACCGGGGCGGAATTCGACGCCGCCGCTTCTTCGACCAGCCGCATGACGCGACGCATCGCGGTTGACTGCCCGACTATCGGTCCAAGCGTTCCGGCCTCGATTAATTTTCGTCGGAGTTGCTGGTTTTCTTCGCTCACTTTTAGTTGAGTCGCTAACTCGTTCAGCAGGACGCGAAGATTGTTAGGATTGATTGGCTTGGAAATGTAATCGCAGGCGCCCGGCTTGATCGTTCGTTCGAGGGAACGGAGATCCGCTTCTTCGGCCATCACTACCGTCGCGACCTCGATTCCGCGTGCTTGCAGCTCAGGCAAAAGTGACTCGCCGTCTTTCTGTTGAGCCTTTAGGTCAACAAGCAGGACATGCGGCGCGAAGTTCTGGGCCTCCTCGAGCACCTCGTCCCGGGCGACGGCACGCCCGACGAAGCCCCAGGAGCTAATCAGGTCGCGCAGAGTCTCGCGTCCAGAGAGGTCATCGGAGGCGACGAGTATTCGCACATCGTTTTTAACGTCGGGAGTATTGTTTTTTACAGGCATCTTTGGCTGCTGGTTGCCGATGAAAGAACTTGCGGACGATGGAGTTGGATTCCATCGCCCGCGAGTCTTACAGGTTTAAGAGGATTTCATCCGCGCAACTTCCTAGACGCGAGCCTCGCCGGTGGATGAGACATCTTCGGCGTGCGCACGATCGAAGATTTCTTTCGCCGCGTTGCGTTCCTTGCTGTCTTCGGTATGAACCGAAATCAAGATGTTGCCGTTTTTGACCTTGCCTTCGTACTGCTTGGCTTCGTACTCAGGAATTCCCATACCAACCAGCGCTCCGGCCAAGGTTCCCACCGCTCCGCCTGCGGCCGCACCGCTCAACGCCGCCATGATAGGACCGGCCGCGATCAACGGTCCTACGCCCGGGATTGCGATAGTGCCGATTCCAACCAGCCAGCCCAGCACTCCCGCCGTAACTCCGCCGGCTACGGCGCCAGCCGCCGCTCCTTCAGGCGCCTTGGTGTGATGTTCATGCGCGAAATCGCGCGAGCCCGCGCGGTCCGGCAACAACACCGATACGTCGTCATTCGAAAAGCCCGCTTCTTTCAACGCATTGACTATGCGGGTCGCTTGCTCTTCACTTTTCGCGATCCCAAAAACTGCTTTTGCTGCCATGAGTAGTACTCCTGAGTCTGACTAGCTATCGACCCGCGACTTCGAGTTCGTTGTGAACATTGGAATCGCCGGCGAGTTGTGCGGCCTTCGCTGCTATGTCTGCTTTTTCCTCATCGGTTTTGACTGGACCACGCAGAGTAACAGCGCCATCGATCGTGATGATCTTGATATTCTTGGCGTCAGTTGAGAGCGCGCGATCCTTGACGATGGCGCGGCGGATTTCTCGCGTCATCTTGAGATCCGACGGCTTGTTCGATTGATCCATCGGTGTGAGAGTCTCATGCCCGCTATCGCGCTGGTTGATTGCTGTGTTGTCAGCGGCTCGATTCGCGTCGCTCTGCGCGAAGCTTGTTCCGATAGGTACGAGAAAAGCGCCGGCCAGTACTGATGCGGAAAAGAGCAATGTCCGGGTTCTCATTTTTGGTTGCCTCCTGGATTGTTGATCGCTGTCGAATAGACTGAAGTTCTTATGCTTTTTGGTGTATCAGCTAGCTAATAGACTGCAACGGATGTGCCACTTATTTCGTCGAAAAAAGCCGCCAGCATTGCACGAAAATAAGGCGGATTCGGCGATTTCTTGAAAGATCCATGTGCAAAAATCGCCCGGTGAGTAGGAAATACAGAATTTTTCGCATGCGCTCATTTTGCGAACCAGGGAATGGCTTTATTTACAATGTTTTTGAGCCTTCCCTGGGCGGCACAGCGATTGCTCGTTCTTACAGTGTTCGGAGGGATGCGCCAGGGTCCGCCAAAAAAATAAACCCATCCCATTCACCCCGCGGCTCTGGCGCAAACTCCGTCGATTCTAGGACGACCTATTCGTCGATTGTCGATCGGAGGATCCTATGAAAATAATTACCAACGTAGCTCTGGCTGCTTGCGTCGGCCTTTCGCTCGGCTGGATGTCGAGCTGCTCAACCGAAAGGACTGTCACTGAAACACACTCGCGAAGTGGAAACCGCCCCCGCTCCTGTCCCGGCCGTCGTAACGGCTGCCCCTGTAATAACGGAGCCTGCAGTAACAGTGCCTCCGAACGCCACCACCTCTTCCACTACTACTCGGTTCAACAACGGCACGGTCCAGCAAAAGACCGTCACTCAATACAATTCCGAATATCCACCGCCGGTTGTTTACTCAGCGCCTCCTGTGGTCACTACCACTGTTCCCGAGACCACCACTCGGACTGTGACGAGTGACGACGGCGAGGTGCAGCGTCAGACTACAACCACCTACGTGGCTCCGTAGTTAGGAAAAGGTTTTTTTCCTCGTCTCATGAGATCTGATTCGATCCGCCGATAAAAAAGCAATCCACAGAGCGTCTGCTCTGTGGATTGCTGCTTCGGGGTTATGACTTAGCTGAAGTGCTCGAGCGAGGGGCTCACTCAAAGCATTGCTCGTCCGGCGACCAGCGACACCACGAACAGGACCAGGAATACAAAGAACAGGATCTTCGCGAATTCCGCGGACGTGCCCGCAATGCCACCAAATCCTAGTGCCGCCGCAACCACAGCTATGACTAGAAAAACGAGTGCGTAATACAGCATTACTCAGTACCTCACGCGTTGGATACTTAGTAATCAGCAACTCGTGTGCCATTGCGTGCGCCCAAAAACATAGCGCCCTGATAGCGAATTAGTATCGTCAATTCGATAGCTAGGGCTTGGAACCAACGAAGTAGGTAGTTTTTTCCGCTAAGTGTAGGAAGCGGGCGGAAAGCTAGCTGGATCGCACCACGGATAATCGATGATGCAGATGGGGCTGGAATCAATGTGCGTCTGAGTACTTCGGCGAGGACAATCGCGACAACGCCGACGAGTCCCAACACCTGCCACCACGGCATCCAGTGGTGCAGAAGGAACACCACGCTCGCCAGGAGAGCCACAACACCGCCGGCGGCGAGGACAACCAAGATACCCGCGATGTAGACGCGGCCCACCAGCGTGTTCGCGGCTTCGACGATGTTCGATTCGAGCAGGCGGGCCTCGCCCGCGACGATGCGCGCGAAGTCCGACAGGATCCTAACTGCCAGCTCGGGCAACTCGGCTTCGTGCCGCTCCCGCTCGAGTGCGTTATTAGACTCGTTCGGTTTCATCGGATTTATTCTTATGTTCGTTCGAAAGCACGATTACGCCGCCCAATATCACCAGTCCTATCATTGCCACTTCGGCCGAGTCCGACCCCAGCGCAAAACCCAATGCTCCGGCAAGACACGCGCTGGTTATAGGATGCCTGCGGATGCCGCGGTCTGGCCGAAGCTTCGCGACACCCTCCTCGACGCGATCGTTGATCTGATGCAACGCATCGCGCAGGTCGTCGGTCGCGTCCTCTATTTCACTTTTTATTGCGGGGTCGTCTGCCATTTTCGTCTGACTTCACCAGTGCAGGTATGAGCCTGTCTCCGAGTAACCCCTGGAGGACCAACAGGATGATTTGGAACGATGTCCGGCTGCTGAGTCCGCCGCCGATTGCGAAGCCGCTCAGGAGCGCAATTGCCAACGATCGCTGGGGATGCTCGGCGATCTTTTCCCGCAACTCCTCGGCGTAGTCGCTATGTAATTGCGCTTCCATGGCCGATCACCGCCGGGACAGGTGACTGAGGATCCGGGCCGCGACGTAGCCGACTGCGAACGCGCTGGCAATCGCGATTAACGGTTCCTCGCGGATGAAGTCCGTCAGGAAGGAGTTCGCCGTGGCGACGTAATCCATCCCTTTTTCCGACAGATCATTGAATCTCTCGCGGCCCTCATCGATCAGACCGTCGACGTCTACTCTTGAAGTATTCATTTTTTGAAACCCTTCCGTTGCTGAAGATGACGCAAGTTCGATTTTGTGTTTTTAAAAGCAATTCATCTGCCAATGAATAGCGTAGTTCAGGTGTGATCAAGTTGAGTTATCGTTTCGGATGCCGGAAAGAGTTACCGGGTCTGATTTTTCGAAGATCTATCGAGCCAAAAATTATTTTTATCGCGTTCGGGAACGTGAAGAAATTTCTCCTGCTGGATCCAAAAAAAGCTTATCTGTCGCGCATTTATCGCTGGCCCTGTCCTTGCTCATTTTTAGTCACAATCGCGACCCGACGGTCGTGAAAAACCACTTACTTACAAGGAGCGATCCGTTATGAATAGCGATCAGATGAAGGGAAAGTTCAAGCAGCTCTCAGGCGAGATTAAACGCAAATGGGGCCAGGTGACCGACGACGATTTGACCCAGGCTCAGGGCAGCATGGAGAAACTCGTTGGCAAAATCCAGGAACGCTCGGGCGACCGCCGCGAGGCCATCGAGAAGTGGCTCAAGTCGCAGGGAATGAGCGAGTAACCAGAGGGAATTTATGGATGCGAAATATTCATTCAGACTGATTGTACCGGCCGTCCTGTTCGGTATGGTCATGTCGGTTCCTGCGTTCGCTCAGGACAGTGCGCCGGCAAGTACCAATCCGAACGCGCCGGCGAGCCAGCAGATGAAGGCAGCTGGTCACGAGATGGAGAATGCCGGTTCCGACACTGTGGCAGCTGGGGCAGATACGTATCATGCAACCAAGCGGGCGGTGAAAGACACGACCATTACGGCCGAAGTCAAAGCCGCGCTTGAGAAGGACAAGCTCCCCGCGTCGGACATTCACGTCCACACGAGGGCCGGCGTCGTCACTCTGAACGGCAGGGTGCCCTCTCCGGATATGGCAACTCAGGCCGCCCAGGTCGCCCAGCAGACCAACGGCGTCAAGAGCGTGAACAACAAACTGATGGTGGCTAACTCGACAGGGTCCGCCTACTAGTAAGGAAGCTCGTAATGGAAGTCGCCGCCGACTCGCGCGCCCACAAGGCCCGCGAACTTCGGCGGCGTCTTTTATGTCGATTGAGTAATCAACGGATATCGCGTGCGTCAGCCTCGATCTCTTCCTGACGTCGCGCTTGCTCGATAAGCCCGCTCTTCAACTTTTCCGATCGCGGAATCCGCAACACGATTTCGCGCGCATCCTCTTCCTCGGCGCGCGCGAGCGTTACGTCCCGCAGCTCGAGCAATGAGAGGCCCGAGTTGATCGCTATATCCATCGGATCGAAGGCCGGCATGAAGTTCACGCTGTAGCGGCTGCCATCGGCGGAAAAAAGCTCCTCGCCGTTGTGCGTCGAGACCATCTTCACGTTGGCCCCGACCTGCCATGCCGATACGAGAAACGCGTAGTACGCGTCGTAATGGAGGACGTTCCCGTACACGACCGCGTCGACGCCCAGCCATTTGCCCAGCGTTTGCGGGGGAACCTGATCCAGCTTCTTCTCCGTATCGATTCCATGCTCTTTAAGGATCTCGTCGACCTGGATGATATTCGCCTCCACGAATTCTCGCGACGCCAGGTATCCGATGACGGCGCGTCTCATCCGATTCGCGTCGGTCCACGCCCAATCGGCCTGCTCCCCGTCGGTTCGATGCGTCAGCGGGATTTTATCGACGACGTATTGCGCGCTGCCGCGGTCGGAGAATGGAAGCACGGCGATCTTCTCCGGCGCAGCCTGATCGTAGTCGGCCGCCAGGTGCGTCTTGAGGGCGCCGGGATCGAGCTCGACCAGGTGATCGAACCAGGTCTTTCGTCCGTGGGTGTCGAGACCCTGCTCGTCGCGGAAGAATGTTCGGTCGTCGTAGTTCGTCTTCGTCGAAGCGCATCCGCTAAGCGCGACGCAACTAACGATAAGTGACCCAGCTAATGCCGCTACCAAGCGCCCGGAGGAGAGTCGACGTTGCGAGGAAGTGGTGGACGAAGTGTCTATAGGTCGCATTTGCCTGCCTCATGTGTGCATGGTTAATTCGATCAGCAATTTTCGATCCTCTCCACTTACGTCGCGTTGTCGCCTTTTTGACAGAATCATCAGAATAATTTTCAGCACGGATTACACGGTTCCCACTTTCGGCAAGACGGTAAGATCGAAAACCATCGTAAAATACAGGAACTTCCAACCAGCGAGTTATGGCACAGATGTTGCTCACTTCTCTGTACATTGCAATTGCGTTTGGAGGTTGCACCACCTTGGCGAATAAACCGAATCCGAATGCGCCATGTCCCTGCGGTTCCGGCAAGCTTTATCGGGACTGCTGCGGAAAGGACAACAAGTAAAGTCTCCTTCCCCCGATCCGGCAGGGTCGGTCGCCGCAACGTCCTCCCCCCGTTTGCGACGCTGGTCTTGCCGGATTTCTTTTTTTCTTCGCCCTACCAAAGTCGCGACTTTCAGGAGAGTGTCCATGCCTCCCAAGAAATCGAGTGGCCGGAAATATTCGAAAAAGGCCGGCAAAGCAGTCAAACGAGAGATGCACAAAATGAAGCGGGGAACCTTGAAATCCGGCCGCTCCGGCAAAAAGGTCAAAAGCCGCAAGCAGGCCATCGCGATCGGCTTGTCTGAGGCCCGCCGATCCGGCGCCAAAGTCCCGAAAAAGAAATCCTAAGCGGAAGAATTTCTACCGTTTCCGTTGAAAGATTTACCAGCCGGTCTCCTCCCGATCATGATCATCAGCTGGGAGCTGGCTCGCAGCGACCGCCGATTGTAGTCCCCAAAGACATTCTCGATCTCGAAGCCGGTGTGCAGGAACAGCAGCCGCAGTTCGCGCGGGAAGTACACATGGCTTTCGAAGTCATCGATGTAGCACTCGACAAGACTCTTGCGATGGTACTTCTCGTAGAGAAAACGGATCTGTGCGCGCTGCTCGTCGGGTAAATAGTTGACGGTCTTCCTCCGCACCAGCCTGATCTTCCGGGGCTCGTCAGTCACATCGCGATCGATCTCGACCAGAGTCCGCGGCGGGTTCGAGAATGAGTCTGCGTACGCCGAAAAATTCGGCATAACCGTCTCGACCACGAATCTCCCTCCTGGCGCCAGATTCTGAAAGGCTCGCCGCCACACGTCCAGTTGTTCGTCCAAGTCGAGGAAGTGAGTAATCGAGGCGCACGGCACCACTATCAGGTCGAACGGCTCGCGTCCGTGCCACTTGCGCATGTCGCCATGCACCAGTCTGAGCCGTTTGCGCGCCGCCGCCGGCATGTGCCTGGCTTTGTCGCGCGCTTGCCTGAGCATGTTGACTTCGCTGTCCAACCCCACTACGGAAAAACTTGAACGCGCTCCCTCTTCGGCCATGGGAACCGTTATTCTTCCGGTGCCGCACGCGAGCTCGAGGACCGATCTCGGATGCAGGCTTTTCGCGAGACCTACATAGAAGACTACGTCCTCTTCATCGCCCACATGCTCGAGATCATATTCATCGGGTCGTCGGTAGAGATCGGTCATATGCAGTGCTCCCTGTCATAGCGCAGCGTGGTTACGTGGCCCGGTTGAAGAAGATACCTGGTGAGCATCTGGCAAATAAAAAGACCCAATGAACTCGCGAACTCAGTAAGTAATGTCATCCCCATAAGAAAATCTTTCCTGCAATCATTAGCGTTTTGGTGCGGTTTATCTGTGCAATCTATTGGCGCACTTCCTGCTATTTAAGCAATTACGTCGATTAAATCATTGATCGGCAGACCGACTCCAAAGAGGAAGTAGTAAAATGCGTTATGCGATTGCATGGCTCCTAGGTGTTCCAGCTTCAATCATCGTTATCTGGTTCGTGCTGGGCCACGTGCTGTAAACCCCTAACCGTGGTCATCTGAGTAGATGATGCCGCGACCGAATCGCGGCAAACCACACCAGGATAGACAGTTATGAACCTCATACTATTAGTCTTACTAGTCGTTCTCTTAATTGGCGCCTTGCCGGCTTGGCCGTACAGTGCGGGCTGGGGTTACTACCCGAGCGGCGCACTTGGAACTGTGCTAGTCATAGTTCTCGTTCTGGCACTGCTCGGCCGAGTCTAGAAAGCCCTCAAAGCAACATGATGGCCGTCAGTAGAATTCTCTACTGACGGTTCATCACCACGCCCGCGCCGATAAGCAGTATCCCCAGGACCATTGCTCCTTCACTGACAATCGGCGGAATGAAATGGGGTTCTTCAGTTTTCGCCTGAACCTTAAGATCGCCAAGTTTCACCACATCCTTGGTTTCTTCAGTGTTGAAGGACGGCATCGCGAAGGCGACCAGTCCCAGGAGCGCGAGCATCGCGCCAAACAGTATAACGCTTCTCATCTTAATTTCCTTAGGTGTCGAAAAGTTTTGGGCGCAAAAAACCCCGCGAGCGTTTAAGGCCCGCGGGGTCCTAAGTGCCGGAGTTGTTACTCGTTTCGCGCTGAGGCGCCCATTCCGCCGGTGGTGCTCTTGTTGTTAGCCGGATTCTCCGTGCTTCCTGCACCGACGTGCCGCTTCAGATTCTCAGCCATCTTCAGATGGGCCTGCAGTACAGGGATACTCTGCTCGACATAGAGGTCCATGTCGGGATCGCTCTTGAACTGTCCTCTTGCATGCTCGAAATCGCTCAGAGCTTCCTTATGTCCCTGGACCTGATCTGCGAGATAAGCTTCGTTGAAAGCGCCACCCTTAAGGTCTCGCATTGGGCTTTTGTCGACCTTGTCGGTGTCTGTGCCTTCGAGCTTGATGCTCTTCTGACGTGATAGCGCGGTGACCGACTCTTCATTGGCTTCGTGATCGCCCTTGATAGTATCGGCATAGGTCATCAAAGCCTGGTTGTCACCGGCCTTTTCATGCGCCAGCTTGGCGGTCTCTATTTCCTCGTAGTTCATCTGATTGGCCTTGTTCAGGAGCGAGGCCGCATCCTGGGCCCATGCTGAGCCAGCGAACGCGATCGCAAGCGCTCCGATCGGCAGAATCTTTTTAATCATGTCTTTTTCTCCTGATGGCAAGGGTTAGTGGCTTTCTGTCCGCGAGGATAAGCAATGCGAATGCCATTGGAACCGTTTTTATGACCATGTTTTACACAGACTTCCGCGCTCGCTACTAGGAAGCATGTAATTGTTGCTACAGCGGTAAAAATTTCCGAAAGGGGAACTCTGCGGCCCGGCTTGCGGGACTGTACTCAAACCGGCAACCTGTGGGACTTGCGCTACATTGTGATTGCGCATTCGCGCTGGGCGGACTAAAAGGCTTTGGTTCCGAGAGCGCGGACGTGATGCCGACCAACCGACTAAAAAAGAGCCTCACCACCACAATCGTGGTTCCGGCCATCCTGATGGCTCTGGCGGCCATCGCTTTGTTGTTTCAATTGAACCGCCAGATGAACGAGACGGACTGGGTCGAGCATACGGATCGCGTAATGCTTCTGGCCGAAACCGCAAAGGCCGAGTTTCTGTCCGCACAGAACGCGTTCAGGGGCCTCCTGCTTTCTTCAGATCCGAACAACCGCGGTTCGATCCAACAACATTGGAACAACAGCCAGGAAATCATCAAGCAACTTGGCGGGCTCGTTTCCGACAATCCAAGCCAGGAACAGCGGATGATAGACCTCAGCGGCCTGGAGAATCAGTGGCTCGAGGCCGCCAATGACGCAGATCAGAACTCTGCCGATACGAAGAAACGCGAGCTTGCCCCGCGAGCGCCTCGATCGGGACCAAAGTTATAGCGAAGTTCGATGCGATTTCTGCGGTCGAACAGGAGTTGCGGTTAGCCAGAGATGCACGGCGCGATAAGCAATATAACCTCGAGATGTGGAGTATCCCGATTGTTGCATTGATTCTCGCGGCGGGGCTGACGTGGATAGCTTGGCGGAGATCCAAAGCGCGAGCAATACATTCACTGCCGCGTTGAACGATGCCGAGAAATCGAACCAGGCGAAGACCAATTTTCTCGCCGTGGTCTCGCATGAATTGCGCAACCCGCTCAATTCGATCCTGCTCTGGTGCAACGCGCTGCTGACTACCGGGACGCTCGAAGGCAAAGTCGATCAAGGCGTCAAGGCAATCTGGCGCGATGCCAAGGCGCAGGCACAACTGATCGAGGACTTGCTGGACATTTCCCGGATCGAGAGCGGTCAGATGCGCTTCGACGTGCAACCGACCAATCCCGCTGAGGTGGTACGAGCCGCGGTCGAAGATGAGTCCCGCCGCCGAGGCGAAATCGATCGCAATAAAGTCGTGCTCGATCCGCGCGCCGACGTCATCATGGGGGATTCACAACGGCTTCAACAGGCGGTGTGGAATCTCCTGTCCAACGCCATCAAGTTCACCCCAAGGGCGGCAAGGTTCAGGTACGGTCGAGCGAATTAATTCGCATCTCGAAATTGTCGTCGCCGACAACGGCAAGGGGATCGACAAGCCGCGCTGGAAAACGTTTTCGAACGCTTCTGGCAGGCCGGCGGCCCGCACAGTGCAGAGCGCGGGATGGGCCTGGGCCTCTCGATCGTCAAGCACATCGTAGGTCTTCACGGCGGCACGGTTATCGCCCATAGCGACGGCCTCAAAATGGGAAGCGTCTTTACAATCCGTCTTCCGGTTCCCGTTACCAGCGCCGGTTTGGCGGGTCCCGCGCGCCGGCATCCGACGGTGGCGCCGATCGCGCAGATCGCGCTCATCCCACGTCTCGACAGTATTTCCGTCCTAGTGGTTGACGACAACGCGGAGACCCGCGAAGCATTGCGGTCGTTGCTCACCAGCATAGGAGCCCGGGTCAGGACGGTGCAACCGTGGAGGGGGGATCGCCGTTCTGTCCGAGTCGTTTCCCGACGTGCTGGTCTCCGACCTCGGCATGCCCGGCCGGGACGGCTACGGGCTGATCAAGGAGATCGAGGGCGGGAAAAAAAGACGGGCGCTTCCGAGCATCTGCCCGCCATTGCGCTGACTGCTTATGGACGCGTCGAGGACCGAGTCGAGGTATTTGCGTCAGGCTTCGACAGTCATGTCATCAAGCCGTTCGATCCCGCGGAGTTGGCCGCTATCATCAAGCGGCTGGTCGAAACGTCAATGGGGCAACGACAAAGCGTCTCCCGCGCAGGAGACCTAGCCTGGATTTCGAATCACTGAAGAGGCTCGGGTTTCTCCCTCTGAATCAGCCCGACATGACGCGCGAGCAATTGCCAGTTTCCGCCGCGCTTCGTCCATACGTTCATATAGCTGGTGAACAGCTTGAACACCGCGGTATCTCCAATCAGCTGGGGGACCTCGCGGCCGGTGGTCACAACCAGATCGATGAACACTTCGATGCGGACCGGGCGGCGCTCATAGATGCGCAGCTTGAGCCGTCCATTTTTAACCATCTCGAGCAGGATTGTTTTCCCGCGATCAGGTTCGCGGTGCTGTTGACCACCATGTCGTCCGCCCACAGGGTCTGCAGCCTTGGCGCGTCGGACCCGAGCATCGCTTCAGCTTCCCGCTGTTCCAAGGCTGCAATTTCTTTTTGCTCGGCGGCGTTGCGCTTGTCTGTCTCGTTCATGACGTCGGCTCCCGCCTGCAGTATTGGTCTACCTTGGTAAGCAAGCGGTCCACATCCACGGGCTTAATAATGACTTCGTTGGCGTCGACGTCGGCGCGATCGCTGAGCGCGGTAACGACAATAACCGGTATATGTGCGAGTCGTGGGTTCCTGGTTTGTTCCGACCGGAATTGCCAACCGTCCATCACCGGCATCCACAAATCGAGAATGATCAGATCGGGCGCCGGCGCCTCGTCCAGGTAGTCCAGCGCCTCCCGGCCATTGCCTGCCGGCCCGCGTCATAACCCTTCATCTGCAGAAGGGCGACCATGGCTTCGCGAGCGTCTTCGTCGTCTTCGACGACCAGGACGCTCGGGGGTTTCTGTTCGCCGTCACCCTGCATGTTACCGATTGTAGCGAACCGGATCGCGCCGGCACACCAGTTGAGGTTTGAGAAAGTGCGGCCTCCGCGGTACGGTTTGCGAGTAGTTTCGCATCAATAAACCACCACCAGTTTCGGGCAAATTTACTACGGTAAACCTTTCCGGTTACCCACGTTCTTAGTGTTCCTTCGCCCAAAAGCATTGATTTTACTGTTTTTTCGACTCTGGCCCATAGTTTCCGTGTTTGGCCCCAATTGTCTGTATTTTTAGGGGAGTGTCTCGAATGCATGGCCGGCAAGGGTCATGCTGGAAAGTGACGTATTGGTCATGATTCCTGAGGTATCATGCGATGAGTGCAAATGAATATGCAGCTCGGCCTCAGAGCGGCTTCATTCGCGGCATCGTTTTCCGCTTCGTTCGCATCGGCCGGCCGCGTGGCCGACGTCAATCCTCATTCACACTTGGTTCAATTCTACGAGGATGACGGCTTCCTCATCGATTCTTTGACGCATTGGTTCGCCGACGGCCTCAGTGTCGGCGACAGTTGCGTGTACATCGGGACCGAATCGCATCGCATCAGCCTGGAAAAACGTCTCGCAGCTGAAGGCGTCGATCTCGACAAGCTCAGCAGAGAGGGCCGCTTCGTCTGCTCGCGATGCCTCGCAGACGCTTTCAACCTTCATGGTTGACGAATGGCCGGACGAGCCTTTGTTCACCCGCGCCATCGAGAGCGTTCTCGCCCGCGTGACCAAGCCGCGCGACCTCCGCGCATTCGGCGAGATGGTTGCGCTCCTGTGGGCCGACGGAAACCGGCAGGCTGCCGTCCGCCTCGAGGAAATGTGGAACACGTTCATGAAGACGCACGCGCTGGCGCTGTGCTGCGCGTATCCTCTTCACAGCTTCGGCTCCGACGCCGACGCGTCGTTGTTTCTCAAAGTATGCGCGAAGCACACTCCGGTCCTGCCTGCCGAGAGTTATAGCGCGCTGCCCACCGAGGCCGACCGTCTTCGCGCGATAAGCCTGCTGCAACAAAAGGCCCGCGTGCTTGACGCCGAAAAAGCCGGACGCAAGGAAGCTGAAAAATCGCTTCATCTGCGTCAGAAGGAGCTTTCGGATTTCATCGAGAACGCACTCGAAGGTCTCCACCAGGTCGGTCCCGACGGCAAAATTCTGTGGGCAAATCCCGCCCAACTGAAACTGCTCGGCTACACCGCCGACGAATACATCGGCCGTCATCTCGCCGAATTTTACGTCGAGCGCAAGCGTTTCGACGAGTTCTGGAACCGGCTCATGCGCGGCGAGGTCATCTACGACTTCCAGGCGGCGCTGCGATGCAAAGACGGATCGATCAAGCACGTCCTCATCCATTCGAGCGGGCTGTGGGAAGACGGCAAGTTCGTCTACACGCGATGCTTCATTCGCGACGTGACCGAACGCGTGGAATTGGAGCGGGAACTCAAGGTCAGGCTCGCTGAACTCGCGCAGGCCGATCAGCGCAAGAACGAATTCCTCGCGATGCTGGGTCATGAGCTTCGCAACCCGCTGTCCGCGGTGCTGGACGCTATCGCGACTGCGCAGCTCGACAACACCCGCCGCGATCGCGCCCTGACCATCGCGCGCCGGCAGACCGATCAGCTCGCGGGACTGGTCGACGATTTGCTCGACGTCGGACGAATTACGCAGGGCAGGATCGCCCTCAAGAAGGAAGCGCTCAAGGTCGGGAGCATCGTCAAGCAGGCGGTCGAAGAAACGCAATGTCTGGTCGAACCCGGTCAGCATCGGTTGTCGGTGAGGATATCGTCGGTCGCTGAGGAAGCGCATGATCGAGGCCGACCCGGCGCGCATGCGCCAGGTGATCACCAATCTCATACACAACGCCGCGAAGTTCACTCCGCCGGGCGGCCGTATCGACGTGCTGGCTGAGCGCACCGACAACGAGGTCGTCCTGCGCGTGTGTGATTCCGGCATCGGGATCTCGCGCGACCTGCTGCCGCGAGTATTCGATCTCTTCACGCAGGCCGAGCGCCCGCTCGACCGCTCGCACGGCGGATTGGGCATCGGACTGACCCTGGTCAAGCGGCTGGTCGAGATGCATGGCGGCAGCGTTCAGGCGCATAGCGCAGGACCTGGGATGGGCAGTGAATTCGAGGTTCGCCTGCCAGTCGCGGCAATCACCCGCCCCCAGACGACCGCGACCGCGATCGACAGCGAGGCGCACGGGCAATTTGCGAGTCGTGATCGTCGAGGACAACTACGACGCGGCCGAAGCGTTGACGATGTTGCTCGAGCTGTTCGGACACCAGGCCACCATCGTCGCCGACGGATTAGCCGCAATCGACGCGGTCCGCGACGGCTCATTCGACATCGCGCTGGTGGATATCGGACTGCCGGGCATCGACGGCTACGAGGTAGCGCGTCGCATCCGGATGCTCCCGAACGCGAAAACCATGATGCTGGTGGCGCTGACTGGCTACGGCCAGGAGACCGACAAACAGCGCGCCCTCTCAGCCGGCTTCGACGAGCACCTGACCAAGCCAGTAAAAATCGAACGCCTGCAAGCCCTCCTGAACCGCCCGCACTAGGCAGAACAGCTTCATTCTGATTGGTGGAGGCGGGGGGAATTGAACCCCCGTCCGAAGGCCTTCCGGCGACGGCCACTACACGCTTAGTCTGCGAATTCTAGCTCGCGTCCGGAACGCCCACAGACGGGCTTTCCTGACGCCAGCCGGCTGAAGTTTCGGTAAACCGCCCAGCCGGTGAACTGCGGGTCCCTAGCCCACTAAATGACGCCCCGACCCGCTGCCATGGGCGAGCAGCGGCGGGACGCTAGCGGCCCTTAGGCCGCCAGAGCGTAACCGTTATTGTCTGCGGGTAAATTTCGCAGTCTGCCAGTTTTACGGGTCGACAGCACCCGGCGTGCGACCATGGCCATGTTGTCTTCGTCGAATCCAGTTCGCCCCCACGATTGTGGGTCTTCCATCCGAGGCCAGTGCGTGAAAGACAGAAACGGTTACTGCATTCAATCTAAGGCTCAACGCCCGCGTTCGCAAGCATGCTCTCCAACCCCTTGGCTGCGCGGCGGCCGATAAACCCGCGGGGCGGCTTCGAGAACCGCCCCGCGAAACCGCTCATCATTGTGCGATCCGACTCGGTTCAGGGAAGCAGGCTCTTGTTGACCGTTATCCTCGTCGCCGAGATTGTAAAGCCGGTGAATGTCGTTCCACCTCCGGCGTAGGGATTGGTTCCAGGAACCTCAAACGTAAAGTTCTCTTTGCCGGTGAAGCTGTTGCCGTCATTCGCAACAGTTACCGTGTAGTCAAAGTACCCTGAAGTCCCGTCCCAAAGACCGGTGGTCCCGACGAAGTCGAAGAAGGGATGCGTAAGACCGTAGCTGTGACCGCCCAACTTGATCCACGTTCCGTAGCAGACGTAGCCCGTGAGAATCGGCGACGATGTCCTGGTCGAACTCCAAGCCGTCGCTGGTCCAACCGGAGAACACCGAGTCGATGAAGTTCCCGCCAGAGTCCTTGAGGGTGATCTGCCACAGGCCGACGATCGATTCGCTCGCCGACGGCGCTGCGACGCACCGAACCCAATCATCACGAGAGCGACAACCGCTGCTGCAAAAGTCCCTCGCGACAGAAACGCCAAACGCCTTGAAAATTTGCTCATCGCATTCCCTCCCTGGATTTTGGACGCGCGTCATTGCGCGTCTCGAAGACCTAGGTGTGAAAATCCCGGGGGAAATGTCCGTTGAACAGGTAACAAATCAGGTGACGAGCAGGATGCGCGACGAATCAGGACCGCCAGACGATGGGATTGGCCGGGTCCGGCGAGTACGAACAGAGGTACCCCGTCTTGATCGAATTCGCGAGATGGCGCCCAAGGGCGGGGTTGGCCTCGCGAATCTTTTCAATCGCGCCGCGAATGTTCTTGGTGACCGAAAGCCGCGCGCGCTCGGAATGCGACGAGGTCCTGCGCTCGCGTCCCTGAAATCCAACTCCCGCGGCGAGTTCCGCGGTCAGCACTTCCGCTTCTTCCCGCAGTAGCGAGACCCGGCCGAGATCGTTGCATCGCTCTGCCTCTTCGATCTCCGGGCGCAAATCCTCGAGACGATGGCGGTACTCGGCCATCGGCCTGGGCATCCAACACGACGCCGGCGTCGCCCAGGTCGGTCGAAACTGTCGCGCCAACATTCTCGTCGAAGTGTTGCGCGACTGGCTGATTCGGACTGTCGAGCGCGGCGAGTTCCCGCGCGTGGAACTGATGGCCGGGGTTGCGGATCAGATGCGCAATCACCCGGAGCGATTTCGAATCCTTGAGTCTGAAGGTTTCGCCGCCGAAGCTGACCGTCCAGTAATGCCCGTCCTTGCGAAACTGCCCTGCGACTGAGGTCTTGTCATTTCGTGCGCCGGCTGGCGGGCGGCCTCGACGTAATCGATCCACGCGCTGGCCTGCGCCGACGCGGCGAAATAGCTCGATCGCTTCGTCGAATTTCTCAAGCGCGCGATCGCGGTGACCCGCCGCAAGCAGCGCGCGGCCCCAGTCGCAGAGCGCGGGGCCTTCGTGTGTCCGCATCGAGTAGCGACGAATGATCTCTATCGCTGGCGCGAAATGGCGGTCGGCGTCGTCGAACCTTTTCTCCGCCACCGCGATTGCGGCCTCGGACCATTCGACTAACCCCGCGAGTCCGCGCCAGTCTTCCCCCGCCGCCATGATCTCGCGGCATCGGCGAAGCTCACTTCTAGCCTCGCCCGTGCGCCCCAGGTCTGCAAGTACGTGGGCGAGGCACTCACGTCCATTGAGCTCCGACTCGATGTAGCCACCCGGGACTGAATACGAGATGCCCTCTCGCAGAAGTTCCTCGCGCCTTGGCGTAGCTGCCGGCGAGGCGATAGAGACGCGCCAGCGTCCGGAGCGACGCTGCAGATGTTCTCCACTCGCCGCTGATTGCGAGCAATTCCGATGTAACGCAGTCAGGCCCGCTGCGGCTTCTTCAAGCTTCCCGTCCCAGAAGTTGAGCCAGAACTGTGCCGACCCCCGTGACCGCAAAAGAGCTGCCGGAATTTGAGACCTCGCTCATCATGCGACGAACGTCTGCCAAGTTCCCCCATCGCACCGAACGCCAAGACTTGCGCGGGATAGATATGACGATTCGTTGAATGGCGATTCGGCGTTTCGCGGGCGAGAGATTTCCCGCACCAACCATCGCATTGCTTCCTTCGAGTCGCCCAAATTCTGCAGGTGGAACGCCGCGTTCACGGTTGCCCCCGCAGAAGATACCGTTGATGGCATCGGCTTCCTGCCAACCGCGTTCCAACCACTCGAAACCCTCGCGGAGGCGGCCGCTCCCCGCCATGCATGCGCCCATCACTATCTTCGCCCGCGCAATCATCGAGGCACTATTCAATTGATGAGCTACCTCGACGCTGCGCTCGGCGGCTTCTAATGCAGGTCGTATCTCTGCCTTCCATAAACACGACCAGGCCCAATGCTGATAGAGACCCGCCAGCGACTCGCTGACGGGCAATTCGAGAAGCAAAGACTCGGCCTTGCGAAAGTGTGTTTCCGCCCGGTCTTGGTCCATCAAGACGAGATTATTTCCGAAGATGTCCAGCAGTCGGATATGAAGGTCGGCGGTCTTGGCGCGCATCTCGAGCTTCTCGTAGATTGCCAGCGCTTGCTCGAGGCGCTCGACCGCCTGCGTTTCTCGCGCGGGCCTTAGAATCGCGGCGCGCACCAGTAGGTCCGCGTGCCTTGCTGGATCGCCGCCTTCGGCTTCGAACAAACGCAGCGCGTCCTCCCAGCATGACTCTGCTTCGCGGAGCGCGAATTTCGCGGCCGCTGCGTCGCCGGCGCGGATCAAATAGCCGATCGCCTTTTCGATGTCTCGACTCTGCCGATAGTGATGCGCCAGTTCGGCGAGATGAGGTGAAAGGTCCGATGCGTAAATCTCCTCAAGCGCATCGCCGATCCGCCGATGCAACGCGATCCGCTCGGCGGCTGCGGACTCGTTGTACAACGCCTCGCGAATCAAAGGATGAGTGAATCGGTGACGCGAGCCGTCGAGCGACACGATGAGGCCGGCCGCGGCCGCCTCCGCCAGCAGATCCGACAGCCTTTCCACGGGCGAGGCTGCTGACGCGTTCGAGCAGTCCTGGCTCGAACTCCTGTCCGATCACCGCTGCGACCGCCAGCAAAGCCTGCGCATCCGCCGAGAGCATCGCGAGCCGTTTGCGAATGGCTCCGCGCGAGCCTTCGGGCAACTTGAAGCCGCTAAGATCCAGCCGCTCCGCGCCAGCCAGCTTCCCTTCGGCTATCAGCACCCGCACCACGCCATCGACGAACAGCGGATTGCCCGCAGTTGCGCGATGCAGGTCGGCGACGAAACTCGCGCTTGGTGCGAGCGCGGCGCGAGCCTCGACCATCCGCGCCACTTCGGTCTCGGCCAGGCCCGCCAGCGGGATTTGATCGCCCTCGCGCAGAAGTTCGGCAATCGCTTCGGAGAGCATCTGCGAACGGCGCACTTCGACATCGCGGTAATTGCCGATGACCACGATGTGCGAGTCGCGCAATCCGCGTGCGACAAACTTGAGCATCTCCAGCGAGTCCTGATCGGCTTCGTGCAGATCGTCAAAAATGAGAACCAGGGGCTGCGAGCGAGCGGCGTCCTTGAGCATCGTGGCGACGCCGTCGAAGAGCCGAAAGCGCGCCTGATCCGGATCCGACGGAGCTCGGCCTGTTCGTTTCAGATGATAGTTCGGGGATTAGCTGGCCAATCTCCGGCGTGACGAGCGGTGGCCGCACCCGCGTCCGATCCGGATGAACGACAAGTGAGCGCAGCACCTGCACCCACGGCCAATACGCAGGCGCGCCGCCTCCCTCCCAGCATCGGCCCCACGCCACCCGCATCCCGCGTTCAGCGGCGTGCCTCGCAACCTCATCGGCCAGCCATGTCTTGCCGATTCCCGGCTCGCCGGAGATCAGGAACAGCCGGCCGCGCCCGGCGATCGCGTCGTCGAGACTCGATGAGAGTTCAACAATCTCTCGCCCCCGCCCGACGAAGCTGCGGCTGGTCGAGTCCTGGACAGTGGCTTCGGGACTCAATTGCACGAACCCCCTTGGTGCGTGGAAGCGGCCCGAGACGCCTAGACATTCTCGCGTTGCCAGCCATGTTACAAGACAGCAGATTTCGAAGCGGAACCACGCCGCTCGGGACCCCTTATCTGCACCGCCCGGTGCGGATAAACTCACCCTGTTATGGCGCGCGATTCCAATACTCGTAACGGCAAGCCCTCCGCCGACGGATTCGACCTGGTGGTCGACAACCGCAAGGCGCGGCACGACTTCTTCATCGAGGAGACGCTCGAGGCCGGCCTCGCGCTCACCGGCACCGAGGTCAAGTCGCTGCGGGCGCATCGCGCGAACCTGCGCGACAGCTACGCGCGCATCAAAAACGGCGAGGCGTTCCTCGAGAGCGTGCACATCGGCGCGTACGCTCCCGCCGGCCAGTTCAGCCACAAGGAAACCCGCCCGCGAAAACTCCTGATGCATCGCCGCGAGATCGATAAGCTGTGGGGCCGCGTGCGCGAGAAGGGTTATTCGATCGTCCCGCTGAAAATATATTTCAAAAACGGCCGCGCCAAGGTCGAGTTGGGACTCGCCAAGGGCAAGCACTCGTACGACAAGCGCGACGTGCTCGCGCGCAGAGCGTCGAATCGCGAAATCGAACGTGCCCTCAAAGGACGCAACCGCTAGAGCGCTTTTTCAGCTTTCACTGGCGGCAAGTTGGCGCAATTCCGCAGCCAGGCTCTGGAAGCTGACGACGCTCGCCGCTAACTCCGCCGGCGTTGCACCGACGTTTCCCAGCACGCTCGCGACAGTGTCGTGAAATCGCGCCGGCTTGATCGCGAAGCCTCGCGACTCGGCGAACGCGCCTTTCTCGTTGAGATAAAATCTGCGATTCAGCGCGTACAGCACCAACGTCATGAATCCCGCCGCGCGAAACAGGCATCCCGCGACGTACATCACGTCGCCGCGCTCGGCCGGCTTCGCGGCGATCGAAATTTCGAACTCCGCATCGAACAGATGCTTGGTCACCGCCGCGGTCCGCAATTTTTCTGGATATTCGCTGACTCGAGACTTGAGTCGAGCGACCGTGCCCGCCGAATCGAATAGCGGACGGCAGACGTGAACTTCGCCCGCGTAAATCTGAATATGAAATCCAAGCGGATGCCCAAGCTGGTAGATGCTGCGCAGCCGCCCGGCGATACAATCCTCGATCGCGTCGCGCACCGCGCCAACTTCACGATAAAGAAAATCGACGTGATTCCCGCCGAATCTCGCAGCCATCCGCCGCCGTTCACCGCCGGGTCCCCAATCGCCAAACGAAGTCACCAGGTTGTCGCCATGCCGATCGTCCAGCTCCTTCGCAGCCGCTCCCAGAGCCGCTATCGAGAACGGATGCTTGCCGTCGTAATAGATCCCAAGATCGATATCCGACCGTTCGTCGGCAGTCCCGCGCGCCCGCGATCCACCAAGCACGATCGCCTGGACGCCTTCGATCTTCGAGACCCGCGCAACTACTTGACTGAGTATCTGGTCGATTTCACGCTCGGTCGGCATCCGTCGAGCTTAGGTTGGTCGGCCGACATCGAGCAACGCCGCTAGGGCTAGGTGTTGGCCTGCGCCGATGCGTCAATCGCAGGTGGCGCGCACTGCGCCCAACAACGCCTGCAAGTCGTCGCGATACGCCTGCTCAGCGGAGGATGCGTCGAAAACAGGTTCGCGAAGAATCCTTCGTCGTCCTCGCGGATGCCCTCGCGCGGATTCACGATGAACAGATGCCCGGTGCCCGCCGTGCCGGCTTTCAGCGGCGACTCGATCTTCGCGATGTGCTGCAGCGCGCGCAGCAACGCCCGCGGATTTCGCGTGAACTCGACCGACGACGCGTCGGCCAGATATTCGCGCTGCCTCGACACCGCCATCGCAAGCAATTCTGAAAAGATTGGCGCCACCGCGGCCAACCCGATCGCTGCAACCGTGATCGGCGCCACCGGCCTGGTTGTCGCGATTGTTGCTGCTCCTCCCGCTCCCGCCCGAAACCGCCCCAGAACATCCAGCGGTACACCGGAATCCGAGAGCATCGCGATTCCGCCAACCATCACTGCGATCATCATCATCGTGCGGATATCGTCGTGGGCGACGTGCGACATCTCGTGACCAATCACTCCTTGCAGTTCTTCACGATCCATCTGATCGACCAGCCCCTGCGTAGCGCAAATCACCGAATGGGCCAGGGGGTCCTCGTCCGGTCGCGAACGCATTCGGCGATTCATCGTCGATGATGTACGGCTTGGGCACGGGCATCCGCGCTGCAGTCGCCATCTCGTTGATCACGTCGAGCACCATCTGATGCTGGTGGCCGTGTCTGCCGTCAGCGGGCGCGCCATGAACCGAGAGCGAGCACGAGAGACGCGCCGCTATCATGTGCGAGACCATCGATTGCACGCCTGCGAAAACCAGCGCCGCAATTGTCAGCGCTGGAAAGCCGACCAGATGTCCGTCGACGATTGCAACGTCGTGGGCCGCAATATCAAGCCCCAGTCCAAGGGCACCCAACAGGAGCATGAACGCGAGCGACCAGCACCGCGGTCTCGCAGCGGTAGATTCGCTTCGAGCGTCCTGAAATTCGCGGGCCCGCCATCGCGCACGTCCGTCGCGGATGCTTAAGCGCGGGGCGCGGTCATCGAAAAATCAACCTTGGGAACCGCCTGCTCTTCTGGAGCGCCTTTGAAATATTCGGCGGGCTTGAAACCGAAATTGCTGGCAATCAGATTTGTCGGAAAGGTTTGGATGCGCGTATTAAGCCCTCGAGCACGACGTCATTATACGCCTGCCGCGCGTACGCGATTTGATTTTCGGTGGTCGTCAGCTCTTCCTGCAGCTTGAGCACATTCTCGTCGGCCTTCAACTGCGGGTAGTTTTCCCATCACTGCGAGCAGTTTGCCCATCCCCGTCGTGATCTGGTTTTCCGCAGCCATGCGCGAGGCCTGATCCGGCGCGCTGACTGCCTTGGCGCGCGCCTCGACCACCTGCGTCAGCGTGTCGCGCTCGAACTGCATATAGCCTTCAACTGCTTCGACGAGATTCGGAATCAGGTCATGACGGCGTTTCAACTGTAAGTAATTTGCCGCCACGAATTATCTTTCTTGGTTGCGCAAACTGACTAATCGGTTATCGCGGAAGTATTCCCCATGCCGACGATAGCCACTACGATAATCAGAAATACCATTTGCACTCCCCCTGAAAGAGGTCGGCTCGAGGTGGCTTCGTTTTGGGCTGCACTCACGACGCCGGCAGTATCAACCGCCGGCGTCTGGCTTAAATTCCCTGGCCGTCTCCGCGAAGCATCCTCTGCGCCGGCTAGTTATCGAACTCGACTTTGATCTTGAACGGCTTGCTCTCAGGCCGCTTCGGCACCGTCACTTCCAGCACTCCTTCCTTGTAAGCCGCCTTGATTCCGTCGTGGCTCGCGTCCTCAGGCATCGCGAATGCGCGCCGCATCGTGCCGTACGCCCTCTCGGACAGATGCACTTCGGCGTCCTTCGACCACTCAGGCCGCTTGCGTTCCGCCTCGACGATCAAGTTGCTGTCCTCGACGCGCACATCGACCGACCCGCTGTCGATACCGGCCATCTCGAAGTAGAAATGGTAAGCGTCCGCATCTTCGACGACGTCAGTCGCCGGCCCAGTCTTGCGCCCGGGCTCGAGCTCGTTCCACAACACGTTCCAGTGGCGAAGCATAGAGTCATTTGGAGTAAACCCGTTCATCCGCACTTCCATCTAAAGAGAACCTCCTGCCTTAATTTTCTTCGGCGTGACTTTCAAATTCCGGGGCCGCTCGTCGCCGAGGAAGGCTCTATCTGTCCTTCGCCCCAATCGCCTCGCGTCCCACAATTTGAAGGTAAGTACGAACTGGAAGGCGTCAAGCGATGACGCGAAATCCCGCATTTACTTAGGGGGAAAGCCGCTATTTCGCGGGTTCCAGTGTCTTGGAGAGGATAGAAATCTCAAGCCCGAAGCGCGAGGCCATCTTGCTATCGCCGTTGCGTTCGGCGATTTTCATACCCTCATCCAGCTCTTTGATCGCCCGCGGAATTTCGCCTTTGCCGAGAAACACACCAACCTTTCGAAAGATGCGGGCGTAGAGCTCTCCTTTTCGGCGGCGTTCATGACAACGAATTCGAATTCAAGCAACGAAACTCGCGATACGATTCTCGACGGTTCTACACGCTGATCCAGCCAAAGCACGGCTACCGCTTTTCGATCAGGCGATCCTGCTCGCGGGCTTCGTCCACGCGAATGCGCGGGATCGAATCCTCGAGCTGGGCGCAGGATGCGGCGTCGTATCAATCATGATCGCCACTCTCTACCGCCCGCGCGAAGTCGTCGCAATTGAAATCCAGCCGACGCTCGCCGAGATGATTCGCGAAGCGCGCGATCAACCAACTCAAGTCTGTGAACGCCGTCAACGCCGACCTCCGCCAGAAAAAAATCCAGGCGTCGAGCCCGCAAGCTTCGACCTGGTGGTAGCGAATCCTCCATATCGCGCGGCAGCCTCCGGCCGCGAAAATCCCGACCACGGTCGCCGCGTCGCACGCGGCGAGGGTGAGACGGTCCTGCTGGATTTCGTCGCAGCGGCGCGCCGCTAGGCGCACCCACGGACGCGTCGCATTCGTCTTCGCCGCGCGCAGGAGCGCCGAGCTGATCTCCCGATGCGCTGAAGCAAATCGAACCAAAGCGTATCCGTTTCGTGCATCCGCGAATTGCGATGCCCGCATCGGTGATGTTAGTCGAGGCCCGCGTCGCTGGTGGAATCGAAGTAGCTATCGAGCCGCCGCTGATACTCTATGACCGCCCGGGAATATATACTGCCGAAGCGCGAGCATTACTGAGTTCGCCTTGAGTGACTATTTCAGGAATTCGATCGCCTGCTCAGCTGCGTATCGGGTTTTTCCATCGGGATAAAATGGCCCGTGTCCTCGACGTCGATAACGCGTCCGTTCTTAAGTTCTTTCGCGACTTTTCCGGACAGCGATGCGCCGAGCGAATCGCCTCGTGCGCCGAAGATTACCAGCATCGATACGGTGCTGCGGAGAATTCGCGCGAGCCCGTCGAAGTCGCGCGCCGTCTCGTAGAATTTCGCCTCGATCTCCGGCGCGCACTTGAGTTCACGCTTGCCGTCAATCGTCGGACGCGTACCGAACTCGCAGTAGTCACGCAAGATATCTTTCTCCCAGGTATTATACGGCGGCTTGTTTTCGAAGTTCGAGTACATCGAGTCGACGCTGTCGAAAATGCGCCTGCGCTTCAGCGTCCGCTCGATGAACGGATTGCGCCATCCGAGTTCGGGCGAGTCCGGCGTCTCGAAGATTACCGGCTCGGGCAGCACTGCTCGCGAGATCAAATCCGGGCGCTCGCTCGCGAGCGAACCGATCGCCGTCGCGCCCGCAGAATGACCGACCGCCCTGACAGCCGACCAGCCCATCGCGGTTATAAACCCTTCCAGTTCGCGCATCGTCGCGTCCCAGCTATATCGACGTCAGGCGCCGCCGAACTGTCGCCGTGCCCGCGCTGATCGTAACTGTAAACGTGCCCAATCGCGCGCAGCCGCTCTGCCAGCGGCCGGACACGCCCGAGAAATCCGGTCGCGTGCAAAATACGATAGGCGCGCCGTCCCGCCCCAATCCAGCGTATACAGACTGATCCTATTTACGTTCACGAAGCTGCTGTTTGGTTTCTATTTTCCATGTCTGAACTTTCGAGCGTCTCCGCGTTCACTGGTTGGCTTTGTGCTCGGTAGCTGCCGTCTCCTGATCGACCGCCTTCGCTTCCGGCGAGCGGATATCTTCGAGTGTGATCGTCTTCAGCAGGCCGTTGCGCGCCGCGCCATCTTCGCCAGGACGAGAGTCGACGCGCGGATCGCCATCGTTCGCGCCCTGATCGAAGTCGACGGCTTTGATCGCGTCCGCCGATACAATGGTCGAAGCTGGCGCGCAAGGAACAGTCCCTGATTCAGGGAACCGGTGCTCGGGTCGGCCTCGATTACAAAACCCCCGGACTTGAGCCCGTCGAGGATCGGCTAATCGTGGCTTCCGGTACGAGAGTTCGTGCGAGAGCGTCCACGAGGTGATGTCGTCGCCGCCGTGGTAGGCGCGATCCGCCAGGCGAATCAGGATATGCATCGTCGCCGAGTACAAAAAATCGGGCGACATGGTCCGAGCATCGGTGGGATGTCGCCGCGCTGAATCGACGCGGTCAGTTCGGCGCCGAACAGAATTATCGACCATGCAATGTAGAGCCAGACCAGGAAAATCGGCAGCGTCGCCATCGCTCCGTAGATTGCCCGATAGTTGGCGACACCCACCTGGAAGCGCACGTATCCCCACTGCGCGAGCTGAAAAAGCACCGCAGTCACGAACGAGCCGATCAGCGCCGGTCCATATCGGACCTTGGTATAGGGAAAAAAAATGAACAGGAAAAAGAATCCGGCCCAGACGAACAGGTACGGCAGCAGATGCGTGAGAATGGAAACTCGGAAATCCGCACCGAGAAAACCGCGGTCACGCCGAGCGCAGCGACGATCAGAAACGGCACCGTGAACAGCACGCTCAGGTAGTCGGAGAATTTGCGAAAATAACTGCGGCTCTGCGGCACGTTGAAGATCGTGTTGAGCGCCTGCTCGACCGTGCCCATCGTCGAAATAACCGTGATGAGCAAAAACGCGCCGCCGCCGAACCCAGCGCCGCCGCGTTGACGTTCTCGACGTAGCTCATCAGCTGCGACGACGATTTGCCGAGTCCCAGGTATTGCTCGACCAATGGGCGCAGTCGTTCCGCGCCGCCGAATCCTTTAACCGCGGAAAAGGCGAGCGCGAGAATCGGTACGATCGAGAGCGCGACGGTGAAGGTCAGCGCCGAGCTCGCAGCAGATCGTTGTTGTCGATGAAGCCTTCGACCGCGTGATTCAGGATGTGCCAGACGCGAAGCGCGGTAGTGTGCCTCGATGCCCGGTTTTCGAGGTCCAGCGTCTTGCTCTCGAGCCAGCTGGGAGCGTGTCGCGCCATGTCAGTTACAGGATTGCGCCGCCGGCGATTTGACCGTCACAGATCGATTGTCAGGGCACGACTCGCGCGAAGTCAAGTCGCGGCCGCGCTGCGCGTTGCGCGCCCATCGGCTTTACGATTAGCTCATCGTTCATGGCTCGGCTGGTACGCACGGAAAATATCTCTTCGACGGCGCGCAAAAGTTTTACATTCGCGGCGTTTCGTACGGCCCGTTTGCGCCGAATTCGCGCGGCGAAAGATATCCCGAGCCGGAGCGCGCCGCCGCCGACTTCGCGCTGATGAATCGGCTCGGCGCCAACGTGGTTCGTCTCTACGTGCCGCCGCCGCCATGGATGGTCGAGGAGGCGCAGAAGGCCGGCTTGCGCATGATGGTCGGCATCCCGTGGCCGTTCCATATGGCGTTTCTCGATTCTCCCGAGATGATGCGCGAGATCCGCGACGCGATTCGCAAGACCGTCCTCGAGACGCGCCAATTCGGCGAAACGATCGCGGCCTACAGCATCGGCAACGAGATTCGATCGGATATCGTGCGCTGGCACGGGCCGCGCGCGGTCAGCAAATTTCTCGCCGAACTCCGCGACATCGGAAAGCAGATCGATCCCGACGCGCTCTTCACCTATTCGAATTATCCGTCCACCGAATATCTCGATTTGAGTTTTCTCGATTTCATTTCGTTCAACGTCTATCTGCATCGCGAGGAAGACTTCCGCCGTTACCTGACGCATCTGATGGGGCAAGCCGGCGAGCTGCCGCTGATGCTCAGCGAAACCGGGATGGATACGATTCGCGAGGGCGAGGAGCATCAGGCGGAACTGCTTTCATGGCAAGGCCGCGCGGCATTCGAGCTCGGGCTGTCCGGCTTCATCGTGTTCGCGTTCACCGACGAATGGCATACGGGCGGCGCCGAGATTACCGATTGGGCATTCGGCCTGACGCGACGCGATCGCTCGCCCAAGCTCGCCTTCGATGCGGTCGGCAAAGTTTTCAGCGAAGGGCTCCCACCTCCGCTCGCGGTGGCTCCCAAAGCACTGTGATCGTGGCGGCATACAATGCGGCGTCGACGATCGGCGACTGTCTTTCCTCGATTGCCGAGCTCAACTATCCGGACTACGAAACGATCGTCGTCGACGACGGATCGACCGATACGACGTCCGAAATCGCCAACCAGGACGGCGTCCGCACGATTCGCATCGATCACAGGTCTCGCCGCGGCGCGCAATGCGGGAGTCGAGGCTGCGTCCGGGCGAAATCGTCGCGTTCATCGACGCCGACGCGCGCGCCGATCGCGACTGGCTGTATCATCTGGTCGAGACGATCAAGCGTCGCGATGCGGCCGCGGCGGGGGGTCCGAACTTCGCGCCCGATCCTCAATCTGCTAGCGCCGCTGCGATGGCTGCCGCGCCCGGAATCCCGCGCGAGGTGCGCGCCGGCGACGATCGCCTCACGCAACTGTGCGGATGCAACATGGCGATTACGAAAGCCGCGCTGCTAAAGGTCGGCGGCTTCGATCCGATGTTCACCGCCGCGGGCGACGACGTCGATCTTTCCTGGCGGCTTGCGGCGTCGGAAGAAACGCTCGCCTATGCTCCTGGAGCCGTCGTGATTCACGAGCGCCGCGCGACGCTCGCCGCCTATCTCCGCCAGCAACGCGGCTATGGCATCGGCGAAGGCCTGCTCTATCGCAAATATCCGCTGCGCACAGCGGATCAGGACGGGATGTACGCGGGGGCATCGTCGATCGGCGCGCTTCTCGGCGGCGCGCGCGTCTATTACGGCGCTTTCGGCCGCGGCCTCTTTCAGACCGTTTATTCGGCCGGCAACTCGTACGCTGAGTTGCCGCTGACGATTCAATGGTTCGGCGTGTCGCTGATCCTCTTGATCCTCGGCGGCGTGAATCGCTTGCTGGGAGTGCTCGGCGCCGGCGGAATCGCGCTGTCGATATTGGCCGCGGCGTTGGGCGCCGCATCCGCTCCGTTACCGCGCGCGCATTCCGGCCCGGTCGGCGCGAATCTATCTCTGGATCCTCAATCTGCTCGGCCCGACGGTTCGGAGCCTCGCGCGCGAGCGCATCAAATGGCGATTCGAACCCGCGACTCGACATTCCGGATTCCAGCGGTCCGGTGAAATTGAGCGGCGAGATCGAATTCTAGTTCCGGACGGCGCCGCGCGGATTCGATTCCGCGACGCTTCTCGCGCCATGCGCGACGCGCTGGTTCGCCATGGCCTCGCGGTCGCTGAGACCGACGGCTTTCAGTCCTACGATCTCGAACTGTCGTTCCTCCGACGATTCGCGTGCCGATCAACGCTTTGCGCAGACGCGAGCGTCGCGCTGGTCTGGCGCACTCGAACCGCCCGCGACTGCGATTGATCGCTGCGGCGGTCGCTTTCCTCGTCCTGCTCGCCGCGGGCTTTTCGCTGGGCGCGGCAATCGTCGGAGTCGTTCTAGCCGCTGCTCGCAGTGGGATTGCTCTCGATCACTCGTGCGCGACGCGTCCCCGCGATCATCAGAGCGCTGCGCTCGCGAAGTGGCCGGCTCGCTCGGATCTCACTCGCGACGCGCGCGGAAGACGAAACCCGTTGACCACGCTGGAATTTACGGCCACGCCATTCGCCGGATGCGCCCGCATCTGGGCCGTCTCGCGTCGCGATCGCCGGCGTGCTGCTTGCCGCCGCGACGGAAGTGCTCAAGCCGTGGCCGCTCAAGATTCTCATCGACAACGTGCTGGGCGGCGCGCCGCTCGTGAGCTCGTGGATTCCGCCGATGCCGCGCAGCGAGCTGCTCATCGCCGCGTGCGTCGGCCTCGTCATCCTGTACTCGCTGCTCGGACTGCTCACCGTCACGAACAACTACGTCACGATTTCGATCGGCCAGCGGATGGTCAACGATTTGCGCGCGCAGCTGTTCGATCATCTGCAGCGGCTCTCGCTCGGATTCCATCGCCGCCGCGAAATCGGCGACCTGATGGTGCGCATCGTCTACGACACCTTCTCGATTCAGACCATCACGATGAACGGGATCTTCCAGATGCTTGTCGTCGCCGATTCTGCTCGGCGGGATGTTCATCGTGATGATCAGGATCGACGTGACGCTGACGCTGGTCGCGCTCGCGATAATCCCGATGCTGGTTGTCCTGATCACGTCGATCAGCGGACCATCGACGCGCTCGCCGGCGGCGCGCGCATCAAGGAGAGCCGCTCTACACCGTCGCGCATCGCGCGCTCGCCTCGATTCACGTGGTGCAGGCGTTCACGCGCGAGGCCGAGTCGTATCGCGAATTCGTCGAGTCGAGCAGCGAGAGCCTCGGCGAGAACCTGCGCCTGTATACTTTCCAGACGATTTACGCCGGCGCGGTCAGCGTCGTGATCGCGATCGGCACCGCGCTGGTGATGTATTTCGGCGCGCTGCACGTGATGACGGCCGGCTCACCATCGGCGGCCTGATCGTCTTCACCTCCTACCTCGCCTCGCTGTACGCGCCGATCAATCAGATTTTTCAGACCTACGGACAGGTCGAGAGCGCGAAGGCGGGGCTGCGGCGATGCCTCGAACTGCTCGCGATCGATCCGGAAATCAAGGACCGCCCGGGCGCGCGGCGCTTGGCCGCGCGCGCGGCGAGATCGAATTCGACAACGTAGTGTTCGCCTACGAACCCGGCCGAACCGGTGCTGAAGGGGATCAGCTTCAAAGCGCGCCCGGCGAGACGATCGCGATCGTCGGTCCGAGCGGCGCCGGCAAAACCACGATGGCCAGCCTGCTGGTGCGCTTTTACGAGCCGCAAGACGGCGCGATCAGAATCGACGGCCGCGATACTGCGCGAGGTCACGCTCGATTCGCTGCGCGGAAATATCGCGATGGTCCTGCAGCCGCCGCTGGTGCTCGGCGACACGCTGCGCGCCAATATCGCGCTCGGAAAACCCGGCGCGACGACGCGAAATGCGCCGCGCGGTCGAGATGGCGCGCCTCGAACCGGTGCTCGCCAAATTGCCGCGCGGCCTCGACGAAGTGGTGGGGCAGGGCGGTCACAGTCTCTCCGAGGGCGAGGCGCAGCGCGTCACCATCGCGCGCGCGCTGCTCAAGGACGCGCCGATTCTGATCATGGACGAGCCGACCAGCGCGCTCGACGCCGAGACCGAATCGATGGTGCTGGCGGCGGTGCAGGAGGCGATGCGCGGGCGCACCACGCTGGTCATCGCGCATCGGCTCTCGACGATTCAGAACGCCGATCGCATACTGGTGCTGCGCGACGGCGTGATCGTCGAGCAGGGAGCTTTCGAGGAGTTGCTGCTCGCGGCGGATTTTTCAGCTACTTGTACAATTTGCAGGCGTGGAGCCGCGAAGCGGCGGGCTAGAGATTTCGAATGCATCACAGTCGGACTCACCGGCGGAATCGGATCCGGCAAGAGCACGGTCACGAAAATTCTCGGCGAGTTCGGCGCGCCGTGATGGACGCCGACAAAATCGCGCATAGCACTTACGCGCCCGGCGGTCCCGCCTACGACGGCGTGGTCGCGGCGTTCGGCAAGGAGGTCTCGCGCCCGATGGCACGATCGATCGCAGCAAGCTCGGGCCGATCGTGTTTGGAAATGCGGAGCAGGCTGAACAAGCTGACGCGATCGTCTGGCCCGCGACCGAGCACGCATCCGCCGAACTGATCGCCGAGGTGCGCGCGAGCGGCGCGAAGCGCCGATCGTGGTCGAGGCCGCGATTCTCATCGAGGCGAACTGGCAATCGGTGTTCGACGAAATCTGGCTCGTGCGCGCGCCGCGCGAGCAAGTGCTTCGCCCGCGTCGAGAGCGAGCGCGGGCTAAAGCCGTGCGAGACCGAGGCGCGCATCCGCGCGCAGCTTCCGACGAGGAGCGCGCAAGCACGCGACTCTCGTGATCGAGAACAACGGCACCATTGCGCAGCTGCGCGAGCAGCTCGAGAGGTGTGGGCCGACGCGCTCAAGCGCAACGGCTAAGCCCGAATCGCCGCCATCACCGCGAACGTGACGACCTCGCCCAGCGCGCATCCGCCCGCGAGCATGTATCCCGACGCGCCGCCGAGCCGGCGGCTGAGCACCAGCCGCATCGCAAGAATCGTCAGCGCCAGCGCGACGATCACCGCGAGCCCGACGTTTTCGTACAGCCCCATCGTGAGTCCGAGCGCGATCGCGCTCGAAACGGCGAACTCGCGAAACGAAATGCCGCCTTCGTATGGGATGCCGAGGCCCCAATGCTCGAGCGGCTGCAGCCCGTAGCCGATCGGCACGATCGCCCATCGCGACAGCATCATCGCCATCACGAGCGCGCCCGCGCGTCCCGCGTCGTCGGTGATTCGCGACAAGCACCAGACCTCGAATGCGAACGCGACGATCGCCGCGCCAGCTCCCACCGGTCCGATTCGCGCGAGTCCGGTCGACGCGGGCCGCGTGCCGCGTCGAAGCACCTCGACAGTGTCCGCCACTCCACGATTCGCCAGCCCAAGCGAAAGCACCGCGCCGACAATCAGCACAATGAACGAGCGTCCGATTGGTCCGGCGACGAACGCCGGCCGTTCGATCGACGATTGCGAGAATTATTCCGAGGACGAATCCGACAATCGGAAAATAAACCATCGCGCGCGAGCGCTGCGATGCGGTGCCTTGCGATCGTTCGTCGAGTATCGGCCACAACGTCAGTGTTGCGACTGCCAGCAGGCCCTCGAACAACATTTCGCGCACAGTTGGCAGACTTGTCTCGCTCGCCGATTCCATCGTGATCGAGGTTGATTACAACAGATCGCGGCGGCGCTACGATAGGCGCGGTGAAAGGGCGGGAAGGTGAAAACGTGAAAAGGTGAAAAGATGAAAATCCTGGTGATGGGCGCGGGCGCGGTGGGAGCCTACTTCGGCGCGCGTATGCGGGCGTCGGGCGAGGACGTCGTATTGTGCGCGCGCGGCGAAAATCTGCGCGCGATTCGCGAGCGCGGCCTCGACATCACCAGCATCCGCGGCGACCTGCGCATCGACGTCGCCGCCACCGACGCGCCGCGCGACTTCGCGCCGTACGATCTGATCCTGTTCTGCGTGAAGGCCTACGACACCGACGCTGCCGCGCACGCGATCTCAGGATGCCTCAAGCCGGGCGGCGCGATTCTCACCCTCCAGAACGGCGTTGAGAACGAGGCGAAGCTCGCGGCGATCTTCGGCCACGACGCCGTGATGGGCGGCAACGCGCGCGTCGGAGTCGAAATGGTCGCGCCGGGGAAAATTGTTCACCTGAGCACCGGCCACATCGATTTCGGCGAACTGGACGGCCGCGAGACGGATCGCGTCAAAACGATCGCCGAAGTGTTTCGACGCGCGGGGATTCTCGGCCAGGTCTCAGCCGATATCATGACCGCGCGATGGGACAAGTTGCTCTGGAACGGAGCGCTGAACACGGTGGCGACGCTGACGCGCCGGCGCGTTGGCGAAATCCTCGACGATCCCGAAGGCCTGAAACTGTTGCAGACTCTCATGCAGGAGATCGTCGAGGTGGCGCGGGCCGAGGGCGCGAAAATCTCCGACGACCGCATCGACACCTACATCGCCCATTCGCAGAAAAACCTGCGCGCGCTGAAAACTTCGACTCAGCAAGACCTCGAACGCGGCAAAGCCCTCGAGTACGAGGCGCTCAGTGGAGCCGTGGTCCGCGCGGCCCGGCGGCATGGGATCAGCGTGCCGACAGCGGAAGCGGTGTACGCTTTGATGAGATTGCTTGATGGCGCGCCGAAGCGAGGTGTCTGAGTCTGTGCTTGATGCCTGGTTACCTAACCCCTAACCCCTTCCCATAGTGGGAAGGGGGACCGGATTAAAGAACCGGATATAACGCTCCTCGAACTGCAGGAAACCGATTTACCGCTTTTCGTACTGCTTGTTGCCGAACAGTATCTCCCACGTTTTCGGATCGTGTGCCGGTTGATTCGCCTGCGCTGCCGCGCGCATCTTCTCGACGACATCGCTCATCACGGCAAATCCGCGCTGAGTCGCAGGGCGCGCGCGCAGCTCGTCGTACCATTTTTCAGGTTCGGGAAATCCTCGAGCGCCTGTCCCTGCATCGAATGCGGCACCAGCCACGGGTAGGTCGCGATATCGGCGATCGAATAATCACCGGCCAGGTACTTCGCTTCGCCCAGGCGCTTGTCGATCACACCGTAGATGCGCTTGGCCTCGTTGGTGTAGCGGTTGATCGCGTATTCGATTTTTTCGGGCGCGTAGCGGCGAAAATGATGCGCCTGGCCGAGCATCGGACCAACGCTCGCCATCTGGAACATCAGCCACTGGATCACGTTGTACTTCCCGCGCGTGTCGGACGGCATCAGCTTGCCGGTCTTCTCGGCCAGGTACATCAGGATCGCCCCTGATTCGAACATTGAAATCGGCTTTCCGTCGGGGCCGTCGGGGTCGATGATCGCGGGCATGCGATTGTTCGGGCTGATTTTCAGGAACTCGGGCTTAAACTGATCGCCGGCGCCAATATTGATCGGAATCACGTTGTACTTGAGGCCGAGCTCCTCGAGCATCCATGTGATCTTGTAGCCGTTGGGCGTTGGCCAGAAATATAGGTCGATCATCCGCAACTCCTTGTTCGATTGGTCGAAAGCGTCCGTTTCATATTGCAACTTGGATCAGACTGACGCGCGAGGCAACAGAAAAAGTTGCACGTCGGTCCGATGACGATCAGAAGAAGAAGATTGTCGGCTCTTGCCGAATGGTTGGAAGGTCGCGATGAAGTTTCCGCGCGGGCTCGGTCTTCAGCACGGATAACCGCAAAAGTTGCAGCTGATAGTTCACGAGATGGAGCCTGATCGCGCGCAAACTGATTTCAGTTTGCGTCAAAAGTTTCGCGCACTCTGGCTCGGTACCCATCCTTCCAGCTTAAGCAAAAGAGGATCATGTGACCTAATCTTAAATGTTCCACAAGGGAACACTTTTTCATTCTCGAATGTGACATTTCATCTAAAACACAAGTACTGGGTGCAGGGGTCACCC
>CAVUUH010000008.1:0-13008 GCA_963744545.1 uncultured delta proteobacterium
TGCTTCTCCCTCCTTCTGATCGGCGAGTATGGCATTCTCGTACTTGCGCTCTTCCAGGCATCGATCGAAGGTCAACGGATCCAGCCCAACCTGCGAGGCGGTGGCTTTCAGTCCCTCGGTCGTGAGTGCGCGCGGATTTTCGAAAAGCGCGTCGTGATAGGGCCAGAACTGTGCCTGCTCGTCGGCGCATCGCGCGGCGATGGCAGCGTCCATCGCGTGCACGTGTAAGGACAGCGGGAAGTCCATGTAGGCCGGCCGAACCTGGTCGCCATATTTTTCAGGACCTGGCGAACTGAAGCCTCGGCTCGGCGACAAAACGGGCACTGGAAGTCAGAGTATTCGACAATGGTGACCGCGGCGTTGTCGCTGCCGCGCTGCGGATGTCCGCCCGCTCTCCCGCTGTCTTGCGAGGCTGAGTTACTCGAGGTTGAGTTACTCGGGGATTGCGAAGGTGAACTGTCGTCCGAGGATGGAACCCGGACCCAATCGTCCTGTGCCAGTGCGACTGTTATTGGCGCGCCAGCGGTCGAAACCGCAGCTCCTAGAAGCGCGGTGACAAACAGTCGAGCTACTTTTCCCAATGAAATCCCCCCTCGGCGTCACTATAGTACGGACGCACGAAAAGGCTGACAAGGGGAGGGCTAGAGGCGTTGCAATGAGAGTGCTGGGCTCGGAGTCCGCGATGTCCTGCATGAACTCCTTCATCGGGCGGCGTGAAACCAGGATGCAGATGAAACCGCCGGGCGGGTAGCTCAGGCAGACGCTGTAGCCCTTGTATCGGTAGCATCGATGACCGTCCATCTCCTGGACCTCGCCGTCGGGCGGCTGGAATCCGTGGGACTTCATGAAGGTGCAGAGGATGCTGCCGTTGTCGCCCTGATAGAACGTGTATGCGACCGAGGTTCCGTCCGCCAGGCGATCGATCCGTCCACCCCTGAGCTTGTAGCCTGAGTGTTGAAAATTCCACAGGAAGCCCGGCAGCTGGTGATCCATGTAGGCGTCAGACAGTTCGGCAGGCGAGGTGGAATTGATGTTGGGTTCGAAGTGATTGTCGAAATGATCGTAGTGGTCGATCGCGACGTCGAAGGGCGGGATAGCATGCGCAGGGGCCGGGCCGCTGCCGCCATGCAATATCACGAATGCGGACACCGCGACCGCGGCGATCGCGAGAGGTGCCCATAGACGGGCGCGGCGAATCGAGAACGTCGGGCGCGATCGGCACCGGCTGAGCGATCAGCCCCGCCGCGCTCGGGGTTGGTAGCGTCGGCCGCATCGGCGGCGTCCAGCGCGGCAAGGATAGATCCGCGGACAATCGGCGGCGTCCGGCGCATCGCGGCACGCTCGCGTAGCAGCGCCTTGACCGCGCGTTCCTCGGCGAAGCGCGCGCGACAGTTGTCGCATCCGGCGAGATGCTCTTCGACCTCGCGCAACTCCGCCGGGGTCAACTCGCCGTCGACGTGAGCCGACAGGTACTTCTCAATGTAGGTCTTACAATCCACTTCTATCGTTACCGGCCTGCTCCACTTCAATTGGCATCGAGTGCCGGAGTCAAGACCGTATTATTCCACGCTCCTTGGCAAAGTTAGCCAACGCGTCGCGCAAAATCGCACGTCCACGTGACACTCGAGATTTTACCGTACCTATCGGTACGTCCAGAACCCCCGAAACCTCCTGGTAACTGAGCTCTTCGACGTCGACCAGCAAAATCGCTTCGCGGAACTCGGCCGGTAACCCTCCCAACGCGGCCTCGACCTCACCCTCCATCCCGTGTCCTGAAAGCAAGGCTTCGGGATTCGAACCGGCCGGATGGCACGCAGGCTTTCGCCCTCGACCTTGCGATCGAACTCCTCGGGCGATGACGCCGGCTGCTCGCGCGAGTATTTGCGATAGCCGTTGCGGAAATTGTTGAAGAGTATGGTCAGCATCCACGCCGGCAATTGGTCCCAGTCTCGAATTGATGAAAGAAACGGTACGCACGCAGCACCGTCTCCTGCAGCAAGTCGTTGGCGTCGTCGGGATTGCGCGCCAGCCGTATCGCCATCGTGTACAGCGCGTCGAGATGGGGCAACGCTTCGTCTTCGAATCGCTTGCGCCGATCCGTGCCGGTGCCGATTTGTCCGCCATATGCTGATTTCAGGACCATAGCATCCCCCATCAATGAAATCTTGCATAGGCCCGAAATGTTCCCACTAGCTCTAGTTGAACTTGGATGTTTACACTGTGAGTGCGGTCGAATAATTTCGGCGCGCAAAACATTAGCCAAGGAGTTACGAATATGACGAAGGCGAAAATTACCGGTGCGATGCTGGCGACGGCGGTCGCGCTGATCTTTGCAGGCAACGCGGTGCAAGCGGCAGATAGTACCGACTCGAGCGCAGCGGCAGCGTCGTCGCAGGTCAAGTGCGTCGGCGGCAATGCGTGCAAGGGTCAGAGCTTGTGTCAGAGTGCGGAGAGCAGCTGCAAGGGAGCCAACGCCTGCAAGGGCAAGGGCTACGTGATGACGCCGACGGCGAAGGAATGCATCGCGGCCGGCGGCAAACCAGAGACGGTTACGAAGAGCGACTAGGTTCGATTGCGAAATGAAACGTTCCGACTTTCCGATGCTGGGCTACGGCGTCGGACTGAGACGACAGCACTACAGCCACGTGCTGGAGACGCGTCCCAAGGTCGATTGGTTCGAGGTCATCTCGGAAAATTTCATGGTCGCGGGCGGGCGCGCGCTCGAGGTGCTCGAAGGCGTGCGCGCCAACTATCCGATCGCGATGCATGGCGTGTCGATGTCGATTGGATCGACCGATCCGCTCAATCGCACTTACCTGCGGCAACTGCGCGAACTCGCGCGACGCTTCGAGCCCGCGTGGATTTCGGATCACCTGTGCTGGACGGGAGTGGGCGGGCACAATCTACATGACTTGCTGCCGCTCCCGTACACCGAAGAGGCAATACGTCAGGTGGTCGCAAGAATCCGCGAAGTGCAGGACATCCTCGAGCGCCCGATTCTGATCGAGAACGTCTCGAGCTACATGGCGTTCGCGGATTCTGCGATGACTGAGTGGAAATTCATCTCGACAATCGCGGACGAAGCGGACTGCGGGATCCTGCTCGACATCAACAATATTTTCGTGAGCGCGTTCAACCATCGCTTCGAGGCCAATGACTATATCGACGCGGTGCCGGCCGAGCGCGTCGTGCAGTATCATCTAGCAGGGCATAGCGATCACGGCACCTACCTGCTCGATACGCATGACCATCCGGTGCGCGACGAGGTATGGACGCTCTATCAACGCGCGGCGCGGCGTTTCGGGGCAGTGTCTGCGCTGGTGGAATGGGACGATAACATACCGGAGTTCGCGGAGTTGGCGAATACCGCGGATCGCGCACGGGCTATTTTCAATGCCGATTCATCTGAAAGAACTGGAAAGCCTGCTCTATCGGCTGATCACCGCGCCTAGCGGCGTCGCCGAGGGGCTCGCGGCCGAGCGCGTGAGCGCACGCGGACTCGACGCGATCGTGCTCGGCGACGATCGCCTGTCGGCAGAGGCTCGCGTTGACATATATGCGGACATGTATTTCTATCGCATCCGCGACGCGCTGAAAGAGGACTTCCCAGCCACGCTCGCGGTCCTCGGCGACGACAATTTTCATAACCTGGTGACAGGCTACCTGCTCGAATATCCGCCTACTGAGCCGTCGATCTCAGAGTGCGGGCGGTATCTCGCGGAATATCTGCGCGACCATCCGCTGCGCGAAGGCGCGCCGTTTGTTGCGGACCTCGCGAAGCTCGAACGCGCAATCGTCGAGGTGTTTGTCGGTCTCGACAGCGACGCAGTAGATCCTGAATCGCTTCGCGCTACTCCACCCGAAGACTGGCCCGCGATGAAACTCAAGATTCATCCGGCGGCGCAGATACTTGCGCTCGAATGGCGAGTGACGGAGTTGTTGCGCGAGGTCGAGGAGGGGAGTCTGTGGAAGCCCGCGGAGCGCGGCGCGATCAAAGTCCTCGTATGGCGGCGCAACGCCCGCGTCTTCTATCGCGATCTCCAACGCGCCGAAGAAGATGCACTCGAGGCAGCCTCCCGAGGCGCCACGTTCGCAGAAATCTGCGACATCGTCGCAGTCGTGGCTGACGATCGAGATCCAGTCGCTGCGATGAATCGAATGCTCGCGCAATGGCTCTCCGACTGCCTACTCGTTCGTGGATGATTTTTGACCCGCCCGCGGCTATAAGAATTGTTGAGCGCGCGATGCGGCTCAACTGATGGCGGCAAATCCCAAAATTATCGGCGACACAATCAGCGTCGAGCGGCCAACGAGCCGCTCGCAGTTGGATGGGTTCGCGCGGCTTCCGTTTCAGGTCTATGGCGCGCGCGATGCGTGGTGGCCGCCCGACGTGCAGAACGAAATCGAGCTGCTGTCGCGGCGCAGCCTGCTCTCGACCCATCTCGAAATTGCGCCCTTCTGCGCGCGTCGAGGTGGCATTCTCGTCGCCCGCGTCAGCGCCGTTATCAATCGCCGCTACATTGAACATTGGAACGAGCAACTCGGACAATTGATTCAGTTCGAGGCGCTCGCCGGCGAGGACATCGCCGTCGCCGCGATGCTCGACGAGGCTATCCGGTCGCTGCGCGAACGCGGAATGAGTGCGGTTCGGAGCGGCTTCGCGGCGTTTCTCGATTATCCGTATGCGATCGACAATTACGAATCGTTGCCATCGTTTCTGCTCCGCGGAAATCCTGCGTCGTACCATCGCTACTTCAAACAGGCCGGCTTCGTCACCGAAAAGGGGCAGGTCGATTACACCGCGCCGCTCCCTCCCGAAATCCTCGCGCGCTATCGCCGGATGACAGAGGCGGCCGCCGCGGCTGGGGTCACGATTCAAAGCTGGCGCGAATACGGCTTTCTCGCTGCGATTGACGCGTGGACCGACGTGACCAACGCCGCGTTCGACCGCCATTGGGGATGGAATCCGGTGACGCGCGTGGAAGTGCGCCCGATGCTGACGTCGCTGTGGGAAACTCCAGTCGCAGACCTTTCGATGCTCGCGACGATCGACGGCGAGTGCGTCGGCGCGGTCTTTCGGTGCCCGATTTAAGCCCCGCGCTCGCCCGTCTGCGCAGGGGCGTCCGGCTCGATCCCGAGCGCGGCGGAGGAACCCGCGGCGCGCTGATCAATATCGGAGTGATCGAGCGCGCGCGTGGACGCGGCGTCGCGGTTGCGATGGCGGCGCGATCGTTCCTCGCGATGGCGCGGCGCAAGATGCGCTTTGCGGGCTACACGCTCGTGCTCGACGACAACTGGGCCTCGCGCCGCACGGCGCTCAGCCTGGGCGCGCACGTCACCGGCAACTTCGTGACGTACCTTCGTGACCTGAGCCTATCGAGCCGCTCGACCTCGGGGTCTTCTTTTTGAAGTAGCCTTGGTTCCGGATTTCCCACGGCCTCCGGTTCGTTTGGTCGAGCTTTTTCTGGCCGGTGATTTTGCTTTCGGAGTCTCCGATTTTGTCTCGGAACTCGCGCCCTTGGTCAGCGCTTCCATCTGCAGTTCGCCGAGTCGTTTCCGTGTCCAGTTAAGATGTTCGTCTTCTTCCTGCTCAACTTCGCTGGCGGCCGCGCCGAGGATTTCGCGCAGGCGGTCCTCAGTCGCTTGACGGGCGATTTTCCCGATCAATTCCCAATCGGCGTGATCCTTGGTCTCGGCAAGCACGATGTTTTCCATCGCATTCAGTTCGGCCTGATCTTTAGATAGACCGTTGCGGTCCATGCTGCGCAGGAGGGCCTGGGCCTTCTCGGTCGCCACCTTGGCACCCCGGGCTCTGAGCGGATTTCCGCCCAGCCGGTGGATCACATCAGTGAGAATCTTCTGATGCTTAATCGTCTGCCGATGGAACTCGCGGAATTTGCTTCGCACCTCGGAATCGGAAACCAGTCCGAGTGCCTTTTCATAGAGTTTCTGACCGCCCATCTCGACGGCCAGGAATTCGCTCAATACGTCCATCAGCGTGCGCTCGTTTATTCGGGCACTGGTGAAGAAGTCTTTTACCTTTTCGGTTAGTTCAGCCATATGAATCTTTTCCCTCCAGGAAAAGCAAGGTGAAAATTTCCGGATAACAAGCATGAAGCGCGCCAAACATCATTTCGGACCAAGGTTTTCGGGCGCATCCGCGAGTGAACTCTGGATCGCCGCCTAGTCGTCAAAATGCGCAGCTATCCGGTTAGATGGCGGTCAACCCAAAGATGCTCATGCAGCGCGGATCGGTCCGGATAAATCGGAAGCATGTAATTTCGCCTCGACCCGCGGTCGCTTGCTCCGATGCGACTCCGTCCGATACAAGCGGTGCTTGATGCTAAGTCTCCGCTTCGCCGTGCTGTTCGTGCACATCGTTGCTGTGATCGTCGCGCTCGGTGGATCGCTGTTCAGCACGTTCGCGCTCGCTCCCGTGCTGGCCGCGGAACTTGATGCGCCCGCGCGGGTCCGGGTCTCCCGCCAAATCGTTCGCCGGCTTGGCGCGATTGTACTCACCTCGCTCGCCGTACTGGTTGTGACCGGTATTTCAACGTGCTGTTCATCGGCGGCGTTTCGATCCTGCTCGCGATCAAATTGGTGCTGGTGGTCATGGTGGTCGGGCTCGCGCTCTATCAATACGGAAACCTCGGTGCACAAATCTGGCGACTGTCAGCCGCCGGTCCGAGTCCGGAAGTCGCAGATTTGCAGGCACGCTTCCGACGCGTTGGGCTCACCGTCGGATCGATCGTGCTGCTGATTGTCTATCTTTCGATCGGACTCACGCGCGGCCCTGGCGCGATTGTCGCGTCGATTCGCTGAAGGTCACCGGATGCCACGAAAGAAAAAGCCGCGACGAACTCCCCGATGGATGGGGCGGCTCACCTTTGTCGCGATTCTTCTCACCGTCATCTTTACGCTCAGCTACGGCTCGGGCGCGCATATCGCGGTGCGATACCTCAACCCGCCGCTCGGCGCGTGGTGGAATTCCAATGAGTTCGCAATCCTCGAGTGCGCCGCGGCAGGGTTGGGGATGTTGATCGGAATTCGCATCGGCGCGCTCCTGGTGCGTGGCGGCGCGATGAGAAATCGCTCGACGATCGCTGCGGTGATCGTAGCGGCGCTCTCGCTGCCGATCGTCGGCCGGATTAGCGCCAAAGTTGCGCGCTTCAGATTCACCAGCGGCGGACCGATCAAGGAATGGCTGATCGATCACTTTCGCATCGACACCGGAATGTTTCTTGACAAGCTCTGACGGCAGGGGTTTACTCGATGAAGATCGCGGCGTTCGCGCTTCCAGTCGGGATGATTCTCTTCGGTGTCGCGATTGCTATCCTGATGACGACCGAACCCGTTGGCGACACCGCTGACGCAGCTTCCAGTGAAAAGTGAAAAAGTGAAAAAATGAATCGAGACGATCGCAAGCCGCGCAAGCCGCACGCGATCAGCCGCCGATCGTTTATCAAGGGTGCCGGTGCGGTTGCGGCTGCGGCAGGCCTCGCGCACGTTCGGCCCGCATCGGCCGATGAGAAGACGCTGCCGCCAGGCGTGGTCGAAAAGCTCGGGCCTGAAGCGACGACGATCGAACTCACTATCAACGGCAAACCTGCGACGCTCGAAATCGAGCCGCGCGTTACGTTGCTGCGTGCACTCCGCGAGCATCTCGGACTGACGGGCACGAAACTCGTTTGCGATCGCGGCGCGTGCGGCGCATGCACCGTGCATCTCGACGGCAAGCCCGTGACCTCGTGCATGCTGCTGGCGATCGACGCGCGCGGACACCAGGTCACGACGATCGAAGGACTCGGCACCCGTCGAATATGTATCTGGTGCAGGCCGCGTTCGTCGAAGACCGACGCCCAGCAATGCGGCTTCTGCACACCCGGGATGGTGATGTCGGTTGCGGCGGCTCTTCAAAAAAATCCTTCCGCGACGACTGACGAAATCAAACACGCGACCGCGGGCAATACTTGCCGATGCGGTACGTACCCGCATGTCTTCGCGGCCGCTCTCAAAGCCGCCCAGCCCGGAGGCGCGACGAAGGACGTCTGATGTCGCGGCGCGTCACGCTCAATCTCGGCTTTCAGGGCAATACGCAAGACGTCACGGTCGTCATTCCGGATGACGAGCCGACGCCGTGGCAATGGGGCGACCGCCTGTCTGTCGTCGGCAAACCCACGCCGCGCGTCGACGGACCGCTGAAAGCGACTGGCGCAGCCCATTACACCTACGACATCGAGTTGCCCGGGATGCTTTACGGCGCGATCCTGCGCAGTCCGTCGCCGCACGCACAGATCCGCACCATCGACTGTCCGCCGCGCAAATCTTGCGGGCGTGCGCCGGCGGTGCTTGCGCTCGATGATCGGGAAATCCGTTTCGCCGGCCAGGAAGTTGCCGCGGTGGCCGCGATCAGCTCGGACATCGCCGCCGATGCGCTCAGGTTGATCAAGGTCGATTACGAAACGTTGCCGTTCGTGGTCGATATGGACGCTGCGCCAAGGACTCCGCGCCGAGCGTCTTCGGCAGTCGATCCAACATCGGCAGGACCAAAAATTCGAGCGTCGGCGACGTGCCGAAGGCACTCTTGATCGCGGCGAATACGATCGAGGCGACGTACACAACGCCGGTGCAGACCCATGTCTGCCTCGAGACGCATGGCGCGGTCGCGAGCTTCAACGCGGCGGGCGACCAGCTCACAGTCTGGTGCTCGACCCAGGGCATCTTTTCCGTGCGCGACGATCTGGCCGTCTATTTCAGCCTGCCGCCCGACAATGTGCGAGTCGTGTGCGAATATCTCGGCGGTGGCTTCGGATCGAAGTTTGGCGCCACTCCAGAAATTGTCATTGCGTCGCGGCTGGCGAAGATGACCGGAGTGCCGGTGAAGGTGATGCTCCCGCGCGCCGACGAGCATCGTCGACCGGCAACCGTCCAAACTCCGAGCAGAAGGTCAAGATGGGCGTCGATCGCGACGGCAAGCTGACTGCGATCGACTCGTGACGCGCGGAAGCGGCGGTATTGGCGGTGGCGCCGGCAGTGCGGGCCCGTTCGGATCGGTCTATCGATGCGCGAATATTCGTCTTCAGGAAACTGGCATCTACACGAATGCTGGGCCGTCGTCGCCCATGCGCGCGCCCGGATGGCCGCAGGGATGCTTCGCGCTGGAACTCGCGATGGACGAGATGGCGCGCAAGGCGAAATCGACAGGCTCGAGTTCCGTCGCCGTAACAGTGACAATCCGGTCCGCGCCGCGGAATACGAGATCGGCGCGCGGGCCTTCAGATGGGCGGAGAAAAATGAGGCCGCGAAATCGAGCGGTCCTATCAAGCGCGGCGTTGGCGTCGCGTCTGCGGAGTGGCACGCGGTCGGAGTGTCGGGACCGGAGGCGCAGGTGATCGCGCATCGCGACGGCAGCGTCGAGGTCCGCGTCGGCACGCAGGAATCGGCACCGGCACGCGCACCGTGCTCGCGATCGTCGCGGCCGAAGAACTCGGTCTGCCAGTCGATCGGGTGAAACCGGAAATCGGCGACACGCGATTTCTTTTTTCGGTGCCGAGCGGCGGCAGTTTGAGCGCGCCGTCGAACTCGCCGGCCGTGCGCCAGGCCGCGCGCACCTCAAGGACAAGTTGTTTCGGATCGCAGCGCCGATTCTGGGTGCGGAGCCCGACGACCTCGAGGCGGCCGACCAAATGATTCGTGTGCGCGCCAGTACCTCGCGAGCAATTTCATTTCACTGACGTGTGCAAGCGAATTCCCGGCGATTTGATTTCCGCGCAGGGCGAGCGCGTGCCCAACTACGGCGGCTTTCGCAGCGATCAAGCGGGATGCCAGTTCGCCGAAGTCGAAGTCGACACCGAGACGGGAATCATCCGCGTGAAGCACGTGGTCGCGGTGCATGACGCGGGCCGAATTGTCGATCCGCTGACGGCGCGCAGCCAGGTCAACGGCGGCATCCTGATGGGCATCGGGTTTGCGCTGTTCGAGGATCGCCGGATTGACCCGCAGCTCGGCATCATGGTGAATCCGACGATGGACGACTACAAGCTGCTCGGCGCGCTCGACGTGCCGCAAATCGACGTGACGTTTTTTGAAGTCGCCAACGGCGTTACGAATACCGGCGTGATGGGCCTCGGCGAAGTGTCGCACGTCGCGAGCACGGCCGCAGTCGCATGCGCGGTGTATGATGCGATTGGCGTGCCGGTGCGTTCGCTCCCGATGACGCCGGACCGCGTGCTGGCGGCGTTGGGACACGTGTCAAGGATTTGCAATCGCGATGAACCGATCTGAAGTGATCACGCCCGCTGACCTCGCGAGCGCATCGCGGCTGCTGGCCGAAGATGGCAACGTCGCATTCGCGGGAGGCGTCGATGTGGTCGATCTGTCGAAGCAGAGCATCGTGTCGCCAGCCGCGCTGGTGAATCTGAAAGGGCTGAAGGAGCTTGGTGGAGTCGAGGTGCGTCCGTCCGGCGATCTTCAACTCGGCGCGACGGTGAAGCTGAGCGAAGTCGCCGAGCATCCCGCGATACGCGAGAAGTTTACCGCGATTGCCGAGGCTGCCGGCGAAGCGGCGACGCCGCAGATTCGCAACCTCGGCACGGTCGGCGGAAATATCCTGCAGCGTCCGCGATGCGGGTACTTTCGCAATCCCGACGTGAATTGCCTGAAGAAGGGCGGCGACACCTGCTACTCGATCGGCGGCCTCAATCGTTACCACGCGATTCTCGGCGGCGGTCCGTCGTTCATCGTGCATCCGTCGAATCTTGCGCCCGCGCTGATCGCGATGCGTGCGAGCGCGACTATATCGGTCCCGCCGGACAGCGAAGCGTCGAGCTGGAAAAGTTCTTCACGCTGCCGGCCGTTGACCGAAGCGTGAAAATTCTCTCAAGCCCGGCGAAAATAATCACTGAAGTGATCGTGCCCGCGCCGTCCGCAGGCACGCGCAGCCATTACCTGGAGGCGCGCGAGAAGCAGAGCTTCGATTGGCCGCTGGTCAGCGTCGCGATCGTGCTTGACCCCCGGCGCGAAGACGGTCCCCGATGCGCGCGTCGTGATGGGCGCAGTGGCGCCGGTGCCGTGGCGATCACAAGAAGCCGGAGCCGCGCTCAAGGCCGGCCCGCTCGACGAATCACGCGCCGGCGTGCCGCCGCCGAGGCTACGCTCAAAGACGCGAAGCCGATGTCCGACAATGCGTACAAGGTGGTGATTGCGAAAGTGATCGTGCGTCGCGCGATCATGCACGCCGCTGGACCGGAGGCCGTATAACATGGCCTCGCCATTTTGCGCATTGCTGCGCACCAAGACCGCGTATTACCGTACGCCCGACGGCGAGCGCATTTTCAAACCCGACGACTCGACCGCGTGCTACACCTGCCTCAAGACCCAGCGGCCAGTGGGACCTGACGGCCGGCCCGTCGATGCGCAAGCGTGCGGCGCGGATCGCGGATGCTTCGAGCAGGAGTGAAAAAGTAAAATTTTCCAGGAGGAGTGAGGGCGATGGGCGCTCGCACGAAGAATCGATTTCTACGGGCCGTGTGCTATGGTTCAGCCGGGGAATGAATTGGGGAGTCGTTAACGCCTGAACTGAACGCTATAGCCAAGTCGCGGTTGAGTTAAAGTGATACTTTAAATATGAAAAAACCGAGCGGACTTCGTGTCCCGTTGTCCGTCATCGCAGTTTTTTTCGCGCTGACATTTCCTTTCACTCCAGCCCACGCCGACGTAAACCCGGCGACCGCATCACCGCCAAGAATGCGGAACAGGTCCGCGCGCTCGTGAGTCCGGCACATTAATCGCAGTCGCCAGGGGCATGGAGATGAATATCGTCGCTTCGAGTCACGTACTTGGCCGCCACCGTTCCAGGACGCGACCGAAAAATATTCCAGCCAGGTGCGCCTCGCACCGGACCATCGCGATCTGATCGGCTACGTCGCCGGACAGCCTTTCCCGATCCGAGATCCCGACGATCCCTAGGTCGCGACCAAGATCATGATGAACCAGTACTTCAAGCCGATCGAGGCGACGATGACGCTTGCGCATTTTCGAATGCCAGGCGGCGAAGCAAAATCCCGGCGCCGAACAGTCGCTGATGACGATACAGAGGTCGGCATCTGGCAGCTGACCCGATATCGGACGGACCGAGGTCGAGCCGCTGCCGGCAGATCCGGATTTCAATATTACCGGTATCTGGGGGCGCGCTGGGCGTATCCGACTTCGCGCCCGCCGAAGATCGCGGCAGCGGCGCAATCCGTATCGCTACTCGGACGGGAACGAGGGCGACGACACGTGGGCATTCCTGGCGGGAACGCGGCGCGTGCGCCGAGTGAACGAAGTGTCCTGAGTTCCTCGCCGGGGGTTTCGACCTGGGACGTCAATAGGGGCGGATCGGTGCGAAGCCGCAAGAGACAACTTCAAAGATCTTGGCGATAAAAACATGCTCGCATGCGCGCACGCGCAGAACTCGCCCGCGCAACCATTCTGAGCGACGGCGGTGCGACCGGATCCGGCGACGAAGGAAATGCGCCATCTCTACGTGGTCGAGGTCACGCCGCGCCCGGAAAGAATCCAGGGCATTCTGCGGACGAAGACCATCGTATACGTCGACGGCGAGGGATGGCTTCAATCCGTACGTCGACAGCTACAATCAGAAGGGCGAGCCGTGGAAGACGCAGATCTATCTCAACACATATCGAGTCATCGTCCTGCGTCCGACGCCAAGATCGCCGCTATCTGTTCAAGCGCGAGTTCATCGTCGCCGCCTCGAGCATCGACGTGCAATCCGGCGTGTCGACGACGTGCTACCTCCCTGGCCCCGACACGGCCGAGCGCGAATGCTGGTACATCAACATGGGCGCGGTGGACAAGGGCTTCTTCACGACCGAGGCGCTGACCAAGGCCGGGCACTAAACGGCGCTCGCGTTCGTCCGTAGGACGAATTTATTTCGTCGATTCGAATTCGTCGTCGGTTCTGTTTTCTTGTGACACGGTTGACGGAATAATTTCCGTCTGACTTAA
>CAVUUH010000009.1:0-275440 GCA_963744545.1 uncultured delta proteobacterium
AACGAGCACAGCCCGACGCCTTCCCAGCCGACGAACATCAGCCACATGTTGTCGCCCAGCACCAGCACCAGCATCGCGAAAGTGAACAGGTTGAGCCATCCGAAAAATCGCCAGTAGCCGTCGTCGTCGTGCATGTAGCCGGTCGAGTAGATGTGGATGAGTCCGCCGACGCCGGTGATGATCAGCGTCATGAGCATCGAGAGCGGATCGAGCCAGAACGCGATGTCGAGATTCAGTCCGCCGACGTCGAACCACTTCCACAGGTCGTCGAGCATGAAGCGATTTTCCGGCGGCAATCCAGCATCTCGAGAAACGCGCGCACCGCCAGCAGGAAGGCGAGGATGACGACGCCGCATCCGACGAGGCTGATCGCGCGCTTGCCGAAAGTCTTTTGCAGCCACGCGCCGGCAAGAAAATTGATCGTCGCGCCAATCAACGGCAGCAACACGATCAATCGGATGAAAGTAACCTTAATCGGATGGTCCATCGTTTCGCTGCTCAGCTATCCACTCAGGGTCTCGGTCGCGTCGACATCAATCGTCTTGAAGTTCTGATAAATCGCCAGCACGACAGCCAGTCCGATGACCGCCTCGGCGGCCGCCAGCATGATCACGAAAATCGCAAAAATCTGTCCGTCGTATTTCCCGCCGCCGTAAAACGCGAACGCAAGATAGTTGATATTGGCGGAGTTGAGAATCAGCTCGACGCCCATCAGGATTCCGATCGCGTTGCGGCGCGTCAGAACCGTGAACAGCCCGAGCGAAAATACGATCAGGCTAAGCACCAGGAAATGATTAAGCGTTATTCCCCCGCCCATCCCGATTCTCCCACTCCCCTACTCCCGCGCTTCGTGACGCGAAATGACTATCGCGCCGATGAGCGCCGCCAACAGCACCAGCGACGCGACCTCGAACGGCAACACGTAATCGCCCAGGAACGCGTTTCCGATCGCGTAGGTCGTCGGCGCGGGCGTGACTGCTGCCACCTGATGCCATTGCGTCCGCTCGATCGCGTACAGCATCACCATCCCGGCGATACCCACTGTGAAGATCGCCGATCCGGTTCCGACCGCGCGATTCGATACTGTGACGTCGCCGATTCCCGCCGTCAGCATCACGGCGAAGATAGTCAGTACCAGAATTCCGCCGACATAAACGAGTAGCTGGACCATCGCGACAAAGTCCGCCGCGAGCAGAATGTAAATACCTACTACGCCCATGAATGCGCCGAGCAGCGCGAAGGTCGAATAAACTATGTTGCGCGAGAACGCTACTAACATCGCCGACCCGACCGTCAACGCGGCGAGCGCATAGAATATTACCTGTGCGAGCATCGATTCGATCTTCCCCGGTTTGCAAGCCGCGCGCGTTACGCCGGCTCTTCTTCGGCCGGCTTCTCGCCGCCGGGTTGCGCCCATTGATCGAGGTAGGTCATGCCGCGATTCAGAATCGGCGCGATTTGCGGATCGGTCTCCGGCCCCTTCTTGGGCTTGTACGCCATCACCGGATCCTTGACGAAGCGGCGAATCAGACTCTCCAGCGAATAGTCGGCGCCCTCGAACTCCGTCGTATGATGGATCGAGCCGGTCGGGCACGGCTCGCTGCAAAGCCCGCAGTACATGCACTTGGCGATGTCGATGTCGAATTGCGACAGCAGCATCTGCCGCGTTTGCGGATCCTTGTCCACGACGATGACGATGCAATCGATCGGGCATGCGCGCTCGCACGCGAGGCATCCCGTGCAGATTTCGAGATCGACTTCCAGGATTCCGCGATAGCGGAACGGCAGCGTGTCCTGCACGCGCACCGGCATCCGGTCCGGGATACTGCACCGTGTACGGCTTGCGCATGAAATGCGACGCGGTCACCGCCATGCCCTCGAAGATGCGCGTGACTGCGTCTTTTATATTTCCTACGTATTCCGAAACCGCGCTCATCAATAGCCTCTATATAGTCGGATTGAAGTAAACTTCCATCCGCGAACGCCTGAGATAGTAGATAACCCGCTGAGTGAATACTGCCGCCGAGCGCGATCGCGCCGCCAACATGATATAGCCCATCACGGAGTTGCCATCGGGCCAAATAGCTACCCACACCGCGGTGCCGATCATATTCACAAACGAAATCGGCACGAAGTATTTCCAGCAAAGCGTCATCAGCTGATCGATACGCACTCGCGGCAGCGTCGCGCGTATCCACATCGAGACGAACACCAGGAATAGTACTTTGACGTTGAAGGTGATCGCCTGAAGTATATTCATCGCGACTACGTTGTTCGTCACGTGCGGGAACTGCCATCCGCCGAGGAACAGCGTCGCGATTATCGCGCCGATGATGAACAGGTTTCCCCATTCCGCCATGAAGAAGAACAGGTAGCGCATCCCGCTATACTCAGTCGCGAAACCCGCCACCAGTTCGGATTCGGCTTCGGGCAAATCGAACGGCGTGCGGTTGCCCTCGGCCAGCGCCGATATATACAGGATATTCGCCGCGACAAAGGTGAACGGATTCGCGAACAGGAACCAATGCTGCGGCGCCCAGCCCTGCGCGCGGATGATTCCCTGCATCGAGAGCGTGCCGGTCATCAGCACGACCGGGAAAATCGAGAGTCCCGCCGGAATTTCGTAACTGACTATTTGCGCCGCCGAGCGGATTCCGCCGATCAGCGACCACTTGTCATTCGACGCCCATCCCGCCATCAGCACGCCGACCACGGTCAGCGCGGTGACCGACGTCATATAAAGGATGCCGACGTTCAGGTCGGCGAGGATCAGCGACGACGAGAACGGCATCACCGCCCACGGCAACGTGAACGCGAGCATCACCAGGTACGGCGCCATCTTGAACAGCGGCGCGTCGGATTCGTCGGGAATGATGTCTTCCTTGCAGACGTGTTTCACGCCGTCGGCCAGCCACTGCAGGAAGCCCTGCGGCCCGACGCGGTTGGGACCGACGCGCGACTGGATTCGCGCCCATACGCGGCGCTCGGCCCAGCTCACGATTCCCGCAAACGGAAACGCGACGCCGAGGAAGACCACCGCGCTCATGATGAACACGACGATCGCGGCGACCAGGTGCGGCGAGGCGTTCTTGCCGAACGCGCCCGACGCGATCAGATTTTGTACCAGCGTCTCCATCGAGGATTAGCGATCGATCTCCGGCGCGATCACGTCGAGGCTCGCGATCAGAGTGACCAGGTCCGCGATCATCAGTCCCGCGCTCAGCTTCTGGATGATTCCCATCGCCGCGAACGAGCCCGTGCGGACGTGCACCCGCCACGGATATCCGGTGCCGTCGCTCACGACGTACCATCCCATGTCGCCGCGTCCGCTCTCGAGCCGAATCTGGCATTCGCCGGCGGGCGGCTTGAAATTGCGCGCGACTTTCGCGAGCACCGGCCCGCCCGGAATCTTCTGCAGCGCCTGGCGCAGGATCTTCGACGACTCCGCCATCTCGCGAATCCGCACCACGTAGCGATCCATCGAGTCGCCGAGCTTGCCCCAATGCCCGTCGCCAATCGGCACGTCGAACTCGAAATCGGGATACACCGAATACGGGATGTCCTTGCGGATGTCCCACTTGATTCCGCACGCGCGCAGGTTCGGCCCGACCAGGTTGTAGTTGATGGCTTCCGCGGGCGTGATCACGCCGACGTTCGCCAGCCGCTCGATATAAATTTTGTTCCACGAGATGAGCGCGTTGTATTCCTCGAGGATCGGATCGAAATGATCGAGGTACGCGAGCGCCTTCTCGCGCCATCCGGGCGGCAGGTCCCACGCCACGCCGCCGATTCGCATGTAGTTGAACGTGAGCCGCGCGCCGCACAGCTCTTCGATCAGATCGTTGATCATCTCGCGCTCGCGAATCGCATGGGTGAACGGCGTCACCGCGCCGATATCCATCGCCATCGCGCCGACCGACAGCAGATGCGACGCGATGCGATTGAACTCCGCCGCGATCACGCGACAGTACTCGCCGCGATGGGGCACTTCGATTCCCGCGAGCTTCTCGCACGCCATGCCCCAACCCTGGTTGGTGAACATCGCGCACACGTAATCGACGCGATCGGTGTACGGCATGAAGCCGTGGTAGCCGACCTTTTCCGCAATTTTCTCGATCGAGCGATGCAGGTAGCCGACGTCCGGGATCGCCTCGCGCATCACCTCGCCGTCGGCCCGCACCACGAAGCGCAGCACGCCGTGCGTCGACGGATGCTGCGGGCCCATGTTGAGCGTCATTTCTTCGGTGTGCAGCGTGCTCATTTCTTTTTGGTGTCGAGCCGGATTATCGGGCTCTCCCTGACGGTTGAAATTCCGTGGTATTCGGCCGGCTCGACGAAATCCTTGCGCTGCGGATGACCGATCCAATCCTCCGGCATCAGGATTCGCCGCATGTCGCTATGTCCTTCGAAGTTGACGCCGAGCAGATCAAAAATTTCGCGCTCCATCCAGTTCGCCGACTTCCACACGCCCTCGAGCGTCGCGACGCTCGGGTTGTCGCGCGGCAGCTTCACCTTCAACACCGCGCCGTGCCGCTTCGAGTACGAGAACAGGTGATAGACCACCTCGATGCGGTCCTTGTAATCGACGCCGGTCTCATTGGAAAGGCAGTCCATCGCGAGCTCGGGATCCTCGTTCATGAAGTTCCCAATCTCGACGATCGACTTCGGGTCAACCACCACGAACGGATCCGGCTTCTTCTCGGAAGTTTCCAGCACGCGATCCCGAACTTGTTCTTGACCCGCTCGAGTATTTGAAGCGACTCCATCTGTTCAGGCAGCGGCCACCTGCTTGCCATTGCCGTTGCCGTTGGGCGAGCGCACCAGCCAGCGCTCGGTCATCATCTTCTCCTGCAGCTTGAGCAGGCCTTCGGTCAGCGCCTCGGGACGCGGCGGGCATCCGGGGACGTACACATCGACCGGCAGGATCTTATCGACGCCGTCGCAGACCGAGTAGGCGAGCTGGAACAGTCCGCCGCAGCTCGCGCACGAACCCATCGAGATGACGTACTTCGGGTCGGGCATCTGATCGTAGAGCAGCCGCGTGCGCAGCGCCATTTTCAACGTCAGCGTGCCCGCGACGATCATCAAATCCGACTGGCGCGCCGACGCGCGCGGCGTCGCGCCGAAACGATCGATATCAGCGCGCGGGCCGCCCGTATGCATCAACTCGATCGCGCAGCAAGCCAGGCCGAACAGCATGTACCAGATGCTCGATTTGCGCATCCAGTTCAGCAGCTCGTCCGTCTTGGTGGTCAAAACGTAATCCGGAAGCGTGTTCAACAAGGGCATAAAAAGAAACCTCAGTCTTCGACCGGTACTTTTTTGATCCATTCGAGGTCGTGCTTGACCCAAACGTAAACCAGGCCGACGAACAGGATCAGCAGAAAAATCAAAATCTCGCTGAGCGCGTACAGGCGGCGGCCCGAGCGCACCCAGTCGAGGTAAACGGCGGCAATCGGATAAACGAACGCGACTTCGACTTCGAACACCACGAAAATCAGCGCGATCAGGTAGAAGCGAACGTTGAAATTGATCCACGCGCGGCCGGTCGGCGGCTCGCCGCATTCGTAGGGAATCAGCTTGCGATCGTAAGGATTTTGCGGCGCGAGCAGCTTCTGCAGCCCGAACATCAGCGCCACGAAGCCGATCCCGATGATCGTGAGGGCGAGCGGCACGCCAAAATTAAGATACATGTGATGTTACCGAGTCCTGATTAGTTGGACTGGACCAAGCTGTCAAGAAGAATCGCTTCATCGGTGGATGTTTTCGCTTAAGCAAGGCTTAATTCAAATCGACGCGATGCTAACTTATTTGTGCTCCTTCAGCACCGTCTTCAATGTCGGCGCGTCGAGCCACGCGCCATGGCCGTCGGGGCAAGCGTGCAGGCTGTACTCCGTTTTCGGTCTTCGCGACCAGGAACTGCTTGCAATTCGGACAAGCGTGCTGATGCAAGCGCTCGCGCATCTTCTCGAGCAACTCTTCGTCGCGCTGCCGCGCCCACTGATTTTCGCGCGCCGCCTCGACATCGTGCAGCTTGCCGCCCAGCCGGTCCTTTTCATCCGCCATATTGCCACGCCTCAGGTCATCTCCTTGATCAGCTTGCCGCTGCGTGCTTTTTCGACCGTCGCTTCGAACTTCGATCCGAGATCGACGCCCATCTCCTTGGCCCGCTTCTTCGCCCACAATCCAACGTTGCGCGAGTCGCGATAATAAGAATCGTCGCGCGGCTTCGACGCGTCGAAACTCGCCAGCCGCGACGACTCGCTCTCGACCACCGCGAACGACGACATGACGCGCCGCAACCGCGCCGATTTGCATTGCGGACAGCCGAGACGCTCGCGGCGTCGCGACGAACCCATCACCACGTGCGAGCTGACGAGCCCGCATCGCGCGCATTCGTACTCAAAAATCGGCATCGGATCTAAAGAATATCCTGCCGCGGAAGCCCGCAATTCAGCCCGGCAGGGCGGAATCGAAGCGGGGCTGCGCGCCCAGCACCCGCGGCAGGGGTGACCCCTGCACCCAGTATTCGGAACGCGCGGATGCGGGATGACGCCCTGTTAGGAGGTTTGGGCGCGAGGACGCGAAGCGGGTTCGTGTCCAGCGGCGCAGCCCGACTTTTCTCTAATACTGGGTGCAGGGGTCACCCCTGCCGCGGGTGCGGGGCGCGCAGCCCCGCTTTATTCCGCCAACTCTCGCGGATGTCGAGGACTGGCTTTGCCAACGGGTTGCCGACCATGAACAGCAGCCCGACTGCGCCGACCGCCAGCCCGCATCCAAGCCACCAAATCGAGCGGTATTCGATGCCCAGCGCGAGCATCGCAAGCGCCCAAATCGGGATGATGAGCGAGACGACGAAGCGCATCAGCGCGCTAATCGCATGTTCGGCTTGTTCAGTGGGATCGGCCATCGCTTTCTATTTAGCGGCTTCGGGCGAGATTTCAAATAGCGCGGGCGGGCCGCCGCCACCGATCAGATTGGAGTTCGCGACGAGCTTGAGCCGCGCGCGATATTCGAGGCGTCATCGCGTCCAGATCGCGCGGCGTCGCGAGCAGATAGACGCACTTGGGATTCGTGAGATCGGGAACCGCAGCGCCGTAGTAGTACGAGAGCTCGTAGTTGATGCCACTCGGAATGCATAACTGATCGCCTTTGACGTGATCGGCGACGATCGGAACGAAACTCTTCACGCTGCGCATTTCGGCGAGGCGGGTTCGCATCGTCATGGTCCAGAACAGACAGAGCACAAGCGCAGTGAGGCCGAATGCGAGGCCACTTCCAAGAGCACTACGGCGGGGGCAGCCGGCTCAGGATGAATCCTTCGATAGTGACTGCGATCAGCCAAACGTCGAACAAATCGGAGATGGGGCTTGCCCAGCGCACGGACTTGAAGAGTGCGTAGTAGGCGGAGTCGCTCGACTGAAGTGTTACATTCGGCGCGTGGTCGCGGAAAAACGCGAGGTAAAGAATTGCGACGATCGGGGCGAGGACGAATGCCGCAACGATTACGTCGCGCAGCTTCGCGGCGGCACCGCGGACGTCCAGCGCGAACACCGACGCGCACAGAATCGCGATTCCCGGCAGTGCAGGCAGGATATAGTCGTCGCGCTTGACGCTTGCGATCGAGAAAAACAGCAGCACCGCGAGCGACATGCTGATTTGGTAGATCACCGGGCGGCGCTTCTCGGCGGAAATCTCGCCGGTGTAGAAGGCCAGCGCGGCCGGCAGAATCAGCAGCGTCATCGGGAAAGCGCCGCCGAGCAATCGCGCTGCGATAAAATAGAAGGGGCGATAGCTTTCGCCCGTTCCGCCGAGGTGCGCTGGCATGAAGTGCCCGAAATTCTCGGCGAAGATAATCCTCACGATCTTGTGACCGCCGACGAGCAGCGGCGGGCACGTACCAGACCGCGCCGATCGCGACCGCAATCGCGACGACTTGCCACGGCCATCGCTGTCGCAGCAGCGCGATTGGATTGCGCCGCTCGATCAGGAGATAGATCGACGCGGCTAGCGCGCATAGCACGATCGCAATCGGACCCTTGGTCAAAATTCCCAGCCCAAGTATCACGCCCACGAGTATTTTTCTGCGCGTCAAGGCAGGCGATTCAGCGGCAGGTGCGTCGAGCAGCGGATAGATCGCCGAGTACGCGGCGAACAGCAGAAACGTCAGCAGCATGTCGGTCAGCGCTTCGGTCGCGCGCGACGCGAATCCGTAGGTGCCGAGTAATAGCAGGAACGCGAGCCATCCTTCGGATGTGCCGACGTTGGCGACCGTCCATGCGAGGACGCTTACTGCGAGCGCGGTGCCTGCGACGACAGAAATTGCGCGCGCGCGGACTTCGTCGACGGTGCCGCCGGTCGCTTTTGCGACGAGCTGCGGAAAGCCAATAGAACAGCGGCGGTTTGCGATCGGTGTAGCCGTACGCGTCGGCGGGAATCAGCCAGTGGCCGTCGCGCACGATGCTTTGAATCCACTCGGCGGATTGCGGCTCCGCATCTTTCTGAAACGGCGCGCTGATTCCCTGCGCGAGAACGATGAAGGCGAACACCGCGGCGAGCGCGAGGGTAGCGAGATGCGTGAATGCGCGGCGCGGATTCGCGGGAGTATCGACTTGCGCGAGAGTCACGGACGGCGGGCCGTCGCGATCGGATCGAGCCACAGATGCTGAATACCGCCGACCGGATCGTACCGCGCCACCTGCATCGAGGCGGCGTTGTGCGCGTAGCCGATTCTGCCGCGGCGATCGACCAGGATTATTCCGGCCTCCGCGCCCGTCGCGTCGATCATTTCGGCGATCGCCTCGCGCGCGACGACCTTGCGGAGATGCCGTCGGCGAGCGCCAGCACCGCCTCGCGGCAGAGCGCGGTCAGGATGATCGCCTCGCCCTGCCCCGTCGCCGAGGCCGCTCCGAGAGCGTGCGCGAAAGTGCCCGCTCCTATCAGCGCGGAGTCGCCCACGCGTCCGAAAAGTTTGCCGGGGACGCCGCCGGTCGAGGTCGCCGCCGCAATTGCGCCGTGCACATCGACGGCGACCGCGCCTACAGTGCCGTGGCCAATCGCGGCGCGCGCGGCGGCCTCGGCCTCGAGCATCCCGGCCTGCTCTTTTCGCGCGCGCCATCGCTCGCGCGCGCGCTCGGTGATCATTTCCTCAGGACGGACCAGCCGGATACCGACCTTGCGCGCGAAATTTTCCGCGCCGGGTCCCGCCATCAGGATGTGTGGCGAATGCTCCATCACGGCGCGCGCGAGCATGATTGGATTTCGCACGCGGCTGACCACGGCGACCGCGCCCGCCGAGACGGTGTAGTCGGCTTCGTGGGAATGAGTTCGATCAGAGCGTTTGCCGCGACGTGTGGAGTCTGAAAAAACAGGCTCGGCGAACATCACCGACGCGTCCATCTCGACGTTGCCTTCGGAGTTGAGCAACGAGCCGTAACCGGCGTTGAAGAGCGGATGATCCTCGAGCGCGACGACCGTCGCGACGACCGCTTCGAGCGCGGTGCCCTTGGCGCGCAGAATGCCCGCACCGAGGCGTATCGCGGCCATCATCCCGCGGCGGCGCTCCGGGCGCTCGGCGCCGGGCCCCGCGTTTCCGGCACCGCCGTGCGCGACGAGCGCGGGAAGATTGCGCGCGCGAGCCATCTTAAGGTCCGGGACGGCGGCCCCAGATAAACAGCCGCTTGAAGTCGAACGTCATCGGGCCCGAAGTGCCGTAAGCGGCGTTGAGCCGCGCCGTCAACTGATCGAGAAATTCGTCGTGACGATCTTTCGGCAGCGCGTCGAGGAAAGGCCGCAGCCCGGTCGAGCGATACCACTGAACGACGTCAGCGGGCCGATCCATCGGATGGTGAAACGTCAGGTGATAGCAGTCGATTCGATCGTAGCCGAGCTTCGCGAGCATCGCGGCATAGAACTCCGGCGGCTCTTCATGAAACGCGCGCTCGCGCCCGCCCAGCATCGTGTTCCATGGCGCCTCGCGCGCGAGCCTGCCGATTTCCATCTTCGCGGTTTCGGTTTCGTTGGCCGGCATCTGCACCACGATCGTTCCGCCGGGGCGCAGCGCCTCGAAGCACGCGGCGAACAGCGCGCGATGGTCAGGAATCCATTGAAAGGTGGCGTTCGAGAAAATCAGCGAGTATGCGCGGTCGGCGCGAAACTCGGGAACGTCGAGCAGCTCGAATGAGACGCGGCGCTTCAGCTCGGCAGGCTCGGCGTCGAGCAACTTGCGCGCCGCCTCGATCATCGCGGGCGATCCATCGACGCCGAGCGCCGATCCATGCGGACTGCGTCGCGCCAGTTCGAGCGTATTCTCGCCCGAGCCGCATCCGAGGTCGATGATTTTTTCGTCATCGCCGAGTTTCAGCCGCGACAGGATATGCGCGACAGGTTCCGCGCGATATCGACGGAAGCGGTTGTAGAGTTCAGGATCCCAATCAGCCATGAGCGTCGCCTGCCCCGCAGCATAAGTGGCAAGTGCAACGCTCACAAGCATGGATTACGCGAAGAGTCGGCGAGAGAAATCGATTTTCGCACAACCCAAGATGCAGACGCGAATAATCTTGCGAACGCTTGCGGTGGTGTCACGTAATCGTGCACAAGCATAGCAGATGAGTGATCCTTCCGAGTCTCAGCCGGCGGTGCCAAAGCGCAAGCCGCGGCGCATTTTTGGCACCGGCGCAATCCTGCTGAGCGTTCCGATTATTCTCTGGATGGGGGCAGCATTCTTCGTCGCGCGATCGTTGATGTACCCGGAGTTCCTGCGGCGCGGCGGGCAGGACGTTTTCGGACAGCATGTTCCGCCGTTCAAGCGGGGCTCAATGACGGACATCAGGCGACGCACTCGGGATCGAGCCGGAGCGCCTGGACTGCGGCGTGGTCGAAGAGGACGGGTTCCGCCATCACCAGGTCAGCGTGGTCGGATGGTATTTTCCGGGGAAGCGGCGCGAAGTGGTGGTGTTCGTGCCGGCGGCGGGAGCGCCGGAAACGGCGATGATTCCGTACGCCAAGTTTCTGCTGGACGCCGGCTATACCGTGGTCGCGGCTTACAGCTCCAACGATCCGAGCTACGGAATCAACTGGGGGATGCTGAAGCGCAAATTCGCGCTGGCGACCGCGCGTACGCTGATGGACGACGGGTTTACTAAAATTGCCGCGCTCGGAATCGGGGAAGGCGCTGCCGGCGTGATCATGGCGCAGGCCGAACAGCCGGTCTTCACCGCGATTGTCGCCGACAGTTCTTACGCGAACCTCGAGCAGCTCTTCATGCGCAGCCCTTCGATGACGCGGCTGAATCCCGCGTTCGTCAAAACGGTGATGTGGGAAGCTCAGCTCTGGTTCGGACGGCCGCTGGATAAGATCTCGCCCGAGACTGACGCGGGCAACCTGGGCGCCTGCTCGTTGCTTATCATTCAGGATCGCGACGACCAGATGACGCCGCTCGCGGACGGCAAGGCGCTACTCGACGCCGCTGGTTTCAGCGCACAGATGTGGACGGTTCCCGCTGGCGGTCATGGCGACGCGATCTTCGAGGACCCGAAAGGATACGCGGCGCGCGTCATCAAATTCCTCAATGCGAGTTTCAATATTGAACCGCCCGCCGCCAAGCCGAAGTGGCATTGACGGCGGGCGAACCTAACCCCTAACCCCTTCCCTGGAAGGAAGGGGGACAATCGCAGAAAAAGACTTCGCTACATGCGCGGCTGGCTCAGATCTACCAGCAGGGTGTTTTTGAGGCGGTCGAAAAGTTCGTCGACGTTCCAGGGGCCGTTGTTGTAGAGCACCTTGTCGGGTGCGATGTGCCGATAGCGCATGATGCGGAAGCCCGACGCGCCGAAGCATTGGCCGGTGACGTTTGCGGCGTCGTCGCTGGCGAGAAACACCACGATCGGCGCGACGTTGGCGGGATCGCGCGGCGTGCCCTCGACCTTGTCGGACTGCGGGATTCCAGTCGCGCCAGGCATTCGGCCCGCGGGAATCGTATCGGTCATGCGCGTCGACGCACCCGGCATGATCGCATTCACGGTGATTCCATATTTGTGCAGCGAGTTCGCGCTCGAGTATGTCAGTCCCAAAATTCCCGCCTTCGCCGCCGCGTAGTTCGGCTGGCCGGGACTGCCGAGCGCCGAGTTCGACGAGAAGTTGATGATCCTGCCGTACTTGCGCTCGCGCATATGCGCCGACGCCGGCTTGATCGTGCAGTAGTGCCCCTTCAGGTGCACCCTGATCACGTCGTCCCATTCCTGTTCCGACATGTTGAAAATCATCCGGTCGCGCAGGATGCCGGCGACGTTAACCAGGATATCGAGCTTGCCGAATTCCTTGATCGCCTGGTTGACCAGACCCTCGCCGCCTTCGACGGTGGCGATATCCATATGATTGGAGACCGCGTTGCCGCCTGCGCCTTTGATTTCTTTGACCACGTCGTCGGCGGGCGACTGCGTTTCCTTCTGCCCCGCGACTGTGACGCCCAGATCGTTGACTACTACTGCGCATCCCTGCGCGGCGAATGCCCTCGCGATGCCGCGGCCGATACCGCGACCACCGCCGGTGATGGCGGCTACTTTTCCGTCGAGCTTGCCCATCGCTCAATTCTCCCTTGCGGCGTAATGCCGGAATCCAAACGCGCTCAGCGTTTTGGTTCGTGTGATAGAGCGCTTATAGCGCAAAACTCGGCGAACGGAACAGCCGCGCCATCGGCGCTGTGCAGCGCGTCACTTTCCTACGTGTTCGCTGTATGGATTCGAGAAGACAAATTCTCTGACGTAGCCGTCGGTCGTCATCCGGCCCACTCTGCCGTTCGGTTCGGTAAACCACAGCGTGCCGTCGGGAGCAGCCGTGATGAAAGTAGCCATCGATTTTGCGGGCATCGGAAACGCCGTAAACTCACCGCCGGGGGTCACGCGATAGATCACTTGCGCGCGAATCACAGTGACCCAGAGATTTTTGTCGACACTCGACGTGATTCCAAGCGGCACGCCGGCAACCGGCAGCGAGAACTCCGTGACGAACCCGTCGGGCGTGATCCTGCCGATTTTTCCCGCCTGCGGCTGCGTGAACCATACGCTGCCGTCGGCGCCGAGAGTCATCATCGCGGGTTGGCCGTGAGGCGTCAGGATTTGAAATTCCTTGACGTTGCCCGAAGTCGTGACGCGTGCGATGCGATCGACGGTGTCCTCGGCGACCCACAGATTGCGGTCGCTGCCGGTGACTATCTCGGCGGGACCGGTGCCCTTGGGCAAATTGATCTCAGTCAGAGTGCCGGTCGTGGTGAGCCGTCCGATCCGATTGCCCGAATGCTCGGTGAACCAGAGATTGCCGTCGGGACCTGCGGTGATACCAGCCGGTCCGCTATCCGAATGAGGCAAATTCACGTACGCGATTTTTCCATCGGGCGCTACACGACCAATTCGGTTGCCCACCGTGTCGGTGAACCACACTGCGCCGTCGGGGCCTGCGGTTATTCGCTCGGCGAATCCGTCGGGATCGATCGGGAAGCGTTTGGTGGCGCCGTACGGAGTCATGCGCCCGATGCCGTCGCCCTGGAACTCGGTGAACCACAAGTTACCGTCGAGGCCCGCCGTGATTGCGTACGGCGCATGCGTGCCGATCGGCGCGCCGGTGGGAGTTGGCTTCGCGCTTGGAGTAGCCGCGGCGATTACAGGCGCCTGCTTCGACGGCGCAGTTTGTCGGGACGCACATCCCTGCACGATCGCGATCGCGGCGGTGAGAACTATGAATGCAAGCGCGCGGCTAATCGACCGAGGACTCAATTGACGATCCGATTTGCTCTCAATTCGGAAATCTCGTCCGTACCGAATCCGAACTCGCCGAGAATTTCGTCGGTGTGCTGTCCCAGGTCCGGCGGATGGCGCCATAGCTCGGGCTCGGTGCGCGAGAATCGCGCGGGCGATCGCACTGCGCGTACGCGTCCGGCGCGCGGATGCTCATATTCGAAGAAGGTCTCGTTCGCGACGAATTGCGGATCATTCCAAATCGAGTCGTAGTCGTTGACCGGTCCGCATGGAACGTCAGCGGCCTCGATACGCTCGAGCCAGTACGCCGACGGCTGCGTCGGGAACAACGTGATCAGGCTCTTGATCGATCGACGCACCCGCTCCGGCCGCGGCTCGTCGCCTTCGAACCATTCCGGATGCCCGACCGCTTTGAGAATCGCAGTCCAATGTTTGTCAGTCAGTGGCGCAATCGTGATGTAGCCGTCGGTCGTCTGAAACGGCTCGAGCGTGTTCATCGACGGCGCGATTCCCGCATCGTGCGGCAGATAAGTGTGGCGCGACGCAGTGTCGGGCATCAGGTAGTAGGCGACCGCGTCGATCATCGCAATCTGCAGATGCTGTCCCTTGCCGCTGCGTTGCGACTCGTTGAGCGCCGCGAGGATCGAGATCGCCGCCGTCATCGCCGTCACCTTGTCGCCGAGAATATTCTTGACCGCGCGCGGCCGCCCCTGCGTGCGTTGCGAAGTCATCACGCCCGCCATCCCCTGGATGATCGGATCGTAAGCTGGCTTGTTGACCGACGGCCCGGAGAAACCGTAGCCGGCAATCGAGCAGTAAACAATTTTCGGATTGCGCGCCGCGACTGCGTCGTAACCGACGCCCAGCCTATCAACAACTCCTGGGCGCACATTCTGCACGACGACGTCCGCGCGCTCAGCCATCTTCAGAAACACGTCCGCGGCGCCAGGCTGCTTGAGATCGAGCATCATCGCGCGCTTGTTGCGATTCCAGTTGAGGATGGCGATCGTAACCCCGCCGCGCTCCCTGCCTGACAACATCCGCGACACGTCGCCATCCGGCGGCTCGATTTTGATCACGTCAGCGCCAAGGTCACCAAGCATCATGGTGCAGAACGGACCCGACACCACCATGCTCAAATCGAGTACGCGAATTCCTTCAAGTGGTCCCATCGACGCCTCCGGGAAAAAATCGCTCTCCGAATATTAGTGATCAAATCTCGCGGCCAAGTGATGCTTATAGTTCAAGCCGCATCCACCCTACAACTTGAGCGTTCTCTCTAGTCGAGGGGCCACCGATTCTTTTGTGGATTAAGGAAGCCGTTTCATTTTTGTGGATTCTGGTAACGTTTCATTTTTGTGAATTCTGGGAGCGCTTCATTTTTGTGTCATTCTGAGCGCAGCGAAGAATCCCGATCTTTCTGGACGCCTGCCAACGCACCCCAAACCATGGCGCATGCGAGCTGCTGGCACCGCCGAATCCGAGATTCTTCGCTGCGCTCAGAATGACACAAAGAAAGCGAGAAAGAGCAAAGACCTTTGATCTACGCGAACCGCCCGCTCTTAATCGCAATTTCACGCAGCCTCACGACGTCCTCTAATATCGCCCGGCTTCGACGCATCCGTTCCAGCGGCAGCGGGATTCGATAAGTCCAGTTCCACGCGCTGATCGTGCCGGGCCGATTGATCTGCGCGCTCCATCCAAACAAATCCTGGATCGGAACGATCACGAGCTTCGACGGCGCCGCATACAGCGCAGCCAGAATCGCAAAGCGCGACGACTCCTCGAGCATGCTCCGCGGACTCACTTTGCCTTCGAGGCCAAGCGCGCGCGCGAATTTCTCGCGGACATCGATCGGCTGTGCGCGCCACCAAACGGTCAGGGGCTCGGTGTCATGGGTTCCAGTCGTCGCGAGCGAAAGTTCGGGATAAGCGGCAGGGCTGATAAACGGTTCGTCGCCGTGGCCCCAATCGCGCTCCCACTGCATCACCTTGTATCCCGGTACGCCGAGGTTCGTCAGCGATGCCCGCACCCACGGCGGCACCGTGCCCAGGTCCTCGGCGATCAGTTCGGTCGCGCCGGCTTCCTCCTTGATCGCGCGGATCACCTCTTCGCCTTGTAGCAGCTCGTCGTGTTCGTTGACCGGCGTGAAAACTCCCGGCTCGGCAAAATCGGACCCAAAATTAAACGTGCGATAGAGTCCAACGACGTGATCGATTCGGAGCAAATCGTAGAGCGTGCTGGCGTGACGCGCGCGATTGCGCAGCACCTTGAATCCCTGCGCGCGCATCGCGTTCCAGTTTGGCAGCGGCAGGCCCCATCGCTGCCCCTTGGGATTAAAACCGTCGGGCGGCGCACCGACAGTGCGCGACAGATCGAACTCGTCCTGGTTCGCCCATACTTCGGCGCTGTCGTGGCACGGCGAGAATGCGAGGTCTCCGCCGATGAACGCGCCGCGCGACGACGCGTACGCGCGCATCTCGGACCACTGCCGATGCGCGATGTACTGCCAGTAGCTGTACATCTCGATCGCGTCGGCCAGCTCGCGGCGCGCGAGCGCAAGCGCCTCTGGATCGCGCTTTGCAATCTCAGCCGGCCAGGTCTCCCAGCTGGTCCAGTTGAAGCGCTCCTTCAGCGCGCGAAACAACGCGTAGTCGTGAATCCAGTACGAGTTGGTTTCGATGAACGCGTCAAATTGCGCACGTTCGTCGCCACGCGCACGAGACGCGCGGTATGCGCGCTCGAGTAGAGGAAATTTTGCGCTCCGAATGATCGGGCGTTCGACGAATCGCGCTCTCCCTACCGTCTCCCGCGCGCGCGCCAGCACGACCCGCCCGACGCCCGGCAGCCCACTCATCGAAATGAAGGTTGGATCGATCGCCATCACGCTCATCGCGCTGTACGGGCTGAGATCGTCGGGGCCGGTCTCGTCCAGCGGCAGCAACTGGATCACGCGATGACCCATCGACAGCGCGAAATCGATCATCGGCGCGAGATCGAGAATTTCTCCGCGGCCGAGATTGTCGCGCGTGCGGATCGAGAACAGTGGAATCAGGATTCCCGCAGACCGCGGCAGCATCGGAGGTTGCGCGAGCGATGCTTAGACTTCGACCCGCGCGTCGAGCCGATAAACGCGCGCGTTTCGAATCGTGGCCTCTTCGTCCTTGAGCAACTCGCGCCCAGCCGCTGACCGGTACGCTGCCCGATACGCCTCGAGCGAATCGAACGCCAGCGTCGCCATCCGATAGCGGGAGTCCTCAATCCCCGGCGTTTTGATCAGCTTGCCGATGATGTAATTGCGAAGGCCCGGCAGGCGGCGCGCGATATTCACGTGAGTGCCGAGGTAGTGTTTCTCCGCCGCGTCGAGTCCCGCACCTTGCACGAGATCGAACTCGGCGACCATCACAAAGCAATTCTGACCCGCGCGCCGCGAATCGAAGGGCACTACAGTCTCCGCCTCGACCGCAGTCGAAGTCACGTCCTTGAGATGCGCCTGCGTATCCGCGAGCAGCGCAGGCACGACGTCGGACCGCATCGCCGATGCGGCCGCGGCCGCGTCGTCATACGCGAGAATCGCGGCGCGAACCCGATCGGATTCCTTGCCCGCGACCTTCATCAGCCGGCCCGTGTAATATTGCCGGAGTCCCGGAAAGCGTCGCGCCAGGTCCACGTGATGCCCCAAATAGTTGCTCTCTTCCGCCGCGATATCCGCGCTCTGAAAATTGAAAGTCACAAATGTTAGATGCATCCGAATCAAGCCTCGAGCTTCAAATCACATAGCCGCCGTTTGGGCTGAGCACCTGCCCCACCATGAATTTCGAATCGTCGCAGGCGAGGAACAGCGCCGCGGCCGCGATATCGCGAGGCTCGCCAAAACGTCCGATCGGCGTGGTTTGTTCTATCTGTTTGCGAACCTCACTCGGAATCGGCGCGGTCATCGGCGTGTCGATGAATCCTGGCGCGATACAATTCACGAGTATTCCCATCGGGACCACTTCGCGCGCGACCGACTTGGTGAACGAGATTATCGCGCCCTTCGCCGCGCAGTAGTCCGACGCGAACGCCAGCCCTGTAGTGCCCGCGATCGACCCCATATTGATGATGCGTCCCGACTGCTTCGGGATCATCACCTTGAGCGCCTCGCGCGTGCAATAGAAGGTCGAGTCGAGATGCGTCGCGAGCATCTTGTGCCAGTCCTCGTCGGTCTTCTGATGAGTCATGAACAAATCGGGGTTGTCGACCTCGCTCGCGCGCGCGATGCCGGCATTGTTGATCAGGATGTCGATCGTGCCGAACGCCGCGATGAACTCCGCGAACATTTTGGCCACGGCCGCGCTGCTCGACACGTCCGCGACGAAGGGCCGCGCCGTCCCGCCGAGTCGCTCGATTTCGGTCACGACGTTACCCGCAGACTCGGGCCTGATGTCGTTGACGCCGACTTTCGCGCCCTCGCGCGCGAACGTCAGTCCCATCTCGCGCCCGAGTCCCGATCCGCCGCCGGTGATCAGTACAACTTTGTCCTTGAGTTTCATCGACGCCCTACTTCTTGCCTTCCTTGAGTTGTCGCTTCCAATCGAGTCGCCGCGCCTCGGCGCCAGCCGCCTCCGCTTCTGGCACCATGCCCTTCTTCTGATAGAACATACTGAGGTTGGTGTACGCCAGGATGTCTTCCGGCTCCTGCGCGATATATTTTTTCGTCAGCTCGATCGCCGCATCGAGATCGCCCTTCGCCTGATAGCACATCGTCATCCCGTGGATCGCATCGACGTATTTCGGATCGATCTCGAGCGCCTTCTGGTACAACTCGATCGCCTCATCGAACTTGTCGTCGGCGTATGCGTCAATCGCCTCGTCGTATAGCTCTTCTTTATCGGGCATATCTCACCTCGGATGCGTGCACACCCTCTTATATACTAGACTCTGCAATATGGAGAATTCGCCCGCACCGACCGAAGCCGACGTTTACGAAGTGCTGCGCGAGTGCTACGACCCCGAGATTCCCGTCAATCTCGTCGACCTCGGACTAATCTACGGTGTTCAGATTGAGAACCGCGTCGTCAACGTCACGATGACGCTGACCGCTCCCGGCTGCCAGATGGGCATGATGATCACGCAGGACATCCAGGAAAAACTGCTCGGCATCCCCGGCTGCGACGACGCCTCCGTCGAGATGGTGTGGGACCCTCCATGGACCCCGCACATGATGACCGACGCCGCCAAGAAGCAACTAAAGATCGACGACTAACATCGAGTCTTCCCCGGGGAGAGATGTAGGACGGAATTTATTCCGTCAACCTTTTACCAGCGCGCGATTTTTTCGCGCGCGATTCAAGATTCTGTCTTCTCTTTTGCGCTGGCCCTTCAATCCGGATCGATCAGCACACCTGGATTGAGAATCGAGCGCGGATCGAGTGCCTTCTTCGCAGCCTTCAGTGCGAGCGCGAATCCATCGGGACGCTGACGGTCGTACCACGGCCGATGATACCTGCCGACCGCATGGTGATGCGTGATCGTCCCTCCGAGCGCGATCAACTTGTCCGACACCGCCGCCTTGATCTCGTCCCACTGCTCCAACTCAGAGCCGCGCTTGCCCGGCGCGAGAATCGTGTAGTACGGCGCCGGCCCGTCGGGATAAACGTGGGTGAACCGGCACGTCACCGATCCTTTGCCGCACACCCGCGCGATCACATCGCGCGCGCAGTCCATCATCTGGTGATGGAATTCCGGGAATCGTTCCCACGTGATCGAGGTCTCGAACGTGTCGCTCACCATCCCCATTGCGGCCACCGTGTCCATCAGATACGGCGCGTTCAGAAACGCGTTGCGCCACGCGCCCGCCGACCCTTCATGCGTCGCCTCGGCGTCGGCGCGAGTCTTCGCGGCTTCCGCCGGAATTTTTCCGCCGTGATCGGCGCAGCATTCGAGTGCGCGTTTCATCCACGGTTCCAGCGGATGGTCCGCGGACTCGAACGCGAGCACCAGCACCGCCTCCTCGCCGTTGCCGGCGCCGGAATTGAACGCCTCACCTTCGTCGAGCACGCGGCAATTCGCCGGATAAAGCCCGGCCTGCGAAATCTGGCGGACCGCATCGGCCGCTTTGAAGATGCTCGGAAATGGCACCGACGCGCCCGCGCGAAACGTCGGACGATCCTGCAAACGCATCCACGCCTCGGTGATGATTCCGAGAATTCCCTCGGAGCCGATGAACATGCGGTCCGGGCTGGGACCCGCGCCTGATCCGGGCAAGCGCCGCGACTCGACGATCTCGGTCGGCGTCACCACCCGGAGTGATTCTACGAAGTCGTCGATATGCGTGTAGAGCGTCGCGAAATGCCCGCCCGACCGCGTCGCGATCCATCCGCCCAATGTTGAGAACTCGAACGACTGCGGGAAATGTCGAATCGTCAGGCCGTGCGGCTTCAACTGCGCGTCGAGCGCGGGACCATATACGCCGGCCTGGATCCGCGCCGCGCGCGAGACCTTGTCGACCTCGACGACTTTGTCCAGATGCATCAGATCGATCGACACCGCGCCGCGATAACGGTCGCCTCCGGGCGGCTCGACGCCGCCGACCACGCTCGAGCCGCCGCCGTACGGCACTGCGGCAATCTGCGCGCCGTCGCACCATTCGAGCACGCGAATCAGTTCCTTCTCATCGCGCGGAAACGCGACCACGTCGATCGGATTCGGATAGTCGCGCCGAAAAGCGCGCCGGATATCGCGCGATCCCTTGCCGTAAGTGTGACCTGCGCGTTCGTGCGTGGCTGTCGAGCAAATCGCTTCGAGCGCAGCCGGCGGCTTCACCCGCGGCGCACGCAGATTCAGATCGCTTTCCTTTGGCGGCGGCGAGAGCTCGAGCGGCCCGAGCCCGAATCGTTTTGCCATCCGCTCCGCCATGTGCTTTTGCTGTTCGGGAGTCGGCCCCTGGTCCTCGTAGCCCCATCCCCAGAACTTTCGCTTGCGATTTTCGGCCATCGGATTGGTCCTCGCGATACTCGACGTTGCTGACTGCGGCGATTCTGCGCCCGACCCGCGTGCGAGGGCAAACAGAGAAAACCGGAAGGTTGCGCGCAAACGAGCACAGTCGTATCAGTCGAATCATCCACACCTGAGGAGACGTCATCATGAGTGACTCGCAGATTTCTCCGGCCGATCCGCATCCGCGCAAAAAACTCGAACTCGTCAACACATGGATGTCCTATGCTGACACCGGCGCCGGCGATCCGATCGTTTTTCTCCACGGCAACCCGACTTCGTCATACCTGTGGCGCAACATCATTCCGTACCTCGCGCCGCACGCGCGGTGTGTCGCGCCAGATCTCATCGGGATGGGCGCGTCGGGACCGTCGTCGACTGGCGCGTATCGCTTCGAGGATCACGCTCGTCATCTCGACGCGTTCTTCGAGGGCCTCAATCTCAAGCGCAAGGTCGCGCTGGTGGTGCACGACTGGGGATCGGCGCTGGGATTCCATTGGGCCTCGCGGCATCCCGAGGCGGTGAAGGGAATCGCGTACATGGAGGCGATCGTGCGTCCGTTGCAATGGTCGGAATGGTCGCAGCCGGCGGTTCCGATCTTCAAAGCTCTCCGCAGTCCCGCGGGCGACGACATGATTCTGAAAAATAATATTTTCGTCGAGCGCATCCTGCCCGGCAGCATCATGCGCAAGCTCAGCGACGACGAGATGAACGCGTATCGGAAGCCCTTCATCGAGCCAGGCGAGTCGCGGCGTCCGACGCTGTCGTGGCCGCGCGAGATTCCGATCGAAGGCGAGCCGGCCGATGTCGTCGCGATCGCCGACCGCTACTCGAAGTGGCTCGAGAAAAGTGCGACGCCGAAGTTGTTCATCAACGCCGACCCCGGCGCGATTCTGACTGGCGCGCAGCGTGAGAACTGCCGGCGATGGCCGAACCAGCGCGAGGTGACGGTCAAGGGCGTCCACTTCATCCAGGAGGATTCGCCGCACGAGATCGGCCGCGCGCTCGCCGGCTGGTACCAATCGATCTGAAAAGAGCTTGGGGGTGTGCTTGACATACTGCTTCACCGGATGTATTTAACCTGTAGGTTATTTAACTGAATGGTTCAGCAGCACACATCCTCCGAGCAGCTCAACGCGACCTTTTCGGCGCTCGCCGATCCCACCCGGCGCGCGATTCTTGCGCGGCTGGCGTCGGGGGAGACCTCGGTGTCGGAGTTGGCGGAGCCGTTCGAGATGAGCATGCCCGCCATTTCCAAGCATCTGAAGGTGCTTCAGCGCGCCGGCTTGATCGAGCGCGGGCGCGAGGCGCAATGGCGGCCGTGCCGGCTGGCAGCGGGCCCGCTCAAGGACGCGTCGGACTGGCTCGAGCATTATCGCCGTTTCTGGGAGGAGGCTTTCGATCGCCTCGAGGATTATTTGCGCGAGCTGGAAGCAGGAGTCGAAGAAGAAGGAGAAGAAGAATGGCCGCAAAAAGTAACGCCGCCGCCGAGTCGACCGAGCGCGAGATCGTTATCAGCCGCGTCTTCGACGCGCCGCGGGAAATGGTGTGGAAAGCGTTCACGGAGCGCGAGCGGATGGCGCGGTGGTGGGGGATGAAGGGGCTGACGACGCGAATCGTCGAGCTCGACCTGCGGCCGGGCGGGACCTTTCTTTACGTCATGCGGATGCCGGAGGGCGCGAGATGTGCGGCAAATGGATCTACCGCGAGATCGTCGCGCCGGAGCTGCTGGTCGTCGTGCATTTTACGACCGATGACAGCGGCCAGCCGATACCGCATCCGTACGACCCGAGACTGCCGCCGGAGATGCTGACGACGTCGACGTTTTATCGAGCGGGCGGGTCGAACGGTGCTCGAACTGCGGTCGGTTCCAATAAACGAGACGGGGGCGCAGCGCGCGGCGTTCAACAAATTGGCCGACGCGATGGAAGAAGGCTTCAACAACTCGCTGGACCTGCTCGACGAATACTTGGCGAAGGCTTGAGCGAGCGAAATCGCCACGTCGAAGGAGAAAAACGATGCAACTCAATCCATATCTGAACTTCAATGGGAATTGCGCCGCGGCCTTCAAGTTCTATGAAAAGAATCTTGGCGGCAAAATCGGGATGATGATGACGTTTGGCGAGTCGCCGATGGCGGAGCAGATGCCCGCGTCACATCGCGACAAGGTCATGCACGCACGCATGACGATCGGCGACCAGCTGCTGATGGGATCCGACGCTCCGCCCGATCGCTTCGAGCCGATGAAGGGTTTCTCCGTGTCTTTGCAGGTTGATACGGCGGCGGAGGCGGAAAAAGTCTTCAAAGCATTGTCGGAGAAGGGATCCGTGTCGATGCCGATTCAGAAGACTTTCTGGGCTGAGCGCTTTGGCGCGCTGGTCGATCAGTTCGGCACGCCCTGGATGGTGAACTACGAGGGAGAAGCGCGATGACTTCGGCGAGGCCGACGATGCGTGATCCCGCGCCGGCGGATACGTCGGACCGCGAGATTGTCGTCACGCGAGTTTTCGATGCGCCGCGTTCGCTGGTGTTCAAGGCGTGGACGGATCCGAAACATCTTGCGCATTGGTGGGGGCCAAACGGTTTTTCGATCACAACTTACGCGATGGAGTTCAAGCCGGGCGGGGTCTGGCGCTTCGTGATGCACGGTCCCGACGGCCGCGATTATGAAAACGAACAGGTCTATGTCGAAATCGCCGAGCCCGAGCGACTGGTTTATAGGCACGTGTCGGAGCCGCAATTTCAGATGACGGTGACGTTCGCGGACGACGGCGGAAAGACGACGCTGACGGCGCGGATGGTGTTCGAATCGGCGGCGATTCGCGACAAGACGGTCAAGGCATTCGGCGCGGTCGAGGGGCTGAAGCAGACGCTCGGGTCGCCTCGCGGAGCATGTCACTCATATGAAGGAGAGCATCCGATGAACGCCAACATGGAAGTTCAAGTAGGCGATCGCGAGCTCACTATTACGCGTGTCTTCGACGCGCCGCGCGCGGTTGTGTTCGACGCGTGGGCTGAGCCCGAGCATCTGAAGCGATGGTTTGCGCCCAACAACTTCACAATCCCAGTCTGCGAGATGGACTTCCGCGCCGGTGGCAAGTTTCGCTTCTGCATGCGCGGCCTTGGCCTCGAGCATTGGGTGAATGGCGTGTATCGCGAGATCGTCAGGCCGGAACGGATCGTCTGGAGCGGCACGATGGAACACGACCGCAACGAAATTCTGACGACGGTGACGTTTGCCGAGCTTGGCGGCAGGACTAGGCTCACCGTGCATCAGACATTCTCAATTGAAACCGACTCGAGCCGCGGTGCTCGATACGGATGGACCGAGACGCTCGAGCATCTCGCGGAATTCCTGGCGGACTGCCTGAAGGAGCAAGAAAACTATGGCCGCAATCACTACCGAAGCTGGCGAATCAACCGATCGAGTGCTGGTCGTCGAGCGTATCTTCGATGCGCCGCGTTCTCTCGTCTTCAGGGTCTGGATCGAGCCGCAGCATTTGTTCCGCTGGTTTGGACCGCGCGGATACACGGTGCCGTCGTACACGCTTGATCCGCGGCCGGGTGGCGGCTGGCGCTGTTGCATGGTCTCGCCGGCGGGCGTTGAGAATTGGGTCCGAGGCGTGTTCCGGGAAGTCCTCGAGCCGGAGCGGCTGGCCTTCACCTGGGCGCACGAAAATGCGGACGGTACGCTCGGCCACGAAACACTGATTACGGTTACCTTTGCCGATTTGGGCGAGAAGACCGGGTTGTCGCTGCGCCAGGAGACCTTTGAATCGATCGAGGCCCGCAACGACCATCGTAACGGCTGGAGTAGCGCGATCGAGTGCCTCGCGGAATATTTGGCGACCTTGAATTAAAGCCAACGCATCTAATCGTGAAGAGTGCGATTTATTGAAGGAGAAAAATCATGGGAGCAGCACATAATCTCGTTTCCGAACCCGCGGATCGCGTGCTCAAGATCGAGCGAGTGTTCGACGCTCCGCGCGATCTCGTCTTCAAAGCATGGACTGAGCCCGAGCACATGGCGAAATGGTTCGGGCCGCGCGGCTTCAAAAGCCACCGTCGAGAAACACGAGCTGCGGCCTGGCGGCGCATATCGAATACACATGCTGGGTCCCGACGGCGATCACTGGTCGCAAGGGGTCTTTCGCGAGATCGATCCACCCAAGCGCCTCGTGATGGTCGGGAGCTGGGCCGATGCGCAAGGAAATCTTACGCGTCCACAAACCACGCTGACGCTGCTGTTCGACGACCTCGGCGGCAAGACCAGGCTGACGCTTCACAACGCGATTTTCGAATCGACGACAGCGCGCGACATGCATCAGAGCGGTTGGAACAGCTCGCTGGATTGCCTGGCGGAATATCTGGCGGCGGCCAGATAGGAACCTAACCCTAACCCCTTCCCATAGTGAGAAGGGGAACCGGACTTGGAAGAGGGAAGCTATGGAGCGCGCTGAATCAATCATACCACATGCTGGCGACCTGATTTTGATTGTCGGGACCGTCAAGGGCCTGTTCATTTTCCGGACCGATCGGGAGCGGCGCCGGTTTGATATTGCGGGGCCCTACTTCAAGGGGCAGGCGGTTTTCTCGACGGCGTATCTTTCCGGATAAGCGCGCGCCGCGGATTCTCGTAGGCCACATAAGTATGCATTGGGGGGCGCTGGTTAGCAGGTCGGATGATTTCGGCGCGAGCTGGCATGAGCCGGAAGATGGCAACGTGAAATTTCCCGCAGGCAGCGGGCTTACGTTGAATGCCGTGTGGGCGCTTGAACCTGCGCCGCTGATTGGTCCGGACGTAGTATTTGCGGGTGCGGATCCGGCTGCGCTCTATCGGTCGGACGATCGCGGCGAGACGTTTCGTCCGGTCGAATCGCTGCTGAACCATCATGAGCGGCCTTACTGGATGCCCGGCGCCGGCGGCCTTTGTCTGCATACGATTTTGATCCATCCGCGGGATCCCAAGCGCATCATGGTCGGAATTTCGTCGGCCGGAATGTATCGCAGCGACGACGGCGGTGAGTCGTGGACGCGCCGCAACAATGGCGTGAAGATGGACGGCGGTCCGCCGCACGCGCCGCATTTCGGTCCGCAATGCGCGCATAAGATGCGTTTCGACGCGAAAAATCCTGAACGGATTTATCTGCAGAACCATCCAGGGGTTTACCGCACCGACGACGGCGGCGATTCGTGGATCGATATCCACGAGGGATTGCCGTCGGAGTTTGGTTTTCCGCTGGTCGCGCATCCGAGCCGCGCCAATACCGCGTACCTGATACCGCTCGAGTCGGATAATTTCCGCGTGCCGATCGAAGGCGCGGTCAAAGTGTGGCGGACGCGCGACGCCGGCGAATCGTGGGAGGCGCTGGGCAAAGGACTGCCGAATCGCGACTGCTATTTTTCGGTGCTGCGCGATGCGTTCGCGTCGGACCGGCTCGATCCTGCCGGGCTCTATTTCGGCACGCGCGGCGGACAACTATTCGCGTCGCGCGATGAGGGAGAGAACTGGAATTCGATCGCGGACTGGCTGCCGGCGGTGCTGTGCGTAAAAGCGATCGAGGTCGGGTGAGCGACCGGCGATGCTGTTCCATCTGCCATCTGCGATCCGCCGATTTGCCGGCGACAAAGAAATCGTCGAGATGCGAATTCCGCTCGATTTGCGGATGACGGTGGGCGAGGCGTTCGTGATGCTCGGGCGCGACTATCCCGGAATCCGGCAGCGGGTGCTCGACGATCAGAACAATATCCGCCGCCACGTCAACGTATTCGTCAACGGCGAGAACGTTCGTTTCGCGCAGGGCGGCCTGACGCAGGTTTCGAACGATTCCGAAGTGTGGATTTATCCCGCGCTTTCGGGCGGGTGATTTTGTCGATTTGGGTGATCGGTCGAACGACTATATAGCGAGCAGAGAAAAAATTCGTTTTTTCACTGAATGAAAACCGCGAGGACAGACTAATGCGAGTCACCAAGCATCACCTGGGGATAGGTTTCGAGGTCTGGAACAATCAGCAGAGCTGGTTCTGGTACGTGGACAATACGAATCGCAACGGCACGATTGGCGCGGCCGGCAGCGAGTCCGACGCGATTGCCGAGGCGCATTCGTCGATCGAGGAGATTTCGAATTCGAGTGCAGGGCCTGGGTGGGAGTGCTCGCTGGGAAAGCTCGCGCGGTATCTCGCTTCGGTCTGCGACGCCAACACTTAAGACTCGAACTGAAAGAAACGGGAGGTCGAACCGTGGATCACAATCCGATCGTTTCTCGCGAAGAATGGCTTGATGCTCGCAAGCTCCTGCTTACCAGGGAAAAAGAACTTACCAGGGCCCGCGACGAACTAAGCCGGCAACGTCGCGAGCTGCCGTGGGTCAAGATCGACAAACCCTATGAATTCGACAGTGCGACCGGAAAGGTGACGCTCGCCCAACTATTCAACGGCCGCAGCCAGCTCTTCATCAAGCACTTCATGATGGGACCGGGCGCCGCGCACCAATGCGTCGGATGCTCACTCGAGGTCGACCATGTCGAAGGTCTGCTCGAGCATCTCGAAAATCATGACGTGACCTATGTGGCCGTGGCGCGTGCGCCGATCGAGGAGATCGAGGTTGTCCGCAGACGCATGGGCTGGCGCTTTCCTTGGGTTTCTTCCTATCACAGCGACTTCAACTATGACTTCAACGTCTCGTTTACGGCCGAGCAAGTTGCTTCCGGCCGGGCACTCTACAATTTCCAACCAGCGCCGGAATGGGCCGCTGGACTGGAAGATCTTTCCGGCGACAGCGTTTTCTACAAGGACGAATCAGGACAGATCTTCCACACCTACTCGACCTATGGCCGCGGGGGCGAACAGTTTCTCGGCATCTACGGATTTTTTGATGTGATGCCGAAAGGACGGAATGAGACCGGGCCGCATCACTCTCTCACTGATTGGGCTCGACCGAGGAACATGTACGCAGAGAGTGGAATCGTCGAGGGCAATGGCCGATATCACGCGCCTGTCTGTGCGTGCTCGATTCACAAGTGAAGACGAATTCTTTGAGACTAACGGACTTGGCAAGCGTCCACATCGTTGATTAACGGAGAAATCTCATGATCACCGTCACTGGCTACAATTGGGTTCCTGATTTTGCACGAGGCGTGGTGCGCGATCTGCGCGTGCGCTGGGCGCTGGAAGAGGCTGCGCTCAAATATCAGGACAAACTCATCACGCATGAGGAAAAACTGACCCCCTCCTACCGCGCTTTGCAACCCTTTTCTCAAGTGCCAGTGTATCAGGATGACGACGTAGCGCTGTTCGAATCAGGTGCGATCGTGCTGCACGTCGGCCGCAACAGCGCTGCGTTATTCCGGCCGATCCAGCCGGTCAAGCTCGCGCGACGGCCTGGGTGTTCGCCGCGCTGAATTCCGTCGAGCCGTTCATCATGGGCCTCATCGACGTGGACCTTTTCAGCCGGGAGGAGCCTTGGGCGAAGCAGAGTCGGCCTCACTGGGAAGCATGGTCAAGAAGCGCCTTTCCGATCTGGCCGAACGTCTGGCCGGTCGCGATTGGCTGGAAGATCGCTTTACGGTCGGTGACCTGATGATGGCGACCGTATTGCGCATCCTGCGGCACACGGATCTGGTGACCTCCGATCCCGTGCTGGGGCAGTATCTGGCGCGCTGCGAGGCGCGCCCTGCCTTTCAAAAGGCGCTCGCGGACCAGATGGCATCGTTCAAAGAAGCAGATGCACTCTCGGCGGCATGAGGGCCCGCGAGCCCAAGCAACAGGAGATGGGAACATGCAGAGTCCACAGGAATACTACAAGCACGACGGCCCCATGAGCGCTCTGGGAGCGCATGCGGACGAGATCCGCGCGCTGCCGAAAGATATCGCGTCGCTGTGCGAGGTCGTGCAGGGCGTGCTGATACATCGCGATATCGCGCCGTGGCTTTATGGGATCACGCTGACCGAAGCGCAGCGCGACGATGGGCATCTTCGTCCGATCGGGCGGATGCTGACGCGGATTCATGAGCTCGATTCGCGCCGATTACAAGGCCCGTGATGTCGGACATCGGCTGCCGAGCGTGTGCCGTCATTTCTCGCTGATGCTCAGCTCGATCCTGCGCGCGCAGGGAGTTCCCGCGCGTCCGCGATGCGGTTTCGGCGCCTACTTCACGCCCGGCAAGTTCGAAGACCATTGGGTGTGCGAGTATTGGAATGCCCGCGAGAAGCGCTGGATATTGGTGGACGCGCAGCTCGATGCGATCCAGCGAAAAGCGCTGAACATCAAGTTCAATCCGCTCGACGTGCCGCGCGACCGTTTCATCATCGCCGGCGACGCGTGGCAGATGTGCCGCACCGGCGGCGCCGACTCGAATAAGTTCGGGCTGACGCACGCAAATCTGAAGGGGCTGTGGTTTATCGCGGGCAACGTGCTGCGCGATCTCGCCTCGCTCAATCGGATGGAAATGCTGCCGTGGGACGTTTGGGGAATGATGGATATGAACGACGACGCGCTTACCGATGAGAAAAAAGCGCTGATCGATCGGGTCGCGGCGCTGACGCTCGCGGGCGACGACAAATTCGCCGAGATGCGCGCGATTTACGAATCAGATGAGCGTTTGCGCGTGCCGCCAGTCGTGTTTAACGCGCTTCGCAACGCGCCCGAAAAGATCGCCGCGAGCTAGTCAGAGCGCGACTTCCGGATTCACTCGCCCTTGCCGCTCAGCGGGACTACCTGGTTCGCGTTGCCGGCGTTGTCGAATATTGTGAGCGTCGTGGACTTCGGCCCGACCGAGTCGGGACCGAATTGAAGCGTGAGCTTGCACTTCTTGCGCGGCATCAACTGCGCGCCGCAGGTCGTGCCGATTGATTTGAATTCGACTTGCGCCAGCCGGCGCGAACGTCGTCATCGGATTGCCGAAAGTAATCGGTGCCCCTTTCCTCGCCGGATTGACCAGCGTCAGGGTCGCGTTTTTGGATTTGCCCACTTTGACTTTGCCGAAATTCTGCGGCGACGGTTTGACCTTGAGATGCGCAGGAACCGGAGTCGGCGTTGGTGTAGGGGTCGGAGTTACGGTCGCAGTGGCGGTGGGTGTCGCGGTGCGGGTGATGGTTGCGGTGGCGGTCGCAGTCACTGTCGACGTTGCAGTCTGAGTGGCGGTGGCGGTCACCGACGCGGTTGACGTGGCGGTCGCAATTGGCGTCGCCGTCACCGTGGAGGTCGCGGTCTGGGTGACAGTTACCGTGGACGTCGCCGTCTGAGTAGTAGTCGCGGTCACCGTCGCAGTTGAGGACGAACTTGCGGTCGGCGTTGCGCTCGTGGTGGCGGTCGCCGTCCGAGTAACAGTGGCCATCGGGGTAGCCGACGTGCTCGCGGTCGCCGTGGGGGTCGATGTCGCGGTCGCGGTTGACGTCGCCGTCACCGTGGCGGTTGCGGTCTCAGTGGCAGTCGGCGTCGCCGACGCGGTTGACGTTGCGGTCGCAGTTGGGGTTGCGGTGAGAGTCGCCGTCATCGTGGACGTTGCGGTCGGCGTGTCGGTTGCAGTCGGCGTCGTCGACGCGGTTGACGTTGCGGTCGCAGTTGGCGTTGCGGTGGCAGTTGCCGTCACGGTGGACGTTGCGGTCTGAGTGTCAGTCGCAGTGGACGTTGCCGTAGTTGTTGCCGTGGCCGTTGGAGTCGCGGTTATCGTGACTGTCGGCGTTGCGGTCGATGTCGCGGTTGCGGTCGCCGTTGAGGTTGCGGTCGATGTCGCGGTGGCCGTGGGGGTTGCGGTCTGAGTTTTAGTTGATGTGGCTGTAGCGGTCAGGGTTGCGGTCGGCGTAGCTGTCGCCGTTAAGGTCGATGTGGCGGTCGCGGTTGATGTTGCGGTTATCGTTGCGGTCGCAGTTGGCGTCGCGGTTATAGTTGCAGTCGCCGTTGCGGTTGGAGTTGCCGTTTTGGTGGCGGTCGCCGTTGAGGTCGATGTGGCGGTCGCGGTTGCTGTGATAGTTGCCGTCGCAGTTGGCGTCGCGGTTATGGTTGCGGTGGCCGTCGCGGTTGGCGTTGCTGTCCTGGTCGCGGTCGACGTTGCGGTCGGGGTCGGCGTCGGCGTCAAGGTGGCCGTTACGGTCGCAGTGGCCGTCGCAGTCGCGGTCGCCGTTCGAGTTGCGGTTGCGGTCCGGGTTGCGGTCCTCGTTCCGGTCCCAGTGGCAGTTGGAGTGGCGCTGAGAATCGCGGTACCTGTTGCGGTCGCGGTCGGAATCGCGGCTAACACATTCACACTCACCGACGAAGACGCGATGCCGTTGGCGACGACGACCAGAGGCTCGGACCGCCCTCGATGCCGGCGGGAAAGTCAAATTGGTGTCGACACGGTCGCGCTCGTCGCCACGCCATCGTGGTGTGGCCGGGGTCCGCGCGTAGAAGACGTGGCCGGTCGCATTATTGGTGATTCGCACCAGCGGATAATTGGTCGCGGCCTGATCATCGTCGCCATAAGCCTACGCTTGCGACAGGCCGTTGAATTGCGTGCCGGAGATTGGGTAATTCGTGCCGCCCCCATCACTGTCGCCGGCGAGCTGCTGATGGTCGGAGCCCATGACGGATTCGGAGTTCCCGACTCGGTGTACAGCTCGATCGAGTTGGCATTGTTGGTGTACAGAACCTGACCGGTGGGCAGTACCAGCAAGCGACCGACGAAAGATGGGACCTGGTTCGCGAAGTTCGGCTGCGCCACCTGGGTCAAGCTGGTGCCGTCGAGTTCGAAGAAGACGCTAGGCGGAACCCATTCGCAAGCCGACTGGCTATCCACCGGCCCGGGCGCAATGAGAACGTTGCCATCGGGGAGCAGCGCCGCGGGGGCGTCCGCCGCGACCAGTTGCTCGGTCTTGTTGGAAATCACACAGGAGCCGGAGCTGTAGTTATCGACAATAGTCGGGAAGCTCGGGCCGCTGCTCCAGGTGCTGCTGACGGTGTCGTAGATGTCGTTGAAGCCGGTGGCGCCCGACGCGAACACGGTGCCGTCAGGACGCAACATCGCAGGCCCGATTTCATCGTAAGTCGTCCCGCCGTAACTGAGCAGCGCCAGCGGATCGGGCGCAGTCCCGGCACTGATCCATGCTTGCATCGGTGGGGCTGTAAATCAGCGCCGGAGTCTCGGTGGTGTCGAGCGAGTTGTAGATCTCGAGCGTGAACACGTCGCCGCCGGGCAGCAGGATCCATCCTTCTTCATCGTTGGACGGGTCAGCTGTCTTGCCGGCCGGAGTGAAGGGAGCGTTGAAGGTCGGAGGGCTGGTGCTGGCGTTCAAGGTCGCGACCTGGTTGCTGAAAGGGTCGGCGACCATAAACGTCCCGTCGTCCAGAACGACAGACTCAGCGTCGCCTATCTGGGTCCATCCGGTGGGCGCCGCGATGCAGGTCCAACTGTTGGCGACTGGATCGTAGATGGCGCCCTGGTCGGTCCAGACTTCGTCCGAGCTGCCGAGGTAGCTGTAATTGTAATCGTATTCGCCGCCGATCATGACGAAGCGGCCGTCGGCGAGCACCGCGGAAGCATAGTAGAGCGGCGCGTACATCGTGGCCGTAGACTTTTTGCCGTTGGGGCACGGGCCCGGTGACGCGACCTGCGTCCAGGTGCCGTTGATATAGCTGCCGGTGATGTCCGGGGTCAGCGTCCACCATGCGATGTCCGTCAGCATGGCATCTTCGACCAGAACTCTGCCGTCGGTCAGCAGATATGCGCCCGCGGAGGCGTAAAATGGCGGCGGATTGATAATCTCGGTCCAGACCCCGGAGGTTACTGACGGCTCACCGGTGGCTGACAGAAAGTCTGGCGCGTAGACAGCCGGTGGCTCTGGCTGCGAGTCTGGCGAATTACCGGGCGGAAGCGCTATCGCATGAGGCGGAGGCGCAAGCAGCACTGTTGGCCCACCCGATGGTGGCGAGCGAAGCCAGCGGCGCAGCCAGATTTACGACACACAGCAAGCACGCGACGATCGCGCATAATGCGACCGCGGCAATTCGCGCCTTCCCGCGCGCATGCTTCACGCGGGAACTTTTCCTTTAGGAAGGTCCGGACCTGAATGGCGATGCGTACTCATAGCTGCGGCCAATAAAAGCCGTTAGCAATGGCCACAGCATATATCAAATAGAAAAGAACGCTAAGAGGCCAAAAAATCTTCGACAGTCGATTGAAACCTCACAAAATGCCTCAAACGATCTCAAGACTAAAGTTCCCGCGCTACTCTTTTATGGCGCCCCCGCCGGTCCATTCAGCGGTGCCTTTGTTGGTGCTGCCGCACCGACGAATTGCGTGACGCTGCTGTTGTTTACGTTCGCGACCCACACGTTCCCTGATTGATCGATCGCGATGCCGATCGGATCGTCGAGGCCGCCGCCCATGAAACCGCCCGACGGCGAGACTGCCGCTCCCACGCTATTCAACTCTGAAATGCTTCCGACCGGCGCCTCTTCATTGGTGACCCAGATGTTGTTGGCCGAGTCCGACGCCAGGCTCTCTGAATTGCTGATGCCGCCGCCGGTGAAGCTCGATATCAGCGTGCCGCTGTTGCTGAGTTCGGTCACGCTGCTGCTCCCGATGGCAGTGGTCCATGCGCGGCCGGCAGGGTCGATAATGGTATAGGTCACCGGCGATGTCAGGTCGGGCGCCGTAAAGCCCGAACCCGAGAGCGCGTTCCCGTTGAGGTCGAACTTGCAGACTGCGCCGGGTGAGTCGGCTGTAGGTCCGGAGTTGGCAATCCATGCGCTGCTCGACGCGTCGGTCGACATGCCGAGACCGACGGTGAGACCGCCGCCGGTAAATCCACCGCTTGGAGAGATTGGCTCGCCGGTCGTGAAGCTCATCGGGCAGTTGGCCGTAACGCTCCCGCAGAGTTTCGCCACCTTGGCGCCGGCCGTCACCCAAACGTTTTGCTGCGGATCGATCGCGAGGCCGTAGCCGTCGCCGAGGCCGCCGCCGGTGAATCCGCCACTCCCCGAGAGAACATTGCCTTTGACGTCGAGCTCGGTCACGCTCGAGGTGTTGTTTGCGATCCAGACGTTGTTGGAGCTGTCGATTCCTATGCCGGCAGGACTACTGATTCCGCCGCCGGTGATTCCGCCTGGCCCCGTCAATGCGACGCCGGTGGGGCTCAGCTTGGCGACGTCGGCATTCTGGAAATTTGTGATCCACGGGTCGCCGAGGGAATCGATCGCGATAAAGAACGGCTCTCCGGCCAAACCGCCGCCAACGTAGTTCAGCGCGACCGTCCAATCATTCGGCGCGGAAACGAAGCTCGGGCTGAAGGGCGAATTCGCCACAGCGAGGTTGAACAGCGTCGAGATATTGCTCGCGGGATTGCGCGCTATCGAAAGCATCGCGCCGAGCGTATCAGTGATCGTCGGCGTGACGTTGCAGGTTGTGCTGAATACTCCCCCCGGCGTCGCGTCGCAGAAAAGCTCCTCGCACGCCGCCGACGCATGTCCGCTGGTGTCCAGGCTGGTGACGCATGGCGCGATAATGTTCGCGAGGGTGTTGATTTCAGACGAAGGCGCCGTCGCGCCCGACGGCAGCGCCGAGCCGGGCGCAGCGCCGGCATTGACGTCGACCAGGTTCTTCACGAGCAACGACGAGTTGGTTATGCCGACCGTCTTGGCAAAGGGAGACCCGATTTGGCTGGGCCCAGCGGTGCCCATGAACTGCGACATCGCGTAGGTCGAGGCGGCTGTGGTGACTTCGTTGACGGTTATGTCGAGCGGGTTGTTGATCTGATTGCACGGACCCAGCATCGCAAGCATCGAGAGCCCGCTGTTGACTCCCGATCCGGTGGAAGTGCCGTGGACGGCGGAGATATACACGAGGGTGTTGGCCGGTGAACAGGTAAACAGGCCGAACGAAAACGTTCCATCGGCAAGAGTCGTCGTACCGCTCAGCAGCGTTGGCGCGGAGCCGTAGCCGGTGGTGCCGACGCTGAACAGATGAACCGTCGCGTTCTGGATCGGCACGGTCCCTCCCATCACGGATCCCGAAATTATGGCCGGCGGCGTAGGGGTGGCGCTTGGCGTCGGTGTCGGAGTGGTCGTCGCTGTGGTGGAAGTCGCAGTCGCCGTGGCAGTTGTCGTCGCAGTGGCAGTAGCGGTCGCGGTGGCTGTCGCCGTCACGCTCCCGGTCGAAGTTGCAGTTGCGGTGTGAGTTGCCGTCGCAGTCGCAGTAGCGGTGCGCGACGAAGTCGCCGTCGCTGTTCCCGACGCCGTCGTGGTTGCAGTCGCCGTGCTGGTTGCAGTCGCGGTCGCAGTGGTAGTCGGCGTTGCGGTCAGAGTCGCAGTCGCAGTGGGACTCGGTGTAGGCGGTACAGTCGCCGTCGCAGTTGCGCTGACGGTGGGCGTCGCAGTCGGCTTGTGATGGTGATGTTGAGATTCTCCGCCGCCCGAAGAACCGTTGCACCCCGCGAGAACCAACAGAATCAGCAGAAAAGAAAGAATACCGACCCTACGGCTCACGATTCTCAAGCGGCCCATCAATCAACCCCTCCCCGCTACAAAATCTGTGGCACAAGTTGTACTAAAAATATTCAAGACGCAAGCAGATTCGGATAAATGCGAGGCGACGAGAGCCCACACGCATACGGCCAGCGATCTGTTCGCGCGCGGTTTAAGATTCCTGCTGCAGGCCATCGGCTAAGGATCTCGTCGATAGCCAAGATCAACGACCCGGTGGAGAAGGATCTTCGCGAACGATCCGGGCGACCTAACCTCTAACCCCTTCCGATGGGCGAGTATCCCGATGTTGACGGGAAACCGTATGAAAGAATCGCATCGTGACAGGCCGGTGTTCGATCCAGGATTACCCGAGGACCCCATCGAAGTGATCGACTATCTCGCGTACCTTCGCAAGAATCTCCGCAAGTGTTTCGATCACGTCTCCGATTTCAAACTCTCCTTCGTACAGCAGTACTCGGTAGGTGCGGCCAATATTCACCTCCATCTCGCCAGCAGATGCAGCGAAGGGGGGGCTTGTCTGCAAGTTGGGGTCATTATGCGCGAGACTCGTGAAGCTGAGATGGACGAACTCGCGATGCTTGTCTCGGTTGGAAAGAGCGTGGAGCAGGCTAAGGCATCCCAGACGAAATCCCTTGTATGGCTGGAACCCCTCGATGGTTGTGACGTGTTCAGGCGCGACGTGTTCGAGACAACCCCCTTCCGTCTATTTCCTTCGAATATGGCCGAGCGGTTCGTAAATCGGCACGGCGGGCTTGCCCCAGATGTCCTTCTCGCCGAGGTAATGCCCGTGATCGGTGCATATGATGACCGCGGTGTCGTCGTAAAATCCGCCGCGCTCGATTGCCGCTAGCAGCGTGCCGAGCCATGCGTCGATCATCGTAAGCTTCGCGCCGTAACATGCGCGAATCTGCCGCGCCTGCTCGGGGGTTAGCACACCGTGCGCCAGAGCGCCGCGCATGTAGGGTGGCCAGATCATGTGCGGACCCTGCCACGACGAATCGTACATCGAGGCGTACGGCTCGGGCGTATCGAACGGCTCGTGCGGATCGAACTCGTCGACGAACAGCATGAAGCGATCGTGACTGCGGGCCGAGCGCTCGAGCCATTCGGTGGCGGCCGCCATCGTGCGCGGGCCCGGAAAATCGGTCTCGTCGCGAAAGTAGCCACGCGAGTTGTCGTACGGCGTATGCCCGCGCGCGAACGACGGCGCGCCCATCCAGCTCGGGTCGGGACGCGTCTGCCACGGGTCGCTCTCATGCCCGCGCTGATAGTCCCACGCGGTGAAGTCTGTGTGATAATTTTCGCCGCCGACCTCGAACAGATGCGGGTGATCCGAGACCAGCTTGGTAACGACGCCGGCCGCGCGAAGATAGGCGGTCAGCGGCCGCTCCCAGATTTCGATCGAGCCCCACGGCTTCCACAGAAAATCGATCGCGCCGCAAAGAATATCGTGGCGCGCCGGGATGCATGGCAGCGATCCCGAGTAGTGACGATCGAAACGAACCGCGCGGCGGGCGAAACTGTCGAGGTTGGGTGTGGCGAACTCGCGCCCGCCGTAGGCGCCGAGCATGTGGCGATTGAGGCTGTCGAGCAGTATTACGATCGCGTTCTTCGGGCGCCGCGCCGTGATTTCGCTCGCGTTCATCGGACGAATCCTAGCAGAGGCGATCGCCCACCGGTAAAGCGGTTCAAATTATCCAGTTTTTAGGGTTCGCAGGTTAGTTGAGACCTCCGCCGCCTGCGCCACATCTATATACGCGGGCCGTGCCGGTGTAGAGTCGGGGTTAGTCGTTCAGATTGAAGTGAGAATCATCGTGATGCCTATGAGAAATCGGAGTACGCCCGCAAATAAACGCGGCTTTACGATCGAGCTCGGGATCGGCGCAATCGCTGCGGCAATAGCGATTTCCGGATGCGGCATTGCACAGCCGCCGATCGCGCATACCCCGAACGTCGTGGCGACTCCGCTGCAAGGCCAACTGGCGGTGAGCGTCGCCGCCGCACCGACCGTTGGTGAGGTCACACCTGTTTACTTGTCGATTGCCAATGGCACGGATGATACGCGCTCAGTTGTGCCAAGCCAGGTCTTCGCCGTGAACGACACTGGCGAACGGATCGCGCCCTTGCCGCCCGGCGAGGCAGCTCGACAGGCAGGCAGTGCTAAGGAGCTTTCAGGCGCGGTGCAAAGCGGTGCGGTCAGCGGCGTCGGAGGCGCGGCCCTTGGAGCTGCTGCAGGAGCAATCGCGGGCACTGCTGGTCACGCAGGGGACTTCGGCTTTGGATCTCCGAGCTCCGGTGCGTTGATCGGCACCGCGTTCGGCGGCTTTTGGGGAGCTTTTACCGGCGCTGGTAAAGGCCAGGACCAAGCCGACTCGCAGGCCAATCAGCAGATCGATGCGCTCTCGCTCAAGCCCGAGGAAGTGCGCAGGAACTACACGGTGAGCGGCTACGTCTTCTTTCCCAAGGGACAATACAGCCAGGTCGAAATGCTGCTGGTGGATCGCGAGACCGGCGATACCCAGGTCGTCCGCGAACCGTGGCACTGAGACCTCGCGCTCACAACATCGAGGAAATAATCACGATAGCGCCCTGCCCCTTACCCTTTTCGGCAGGATCGCAAATTACCGCTTTGTTGCCGACGAACTTCATGTCCGTCGGATCCATCAGGCCCGACGCGAAACCTCGCGCGATGCCTCGCTCCACTCGATAGACCACACCGTCGCGCTCATTGTCGTTTTCCGAAGCAAACTTGCCCGTATCCGCGATCATCAACTCGTCGCTGTATGAGCCGAAGTCTGACGGCGACCACGCGAAGCCCGACGGGCGGATGAAACCGACCAGGTAAACATCGTCCTTCAACTTGCCGTCAGGCCCGACCATCCCGATGCGGCCTACCTTAGCGGCGAAGCCTCCCTTCGCGCGCATCCCGATCAGCATCATGCCGGCAGCTTTCGTATCGGATGAAGGTGGAAATGAGATCGTGGTCAGTTCGAATACGATCGGCTTGTTGTAGGTGCCGAATGCGCTCGCCTTGCCGGACGGATCGATCGCGTAAATCGTCGAGTTGCCGCTGGCCACCGCGTAGAGCTTACCTGCGAACGGTGAACCCGGCCGCGCCGAATTCCATATCGCGGCATTCGGTCGCGGCCGCGTCGGGCAGTTTTGCGAACGTGCTTACTGCGCCCGACTTGTCGATTCGTTCCACTTCGCACGGACCCTTGATACCGCCGGCCGCGGCGAGCACGAATACGCTGCCCTCATATGATCCAAATCCCGCGGGACCGATTGCGACTCCCGCCGGATTCTTAATCTTGGTCTTGTCCGTCAACGGCGTCGCCTTGCCCCCGAACGTGACCGAATAAACTCCCCCGGCCTGATCCGACACCACCATCGTGCCGTGGTTGTCCTGAACAAAGTACGGCGCAACGAGGCCGGGAGTCTTGAGCGCCTTGATCTCGAACGGGACTTCGACGTCGAGTCCCGCGCCGGACGCGCGTGCGATCGAATTGGTCAGCCCGGGCATCGCCGCGATCGTCAGTACGACGATGCCGAAGGCGGCGGCGAAAACTGAAAAATTACTTTTTCTTTTCGAGAAGTTCATCAAGTGCCTCGTTGACTTCGTACTTTTCGTTCGGGTCGCGATCGTCCAGCTCTGACTTGCGGCGCGATACCCACTCGGCCAGCCCAACGGTCGCGGCTTCGTCGGGATTTGAAATCCCCAAAGACTCTGCGACGCGCATGAGCTGTGCTAACAGCTCGTCGGGTAGTTCGATCTGAATTTTTCTGCTCAAGTTACTTCGCTCGCTACAGTTCACAATGAAAAGCGATTGTTCGCCCTTCCATATAGTCTTAGGCCGCGGCGGTCGTCAAAATGAATTCAGACGTGTCATCACCAGTTAAATTTACAGGCACCATCATTGAGTACCTCGATCAGGGCCGGCTGAAGGCTGCCCTAGTCACGCGTGAACAGGAACGTCATCTGGCAGTGATCGATTCCGGCGGACATGAGCGGCTGGTTCCGCGCGATCTCGTCCTGATGCGGCATCCGGAACGACGGGCCGATCGCGAAAACGTCGGCCGAGGCGATCGCGGAACTCGAACACGAGCGCGCTGAACTGGCCGAGGAGCTCGATCTCGAGTTGCTGTGGCAGGTGGCGCAGGAGCAGAACCGCAGTTTCTCGGCCGTGGAACTCGCGGATTTGTTTTTCGGCCGGAAATCGAATGCGGCCGCCTCCGTGATGCTCGAGGCGCTGCTGAACGATCGCACATACTTCGTTCGGCGCCACATGGACTTCCTGCCGCGCACGCCGGAGCAGGTCGAGCGGTTGCGGATACAGAACGATCGGATTCGCGCGCGCAGCAACGACTATCGCAAAATCCAGAAGCAGCTGCGCGATGTCCTCAACGGCGCCGAGACGCCGCCCGCCGACGAAGCTGCTGCGCTGGTCGAAGAGCTGTCGCGCTATCTCAAGAATCCGTTCACCCGCAGCCGCGATATGACGCAGATGCTCACGCAGGCGGCGCCCGACATCGATTCCGCCGAAGCGGCTTTCGAAATTCTCGAGCGCCTCGGCGCACGGCCACGCGTACCGCGCTTCGCATTTATTGCGGGGCTCAAGGACGAATTCAGCGACGCCGTGATGAAGGAGGCTTCCGAGGCGGTGCCCGGCCCGCGCGCGATTTCCGACGGCGGATTCGCCGTCACCGTCGATGACGAAGATACCGTCGAGGTCGATGACGCGCTAAGTTGCGAAGCGCTCGCCGACGGCGGCATGCGGGTGCGAGTGCATATCGCGCTGGTTGCGGATTTCGTCGCGAAGGGCGGCGCGGTGGACAATGAAGCCGCTTCGCGCGCGACTACTGTTTATCTGCCCGAGACGACTATCAGGATGCTGCCTGATCCGATCTCATGCCGTGCCGCGAGTTTGATTGCCGGCGAAGATCGTCCCGTGATGACCACCGACGTGCGATTGTCGGCGGACGGCGAGTTGATCGACGCCTCGATTTATCCCGCGCGGATCCCCATCATGCGCAGGCTCGACTACGACCAGGTCGACAAAATTCTCGAATCGGGAAGCAGCGCCGATGACACCGCCGGTACCGTCGCGAGGTTAAACGCTGCAGCGATCCAGCTTCGGCAACGACGCCGCACCGCCGGCGCTGTGCTTGTGCAGCGACGCGAGGCAAAGGTTCGCGTGCGCGGCGACGACGTTCAAATCACGGTGCTCGACAACGCATCTCCCGGCCGCACGCTGGTGGCGGAGTTCATGGTGCTGAGCAATTTCGTCGCGGCTCGCTACGCCGCAATGAACCGGATTCCGATCATCTACCGGGTCCAGCCGCAGATGGGCGGCGATCTCGCCTCGATGCGCCCGCACCTTTCGCTGCATCCGGAATATCACGCAGGAATCGGACTGGACTTTTACGCGCAGTTGAGCTCGCCGATTCGCCGCTACGCCGACTTGGTCATGCAGCGGCAACTGCTGGGCGCGCTTGCGAATCGCGACCACGACACCGCGATTTATACCGTAGATGAATTGCTGACCGTGCTCGCAGGCGCCGAGAATGCGGAAGCGTCGGGGCGCGAACTTGAACGCCGTGCGAAGCGTTACTGGATTCTGCGCTACCTCGAGCGTCACGCTCTCGACGGCCCAATTCTCGCTTTCGTCGTACGCGAAGGCCAAAGCGCGGAACTCGCTGATTTCGCAGTGCGTGGAACCCTGCATGGTGCGCCGACATTGCCGAATCAAATGCCGATAATGGTTCAAGTGAGCCGCGTCGATCCACTGCGCGGATGGCTCGCATTCGATTTCGTCGGCCCCGCCGACGAAGCCTCAACCGGCGCGATTAGAACCGTCTGATTTTTTTGGTCCTCTAAAGCGGCATGATGTCGTCCGCACAGTGCAGCGATGCAAAAAACCTAACGCCCTAAGCCGCCGGTTTCGAATCGCGCAACGGTCTGCTGAAGTCGCGCGCAAGTGAGCAATGCAAAGGGGTGTTTCCTTCCCGAGGGAAGGGGAACCGGTCGCGAGATGGCCTCGGATGGGATCGCGGTCGGTTCGGGTTCGTCTTACGACATTGCACGCTTTTGCGAGACCGCCGCGCCGCGTCATTCGCGATGTACCATGGGGCGACTTCGTGGACGTGGACGCGGGCTGCGGTCGCCGCAGGACCGGCTTTCGCCCTGGCGTAACTGCTGAGCATCGACTGAACCGCCAGCGATGCGCCCAAGATCAATCCCGCAACAATAGTTAAACGCATAATCTCTCCTCAACGCTCGCCCGACTCGACCTTCGTCCGCGGGGTCCGGAATTAGCCACGCCGGGCGTCCTTGCGGACGCCCTCTGCGTGACTCCCCTCTTCTCCCCCAGCGCCCCTTTTCCCCCGCTACGCGCGCCCGGCAGTCCTACATCTCTTTGAATGCATCCTGCTCGAGACGCCATCGGTCGATCGATTCGATATTGAAGCGCCAGTCGCTGCCGACCTTGAACGCCGGCAACCGTCCGCGCTTGAGCTGCCGATATATCGTCGAAGGATGAACCTTCAAATAATCAGAGAGTTCCTTGACCGTCAGTACGTGACTGCTGTCATTTTTCAGCATCTCTCAGTTCCCCTCCTCAAATCCTGTTTATTGTCTCGCCCGATTACTCAAGCGACCTTTGAGGAGGCTAATCGCAAGCTGCGTGCCGAGACGCTGCGAATCGAAATGTCACACGAATAAAGCGGTCTGCGAATGCGATTGGATGCCGCAGGCGGTAGGATTTTGCCACTACGACCGAAAAATGACAGTCGCGCCATCAACGCGACCTATCAACGCTCTCCGTCGCGTTACTGGGACGCTTGTTGTCCCATTCTGACTGCGCCGAGTCCCGTTAACTGCGAGTTAAACCTTGCCGATCAGCTCGCGCCCGACCTCACGGACGCCTTCGAGCAGCGCCGCTTCGTCGGCGCCGCGTTGCAGCAGGATCAGCCGGCTCACGCCGAGATCGGCGTAGCGCTTCGCGGTGTCGCGATCGACCTTCACTCGCGGACTCGGCGTGATGCTTATCTCCACGTCCTCGAAGCGACGGTTCGCTGCCTTGCATGCTGCCCGCAAACCCTCGACGCACTTCGCGGTCCCGTCGAGGTCCTGCGCGAATCCGTACCATCCCTTGGCGAGGCGCGCCGCCCGGCTGAACGCCTCCTTGGTATGCCCGCCGAACACGATCTCGGGATGCGGCTGCTGCACCGGCCGCGGCATCGCGTTGACGCCCTTGAACGAGATCCACTTGCCGCTGAATTCCGGCTTCGGCATCGACCACAACGCGATCATCGCCGCGAGCCATTCCTCGGAGCGCGCTCCCTTGTGATCGAACGGCGCACCAATCGCGTCGAACTCCGGCTTCAGGTAACCGACGCCGATTCCGAAAATCAGCCGCCCGTTCGACAGCACGTCGGTCGACGCGAGTTCTTTGGCGAGCACGACCGGGTTTCGCTGCGGCAATATGATGATGCCGGTGCCGAGCCGAATCTTCGTCGTATGCGCGGCGACGAACGCGAGCGAGATCGCGGGATCGAGCATCGGGTAGTCGGCAGCCACTGGCGACGGCGGCGCCTGCGGGTCGGGCAGTATCACATGCTCGCCCGTCCACACGCTTTCGAAGCCAGCGTCTTCTGCCGCGCGCGCGACGGCGGCGGCACATTTGGGGAACGCACACGGTCCATTGTTGATTCCGAATAGTCCGAATTTCATTTTTTCACCTTCTACGCATCGTCAGTACTAGTCGCAAGGCACCGAGAACACTGCCGCATCGAGCGCGGCTCCGGGTTTCTTCGCTTCGCTCAGAATGACACAAAAATAGTTCGAAGAGGGAGAAGACCTGCGACCTGGGTCTTCTTAATCCTTGGTGCAGAAGTCTCCCCTGCATTGACGCGGCGTATCACCCGTCTTCATAATCGCATCGACTACGACTCTTCCCGATGAGGCGGATGAGGCGGGCGTGCGATGAGATGTCCCCAGTGCGGTAACGAGAATCAGCAAGGCGCCGCGTTCTGCTCGCGATGCGGCACGCGGCTGTTCGCGCCCAAGCCGTCGGCCGTCCGCGAGTATGCGCTCGCCACGTTCCGCCCGTCGCTATGGTACTACGCCAACGGATTCCTGATCGGCGGAATCCTGATCGCGGCGGGCGGCCGCCTGCTCTACGTAAAATTTCAACCGATCCAGGCTGCCTTCGTAGTAGTCGCGCTCGGCGTGCTGACCTGGCTCGTCACAATGATTCGCGCGCGAACCGTCAACTGGAGTCTCACTTCCGATCGGCTCATCGAAAAGCGCGGGCTGGTCGCGTCGCGCCGGCGCGAGATGGAACTGGCCGACATCCGCTCGGTCGAAGTCGACAAGCGCGTCTTCCAGCGGATGTTCGGACTCGGCGACATCACGATCGCGTCGGCCGCCAGCGCCGACTACGCTATCCGTCTCAACGACATCCAGGATCCCGATCTCGCCGCCGAAACGATTCGCAAGGCGCGGCTTAAACGGATGGCGTAAGCGCGATGAGCAAGCGACCAGACCTGCGCTACGAACGGCGGCTGTGGAAAGTCGGCATCGAGGCGGTCGCCGGCGTCGACGAAGCGGGCGTCGGTCCGATGGCGGGTCCGGTGGTCGCGGCCGCGGTCGTGTTCGCGCCGGAGACTTTTATCCGCGGTGTGCACGACTCGAAGCAATTGACGCATGAGCAGCGCGAGGAACTGTTTACTCCGATTCGCGAGCAGGCAATCGCAGTCGGCGTCGGCATCGCCGAGGTGAACGAGATCGATCGTCTCAACATTTTTTGGGCGACGATGTCCGCGAGCCGCCGCGCGCTCGAAGCCTTGGGGCTCACGCCCGGCCACGTGCTGGTTGACGGTCGCTTGATTCCTCGCCTAGAACTGCCGCAAACGAAAATAGTCGGAGGCGATCGCAAGAGCTTCTGCATCGCAGCCGCGTCGATCATCGCCAAGGTCACGCGCGACCGCATGATGGTCGATCTCGACGGCCAATACCCCGGCTACGGTTTCGCTCAACACAAGGGCTACTGCACCAACGAGCACATGCAATTGCTAATCAAGCTGGGCCCGTCCCCAATCCATCGCCGGTCATTCTGGCCAGTAGCAGCATCGGCGCAGCGCCTACTATTTTGACTTCGCTCCGCGGGCCGAAACCTTCCGCCAAAAGAACCTGAGAGCAAAATGGCGTCCTCGCCATTTTGCGATTAGTACTGGGTGCAGGGGTCACCCCTGCCGAAGGAAGCGTGAAACCCACCGCGGGTTTCACTACAATTAAATCATGGCGCTCGAACGTGACAAGCATACTGCGCAGCACGCGCTGCTGACCCTTCACGAGAGCCAGCTGCTCGACCTCTACCGGCGCATGACGCTCATCCGGCGCTTCGAAGAGAAGACCGCCGAGATGTACAGCCGCGGCAAAATCACCGGGTTCTGTCATCTCTATGCCGGCGAGGAGGCGGTCGCCGTCGGCTCGATCTACGCGCTCTACGATAAGGACTACGTCGTCTCGACCTATCGCGAGCACGGACATTGCCTCGCCAAGGGCGCCGACCCGCGCCTCGTGATGGCCGAGCTGTTCGGCAAGTCCACCGGCATCTCGCACGGCCGCGGCGGCTCGATGCATCTGTTCGATCAGGATCTCCGCTTCATGGGCGGATACGCGATCGTCGGTGGCGGATTGCCGATCGCATGCGGCCTCGCGCTCGCCGTCAGCTACAACGAAGGCCCCGAAGTGGTCTGCTGCTTCTTCGGCGACGGCGCACTTCCGCAAGGCGCCTTTCACGAGACGCTCAACATGGCGTCGCTGTGGAAGCTGCCGCTGGTGTTCATCTGCGAGAACAACTTTTACGGGATGGGCACGCTCGTCCAGAACGCGATCAGCCAGGAGGAGCTCTACCGCTTCGCCGAGCCGTACAAGATGCCGGGCGTGCGCGTGGACGGGATGGACGTGCTCGACGTTTACGGCGCGACGATGGAAGCGGTCGCTCGCGCGCGCGCCGGTGACGGGCCGTCGCTGATCGAGGCGGTGACGTACCGCTTCCGCGGTCATTCGATGTCCGATCCTGCGGAGTACCGCTCGAAGCGCGAGGAAAGGATCTGGCAGGAGCGCGATCCGATCAAGAATCTGCGCCGCCGACTGCTGACCGAAAAGCGCGCGACAGAATCGAAGCTCACCGAAGTCGAAAACGAAGTTGTCGCGACCATCGATGACGCGGTCAAGTTCGCCGACGAAAGCCCCGAGCCCTCGATGGACGAACTCGGCAAGGGCGTTTACGCGTCCGAAGACAAATAGCCGATGGCGCAAATCACTTACCGCGAAGCATTGAATCAGGCCCTGCGCGAGGAACTCGATCGCGACGAGCGGGTCTTCATCATGGGCGAGGAAGTCGGCTACTTCGGCGGCGCGTTCAAAGTCACCGACGGCCTGCTCGCGGTCTATGGCGAGAAGCGCGTGCGCGATACTCCGATTTCCGAACTGACTATTGTCGGCGCGGGCATCGGCGCTGCGATGGGCGGTCTCAAACCAGTAGTCGAACTGATGACTATCAACTTCGGGCTTCTGGCTATGGATCAAATAGTCAATAGCGCCGCCAAAATACACTTCATGTTCGGCGGTAAGGCTACCGTGCCAGTAGTCATTCGCGCGCCGCAGGGCGGAGGACATCAGCTGGGCGCGCAGCACAGTCAGAGCCTCGAAGCGTATTTCCTCCACTGCCCCGGGCTCCGCGTCGTTATCCCGGCGACGCCCGCTGACGCCAAAGGACTGCTGAAGACTGCGATTCGCCAGGTCGATCCCGTGATGTTCCTCGAACACGAGTCACTATACGGGGTGAAGGGTGAAGTCCCGGAAGATCCCGAGTACATGGTGCCATTCGGCAAGGCAAATGTAATTCGTGAAGGTAAGGATGTGACTATAGTCACTTACTCGAAGTGCGTATACGACGCGATCGCGGCGGCTGAAGTCCTCGAAAACTCGGGCATCGATGCCGAGATAGTTGATTTGCGCACGCTGAACCCGCTCGACATGGATACGGTCATCGCGTCGGTCAAGAAAACCGGCCGGGCAATCGTCGCGTACGAAGGATGGCGCACGGGCGGCGCAGGAGCCGAGATCGCCGCGCAGATTCACGAGGCGGCCTTCGATTCGCTCGACGCGCCTGTCGTCCGCGTCGCTGCGCTCGACAGCCCGATGCCGTACAACAAGCATCTCGAGCACGCGTCGCTGCCGAGCGCGGGTGACATAGTCAAGGCGGCGGAACAACTGACCTAAGACGGCCAGGGCGGGGAAATCATGAGCAACGAAATCACGATGCCCAAGCTCTCGGACACGATGGAGGAGGGCAAGATCCTCCGCTGGCTCAAGCATCCGGGCGACAAGATCGCGCGCGGCGAGGCGATTGCCGAGGTCGAGACCGACAAGGCCGACATGGTGCTCGAGTCGTTCGAAGAGGGCGTGCTCGACCAGATCAAATTGAACGAAGGCGAGAGCGCGGCGGTCGGCGCGGTGATCGCGTTGATGAAATCCGCGGGAGCGAAGGAGTTCAAACCGCAAACCAAACCCGCAGCGACGAAGGAATCCAAATCGCAAGCCCAGACTGATGAAAAGCCGGCCACGCTTGATGCGATGGAGAACCCGGGCGCCGAAGCGGCTGCGACTCCGGATATGCCCAAGCCGGCCGCGATCAAGCCGAAAGCGGCCGAGAAGAAAGAGGCGGCACGGAAGCCTATATCGCCGTCGGCCGTCGTTACCGACGGATCCGCGGGCGACTTGCACGTGCATCCTGCGATGTCCGCGAATCTCAGTGCCGCGCCGACCGCGATCGCCGCGCCGCCGCCGCATCCTGAGCCGCCTAAGCCCGCGGTTGACGACGAGGCCGGCGACGGGCACAAGCTGCGCGCCTCTCCGCTCGCTCGCCGCGCCGCCGAAGAGGCTGGCATCGACATCACGCACGTTCGCGGCACCGGTCCCGACGGACGCGTGACCAAGCGCGACGTCGACAACTTCCTGCGCGAGCAGCAGCTGTTCAAGTTCCGCCGGCTGGTGTCGCCGCGCGAGGGCGCGCCCGGCTCGCGCGAGGAACTGTCCGCGATGCGCAAGACGATCGCCAAGCGGATGGCCTTGTCGAAGCGCGAGATCCCGCACTTCTACGTCACCGTCGAAGTCGCGATGGAAGACGCGGTGCGCTTGAAGGACTCGCTCGAAGCGACCGAACTGTTCGAGGAGACCGTCACCTACAACGACATCATCGTGAAGGCATGCGCGCTCGCGCTCGGGCGTTATCCGCGCATCAACGCGAGCTACGAAGACGAAGGCATCGTCATTCATCCAAATATCAACATCGGAGTAGCAGTCGCGGTGGAGGACGGTTTGATCCTGCCGGTGATTCATGGATGCGAGCGGCTGTCGCTGCTCGAAATCTCGCGCGCGGCGCATCGCCTCGTCGCCAAGTCGAGCCGCGGCGGTTTCACCTCGGACGAACTGTCAGGCGCGACCTTCTCGATCTCCAACATGGGCATGCTCGGTATTGAGCACTTCGCCGCCGTCATAGTTCCGCCGCAAGCTGCAATCCTCGCAGTGAGCGCGATCAAGGATCGCCCGGTCGTGCGCAACGGACAGCTGGCAGTCGGCAAGACCATGATGATGACGGGATCGTTCGACCATCGCATCGTCGACGGCGTCGTCGCCGGCCGCTTCCTGCAGGAGCTGAAGCGCTTCCTCGAAAACCCCTCCAGCCTGCTGCTGTGAACGATCAGGTCAGTCGGCAGCTTTCCAGCTAGCCGTCGCGATGATGGTCTCGGCTGCCGATCGGCCATACTCTTTGGATCATTGCGAACAGGAACGCGGTCGTAAGCCCGAACAGCAGCATGCCGTTCAGAGCCTCCAGCGCGCCCATCAGTTGCCAGCGATCTTTCAGATACAGGTTGGCGTGACCGTAACTCGTCATCGCGCTGATCGAGTAGAGCATCGCTGTCCGCGGGTCGGGCAGTGCGTCTAGAAACCAGTAAGCGGCCGCCCAGATAGCACCTTCGATTCCATGAAGGATGGTGGCGAGCAGAGATGTTATGGCCATCACGACTGCGAACTTGAACATGAACCTGTGGCGATCCACAGACTCGGCCAGGACTTTGACGACGCTTTCGCCGATGACTGCCAGGCCGCAGACGTGAATGACGACTGTCAGGACGATCAAGGGCAGGCTCCATGCCCAGTCTCCAGTCCATGTGCCAACACCGGTTGGATGCATTTGTGACCCTCGCGGTGAGTGTACATTGCGGGCGCCCCGCATTGAGACGCCCGCATTCAGCCATGCGATCATCTAGCCGGTAGTCTTGCCCTGCAACTGCGAAAGACGATTCGGAATCTTCTGCGCCCAGTAGTCCATCGCGTTCTGCGCGTCGCCCCACTGGAATGAAGCCGCACTCTTGAGTCCCATGCCGCCTGCGCGCTGGTCGACAGCCTCGGCCAACAGCTCACCGCTGACTGAATCGGTCACCTTCATTTCGGCCTCGGCGGATCCTACGAATGCATAGCTGTTAGTCGCGAGCGACTGCGCCATGTTGAGCACGCGAGCCTGCGGGACGATTACCGAGACAGTGCGAAGACCGGGGACGGCAGTGGTCGCGTCCATCAGGGCCACGTGCAAGGTCATCACGCCTGGGCCCGGCTGATCGACAAGGGTGAAGCTCTTGGAGAGGTTGCTCTGCAGCGCGTTGTAGAAGTATTCAGTCAGCACTGCCTGATCCGCGGTCGATACTTTCGAATCGGCTGCCGCCCAGAACTCAACCGGCATCAACTGTATCTTGGTGTAGCTGGCCCACTGGACGTTAGGATTTATCCAGGCCAGCGCGGCGCCACCCTCGGGGCCGGGCGCGAGTTTAGACGCGTCGGGACCGAGGAATCCGGTCACTGCGCTGGGGAGAGGGCCGCCCGACTCGAGTGCCTTTGCCGCAGAGGGCTGGCTCTCGACGGTCGTCGAGCATCCGCTGGCCAGGAGCGCGACCGCAAGACCTGCGGCGGCGACTCCGGCGAACATTTTGTTTCGTGCGTTTTTCATCATCATTACCTTCCTCCTGATGTGGCTCTGCCAAGACGATTGCAGCAGCAAACCTGAAAACCGGGCAAATCTTACAGGATGGGTTGATCCCCTTCGATTGTACTTTGGTACAATACGGCGCCGGCGGTGGCTGAACGGCGATCATCTGTCATTGGGCGATCCCGCGCGACGATAATTCTCGTCGACGTGATCCGCGATATGCTGAAAGACCTCGCGCCAGTAAGGCGGGTCGATTCCGTCCTTGTCCGCGGTTCGCACGATCACGACCTTCGTCTTTGGCGAGACGAAGATGAACTGACCATAGGTGCCGATGCCCATATAGCTGTAGTCGCTCTTCCCCTGCGAAACGCCCCACCAAAGGTACTTGTAGTAGCCACCGTTGTCCTGCCATCGAGAGAACGTCTCCCATGGACGATGGTCATTCGGATCTCTGACCGTGGACTCGGATACCCAATTCTCCGGAACGATCTGCTTGCCGTCCCAGTTGCCTTCGTTCAAGTAGAGCCGTCCGAACTTGGCCAGGTCGATAGGTCTAGCATTGAGCAGGATAGGTGTTAGCTCGAAGCCGTCCTGATCGCTGTCGATACTCCAGGTGGCGGGATATTCCATACCAATAGGCTTCCAGATTTTCTCCTGGAGATACTGGCTAGGAGGCTGATGAGTGGTTCTTTCGAGGATCAAGCCCAGTAGTTCGACATTGAAGTTGTTGTAGTGAAACGATTGTCCCGGAGGTTCCATGATCTGGAGGTCTGAAAGGAGTAACTGTCTAAGGTTAGGGTAGTAACCAGCAAGCACAAATTCGTCCCATGGGAAGAAACCTATCCTGTATTGAATTCCCGATCCCATGGTCAGGAGATTTCTGACCGTAATCGCGCCGAAGCCCTGGTCTTTCAGCTCCAGCAGGTAGTTAGTGATAGGATCGTCGAGACTCTTGATATAGCCCTCGGCGATAGCGATACCGACCAGGGCCGAGGTGACGGACTTCGATACCGACCAAGCTGTGCAGGGCGAGTCGCGCGCATAGCCGTTGAAGTAGTCCTCGTATAGGACCTGGTTGTCTCTGATAACTATGAACGCATGAGTGCCGGTCGAGCGAAGCAGCTCAGACAGCGCGACCCGCTTGACCGCATCGCCTTCCTTATATTCGACAGTATCCGGAACCGCATCGCGGTTGCCCGGCGCGAAGTGATAGGCATCCGGCCCCTTGTCGATCGGGTGAGACCCATAACGCTTGTAATCGTCGGCGCGGGAGGTGAAGACGAACTGCGCGCCCCACACAAAATAGCGATATAGATACCCCCTTGCGTCCATGGCGCCGCACTGGCAGGCGCGGCGAACGTCAGACCACCGGCGAGACTCACCAACAGCGCCAGAAGCGGGCGATCGATCCGATTTCTGCGAACTGCTGAACTCAAGTTGTTTTTGCTCCTCACCCTCTTGCTTCTCCCCAATAGCACTCACCCCTATCCGATGCTCTAATGCCGACATGATGGTCAACTGGATTTATAACAATCCGACCTGGCTCTGGGGGCCTATCCTTGTAGCACTCTTCATCGCAGTCTCGTGCGGCGGGCTGCTGATCTTCCATCGACTGGTCCACGTCAAACTGCGCAGGGCTCACAATGATCTGGCTGGGTTCACCTTTGCAATCGTCGGCGTGCTGTACGCGGTGCTTCTGGCATTCATTGCAATCGCAACGTGGGAATCCTTCAGCAGGGCGTCGGACATCGTCGAGAACGAATCGGACTACGCCGGCGGCATGTACCTTGACACCGCGGGCTTGCCGGATGCCAAGGGGCAGGAGATTCGCGACGCGCTGGCGAAGTACGTCAGCATCGTGATCGAGGTCGAATGGCCGATCCAGAGGACCGGCAAGACGCCCGACCAGGGATGGAAGCCGCTGCGCGACCTGGCGACCGCAATCGCGACGATTCATCCGCAGAATTCGGGCGAGGCTGTGATCGAAGCCGAGATGCTCAAGTCGTGGAATGAGCTGTACAATGCGCGCAGCGCGAGGCTGTCGGCGGTGCAGGGGCATATACCGGGCGTCATCTGGGCGATCGTGTTTTTCGGTGCGGCGATCACAACCGGATACACGTACTTCTTCGGCTACGAACATTTCGGCATGCACCTGGCGATGACCGCGACGCTCGCCGCGACGCTTGGGCTGATAATCGTGATGATCATCGCGCTGGACTGGCCGTTCCGCGGAGAGATATGCGTCTCGCCCGAGCCCTTCATCATGACGCAGCAATCGTGGGCCGAAGCGCCGATTCCTGGGAAGTAGTGTGGGCCGCGAGGGGTCTGGCACGAGAGACTTTGGAATTTGGTCGCTCATCCGAGGCGAAGGCGCGGCCTCTCCCTGATAGGGAGGGGCTAGGAAGGATCCGGGATTCTTCCCCTTCGGCTATGCTCAGGGCTTCGGCTGTTGGAAGCGGAGTTATCAAGAAGCGCTCTGAATGACACAAAACGAATGAAAGCGGACGACTGCGGCCTGCCCTTACTCGATGCTCTGAATCGGGGAATAATATTGTGAGCAAAACTCTTAGAAGGACTTCATCTTGGATAATTCTCGGTATGACCTGGTTGTGATTGGTTCTGGGCCTGGGGGGTATGTTGCGGCGATTCGGGCGGCGCAGTTGAAGATGCGCGTGGCGGTGATCGAGCGCGATCGGCCTGGCGGCGTGTGCCTCAATTGGGGGTGTATTCCTTCCAAGGCGCTGCTTAGTTCGGCCGGTGCGATGGATACGATTCGCGGGGCGGCGAAAGAGCACGGCATCGAGACCGGCGAAGTGCGGTTTGATTTCTCCAAAGTGATTGCGCGGTCGCGGGCGGCGGCGGAGAAGCTGTCCAAGGGCGTGCTCTACCTTTTTCGTAAAAATAAAATTGACTACTTCGAGGCGGACGCGGTCGTTACCGGGCCGCATTCGGTTTTGCTCCGCCAGGTCGAAGGGAAGGCGGCGCCGGCTGCCGCATCGCTCGAGGGCGAGCGAATCCTGATTGCGGCTGGCTCCGGCGAGAAATTGTTTCCCGGGATGAAAGTCGGCGACGGCGTCGTCACCAGCCACGAGGCTCTCGTGCTCGACAAGATGCCGGCGAGCGTGGTGGTGATTGGCGCGGGCGCGATTGGCGCCGAGTTCGGATACTTCTACAACGCGTTCGGCGCCAAAGTGACGATGGTCGAGCTGGAAAAGCAGATGCTGCCGGGGATCGACGCGGAAGTTGCCGAGGAGTTGCGCCGCGCGTTCGTCAAGCGGGGAATCACGGTGATGCTGGGGCATGGCTACAAGTCGATGGCGCGCAAGGGTGAACTGTGGTCGGTCACCGTCAACGCGGAAGGCGCGGAGAAATCGGTCGAGGCCGAGGTCGTACTGGTCGCGGTCGGGCGCACACCGCTCAGCATGAATTTCGGACTGGAGAAACTTGGGATAGAGCTCGAGCGCGGCGGCTTTATCAAGGTGAACGATTCGTTCCAGACCAGCGTGCCGAGTATCTACTCGATTGGGGACGTGATTCGACCGCCGCTGCTGGCACATAAGGCGAGCTCCGAAGGAATCGCGGCGGTGGAGATTATGGCGGGCGTGCGCGAACCGGGCTTCGACCTGCTCGCGATTCCGGGATGTATCTACTGCGAGCCGGAAGTTGCGACGGTCGGACTGAGCGAGGCGGAGGCCAAGGCGCGCGGTATCGAGGTCAAGGTCGGCAAGATTCCGTTTCGCGCGATGGGCAAGGCGGTCGCGATCGGCGAGACGGCGGGGTTTGTGAAAATCGTCGCGACCAAACAGTACGGCGAAGTGATCGGATGCCAAATTATCGGACACGCGGCCACCGATATTATTTCGGAAGTCGTGCTGGGCAAGGCCCTCGAGACCACGGTGACGGAAATCGGCAAGACCGCGCATCCGCATCCGACGATGTCGGAGGCGATCATGCAGGCGGCTTTGGCGGCGGATGGGGAAGCGATAGACTTCTAGGAAAAGCAGAATCAGAATCTTGAATCGCTCGCAAAATAGCTCGCTCCATTCGGACCCTCACCTCGATCCTCTCCCTTACAGGGAGAGGGGAAGAGGACTCACCGTCGTAAATCTGGGGGTTGTCGACTACGACGACGCACTGGCGATGCAGACTGCGACGCTGGCGGCGCGGATCGAGGGCTGCGTCGGCGACACGTTGCTGATGATGGAGCATCCGCATGTGTTCACGCTCGGGCGCGGTGCGGATGAGCAGTTTATCGTTGCGAATGCGGAAGGGGTGCCGATTCGGCGGGTGTCGCGCGGCGGCGAAGTCACCTATCACGGGCCTGGGCAGCTGATCGGTTACCCGATCCTGAAACTTGAAGGGCGCGATCGCGACGTTACCAAGTACCTGCGGAGTCTCGAGGCGGCGATGATCGATGCGCTCGCGAAATTTGGAATCGACGCCGGGCGGCGCGACGGGATGACCGGCGTGTGGGTGGGCGCGCGCAAGATCGCGTCGATCGGCGTCGGCATCCGGCGCTGGACCACATGGCATGGCTTCGCGCTGAACGTATCCACTGATCTCAGCTACTTCGATTCGATCGTGCCGTGCGGGATCGAGGGATGCCGCATGACGTCGATATCCGAAATCACGAATCGCGCGGTGTCGGTGCGCGAGTTCGCAGGCGTGATGCGCGAGAGTTTCGCATCGACGTTTTCTTTCAATGAAATTGTTTCAGCGGACGCAGTGCGCGTACAGACTACGCCGCAATCGACGATAACCGATGGCTGAGCGGAAACATCCTGATTGGATTAAGGTGCGCGCGCCGGTGTCGCCCGAGTATTTTCGGACCGAGGCGATTCTCGGCGAGCTCAAGTTGCATTCGGTCTGCCAGGAGGCGTGCTGCCCGAATATCGGCGAATGCTTTTCGCATCGCACGGCCACCTTCATGCTGATGGGCGACGTGTGCACGCGAAATTGCCCGTACTGCGCGGTCGCGCACGGCAAGGTGCGTCCGCTCGACGCCGACGAACCGCGGCGAATCGCGGAGGCGGTGGCGCGGCTGGGATTGCAGCACGTGGTAGTAACGTCGGTTGATCGCGACGACCTGCCCGACGGAGGCGCAGCGCATTTCGCGGCTACTGCCCGTGCGATCAAGGCGAATCCAGAGCCGGCGCGCGTTGAGGTGCTGGTGCCCGACTTCCAGGGCGTGTTCGACAGCGTCGAGACGGTGGTGGAATCGCCAATCGATATCTACAACCACAATATCGAAACGGTGCCCAGCCTCTATCGTTCAGTCCGCCCGGGCGGGAACTATCAGCGATCGCTTGACGTGATTCGTCATGCGAAGGACGCCGCGCGCAAGCTCGGCAAGCCGATGTTCACCAAGGCGGGCGTGATGCTCGGGCTGGGCGAGACCAACGACCAACTACTCGAGGTGATTCGAGACTTGCGCGACGTCGAATGCGACATCCTGACGCTCGGACAGTATCTGCGCCCGTCAGCGGATCATATTCCAGTGGCGCGATACGTGCCGCCGGCGGAGTTCGCGGAGATCAAGACCGCGGCGCTCGCGATGGGGTTCCATCATGTGGAATCGGGGCCCCTGGTGCGGAGTTCGTATCATGCGTGGGAGCACGTCCAGTAAAATCACTAATCTAAACTGAAACCCACCGTGGGTTTCAGACTTCCTTGGGCAGGGGTGGCCCCTGCACCCGGTATTAAGAAAGCAAAAGATGCGGGACCTCGTCCCTGTCAGGAAGTTTTAAGGGCAGAAAAAAACACCGCGGAACTTGGCTCCGCGGTGCGTTTGTTGCGAATTACAGTCGGACTGAGGTCAGGTTACCACTGTTCCTCGTGGAGCTTTTTGACCTCGTGATCGCGCGTCTGCAGGTATGCGTCCTGGACGGCGCCGTAAAGATCGACCGCGTAGCGATCGGCTTCCTCGAACTGGTTCATATGCAGTGAGCGGTAGTTCACCGCTTCTGCTGCGCGCTGGCCGGTGGTCACGACGATCGTTATCCAGGTCGGAAGCAGGTAGTCCATCGGATTCATCGCGCCATCTGCCACCAGCCCGATCGTGTCGCCAACCGTCGAAGGGCCGAAAAACGGCAGCATGACGTATGGTCCGGTCGGAATGTTGTAGTAGCGAATGGTGAGGCCGAAATCGTTGGGATGCTCTTCGAGACCGAACAGTTCCTGGGCAGGATCGAAGAAACCCGCCAATCCGATGGTCGAGTTGATTCCGAAGCGAGCCACTTCAGTGCCAGCCTCGGCCAGCTTGAGCTGGAACAGGTTATTGGCGAACCGCGGGATGACGCGGACGTTGTCAAAGAACCGGCCGACGCCCTCGCGCACGGGCTCCGGCGCAATGAACGAGTATCCCTTGGCGACAGGCCGCAGCACCCAATCATCGAGCTTTAAGTTGAAGGTGAACATCGGCTCGTTGAATCCCGACAATGGGTCGGGGGTGACGGCCTGGCTCTCGCCGGGCGGGGGTTGTACGGCAGCCGCCGACTGAGCGGCGGGATTCTGCGAGAGTGGGGCTACGTCCTGGCTCAATGCCGGGGTCGCAAACGAAACGACCGCGAGCAGTGACGATGCGAGAATCATCCACAGCGCGCCTGCCTTTTCGATTTGTTTCGGACCAGATGTCATTTGCCTCTCCATGGCGGTACCGTCCTGAATTCTTCTGATCAACGTTATCTTTCCGGCCGTGATGAATCCATAGTTGCTAATGGTTGGCCAGACTCGCGGCTAGCGCGGCCTGCTTAGCCTTCAAATCGGCGATTAGAGTTGCGTAACCCTTGCTGTTCATCACCCGATTAAACTGATTGCGGTAATTCGCGATGATACTGATTGCGTCGACCGTGACGTCGTAGATCTTCCAGGTGCCGTTCTCCTGCAGCAGGCGGTAGTTCACGTGGATAGGCTCGCCCTTGGGCTCGATGATATCGGTGCTGACCTGGGCGTATTGAGCGCCGTCGTGAGTGACTCTCAGGAAGTTTACCTGCTGGCCGCTGTAGTCATTAATCTTGCTCAGGTACGAATCCTCGATAAAGGCGACGAAGGCATTGGTGAACTCCTCCTGCTGAGCGGGGGTCAGCTCTTTCCAATGGTAGCCGAGGGCCGACTTCGCCATTTCTTTGAAATCGAAGGTTGCCGCGACGATCTGGCGCAGCTTGTCCTGCCGCTGAGCGAGCGGAGTACTCCTGTCGCGGAGCACATCGAGGGCCTGGTTGACGGTGGTCTTCACCACGGACATCGGATCATCGGCGAAAGCCGGCGCGATAAATCGCGACGGTGCGAGGCTTACGACGAGCGCGACGGCGACCGTCACGATCACGATCGCGCGTCGAGGCAGTTGCATAGTTCTAAGTGTGGAATTTGACGTCATCATATTTCCTGCTTTCTCGCATTGGCCGGTCACTTGGCCGATTTTTCAGGCTTCTTCGCCGCGTTTGTGTCCGAGCAGTTACAGTTTGAGTTGCCGTTGTTGCCATTACTGCTGCTGTTGCTGCTGCCGGAATTATTAATTAATTGGGCAATGGCGTCCTCGAGCACGAATGCTGACTGCGTTTCCTGAATCGTGCCCCCATCCGCGAGGTCGTGGTCGCCGGGGCCGAGCTGAATGGAGACATATTTGTCGCCGATTATTCCGCTGGTTTTGATCGCCGCGATTGCTTGATCATCGATCTTCACGCCGTCGTTTATTCGCAGGACGACTAGCGCGCGATTTTCCTTGATCCGGATATCAACCACTTTGCCGACCTGAACGCCGGCCAGTTGAACCTGATCACCGACTTTCAAGCCTGAAATATTATCGAAACTTGCATAGAGGGTGTACCCCGGTGGAGGGAACAGCGAGATCTTGCCGAGCGATAGCGACAGAATCGCCAGCGCGACAATCCCGAGAATCGCGAAAATCCCGACGATGAACTGCGTGGTTCGACTTGCGTACATAAGTTTTTCGTCTCAGCCCTCGAGGGCTGCTTCGTTCTCCTCGCCGGATGCTCTGCCAGCCAGAAAGCGCTTGAAGACCTCGTCGTCCGCCGCCATTACCTCGTCCACCGTGCCGTTGAGACGAGTCCGGCCATTATGGAGAAACGCGATATGGTCGGAAACCTTGAAGACCTCGGGAACGTCATGACTGACCATTACGACGGTCAAGTGAAAATTTTCCTGCGTCCGCCGGATGAGATCGTGAATCGCCGTGGTGCGAGTAGGATCGAGGCCGGTGGTCGGCTCGTCGAGCATGAGAATTTTCGGGCGGTGCACCAATGCGCGGGCCAAAGCGGCACGTTTTTGCATCCCACCGCTCAATTGCGATGGGAACTTATCGTCCATACCCTCGAGCCCGACCGCTTGCAGCGTTTCACGGACGCGCGCGGCGATCTCCTCGCGACCGAGGTTGGTTTTCTCGACCAGCGGGAACGCGACGTTGTCGAAAACCGACATCGAATCGAAAAGCGCGCCGGACTGAAAGAGCATCCCGAGTTTTTCGCGCACCGCGTCCAGCGATCGTCCGCTGATTTTGGTCACGTCGACGCCGTCGATCACGATGGTGCCCGAGTCAGGCCGCAGCAGCAGGTTAAGATGCTTGAGCAGAACGGTCTTGCCGGAGCCGCTTGGGCCGACGATGGTCGTGATCTGGCCAGCCGGAAAATCGAGGGTGACGCCGTCGAGCACCTGCTGCTGGCCGAAGCGCTTGTGAAGGTCGCGCACTTCGATTGCATTGCCGGCCCGGACAGTCTCGCGAGTTTGTGCACCGGCTTCGCGAAGGTTGATTTCAGGTTGGCTCATGACTCATCAAATCCATTCGACACGCGTTTTCACAAAAGAATTGACCCAAGAAAATAGTCGAACGCCAGAATCAGGACACTCGACAACACGACGGCTTCGGTTGTGGCGCGGCTGACTCCCGTCGCCATTCGTTCGGCGTGATATCCCTTGTAGCAACAGACCCACATTACGACCACGCCGAATACCAGGCCTTTGTAGAGGCTGATCATGATGTCGTGGCCGCTCATGTTAGCGGCGATACCGTTGAAGTAAGGTCCCGAGGGCGCGCCCAACAACCCGACCCCGATCATGTAGCCGCCGAAGATTCCAATCACGTCGAATATCGCGGTCAGCAGCGGAAAACTGAACACGCCCGCGATCATCCGCGGCGAGACGAGATACTGCACAGGGTTGATGGCCATGACGGTGAGGGCGTCGATCTGCTCGGTTGCCTGCATCGAGCCGAGCTCCGCGGCCATCGCGGAGCCGGCGCGCGCGGTGAGCATGATAGCGGCCAGGACGGGGCCGAGCTCGCGCACAAGCACGAGGGCAACGACTGTTCCCAGCGCGCCCTCGGAACCAAAGCGGCGCAGGGTGTTGTAGCCCTGCAGGCCGAGCACCATTCCGGTGAAGCCGCCGATCAGGATGATCAGGAAGAGCGAATCGGCACCGATGATCCGTATTTGCCTAATCCAGAGCCGCGGCTTGAACGGCGGCAGGAAAACGTAAAGGACCGAGTACAGCAAAAACAGGACGAAGTCGCCGAGGTCGACGATGCCGTCGAGCACAATAGCGCCGAGCCGCTCAATCATTTCAACGATCGACATCAGGCTTTTTTCAATTTTTAGTGGTGGGCAATTCCGAGCCGGGCCAGCTGGCTTTGTGTGTGGGTGGCAGATCCGGCGCGCTCGAACTCGGCGAGATCGGCGATCACGTCGAGATCCAGCGCGGGCCGCGCCAGTCGCAGCACTCTAGCTGGAACGTCGGCAGTGCGGCAATCGTCCAGATGGCGCACCAGGCTCATGCGGCCGAATCGCGTCGAGACGGCGTCTGCGGGCGACCGGCATATGATGTTGGTGCCGGAGAAGTCGCGCGAGGGCACCAGCACCGCGCCGCGCCCGGCAGGCATCGCGTCAAACACTGCGTCGATATCTTCGGCCGTGGTAAGCGGGATGTCGGACAGCACCGTGCAAACCGTTCGTGCGCCCTGGCCAATCAATGCCGAGATGCCGAGCGCGACAGCGACGTTGAGGCCGCGTGGAAACTCCTCGTCGATGAGCAGAGCGCCGGCCGCACGCGCCATCGCCAGCAGTGCCGGGTCGGATGTAACGACGGCGACTTGGTCGGCACCGGTGGCAGCGAGCGAGGCGGCCAGCACGTCACGAAACATCGCCTCCGCCAGCGCGCGGCGCTCGCCGGACGGCAGAACAGACGCGAGCCGGGTCTTGGCGAATTCGAGTTGCTTGGCGGCAATCAGGATGAAGCGCACGGGGTTTCTTTATAACCTAACAAACGCGAGCATCCAACGGGAAACTTAAGTCACTCAGGAATTTCAGAATTCGTCATCAGTAAAAATTACCCGCTTCGCGCCCGTCCCTACAACCGGCGGTGAAGGCTTGACTAAGTTTCCCTGCGCGATTCAACATAAAGTGTAGATTTTTCCGGCGCTGGTCCGATCATTGCTCGATCTGACGGCGCATTGGTCTGGGAGGACCGTACCTGATGAACCTGAAACGAACCAACCCCGCCCGGACCTGGGCAATAGTCGCGGCCGGCGCGATGATCCTGATTGGGACCGGATGCCATCACAAGTCCGTCGACGACTACCTGGCCGCGGGCGACGCGGCGATGCAATCGACCAAACTGTCCGAGGCCGAAACGGACTACCAGGAAGCTGCGAAGATCGCGCCGAACGACCCGCGAGTGCATATCGCGCTTGGCAATCTTTACGTATTCGAGCACAAGCCATCCGACGCGCAAATCGAGTTCATGAAGGTGCTCGAGATCGATCCGAAAAACGCGGCGACCCACGTCGCGCTCGGCAATCTGTATAACGATCAGAATGAACGCGGCCTGGCGGAAAATCAGTACCGCGCCTCGGTGGCACTCGAGCCTGACCGGGCAGACTACCATCTCGATTTGGGCGAGATACTCAGGCTCGAAGGCAAGAACGCAGCCGCCGAGGATCAAATTCGCACCGCGATCGGACTCAGCCCCAAAGACGCGAAGGCGCATCTGGCGCTGGCGAATCTGCTGGCGACGGAGCCGGGCCGCGCGACTGAAGCCAATGCGGAGTTCGACGAAGTGCGCGCACTCGACGCCAAGCTGATGCCGGCACCGGCTGCGACCACGGCCGCTACAGCGCCGCCGGCAGAACCAGATACGACGACCGCGTCCGCACCGCCAGCGGCTGGAGCCGCTCCGCAGATTAAACCGCTCAACAAGCTTTTCCTGTTGACCAAAAATTCGCCGGTATATCAAAATCCGGACGAGACCAGCACTACCATCGGGCAGGTGCGGCGCAAGAAGTACGTCCACGTCACCGGCATCGCGGGCGACTATCTACAAATCAGGCTCAAGAACGGCACGACCGGGTTCATCCCAGTGTCAGCCGCCGAGTAGATGCTGGACACCTTTGGGGGACAATTTTTCTTTCGAGGTAATGGGCGATGGCTAAGGGAGATATTGTCACGCGGGAAGTGACCTATCCGGGGCGCGCCTGCGCGCTTAAGGCGTATGTGGCAGAGCCGGCTTCGGCGGAGACCTCGCCGGCAGCAATCGTAGTGCAGGAATGGTGGGGCCTGAACGAGCACATCCGCGACGTCGCGCGCCGGCTGGCGCGTGAAGGATATTTCGCGATCGCGCCGGATCTGTACTCGCGCCAGGGTCACAAGGTCGCGACCGAGCCGAACGAAGCCGCGCGTCTGATGGGCGGGCTGAAGAAAGAAGACGGCATCGCGGATCTGCAGACCACGGTCGAATGGCTGCGCGCGCAGAAACAGACGAAGTCGGCCCGCATCGGTATCACCGGGTTCTGCATGGGTGGCAGCTACGCGCTGCTGCTCCCATGCGAGAGCAAGGAAATATCGGCCGCGGCTCCGTTCTATGGCGAAATCCCGGCAGACGAAAAACTCCAGCATTTGAACTGTCCGATCTTTTACGCCTACGGCGAGAACGACGGGTGGATCCAGCGTTCCGACGTCGAGCGCCTGATTGCGGCGCTGAAAAAATTCAACAAACAGGGCGAGGTCAAGATTTACAAAGGATGCTCGCACGGATTTTTCAACGACACGCGCGCCGACGTCTATCGCCCCGAGGAAGCAAAAGACGCGTGGGAGCGGACGCTCAGGCTGTTCGCCGCAAATTTAAAAGGGTGATTCGGCGCTGGTCTGCTAGATCCTTACAATCTCGAGGCCCTGGATTTTCGTCGCTTAGGTTTCTGAGTCTTCGGCTGCCTTCGGACATGCTTTTCGACCGCGTCCAGATATTCGTTTCCCGGCTGAGGCAGCGAGCGCAGCAGTCCGACCAATTCACGCCCGGTAAAGCTCTTAGTTGAAACCGGGACTATCTCACAGACCGGTTCGCCGCCTCGTTTCACGATGAACGTCTCGTTGCGATATCGCACACGGTTTACGACTTCGGAAAATCGCCGCGCTGCATCGGTGGCCGAGATTTCTGATTTCATGATTATCTGATTCTATGATTGATGCGCTCCTTCCGGCAAGAAGCCGAGCGAAGTTGTCGCCCGCATCCCCAATTGACAGCCACCCTGCCCCGCGGCGCTCTGCGCCGTGTGCGCTGCGGTATGTTTAGGCGCAGGTCGTCATCCTACTTACTTCGCGATCTTGCGCGCTTCACACTGCTCCCATGTCTCCCGGCCGTGCTGATTCGGATCGATTGTGCGGCGACTCATGGAAAAAACCACCAGTGCGCAAAAACCGTCGGGTATAAGTTCTCATCTTCGCATCAGCGTGTACGCGCTGGCATCCGTTCTCGCCGTGTTCATGGTGACGGCGTCGCCGGCCGCGACCGGCGATAACATCGCGGATGCGGTGCTCGGGCAAATCGACTTCTCGCACAACGGCATCAACAATACCGGTGCGGCGAGCCTCGATTCGCCGAGCCAGATGGCGGTCGACCTGAGCAGCACCCGCGAGCATCTGTATGTAGTCGACGGCAACAATAATCGCATCCTCGGATGGAACGACGCCAACAGCTTCGTCAACGGCCAGAATGCGGACCTCGAGATCGGCCAGCCTGATTTTCGCACCACGGAATGCAACAGCGGCACCGCGATTGCCGACGTCGCTGGCCTCGGCGCGGACAGTCTGTGCCTGCCCGGTGGGGTGGCGGTGGACAACAACGGCAATCTCTACGTGGCGGACACGAGCAACAATCGAGTGCTCGAATACAATCAGCCGTTCGCGCAGGCTCTTAGCGCCGGATTCGCGGCGAATGTCGTGTTCGGACAAGATGGCAGCTTCACCCAGACGATTTGTGCGCAGACTGCCGCGGGCTTGTGTTTTCCGCAGGGCGTCGCCTCGGATTCCAGCAACAATCTTTACGTTGCCGACTCGAGCAACCATCGCGTGCTCGAATTCAATCAGCCGCTGGCCGCATTCAACGCGATCACCGGAGCGGGAGATACCGTCGCGGACCTCGTGTTTGGACAAGGCTCGAGCGGGACCAACTTCGCGGGCGACGCGTGCGATCTCAACAGCGGCAGCGCGTCTGACGTCGGGATGTGCAATCCGTTGTCGGTGGCGGTGGACGGCGCGGGCAACGTGTACGTCGGCGATGACGGCGATCATCGCGTGATCGAATTCAATCAGCCGCTGGCGGCGCTCGATGTGCAGACGGGGCAGGCGACGTAACCGCAGACCGCGTCTTCGGCCAGGGCTCGAGCGGTACCGATTTTACCGCCGTCACATGCTACGACGGCATTTCCGGAAATCCCGCGCCGAGTGCCGACGGAATCTGCGACTTGAGCGGCATGGCGTTGGACAGCAGTGGCGACTTGTTCGTGACCGACATCACCAACAGTCGCGTGCTCGAATACTTGAACCCTATCGCTGGCGGTGGTACTCCAGGCACGCCGGGCAGCGCCGGCGACGTGACTGCGGACGTCGTCTTCGGACAGAACGGCAGCTTCACCTCTGCCACGTGCGGCGGCGTCGGCAGCGCGATTTCTCCCAGCGGGGCCGTGCTATGCCAGCCGGACGGAGTCGCGGTTGACGGTCCCGGTGACGTGTTGATCGCAGACGCGTCGAACAGCCGCGTCCTCTGGTACGCGAATCCGATGTCGTCTCCTCCGATAGCCAATCTGGTACTGGGACAAGCCGATTTGCTTCACGACGGAATCAACAATCCGACTGCGGCTGCGCTGCAGGCGCCTGCCGGAGTCGCGATCGATTCGAGCGGCGGACTCGACCGCCTCTACGTCGCGGACTCGAACAATAATCGCGTCCTCGGATGGAGCAACGCCGCCGGGTTCGCTAACGGCAGTCCCGCCGATATCGTTATCGGACAGCCCGACGCGCGATCGGTCGGATGCAACGACGGCGTCGCCATGGGCGATTCCAGCGGCGTCGGCGCGGACAGCCTATGCAATCCGGTGGGCGTGGCGGTGGACAGTTCGGGCAATCTGTACGTGGCCGACGTGAACGACAATCGCGTGCTCGAATACCTCACCCCGTTCGCGATTTCCTCGCCGATCGTCGGCCAAAGCGCCAGTCGCGTGTGGGGACAGAACGGCAGCTTCACGACTATCGGCTGCAACTTCGGCACCAGCACTATCAACGGCCAGTCGATGTGCTTTCCCGAAGGAGTGGCGGTCGATACGGCGGGCAATCTGTACGTTTCCGATACCGACAACAGTCGCGTGCTCGAGTTCAATAGCGGCGATACGGCCGCCGACATGGTCTTCGGACAAGGCGGAATCTTCACCACCCAGTTATGCAACCGGGACGGTGTGAATGCGGACTCGCTATGCGATCCGGGCGGGCTGATTACCGATTCGAGCGGCGATCTGTTTATTGCGGACCGGGACAACTCGCGCGTGCTCGAATTCAACCAGCCGCTGGCGGCGTTCAACGCGGTCACGGGCGCGGGTGATACGACTGCGGATCGCGTTCTCGGCCAGGGCGTCAGCAGCACGAGTTTCACGACGGCCGTGTGCGCCAGTTCGGCCGGGGCGCCGGCGCCTAGCGCCACCGGGATTTGCGATCCCACCGATGTGAGTCTCGACGGTCTGGGCAATCTGTTAGTCGCCGACGCGGTCAACAATCGCGTGCTCGAATACAATCAACCACTGGCGGCGTACAACGCGGCCAGCGGCGCGGGCGACGTCACCGCAGACCAGGTGCTCGGACAAGGTGCGTCCGGCACCGATTTCTCCAGCAGCGTATGCGCCGACTCCGCACCCGGCGACCCTGCGCCCAGCGCAACCGCGATGTGCCAGCCGAGCGGCGTTGCGATGGATTCTGTTGGCAACCTGTACGTCGCCGACCAGACCAACAACCGCGTGCTGCGTTTCGACCAGCCGATAGTGCCGTTCACGGGACCGTCGCCGACCGCCAGCGCGACTGCGACCGGATCCACGCCGACGACTACTGCGACTGCAACTGCCTCACGAACAGCAACTGCAACTCCGACCGCATCGCGGACCGCCACCGCGACGATATCATCGACTGCGACCGCCACCGCAACTTTAGCGGCTACTGCGACGCCAACGACGACCGCGTCGCGCACCGCAACCCCGACTCAGACCGCGTCGGCCACGGCCACCGCGACCAGGACGGCGACAGCGACCAGCACTTCGACGCCGACGGCGACCTTGACGTCAACCTCGACGGCTACGGCGAGTGCCACTCCGACCTCTACGACCAGCGCCACCGGCACTCCGACGCCGATGGCGACTGTCACTGCGACATCAACCGCGACAGCGACGGCGTCCAGCACCGGCACATCTACCGCGACGCCGACGGCGACTGTCACCGCAACTGCGACTCAGACCACGTCGAGCACCCCGACGGCGACCGTCACCGCGACCGCAACAAGTACTCCGACTGCGACTTCAACCGCGACCGCGACCACCACCGCATCCTCGACTCAGACTGCGACTGCAACGGCCACGGCTTCATCAACTGTCACCGCCACGGCGACAGCCACCGCGACCGCAACTGCGACTTCGACCGCAACGCCGACTGGGACGCCTTCCTCGGTCCGCACTCCCGTCGCGAGCGCGACTGCAACTCCGACTGCGACCGCCACGGCGACGTCCACTCCGACTGCGACGTTGACTCCCACGGCGACCCCGACTGCGACTACTGTTCCTGTCGCACTCAAGGTTTCGCCGCATGCCGCCAAACTCGGCAAGGTCGTGTTAGGAAATGATGCGGTCGGCAAGCCCAAAAAGATCACGATCGCGAACAAGAGCAAGACCACACCCGTCACGTTTTCGAGCATCGTTGCCAGTGGCGATTTCGCTATGGTGAACGGATGCGGCGCGACGCATCGAGCCCAAGTCCAAATGCTCGGTGAGCATATCGTTCAAGCCCACGACGCTCGGCGCGCGCGACGGCACGCTCACTATCAGGAGCAACGCCGACAACTCGCCGAGCTCTGTCAGCCTGAGTGGAATAGGTACTCAGCCTAAAAAATGAATGAAGTGATCGATCAAACTCCGCGCCATCGTTCCCCTACCCTCGAAGCGAACACCCCAGTTTCTTGTTCCCCTTCCCACTATGGGAAGGGGTCAGGGGTTAGGTCGCCCGCACATCCCCAGCGCCATCGGCTCCAAACACGGACCGGACAGATATATTAACCGCCCCTCGTCGGACGCGCGCTCCCGGAGCCATCGCGCGACAATCGACATCTCTTCGAGCTCGCCGCGCTCGACCGCCTTCAACTTGTAGCGTTCGTAGTTGGCCGCGACGAATTCCTGCACCTCGCCCGCGACCTCTTCACCGTCAAGCCGCCGCGTCATCGCGAGCCGTCCCGACAGCACGACGTGCGCCGCTTGATCGGCGCCCTCGCCCGTCACGATCACCAGATTGTTCTCCGTCACCACTTCGCTTAGACGGCTCGCGCGATGCGCCAGCGTCGTCAGCGCTTCGAGATGATGCCGAAAGCGCGCCAGCCTCCTCGAAGCGCATCGCCGCTGCGGCCTGGTCGCGCGCCCTCGCGAGTTCACCGAGCAATCGGCCCGCTGCGCCCGCGCAAAAAACTCACCGCGCGCCGAACCCGCTCCGCATATCCGTCGCCGTCGATACTCATGTTGCACGGCGCGGTGCAGTGACCCATCTGCCCGTAGATGCACGGCGAGATTTCCTCGCTCGGCGCGAGCTTGCCGCCGCATGTGCGCAGCCCGAGGATTCTCGACAGCGCGCGCACCGAATGCTCGATACCGCGGCGCCCGATGAACGGCCCCAGATGCATCACGCCGCGCCGCGCGCTCATCTTGGTCGAGAGCGTCACGCGCGGAAACTCGTCCATCAGATCGACCTTGATGAAAAACGCGGGCGCCGCCGACTTCAGCATCCGGTTGTACGGCGGTTTCAGCTCGCGGATCAGCCGCGCTTCGTCGAGCGCCGCCTCGAGCGGCGAGCGCGTCACTCGCGTCTCGATTTTGTAAACGTGCGAGATTAGCTCCGCCGTCTTCGCCCTCACCGACGCCGAGAAGTATGAGCTCACCCGCTCCCGGAGCCGCCGCGCCTTGCCGATATACAGCAGGTCGCCGCGCTCATTGCGCATCAGGTAGACGCCGGGCGCATGCGGAATCGCCGCGATTTCCTCGGGCGGCACGTGACGCTCGATTCGTCTTGCCCGCGATTCCGCGATGATGGTCGTCGAGCAGGCGATCGAGCCGCGTAATTCCCATCTTCTGCGCCATCTCGAGAAAAATCGACAGGATCTCCGCCGCCATCCGCGCGTCGCCGAGTCCGCGATGCCGTCCCTCTTGCGAGAGTCCGAAATGTCCCGCCAGCAGATCGAGCCGGCGGCGCTTGAGCGACGGCATGAACCGGCGCGCCATCCGCAGCGTGCACAGCACCGGGTTGCTGAGTCCGATTCCAAAAATCCGGCGAAATTCAAAATCGAGAAATCCGAAATCGAAGGCCGCGTTGTGCGCGACTATCACGCGGTCGCCCAGGAACTCGCGAAACGCCGGCAGCACTTGCTCAATAGGCGGCGCCTCGCGAATCATCTCGGTCGTAATCGACGTCAGCCCCGTAATGAAACGCGGCACGACACCGCCTTGCGGTCGAACCAGTTGCGAGAAGGTCTCGGTGAGCCGCTTACCAACCATTCGGTAGGCGCCGATTTCAATGATATTGCCGGGACCGATGCGGCCTCCGGTGGTTTCGAGATCGACCACCGTGAACTCGGCCTGGTCGAGTTCGACGCGGATGCGATCGCTCTGCGCAAGCCGCCACTGCGCCGTGTCCGCATCGAAAATGAAATTCGGATCGTCGTCGAGAATCTGGCGAACCAGTCGCGCGCCCAGTTCAGGGTCAGATCCGACTCCGCTGAGCAGCAGCCCGATCAGCTCGCCCGCATCCGCACCAGCCGGCCGCGAGCACAGAAAATGATAGAGCTTCTGCTTGGCCGAAACCCCGAATTGAGCGCTGATTCCCGCCCGGTATTACCGCTTCCTCCACCCGCCTCCTCCTTCGTCCTTTCTTCGCTTTAGCAGGGGCGCGCCGAGACCGCAAGGCGCCGCGCAGAAGCGATTCACCGAATTGAATGTGAAACCCGCGGTGGGTTTCACGCTTCCTTCGGCAGGGGTGACCCCTGCACCCGGTATAAATCGCAAAGTTGCGCGCAGCGCGCTACTTTGCTCTCGGTTCGAGGAGGAGGGCGCGATATCTAATTACCTCGCCCGTTATTTCACGGGAGAGTGAGGCCTGCCGCATCGCGGCAGGTAGGTGAGGGTTCCGGGATTCAAGCGTGCGAGCGTGCCGCGTCGCCATCCGGTGCCTCGGCGCTCGCCGAAACGCGCGGAGCGCGCGAGATCCTTCGCTGCGCTCAGGATGACGGAAAGGCGAGCGCCGCGCCCACTCGTGTCATTCTGAGCGACAAGCTGCTGCGATTGAGCCGAAGCCCTGAGCGAAGCCGAAGGGGAAGAATCTCGACGCGGCGCTCTTGCGTCCGGCGTTAATGAAGCGCAATCGTCCCCTGCTCACCGATCACGGAATGCTCTTGACGATCTTCCGATACTCGTCCTCGTTGAATGCGCGATGCGTCTCTGTGCGCACATTGCCCTGCGCGCCGACTGTCAGCGCAAGTTGCGCCATCACATCGTCGTTCGGCGCCTCGACGATGAACATCGAATCGTACTGCCCCATCATCGAGTAGAAATCCTTCACCTTGGCGCCCTGCTGGCTGAAGGTCTTCTTGGCCGCATCGACACGGTCGGGCGAACCTCGAAGATGGTCGAGACCCTGATGAGTGAGATGGAAAAAAACCACGTAATGAGGCATCGCAATTTCACCTCCGAGTGATTTTCTCGAAATATCGCACATCGGAAGGTTGACGGCCAATCCGCTTCCCGCATCGCTATGGCTCGCGCGGGATCGGCGCGGTACAATGCTTATTCTTACAAGGAAGGTATTCGTCATATGGAACGCGTTGAATTGGCTCGCGAAATCGAAGGCGTCCAGGTCCCGGCCGGAAACAAGATGATGCTCGAAAAGGGCCTCGAAGCCTTTATCACGCAATCGCTCGGCGGAACCTTCACCCTGCAAGTTCCCGCATACGGCGGCCTGTTCCGCGTCGCGGGCAAGGACGCCGACGCGCTCGGCAAGACTCCGCAAGACGCGGGCGTCGTGTCGGCATCCGGCGGCGGCGACCTCGAAGCGATGGTCTGGGAGCAGCTCAAGACCTGCTTCGATCCCGAGATTCCCGTCAACATCGTCGACCTCGGCCTCGTCTATGGAATGGAAGTGAAGGATGCCGACGACGGCACCAAGAAAGTCGAAGTCAAGATGACGCTGACGGCGCAGGGCTGCGGCATGGGCGCCTCGATCGCGACCGACGCGCGCCACAAAATCATGAGCCTGCCGGGAGTGTCGGAGGCGGACGTCGACCTGGTCTGGGATCCGCCATGGACCCCGCAGATGATCTCGCCTGAAGGCCGCGAGCGCCTTGGGATCGATTGATCAGAGCGCAGCAGCGCTTACTCGAACTGGCCGATAGCAGATGATCTGTTATGCGTCCAAAAGTCATCGTGCGGGCTTGGGTGACGCCTTTGAGAGGACGTAAGAGCCTTGGCCGCATTGTACGCGCCGCTCACGCCGTAATCATCAAGTTGCGGAAAATCGTCGAGGACCGTGATGCATCCGCAGATGTTTGCACTGGCTTCGCGCGATCAAATGGTTTGCATCGTCGAGAACCTTTTTGAAGATGAGGATGGCTATCCTGGAATGGCGACGACCCGCAGGTCTCAGCATGCGGCTTCTTTCATATCATCGACGGGAAGATCGTGTCCAGCGCGGCTACTGGGACAAGCATCCTTCTCAAGCTTACGGCCTGCCAATGTCGGAGACGACGGATCGCAACGCTGGTGCGTTGACTTGCCTCACCGCGTCCGATAATTCTGTTCGTTCGGCATATCGATGTTTGCAATAGTAAAGACAGGCGGAAAACAGTACCGCGTCGGCGTCGGCGACCAGATTACGGTCGAGCGGCTCGTCGGCGAGGTTGGCGCGGCTATCTCACTTGACCAGGTGCTTGCGGTCGGCGGCGATGCGCCTAAGATCGGCACTCCGGTGGTCGCGGGCGCGTCGGTGACGGCGAAGATCGTCCAGCAGCCGCGCGGCACCAAGATAATCGTGTTCAAGAAAAAGCGCCGCAAGAATTATCGCCGCAAAGCGCGGGCATCGGCAGGAACTGACGGTTCTCAAGATCGAGGAAATTTCCGCCGGCGCATAGTCGTCGCGCGAATCTTTTTAGTGAACCGCGGCCCGGAAGGCCGCTCATCCAGGGAGACACTGCGTGGCGCACAAAAAAGGCCAGGGTTCGACGCGCAATGGCCGCGACAGTCCGGGCCAGCGCCGTGGTATCAAGATTTACGCGGGCCAGACCGTCAAGGCCGGCAATATCCTCGTCCGTCAGTGCGGCACTCGCGTGCATCCAGGGCGCAACGTCGGCCTTGGCCGCGACTACACGATTTACGCGCTCATCGACGGTGTGGTTAAGTACGAGCCGAAGGGTGAGAAGCGGCAAGTGAGCGTCGAGCCGCTCCCCGCCGAGTGAGCACCGCAGGGGCGTCTGCGTAGGATCGTTATCCAGCGAGATTTTGAATCGAAGCCCTGCGGTTTACGCCGTAGGGCTTTTTGTTTTGGTGTTTGAATCTTAAACATTTTTTCGCGGACTTCCGCGACGGAGGAAATTTCGATGCGACTAGGTTTACTCTCCGGCTATTCGGGCGCGCAGATGGGCCTGCCGATGGACACGATCCTCGAGGCCGAGCACGCGGGCTTCGACTCGGTGTGGACCGCGGAGGCGTACGGCTCCGACGCGATCACGCCGCTGGCGTGGATCGGCGCGATGACCAAAAAAATCCGGCTCGGCACCGGTATCATGCAGATGCCGGGGCGCACTCCCGCCATGACCGCGATGACCGCGATGACGCTCGACGCGCTGTCGGGCGGCCGCTTCATCCTCGGTATCGGGCCGTCGGGTCCGCAGGTGGTCGAGGGCTGGCACGGCGTGTCGTACGGCAAACCGCTGCAGCGCACGCGCGAGTACATCGAGATCGTGCGCACGATTCTCGCGCGCGAAGTTCCGGTCGAGCATCACGGCAAGGAATTCGACATCCCGTACACCGGGCCGGGCGCGTCGGGGCTCGGCAAGCCGCTCAAGAGTATCCTGCACGGGCGCAAGGACATGCCGATTTACACCGCGTCGATCAGCCCGAAGGGAATCGCGCTCGCGGGTGAAATAGCCGACGGCGTGATTCCGGTCTGGATGAATCCGGAGCGATGGGACATCTATGATGCGCCGCTCAAGGAAGGCTTCGCGAAGACCGGCGGCAAAAAGAGCCTCGACAATTTCGACGTCGCGCCGTTCGTCACCTGCATCATGGGGCCGGACGTCGAGAAGTGCCGGATGCCGGTGAAGGGGATGCTCGCGCTGTACATCGGCGGGATGGGCGCGCGCGCGAAAAATTTCTACAACGACTACGCGAAGCGGCTCGGCTACGAAGACGTCGCGGGAAAAATCCAGGACGCGTTCCTCGCGGGCAAGAAGGCCGAGGCGATGGCGATGGTGCCGGACAAGCTGGTCGACGAGGTCGCGCTGGTCGGCAATCGCGAGCGAATCGCAGACCGGCTCAAGGCGTGGAAGGCATCGCCGGTCAAGACGATGCTGATCGGCACCGGCGATATCAACACAGTCCGCGCGCTCGCGGAGATTTGTTTGTAGAAATCCGTTGAGCAGGCTGCCGCGTCGTTTCCCCTCTCCCAAAGGGAGAGGATTGAAGGTGAGGGACCTTATTCAGCGCGCTCTTTTTGGCGCGCGATTCAAGATTTTGCCTCTGAGGATTCTCGCCTGAAAGGCGATTGCGACGCGCGCGGAGACTATAGTGAATAAGCCGCTATGCGATTTATCGATGAAGCCAGGGTATTCGTGCACGCCGGGAAGGGCGGCGACGGTGCAATCGCGTTTCTGCGCGAGAAGTACCGGCCGTTCGGCGGACCGGCGGGCGGCAACGGCGGACGCGGCGGCAGCGTAATCTTCCAGGTCGACGAAGGCCTCTCGACTCTGCTCGATTTCAAATATCAGCCGCGGCTGATCGCGAAGGACGGCGAGCCGGGCCGAGGCAAGGAACAATACGGGCACGGCGCCGACGATATCGTCGTGCGAGTGCCGCCCGGCACGATCGTCTTCGACGAGGAAAGCGGCAAGACGCTCGCGGACCTCGTGATGCCGGGTGACACAGCGGTGATCGCGCAGGGTGGCGAAGGCGGCACCGGCAATATGCATTTCGCGTCGTCGACGCGGCGCTCGCCTCGAATCGCGACTCCCGGCACCGCGGGCGAGCAGCGATGGGTTCGTATGGAGCTGCGGCTGGTCGCGGAGGCCGGCCTCGTGGGACTTCCGAACGCCGGCAAATCGACGCTGCTGACCGCGCTCAGCGCGGCGCGCCCGAAGATCGCGCCCTACCCTTTCACCACGCTCGCGCCCAATATCGGCCGCGTGTCGATTTCCGACGCGGAGAGTTTCACCCTCGCCGATATTCCCGGGCTGATCGAAGGAGCGCACAAGGGGCTTGGGCTGGGGATTCGTTTTTTGCGGCATATCATGCGCACGCGGCTGATCATTTACGTGCTCGACGCTGCGGACGATCCTGCGGCGGCGTTTACGACGGTGCACGGCGAGATCGCCGCGTTCGATCCGGTGCTGGCGCAGAGACTGGCGCTGGTCGCGCTCAACAAGATCGATCTCCTCACGGCGCCCGAGGTGACCAAGATCGTGCGCAAGCTGCGCAAGCTCACCGGGCTCGAAGTGTTTCCGATCTCGGCGGATAAGAGCGAGAAGCTGGCGCCGCTGGTCGCAGCGATCGCGCGAATGCTTCATACGATGGATCAGCCGGCGCATGTCCCAACTGAACTATAAGGAATCGACCGTCGCGCGCGCGCGGCGCGTAGTGATCAAGGTCGGCAGCGCCGTGTTGTCCGACGTCGACGGCCTGCGCGTCGACGTGATCGAGCAGCTCGCGGCGCAGATCGAGTCCGCGGTGCGCGCGGGGCAGGAAATCGTAATCGTCACCTCGGGCGCGGTCGCCGCGGGACGCGCGCGACTCTTGAAACTGCAGGGTGCGACGATCGCGGCGCGGCAAGCTGCGGCCGCTACCGGACAAATCGATCTGATGTCGGCGTGGGCGCGCGCCTTCGACGGTCACGGCCGCAGTATCGCGCAGATCTTGCTGACCCATCAGGATTTAGCGGAGCGCCGGCGCCGTCAGAATGCGACTCAAACGATCTCTGAACTACTCGGCGCGGGCGTGATTCCGATCGTCAACGAGAACGATACGGTCGCGGTCGAAGAAATTCGGCTCGGCGACAACGACGTGCTGTCGTCGCTGGTCGCGAGCCTGGTGCAGGCTGGCCTCCTGATTATCTTGAGCGATGTCGATGGCGTTCTGACCGGCGATCCTCGCGAACGTGCCGACGCGCGGCTGATCCCTGTGATCAACGATCCTGAAGCCGAGATGCGCGGGCTGGTGGCCGAGAAGGCCGGTCCTCTTGGAGTCGGCGGGATGGCGACCAAGTTGAAGGCAGCGCGGCAAGCGGCGCGCGCTGGAATCGCCGTGATTATCGCGCGCGGGCGCGAAGCCGGAATCGTCACCGCTGCGCTGGACCCGTCGCGGGAAGCGGGCACGCTGATCGTGCCGGCGGGAGTGCGGCTCAAGAGCCGCAAACATTGGATCGCATTCGCGCTGCGCCCCGCGGGATCACTGGCGGTCGACAAGGGCGCCGCCGACGCGCTGCGTAATCGCGGACGTTCGCTACTGCCGTCGGGCGTGAAGGAAGTGCGCGGAGATTTCGCCGGCGGCGATTGCGTGAGCCTGCTCGATCCCGACGGCGTCGAATTCGGGCGCGGCCTGGTGAACTATCCGGCCTCGGATGTGCTGAAAGTGGCCGGGCGGAGGTCAACTGAAATCCCAACCCTGCTCGGATACAAAGTTGCCGATGAGATCATACATCGCGACAACTTTGTGCTGATCAAAGAGATCGCATAGCCCCATTTAATTTCAATGTGAAACCCTCCGTGGGTTTCACGCTTCCTTGGGCAGGGGTAACCCCTGCACCTTAATGAAATAAGATGCGGCGTCGCCGCCGGGATTTCCCGCGGCGACGCCGTTCTCTTTATTGCGGCACTATCGTGCCGAACAGGCCGTCTGCTTCGTCGTTCAGGCCTGCGCTGAAGAAGAGCGTGTTCGGCGATGACGCGGTTCCATTGGAATTCAGCGCGCCTCCGAACGTCAGCGACCATAGTCCGCTGTTCACCAGCGGTTTGCCGTCGGTGCCCGTTACCGCGCCGAGCCATTTGCTCGACGTCGGATCGAACACGTTGATCACGCCGTCACCGAAATTGCCGATCAGCATGTCGTTGGCGAATTGGCCGAACGTCGCCGGCGCCATCGCGACGCCCCACGGCGAATCGAGATGGCCATGCTGTGCGAAGCGAGTCAGCAGGTTGCCGTCAGTATCGAACACGTCGACGAAGCCATGCCCTGGCTTGTTGACCGGGTCGTGCTTCGGGGCGTCCTGCTGCGCGTAGGTCACCCAGATCTGCCCGTTGACGTTCTGAATGCCGAATGGGGCGTAGCCGGCCTGCAATTTCGGATCGGTGAACGAGCCTTTCAGGGGAGGCGTGGGTGATTGAAAACTGCTGTCGAAGACATCAACTTTGCCGCTGCGGAAATTCGTCGCGTACAACAGAGGCCCATTCGCTGCGGTCGAACCCAACGCGAGTCCTTTGTAAACGGCGCCGGTGGGCGCACCGCCCTGCGAGTTGTCGACCACGATAACCGCAGTCAAGATATCGGGTACCGTTTCGTTCCACGCCTCGATGGTGCCGTCCTCGGTGTCAAAGATGAAAAGGGCAGAACCGAAGTTATCGCTGGGAGCGGAGACCGGGACGATCGGGAACACGCCGGGACCGGTGAAAAAGTCGGCGACGATTCCGGTCGGAGTTCCACCGGTGGGAGCGGCCGGCGCCGGGATAGTAACCAGTGGCAGCCCGGGAAACGGAACTGCATCAGCGAAGTAGAGAGCTGAAAACCCGGCGTTGTTCTCGTTGATCCAAAACGGACTCAACCCGGGGAAGAAAGCGAGACCCCACGGATTGAGCAGGTTTGGATCAGTGACCTCGGCCAGCCCCGGGATATCTGAAATCAGGTTGGTTTGCGTGTATCCACTGCCCTTGCTCTTCGCGCGAGCGTGCATCGGTATCGCTATCAGAAGCCCGAGACAAAGAAGCAGCGTAAGTAATCTGCTGGTGAGTTTCATGTTTTTTCCTCCGTGATTGCTCGATATGGGTACGTACATCCGGCGAGCTTGAGGGACTCATCGTTTGCGCGGGGCATTCGGGCGTCAAGGTAGAAAATAATTTCTGACGCTCGCGGAGTTTCTTTGAGCGGGTTCGAAATATATCCTCGAAGGCGAATGACGGTTGAAGCGGAAACTATTGCGGCGCTCGGACGGGCGCGGGCGGCGGCGCCTTCGATGGCGCTGGCGACGACGGCGGAGAAAAACGATTTTCTTCATCGGCTGGCGAGTGCGATTCGTGACTCGCGCGCAGAGATCATTCGGGCGAACGCAATCGACCTCGAGCGTGCGCGCAAGAGTGGACGCGGCGGCGCGTTCGTCGAGCGCCTCACACTCGACGACCAGCGAATCGAGGCGATGGCCGCGGGCGTCCTTCAAGTCGCGGCGCTCGACGATCCGGTCGGCACTGCGATCGAAAAGTGGACGCGACCTAACGGCCTGAAGATCGAAAAGATCAGGGTGCCGATCGGCGTGATCGCGATGATTTACGAATCGCGCCCCAACGTCACTGTTGATGCGGCCGCGCTGACGCTGAAATCGGGCAACGCCGTGGTGCTGCGGGGCGGCAGCGAGGCGCTCAGCAGCAACGGATTTCTGGCGGGGTTGATCGCGCGCGCGTTGAAGGAAGCCGGCCTTGAATCCCGACGCGGCGACTTTTATCCGCGATCCTGATCGCGAAGTGATCCAGGTAATGAAGCGCAGCCGCGAGCTGATCGACCTGATAATTCCGCGCGGCGGCAAATCGTTGAAGGACGCGCTGCAAGGATCTGAGGTGCCGCTGCTGCCGCATTTCGACGGCAAATGTCACACCTACGTCGATCGGGCGGCGGATCTGAAGATGGCGGAGGAAATTTGCGTCAATGCGAAATGCTCGCGGCCTTCGGTCTGCAATTCGATGGAAAATTTGCTCGTGCATCGCGAGGTCGCGGAGAAATTTCTGCCCGCGCTCGCCGCGCGGATGACGGCGGCCGGCGTCGAGATTCGCGGCGACGACGCGACCCGAAAAATCGTGCACGCGGCGCGCGCGGCGACGGACGAAGACTGGGACACGGAATATCTCGACCTGATACTGGCGGTGAAAGTCGTGGATTCGGTTGACGAAGCGATCGAATTTATCGCGCGTCACGGGTCGCATCTTGCCGACGCGATCGTCACCAGCGACGCGAAGACTGCGGCGCGCTTTGAACGCGAGGTCGATTCGGCTACGGTTTACGTCAATGCGTCGACGCGTTTCACCGACGGCTTCGAATTCGGGTTCGGGGCGGAGACAGGAATCTCGACCAATCGGCTGCACGCGCGCGGCCCGATGGGGCTCAACGAGTTGACCACATATAAGTACGTGCTGCGCGGGACTGGACAAGTCCGCGCCTGAACGCGGCGCGAAATCAAAATCAAATGCGGGTAGGTTTGTTCGGCGGCAGTTTCAATCCGATTCATCTCGGGCATCTGCGCGCGGCCGAGGAAGTTCGCGAGGCGCTGAAGCTCGACCTGGTGTATTTCATTCCGGCCGCGTCGCCGCCGCATAAGCAGTCGAGCGAGCTGGCGCCGGCAGAGCATCGGCTCGCGATGGTGCGGGCGGCGACCAAGGGCAACCGGCATTTCATGACCTCGGACGTCGAGATTCGGCGGTCCGGGAGATCGTACACTATTGATACGGTGCGCTACTTCCTGGCCACCCTGAAGCAGCCGGCGCCGCTGTACCTGATGATGGGCGCGGATCAGTTTGCCGAGCTGGATATCGTGGAAAGAGCCGGAGGAACTGGCGCGGCTCTGCAACTTTGTCGTTCATACAAGGTTAACCGAAGGGGAAGAGGGTCCGCCGCGAATTTCAGTTGCCGCGCTCAAACGGTTTGGCTACACTCAGGCAGACGATCACTACGTGCATTCGAGCGGACAAACGCTATCTTTCGTCGACACCACGTTCCTTCCTATTTCAGCGACTGAAATTCGCGGCAAACTGCAACACGGTGAGTCGATCAGGTACCTGGTGCCGTTCGACGTCGTCGATTATATCCAGCGCCACTCGCTGTATTGAGGATCGCTCTGCTTAATCTTTCGCGTTCATTCCCATCCCGATCGAACCATCCACAGACGGCGAACACGCCGGCCAATCGCGGTCAGATTTCTTGACGGCACTGAAGAAGGCAATCGCCGCCGCCGAAGCGGCGCTGGAGAAAAAGGCTTACGACCTGGTCGTGCTGGAAGCCGAGCATCTGAAATCGGTCGCGGATTATTTCCTGGTGGCGACCGGGCGCTCGGACGTGCAGGTGCAGGCGATCGCGCGCGGAATCGAGGAAGCGATGGGCAAGGCGGGACAGCGTCCGCTGGCCGTCGAGGGGATGCATCATGCGCACTGGGTGGTGCTCGACTACGACGACGTCGTGATCCATCTGTTCTACGAACCGGCGCGCGAGTTCTACCGGCTCGAGACCAACTGGATCGACGCGCACGAAGTCAGGCTGCCGGAACCGATTCGCAAGCAGGCCGAGGACTTGCGTATCCGCGCGATGCGGGTAAGAGTCCGGCGCGCGCGGCTGCCTTTCTTCAGACGCGCTTAATCATGTGCGAGATCCACACCAGGATGACTGCGCCGATCGTGGCGACGACAATCGCGCCGATCATGCCGTTAGGTGATCCGAAAGATCGCGCCGCCGACGAGACCGCCGACCAGGCCGAGCAGAAGGTCACCGATAACTCCGAAGCCTGAGCCGTCCATGATTTTGCCGGCCAGGAAGCCCGCAATTATTCCGACTATGATCGCAGCAATCATTCGTTGAGCCCTCATTCCGGTTGTCGCGATAGCGCCTGCGACGCGGCGCGTGATCGCTACTTTTTCTGTTCCATCGGAACGCCGCAGCACTTGAGCTGGCCGGAGCCGCCCTTGGTGACGATGACCTGCGATTTGCAGTTGCTACAGATATAAACTTTGCCGAGCTGATTTGCCATTCGTGGATCCTGATCCTTTCGGACGATTTGTCGCTAAGTTTGCGCCGAGAGTTCACGCGCCCCTGAACAGCGGTTTGCGCTTCTCGAGAAAAGCGCGCACGCCTTCGGCGCGGTCGGAAGTCGTTTGTAGCAGGGCGTACAGATCCTCCTCAAGCCTGATGCCCTGCTCCAAAGTCATGTCATAGCCCTTGAGCACGGCATCCTTGACCAGCCGCGCGGCGAGCGGCGCGCGGCTCAGGATAGCCTCGGCGACGCGGCCGCTTACGGCGGCAAGGTCGGCAGGGCTGCTTGGCGAGATAAGTGACGAGTCCGGTGCGCATCGCGTCGTCGGCTCCCAGAGCGGTCCCGGTAAGCATCATGCGTAGAGCGTTGGCGGCGCCGATAAGGCGCGGGAGGCGCTGAGTCGCGCCGAAATGCGGCATCGCGCCGCGCTTGATTTGCGTGATCGCGAAATGCGCGGACGAAATCGCGACGCGAATGTCGGCGGCCATCGCGAGCTCGAGGCCTTCGTCGAAGGCGTCGCCGTTGATGATCGCGACGGTCGGCTTCGACAGCACGGCGAGCGATTCGACCAGGCGCGGATCGACGGCGTCGTCGAAGCCGATGCAGAACGCGGAGCCGGCGCCGGTGAGCGCGAGCATGCGGGCGGCGTCGTCGTCCTCGACATGCTCGAACAGCTCGAGCAGCCGGACCGCCATCGCGGGCGTGAGAATCGCGCGCGCGCCGGGGTAGCGAAGCGTCGCGCTGACGCATCCGCTGGCAAAGGAAACTTCGATCGCGCCGGCGGGCGCGGTGCGAGCGGCGCGATGTGGCCGGGATTTTTTGGCGGCGCGCGGCGTCAGACGCCTCCCGCGGGCGCGCGCAAATCTTTGCGCAGGATTTTGCCGAGCGGATTTTTCGGCAGCGCGTCGATAAACTCGATACGCTCGGGACGCTTGAAACTCGCCAGGCGCGAGCGGCAGAAATCCCCGAGCTCGGACTCGGTCACCTTCTCGCCTTTGCGCACGCACGACGAAAGCCTTGACGATTTGCCCCCATTCGACCGAAGGCACGCCGATAACGGCGCATTCTTCGACCGCCGGATGGCTCATCAGGACGGTTTCGATTTCGGCGGGAGCGATATTTTCGCCGCCGCGGATGATCATGTCGTCCTTGCGGCCGGCGAAGAAGACGTAGCCGTCGTCGTCGAGCCATCCGAGGTCGCCGGTCGCGCGCCATCCGTCCGGCAATCGCGCGTCGTCGTCGCGGCCGGCGTAGCCCTTCATGATGCGCGGGGTGCGGATGATGATTTCGCCGACCTGGCCGTGCGGCAGGAACTTGCCGTCCTCGTCGCGGACGCGAATCTCGACGTCGGGGAGCGGCTTGCCGATCGAGTTGAGGCGTTTGAGCTTGAGTTCGATCTCCTCGGGCGTGCCTTCGATCCGATGATCGTCGGGGCCGAGCACGGTCAGCGACGAGGTCGTTTCAGTCTGCCCGTATGCGTTCACGAAGCCGACTTTCTTCGGGAAGACTTCGATCGCGCGACGAATCACCTGCACCGGCATCGCCGCGCCGCCGTATGCGAGATTGGTCAGCGTCGAGAGATCAGTCTTCGCGAACGCCGGCTCGTCGATGATCTGCTTCATCATCGTCGGAACGACAAACGCGTGCGTGACGTGCTCGCGAGCGACCAGATCGAGCCACGCCTTGGCGTCGAACTGCGGCATGACGATCAGCTTTGCGGCCGGTCCAGATGTTGGTCATGTACGCCGTCGTTCCGGCGATGTGATAAAACGGCACGCACACCAGCGCGACGCCGCGATCGGTGCCGTCGGCCATCTCGACGTTGGCGGTCACGTACGCGGCGAAATCGCGGAAGCGCAACTGGACGCCCTTGGGCAGCGACGTTGTCCCGCTCGTGTACATCAGGATCGAGATGTCCTCGTCCTCGACTTCCGCTTCGGATTCGTCGGGCTCGGCCTTGGCGACCAGATCGGCTATTCGCGGCAGTCCGCTTGGCGCCGTCGCCCAGCGCGACGATTTTGCTCGCGCGGAGCCGCGGCTGGATCTTCTCGATCAACTCGAGATAGCGATCGCCGACGAGCAACGCCTTCGCGTTCGCGGTGTTGATCATGTACTCGAGCTCGGCATCCTTGGCGCGATAGTTCAGCGGCAGGAACGTGAGCCCGGCCTTGGCGGCCGCGTAGTAGCATTCGATGTAGAGATCGGAGTTGGTGTCGAGCACCGCGATGACGTCGCCATGCGCGAGGCCGAACTGTTTGAAGACCGCGCACAGGCGGGCGACCTGGTCGTTCAGATCCGCATAGGTAAGGCGACGTGCGCCGAAGACCAGGATTTCCTGGTCGGGCACGATTGAGGCCGGGATCGTTACGAAGTTAACGGTGTTCACAGCGCGCTTCCTCTCTTCCAGAGCCGGTGTTCGAGTTCCAGTCCCGTCGCGAAGCGGCAAATCGAGGCCTCCCCAGACCGCCAGCTTGAGTAGCGCGGACCGCTCGCGGCTGACGCGTGCGAATTCGCGGGCGATCTCGAGTGCGCGGCGATCCAAGTCCGCCAAGGGAACCACTTCGGCGACCATACCTACAAGTAACGCGTCTTGGGCGTCAATCCAACGGCCGGTGAGGCACAGGTCGAGCGCGCGGCCGAGGCCGAGGCGGCGCGCGGCAGTCTGCGTGCCAGCGACGCCGGGGATCATGCCGGCGCCGGTCTCGGGCAGCGACAGACGCGTGTCGTCGGCAGCGATCGCGAAGTCGCACAAGAGAGCCATCTCGAGTCCGCCGCCAACTGTATAGCCATGTATTGCCGCGATGGTCGGGATGGGCAGCGCGCGGAGCATCCCCCACACGTCGCGGCGAAATCGGACCCATCGCGCGACGATCGGCGACGGCGCCATTCCGAACTCCGCAAGATCGCCGCCAGTTGAGAACGCCTGGCCGGCGCCGCGCAGGACCATCGCGCGTACGTCGCTATCGTCATGAATCGCGGCGAGGATTTGAAACAGCGCGTCGCGCATCGCCATGTTGTAGGCGTTGAATTGCGCGGGGCGATTCAGCGTAACCCACGCAACTGGACCGCGCTTTTCGTAGAGAACTGCGCTCGAGCCGTTCGTCTTCGAAGACATCTGCGCGAAGCCGTTAGCTGGACCGCAGGTCGGCGCTGTCGCTGCTCGCGATCGCGGGACGACCGCGCTCATAGACGACGCGGCCGCCGACGATGGTGATATCGACGGTGAGGTTCATCAGATCGGCGGGCGTCAGCGTGGAAGGGTCGCGCGGCAAGACGATCAGATCGGCAATACTCTCAGGCTCGATGACGCCGCCGTCGAGGCGTGCGAGCAGCGCGGCCTCGGTTGTGAAAAGCGCGAACGCATCCGGCATCGAGAGCGCTTCGGCGGGTGCGAGCGCGACGCCGTCGATCGTGGTGCGCGAGACGGCGGCTACAATCGCGGCGAACGGCTTGGCGGGCGTGACGGGCGCATCGGTCGCGCCGACGAGATGCACGTTGCGATCCTTGAGACTGCGCGCGCGATAGAGATGCGCGACCAGGCCGGGCTCGGTGGCGTACTTGGGGCCGCGAAAATAAATGAAGCCGGGGTTCGTCACGACCCACACGTTGGCGGCCATCAGGCGGTCGATGTAGTCGGGCGTGATGATGCCGCCGTGCTCGATGCGAAACCGCGGCATCTCGCGCCGTCCGGAGAATTGCGCTTTCGCGGATTCAATCGCGGCGACCGCCTCTTCGAGTTCTTCGATTTCGGTGACGTGAAATGCGCAATCGAGACCGCGCTCGAGCGCGCGGCGAACCGGGCGCGACAAGCCCGCGGTGTCGTACTGAAAACCGGGCATGAACTTGGCGCCTGCCAACGAAATTCCGCCTGCGTGCGCGAGCTTCTCGCATTGATCGGCAGCCTCGAGATACTGGCCGCCGATCATTACGCTCACGCGCTGGCATATCGCATTCGATTGCGCGAGCTTGGCCAACTGCTCGACCTCGACCGGACCGTTGCGCGTGGTGGCGTCGGTGAATGCAGTGACTCCGGCGGCGGCCATTTCGCGGCTAATAATGCGGGCGCGCGATTCGGATTCCGCGGCGGTCACCGGCGGCAGATGATCCGAGAGCCACGTTTCCATCCCGACTACGAGCCCGGTCAGCTTGCCGGCGGCGTCGCGAATCATGTTGGCGCCGTACGGCGGCGTGAAGTCAGGGGCCTCGAAGCCGAGCAGCGCAATCGCGCGCGAGTTGAGCCAGGTCGCGTGCAACGTCTGATGACGCAGGCGCAGCGGATTCTTCGGCAGCGACTCGTCGAGCTCGGCGCGCGTGGGCCCGCGATTGTCGAGCATCATCGCTTCGTCGCATCCGAATGCGCGCATCCAGTTACCCGGCGGAGTCTTGCCGGCGGCAAGCCGCAAGTCAGCCAGCAGGTCGCCGACGGTGCGGCATCGCTGAAGCGAGATTCCGGTCGCAGCGGCGGCAGCCTCGCGAAAATGGATGTGCGAATCGATGAAGCCGGGGGCGACGGTACGGCCCGCAAGTTTGATCAGATGAGTTCGCGGACCGACCAGCGGTTTCAGTTCCGCGAAAGGAGCGTGAGCGACGATCACGCCGCCGGAAATCGCAACCGAGTCGCTGCCGGGATGACCGAGGACGAGACCCTGGTGCAGAACCAGATCGGCTTTCCCGGGCGCAGCTACCACCAAAGTTGATGCCTTCGTCGCCAGCGTTGGGGCGTGGGGCGGATTGAGATCCTAGTCGGAACTCGGAAGCGGTTTCGCTTCTTTGATCTTCATTTCGAGGTCGCAACACTCGAGGCCGCCGTCACCGGCCTTGTTGCACAGCACCTCGGTGCCGCATTTTTCGCACATGTAACGTTTACCGAGCACGTTAGCCATTGGATGACTCCTCAAATCCAGCCGTAAAGGCCGGGGTGATAAACTTAAAGTATCGCTTCAACTCGTCAACTCTGCGCAAATGGCAATTCCGACACGATTGCCGATCCGCCCTCGCCCACTTTCAACTCGGTGCCCGGCGCCCACGCGCTGTGATGCAAAATCGCAAGCCCGATCGCGCCGAAGCGCGGCGAGTGCACGGCGCTGGTCACGCGGCCGACTTCCTTGCCCGCGAGCGTAAGGACCGCATCGGCCGCTGGCAAGCCCTCGCTATGAAACTTAAGGCCGAACATTCGTTTTTTCAAACCGCCGCGCGCGGTCGCCCGCTCTATCGTTTCCTGTCCGAGGTAGCATCCCTTGTTGAACGAGATCGCGCGATTCAGTCGCGCCTCGAGCGCGATGGTCTTGTCGGTGGTATCGACACCGACGCGCGCGACGCCGTTTTCGATGCGGATAGTTTCGAGCACCAAAGCGTCGATGCGGCGTGAACCCGGCAACTTCGCCAGAATTTCGGCGATGGTCGAATCGATCGAATCGCGCCGAGCAATGACCGATGTTGCCGGCCCGCCGTAGCGAGGCAGGTTGCCGACGAATGAACCGTCGGCCTCGATGAAGCTCCACGGATCGAGCGACGCCGCGCCGGTCGCGTCTAGGGAGGCAGGCCCTTCGACGTCGATGACAGCGAGGTCGGCAGCGTCCTCGAATTCCACGTCGTCGGCGACCAGTAATTTTTCGAGGTGCGCGCGCGTGCGCGTCCATGCGTCGGCGTCGATATCGAGGAGGACCGCATCAGGCATCACCCAGATGAACGCATCGGCGATCACATGCGCATGCTCGGTGAGAAACAGTGTAGGCAGGATTGCGCCGGGCTTCGCGCCGTTTACGTCGGCGGTGCACATCCCGTGGAGGAACGAGGCGCGATCGTCGCCGGTCACGCGCACCAGGATTCGGCCGTCGAGTGGCAGGACGCCCGCATTCGGACGATCGGATGTTTCGAGATGAGGCACGACTGACCAACATACTACAACGTGGCGGCGCTGCGTATCAGGGAACCGACCTCTTCGCTAGGACACTGGACCAATTGCGCGGAGTAAACTGGTAGCACTACAGGTTGTTTTTTTGGGTAGGTTTAGCGGCGCGAATTTGAATATAATCGCGATTATTCGGAGGAGCGGAAACTTATGGGCGCATTTATCCTCGGTCTGATTGTCGGTGCCGGCGCTGCTCTTGCGCTCTTCATCTATGACGAGGGAGAAGTCTTTCTGAAGCTCTCTCGTCGGATTAAGCAAACGGCGGAACGCTACCGGGAAACTCCGTAGCCCTGTAGGTCGAGAGGGGTGATCGATTTCATCGCGCATCGAACCGTCGCGCGTGTAGCGCGTATCGGATCCGTCTCCGGACGGACGTGGACGGCCGTAGTTTTTGTTCGCGCTCATCGCAGTCGGAATCGGGCCACGCCAATCTTTCGCGCAGGACGCGCAGGCGCAGGCGCTCGAGTTGAGCGATCACGCGTTCGCGATGCTCAATGCGATGAATGCGTCGTCCTCCAAGCCTGGTCCGATCCTCGTGCCCGCGGCCAGCCTGGCCGGCGATGCGCAAACGCTGTCGTCGGCTCTGGGCGCGCATGACAATGCCAGCGCGAGCGGCGCAATGGCGTCGATACTCAGCGATCGCGACCGGATAGAAGCCGCGGCGAAAATCGCAGGCGGTCAGTATCCTGAGCAGTGGACCGACATCAGGGAAAAAATCGCGGCGCTCGAAAAACAGGTGCCCGCGTCCAAGGGCCCCGTAGCGCAGTAGCGAGGTGCCGGTGTCGCCATGCGTCGGTCGCGCCTCCAGCCGGAGAAGCGATGCCCGCCGCGCCGAAGATCGAGATCGCATCGCGAGTGTTCCAGGGCGGAACGGTGCGGGTGAAAGGATTCTTTGAAGGTACCGATCTCAAGTCGGCCGGAATTTTCGACGGCGACACGAAGAGCAAAGATATCGACGTCGCGAGTACGCCAGGCGATCAGCGGGTCAACTTCGACTTCTCGATCGAGCAGCCGTCGCCAACGCAGTCGATTCGCGTGGCCGACGTCTACGGGCGCGAGGCGCAGGCGCTGGTTACGCCGGACCCCGCGGCAATCGGCCCGATGAAGGGCAGCGAAGAGATGATTGAAGTCGACCCGGGCGCGAGCGCGTCAGGCGGCGAGGCGGGCCCGCTGGCAGATAGTCCGCTCGCGTCGGCGGGACCCTCCAAGGGCAACAACACGGCCGAGATTGCGCGGCCGGGCGATGCGCTCTCGCCGTCGCGCCGTCATATCGATGCGAACTCGTCGCTCGGGCCGCTGACCAACGTGCAGATCAACGTGATCGATGCCGAAGAATTAATGTCGGCGCCGGGAAATGTCGAAGTGGTCGGGCAGATTGCGGGGCCGGGCGTGCGTCATGCGGGCGTCTACGTCAACGGCCGGCTGGTGAAGCCGATTGCAGTAAGCGCGGGCGGCTACAGCGCGTTCGATCTGACGTTCCCGATGCCGGCGGGCAGTGACGCGAGGATTCGCGCATACGGCAACGGCAACGATTTCATCGAGGCGTCGATCGACACAGTCGGCGGCGGCAGCGGAATGACGGAATACGGTAGTACTCCGATGTACGCGGCGCCATATGGGACTTACCCCGCGTATCCGCCATCGCCGTACTACCGGCCGAATCCGTACGCGTACGCGAATCCGTATGCGCCCGGCTACAATCCGTACGCGCCGAATCCATATCCATATGGATACCCGCCGCCGCCTCCGTCGAAGCCGTGGTACAGCAAACTGCTTCCTTAGTGCGATGAAATCTCGCCATGCTGCCGCGCTCGCGCTTGTGGGCTGGTATCTGATGACTCCGCCCCTTGGACCAGCGAAATGTTCGCGCCCCGGCCCTACGTGGAGCGGGAATGACGTGAGCAATGACGTAAGCTGCCAAGCCAAGATTGAGTCTCAAGCGCCCCTCCGACAGTGGAAACGAGTGCCGGACTCGCAAGAGTTCGAACAAAAAACGGATTGCGAGCGCGCGATTTCGAATGGTTGCCATCGCGAGGTTGAGGCGGATGGAACCTCAAATCTCGCAGGTGAATTGTGCAATGATGAGTGCACCGCGAGCGACGATCCGCGGCTCAAGCCGAAGTAAGACACTCGCGGCTTGAATTTCAGACACTCAGCCATGAATTAAGACAGCACCCGCCCGCGTCCCGAACTTGCCGCGCGGCGCGGGCTTGCGTAGAATTCCCTTCTTAACCTTCGTTCTTATCGAGAGTGTCCAAGCAATGCTGATTCAAGCGACGCAACTGCGCCCGGGTATGATCGTCGAGTACAACAAAGACCTGTGGCGGATCATGACGATCACGCATATCACGCCCGGCAACTGGCGCGGGATGGTGCAGACCAAGCTGCGCAACGTCAAGACCGGGTCGCAAACCGAGAACCGGTTCCGCTCGGAAGATCGCGTCGAGCGCGTCATCCTGAATCAGAGCAAGATGCAGTTCCTCTACCAGGACGGCGACGATTTCCATTTCATGAACACCGAGAACTACGAGCAGATCACGATCCCCAAGGATCTGATCGAGGACGTGGTCGGATTCCTGACGCCGAATCTCGAAGTCGAAGTCGAGTTCTACGAGACCACTCCCCTCAACGTCACGCTGCCGAAAACGGTCGCGCTCAAGGTGGTGCAGACTGACCCGGGGATGAAGACGGCTGCGGTGAACAATACACTCAAGCCGGCGACGCTCGAGACCGGGATGGTGATCAACGTGCCGCACTTCGTGGCCGAGGGCGACACGATCACGATCAACACCGAGACGCACGAGTACCTGTCACGCTCGAAGTAGCACGGCCGACAGGTGAATAGCGCGCGCCAGACCTATCGACCCGCGCGCGAGCGCAAGCCTGCGTTGCCCGAGCGCGCACAGCCGCATCCGATACGATTCGGGCCAAATCTCTACATCGCGCATACGCAGCCGGGGTTCGAGGGAATCGCGGCGGACGAGATAGCGGGACGAATCCGCGGCGCGCGCGAGATCACGCGTCGCGTAGTGCCCGATCGCGCCGGGATGACGATTTTCTTCGCGCCGGTCGCCGACAAGCTCGGTACGCTGCGAACGCCTGAGGATCTGTTCGGGTTGGCCGGCTATCGCGCCGGTATCGGGCCTGAGAACAAGGAGCTGGACAGGATTCGCGGTGCGTCGCGCGAGGCTCCTCTCGTCGAGCCTGCGCTAGCGGCGCGCGTCAAAGTCTCGCCGGGGACGCGGGCCGGGCCGCAGGCTCAAGTTCCGCGTTATCGCCAGGATGGCCGGTGAGCATGAATATCGACGCGTCGATTTTCAGCGCGCGGTCGAGCGCGGGATTCTCGAGCGCGACGATCACACCTGGCGACTGGAAGAAGAAGACGCCGACGTCGAGCTATGGGCGACCATGATCGACGAGGAGTTTTTCCTGACAGTGCGGCTCAGCGACGACAGGATGCGGCATCGCGAGTACAAGACCGCCCATCGCCCCGCATCACTGCGAGCGTCGAGCGCAGCCGCGCTCGCATGGCTGTCGGAGCCTCGCGAGGACGACGTCGTGCTCGATCCGTTTTGCGGCGCGGGCACGATACTGATCGAGCGCGCGCACATGGGGCGGTATGCGATGCTGCTCGGCAGCGATCGCGACGCCGCCGCGCTCGCGGCGGCTCGGGTCAACGTCGGCGAGCGGTATAAGCCTATTCAGCTCGAGAACTGGGATGCGGGCGCGCTCCCGCTCGCAGACGCGAGCGTAGATAAAATCGTCACCAACCTGCCGTGGGGATTGCGCTACGGATCGCACGGCGAGAATCGAAAGCTGTATCCGATATGGTTCAGGGAGTTCGCGCGCGTGCTCAAGACCGGCGGCATGATGGTGATGCTGACGGCGGAGTGGCGCCTGATGCGCGACCTCGAGCGCACCCGCAAAATCGCGCCGAGCAAAATCATCCGCGTGTCAGTGCTCGGCAAACCTGCCGCGATTTACGTGTGTCGAAAAGCATAGCGCGCGGAGATAAATCACTTTATTGAATGTGAAACCCACCGTGGGTTTCACGCTTCCTTGGGCAGGGGTGACCCCTGCACCCAGTGGTCTACTTCGCGGGCGAGAAGAACGCGAGCACTGCGTTTGAGATAGCGTGCGGGGCGCTGCCGTCGATCGGCACGATCCACGCCGACGGTGCCGGCGCAAATCCCAGTGCTTTGTCCGGCGCGCCTTCGAGCTTAACCCCAGCATAAACGAATGCCGACGAATCGGGCGCCCAGATCGTGTGCGATACTGCCAGCTGATCGAAGTAGCGGTAGGCGGTCGATTCGTCGGGCGTCGCGAGAAAGTTGCCGAGCGCTTTTTGGGCGCCGGTCTTAACGTCCACCACCGACCAGCTGTAGTACGGCTTCTCTTCGGGGACGCCGATGAAGGCGACATGCCGCGAATCAGGCGCGAAGAAAAATGCGGCGACGGCGTCCTTGGTCAGCCATTTCGAATTCGCGGTGGCGATGTCGACCAGCTTGATACCGCTGTAGGTCGGGTCCTGCGGCGTGATCGCGGTCGCGTACGCCAGGTGCTTCGAGTCGGGCGCCCACACGAAGCTATTCTCCCCCACCGGCAAACTCACGACCGATCGCGGATGACTCGCGTCGGCGTCTGCCACCACGATGTTCGATTCGGCGTGGTAGTTCTCGACGTACGCAAGATGCTTGCCGTCGGGCGACCATGCGGGAGTCTTGAACGGCGTGCGTCCCGTCGACAGCACCTTGATTATATTCTGGCTGGTGGGCGTCAGGCTCATCAGCGAAACCTGCTCGGTGCGATCCGGGTCGAGCGCCAGCGTGTGCAACGCAACCTCGCCTGGATGCGGACTCCAATCGAAGTACAGGGGCATCCCGGTGGTGACGATTCTGACCGGCGTCGATTCCTTGACCTCGGCCAGCACCAGGCTGAGCCGGCGAGACTCCTCGCCGAGCAGAAATGAAAGGTGCCCGTCGGGCGTCCAGACGATATAGACGATGTTCTCGGATCGACTCTCGAAGATTAGCATCGCCTGGCTGCGCGAGAGATCGTAAACCCACACCGCGTAGGAATCTTCGGCTTGCTTGTGCGTCTCGGCGGAATACGCGATGCGCTTGCCGTCGGGCGAGAACGTCGGCCATCCGTAATCAGTGCCGCCGGCGGGCTGAGTCGAGTCGGGAGCGTCGTCGGCGAGCATCACTGGCCTTACCGCGTCGTCGCGCCTGACGTGCATCGCGGCCGCCTTGCAGGTGATGCATTTCGGCTGCGCGCACTTGGTGTCGCAGTAGTAGATGTTGGAATCGGTGCCGACGTAGGCGATCATGCCGGCCGGCTCCGCACCTTGAGCATTGGATCCCAGCGCGAATATAAGAATGAGTGCCGCAGCGGTGGAAGTTTGCAGGCACGCACAGAAGGAGCGCACGGCCGGTAGGGTCATCGCGCCTAGAATTGCGCCTGCAGGGGTGCCAGCGCAAGAACGATTGCGGATGTGTTGACACGACCGCGGACGATCGCGCAAAGTTGTCCGCATGCGCTTAGTTGCAATTATTTTCTGCGCCGCGCTGTTCGTTGGACTGCCGACCGTTTCTCACGCACAGTACAACAACAACGATCAACAGGACCCCAAGGAATATCACGACGAGGATTCGCAGCCGCTCGCGCTCTTCGCCGACCTCCTCTATCCGATCGGGTACGCGCTCGAATGGGCGGTGGCGCGTCCCGCCCACTGGCTCGCCAACGATAGTTCAGCAGCGCCGGTTTTCCGGCCGGTAGGCGGCAACGATACGTCACCTCCGCCGCCGGTGCCGATCATCCCCGACAACACGATGGACCAGGCTTCGACGACCTCGACGACACCGCAGGATTGGTCTCCGACGCGCGCTCCGGTCACGACCAATGCAACAGTTATCAGGCCAGCGGTGCCGCCCGCGACATTGCCGCCTTCGAGCGTTCAGCCGGCGCTTCACTGAATTTTCGCGTCCCGCAAATTCTGCCGACGTTCAGGGGTTATCTTCGCCCTTGAATCTTGCGTATCTTTGAGTAATAGAATTTTTGCTAATCGGATACGTCCAATCAGATGTGGACGAGCTAATGTAGGCTCGTCAGGACTTGGGAGGTTGCGTCACCTAGATGGCTGTTGCACTTAAAGAGAAGGCCCCGACCGATCCCGCCGAACTCAAGAAGTGGCGCGAAGACGAGCAGGCAAAAGAACGCGCGAAACGCGACAAGGAAAAAACCGAGCTCGGCACCTTGTGGAGCCGTCGCGACTTTCTGGGCGTGCTCGGATGGGCGGGCTTCGGCGTATTCTCGCTGATCGGTTTGCTCGCCGCGGTTCGCTCGGCATTCCCGCGCGTGCTCTTTCTGCCGCCATCGAAATTCAAAGCCGGCTTCCCGGACGACTACGTGGTCGGCGAAGTCAGCGAAAAATTCAAGCAGGATTTCCGCACCTGGATTATCCGCACCAAGGCGGGCTTCTACGCAATCTTCGCCAAGTGCACTCATCTCGGGTGCACTCCGCGATGGCTCAAGACCGAGCAGAAGTTCAAGTGCCCCTGCCACGGCTCCGGCTACTACATCAGCGGACTCAATTTCGAAGGACCGGCGCCGCGCCCGATGGATCGATTCAAGATTTACGTCGGCGACGACGGGCAGTTGGTGGTCGACAAGTCGGTAATCTACGAAATGGAACCGGGAGTCGATCCCAACGAACAGCATCCCGAGAGCATCCTGAAGCTCGCCTGACCGGAAAACTTTGCGACCCGCTCATCTTGTTCCCCTCTCCAGAAGGGAGAGGGGCTAGGGGTGAGGTTTTAACTGGGAGGATCTTCCGCGATGCCAGTAATCAAAGCCGGTAACATCAATCTCAACTACGACACTTTCGGCGAGGGCGAGCCGCTGCTGCTGATTATGGGATTCGGCGTGTCGGGCGCCGGATGGATTCCGTCGCTGCCGTTCTTCAGCGGCTTCAAGAGCATCTACTTTGACAATCGCGGCACCGGACTCAGCGACAAACCCGAAGGGATTTACACCGTCGAAGGGATGGCCGATGACGCGAGCAATCTGTTGAAGGCGCTCGGAATCGCAAAGGCGAAAGTTTTCGGCGTGTCGATGGGTGGAATGATCGCGCAGGAGCTAACCCTGCGACATCCAGAGCAAGTCACGAAGGTCGTGCTCGGATGCACCATGGCCGGAGGCACGAGCGCGAAGATGGCGTCGCCGGAAATCGTCGAGAAATTGATGACTGCGCAGAAGATGATGCCGAGCGATGCTGAGAAGGCCTTCGACATTTTGCTGCCGGTGCTCATGCCGCCGGAATTCATTGCAGAGCATCCTGAGATCAAACAGATGATGGTCGCGGGAGCCAGGATGATGCCTCCGACGCCGCCGGAAACCGCGGACCGCGCGTTTGCGGGAATCCAGACCTTCAACGCGTTCGACAGGCTCGGGCAAATCAAGTGCCCCGTGCTGATCGTCCACGGCGACAAGGACGTGCTGGTCCCGATGGAGAACTCGAATCTGATCAAGAGCAAAATCCCGCAGGCCGAGATGTACATAATCCCGGGCGCAGGCCACGCCTTCCAGGCCGCCGACCCGGTCGGGATTCATCAGAAGATCGTAGGGTGGCTGCGGAACTAGGCACTCACAATCTCGACGGCTCGATCGAGCGATACCGGCGCAGGATCGAGCAGCGCGGCGGTCGCGTCTTCTTCCCAGTCGGACGCTGGAATCTCAAGCGGGTCTTCGGCGCGCAGGCGATGCTCGACGACCATGCGCGCGAGGATCATGCGGCGCGCGTCCTGACCGTTGACGCCGGCCGTCGCGCCTTCCCACGTCATCAGCGCTGCGCTCGCGACATTATAAAGCGCGTCGGTCGCGAGTCGGGCCAGGCGTTCATGCTTCGGCTTCGCCGCGACCTCGCCGGCAAATGCGACCGCGCGATCTACAAGCTTTGAGATCTCAGCACGGAAGGCGGCGGGAGCCGCGGTAGCGGCGCTCAGTTTGGCTTTCAGAGCGCGCCCGAGCGTTTCGTGGCCGCCGGACTTCGCGACCGCCCGATTGATCACGTCGAGCGCGTTGATATTGCTGGTGCCTTCCCACAGCACGCCGATGTGCGCGTCGCGAATCAGCCGCGAGTTGACCCAATCCTCGATGTAACCGTTGCCGCCGCGCACCTCCATCGCACCGGTCGCGACGCGGATGTTGTCGCGGCACGCGCGGAACTTCAGCACCGCAGTCAGGATACGCATCACGCGCTCGGCTTCCGCGTCGCCGGCGCGCGCCCGATCCATCATCGTCGCGTCGTAGGCGAAGACCGACAGTGCCTGCTCGGCCGGCACCATCAGCTTCATCAACTGGCGCCGCAACAACGGATGCTCGATGATCGGTTTCCCGAATGCCGCGCGATGCCGCGCGACCTGGAGCGACTCGTTGAGGCATCGACGCATCATGCCCGCGGCGCGCGCACCGTGCGACATCCGGCTCAGATTCACCATGTCCATCATCTGGCGCAGGCCGCGGTCGAGCGCGCCGAGCTGAAACGCGATCGCGCCCTCGAGCACGACTTCGCCACTCGCCATCGAGCGCGTGCCGAATTTGTCCTTGAGCCGCGCGATTCGGTAGCTGTTGCGATCGCCGTTTTCCAATCGCCGCGGCATCAGGAAGAGCCCGAGCCCCTTCGAGCCGTTAGACGCACCTTCGGGACGCGCGAGTAAAAGCACGACGTCGCCGTCAACCGCGGAGCAGAACCATTTGTCGCCGTGAAGCCGCCAGAAGTCGCCCTCGCGTTTGGCAACCACCGCGCTGTTGCCGAGGTCGGATCCGCCCGCGCGCTCGGTCATGTACTGCGCGCCCTTGAAAATCTCGTCCATGTTCTGCGAGAGCATGCGGCCGAGGTAGCGCGCCTTGAGATCGTCGCTGCCATAGTTCTCGACCAGCACCGCGCCGGTGTCAGTCACGCTGATCGGACACATCAAGCCGAACTCGGCCTGCACGAACAAATATTGAAACGCGTACTTCGCGATATACGGCAGCGGTTCATTCCATCCGAGCACGCCGGGCCGATGCGCCATCGCATGAAGCCCGAATTCGCCGAACCCGATCCGCTCCATCTCGCGATACGCCGGATGGAACTCGACCCAGTCCTCGTCGCGGCCAAAACGATCGCGCGAGTGCAGCACCGGCGGATGCTTGTCGGCAATTTCCGCGAGCTCGTCGAGCCGTCCGCCAGCAAGATAGCCGAGGCGATCCAGATGCGGCTCCATCGCAGCGCGCAACCGCGGTTCCATGTGTAGATCGAGCAGGTCGCGCAGGCCACCGTCGATGCGATAAAAGTTCATCCCGCGACAATCCGGCGCCACCAGGCCCGCCGCCGTGTTATCGCTCGCAGTTTTGCCTGAAAAAGTAGAGGTCATCGGAAGTTAGAAATAATCTTTTCGCGGCGCATTGGCTACAAACGTGAAGACTTCGCTATCGGCTGACGAGGCTCGCCGGATCGCACTGGCAGCGCAAGGATTCGCGGAATCGCGGCCAACGTCGCGTCTCGACCGCCGGCATCTGCGACGCGTCATCGCGCAGATCGGTCTGCTGCAAATCGATTCGGTCAACGTGCTGGTGCGATCGCACTACATGCCGCTCTTTTCGCGCCTCGGCAACTACGCGCCCGAGCTGCTCGACGCGTCGTGGATCGGCGCGCCCGCGAATCGCGAGCTATTCGAATATTGGGGGCACATGGCGTCGTTGATGCCGCACGAAATGCATCCGCTGTTTCGATGGCGGATGGCAGAGGCGGCTCGCGATCATAAGGACATCTTTGGGCGTCTCAATCGGACCCGCCCGGGCTTCATGCAGGCGGCCCTCGATGAGATCGGAGAGCGCGGCGCGCTCAGCGCTCGCGAAATCACCGGCGCGGGCGCGAGCAAGGGCGGCTGGTGGGGATGGAGCGACGGCAAGCACGCACTCGAAGCGCTGTTCGCCGCGGGCAAAGTCGCAGCGGCGGGACGTCGCGGCTTCGAGCGGCTATACGATCTACCGGACAGAGTTATCCCGGCGCGAGTCCTCGCGATGCCGACTCCTGCGCCTGAGGACGCGCAGCGTGAGCTGATGAGAATCGCGGCCCGCGCGCTCGGCGTCGGCACTGAAAAAGATCTCTGCGACTATTTTCGCGTCCGCATCGGCGCGGGACGGCATCGCATCAGGGAACTCGTCGAGACCGGAGAACTGATTCCCGTTAAAGTCGAAGGATGGCCGCAGCCGGCGTACGTCGCGCGCGACGCAAAATCGCCACGCAAGCTGGATGCGCGCGCCCTCCTCTCTCCGTTCGACTCGCTGATATGGGAACGCGCACGCACCGAACGAATCTTCGGCTTCCGCTATCGGATCGAGATCTACACTCCGTTGGCGAATCGCAAGTACGGATACTACGTGCTGCCGTTCCTGCTCGGAGACCGCCTGGTCGCGCGCATCGATTTGAAATCCGACCGCGGAAACCGAACACTGCTGGTGCAAGGCGCACACTTGGAACCTGGCGCTCGAGCGAACACAGTCGCGGAACCGCTGATGCACGAACTGGTCACAATGGCGTCATGGCTGGGCCTCGAAAAGATCAAAGTGACGCGCCGCGGCGACCTCGCAAAGAAGCTGCGCTCGACAAATGTGTATACCGATCATTTGCGACGCGGAGCGCTGAGATACGGGCCGATTGCGATGCCCTCAGCGCCGAAAATATCAGTGTTGTCGCCGCTGATGGTGGCGATGGGTTTTGCGTTGCCGGAGGCGTGTGCGGGGTAGACGAGAATGCTTTCTTCGCTTCACGGGTCGCTGCTTGCGCCGCCACGTAGATGTTGCCGCTGGATCAACGGCGATCGCGCCGAGACGGACAATGGGAATCATGTGAGGGACGTGGCGCGGAGTTGGTCCATTGATGGTGTAGAGAGGCTTGACGTCGCCGTCGGCGCCGGCGGCGAACACTCTGATGGTGCCGACACCGCCGTTACTGCCGCGCTCGTCGTTTTGCGTCACATAGACGTTTTCGTGGGAGTCCAGGGCAATGGCGACCGGTGACGTGAGGCCGGTGTTGGGACCGGCGATTGTTCTGAGCGGCGGTGAATCGCCGTTGCTGCCAGGAGCGAAGACGAGGATTGCGGCGCTGTTCACGCTCCCGCCGCCGCCGAGCGATGTTGTGTAGATATTCCTGCTCGAATCCACTGCAACACCATAAGGGTTCGCCACGTGTGTATCGTCGCCGCAGATGGTCGCGACGGGATTCACGTTGCCATCGCTAAGGGCGTGAAAGACGGTGATGTTCGCGTCGCATCCGAAGGTAGATTGCAGGCTGGCCGCATAAATTCTTCCGGCTGAATCGACGGCAATGGCCTTGGAGGATTTGAGGCCGGTGTTCGGGCCCCCGATGGTGGCGATGGGATCAACGTTGCCGTTGCTGCCGGGCGGATAGACTGTGATCGTGCCGAACGGCGAAGGCTTGCCCTCGCTATTAAGCACGTAGATGTTTCCGCGCGGATCGAGCGCGATGCTGGCGGGACCGCTGAGTCCGGTTGCGCCGCCGTCGATGCTTGCAATGGGTGCGACGTCGCCGTTGGCGCCGAGCGGATAGACGGTCACATAGTTGCCGCCGTTGGCGACGAAGAGGGCGGTCGATAGCGCCGACTTGTTGACGGGTATCGGCGTCGACGTTGTCGTGGGAGATGGTACAGTGCCGAATGCGATGCCGGTCAGTTTGATAACTTGCGGGCTGTTTGATGCGTCTGGAGGCGATGGTGAGATCGCCCGTCTGATCCGCGCCGTTCGGATTGCTGGTGGAGATTGGATTGAAGGTGACGGAGATGTCGCATTCGCCGCACTGATCGAGTTTCGAGCCGCATGAATTGGCCTGCACGGTGAACGGGCCATGGGGCTGCCCGATCGGCTGGATGCTCAAAGTGAACCCGCATCGATTGGACAGCTTGATCGCCTTGGGTGCGGAGACGGTGCCGACCTGCACCTTGCCGAAGGAAAGGATGAGCGGATCGACGTTCAGTTTTCGATCCGCGGAATAGGCTTGTGCAGAGCAGAATGTGCAGAGTGCCAGAACTGCTGCGATAACTCTTAGCGCACTGAAAATCTTTGGAAGGTGCGCCGTGCGATTCATATAATGATGGGTAGCCGAAAAAATCCATGATCTCCCAGATTTTACCCATTGCGAGTTGACCGCCCGAAAGGGAGATCGGCGCGTCCCAAACGCCCGGACTTTGAGGCTGGAAAGACATCGAACCCGACGCTTCATCCGCAATTCGTTTGTTCAGCTGCGGCACTGCGCGTTTTGTACCCGCGGAACCTAACAGCCTCATCACGCCTGCTTTCTGCTTAACATCGATCCAAAACTCGATAGCTTCCACGCCCGGCAGGAACTGATCGAGGCCGGCCAGATCTTTTCCATTGAGACCTTTGCGGCGAATGAAGCGATAGCCCCAATATTCGTGCTGGCTGACGAACGACCAATCGCGAACGGTACTCAACGTTTTGGAGGGGTCGTCGGAAGAAGCCAACTCGGCGGCGACCTTCTGAAGGTCTTTGTCGTCATTCGAAAGGACGAGGTAAGAGCTGCCGACCTGGGTCGCATAGAAAGTGAGGGCAGGCGGGATATCGTATATGTCTGCGACCCACTTCCAAACGTGCGCCCCGGCCGCGGGAGACGATGGAGTTTGGGTGAAGTATTTCCCGAAATCGGGCATAGGCTGTTTTCCAAAGACAACGATGAAACAGAAAAGGCCGGGATGCCCGGCGGAGCCGGCCCCCGTGGGCGATATGAAATCCCTGGCACCCATCAGGACGGAGTCGGCGTTGCCAAGAATTTCGCTCGAAGCGTGCTTGTTCAGCAGATCGAGTCCGGCGAGTTGTCCGAATGGAATGCTCAGAGAAGATGCGGCGGGCCGGGAAAGTCCTTTGTAGGGAGTAAGCGGAGTCGACAGATCGGTGTTGGTATAGAAAATCGTCTCGTATCGATCGAAGAGTGCAGCGGCGGCGCGCTGTTCGTTGTCGGTAGCGGCGACAACCCGGCTCACGATCAGCAGCGATGAAATCGATCACCAGGAAGGTGATCTTATGAATTCTGCGGGCGGTGATCATGCAGGCGCTCAGCTCGGGGTCTTCGAGCTTGCGGGTTAGGGTTTTGCGGTCTACGCCGAGGATTGCGGCGGCTTCGCCGCGGTGGTTGTTGACCGAAGCGAGGACGGCGCGCGCGTACTCGCGCTCGACCTCTTGCAGAGGCATTCGGCGTGACGCCAGCTCCTCGAGGCGCGCGGGGGCGTGGTGGTCGCCGGTGATCCGGTCTGGCAGGTCCGATCGCGTGATCTTGCCGCCGGAACAAAGGAGGACGGCTTGCTGGAGTGCGTTCTGAAGCTCGCGGATGTTACCGGGCCATCGATAGTGCGTGAGAAATTCCGTCGTGTCCGCATCCAGTTCCGGCGGAGCTTTCCCTGCCTCGGCGCTGGCGCGCACCAGGAAGTGCTTGATCAATAGCGGGATGTCTTCTGGACGATCGCGCAGCGGTGGCACCGCCATCGTCACGGTTGCGATGCGATAGAAAAGGTCCGAGCGGAAGCGGCCGTCGGCGACGGCTTTTTCCAAATCGGCGTTGGTCGCGGCGATCACGCGCACGTCAACTGTCGTCTCGCCGGTTGCGCCGAGCGGACGGACGCGTTTGTCTTCGATCACGCGGAGAAGCTTGGCTTGAACCGAGCGGAAGCATCTCGCCGATTTCGTCGAGGAACAAAGTGCCGTGGCTGGCCGCGACGAAAAGGCCGAGCTTGCTCTGCTTGGCGTCGGTGAAGGCGCCGCGAGCGTGTCCGAACAGCTCGCTTTCGATGAGACTCTCGGGAATCGCGGCGCAGTTGACGGGCACGAACGGCCCGTCGTGCCGCGGGCTCAGGAAGTGAAGCGCGCGCGCCAGAAGATCCTTGCCGGTTCCGCTTTCGCCGGTGATCAGCACGCTCACATTGCTGTCGGCCACTTGCGCGAGCTTGCTCAGCAACGCCGTCATCTTTGGATTGGCGGCGATAATATTTTCGAGGCCGTGATTGCGGGCAAGCTCGATTCGCAGGCGCTTCACTTCAATACGGAGGTCGCGATTTTCCAGCGCGCGCGAGACGATCAGCAGCAATTCGCCGTTGCTGAAGGGCTTGGTGATGTAATCGAAGGCGCCTAGCTTCATCGACTCGACCGCAGTCTGAATCGAGCCGAACGCCGTGATGATGATCACGGGGAGGTCAGGCGCGATTCGCTTCAACTCGGCTTGCAAACCGTGCCCGGTCATCCCAGCCATCCGGAGATCGGAAATCAGCACGTCGGGGAGGCCGCGCTCGACGAGCGCGAGCGCCTCATGGCCCGGAATACGCGCTCAGCGGTCGGTATCCCGCCTGCCGCAGAATGTCGGAGAGCGCGCTGACCATGTCGTGATCGTCGTCGACCACCAGCACGGTAGCTGGTTGGCTATGCGCGCCGCTGTTGCCGGGATCCGTGCTCATGTTCAACCATCTCGCTCGACGCCATCGGAATCGCGACCACGAACTTCGATCCCGACGGGCCCGAGCTGAAGGTTATCTCGCCGCCGTGCTCGCGCACTATAGACTGGCTGACGGCGAGGCCCATGCCGGTGCCCTTGCCGGGCTCCTTGGTGGTGAAGAAGGGGGCGAAGAGGCGGCCCTCGTTTTCGGGAGCGACTCCCACGCCGGTATCTTCGAACGCAAGCATCACCCGCGCGCCGTCGCGATTGTGTTCGGTATCCGCAGTCACGCGCAGGGTGCCCCCGCCGCGATTCATCGCGTCGAACGCGTTCATGATCATGTTGACGAACACCTGCTCGAGCTGGTCGGCGTCGCAATTCACCATCAGGGGATTTTCGCCAAGTCGCGCGATTGTCCTGACTCCGCGATGCGCGGCTTCCGGCTCGAGGAGCGTAAGCACGCGTTCGGCGATGGTTCTGAGATCGCAGATAGCCTTGTGCGATTCGCTCTTGCGCGCATAGTCGAGGAGCATCCTGACGATCCGCGCGATCCGATCGATCTGGCGCACGATGACGCCGAGTTTGACGCGCGCGTCCGGCGACATTGCGTCGTCATCCTGGAGAGCCTCGGCGCGCACGCGAATCACTCCCATGGGAGTGCCGATTTCGTGCGCGAGTCCGGCGGCCAGCGCTCCGATCGTGGCGAGACGATCCGCGCGCTGAAGATCACGCTCGAGTTCCAGTTCGCGCCGATGACGTTGGTCGAGATCGGCGCGGGCCTTGGTGAGTTGCTGATCGAGCTTGCGAAATTCTTCGCTGAGCAGTTCCACTTCGCTGCCGGCGGCGCGATCGGAGTCGTTTGAGGAAAATTTCGTCACCTTCGACGACAGATCAGCCAGCGGCCGCGAGACGTAGCGATATACCGCCGCGGGTATGACAGTGGCGACGACGGCAATCAGGACGAGCGCGAGGACGAGCGCCGCAATCGAATGTGCGCGGCTGTCTCGCGCCACCTTGGTCCAGTCCTGAACTTCGAGCAGGTATCCAATGACGTCTCCGGTCTGCCCTTTCAGGGGGACCAACTCGCAGAACCAGTTCTTCGCGCCGGATGCGGGTTGGAACTCGGTGGAGTTGTTTTGCGCGAGTTGCATGCTCGCCGCGGTCACGAGTTCAGGCGGGAAGTTCGGGAGCGAGTGCCAGAGCGTGCCGTCTTTTCGTAGCAGCGCGCTGCGGGTTCCTTCGGCGTCCATTTTTCGGAATGCATCGTCGACTTTGTCGAACTCATTGGCGATGACTTCTTCGTCGATCGAAGGAGCCACGCCGGAGCTGACGGCGCGTGCGGATTGCTTCAACTCGTTCAGGTAGACGTTGGACTGATCGACGCTCCACCAGGTGTAGGCGGCCAGCACCGGCATCACGCACAGCAGCAGGACTATGGTCAGCCGAGTGCCGATTCTCACGGTGAGTGCTCCGTTTGGTAGCGCGCCACGAATAGATCCCCCGCCAGTTATATGCCATCGGCAGCGCTGCGCCTAAGCGGTCGCATCGCGAAAGTTTGCGGAACATTGCCTCCGCGCGAGTGGGAATTTTGACCCGCGATTTCTCGCGATCTCGATAACAGGCCGCGAATATTGCGGACTGAGTTCCTCCCCTGCATCGGTTGAGCAAGATTTCGCCCAAGTGACGCGTTCTGCCGAAGCAGGCTGGACGTGGGCGCGGAACGGGGATTCTTAGTTGACGGAATAAATTCCGTCCTACGATTGGGATTTTTGACCCCGGATTTGTCGCGAACCCTATCTCACAGAGCAATGAATCCCTGGCGACTCTCTTCAGTTGAGCGAGATTTCGCCGGTATAACGCGCGCTTGCAACGAATGAGCGAATCGATCGCGCGATTGCGTTCATTTGGGCATGTCATTTGCGATGTGACAGGCGGCGGCCCGCCCGCGGAGTTGACTGTGCGATGTCGGGGGATATCGCGCCGGTCAAGCTGATTGGGGGACCCCGGGCCGCCATTTTTTTAAACATTCAACACGGACGATCACACTCGATGAAAACGAAAACAGCGCAGGCCAACTTTGCGGAGTCGAAGATGAATGAAATCTCGTTGCTCAATCGGGCGAACGTGTTCGAAGCCGGGCTCTTCTCATGGGGGATCCCGGAAGAGACTGCGCGGGCGTTGACTCAGCATCATAGCGAGCTCAGCTATACGTCGGGCAAATTGATTTTCAGCCAGGGTTCGCCGGCCGACATCGTGCTGTGGGTCGTCAAGGGCGTGGTTCGCGAAGTCTGCCCGAATCCGAACGGCACGCAAACGCTGGTGAGACTCGCGACGGCCGGCGACATTCTGGGGCTGGCGGACAAGCTTAACGACACGGGTCAATGGGTTCGGCGCTTCGAGGCTTGGGCCGCGGGCCCCTGCGTGATCGCGATCGTCACGCGCGACCATGTGCGGAATCTGCTGAAGGCGATGAACCCGGAAGAGTTGCTGACGCTGTCGGAGAAGATGAATTCGGCGGCCGCGGAATGGGTTCAGTACTACGCGACGTTTCTCGGGCTGTCGTATCGCGAGCGAATCGAGATGGTGCTGGCGGAGCTGGGACGCAAATTTGGCATCGCAGACGGCGACGGCATCTTGCTCACTTTCGAGCCTACGCATTCCGATTTGGCGGAAATGATCGGAAGCTCGCGGCCGGTGGTCGGGCGCGTCCTGACGGAGCTGGCCGAAGATGGAGAGATCGGGCGGCGCGAGCGCAAATATGTTTTGTTGCACGGCGGAGCGATCGAAGCCGCAGTCAAAGGAGTCCCTTGCGGATCAAATGGGCACGTGCCACCGAGCATCCAGCCCGCAGCCGCGAGCCGGCGCAATATTCCTCTCCAACGTCAGCACAGGTGGGGACGATAAAGATTCGAAGTTCGTTGGGCGCCGGCGGAGTCGCGCCGAACGGTTGAATCGTCGCCGTCTTCGGAAGTGCGGCCACGGATGAAAATGCTTGTTCGAGTGGGTCGCAACTAACCCTTGCATGCAAGCCGGCACTTGTCTTATACAGCATCACGTCCGGGATCGACCGGGAAAATCAGACAGATTTCGTTTTTGAATTTGGGGAGTTTGCCAAATCAGACGACGAACAGGGCGACTGTCGCGACGGCCATCGCAGTCGCGCGCATTGCCGTTGGCGCGTCGGATGCCATCGGATTTAGTGGGTGATCGCATGAATTTTCCAACGCCGCGCGAGGGAGCAAATCAGTTCGAGTCGCAGCTCTTGTCGTGGAAGGTCCCGCACGAAATCGTGCGCGAGATCATGGAATATCACAGCAACCTTTCCTACGCGCCGGGCGCAATGATTTTCTGCCAAGGCGCGCCCGCCGACATTATTTTCTGGGTCGTCAAGGGCATGGTCAAAGAGAGTTGCTCGAGTCCGCGCGGCCATCGAATTATGGTCCGGCTGGCGACGGCGGGCGACGTGATTGGTTGCGCGGATCAAATCAACGAAAAGGGCCAGTGGGTCCGCCGCTTCGAGGCGCAGGCTGTCGGCAAATGCGTGATCTCGATGATTACTCGCCAGCGTGTGCGCGAGCTGCTGACGTCGCTCGATTCCTCGACCCTGCTAGAGGTTTCGGAGCGGATGAACGCGGCCTGGTCGGGATGGGTCCATTACTACGCATCGTTCCTCGGGATGTCGTTCCGCGAGCGGCTCGAACTGATGCTGGCTCAGCTCGGAGGAAAATTTGGAGCGCCGGACGACGACGGTATCGCGCTGACGTTCGAACCGGCGCATGGCGACCTTGCCGAGATGATCGGATGCTCGCGGCCGATGGTGAGCCGGTTGATGACAGACCTGGTCAAGCAGGGAGAAATCGCGCGGCGCGGACGGCTCTACATTTTGTTACGGGGCGGAACGATCGCGGGCGCGATTGGGCGCACTACCGCGTCGGCGGCGGCGCCGTTGGTAGATGTTCGCATTCAGGACGCAGCCGCCTCGGCACGGCGTCGAAGAGCGGCATAGCGCGACGATCATGCTGCCCGTTCGATGGCAGTTGCCAAAAATTCGGACGCCATCGACCGCATGTCCTGCCCGATTACGCACACTTCTGTTAGCGGAGTAGTACATTTCGCCTGTTTGTTCACTGGCGTAAAGATTGCTTCTAAAATATTCCGGTGGGCCAACTCGTCGAACGCATGAATCCACCATTGGAGCGTCATATGAGTGCCCGACATATTTTTCCATCGCAGATTCCCGAATCGGTAGCCGAAGCCTATGACGGCGTTCAGTCGTTAGTCGCTACCGACGGCCCCGCCTCGCTCGAGGAACTGCAAGGCGCGGTGGAATACCTGCTCGATACATTGAAGGCAGCGCAAGGCCTAAATGGCTCAGTCGTCACTACCCGCACAAACTAGGACGACTAGGCGGCCCAAAAACGGTCGGTAGTCCGGACGTGCTCGGTACCAGTACTACGGCTTCGAAATCCCGGTCACTCCTCCAACAAGTCCGATTTTTGCCTCGGCACCATCAGGCGATACAAACGAAGTTTCGCTCTCAGTGCCGGCTTTTTTCGGATCCGCGATCAAATCAAAAGATCGAGTGACGCGCTTGCGGCGGGTCTACGTCATCGGACGATAGTTGGCTAGAAACCTTAAGCATTTAAGTCCTGGAAGGAAGAAGTAAGCTCCTCCTTCCAATTTAACAAAACGCTGAAGACCTCCCACATGAAGCGGAACGGGATTGGCCTGGACCGTGAACTGGCCCCTGCCATCATTGTCTCCTATCAGCGGATCCTTGTCGCTCCGCCCATCCATCGACCGATCAGTCTCGCAGCAAGCAACTCCTTTAGCTGCGGATCGCCCCCGGAATTGCGCTCGGCAAAATCCAGAACCCTTTTACGTCCTGGTTTCCTGATCGCAGGCGGCGACACGGGCGGGCTGCTCAGCGGCTTTATCCCACTGTCAACGTCCACCAACTCCACTGCCGCGTCTGAGATCTATGAGGTGTTGTCCGATGCCTTCATGTCGGTGGGTTCGCTTAATACTGCGCGCGAGGCAACTGCGACTGCGGTGGTCCTGCCCAATGGAAAGACCCTTATAGCGGGCGGCTCGCATTGCGCGGCCAAGACCTACGGCCCCGGCGGTCTCTGTGGAGGGTCATCGTTCAGTGGCTTCCAGTGCGACGCGCTCAATACGGCTGAGCTGTATAGCGAGGGCACCGAACTGTATACGCTGGCTGGCGCAGGGAGCGGCGGCGTGATGACGACCGCGCGCAGCGGCGCGACCGGAACTCTGATCACCGGGTCCGGTACGTCGCTGGACGGCGAGCTGCTGATCACTGGCGGATCGACCTGCAGTACGCGCGGCGGCTACGGCTTCGGTATTCTCAACGCGGGTTCGAACTCGGGAGACCTGGTGGTGATAGGCGGCGAATGCGCGGTCGGAAGCCTGTCTTCGGCCGCGATTGGCAGTGCAGAAGCTGGCACACTGTGCGGCACGGCTGCCCAGACCGACTACTACGAGCTGTTCAATCCGAGTACTGGAACCTGGATGGTGGGAACGGCGGCAACACCTCCGACCCCGGCTAATTCTCCAACGTCGGCGCTCTTGCCATGACACTGAAGCAACCGACGGTGCCTGGGTAAACCAACCGCGCGATGCCGCCCTCGAAAGGGGACGGCATCGTGTTACATAGAGTTCACGCGATCGCGCCGGTCTGGTTTCGTGGATTCGTTGTGCCAATATAGTTCCGACCAAACGTCGGAAGGTGCATCGAATTGATGAGCGGACTGGAGGCGAGTCGCCAATTCTGGGACGAAAAAGCTCGGGAAAATCCCTACTGGTACGTATCGTCCGCCGGGCCCTACGAGGGTCGTAACCTCGCTGAATTCTGGGCGTCGGGCCCGAAAATCTGGAAAGATTTGAAGTCGGCGTCAGGCTACCAGCCCACGCCAGCCGACACCGTCGTGGAAATTGGCTGCGGCGTCGGGCGGCTGACGCGCGCGATCGCGCCCGAAGTCGGCAAGGTATTCGCATTCGATCTGTCAGCGGAGATGCTCGCGATCGCGCGCAGCTCGGTCGAGGCTGCCAACGCGTCGTTCCATCGCGCGGAGACGCCGGCGCTCGCGGAAGTCTCGGACAGCTCGGTCGATGCGTTCATCGCGTACTGCGTTTTTCAGCATCTACCTGATTTGGAGGTGCTGCGTGCGTATCTGCAGACGGCGGCACGAGTGCTCAAACCGGGCGGACGGCTTATCTTCACGATGACCCCGCGGACCTGGCGCGATTCGATCGCGTTCGCATTGCGCATCCGTCGATGGCTGGTTGAGCGCCGCTCGTCGCAAGGCCCGCGCGGCCTCTATCGCAACGAGTGGTACGGAATCCGTCCGACGATTCAGGAGATCGAGAGTCTATCGCCAATCAAAACAAAGAATGTCGTGCTGCACGGAGACAAGTTGCTCTTCTTCGGCACGCGCTGATTCGCTGAGCTCGCGAAGCAAGTCCGTTCGATACTCTTTGATGCGTCCGGCGCGTCAAATTTTACATTGCAATCATCTCAGATTTGTAGTTGATGTTCGGGGGTAGTGTTCACCGGGGCATCAAGTCCGCTCCGCTTTCAGATCCATTCGCTGGGTTGTGAGCGCGCTGCGCGCGAATGTCTGCAATGTTGATGCAGATGGTGTGCAGCGTCGCGCCCCGCCGCTATCGGGTCTACCGGATGCTCTCGCGGCTGGCTCCGAACCGATACGAAATTTACCGGGTCGAGGGCGGGCAGATTTTCCTGAACCTTCACGAATCGTCGGCGATGGTTCAGCGCGCGATGAGGTCCTACGAACCCGCCAAGCACGCGCTCATTCGAAAGCATCTGCGCCCCGGCATGACCTTTATCGACGTCGGTGCGAACAAGGGCGACTTTACGCTGTTGGCGGCGCGGTTGACCGGCAGCTCCGGGAAGGTGATCTCGATCGAGCCCGAACCCGAGAATCATTCGATGCTGCAACGCAGCATCGCGCTCAACGCTTACCCCAATATCAAGGTCCTGCAACTCGCGCTGAGCGACGCCGACGGCATCGCCCCCTTGCAGATCGGTTCGACCAGTGGCGCCCATACTCTGTCGCCGGAATTCAACGGCACTCGCACGGTTGAGGTCCCGACCAGGACGCTGGATGGAATCGTTGCGGATCAGCAACTGGCCGCCGTCGACATGATCAAAATCGACGTGCAGGGTTTGGAGCTCGCTGTGCTGCGCGGCGCCGCCGAGACGCTGCGCGCCAATCGTCGAATCATCCTGCTGCTCGATCTTCCCAAGCAGAGCGAAAAGCGGCGTGCGATTGGCGAGTACCTGGCGCAGTTCAGCTTCACTTATTTCCCGGAAAGCGATGAGCACGCGCCGACGCGCGATCTTCCCGGTCACGCGTTCGAGGTCGCCGCGATGCGGTTGCAATCATGAAGCTAAGACGTTTATCGCGGATATCGGGCTCGATCGCGATCGCAATACTGATCGCGATAGCGGCTTTCGCACTGGTGGCGGTTGCGACGCAGGAACCAACGCCCGACAATTTTCTCGGGCAGGGAAACCTCACCGAGGGATTGCCAAACTTTATCAACCGGTTTGGTTTCGACGCTCCCGTCGCGGTCGCGATCGATCGCAGCGCTACACCCAATCATTTGTGGATCGCCGACTGGAATAACAATCGGGTGCTCGGATACCAGAATGCTCCCGGATTCACCAACGGCAAGGATGCCGATATGATACTCGGCGAGCACAATCCGGGCGCGATCAACGACTACCTGTCCGGCTTCACAGCCTCTACGCTCTTTCATCCGAGCGGAATCGCGGTGGATTCCAATGGCAATCTGTTTGTTGCGGATAGCGGCGCGAATCGGGTCCTCGAGTACAACGCGCCCTACATCAACATGGGCACCGCTGCCAACGAAGTCTTCGGCACCTGCGGCGACTTCACCGGCGAAGGCGCCGGCTGCACCGGTGTCAGCGCGGCAACGCTGAACAATCCGACCGCCATCGGTATCGATCCGAACAATAATTTGTGGGTGGTTGACGCCGGCAACAACCGCGTCGTCGAGTACGCCAATCCTGTCGCCGGTGGAAGCAATATCACCGCCACCGTCGTGCTGGGACAGCTCGGCAGCTTCACCAGCCATGCATGCAATCTCGGTGGTGCGGCGCCGACGGCTGACAGCCTTTGCTTCACAGGGTTCGACGCGGGATTGACCTTTGATTCAGGCGGTGACCTGTTCCTGTCAGATTCCGGGAACAATCGCGCGCTGGAATACCTCGCTCCCGCGGCGGCCGGGACCTCTTCCGGCGTGCCAGGATCGTCGGGCGATACCACCGCTGACGAAGTGTTCGGCCAGAATGGATCGTTCGTCACCTCCAATTATCAATCCGCTCACGGCGAGAGCGCCAGTTCCCTGTCGTCGCCGGGTGGACTCGTGTTCGACGGTTCGGGCGATCTCTTTATCGCGGACAAAGGCAATGAGCGTGTTCTTGAATTCCCCTCGACTGCCTTGGATCCCCCAGGCGACGCGAGCCTGGTGCTCGGCCGATGCGGAGCGTTCGGTGCGATCGGATGCCCAAGTCCATCGAATATCCAGGCAGGACTGGCGGAGTCGCTCAATTTCGAGTTGTTGCCGATCGGCCCTTCGAGTCTCGCAGGCGGGCTCGCATTCGATGAGAGCGGCAACCTGTACGTTGCGGATACGGCGAACAATCGCGTGCTCGCGCTCACATCGCCGCTGACATCTTCGGTCTCAGGATTTTCGGGACGAGTGCTGGGCCAGGTAAACTTTGTCCACAACGGCGTCAACGAGATAGATGGAGAAGGCTACTCGACGCCGTGGGGAGTCGCGCCGGACCTGAGTACAAATCCCAACCGCCTCTACATCGTCGACTCGCAAAACAGCCGCGTGCTCGGCTACTCGAACGTCACTACACTGGACCCGCTCACTTCCGCCGACGTGGTCATCGGCCAGCCAGATTTCTATTCCTACTATCCAAATCTGTTCGACAGCACCAACAGCAATGACCCGACCGCCAGTACCCTGGCGTATCCCACCGCCGCGGTGGTCGACTCGAGCGGAAACCTGTACGTGGCCGATACCGGCAACAGCCGCGTGCTGGTCTTCCCCAATCCTTTTGTCGGTGGTCAGGCCGACGGATTCGTCGCGAGCATCGTGATCGGACAGAACGGCAGCTTCACCACCGGTCAGGATGGAAACTACACGTCCACCGGATGTCCCACGACGCCCAGCGCGAGCACGCTATGCGTGCCTAACGGGCTCGCGCTCGACCATGCAGGCAACCTGTACATAGTCGACGCAGGCTACAATCGCGTGCTCGAATTCAACGGTCCCGCGAGTAGTCCCACACTGGTGAAGGTCTTCGGGCAAACTGACGCGACCAGTTTCGCTCCTTGCTCACCCGGAGATCCGACCGCGATATGCGCTCCCGACGGCGGCATCGCGTTTGACGCTGCCGGCCGCATGTACCTTGACGGCGCGCACGCCGGCGCCGGCATCGGGATCTACAACAACCCCGCCAGCGAGAGCAGTCCAGACGTAGTGGTGCCCGCGCGCGCCTTCGGCATCGCGATTACTTCCAAAGGCGGCATGTTCATCAGCCAGGGCATGGCCTTCGCGACCGGCACCTCGTCGATTGTCGAATACGCGCCACCATTCACTGACGCGTCGACGCCATCGATAATCTTTGGACCGGGGTTTAGCTCGGACACCGTGATCGCGATGTCTTTTTCTTACGGACTCGCGCTCGACTCGAACCAGTTTCTGTATATCGCCGATACCGGGAATAACCGCGCGCTGGTTTTTGATCATCCGCTCTCCTCGAACACGCCGACTCCCAGTGCGAAACCGACCGCGACCAGGTCGGCAACGCCCACGCGTACGCCGAAGCGAACTCCGACGGCGACTAAAACGCCGACGGCCACCACGACAGGGACCGCTACGCCCAGCCCTACTCCATCGCCCGCACCCGGTCATATCTCGGTCAGCAAGAAAAAGCTGAACCTGAAGGCGTCTCCGATGGCGACCGCCTCCGCCAGCTTCACCATCGGCAACACCGGGGCTGGCCCTCTGATCGTTAATGTCACCTCACCGACGCATAGTCCGCCTTTCACGGCGGCAGGCGCAGGCGACGGAATCATGATCGGCCCGGGCGGAACGCACGAGGTGACGATCGTGTACTCGCCGACGCAGAAGGGATCGACCAGCGATCGGATTGTCATTACGAGTGACGATCCGAAGCAGAAGAAGCCGAAAAAAGTGAAGCTCAAGGGAAAGTCGAAATAGATCGAAGTTGTCCCGATGGCGACGGCGGTTGCGCTCTCACCTGAGCGCAACCGCCGCAATCATTTTAGCTTCCGGTGCCGAACAATCCGATCTTTTGCGTGCCCGTCGCCGCGTTGTCCATGAGGATCAGTTGTGCGGACAACGCTCCCGACGAGGGAGGTGAGAAATTGACCGCGATCGTGCACGACGCGCCGCCCGCCAAGGTGCTGGTGCAGGTCGTGCTGCCGCCATCGACCGCGAACGCCGAAGTGCTGGTGGTGATGCTGCTGATATTGATCGTGCCGCCAGGAGCGCTGGTGTTGGGGTTGGTCACCGTGACGAATTTGTCCGGGCTGGTCGTGCCGTGCGGCACCGTCCCGAACGAAACTGACGTCGGGCTGAACGTCGGCGCAGCCAGCGTCCCGGTGCCTTTCAGCGTGATCGTCGCGGGGCTGTTTTTGGCGTTGCTCGTGATGATCAAGCCTCCCGTCTCCGCGCCTTGCATGCTCGGAGTGAAGGATACCGTCACGGTGCAACTGCTGTTCGCCGGCAGCACTCCGGTGCATCCGTCGGTGACGACTGCAAAGTCGCCCGAGGTCGCCACACTGCTGATTGTCATCCCGACCGAGTTCGGATTTGTCACGGTCGCAGTCTTGGTGGCGCTGGTCGCTCCCACCTGGGTGTTGGCAAACACGAGGCTGCCGGAGAGGGTGATCGATGCCTGCAGGCCGGTGCCGCTGAGGTTAACCGTCTGCGGGCTGTTCGGACCGCTCGAGGGGATAGTCGCGGTGCCCGTGTAGCTTCCGACGCCGGTGGCGGTGAAGGTCAGCCCGACCTGGCATGAAGTGCCGCCCGCCAGGTTCACGCCGGAGCACGTATCCGACGCGATCTGGAAATTCGCACCGGGTGACGGCCCGGTGAGGGTCGCCGTGGTGACCGTGCCGATGAGGATCGGCGAACTGCTGGTATTGGTCGCAGTAATCAGGCGCACCGCCGTGGTCGTGCCGGTATTGCCGAAGGTCGAGTAGGCAAACTGAATCGAGTACGGCGTAACCGTCAGCGGCAGCGGAGTGGGCGTCGCAGTCGGTGTCGTCGTGGCCGTCGCCGTCGTGGTGGCCGTCGCCGTCGTAGTTGCCGTAGCCGTCGCCGTTGCCGTCGCAGTTGGAGTGTCAGTCGCCGTCGCGGTGGCTGTCGGAGTCGCGGTTGCCGTCGCCGTCAGAGTGGCGGTTACGGTCGGCGTCGCCGTCGCAGTGGTTGTCGCCGTTGCGGTCGCAGTTGGAGTATCCGTGGCGGTCGCGGTCGGCGTCGCAGTTGCGGTGGTTGTGGCCGTCGCGGTCGCGGTTGGAGTGTCAGTTGGCGTTGCGGTCAAAGTCGCAGTCGCCGTCGCAGTTGGCGTCGCCGTCAAAGTTGCCGTCACGGTTGGTGTGGCGCTAATAGTCGGCGTCGCCGTCAGAGTGGCTGTTGCGGTCGGCGTCGCGGTCAAGGTGGCTGTTGCAGTTGCGGTCGGCGTGGCCGTCGCCGTTGCAGTGGCAGTCGCAGTTGGCGTTGCCGACAAAGTTGCCGTCACGGTTGGTGTGGCGCTAATAGTCGGCGTCGCCGTCAGAGTGGCCGTTGCGGTCAAAGTCGGCGTCGCAGTGGCAGTTGGGGTTGCGGTTCGCGTCGGCGTTGCTGTTGCAGTTGGCGTCGGCGTCGCGCACGCATTCACAACCAAGGTGCCGTTGACGGTGTGCCCGATGCCATCGCTTACAGTGAAACTCGTCGATGCCGCAGGGGTGGTGCCGCAGGTCGTAGTTATCTGCAGCGCCGAAGTGCTGCTCGAGCTAGCGTTGTTCACCGGATTCGGAGTGAAGGTGTGGGTCGTCCCTGCAGGAAGGGTCGTAGTAATGCTCAGAGTTAAGTTCGGACCGGTACCACCGCCGTGCGAGGTGAAGCCAATAGTGTAGTTCGCGGGATTCCCTGCCGTAACCGTAACCGAACCCGGCGTGATGGTCACGCTGTCGATCGTTACGGTGTCCGTGAACCTGTACTGCGCCGTCAGACCCGAGGTCGCCCCGGTCGCCGTCATCACGAACTTCACACCGCCGTCGTTGTCCTGAATATTGAAACTCGTGTCGGTGAATGAACCGGTCGAATCAGCCGTGTCGCTCAACCACGTGTCGTCGGTGTCGGTCTCCTGGATCTGGATCGTCACCGTTTCGCCCGGAGCCCATCCGGTCCCATAAATCGTGACCGGCGATCCCGGCGGGTAGTCGGCCATGTCGGTGCGAATGGTCGGATATGCATACATCTCGGTCAGCGCCAGCGGATTGCTCGACGCGTCCACGCCGCCGCTCATCAGCACCTGCCCTACCGCCGGCAGCGCGAAGAAATTGGCCGCGAACTCGTCGCGCGCCACACTCATCGGCTCGTTGGCGACGAAGGCGTTGGCGACCGGATCGTAAACTTCGTTGTCCGTCACCGGCTGTCCCGCGCTGGTGCCGCCCGCGATCAAGACCTTGCCGTTGTACGGCAGCGTCACTCCCACATGGCCGCTGCGCGCGGTGTTCATCTGCGCGGCGAGCGTGGTGAAGGTCTGCGCGGTGGGATCGTAAAGCTCGGCCGTATTGAGGTCGCCACCGGCGGCGTTGCGGCCGCCTTCGATCAGCACGTCGCCATAGAAAGTGTAGAGGATCGATGCGGTCGCGAGGGTGCGCGCGGTGTTCAGGCTCCCCACCTCGCTGACGGTGTTGGTGGTGGGATTGTAAAGCTCGGCGCTGGCCAGCGGCCCCGCAGAACTCGATCCGCCCGCAATCAGCACCGTGCCGTCATCGAGCAGCGTCGCGGTGTGATCCTGTCGTGCATGCTTGAGGGGCGCCACCGCGGTGAATGTTCTCGTCGAGGGATCGAAAATCTCCTCGTTGGCTACCGGCGCGGTGGTGTAGAGTCCGCCCGCAATCAGCACGCGCCCGTCGGAGAGCAGCGTCGCAGTATGATGGCTCACGCCAACTTTCATCGCCGGCAGCTTGATGAATCCGCCGGCCGATGGATCGTAGAGTTCCGCCGTGTTAACCGATTTGCCCGCGCTGTTGAGTCCGCCCGCCAGCAGGACAGTGTTGTCCTTGAGCACGGTTGCAGTCAGGCCGGAAACCCCGGCGGGAAGGCCGGTCGGCACGGTGGTAAAAGTGTTGGATGCGAGGTTGTAAATTTCGGCGCTGGTGAGCGCGGCACCGGAGCTGCCGATACCGCCGACTATTAGCGCTTGTCCGTTCGGAAGCATCGCGGCTGCGTGGTTCGCGCGCGCGGTATGAAGACTCGCGGAAATCGTCCACGAGCCGGGTCCACCGGCCGACAGCGGCAGCGCCATCGCGATCACGACGAGCATGGCCTTTAGCGCGATAGATCCGATACGCCCCGCCGATTTGCGGGAACCTTGATGGTCCGAATTCATATATCCCCCTCCCGCTTCCGCTCGTCCCAGAGCGGCGGGATCCTGACAAAGTGCCGAAACAGTCCCGTCGTGTCCTTAGTCCCCTCCCAAAAGACCGTAATGGCCTTCAGGGTCAGCCGGTAATACCACAAGTGCTCGTTATGAGTAAACACTACACGGGATAGATTAATAGACTGCTCTCAGGACAAAGAAAACCGATGAATCCAACCCAAAGCGGTCGAGACAATCCAAAAAGAAGGGAAAACCGCCTATTAGGAGAGTAGCCCGACAATGATTAAAGTGGTGCGAACGTCCAGAAATCGTGGACGTGACCTGACTAACGTGGAGAAAACTCGAGAAGGGTTAAGATCCGTTAGCGGCGATTACCCTTGCCGCTCAAAGTGACAATTTGCGGATTGTTGGTGGCGTTGTCGTGCAGTTGCAAGTTGCCGGTGCGTACGCCAGCGACAGTTGGCCTCGAGGTGACTCTGATAGTGCACGATTCGAGTGCAGCCAGACTCGCGCCGCAATTGTTGGTTTGCGCAAAGTCGCCGCTTGCCTGCATTCCAGTGAAGCTCACGGCAGCCGCGCCGCGATTGATCACCTTCAACGTCCGAGGTCGACTGGTGGTGCCGAGTCTCTGAGCGCCGAATTTCAATTTCGCCGGCGTAGACCGACAGCACACCTGGCGTGGCGGTGGCAGTAGGCGTGGTTGAGGCGGTCGCCGTCGCAGTCACAGTCGGCGTTGGATCAAGCGTGGCAGTCGCAGTCGCGGTCTGAGTTCGCATCGAGGTTGGCGTTCCGGAAGGCGCTGCGTCGCGGTGGCCGCAGCCGATGGCGTCGCGCTCGGAACCGGCGTTCGCACCGGAACGGAATTGCTAATCAGATAAACATGGGCCTGGTAGGGCTGGAAGGCTGAGGAGAAGGTCGTGCTCGTGTCAGGTGGATTGTTCGCGCCGGTGTCGTAGTCGACGATATTGCCGGCAGGCTGCGCGAGTGTGAACTCGGCGGTCACGGGCGACGCCGTATAGTTGTACGCGAACAGGTAGCGGCTGCCGTCGGCGCCGATTTTCGTTTTGGTGAACACAGTGCCCGCCGCCGAGTTGTCGCTGATCACCGGCGCGTCGGGGCTGAGCAGCACCGGCTCGAGCGATTTGATCTCGGTGGTTACGTTGATCAGCTCCTGGTAGAGCGCCGCGTGCTCGACCGGATCTTTAATCGAGGCGAGACCGCGGATGCCGTATTCCCAGTAGAACAGCCCGGTCGCACCCTCGACGATCGCCATCCAGCTCATGTCGTGCAGTTGCTGCTCGGTCGGCCACGCCGATTCGAGATCAGCCTGGAAAAACTGGATGACAGTCCACACCGGGCGCGTACCGTGAGAGGCCTGGTACGCCGCGCGAGTGCGATCGGCAACTTCGGCGAGATCGTTGCCGGTCAGCGCCGCCAGATGGATACGCGTCGACGCCGAGAATATCGACGGTGTCCTTCCAGACGGCAGATCGAGCGGAGTGGTTGAACACCGCGAGATTGAAGCCCGACGGATCGCTCGCCCTTGATAAGCCCGTACTGGTGGAACGTCTGGGGCTGGCGGGTGAGCGCCGGCTCGTCGCCGACGTAGTAACCGACCACGTTGGGGTCGGACGACAAGGCGGCGGTGTAATCGGAAATCAGCGTGTCCTGATTCTTGGTGCCAAACTCCTTGGCGGGACCGGTCGGCCAATTCGGGCTGCCCGAATAGAAGGCGGCCACGTCGGGCAGAAAGGTAATCCCGAACTGCTTCATCGCGTCGGTGTAGGCAGTAATCGCCTGGGTCGGCGCGTTGGTGATGTAGTAGTTGATGATCATGTTGATCGGCGCCATTGCAATCGCGGCCAGCTCCGGCACGTAGTAAGCCCGCGCAGCGAATACTGGGTGGTGTCGTAGATACCGAGCACGAAGTGCGGATCGCCGTCGAGGAAGTGCGCGCGGTTGGCCGGGTCGATCCACGCCTTCATGCCGTCGCGCGCTGACGCGTCGAGCTTCACGATCGCGTAGGGACTCTGCGTCATCAGCACGTTGCCGCTGCTGTCCTCGACCGTACCAGCAAGCTGGTAAGTGCCGAGCGGCAAGGCGCCCAGGTCGATGCTCGCGGTGAAGTCAGTTGAGGATGGGACGACGGTCTGGCTGGCTACGATGTTGCCGCCGGAATCGGTCGCGTCGAGTACGACCTGAAGGCTCGAGAGCGAAGTTCCGGCCGGCGGCGTGACAGTCAAATCCACGCTGGCGACCTGGCTTTGATCGGAAAACATCAGTCCGCGGTAGTTCGGGTACAGCAGGAACATCTGCAGCCCGGCGGTATCTCCTGCTGCATCGACATGTTCGCAAACCATGCGTCTCCGCTGGTGCACCGCGCCGTAAGTCTGCAGGCGAAAGGAGGTGTCACTCCGGCTGGGACGGTAACGTGCTGCATAGTCGTGGTGGTCCAGTCGGTGGTGCCGTTCATGATCGGAGAACGGCCGTAGCCGAGCAGATCGAACATCGCGCCAGCGTAAGACTTCGTGCCGACAAGACCTTCAGTCTTGAGCTGGCCGCTGATCGTGTAGACCTGCCCGCTGGTGACCTTGAGCGAGTTGACCGCGATCGGTGTCGCATTGTTGCAGGCCGCGCTGTCGCTCATCTCCAGGCTGGCAGTGCCGTTGGGCGCAGGCGTGGTCGGATCGAGACTGAAGCATCCGCTCGGCAAATCGACCATCCGGCCATGCCTTGCGAGAAGTCGCCGTTCACCAGCAGGTTGGGACCCAGCGACCCTCCGATTTCCGGCGCCGTCAAGCCGCCGTCGACAACCGCTTGAGGACAGCGACGGACCCGGATGCAGGAGAGAGAATATACAGTAGTACTAACAGGACAGAGCATATAGCTAATGAATTAGTAGCTAATGCTCGAATAGCTAATGAGATACCGTGTCGGTATCGACGCGACATGAACGTTGCCCCCACTTGAACGATGTGCCCGGTGCAATCGCCAAAGAGCAACTTCCCTGCCGCTGCAGGTGTGTCGTCGGGTGTTGCCAGGTTGGAACGTTCTGTCTCGCATCGACACAAAATCTCCGCGTCGACATCCCGCGATGAGACGCGCGTCATAAAATTTGAGAGTAATGCGACGTGGAATTGGCGGTGCCGTCCAGAACCGGACAGCACCGCATTGGCCTGCGAGACTATGCCGCGACCGCTGTTACATGGCATAGTTGCGGACTGCAGTTTTGCCATGTACCGCAGTAAGAATCGTCACGAATGCCCGAAGCGATAAACAAACCGGCGGCTTCGGCTCGAGGAGCCAACGGAGAACCACGCCGCCGATACAAATGACGGCCAAGGCGACGCGCCTCACAAGATCCGCGCGGCTCTGCTCAAAACTTTTTTCACCGGTCTGTCATGGACCGCGGCTGCGCGCGGACTGACCGCAGTCGGCACGGCGGCGCGCTACGTCGTGTTCGTGCGGCTGCTGAAACCTTTTGACTTCGGCGTCATCGCCAGTGCGATGTTGATTTGCACTGCGGTGAGCGCGGCGACCGACCCGCGGATGGGCCAGGCGCTCATTCAACAAGAAGACAAAATCGATCCGTATCTCGATACTCTATTCACTACATACTTCCTGCGCAGCTTGATAATCGGTTTGGTTCTGATCGTGTTCGCGCGCCCGCTGGGCAACTTTTTCCATCTTGGCGACGCGTACACGGTTTTCTGGGCGATCGTTCCGCTGCCGATATTGCAATCGCTTCAGAGTCCGCGCCTGATTTCTCTCTATCGCCGCCTCGATTTCCATTTCGTGACCATCCTGAACGTTTCCGAGGTTGCGGCCAGCTTCGTGTTCGGGCTTCTGGCGGTGTTGTACTGGCGCGATTGGCGCGGATTGGTTTTCTCGCTGCTGATCGGCGCGTTGGTGCGCGATATTCTGACCTATTGGCTGTTTCCACATTGGCCGCGGCTGGCGTTCAGCACGGCTCGTGCGAAAACGATGCTGTCGTTCGGATTGTGGTTCAGCTTTGGCGTGCTGTGCGAGTTCATCGCGAAGCAACTCGACAACCTGACGGTCGGCCATCTGCTCGGTCCCGGCGCACTCGGCAACTACCAGATGGCGTTTCGCGCGGGCGAGATGCCGGTGGCGGAATTTACGACGTCGGCGTCAGTAGTGACGTTTCCGATGGTGGCGCGGCTCCGCAACGATCGGCACGCACGAGTGCGCCTGTACTGGTCGGTAGTTGGAGTGGTGGCCGCGGTCGGGGTCGCGTACGCCGCGTTCATTTTCGCCTTCGGCGACCGGGTCGTCATGCGACTGTTCGGACCAGCATGGGTTCACGCGGTGAATCCGCTCAAGGTTCTGTGCATTTATGGAATCCTGCAAGGAGTTCTCGTGGTCGGGCGAAGTTTTCTGACCGGGCTTGGAAAACCGGAACGCTACCTGATCGTGGCGGCCACCCGCGCGGTCGTGCTCGCCATCGCGATCTATCCGTTGACGGCGTTGCACGGCCCCACTGGAGCGGCGACCGCGGGCGTGATCTCGATTCTGATAGCGCTGCCAATCATGGCCTACCTGCTGCAGCAGACCGACTAGGAAGATTCGATGAGTTCCGTCAGCAGCGCGACCGCACCGACCCCGCAACAGGTACAGCCGCCGGTCAGCATCGTAATCAACAACTACAACTACGGGCGCTATCTACGCGCCGCGATCGACAGCGCGCTCGCGCAGACGTATCCGGAAGTCGAAGTGATCGTAGTCGACGACGGCTCGACCGACGATTCTCGTGAAATAATTGTGTCGTACGGAAAACGCATCATTCCGGTCATCAAATCCAACGGCGGCCAAGGCTCGGCACTCAACGCCGGGTTTGAAATGAGCCGCGGCGAGATCGTGATGTTCCTCGATGCTGACGACGAATTGCTGCCGGAAGCGGTCGATCGGGTAGTAAAGGCCTGGCGTCCCGGCGTCGCCAAGATTCAGTTTCAGCTCGAACTGATCGATGAAGTCGGCGCGCCGCTCGGCCTGCGCGTACCGCCATTCAAGAGGTTCATACCCAATGGCGATATCCGCGATCGATTCGCGCGCTTCGGGGAATATCCAACCGCACCGCTCGAGTGGGACGGCATACGCTCGCGAGGCTCTCAGCCGCGTGATGCCGCTGGACGAGACTATCTGGTCGATTGCGGCCGACAAGCCGCTGGTGGTGCTGACGCCGTTCTTCGGAGACTTGATTTCGATTTGCGCGCCGCTCGGCCGCTACCGGATTCACGGCGCCAACGACTCACGCCTCAAGGGCCGGCATCTCGAATCTCTTCACCGGCGACTGAGCGCTGTGTACTTCGCTCCCGAAACAATTTGCCGCATCGCGGCCACCAAGGGCATCGCGCTGGATCCCGGCATCCTGAATTCAACCTCGCGGCGGGTCAAGCTGCGAATCGCCTCGCTGCGCCTTGATCCGAAGACTCATCCCATAGCCGGCGACACACGCTTCAACTTGTTGGTCAAAGGAATCAGAGCATCGATCCACGAGCCGGATTTGGATTTAAGAGTGCGCGCATCGCAGATCGTATGGTTCGCGCTGATGGCAGTTGCGCCGATCGCAATCGTTTCGCGTTTGTCTGCGCCCGGGCGCTAGAGCAAAGCTATTTGTTGGATGCTGACGAACCGTTCGGCTCCGTCTTCGCGGCATCTGGCTTTATGAGGTAACTGACCCGATCACGGAACTGGCGAAGCCGTGGGACCGAGTTGGGCGTCGCGGTAGCCGCAACAAATTCATTCACCGCGCGCGCGCATCCGTCCCAGTTGTAGTAGTCGTCGACAATCACGATGCCGCCGGGCGCGACGTGCGGATACAGATTCTGGAGACAGACGCGGGTGGATTCGTACCAGTCGCCATCGAGCCTGAGCACCGCGATTTCGCAGGGAGGTTTGAACTGCGGAGTGGTTTCGTTGAACCATCCTTTAACCAGCGAATATGAAGTTGCGGCAGACAGCTTCATTGCCGCCTCAGCTTCTTCCTGAGGAGCAATATTGTTGTTGCGGTAGATCGGGCCGTTCGTGTTGCTCTGCCATGCGACGGCCGCCGTGCCGTCGAGGTCTTCGCTCGCGGGCGGCATCCCTTCGAAACTGTCGAACAGAAAATATTGACGATCGCCGCCGAGCACGTCGGCCATGCCGGCGCTCATTCCACCGCGCCACACGCCGCACTCGACCACGCAGCCGCGCACAGTCCCGAAGCTTGCACAGAGGTCAAGGTTATCCACATACTTGGCTTCGTGAATCTGAGTGTAGGCGCGGTATTTTCGGTAGATCGCTCGAAAACCCAGCCGGAGGCGGCGGCGCTGGATCATCACGGGAATGATCGAGGGACTGGGCAGCAAATCCGCAAGACTCATCGTTCGCGATGGTATCCGACAGCGCCGTGGTTTGCTAATCGATAGACGAAGTACGCTACGGAAAAAGATGCGCAAAAACCTGGCTGACTATTACGCCGAAGACATGTATGAGCGCGATCGCGCGCGCGATTCGGCGCGAGTGGTCGTACCAATGGTGATGGCACTGACGCATCCATCAAGCGTCCTGGACATTGGATGCGGCCGCGGCGCGTGGCTCGGTGAGTTCAAGGCGAACGGCGCATCGAAAATAGTCGGGCTCGACGGTAGCTACCTGAAGCAATCGACGCTGCTGTTTCCTCCGGACTGCTTTCGCCCAACCGATTTGAGCGGCAAATTCGAGATTCCGGCGGGCCGATTCGATTTGGCAATGTGTCTCGAGGTCGCGGAGCATTTGCCCTCGGTCAATGCGCGATACCTGGTGCAGCAGCTTACCTCGGCAGCGTCTCAAGTTCTGTTTTCTGCGGCCCCTCCCGGCCAGGGCGGACGGGGACATATCAACTGCCAGCCGCTCTCGTACTGGCGGAAATTTTTTGAAGAGTTTGGATTCAAGATGCTCGACCCGTTCCGGCCGAAGCTTCGCGACGACTCGAGGGTGGCGTGGTGGTATCGCCAGAATATGGTGTTGTTTGCCTCGCCCGAAGCAATCGCCGCGAATCCCGCGCTGGCTGATTGCGCCGAAGTCCCGCGAGGTCTTGAGTCCGAATGGCTCTATATGTGGGTGGCAGAATCACAGGCGGCCGGTCCCGCGACTCGGGTGCGCAGGCTGACGGGAAAGGTCATCCGCGGCGCCAGGAAGGCATTGCGCCCCAAGGCGTGAATGAGCCACCTCGCAGATCTTCTCATTGCACTGATTCATCGTTGTCGAAATTTTAAGCGGAATGCGGCAAGTCGCCGCGGAAATTGAATATGCCGACTATTGAACAGAACTTAAAATGGTGGGGCAAACCCGCCGGATGGGCGGACGGTGGCGAAAGGTGGTCTGCCCCGTGGGGTGGAACTGATGTGGAGTGGTGGGCGACACTCTACCCGCGCGTACGGCAGTTCCTGCCGGCAGCCACGATTCTTGAAATTGCGCCCGGCTTCGGCCGCTGGGCCCAGTTCCTCAAGGGATTTTGCGATAAGTTCATCGCGGTGGATCTCTCGCCAGCGTGCATCGACAACTTGAAGGAACAGTTCGCGGCGGATTCGCACGTGCATTGCTACGTCAATGACGGTAGATCGCTGGCGATGGTGGACGACAGGAGCATTGACTTCGCCTTCACCTTCGACTCCTTGCCGCACGTCGAGGCCGACGTGATCGCCGCCTACTTGCAGGAGCTCAGCAAGAAACTAAAACCGAACGGCTTCGCGTTCATCCATCATTCGAATCTCGAGGCGTATCGCAAATCGCTCTGGCTGCCCAAGGCGATTGTTCCGCCAGAGATCGCGGCCAATTCCAACGGCACGGCAACGCCCCGGGGATTTTGGATGCGTCGAAGCCTGAAGACAACGCTGACCAATTGGGGCGTCGTCGTGAACAATTACAACAATCGGGCTGAATCCGTGAGCGCCAGAATTTTCATCGAGCTATGCGATGTGGCGGGTCTCAAGTGCAGGTCGCAGGAACTGATCAATTGGAATTTCGGGCCGTGGCTGACGGACTGTCTCTCGGTGGTAACTCCGCGCGGCAAGAATTCACCGAAGCCGCCCCGGCTGCGCAGGAATCCCCACTTCATGGACGAAGCGGAGCACGCGCGGCGGACTGCGGAGTTCTACTCCGGCATCCCGCGAGATTGAGTCAGCGCCACTAGCTGGTGACGCGCCGGTTATTCGTTCGGCACCAGCTCGACCCGGCGATTCTGCGCGCGACCTTCGTCCGTGTCATTGGTGGCGACGAAATTAGTCTTTCCGTAGCCGTGAGGAATCAACTGGCTCGACGGAATCCCGGCCCTTACCAAGTAATTCACGACGGCATCCGCGCGCCGATCCGACAGTCTCAAGTTGTACTCCTCAGAGCCGATTGCGTCGCAGTAGCCGTTGACGTTTACCGAAACGTTGGGAGTGGCCTTGAGCTTTGCGACGTCCTCATCCAGGACAGCCGCATCGCCGGGCCGGATGTCCGACTTGTTAAAATCGAAATGGACTCCGCGGATCACCACCCTCTCGGTGGGTGCCGTAGCTGCCGGTGGAGGAGGAGGCGGAGGAGGCGGAAGCGGCGGCCCGTCGACCACCTTCAGGATCATCGGTTTGGACCAGTAACTCTGCTCGAGCACCAGGTGCGTGGTCCCCGGAGACTCCTTACGGAAGTAGAAGATCTCGGCGGTCTGCCTGGTCCACGGCTTATAGTTTCGCCCCCGCATCTCGTTCGGGCCTGCGATCAATTTGAGCGGAACGCCGGAGTTCCGGTAGATGTACCAGTAGTTGTCGTTATAGGTCTTCAGCGGAAGCGTCACGACCAGCTCCACGCCCATCGGAAGCGCAATCGTCTTGCCCGTGTCCTGCAGGTCGACGGCGATCCTCGGGTGTCCGGGCGGCCCTACTATTTCCCCGGTGGCCAGCGCGGAAGGCGCAGCGGACAAGAGCACCGCGACGATCGCGAAAAAAGCGAGCAGGAGTAACCGATGTTGCGATCGTCTGTTCATGGTCGCGCCAACCTCTGGGTAGCATCTCCTACCACAACGGACGACAGGCAAAAAAGGCAGGTAGTCCGCATCGGCAAAAACGGCTAGTTAGCGCCCCTGCGCCGCAGCACCGCTGGAACGGTCCGCAGCAATATCTCGATGTCCTTGCCGAGCGACTGATCACGGATGTATTCAAGGTCAAGCTCGACCCGCTTGCGGTATTCCGCGATCTCGCTGCGGCCGCTGACCTGCCAATGCCCGGTCATTCCGGGCTTGGCGGACATGAACAGGATAGAGGAATCGCCGTATTGAACCGCCTCATTCGGCACAATCGGACGCGGGCCTACGAGGCTCATCTCGCCGATCAGTACGTTGAATAGTTGCGGCAGCTCATCGAGGCTGGTAGCGCGCAGGAATATTCCAAGCGTCGTGAGCCGGGGATCCTCACCCTTGGGAAGCTTGAAGTTGTTCTGCACATATTTCTCGTACAATGCGGGTGAGTTCTTCAGGACTTGCTCAGCATCTGACCGCATCGTGCGGAACTTGAACAGGGTAAAGGGTTCGCCGTTGAGGCCAAGCCGCTTCTGCCGAAACAGCGCCGGTCCAGGCGACGTCCACTTGACCGCGACCGCGACTACACCGATCAGCGGCGAGAGGATGATTAACAATATCGATGACAGCACGAAATCAACCGAGCGTTTGACCGCCGATTGAATCGGGCTCAGCTCACCCTTGCTTACAGATAGTACCGGAATGCCGGCGACGTCGCCGAGCGATTGCCGGAACAGCCGCGTATCAAGCAAGCTCGGAATGATATGCACGGACTTGCCCTTCTTGAGGAGGGCAAGGACACCTTCGGCTCCGGCCGGGGAGTCGGCGCCATCGTTCACGCCGATCAGATAGACGTCGTCGAAGCGCGCAAACGAGGTCGCATCGAAGTTGTACTCGGACTCGGATCGCTTGCCGTTGCGGTGACCGTTGCCGTTGTGATTCACCGCGCGCCGCGTGGCTTGAACGACAACCTCCTGATAACCCATCGGATGTGTCGCCGTCAGAAGTGCAGCGAAATGCTCACAAGTTGCTTCGTTATCGCCAATCACGACCGCGGTCCGCCACCGGTGAGTAGAGCGGCGCAGAGTGCGCAACAAAAGTGTGGTTCCCAACTGCCGGACGAGGATCAAAACGGCCGACGCGCCCACAAAATAGGCGATGAATTGGCGGCTGACGAATTCAAATTTCAGAGAAAAGACAGCGCTGACCGTGATCAACGCCCATATCAGCAAGGTCCTAGTCAGCGCGCGAGAGAGAAAATTGAGACGTTCGGTGCGATGAGGTCGATAAGTATCGGTGAAGGCGGTCAGCGTGAGCCAACACAGGATGGCTACGACCAAGAGAGCTGAATATTGCGACTGAGCTTCGGACGCGCGGCCGTGCGGGACTACCAGAATCCGGCCCCAATGCAACGCCAATGCGATTTCCGTGGCCATGAAATAGCCAACGAAAATACAAATCGAATCAGCAATTCGCTCGCCGATTGCTCGGCTATTTTGCGGATTCAAACATCCCCCGCCACCGGCATAGTCCCGGCGTCCTCCCCTGTCCCCTTGCAGCGGTCCCCTAATTCGCCCCTAGAGCTTCAAACACTCACTTTCTTCGTCCCAGTCCTCATGGTTTAGCTGTGTTAAGACTTGGTTGTCAAACTGCAAACACTTGAAAATTAACATCGAATGTGCCCGGATTTGTCAATTAATCATTGATGATTTTCGAACGGCAGGCACCGACTTCGAAACGGTACACATTCACTACTGATCTTTTTGTCTGTTTGGAATCTCGATGCTGTGCGATTCTGCAGTTCGCCGAATCTCCTGCACGTTCAGCTGCGTTCGAGGTATTCAGTAAGCAGCTTGTCCGCCGTATAGACCCAGGCGATCTGGCGCCCGCCGAAGGCAACCGCAGGCAGCGGCTGTCGCACTATCAGGCCGCCGAGAGTTCGGCTGAGCTGCAACTGCGCGGTGAGAGAATCCACTTCGTAGCAGAGGTGATGTAATCCGCCCCCACGCTTCAGAAAGTTCTGCGCAGGGGATTTCTCGCCGGATGGCTCGACCAATTCAATCAGTGATTCGTTGGGCGAGGTAGTCGATCGTAGGAAGGTGACTCGGACGCCTTGCAAAGGATCGGCGATTATCTGCCCGTCCCATTGCGCGGAGACTGATCGAGCGAACCGGTCCACGATTTTTTCGATCGAGGCGACGACAAACCCTATGTGATGCAGAGCCATCGACTCTCTTCGCCGAAAGCTTTAGCCGATGCGGCGGAAAGCAATATACATCAGCGAGCGCGAGGCGGACGCAACCTCGAACCGCATTTTTGTTTCCGCGAGGAACTCATCGAACGCTCTCAACTCATTGTTACGGTCGCAGAATTCATCGAAGTAGAGGTAGGTTCCGATTGAGATGTAGTCCTTGAGAGCGTTGAGCACGAACTTGGTCGACGAATACAGATCTGCGTCGATGTTTATAACCAACTGATCGTGCGGCGGCGGGCGATAGCCGGGAAGCGTGTCTTCAAACCATCCCTTGAAGAACTGCACCCGCGGATCGTCAATCTGGGGCGCTTGTCCGTTGGTCGAGAACAGGCCCTTCTTGAAGAGCATGTTCCACGATTCCGGCAGGCCTTCGAAGCTGTCGAATCCATGGAAGCGGGAGTCAGGATTCCGCAACCGTTCACTCCAATAGCGGATCGATCGCCCCTGCCAGACGCCAAATTCCAGGTAGAGAATCGGCTGGTCGCGCAGCGCGTTGATAAGCTGGTCGTACACGTTGGCCCGCGACTCGACCCGTTTGGGAACGACGATGCCCTGGCTCTTCAGCCACCTGCCTGTCTCCAGGTAGCTGATCGAAGCGTCCAGCGTATGGATAATTTCTTTGGATAAAATCGGGCCGATGCGAGTCGCCAGATCCTTCACGGCGCGAAGGCGTTCGCCCCACCCGATGCCCGCCGCCGCGTCGCCGTTGCCGCTGGTATCTTCAGGTCCGTTCACAATGCAGATTCCATAACAGGTTGGACTTCTCGCGGGGGGGCATAGCGGCATATCGCGATTCGAAGCCGTCGGGGTCGATGCGCTCGCCGGTCTCGATGTGATGGATGATGAATCCGGCCTTCTTGAAAGCCTGCAGAAATTCGATCGGGTCGCCGCCGGACTTCCTGAGAACCACTGGATCGAACTCGGTGATGACGTGGGCGCAGGTCGAGAGTATTCGCGGCATGCTCGCCAATGCGCGCCACTCGCTGCCCTCGATATCCATCTTGATCAGCGAAACTTTGATGCCGGGGGGCAATTCGTCGTCGAGCCGCACACATTCAACCTGGATACCGTCACGATTGCCAGTACGTTCGTATCCGAGCGAGGTTAGCGGTCCATTGGGGAAAAGAGTCGCGGTTCCGGGTTCGTGGCTAACCGCCTTCGGAATGACTTTCGCGTTACGAATATTGTTCAATTCCAAGGAGCGGTGGAGTCTTCCCCGGTTCGCGGGCTCGGGCTCGAAAGCGTAGACGCATCCGCTATCGCCCACCAGTCCGGACAAAAGGCAAGCGTGATAGCCATTTTCGGCGCCGATGTCGACCACCACGTCGCCGGGCTTGACGACGCGTCTCATCAACTCGACGATCTCGGGCTCCCACGCGGGTTCATCGGCGCTGAAGGCGACTCTCGGATCGAAGCATGAGTCGTACGGATCGATTGCCAGTTTGTATCCGTTGGTCTCGATCACGTCGGAGACAAGCCGGCGTCGCAGGAAGCCTCTGACCCCGCGGTAAAGCGGCGTTCCGTAGAGTCTCCCGTTGGTGATGCGTTTGCCGAAGCGGTAAGCAAGGCGATAGGCGAATCCCGACATATAATTCCCCTACTACAGCAGGTTTTCGGCTGCCTCGCTAATCATCGTCAGCTTGACCTCAAGATCTGCGATGTCATTGGGACTGACTATTTATCATGGCTGGCGGTCAATAGAATATCTTGCGGTTTCATTTTTCAGAAGGTAATTGGCTTTTGTGCCTGCAAACGTGACTTCGAAAGGCAAACCCCCATGGAAGGGCGGCGAAAAAGCATATCGCGCGTCGGGCGCGCGCTCGAATATGCAACGGCAGCGCGCGAAATTTTTGTCGTTTTTCGTTCCGTGGATCCCAAGCTGGCGGATGCGGTTGTGGCTCTATCGCGTAATCGGCATAAACATCACCGGAGAGCGCAACTACATTGGCCGCGAGTGCTACCTCGATACGGAATATCCGGAACTGATAACCATCGAGCCGGGGAGCAAACTCTCGCCCCGGGTGATCATTTTCTGTCACTCGAGCAACAGCGATTTGCTCAGACCGGTAAAGCTTGGGGCTGACTCCTGGGTGGGCGCGGGTGCGATTATTGGTCCCGGCGTCACTGTCGGGGCTGGTGCTATCGTCGCGGCTGGCGCGGCGGTGTTCGCGAACGTCCCCGCCGGAGCGATCGTCATCGGTTCACCGGCGCGGATCGTCGGCAAGGTTAAAGCGCAGGCTCAGCCTGTCTCTGCCGACACTCCTGCCCTGCCTTGAAACTATCGATGCCGGACCGCAACCAAATTGTCAGTGCGATCGAAGGACGCGAGCACCAGCGTGCGCTCGGCCTGATGCGCGAGTTGTTCAACGAGGCGCCGACGCTGGCCAATGCGCAATTTGTACTGAAGCAAGCTGGGCCGATACGCGAACATCTGGCGATGGTTCCGTGTCGTCTGGCGATCCTGCGCTCGTTTACCATCGAGCCGGTGGTTCCAATCCTTCGCGCGCTCGCACTGTTCCATGGGATCGATTTGATCGTGCACGTCGGCGACTTCAACGCGTACAGCACAGAACTGCTCGACCCGCAAAGCAGCTTTTATGGATTCAATCCGGCCGTCGTGATCCTGGCGACCCAGACTCGCGACGTCTTGCCGGAGCTGTGGAATGATTCCGTCGCAACCGAAGACTCCGAAGCTTTGGCCGCGCGCGCCGGTTCGGATATCGAACATCTGATCGATTCGTTGCGCTCCCGCAGCAAGGCGCATCTGATCCTGAATACGCTGGAGCTGCCGAATTTTCCCAATGCGGGCATCCTGGATAGCCAGCGAAATACCGGCCAGAGCGAGGCGATTCGCAGCATCAATCGGCGCCTCCGGGAAGTGGCCGCCAAAAACCTGGGAGTTTACGTACTTGATTATGACGCTCTGATCGCGCGGTTCGGACGGCTGAATTGGGGCGACGAATCGAAGTGGCTGACCATGCGGATGCCTCTCGGCGCCGACTCGTTTGTTCACCTGGCGCGCGAGTACATTCGCTTTCTCCTGCCGCTGTGCGGCCGCACATGCAAGGCGCTCGTGATCGATCTCGACAATACGATTTGGTGCGGGGTCATCGGAGAAGACGGTCTCGACGGCATCAAGTTGGGCGCCGAGTATCCGGGGAATGCGTACCTTGAGGTCCAGCGCGCGATCCTGGACCTGCACCGCCGCGGAATCATCCTCGCGATATGCAGTAAAAATAATCCCGAGGACGCGCTGGAAGTGTTCAAGAAGCATGATGCGATGCTGCTGCGGCTCGATCATTTCGCCGCGACGCGAATCAACTGGAAGAGCAAGCCGGAAAATATCCGCGAGCTCGCAACCGAGCTGAACATCGGGATCGACGCGCTCGCGTTTCTCGACGACAACCCGCTCGAACGCGAAGAAGTGCGCGTGCTGCTGCCCGAGGTTCATGTAATCGATCTGCCCGCCGGTCCCGCGCACTTCGCTGCTGCCTTGCGAAGTACGCCGGTCTTCGAACGCCTCGCGCTTTCCAACGAAGACCGCGATCGCGGAGCTTACTACCAGGCGGAGCGGCAGCGAGCCCAGTTGCAGGCCACCGGCGGTACGCTTGACGACTACTATCGATCGCTCGGGATGGTTGTCGAAATCGGCGCGGTTACTTCGCGGACGATTGCGCGGGTCGCGCAACTCACGCAGAAGACCAATCAATTCAACCTCACTACGCGCAGATATAATGAGCAGGAAATCGCAAACAAGGAGGCCGATGCGCGCTGGCGTGTCGATGCGCTGACGGCGTCTGACCGGTTCGGTGATTACGGATTGGTTGGCGTCGCGATTACCAATCGAAACGGCGACGTCTGCGAAATCGACAGCTTCCTGCTAAGCTGCCGCGTGATCGGACGCTCGGTCGAGACCGCCCTGCTCTCTTACGTGGCGCGTGAGGCGGCATCCAGCGGTATGCGATCGATCAGAGGATGGTATCTGCCGACTCGAAAGAACGCTCCCTCGAAGGACTTCTACTCGAAGCACGGTTTCAAGATGATAAAGGAAAGCGAGGGCAAGATGCTGTTCGAACACGATCTGAGTAAAGAAATCGGCTGGCCCGATTGGATCGAGCTGCGAACCGACCGGAGCGAATCGCGATGACCAACGAAGCAATCCTCGAAAAAGTGCGCTCCATCGTGGCCGAGGTCAGCGAGGTCGAAGTCGCGCGCGTCACCCTGGAGTCTTCGCCCACCAACCTCGAAGAATGGGATTCGCTCGCGCAGGTGAACATCGTGCTCAGTCTCGAGCAGGAGTTCGGTCATCAATTCTCGCCCGAGCAGATCGAGCGCATGGTAAGCGTCGAAAAAATCCTCGAGGTCCTCACTGAGCGCCCAGCATAGGCTTGCGGTACACCCCGAGTATCACGCTGGCGGCGAAGCGCGATGCGCCCATCCGAATCAGCAAGCGGCTCGCGGCAAGTTCGAGCGCGCATAGTGGCGCGATGAAATAAAATAAAGGGCGCGCGGGCACCAATACCACCTTCTCGCTCGAGAGTCCGGCCTGTCGCGCGACCGCGGTGAGGTCGTCGTAAGTGTTGGCGCGGTAGTAGGTCGGAAATACATCCTCTTCCTCGCGAAAATCCATGAAGCGAATCATCTTCATGATGAATGATTCGGGCAGAACACGGCGTCCTGCCTGCACGATGTGCGCCGCGTAACTCGATACGTTCGGCGTATGAATAATCACCCGGCCGCCTGGAGCGAGCACTCGCGCAAACTCCGTCAGCACCGCGCGCGGATTCTCGAGATGCTCGGCGACATTGTTCAGCGTAATCAGATCAATTGATCCGCCGCGAAATGGAAGATGGTCAAGGGTGGCGCCGACGCCTGCGCGAATCGTGCGATGCTTCGCGATCGCGTCAATCGCCAGATCGCAGCACACGGCCAACCTGACCCGTTGCACCATCGCGAGTTCGAGCTCGGGGGTCGAGGTCTCGAGGATCTTGTGCCCCCCGCCCGCGTCGAGCCATCGCGTATCCGGCGTAAGTACCTCGTCGATCAATCGCGCATAGGTAAGCTGCGTGTATTCGCGCTCGGGATGAATCCGGTCTTTCAGCCAATAGTACGAACCGCGGCCAAGATATCGATCCAGTGACTTCAACATGTCGCTCAAGAAGATAGCCGCGCCGATGGCGCCGCGCGATGCTTGCAGAGGTTTCCATCGAATGCGACAGTGGCTCTACTGAAATGAGTTTCAAAGGTGCAGCCAAATCGGTGCTCCCACCGTCCGTCGCCAACCGAATCCGGGTGGCGGGCTACCGTTGGGCGCTCCGTCGATTCCGGCCTTACCAGGTGCGCCGTTCGCGCTCGGGCCATCAGTTCGACTTGTGGATTTCGGATCCGACGGCAAAGAGCTGGTATGATCGCGATTCGGTTGAAATCCCGCTTGAAATGACTTTTTTCGCGCGGCATCGCCTGCGTCCCGGAGCGACCGTTTTCGATTGCGGCGCGTTTCAATGTCTCATCGCAATGATCCTTGCGAAATTTGTCGGCGCAACCGGAAAAGTCGTTGCAGTCGAAGCCAGCCCGCACAACTACGAGGCCGCAATTCGAAATTGCAGCCTGAACGACGCCGCCAACGTCGAGGTGATCAACGCGGCGGTCTCCGACAACTCCGACCCGGTTGAATTCAACTGCCGCGCGAACGGACAGGTCGATGACGGCAGCGGCGCGTGGGGCAAAATTGCGGTACCCAGCATCAGCGTCGACGAGCTCACTCGCCGATACGGCCCGCCCGACGTTCTGTTTGTCGATGTCGAGGGCTTCGAATCGAAAGCGATCAAAGGCGCGGCCGACACGCTCTCGCGTTATCGCCCGGATTGTTTTTTTGAAATGCATGTCGGATGCGGACTCGAAAAATTTGGCGGATCGGTGAAAACAATAACCGATTCGCTGCACGCTCTCGGCTACCATCTCTGGATGAATGGCCCCGGCCTCGACACTTTCATTCCGTTCTCGGAGACGGCCGCGCTCGTCCAGGAGCGATTCTTCCTCATCGCAACTACCGCATCCTAGCCTGTGATTGTATTTCAAAGTATACATCGGCGCCGTCGATTAGCGCTCCGACTGACTAGTCGAGTGGCTATTGGATTTCTGATCGTCAGCCTCTGGATCGTCACGGCAATTGGTTACGCACAATGTGATGAAATCGCGACCGGAGGCCTCGATGCGCCGGAAACAGGTTACACCTTAGGGCCGAATCTTCTGATCAACGGCGACCTGCGCTCGGGACTTCAAGGATGGACGCTCAACCCGGGCTGCTTCAGCCTAGACGGCAGTGGCGATAACGCCAGCCTTAAGTTGCAGGAACCGTGCGCGGAGCCGTATCCGTCGGCGAAAAATGATTTCAAGTGCCCGCCGGGCTTGTACACGATCTCGGCCGAGATAAAAACGCAGACCAATATCACCGTGCCAAAGCGGCTCGGCGGTACTCAAATAAAGTTGCTGGCAGTGCCTGCAAAAAAATGGGCGATGACCAAGGTGCTGGTGGGGACGAACGACTGGTCGCCAGTGATGAAAGCGCATGCGGCGGTCGCCGACGGCAGCGTCGGCACCTTCAGCGCGAACACCGTGGGTCCGATGGCCGGAACATCCTGGTTCAGAAAACTTTTCCTGGGCCGGGAGATTCCGCCGCCGCTGGAAACCTACCTGCTCTATCCAAACTATCGGGGGATGATGTTCAGCGACCAGAGCCAGGTCGCGCGCGTCGCCATCGACGTTAAACCGCCGGCGGATACGAACATGGCGCAGCTTCACGTCGCGCTCGAAGTAACCGATTCATCGGGGAAGGTGGTGTCGACCAATCGGCTCTCGCCGCCTGCTAGTGGGTCGACGGTCGCGACCGTGGACATGGGAAGCCTCCCGCCAGGGCAGTATCGACTGCAAGGATATCTGGAAGGGCCCGGCGACAAGCAGATCTTCACGCCGTCGTCCTACACGATCGTAAAGGTCAGCAGCGAGACCCGCGCCAAGATGAAAGCGTGGATCGATCCGGACAATATCATTCATATGGGCGGCCGCCCGCGATTTGTGATCGGCCTGTACGATACGACCGGCTTCGGGCTGAAACCCGACTTCTACGCTCCACGTTTGACGGCGATAGCCAAAGCACCGATCAATATGATGATCAACTACTATATCGCCAACGGCCGCGCTGATGTGATCTATCCATACACTCAGGCGATGGAGCCGTTCGGCATCTTCTACCTTGCGACGGTTAGCGCGTTTTTTCCCGAGATGCGCGCGTATCCCAGGTGGGCGGCGGCGGGAAACGTCGGCGCCGACGATGTGATGACTCAGTATGCCAAGGGACTTGCTGACGACTCGCGCGTCGTCGGCTACTACACTTGTGACGAGTGCGCCAGCGAGCGGCAGCCGCGGACGTTCCATCAATACAGCCTGATCAAAAAATACGACCCCGGCAGTATCGCGTTCGCGGTGGAAAATTTTCCCAACGAGTACCAATTCTGGCGCGACACCGTCGACGTGCTCGGCGTCGATCCATACGTCCTGGGCAGCCATTTCCCCGAGAGCTACGTCGGCGACGCAACCCGCAACGTGATTGGCGCAGTTCATGGCGCCCGGCCGGTATGGACGGTGATCCAGTTTTTCTGGCTGAACTGGACGTCGCACTTCCCCACCGAGCAGGAGGTCCACGACATGAGTTGGATGGCAATCACCGAAGGCGCACGCGGAGTCTTCTACTGGTCGTACGGACTGCGCGGACTCGACTGGGGCAAGCGCGATCCCGTCCTTCGCCAGCAGCGCTACGACGAACTGGTCAACGTGACCAAAGGGATCAGCGCGCTTGAGCCGGTGCTGCTCGCGCCGGACAGCCCGGTCCTTTCGGGAAATTCGGCCACCGGCACCATCATTACCAAGGAAAAGAATATGAGCGGCGGAAGCCGCTACCTGATTTCGTACAATCATAGCGACGGCACCGTGACGGCGAGCTTCACTCTCCAGCGGCCGGCGCATTCGGTATCCGTCGTTGCCGGCGAGAATCGTTCAATCGCACCCGGCCAGGGCGGCTCGCAATTCAAAGATACCTACGCACCATTTCAAGCTCACGTTTACAAGATAGACTAACGATGGTTTGCAGTTTTTTATTCCCATCAGCTCTGCGCTATTCTCTCTGGTTGGCCGAAGACTCAAATGACTGACAGAAAAGCATTGCGAATGCCCGGTTTCGTTCATGTAGGACCGCCTCGCACGGGAACCACATGGCTGCACGAGGTGATGCTGGGACACATCGGGTTGCCGAGTGAAAAAGAAACGCGATTTTTCGACGTTCGCTACGATCGCGGAGCCAAATGGTACAGCGATCTGTTTGGCGACTACCCGTCGGATGTCCCCGGCGGCGAGATGGGCCCTACCTATTTCTCGAATGCGATCTCGCGAGAACGGATCAAGCACGACATCCCCGATTGCAAAATAATCGTAACCTTTCGCGAGCCGGCCGCGAGACTGTATTCGCTGTATCGCCTGCTGCGATCGGAGCGCCGCCCTGTGAACGATACGTTCGACGGATATTGGCGGTTCCAGATCAATTGCGGAGCCGACCTTTGCAGCTACGCGACGCATCTCAAGCGATGGCACGAGACGTTCGGAACGTCGCGGGTGCTGGTGCTGTTCTACGAGGATCTGAGCTCAAATCCGCAAGCTTACCTCGACTCGGTTTGTGATTTCGTTGGGTCGCGCCGCATCGCGCTCGATCGCTCCAAAGTCGGCGGTGCGAAAGTCTATTCCGCCCCTGGCGCCGCCCGCTCCAACCCGGTTGCGCATCTCACCGTCGAGACGATCGATTGGCTCTCTCGTCACGGCGCGCGGCCACTGATCCAGCTCGGCCAGCGGACTGCGCTATGGAAAATCATGCGGCGGCCGTTCGTCGAGTACTTTCCGCCGCTGAGCGACGAATCGGCCGACGAGATCCGCGCGATGATGCTGCCCGAGACCGAGGAGCTCGAACATCTCACCGGCAGAGACCTGTCGCGCTGGAAGGACATCGCACATCGCAAGCTCGACCATGACACCGCAGACATACGGTCGGCCGCCCGATAGCTGCCGATGAATGCGGCAGAGCTCGAGCCCCTCGTCAGCGTCATAATCGACAATTTCAACTACGCGCGATTCATCCGCGCGGCGATCGACAGCGCGCTCGCGCAGACTTATGCGGCAATCGAAGTGATAGTCGTCGACGACGGTTCAACCGACAACTCGCGCGATGTGATTTCGAGCTACGGCAGCCGGGTATCCGCCATCTTCAAATCCAACGGCGGCCATGCATCGGCATTCAACGCCGGCTTCCGCGCGAGCCGTGGAAGCATCGTGATGTTCCTCGACGCCGACGACGCGCTGATGCCGACTGCGGTCGAGGAAGTCGTGCGCGCGTGGCATCCGGGAACGGCAAAGGCGCAATTCGTCCTCGCCCACGTCGACGCGAACGGGCAGGCACTCGGGGCAATCGTTCCGTACTCACCGGCGCAGATGCTCGACGGCGATATTCACGCATCGATACTCGAGGCGGGCGGTTACGTTGGCGTCCCCACCAGCGGCAACGCCTTCGCGCGAACGGTGCTCGACCGGATCATGCCGTTGCCAGAGCCACAGTGGCGCCAGGCTGCAGACACGTCGCTCGAAATCATCGCGCCGTTCCTGGGCGATGTCGTTTCGATCAGAAAGACTCTCGGGTGCTATCGGGTTCACGAGGCCAATCACGGAATGTTGGGCGACGATCTCGATCCGCGCAAGCTTCGCGTCAAGATCATTATCGACCTGCAGCGCGAATGGGCGCTGTCCGAATTCGCGAGAAGCTCGGGGTTCACGATTCCGCGCGATTGGGCCGCGCGCGAACCGGCTCATTTGAAGTATCGGCTGGCCTCTTTGCGCGTCGACCCTGCTCATCACCCGCTGATGGACGATCGGCCGACACGCCTGATGCTGATGGGCCTGAAATCCACCTGGCGCAACGCGGGATACAATCTAAAGAGCAAAGTCTTTCACACGATCTGGTTTCCGCTCGCGGCGCTTCTGCCCCAAGCCGCCGCGGTGAAGATAGTTCGTTTCGGACTACTGCCCGGCCGCCGGCCTGCGAAAAATTCCGGCGACCTCCACCAAGCAACTGCTTAGCGATTCCTATTCGATCCTGGTTGCGCCAGAGCGTCGCGGTAAACGCCCTCATACTGCTTCGCGACCGACGCCCAGGAGTTCTCCGCCTCGACTTTGCGCCTCGCCTCGCGCGAGAGCGATTCGCGAAGCGCGGGCTCATCCAGCAGCCGAACGACCGACTCGGTGAACTTTGCGTCGTCATCCGAGATCATCGCGTGATGACCGTCGATCAACGGCGTGCCGGAGAGACTCTGCGAAGTCGCGACGATCGGCGCCCCGCACGCCATCGCCTCGAGAATCTTGTTCTTCACCCCGAGTCCGAATCTGAGCGGGCTGGCGTAAACGGCCGCGCTCCAAATCCACGGCCTGATATCGTCGACCGTCCCTGTGACATGGACTCCGGGAGTGTTCGCCAGGTTCCGAACCCGCGGCGACGGATCAGCGCCCACGATCCAGAATGACGCATCGGGAATCCGGCTGCTGATCGCCGGCATGATTTCGCGGACGAAATGTTCGGCTGCGTCTTCATTGGGCGGCCAGCTCATATTGCCACTGAAGACGATTCTCCCCACCTCTGGCGCCGGCCGGTACGCGAAATATTCGAGATCAACGCCATTGGGTATCACGGCGATTCGTTCCGCGCTGGTCGCGCCCGACAGCGCCTGCGCGTCTGACGGCGAGGTGACGACGACGCGGTCCGCGAATCGAAACCACCGGCGCTCCTGATGCCGCGCAAGAAGCGAGAGAAGCGTGAGACGAACTCGCGCCTTACCCCGCGCAGAGTACTCGGCGAATTCGCGATAGCGGAGCGCCTTCGAGTCGTGAACGCAGAGTATCGCCGGCGGCCAGCCTGCGCTCGAATAAACTAGCGCTGCCAATCCTCCGCCTTCGAGGTGGAGCAGGTCGGGCGCTACTCTCGCTACCGCATCGGCGACGAAGCGTACCAGTAACGGATCGACTGTGCCGGTTAGCGAGCGCAGTCTGGCGCGACTCCCCTGGTCAGATCGAAAAATCGAAACCGACTTGCAATATGCCCGCGACCACTCCGATTGCTTCTCAGTTCCTTCGCCGGAGGAGAGCGCAACCAGGTGTATTTCGTGACGCTGGTAGAGGTTGCGAATCAGGTTCGCGGGTATCAGGCGGAACCCGTCATGACTCGGCAGACACGGGATCATCTCCGAGACGAGCAGAATCTTCATCCGGTGCGCAGACGTGGCATCAGGATGACAGGCTTCGCGGTCTCGTTCCCTGCGGCGGGCACGGTTTTCTTGCTCTTTGCCGCTGCATGCGTGGCGATCGTGTACAAGTTGGGCGTGAGCGAGATGAATACCCAGACTTCTTTTATGTATTGCGCGGTCAGAAAAAACTCAGCCACCATGATGCCGATCAACCCGACCTGAAAAGCGAGTGCTAGCGCCGCGGTTTCATCGGACACGCCCGGTGTCTTCTGCGCCCTACGGCAAGTAACCAGGGTCACCCCCAGGATTGCCAAATACAGCGCCAGCGTGAGAATTCCGCCCTCCGCACCCAACTGCACGTAGGTGTTGTGCGCGATGTGAGGATGCGCCTCGAGGCTGATCAGCAAAGGGTTGTAGTGAAATTCCGACGGTTGGAACTGTCCCAATCCGACCCCAAAGACCGGATGCGCCTCCATCATGAGGACTCCAGCTCGCGCCAACTCGACCCGGGCTCGGGTCGAAACCTCCGCGCCAGTCTCCGCCTGTCCCTGAAACTGAATCTGCTGGATTCGTTTGATCATCTGGCCGGGGCCGATCGCGAACATGACGGCGACTGCAACCGTGAATCCGACCACCAGGCGCATTTTATGCTGGGAATTTATCCACGCCAGAAAGGCCATTATGATCAGCGCGAGCAGACCACCGCGCGATTGCGAAACGAACACCGCGAACGCGAGGATCGGGGCGCAAATTCGTCCCACCCATTTCCACAAATTGCGATCCTCGTAGCTCGTCAGCCAGATCGCGAGCGGCACGGTCATGACGAGTGACAACGCCTCGTAGTTAGGATCTGCGGAGGGGCCAAGCGGTCGCGGCCAGTGATAAATGTAGTACTGCTTGTATAGCCAGGTGCTCGCAAACGTCTCGACCAGCACGATCACGCGAATGGTGTTTTGCAACCTGTTTTGAGTGCTGATCAAGATACTCGTCGCGAACAGCAGGATCGCGAATGACAATAGCGTTGACGCGTCGGTGGTCGGAAAACTCAACGATGACAGCGTAGTCCCGAGAACCTGGAACAACGCGAACGCCGCAAACAGCAAAAGAATTCCGGCGCCCGGCCGAGGCGCCGCATCGCGCGGCCGCGGGGCCAGAATGGTTGCGGCGACCAGCAAAATTCCCACCACCTTGATCGGAGTGATCGGGAACGGCCCGACATGGAACAGCTGAGCGCCCAGGATCGGATGTTCCTGAAATGGAACCAGAAACAAAAATAGGTAGTACAGGATCACGGCGGTATTACAGAATTCTCTCGCGAAGATGCCGCTGGATTCTGCCGAATAGCGGCACCCGTTCAGATCTGATCTCGCGCAGATGCCTCAGTGAATCGTCATCAAGGTTGGAGCGGTCCATTCGCCGTAGCCCACGCACGCCGTCTATGCATCCCCGGAAATACGCCGGCAGCTGCATTGCTCGCAACGAAAAAAATCCCATCCGCGGAAGATAAGCCAGCACCTGCATTGTGGCCGTCATCGGCGGGAACGATCTATACGAAACCCAGATCCCGTTTCGAGTGTAGTAATAATATACGCGCCAATCGGGACGATGCTCGATTGCGGCGTGATGCGTCGTCGTCACGCGCGGCGTGTGCACTACGCGGTAACCGGCGCCTATCAGTCGATAGCCGAGGTCCACGCCCTCATGCCCCAGGAAAAACTCGGCCGGATAGCCGCCGACCGACAAAACCTTCTCGCGGCTGAGGGCCGACGCTCCCTCCAGAATGAAGTGAGTTTCGAATTCCCGCGCTGCGTGCGAGATCGGCCGCGGGTGACACCAGTCGCGCTCCAGCACATTGCCGTCGACGCCGGTGACGGTGAAATTAAGGCACGCCAGCCGCAGGTCACGCGAAAATGCGTTTTCAACTTCCGCGATGCAATTCGGGCTGGATAGTTCCACGTCGTCATCAATCGTGATCACGATTGGAGTTGCGGCCGCGCGCAAGCCAATGTTGCGACCCTCGCATCCGGCGTTGGACTCCGCCGGAATATAGCGCACAGCCGGAAATTCGGCCGCCAGAAGGGCCTTCAGTTCCGGCTCGGCGGCATTGTCGACCACGATGATCCCTTCGACCTGGTCCGCGTATTGAAGCGTCGACGCCAGCGCGCGCCTGAGATGCTGATGGCGCTTGTAGGTGAGTATCGAAATGGTGACCGCGCGACTCATGCGGCAGAGAACCTCAAATGCCTTTCCCAGGCTCCAAGCGTCGCGCGAGTGAGCAGCCGTCGTCGCTCTGACGGGTCATGCGCTTCAATCGCGAGCGCGCGACAAAGCTCGCCTGCCATCTCGGTTCCTCTGCCTCTGTCCGATCCGATCTCGTCCCAAAAAAAATCGATCACACATCCGCTTCCGTAGATCAGTGTAGCGAGTGAACCGACCCGCGCCGCAGCGATCATCGCGCGTGGTCCCAACTGCCGCAATCCGGAAGGCCGCCTGAACAGGCGCGCCCAGTCACGAAGCCTTTGCTGCGCGGTTTCGAGACGACTCAATCGCGCGAAGATCCCGCGCCAATCGCCCGCAGCCGCGCTGGTACCCAGCAATTGTCCGCTTTCCCAGTTCCAGGTAGCGCGCGCGATTTCAACCGCCTCGCTGAATTCGGCGTTGAGATCGCCGGACGGAAATCCATTCTGGCTGAGCTTTTGCGCCATCGCATTGCGAAAACGAGCTATGAGCCGGACGCACCTATCTCCTCCCAGGATCTCCTGGTTCGCGAGCAGCGCGTCCTCGACCGGCTTTTGCCTGCTCCGGTATCCGGGGCGATAGCATCCCAGAAAAACCGAAAGCGACGTTCCAAGGTCAATCCAGAATTTGGTCAGAGAGTAAGCGGTCGCGGTGCTATCGCCGTTGCGATCCGCATACTCGCTGCGGACCGCGATTTGTTCGATGATCCGGTTATTCAGCAATCGAAACGCATCGTATTTGGAAATCGTTTCGCCGCTGGCCGGCACCGGCGGAAGTGGAATCTCAGCCGGATTGCCCCACAAGAGCTTCGCGTTCTCGCCCAGCTCCTGGGTAAAGATCGTCGGACGCAATCGCAACAGTCCCTCGACAAATATCGCGCGCAATTCAACTTTGATACCGCGAGCCGAGTTGACGCGATCGGAGTTGCTGTCGCGCTCGATCTGCCGCATCGACTGGTGAATCTCCTGGCTTGAGACGACGCCGTTACGAACCACCACCAAACACTCGACGTCGCTCAGCCACCGGCTCTTGCTCTCCGGATTCGGGATTACAGTTCCTTCGCCGCGAGCGAAACTTCCCGTCAGCAGAACGCCGGCGACGCTCCTGGCCGCGGCGCAATCGCGCACTCGCGCGATCACGCATTCCAGTTCGCGGCGCACCTCGTCTTGAAACGCTGGATCCGCGCTAAGTGGAAACGAACCCGGCGGGCTCAAGATGAACGCGCCGTCTGTCATTCTCGCACATCAGGATCCGCGTATTTCGAATATTTCGAATACTTCGAGTACTTGCCGTAGCGCCCGTATCGGCCATAGCGGCCGTAGCGGCCATAACGCTCGCTCCGCACTGTGGAAAAAGACGGCTTGAACCGGTTCAACACCACCCCGAAAAGGTTCTGCGGATCGAACATCAGGAACGTCTTGGTGGTGGCGGCGCGTGCGGTGCTGTCGGCAGCCGTCACGATTATCGTGCCGTCGCTCGCTCGCGAGAGAATCTGCGCATCCGGAACCAGCAACGAGGGCGGCGTATCAATAATGATGTACTGATAGCCCCCGCTGCCTTTCACCGTTTGGATCAACTGATCCATTTTGACCGAGGCCAGGTATTCGGGAGCGCGGTTGCTGGTTCCTCCCGACGGCATCAGGCTGAGCCCTGGTATAGGCGTCGGAATGATGGTGTCAGCGAATTCGGTACTTCCTTGCAGATATCCCAGCAGTCCATCGGTTCTCGGCACCGGAAAGGAATAGTGCTGAAATGGCGCGCGGATATCCGCATCGATCAAGAGTGTGCCGCTGCCCGATACTGCCAGCGCGGCCGCCAGATTCAGCGCAATAAAGCTCTTTCCTTCGCCACCCACCGCGCTCGCAATCACGAAGATCTTGGCGTTGCGTTGCACCGCCCACGACCGGAGCTTGAAGGCGAGTAATTGGAACTCGTCTGCCGCCGTGCTGACCATATCCTCACCGGCTGCCACCAGCGGCGGCGCCGGATAGCGCTGGGCAAACTTTGCGGCGCGCCCGGTGAGAGGCTCCAAACTTCCATTCGCGCCGTTGTGATCGGCCGACGTGGCGTCCGTCGCAGCATGACCGTTTGCGATATGTCCAGGGCCAGTCGCGCTCGAGGAGTGATCGACACCGTTGGCGGGCAAAGCGAGCGGAGCTTCGACCGATATGGATCCGCTCTCGAGCAAACGGCGCTCGACCTCCGGCACTCGCGAGATAGCAATCGCGTTAACATCGGCAAACTCGGCTTTGATGTCATCGGAGTCTTTGAAAGAAGTATCCGAGTAGAACAGAGCAAACGGGATCGCCAACGCTACCAAAAGCGTCAGGGCAAGACCTCCGCCTATCAGCACAGCTCGATTTGGATATGACGGATTCAGCGGCAACCCTGCCGGCTGCAGCACCTTCAGGCGCTCGCCCTGCCCACGTTCCAGTACTGCCTCATCGGCGCGCGCTTGAAACAGGAGATCACTCAGATCATGATAGCGGCTCGCCAGAATTCCGAAGTCCCGGTTCACCGCCGCGATCGCTTCCTCGTGCGCTGGCGTATCGGCGATTCTGCGCTGGTAGTCGGCAATCTGCTGCCGGGTCAATCCAGCCGCCGAGTCGGGTGCCGGTGTTGTCGGTTCCTGCCTGGCGGGCATAGCAGCAATTTGCTTTTCGAGGATCGCGATCTGCGACTTGGTCTCGATAACTTCTGGATACTCGTCGCTGTACTGAGCGGTGAGCCCGACCAGCTTGGTCTTGAGCGCTGCCAGGGACGCGTCGGGCGTGTTGGCTTTCGGCGCGGTGGCCGCGGCCGCATCCATTGCGTCGCTCTTGCTGGCGCCCTGCGCATTCCGCTCGACCTGCAACTGCAGCGCTTGCAACGCCTTGACGTTGTCGTCCAGATCCTGCGGCAAGCTTCCGCGATATTTCTCTTTCAGGACCTTGATCTGGCTCTGGCTTTCGGCGAGCTTGGCCCGAGTCTCATCCACTTCGCTCGAAATCAGCTTGATCGTCTCGTTGTTGTGGCGCTCGAGTTCCTTGCGGTACTCATCGATCATTACGTCGCCGAGACTGTTTGCCACCGCCTGAGCCTTCGCCGGATCGCGGTACTGGAAGGAGATCTCGACAGCATCAGGCGGAAGGCTTCTCTGGAAACGGTTTGGGGTCTTCGATTGCAGCACCGAGTCGGGAATCGAAATCGAAATGGCCGACGCCATCTGTCCGGCCGCGCCAGGCTCCCGTTTGCCGTCGTGAACATACAGTCCGTACTTCGATATCAATTCTTCAAGATGGCCGCGCGCGATAGTCTCCTGGCTGAGCGCCTCCAAACGCGTTTCGATATGCGGAATCGAGGCGTTATTTTGAGGTTCGGCTCCTATCAGATTCGCTTGAATATCGGCATGCCACACTTCCAGCAGCATCGATGAAGTGTATTCCTTTGGGATCGTGACCAGCGCCAGCATCGTTAGGGCCAAACCCGCAACGACGACGGCCACGAAGCTCGATCGGTGGCGATGTATGATGTCCCAGTAAGGTCCAACGCTGATGAAGGTCTGATTACTCATTGCCAGCTCCATCTGAATGCTTCGACCGAGGCTGTGAAGCCCACGATAAAATAGTCGCCAGTTGCTTCCTTCCCACTTTGGGTGCCGGTCGGAAGAAATTGCGCTCGAGGTGGTCTCATTGCGGCGAATCTGCACGAACTTGGTGTAAACGCTCAGGTATTTGTTCAAGCGATCGCTGACCCCCACGCCCCACGATATAAGCTCCCCGTGAAACCCAGTCCCGTTTGATTGATAGTAGCCGCCGCCCGCACTTCCGGTCAGGCGCCGCGTAAAGTCGTAAAGCACCAGGCCCCGGACCTCCTGGACGTTGCCGGCGGCACCGAGACCTGATGTCAGCTCCGGCTGCTGGCCGCCGTAAAGTTTAAGGTGCAACCGCTCGCGATCGTATTCCGCCAATCCCAGGCCACCCACATTGACGGCCTGCCGGTTGTTTCCCTGCGTGTAAGAGTAGACGACGCCCACGATTCCCGAGAGATAGAGTCTTGGAAGCGGCTCCCATCCAATCTTCACGAATGGCCAGTGCGCCTCCTCGCCGGGTCGTCCCGGAAAGGTAAATCGAAAGTCGTAGAATCGATATCCGCCTCCCAGCGAGAAACGGTCCGAGAAATGGTATTCGGTAAAGGTGCTGACGCTTTGTTCGAAACTGGTATTGCTTTGGCTGTTGTTGGTACCACCGTTATTCCAAAAGGTGGTCTGGTGAACGGCCAGTTCGCTACCCCAATTGCGTCCCCAATAATGGGATAATGTTGCGGTAAACTGATTGATAGATGCCTGATCGTTCGCCAGCAATAGCTGCGCCGCAACCGAGTTGAATTGCGGGGCCTGATCGCTCGTAACTATCCCCGCCACCGTCGGCGCATCACGATAGAATAGTTCATCAATCCGCAACTTGGTCGTCGGCGACAGGTTTTCATAGTCGCTCGCTCGGACAAACTGGCCTTCACCGGCGCGATCGAATCGGGAATGTTGTGCAAAAAGTTGGGCGAAAGTGTCCCAGTGCAGCGACGCGTATCTGGCGGCCGAAGTAAAATCGAGGTAAAAACCGCCGACCAGCGTACCGGCGAAATCGCCTTCCTCGTTCTGGGTCCGCAGCGGAACGTTATCGCCGTAAAATCCGCTGCCAGCTATCTCCGGATAGAAGCGGAACAGGTTGTCCGCCCGCCCTGCCGACGGAAATGCAAGGATCAAGAACGCGGCTAGCAGAAGTAGCGTACCCTGAGAAGATTTCGTTCGCATGATCATGGCACTTGCACCGTGTCTCCGCGGTTCAACCGGAACATCCGCTGATACATCCCCACCAGATCGCACCACGTTGTAGTTCACCGTGAGCACGACCGTCTCACTTTCCTTATGCCGTAGAATCCGGACCTTCCCCGGGTCCGCAAATTCGGCCAGCCCACCCGCCTCTGCCAGCGCCTGGGAGAGCACCTCGCCGGAATGCAGTTTGTACGCGCCCGGCTTGTTCACCTGGCCCAGGACGTAGAAAACGTGGCTCGCCGGATCGCTTACGCGGACGGTAGCGTTCGCCCCGTGAACATAACGAGCGTAGCGCTTCTCGAGGTCTGCTTTGAGCTGGTCCGGCGTCAGCCCCGCTGCCGGCACTCGTCCTATCAGCGGCATCGCGATGGTTCCGTCGGAGGCAACGGTCACCTTGCCGCTGAGCTGCGGTTGCGTCCAGACAATTATATCGAGCTCATCGTCGCTGCCGATCATATAGGGATCGGGGGTTTTCGCCACCGGATGTTGCACTACTTTTTCCCGCACCGGCGCACTATCGAACAGGCTGCACGCGGACATCGACGTTGAAATCGCACCCGCAAGCAATCCGGTTACGGTCAGAGCCGCACCCGCACGAATACAGTCGCGAGCGAACTCGATTTTACTAATCTTTATCAAATTACTTTTCAGCCGCACCCTTCAGAGTCGTCACGCCCCTTGCAACGGTCCGCCGATCGGCGACCACCGAGAACCGGCCATAGTTCTGCGCTGCCGGTTCCACCGCCGATGGTTCATCGCCTAGCGGACTCTGCATCCGGACGAATTTATGTTCCTGGGAATCCCAACCCTTCAATAGAAGATACTGTTTGCCGCGCCGCTGAACTAGACCGCGCTCCTCCATTTCGTTCAAAAGTCTGCTCACCAACGGTCGCGAACTCGCGATCATCTCCGACAGATCTCCCTGCGACAGCTCCGGGATAATCAGCGTGCCGCGATTGTCATGCACACCAACGCGCCGGCCAAGGTCGCTCAGCACAACTTCGAGGCGCTGCTGAAACGGTAGCCCAAGAAAGCTCGTCCACCAGTGCAGAGTTGACGACCAGAACGAATTTAACGTCTGGTAAAGCTCTATTGCCTGGTCGGGGTCGAGCGCGCGAAGCAGCCGCACCGCTCGCTCTCGCGTAAACAGCGCTACCGAGCATTTGGTCAGCGCCTGCGTTTCAAATATTTTCGATCGGCGCCCTTTGCAGTCTTCGGCATCGGCATAACCGATTAAATCGCCGGGGCCCGATAATCGCGCCAGCACTCGCGCCCCGTTGGCTGTGTTGCAGTACACCTTTACGTAGCCCGCCAGCACGCATCCGAAGAGATCGCCCGGCGATCCTTCCAGGAAGACCATCGCGCCGCGCGGATAACTCACTGCGCTTCGATGATCGACCAGGTCGTCGATGATAGCGCTCGGCACGCGCCAGCGGCTGAAATTCCCGCGCAGCTTTGCGTAGCCCTCGTCGCATGCGACGCCGTTTGCCATCACCCGTTCCTCCGTCTCATACGTGCGCCTTCATCACGCCGAATAGGTCGGTGATCTGATTGATGCTGTCGCCGTAGTCGACGCTCGACACGAATGCCGACCGCGAGTGCGGCGCCGAGGGAAGAAATCCATGCATCCCTGCCAGCGCTCGCTCACCCATGTGACTCGGCGCAATCACGATTCCCGACTCGGTCAGAAAAATCTTTTCCCCATACTTCCCATCCGGAAACCACGAGTGCAGGTTGACGAGGTCATCAGAGTCGAGCCATCTGCCGCCATCGACTTCGCTGAGAGCTGCGGTAACCAGGTCCCGCGCGTCCCCTGAAAAAAACCAGAAGCGCGCCATCGTGGAGTCCAGCAGGCATAGGTAGTCGACCGACGCCTTCAACGGCAGCGCCGCCAGCCGCGCCTGGATATCGATCGTCGCAACCGTCGGCGCCATCCCATGATCGCCGAAGACATGAATCTCCGCCGCGCCGTAGGTCTTCTCGGCGATACCGTAGAGGTGCGCGAGCTTGTCCGAGAATTTTTGCAGCGTCTCCGCCGCGGCGGCCCGATCATCTGCATGCAGATGCAGAAAATAGTCGAGCTCCGCGAGGTAGAGAAAATAAAATTTCGCCGCCCCGGCGCGCAAGTCCGCTTCCATCGACGAAATCAACTGATCGTCCGTCCCATCATGGTAACAATACGCTTTGTAGGATTTACCGTCACCATGCAATAGGTCGAAAATCGAGGTCGAGCCGGGAATCCCGCCGGGAGCGTAGATATTCCGCTTCTCGCACACGTCGAGCCGCGGCAGATAGCTCAGAGGGATGCCATAGAGCTGAAAATATCCGCTCAGGTTGTTCATCCGGCGCGCCAGCGTCTTCACTCCGAAGCGCGCGTAACGATTCTCGACCATCCACGGGGGCATCGCGCAGATAAGCTTGAACTTCGAGAACGGCGAATGTCCGTTCGCGCGATGGAACAGCGACAGCCGACCGTGCTCCTCCGGAAACCGCCCGGTGAGAATCGACGGAATCGCCGCGGTGCTGAACCCAAGCACCGAATCGAGCGGACGCCGATAAGGCGCGACATCCTTCAGGAACGGATGCTCCTTGATCCATTCCCAGCCCAGCGCGTCCATCAGTATGAAGATGCTTGCCTTCATCGCCTGGCTGGTTTCCTCACGATCGCGAGCAGTCCGGAGCCATGCCGCGTTGGAGTGTGATTTTCGAGGAAGCTCAGCGCGAGCAGAAATGGCAGCGAGGCCGCGAATACAATCGGATTCGGCTTGCTGTCGCCGAGCACGAAAAACAAATCGTGCGCGAGATTGCCGAATGGGCCGTATGTCCACACAGTCTTGACCGGTTCGAGTCCGACCGCGCGCGCCAGTCCGTTAATCATGTCGGGTGAATAGCCCGGCCGCACGTGGCCGATGTCTTCGGGCTTGAATCCGATGCGACGCTCGCGCCATGCGACCAGCTTCAGATGACGCCGCTGCGGCACCGACGGAAACGTGAGCAGCAGGTGGCCGCCAGGAGCCAGCGCCCGCGCGAGATTCGCCATCGCACCGCGATCGTCTTCGATATGCTCGAGTACGTCAGTGTTGGTGATCAGATCATATTGCCCTACCGCAGATAGATTCAGCAGATTGTCGCGGCTGAAGGTAACGTTGCCGAGCGTCAGGTTTCGCGCCGCCGTGCGGCATCGTTCGACCCGGTCGTCTTCCAGATCGACTCCATGTACTCGCCAATCCGGATGGAGCCGCGCGCAATGCAGCGCGATATCGCCGCGACCGGTGCCCGCATCGAGTAGACGCGTGCCGGTCTCGGGCAGATGCAGCGCCTTTATCTCGCGGAACACGTGGTTCAGCCGAATCCGTCCCGGGATGTGAATCTCGCCGAGGTAGCGGTACGCATTGCGGCGCATGCGCGACGGCTCACCCGCAGCTTTCTCGATTCCAAATCGCGTGGCCGCAATCGAACTCAATTTGAAATCCCCCGTCGCAGGCCTGGCCCAAAAGCGCGAGCCATTCCAAGCGGCATGTGACGCCAGAGGCGACTGATGGTCTGAAGGCTTTTGCGTTCACGCGGCGCCGACGCATGCGGCGAAAGGTAGAGCGTACTCCAGTACGGTTGCACCGGAGTCGGACCCCATTGCCGCTTGAATTCGAAGATGCCCGATCCGACGCTCGATCGTCCGAAATCAAAAGTGTGACAGCCGGACTCGATACCAAGCTGTATCGCTCTCCAATACAGCGCGTTGGTCGCGTACACCGGGCGCGCCTCGAAAGTCGCGCCCGACCACGGCAGCATCATCGAGCCGCGGAAGTTCATCGCGAGTCCCGCTGCGACCACGCGTCCTTTGCTGCGAACGCGAATCAATGAAAGCCGATCGCGAAATCTGTTGACGAGATTGCTGAAGAACCGGCGGCCATGCGTCGGCGATCCGAGATCGCGCATGTTCTCCGAGTAGGTCGCGCAGAAGTCCGTCAGCGCCGCCGGATCGGTCGCGTCACTTACGTCCACGCCAAGCTCCAGCTTTTCAATTCGCTTGAGGCGGTTGCGGCGCTCCGAAGGCAAGCGACGCATCTGTTCATCGATCGTAGGCGAGAGCGCCAGATGCTGCGCCACTTTCTCCGTGCTGATTTCGAACGGCGGCTGCATCTGCTTCAGGCTGCGGATGTGCAAACGCTTGGCGCGCAGCTTCGACGCCAGCTCACGCGCATAGGCAATCAGATCCGCATCCGCCGCGGCGCGCTCTGCCGAATCGAGCACGTCGGTGTGGCAAATGCCGCCGTAGTCGAGATAGGGCATCGACGAGAGCTCGCTTCCATAAAGAAGGCTGCGCACAAAGATGAACGGCGCCGCCGCGACCGGACGGCCGCGCGAGTCCTGCGCGAGCAGATAGTGGGGATCGAAGCCGTACGCAGAGCTGACCACGTCGCGCCAATTCCAAAGATGGCCCGAAGTTGCGTCAGCACTCTGCGCGATCAGTTCCTCCCAATCCGCGCGCCGATTTTCACCGCAAACTACTACATTCACCCCCGGTCGACTCCCCCGACTAAAGCTTTCTCGGCTCCCAAAGTACCGGCACTTCGCCGGCGAAACAGCGCCACAATCCAACCGCTTGCGCGCAGTTGAGCACTACGAACTGGTAGGCGAAGGTCGCCTTGCCATCGGTGCCGCGCCGAGTGGCGATCCACCCAAGCGCCGCGACAATCGCGAACAGCATCTCCAGCGCGAGCACAACTCGAAAAATTCCCCCGTCCGAAGCCAGCGGCACCGTCGCGATTACCCCAATTGCGAGCATCGGCGCCGTCAGCCAGCGCAGCATCTTATGCGAGGTCAAAACAAGGATCGAGAGCCAACGCCGCTGCTTGATGAGATCGGGCAGCAGGCGGAAATACACCAGCGCCGCCTGCGAAACCATCCGCACCTGCCGCGCGAATTCGCCCGCCGTCTCGAATTCCTCGAGCACGAAAGCATCGCCCGCCATCACCGATTGCGCGCCCGCGATCGAGGCGACGATAGGATGCACAAAATCATTGATCAGCGCCGGGTCGAGCGGCTTGAACAGCTCGCGACGCATCGCATACAACGCGCCGTCAGCTCCAGCCACAACGCCCAGCCGCGACTCGAGGCCCTTGAGCATCTGCTCGTAGCGCTGATACGCCGACCCGATAGTCTCGCCCGGATACCGCGACACGCCAGTCACCAATCCGATCGATTTGTCGCGCAGCGGAAGCGCTACTTTTTCCAGTGCGTCGGCCGCGAACATCGCGTTCGCATCGGTGAATACCAGCACTTCGCCACGCGCAGCCGCCGCGCCCGCATTCACCGCGACTCCCTTGCCACGGCGTTCAGGCTGCCGAATGACGCGCACGCGATCCGACGCCATCGATTCGGCAATCTGCGCGGTACAGTCGCTCGACCCGTCACAAATTACGATCAGCTCGGCATCTCCCGAGTATCGGCACGCGAGGAAATTCTGGATCTTCTGCGCGATGCAGCGTTCTTCGTTGTAGGCGGCGACGACGATCGATAACGACGGTGCCGCATTTACTTCTTCACGGTCAGCGCGCCGCGGATACGATGCCGACAGCGCAAAAAGCAACGCTGGATACAACACATACGCGTACAGCAGCAGAAATGCTGAAATGTAGAACAGGCTGGTCAAATTTTACTGCGTCCCCCGACGCGCTCCCCTAAGCGGCCTCTCCTTCTCGCCCCAGACCCGTTAGTTCCGAGTAAAGCGCGGCAGTCTGCTCGATCTGCCGCTGCACCGCAAAATTTTCCTGCACAAACTTGCGCCCGTCCGATGCCAGCCGGATAGCCAACGCCGGATCAGCATTCAATCGCTCAATTGCCGCCGCCAGTGCAAGCGGATTCGCCGGCGGCACCAGCAGCCCAGTCCGCTCGTGGATAACCACCTCGGGCGTGCCATCGACGTCAGTCGCGACCATCGGGCGTCCCGCCGCAAGCGCTTCGATTGCAACCAGCGGCAGTCCCTCGTACAGCGACGGCAGCACGACGATGTCGGCGGCCTCGAGCAGTTCCGGCACGTCGCGACGATAACCGAGAAATCGCACGCGGTTCCCGAGCCCAAGCGTCGCGCACTGCGCTCGCAAGCTGTTCTCAAGCGGACCTTCGCCGGCCAGTAGCGTAACCAGATCTGGCCGCTTCTCAGCGACTGTCGCGAGCGCATCGATCAAATGCCGATGCCCTTTTTGCTCGTCGAGCCGAGCCATAGTAAGCAACGTCGGTTCGTCGGTGAGTCCGAGCGCCGCGCGAGTTTTAATCCGTCTATCCGGATTGATTGCAAGCGAAACGATCCAGGTCGCGTCCGTTGTGGATAACCCGAATTTTGTTCTTCGGTACGCGCTTATTTCTGATCAGATGGCGCTCGGCGGCATGCGACACGGCGATATACTTATCCACCATTCGTCCGATCTGCCGATCCACCCAAAAGCTGGCGCGCAGGCCTTTTCCCATCCGCCAGACCTCGGGACCGTGACAAGTCTCAAGGACAGCGCCAACGCCGGCCATCCGCGCGATCCCTGCGCCGAAAAAACTGGCAGTGAACAAATGACAATGCAGAATCGCGATGTTTTCGCGGCGAATGAATCGCAACAGGCGCGCACCGGTCAGCACGTCTAGCTTCGATGAAAATTCAAGCGGCAGGCATTTGACGCCCGCCGCAGAAAGTCCCGGTTCCATCGCATTGATCAGCGCGTCCGGCGCAGCCAGACATGGCTCGAATCCATGCGCATTCATCGCGGTCAGAATTGACAGTGCATGCTCTTCCGCGCCGCCGAATACTCGACTTGTTAGCAAGTGGAGCACGGCGCGGCGTGTCCTAGGCAGGCTTCTGTCAGTGTGGCTTTCGTTTGCCATCTTCATCATACGGCAGTCATATCGAGCTACTCAGAGCAAATATAGCTCCGAGGAATACCTGATTGCTCAAATTTAATCCAGCGGTTACGGCAATAAAAATTGCTGATTAAGGCGAATTAATCCAGCAGGGCATACATTATCGAGAATTCAGGGTGCTTTCACGCCCCCTTTGTCATGATTTACACATTTATTTCTTTCCGGGTGCTGAATTCTGACGAATTGACGCTTTTTGGATAAGAACGCCTGATTAGTGCGGCTTCAAACGATACAGTGCCACTTCGGGATGGCGCCCGATTGCCTCGTACGAGAAGTAGCGATCGATCTCGCTAAATTCGCGCTTGAGCACACCAAGCCATTGGCTGTTAGTCGGAATAGCGACGAGCAAATATACCGGACGACCCCTTTTATCGTCGTCTGCGAGCGTTTTGGCTTCGTCGGCGTCGAGTCCGCCACCGGGCAGAAGTAATGTCGGCGGTACATTGCCGGACCATCCTCTGGACTTTTTCTGGTACAGCCAGGACAGATGTTTTTCGTTTACTGCTCGTCCGTAAAGTTCACTGTCGAGTCCGACGAATTCGGTTTGTTCGCCGCCCGCAATGAGTTCGAGCCATTGCAGGGAAATATCGCTGACCAGCACGGCGTTGTTCAACTGCGGTCGGATCGCGTGCACCTCGGCGACCAGCTCCGATTGAGCCGGCGCCGGCGTCGTGAGTCGTGAAAACGTCTCGACGATGATCGCGCCGGCGAGAACCACATCCAGGGCAATCACTGCAACGCCGGTCCATCGCCAATCGAGGCTTCGATTTGCGCAGACCAGTCCCCAGCCTGCTGCCGCATAGACGATAAACAGCGCGGGCAGCATGAAGCGCGGTTCGACATGAAAATAAGGGAGATAAATGATCAGCAGCACAGCGAGAAAGCTGAGGCCCAAGTACAGCGCGCGCATCGTGCTGGCGTTGCGCTTGTTGCGCATTGCCTGGAACACGCCGAGTGCTGCGAAGACCACCACCGGGAATGGGAACAAAGAATAGCGGGCGTGAACCAACGTCCGGGATTCGGTACCCAAGTGAAGCTGGCTGAAGATGCCGTCGATGCCAAGCATTGCCAGTGCGTAGGCGACGAAGTTTCCGTGGCGATAAATCGGATCGGCGGGTGCAACCAGGTAGCTCAGCTTGAAGGTTTTGAAAACTGCGCTGTTGTAGAACGCCGGCAGCCAGAAGGCATAGCCGTTGGAGAAGATCGATCCGAGGTAGTGCAGATTCAGCCACGCCTGCAGACATGGAAGCGCGAGGAACCCGACCGCGAACGTCAGCGCCTGCGCGAGCTGGAATCTGCGCGGCCGGACGATCAACGCCGCCGCGATCATTCCAATCAGAATTGCGCCATTGCTCACGCGGATGGTGACGCCCAGGCCGACCAGCAGTCCGCACAGCGCCGACGCAAGCAGGCTTTCTTTTTCGAGTGCATACAAGAATGTCAGCACTGCGATAATTACGACGGCCAGCGCGGGAACATCGCTCATCACCATGGTGGATAGGCCGAGAAAATGTGGCGAGGTTGCCAGTAGCAGAGCGGCGAGCGTCGCGCTTGGCCGATCGAACATCCACAGTGTCAGCAGGTACAACCCAGCGATTGCGACGAGTGCCGTCAGCACAGTGACTGCGTATAGTCGCTCAGGCCTATGGCCCAGAATTGGATATGCAGCGGCGAGCATCATCGGATAGCCGACCGTGTAGCGAGGCGGATAGGAGTTTCCGGCGAAATGGAGAACGGGGCCGAGGCCGCGATCGAGGTTCACCGCAACCGCCGCGTATTCAACCGCGTCGGGTATAGGCCACAACTCCTGTCCGTTGGCAAATCCGGTGCTGGCGATGAGGAGCAGTGCAAAGCCGAGTATCAGCGCGAGTATCGCAACGTCGATTCCCTCGAAGCGGAACACGGCCGCTTCGGCCGCATTGCGGCCGGACGAAATCGTTACTGATGATGGAGCGGAATCAGCAGGAGGTCGGGACTTCGAACGGGACGATCCAGTTTGGTAGCGCGACCGGGCGCGCTTCCTGCGCGGCATTCAGGATTCTCCGCGAATCATCTTGATGCGATTCTCTCACTGGTTCGCCGCGTCGTCGGCCGCTTTCACTGCCGCATCGGCGTTGTCCTTCTCATAGCGCGCCTTCGCGACCGCCCGATTCGCGACATCGATCTCATCCTGTGAGGCGCCGTCGCTCTCGAGCTGATCGCGGGCTTCGGTCGCTGAGTCCAGGGCTTCTGCTGCCGCGTCGGCGGCTTCCTGCGCCTGTTGAGCGGCGGCGGCATCCGGATCGTCCGAGCCGGCGTCGCTCGCCGCGTTCTGATCCGGTTGTGCGGCGTCCGGCGTGGCAGCTGCCGCGTCGCCCGATCCATCGTCGCTCTGCGCGCGCGCGAGCGATCCATTTCCCAAGGCGATCACGACCCAGAAGCCAAGTATCGCGATCGCCAGCAATCCAGAGCGGAAGAGTCGCCTCATCTTTTGATACCCATTTGCCACGAACCTAACCCCTAACCCCTTCCCATAGTAGGAAGGGGAACCGGAATGATGAATCGTTTGATCCTGCAACCATCTTGAAGCGATTCTGTCACTGGCCTGCGGCGTCGTCCGCTGCTTGCGCGGCCTCATCGGCGGCTTGTTTTGCGGCGCGTGCTTGCGCGATGGCCTCGTTCGCGGCGTCGATCTGATCCTGTGAGGCGCCGTCGCTCTCGAGCTGATCGCGCTGCTGGGTCGCCGAGTCGAGCTCCTGCTCCGCCGCGTCTGCCGCATCGTGCGCCTGCTGAATGGCTTGATTCTTTTGATTCGCGGCGTCGTCGGCCGTCCCGTTCTGATCCGGTTGTGCAGCCTGCGCGGGAGCGGCGGCCGGGTCCGCCGTTGCGCCATCGCTCTGCGCGCGCGCGATTGACACGTTCCAGGCGCCGAGTGCGATCGACAACGCGAGAGACGCGATCGCCGACATTCCGTGGCGGAGGGTTGGCTTTGCGCTGGTGTCCGAACTCATTGCTGCCCCACCTGTCTTCTATCGTCGCGATGAAGATAGTTCGACCTTTGATTCAGATCAATCAATGGGCGACCGCCGACGGCGTTTGCGGCGCGGCTGCTGATTGTTCGTCCGGTTTTCCGTCGGGTTTTCCGTCGGGGCCTACATGCACGCTCTTGATCACCGACGCCCCCGAATTTTCGAACGCGTTGTATTCGCGCTGGAAGTCCTTGATCCGTCCGAGCTTCATATAAGTCTGGGCGAGTCTCAGGTGAAGGTACTGATCCTCCGGTTCGAGAGACTCGGCAATTTCAAGTTGCTTGACCGCGCCCTCCGGGTCCTTCGCGTCCTCGAGCAGATTGCCCACCGCGAGATGATAGTAAGGATCGTTCGGCTTCACCTGAACCGCGCGCGAGTAGTATGACAGGTTGTCATACCAGTAGCGCTGACCCCGGATGGTCGCGACACCGTAGCTGAGCAGCAGGAGCGCGGTTGCGACGCCGACCGCGAGTCGAGCGCGCGCGCCGACGGTGGAAATCTCGAAGATGGCGAGAGCGAGCGCGAGGCTCCATCCGAATGACGGCGCATAGACGTAGCGGTCCTGGTTCAGCCACCAGAGGGAATTGATCTTGAGCGCAGGCGCGATGGTGACGAGGCTCCAGATGGCGCAGAACAGATAGACCTTGCGCCGCGAGCTGCGCGACGCAAACACCATCGCGATCAATGCCAGCACGATCAGCGCGGCCCACGCGATGAATACCTGCGGGTCCAGCTGCGTGGTCCATTCGATCGAATGGAATCGGATTGGCGAGGCCGGGGATCGCCAGGATGCCGAGATACGTCAGCAGCACCATCGGAATCGTCATCGCAATCTGCGCCGCACCGCGCAGCGGCGCCGCCTCTACTACGCCGTGCAACTGTGCCTGCGTGTATGCGTATGGGGCATGCCGAAAGCGTGATCGCCGAGCGCGTGCATCCGCGCGAAGGCGTAGACGAGAGTGACGAACAGGAACGGGATGCAGGCGGTCAACGCGCGAACGATATGCGCGTTGATGCTCGCGGTGCGCACGGACGAGTGTCTCGCGGGCCCGGCTTCGAACGAGCATCACGTACGCAAACGACGATCACGGGGAAAAAGATCGCGCTCTCGTGAGTGAGGATTGCGAAGGCGTAGAAGAGCGCCGACAGCATCAGTCCGCGCGACCATCCCGGCTTCGCGTTGGATCAGGAAGATCAACGCCGCCAACTCGAACACCGTGGACAGCGGCTCGGGGATCGCGCTCGCCCACACCACCGGCTCGACGTGCGCCGGCATGATTCCGAAGATCGCCGCCGCCAGCATCGCGACGACGACTTCGCCAGTCAGCAGTTGCGCGACGCGAAAACATAGCAGCACCGCGACCACCTGCAACAGGATCTTCATCAGATGCCACGGCGCCGGATGATTGACCCCGAACAGTCGCGCGTTGATCGCGAACCACACGAGCTGAGCGGACGATACGATGCGCTATGCGCCTGCGCCTGCTTGTTCGGGGTGAACTGCTTAATCGACCACAAGCACGTCGTGGGTGAATGCGTTCTCTAATATATGACGAGGTGCGGATATGAGGGGTTCTGCACCAGTACCGGGAGATCGTCCGAGACCCAGCCGTTGCGCAGGCTGGGCAGATAGACGGCGATGGTCGCGATCACGACCAGCGCCAGCATCGCGATTCCGCGCGACGAGAGGCCCCACCACGGCGCGGGGGGCGGGTTGTTAATTGGAGGTTCGAGGGTTGCTTCCGACTTCATCCGATTCCGGTCCTCCACTTATGAACACGGCTCGTTGGTCACTGGCCCTCCGCTGGGGCTGTCGCTCATTTGAATCTTGATGCAGTTCGGATCGCGATGGGGCGGGCCCGGGCGCGGATCGCTGGACCACAGGTAGAGCGTGCGGGTATCGGGATGGAAGATGGAGACCTGCGGGCCGCCGAACTCGAGATTGGTGCGAACTTCGACCGGCGCGGGCGTCGATTGGGGCGCAGCCGCAGCGGGTGCGGGCATCGCGCTGGATGATTGATTCTGTCCGGCGCATCCCGAGGCCGCGACCATCGCGATCGCCAGTGCGCCCGCCATGGCGGGCACGGCGGCCCGCCCCACTGATTTCACACAGAACATACTCAATCCCACCTATTCACACTCCATTCTTTGCGGCGTACCGCTGGGAGTGTCGCTCAATTGAATCTTGAAGCAGTGCATCTGCTCCTTGGTCTTCGGCTTGGGAGTTCCGGTCCACAGATAAAGGGTGCGGGTGTCGGGATGGTAGATTTCCAGGACCACGCCGTAAAATTGGGTGGTCACGCGAACTTCCGGCGGCGGCGTCGAGAAATGCGGTGCGGCCGGCGCCGGCGGTGGAGCGTCTGCGCGGCGGCTGCATGGTGGCGCATCCGGCGGGCAGAGCGAGCGAGAGCGCAGCAAGCAGAAACATGTTCTTCATAGCGGTCACATTCATACTCGATTCGTGCGAGGTCATACCATCTGTCTCGAAATCCGGTCTCCCCCCTTCCCGCTCGGGAAGGAGAACCGGATTTCAGGTAACCGACTCCCGTGAGAGTTTGGCGCGGTCGGTCGGAAGAGTTCATCTCCAAAGCATTTCATTGGAAAACTGGACCGGTGATCTGATTGGTGCGCGGAGAAGGAACCAGGGCGGGTCATTTCTGACCCGCCCCGGTGTACTCACATCATACTACCTGTGAGGCTATGGACGTTTGCCTAGGAGCACTTCAGCGAGAAGGTGACGCCGGTCGCGTTCGGCGTGCCCGTGATCATCGTATGGTCAGCGCCAACCAACTCCCAGGTGCCGGTTTCAGGCGAACCGCTGGTGCAGGTTGCGCCGCTGTCCTGGAAGGTGATCGTGCAGGTCGGCTTGGTCGGCTGCCAATCGGGTTCCATGCGCGGGTTCCATGCGAAGGGCAGGTTCCGCACGCGCCGGCCAGTGCAGCAGGTAAGGGGCGCCGCGCGTGCAAGCGTGTTGGTCACGTCAGCAACGCCATTGATCTGGATGCGGTCCAGTCCAGAGGCTCGGTCGATCCGTTGGTGATCGTGATGGTCTTGCTCGGATGCGGGTTTGATGCAGACGCTACGAGAACTACGCCCGCGCCCGTGTCGCTGCCGGCCATGATCGCCTTCGTGCTGTTCGCAATGGCCAAGCCATGAGCCGGAGCACCGGCTGAGCCAGTGGTGGCGACGTATGCGCTGCTGTTGGTGGCGCCGTATAGAACCGCCGCCGTCTGGAAAGCCGCGCCCGATAGTGGGTCGCTGTAGTCGCCATTGAGAGCGGCGCTAGTCAACTCCGTGCCGTCCTGACCTGCGTCCAGCGTCCAGCACGGTGGTATGGAAGTCGCGATCAACGAGGAGGGGAAAACTTTCACGCCCGGTACGATGTCGCAGTCGTAGCCGCCGTCAACGTTGAAGAAGATCGTGCCGCCGCCCTCGAGGGTCGTGCCGGTCTCCGGATCGAGATGCTGTTCATTTGCCACTGCGATCGCGTCGAAGCCCTTGCCAAGACCGTTGCCGCCCGCGCTGCCGCCGGCCGGATCAAACGTAACGCTGGAAGCGCTCTCGAACTGCGTGGTCGCTGATGGTCTGGTCGCGCTTCTGGATCGTCAGGATCAGAGGATCCGCGAAGCGGCTCCGAGTAAATGCTGGCGCCCGAATTGACGCGTTGCCCAAGCCGGCCACTACGCCGAATGACATGATCTTGCCGCATGGAGTGTCAATGAGGATGAGGCTGCCAGTGTTGTTGCTGTTGAAGGAATACTGGCCGACGTCATGAGACGCGCTCACCGTGCCGCCGAAGGCCGGGATTCCACTGACCGTGGTCGGAGAGCTGATCGTGTTGTTGAACGCGCAGATGACGTCGCCGCCAGTGATGTCGCAGGCGCCGTCGCTCTGGATCACGCCGAAGCAGCCTTCGCCCACCGGTGTCGGATCAGGGCAGCTGGTGCCGCAGGTTGAGGTGTCGGTCGCGAAGCCTTCGATCTTGATCGTCCACAGGCCCGCAGCGAGCTGCGTCCCGGACAGTCCCGCGGGACACGTGGCGAACGCCGGCGCGCTTGCCAGCAGCCACAGTCCAGCGGCTGCCACTGTTAAGAGTAAATTCCTTTTCATACGTCCTCCCGAAACATTAGTGAGTTTGAAAACCGTTGGATCCACATTTCCCCGAAGTTCCCCGAAATGCGCTCGCCCCCGATAACCAAAGGTGCCAACGCTGCGTCCCATCAAACCTCCTTCCTCACGATGCCGGCGGAAATCTATTTGAACCCGCACGACACCGAAATAGCCCACCCTTATCAGTCCCCGCGCCGCGTCCCGCCATCGATCCAGCCCGCCGCGCCGCTCCCCAGAGAACCATTCAAGTCGCTGCCCGCCGTTGGGGCAGTTGGCTTTGGCGCTACGCGAAGCACATCGGAATCGCAATTCGGGACGTACTATCGGAGGCACACTCTAATCAAATTTCGACGACAGCAACTATCAACATTGCACAGAAAAGCGTGCGAATGTGTGAATAAACATTTTGTTGGCAGTTATTTTGGAACATTCTGACAGTGAAAGTCCCAATTTGAGGGCTAAGGGCTTGATTTGAGAACGATTTTGACCCGTGCGGAACAGGCTTTTACTTGACAACTTCGCCCAACAGAGACTAGCTTCGCCGCGGTTCTAACACTTAGGCTTATTTCGCAAGGGGCGTGCTAACAGACGCACGAGTTGGCGAAAGAGCCGGGATAGTCAGCGTTGCTTTGGGGAGGATTCTGCAAATGCGTGTTGGGTCGTTTAGTCGGTCGATCGCCGGCCTCGTTTTCCTATTGTTGTTCCTTCTGACTGCGTTCGCGCGACCGGCGCTGGCGCAATCGGATGAAGCATCGTCACCGGATGTGAAGCATCCAAAGCTGGAAGTCAGTCCCAAAGGGCCGCTCGCCTTCGGACAGATTATCGTCGGTCTCACGAGTCCTTCGCAGACCATAACACTCACTAACAACTCCGGAGACTTCGCGATTCCGATCACGAACATTCGCGTCAAACTGCCCTTCATTAAGGTCTCGACTACCTGCACTACCGGGATATCAGTCGACAGCAGCTGTGACATATTGATCGCGTTCAAACCTACAGCGACTGGTAAGGTGCGGTTGGGCAAGGGAGTGACGATCAGCGGCGCATTCAAAAATAGTCCGGTTTTCATCAAGCTCGAAGGAACCGGGGTAAGTGGGCCAACCCCGACCCCGACTGGTAGTCCGCTGCCAACGCCAACTGCAACTTCAACGTCGACGTCGACGGCAACTGCGACGTCGACAGCAACTGTGACGTCGACTGCAACTGCGACGTTGTCTGCAACTGCGACGTCGACTGCAACTGCGACGTCGACTGCAACTGCGACCTCTACGTCAACCTCGAGCAACACGCCGACGGCAACCGCAACGTTGACGGCAACCTCTACGCCGACGGCGACCTCTACTGCCACTGCAACCTCGACTTCAACATCGTCGGCTACCGCAACATCCACGTCTACGTCGAGCAGTTCGGCGACGGCGACTCCGACGCCGACCGTCACGGCAACAGCCACGGCCACTGGGACGACAGGACCGACGGCGACCGCAACAACGACTGCAACTGCAACATCAACTGCGACTGCCACAGCGAGTGCGACCGCGACGGGGACAACGCCGACGGCGACCGCGACGTCGACGCCGACGGCAGGACCGCAGGCGGGAGACGTGCTGATAGCAGGCGGCGATACGGGCGGGCTGCTGAGCGGCTTTATCCCGCTGTCAACCTCAACCAACTCGACGGCAGGGGCCGAGATCTACGAGGCCCTGAGCGACGCGTTCGGGCTGGTGGGTTCGCTCAACACCGCGCGCGAAGCAACGGCGACTGCGCTGCCGTTGCCCAATGGCAAGACCCTGATAGCGGGCGGATCGCATTGCGGGCCCAAGACCTACGGTCCGGGCGGCCTCTGCGGATCGTCATCGTTCAGTGGCTTCCAGTGCGACGCACAAAACACAGCTGAACTGTACACTCAGACCACCAGCACCACGGGCAGCTTCACCCTTGCGGGCGCGGGCAGCGGCGGCCATATGACGACCGCGCGCAGCGGCGCAACTGCGACTCTGATCACTGGCTCCGGCACTTCGCTGGACGGCAAGGTGCTGATCACGGGCGGCTCGAGCGGCAGCTCGTTCCTGTCGCTGTCGACACCGCCGCCAGGATGCGCTCCGTTCGGTCAGGTGGCGCAGAACACGGCTGAGATCTACGATCCAGCGGCCGACACCTTCACCGCGACCGGATCCATTCCGGGATGCACAGCGGGAACCGCGCCTCCGACCTGCACCACCGGACTGCCTTCGACCTGCAACGGGCCTGAGAGTGCGATCACGTCGGCCTCGGAGAGCGGCACTACGGTGACTATCACCAGTGCGTCGAATCCGACCGGAGTGCTGGTCGGGAGCAACGTCACTGTCACGGGAGTTAGCGTGACCGGATACAACGGCATCTTCGCTGTAACCGCGATCCCGACGAGCACCACGTTCCAGTACACCGCGGCCTCGGGCCTGGGGGCTGGGACCGGCGGCTTTGCGGCGGCGGGTACCGCGCAGTGCGGCCTGGTCGATGCGGACGCGGCGCTGCTGAACAACGGCAAGGTGCTGATCGCGGGCGGCGACTACATCGTGTTCCTCGGCCAGTCGTCCCCGCAGGCGTTCCTGTTCAACCCATCCACGGCGACCTTCAGCCAGACCGTGCCGATGAACGTGGCGCGCGAGCTGCCCGGAATAGTCAAACTGCCTAACGGCGATATTCTGCTGGCCGGCGGTCTGACGGGAGCAGCGGCAGCATGCGCAGCGACCCCGGCTACCCCGACGGCGTTTACCACCAACAGCTCGGCTGAGGTCTATGATCCGACCGTGCCGTCGTGGACCCTGACCACTGGATCGTCAGCGACGCCGGGTGCGGCAGGCGGCATGACCGTCAAACGAATCGCGGCAGGATCGCTGTTCACTACCGGCACCGATTCGGGTTTGGCGATATTCGCCGGCGGCATCGACGCCGAGACCACTAACGGCAGCACGCCGAACTTCCCGACGTGCGAATCGACCACCAACATCCACCAGACCACGCAGACCGCGACCGATCTGTACGATCCGACCACGACCGCGTTCACCGCGACCGGTGCACTGCATCAGTCTCGCGGCGGTTACGGCTTCGCTATCCTGGGCTCGTCGGCGAAATTCCCCGATGACTTGGTGGTGGTAGGTGGCGAATGCGCGGTCGGGAGCCTGGCGTCAGCAGCGATTGGCAGTGCAGAGGCTAGTACACTGTGCGGCTCGGCTGCGGAGACCGACTACTACGAGCTGTTCAGTCCGAGCACCGGACTCTGGACGGTGGGAGCGTCGACACCCGCTTCGACCCCGGCCAATTCCCCAGCTTCGGCACTGCTGCAGTAGCGCGGGACCTCCAAACGAGTGACTAACAGGCGACGCCGCTCCCTCAACGGGGAGCGGCGTTGCCGCAATGAATCTGCAGCTTAAGGGACATCTATCACGGTAAGAGTATGGCTTGGCGGACCTTTGGTATCGCGGCCCCGATAGTCGCTCTTGCGCTGTATGCCGCGATGGTGTTCGCGAGCGGATCTACTGCCGACCGTGTGCTGGGCCAGCTTGATTTCACGCATTCGACGCCCAACCTGGTAGACGCTATAGGGCTGTCCAATCCAGTCGCCGTGGCTATAGATACCAGCGCCTCGCCAAATCACATTTACGTAGCCGATTCAGACAACGAGCGGGTACTGGGCTGGAACGACGCTGCAACTTTCGCAAATGGCGCACCGGCGGACCTGGTGATCGGCCAGCCAGATTTCCTGTCGTCCGTATGTACTCCCTTCATCGCCGGCAGCATTTGCATTTGTAGCCTGACCACCGCCGATACTCTCTGCAATCCGTCGGGAGTCGCGGTGGATAAGGGCGGCAACCTCTACGTGTCCGACAATCTCAGGAGCCGGGTGCTGGGGTTCTCCAACCCGTTCGAAGCCTGCAAAAACACTTTTCCTTGCATTGGCGGTCCGGCCAACCTCGTACTCGGGCAGGGCGGGAGTTTCACGTCCTTTGAATGCAATTTTGACACTGGCACTAACGAGGCTTCCAACGCCGACTTGTGCCAACCGACCGGACTCGCACTGGACAAGTCAGACAACCTCTACGTCGCGGATACGGGCAATGATCGCGTGTTAAAGTACGCCGCACCGCTGAGCTCTGGCGCTGTAGCCGATATGGTTTTTGGTCAAAACGGAAGCTTCGTCACTTCCGACTGCAATACCGACACGGGGGGAGGATCTCCACCGCCAATGATTTGTGCGTCCCAACCGGTGTCGCACTGGATGGCTCCGGGAACCTGTTCATCGCGGACAGCATAAACAGCCGGGTCCTGGAATATGACGCACCCCTGACTACCACCGCCGATCAAGTATTCGGGCAGGGCGGGAGTTTCGTCACGGGCGACTGCGATGGGGATACCCTGGACAATGGTTCCAGCGCTGATGATTTGTGCACTCCAACCGGCGTCGCATTGGATGCGGCGGGTAACCTGTATGTGGTGGACACCGATAATGGCCGGATGTTGGAGTACAACCCGCCGCTGAAGACCAATACCACGGCTAATCTCGTCGTTGGCCAGGGCGGTGACTTCACCTCGAGCACATGCAACTTCGACGTCGGCGTCATCAACGACACCGACGCCAGTACGGCGAACGACCTGTGCACTCCAACCGGAGTTGCGGTGGACGGATCGGGTAACCTGTACGTCGCCGACGCCGGGAGCTCCGGCAACAATCGGGTGCTCCAATACAACGCTCCGCTGACCACCGATACGACGGCAGACAAAGTCCTTGGGCAACTTGATTTTACGCATCAAAATGTAAACTTGACTGATAGTCGAGGACTGTCGAATCCCGAGGCGGTGGCGATCGATTTCAGCTCAACCCCGAACCGAATCTACGTTACCGATCTCGACAACCACAGGGTCTTGGGATGGAGCGACGCGGCCTCATTTGCTACCGGCGCTCCAGCCGACCTGGTTATCGGCCAGCCGGATTTTCTCTCGTACCTTTGCGACGGATTGGACGGCACCGCGGTCAGCGCCAGCAGTCTTTGCGTACCCGAAGGGGTTGCGGTGGACGGACTGGGTAATCTCTACGTGGCGGACAGCAGGGACAACCGGGTGTTGGAGTATTCCAATCCATTCGCGGCCTGCGGCGGCACGTTCCCCTGCGTAGGAGGTCCCGCGACCGTGGTGCTCGGCCAACCGAGCTTCACTTCAAATACTCAGAACAACGGTGGAATCAGTGCGAGCAGTTTAGCCGCTCCGGTGGGAGTCGCGGTCGACACATCCGGCAACCTCTTTGTGGTCGATAGCATGAACAACCGGGTACTCGAGTACAACGCGCCGCTGACCTCCGGCGCATCAGCGGCCCTGGTCTTTGGCCAAGGAGGAAGCTTCACCTCGAATGCGTGCAATTTTGATACTGGCGGTTCTTTGAAACCGTCGAGCGCGATCGATCTTTGCGCTCCATCCGCCGCGGCACTCGACAGTATCGGCAATCTCTACGTTGCCGATTTCACTAACTCCAGGGTTTTGGAATACAACACGCCGCTCAACCCCGGCAGCGGCGAAACCGGCGCCGGCGACACTACCGCGGATATGGTTTTCGGACAGGGCGGAAACTTTACGTCGAACAAATGTAATCTCGACGGGCGAAGCGCCAGCAGCCTGTGCGTTCCAATGGGCGTTACCGTCGACAATGCCGGCAATCTCTACGTAGCCGACGGGTTCAACAACCGGGTGCTCGAATACAACACTCCGCGAACCACTGACGCGATTGCGGACCAGGTCTTCGGCACCTGCGGCAGTTTCACGTCGTTTGCGTGCATCGGAGTCAGCGCCGACAGCCTCAAAAATCCTACCGGCGTCGCCGTCGACCAGCTGGGAAACCTCTACGTGGCGGATAATCAGAACAATCGAGTGCTCGCGTACAGCATGCCACTGGCGTCTGGCACGCCGACGGCAACTTCTACTCCCACGGCAACTTCTACTCCCACGGCGACCTCTACTCCCACGGCGACCGCTACGCCATCCGCAACGCCCACGTCCACTCCGGCACCTGGTCCGGGACATATTGAGGTCAATCGGAAGGCGATCAGCCTGGCGGCCGCTCCCAACAGTACCGCCTCGGCGAGCATCACGATCACCAACACAGGGGTTGGGACGCTGATCGCCAACGTAACTCCGCCCAAGCATGATCCGCCGCTGTCAGAGGTCGGAGGAGGGAGCGGAATCCCAATCGCACCAGGCGCGATCCACGATGTGATTGTCGTGTTCTCGCCGACCAAAAAAGGAAGCACGAGCGATTTAATCTTGATTACGAGCAACGATCCCAACCACAAAAAAGCGATCAAGGTTAAGATCAAGGCCAAGTCAAAATAGGGATCCCAGAGTTACCAAATTTCGTGGTTCTGAAGAGTTGTTTGCTTGACAATTTAGCACAAGCAAGACTAGGGTCGCTCCGGTTCCACCACTTAGGCTTGTTAGGCGAGGGGCGTGCGTAATAGAACGCATGGTTAGCAAAACAAGCTAAGAGTAGGACCAGCTCGAGGAGGATTGTTACCATGCCCGTTAAGTCGTTCACGCGGTCGCTCGCGGCCGTAACTTTCGTACTATTATTTCTCGTCAGCGCATTGGGGCGAGCAGCGCTGGCGCAATCCGCGGATGAGAGCGGTTCGCTGCAATTCCGTACCAGCAGCTCCAAGATCAAATTCGGAGCCGACTTCGGAGATGTCATGGTGGGCACCACCAGTCCCCCGATGACCGTGGGGCTCGTCAATACGGAAAAAAAGAAGACTATCAAGATCAAGAGCATCTCGGTTAGTCCCCCCTTCAGCGAGGTGAGCGACACCTGTGATGGGTCTTTATCACCCGGTAGTGTCTGCGCCATTATTATTGTGTTCTCACCGACTTCCGCCGGCGAGGTCACGCTGGGCAATGGCCTGACGGTCAAAAGCAACGGCGGAACCCTCAAATTTACGTTAGCAGGAAATGGCGTAACCTCGACGCCGACTCCGACTGCGACTGGAACTCCGTCCAATACGCCGACTACAACCAGCACAGCGACTTCGACCAGCACGGCCACGGCAACCAGGACTGCTACCGCGACATCGACTGCTTCGTCGAGTGCGACTGCAACGTCGACGCCGACTGCGACGTTGACCCCAACCGCGACCTCTACGTCAACCTCGAGCAACACGCCGACGGCAACCGCAACCTCGACCGCAACCTCCACGTCGACGGCAACCTCGACCGCAACCTCCACGTCGACGGCAAGCTCGAGCGCCACCGCTACAGCGACGGCGACTTCTACCTCGTCAGCAACCGCGACGGCCACTGGCAGCGCGACTGCAACGCCAACGGCCAGCTCGACCGCAACGGCAACCTCGACTTCGACATCGTCGTCTACCGCAACATCTACGTCGACCCGTACGGCGACGGCGACTCCGACGTCGACCGCCACGGCAACAGCCACGGCCACTGGGACGACGGGACCAACGGCGACTGCGACCTCAACCGGGACACCTACGGCGACCGCGACGTCGACGCCGACAGCAGGACCGCAGGCGGGAGACGTGCTGATCGCGGGCGGCGACACGGGCGGGCTGCTGAGCGGATTCATCCCGCTCTCAACGTCCACTAACTCCACCGCCTCGGCCGAGATCTATGAGGCCCTGAGCGACGCGTTCGGGCTGGTGGGTTCGCTCAACACCGCGCGCGAAGCAACGGCGACTGCGCTGCCGTTGCCCAATGGAAAGACCCTGATAGTGGGCGGATCGCATTGCGCGCCCAAGACCTACGGTCCGGGCGGCCTCTGCGGATCGTCATCGTTCAGTGGGTTCCAGTGCGACGCACAAAACACGGCTGAACTGTACACTCAGACCACCAGCACCACGGGCAGCTTTACGCTGGCGGGCGCAGGCAGCGGCGGCGTGATGACGACCGCGCGCAGCGGCGCGACCGCGACCCTGATCACGGGATCGGGCACGTCGCTGGACGGCAAGGTACTGATCACGGGTGGCTCGAGCGGCAGTTCGTTCCTGTCGTTGTCGACGCCTCCGCCAGGATGTGCTCCGTTCGGACAGGTGGCGCAGAACACGGCTGAGATCTACGATCCAGCGGCCGACACCTTCACCGCGACCGGATCGATTCCCGGATGCGCAGCGGGAACTGCGCCTCCGACCTGCACCACCGGACTGCCTTCGACTTGCGGTGGCACTGAAAGTCCGATCACGTCCGCGTCGGAGAGCGGTACGACGGTAACTGTCACCAGCACGGCGAATCCGACCGGGCTGATTGTTGGTAACAACGTGACGGTCAGCGGCGTGTCGGTTACGGGATACAACGGAATCTTCGCGGTAACCGCGATCCCGTCGACCACTACCTTCCAGTACACGGCGGCCACAGGATTGGGCGCTGGAACCGGTGGCTTTGCGGCCGCCGACACAGCGCAGTGCGGGCTGGTCGACTCCGATGCAGCGCTGCTGAACAATGGCAAGGTGCTGGTCGCAGGCGGCGACTACATCGTGTTCCTCGGCCAGTCGTCCCCGCAGGCGTTCCTGTTCAACCCGTCCACGGCGACCTTCAGTCAGACCGTGGCGATGAACGTGCCACGCGAGCTGCCCGGAATAGTCAAACTGCCTAACGGTGATGTTCTTCTGGCCGGCGGTCTGACGGGAGCAGCGGCAGCATGTGCAGCGACCCCGGCTACGCCGACGGCGTTCACAACCAACAGCTCGGCTGAGGTTTATGATCCGACGGTACCTTCGTGGACGCTGACCACCGGATCGTCAGCGACGCCGGGCGCGGCAGGCGGCATGACCGTCAAACGAATCGCAGCAGGATCGCTGTTCACTACCGGCACCGATTCGGGTTTGGCGATATTTGCCGGCGGCATCGACGCCGAGACCACTAACGGCAGCACGCCGAACTTCCCGACGTGCGAATCGACCACCAACATCCACCAGACCACGCAGACCGCGACCGATCTGTACGATCCGACCACGACTGCGTTCACTGCGACCGGTGCGCTGCATCAGTCTCGCGGCGGTTACGGCTTCGCTATCCTGGGCTCGTCGGCGAAATTCCCCGATGACTTGGTGGTGGTAGGCGGCGAATGCGCGGTCGGGAGCCTGGCGTCGGCAGCGATTGGCAGTGCAGAGGCTAGTACACTGTGCGGCTCGGCTGCGGAGACCGACTACTACGAGCTGTTCAGTCCGAGCACCGGACTCTGGACGGTGGGAGCGTCGGCACCCGCTTCGACCCCGGCCAATTCCCCAGCTTCGGCACTGCTGCAGTAGCGCGGGACCTCCAAACGAGTGACTAACAGGCGACGCCGCTCCCTCAACAGGGAGCGGCGTCGCCGCATCCAGGGACCGAAGCGCGGAGGTCTCACTCGCGCGCTTGAGCAGCCTGCTCCTGAAAGCACTCTCGCCGTGTGACGCGGATGTAGTGAAATCCGCCTTGTCTCAAATTTCGATTTGCACTTACTTTGAGCCTAGTGATCGAATCACACGGGAACTCCGGCTCGAGCGGCCGCTTCCCAATGGGTGGGATCAGAAAATTTTGACTGGGGTGGGAAAGTGCTGGGGGCGCTTTTTCAGACGTTCGTTAATCGTATGGTTCCTTGGGAGGAATGCCATGTCCCGAACGAAGTCGGCTCTCTATGCGTTTTCGGTTTTGACTCTTCTTTTGACGATCAGCCTGGTCTCACCGGCGCTGGCGTTCGCGGATGACTCTGCGAACGGAAACGCACACCTAAAAATCAGTCCAAACAGTCTAAGCTTCGGCAATGTGGCGATCGGGAGCACCAGTCCGCAGCAGACCGTGTCGGTTAGCAACGATTCCAAAAAAGTTACGATCACCATTTTCAACATTTCCGCATCGGCGCCATTCATCAAGTCGAGCGATACTTGTGATGGCTCGTTGGGCGCCTCACAGACATGCCAGGTTGGGGTTGAATGCCAACCGACGGCGTCTGGGCCGGTCACGGGAGCGCTGACGTTCGTCTACAATGCGGGCAAACATAAAATACAGACTGACGTAGTGAGTCTGACTTGTACCGGCACCGGTGCGACGCCAACGCCGACTGCGACCGGAACGCCTACTTCGACCGCGACGGCGACGTCCACTACGACGGCAACTGCAACACCAACTTCGACTGCAACGGCGACGGCGACGAAGACTGCCACGGCGACCGCGACGTCAACGTCATCAGCGACCTCAACAGCGACGCCGACCTCGACTTCAACAGCGACTGCAACCCCGACGTCAACCGCGACTGCGACGTCGACACCGACCAGTACGTCGACCGCGTCGGCAAGTGCCACGTCGACGAATACTGCCACGGCCACCTCGACGGCGACGTCGACCGCAACTTCAACAGCGACTGCAACCCCAACGTCGACCGCGACCGCGACGGCAACTTCTACCTCGTCAGCAACCGGGACGGCCACTGGCAGCGCGACTGCAACGCCAACGGCGACGAAGACTGCCACGGCGACCTCGACGCCAACGTCGACTACAAGTGCGACCTCGACGCCAACATCGACTGCAACTGCGACGGCGACCAGTACGTCGACCGCAACGGCAACTGCGACGGCGACAGCGACAGCGACGAAGACTGCCACGGCGACAGCGACGGCGACCAGTACGTCGACCGCAACGGCAACTGCCACATCGACGGCAACCTCGACTGAGACACCGACGGCGACGCCAACCAGCACGCCGGGACCGCAGGCGGGAGACGTGCTGATCGCGGGCGGCGACACGGGCGGGCTGCTGGCCGGCTTTATCCCGCTGTCAACCTCAACCAACTCGACGGCAGGGGCCGAGATCTATGAGGCCCTGACCGATGCGTTCGGACTGGTGAGTTCGCTCAACACCGCGCGCGAAGCGACTGCGACCGCGCTCGTGCTGCCCAATGGCAAGACCCTGATAGTGGGCGGCTCGGATTGCGGGCCCATGACCTACGGCCCGGGCGGTCTGTGTGGATCGTCATCGTTTAGTGGCTTCCAGTGCAACGCACTCAACACTGCGGAGCTGTACACTCAGGCCTCGAGCACCAGTGGCAGCTTCACGCTGGCGGGCGCCAACAGCGGCAGCCATATGACGACCGCGCGCAGCGGCGCGACTGCGACCCTGATCACAGGGTCGGGAACCTCGCTCGACGGCAAAGTGCTGATCACGGGTGGCTCGAGCGGCAGCTCGTTCCTGTCGCTGTCGACACCGCCGCCGGGATGCGGTCCGTTCGGGCAGGTGGCGCAGAACACGGCGGAGATCTACGACCCGGCGGCCGACACCTTCACCGCGACCGGATCCATTCCGGGATGCACAGCGGGAACCGCGCCTCCGACCTGCACCACAGGACTGCCTTCGACTTGCGGTGGCACTGAAAGTCCGATCACGTCAACGTCTGAAAGTGGCACGACGGTAACCATCACCAGCACGGCGAATCCGACCGGGCTGCTGGTTGGTAACAACGTGACGGTCAGCGGCGTGTCGGTTACGGGATACAACGGAATCTTTGCGGTAACCGCGATTCCGACGACCACTACCTTCCAGTACACGGCCGCCTCAGGATTGGGCGCTGGAAGCGGTGGCTTTGCGGCCGCCGACACGGCGCAGTGCGGCTTGGTCGATGCAGACGCGGCGCTGCTGAACAACGGCAATGTGCTGGTCGCAGGCGGCGACTACATTGTGTTCCTCGGCCAGTCGTCGCAGCAGGCGTTCCTGTTCAACCCGTCCACGGCGACCTTCAGCCAGACCGTACCGATGAACGTGGCGCGCGAGCTGCCCGGGGTAGTCAAACTGCCTAACGGTGATGTTCTGCTGGCCGGCGGTCTGACCGGAGCGGCGGCAGCATGCGCAGCGACGCCGGCTACTCCGGTGGCGTTCACGACCAACAGCTCGGCTGAGGTTTATGATCCGACGGTACCTTCGTGGACGCTGACCACTGGATCGTCGGCCACCCCGGGCGCGGCAGGCGGCATGACGGTCAAACGAATCGCGGCAGGATCGCTTTTCACTACCGGCACCGATTCGGGTTTGGCGATCTTCGCCGGCGGCATCGACGCCGAGACCACTAACGGCAGCACGCCGAACTTCCCGACGTGCGAATCGACCACCAACATCCACCAGACCACGCAGACCGCGACCGATCTGTACGATCCGACCACGACTGCGTTCACCGCGACCGGTGCGCTGAACCAGTCTCGCGGCGGTTACGGCTTCGCAATCCTGGGCTCGTCGGCGAAATTCCCCGATGACTTGGTGGTGGTAGGCGGCGAGTGCGCGGTCGGAAGCCTGGCGTCGGCAGCGATTGGAAGCGCTGAGGCTGGCACACTGTGCGGCTCGTCAGCCCAGAGCGACTACTACGAGCTGTTCAGTCCGAGCACCGGACTCTGGACGGTGGGAACGGCGGCAATACCGACAGGTTACACGCCGGCCAATTCTCCAGCGTCGGCACTGCTGCAGTAGCGCGCAGGACCTCCAAACGAGTGACTAACCGGCGACGCCGCTCCCTCAACGGGGAGCGGCGTCGCCGCATCTACCTCTATAAGAGAAGGGGCAAAGGACGAGCCAGAACCTTAAGCTGGTTGACGAGAGCGGACAGCGTTCAGGGCAGTGATCGCGACCAACTTGCCCGAAAAGACATTAATAGTTGCTATCTGGACGCCGAGGCATCTGCTTCGTTGAGATTGGAGTCAGCGTGATGGTGGATCAACTTCCAACTGCCGCCTTCGAGTCGGAAGATGTTGGTCGCGCGCTGATTGAACTTCACCATCGGACCTTCCGACGACCGCAATTGGCCGGTCTCGATGCATACCGAATAGCCCATGTCCTTCCCGGCGACGACGGTCATGTCCCGCGCTTCGATTGAGCCGCCGGGATAGAGTCGAGCCATGTTTTGAAATCCTGCGTAAACCTCATTCCAGCCCTTTGCGTGGCCGCCCGCCGCGCTCAGGCTGGTGACGTCGGGGCGATGCGACCAGACGGCGCTCATCGGAGCGAGGTTGCCGTGCAAGGCGCTGTTGAACGCGGCATAGAAAAGTAGGGTCGCGGCGCGGATGTCATTCTCGTTCGACGTCGCCGTCGACGATGCGGGAGACGGCGACTGTGCGCGCGCTGTCCGCGCGAGCGGTGGTGCGAGGCTGAGCAACGCGACTGCAGTCGCGACCGAAAGCATGTTTCGCCAATATCCTGACAGTTCCACTAGTCCCCCTCCGGCACGATAGCGCTGCGTCAGACCGCTGTCAGTTTAACGGCTGCCTTCGAACCAGAACATATGGTGAATGCGCGCGGGCACTTGAAAATTTGATTTAGTCTGGAAAGCGCGAACTGCTGGAAGTCGCACTGACATTAGCTTGTCACGCCGTATCGATAACTTGTTCTTATGCGAGTACAATTTGCGCGAGGTTGCCGATCATTTGGCGGGCGGCACGAATAGCGAGGGAGGATGCGGTGATGGTGCTGATTCTTTTGTTGCTTCTGCTGGTTAGTGGAGGTTTCACCTACTATGGCTTTCGCAGTTACGGCAAGTACGGTGGCCTCGTGCCCGCGATGCTGGTCATCCTGCTGATCTATCTTCTGGTGGGAACCAGCCACTTCCACTAAAGCGTAGAGGAATGATCTCTCTTTGCCCGGGCGGCTATTTGACCCGGGAATATGAGATCATGTCGCTTCCGCTTCCCGAGATAACCAGGTAGCCGGTGCCGGGACTGCATTGGACGGGGCTCACCGTCGAATTGTCGGTGCACACCACGACGTCGTCGATGCCGGTGAAGCATGGATCGCTCACCGAGGTATGTCCCGCGGTAAGCGTCGCATGACCGGCGCATGTCGATCCGGACGACATCGTGAAGCCTCCAGCCGGTCCCCAACTGCTCATGGTCGTGGACGGCAAGGTTTGGGGCTGTACCTGGAAGCATCCTGCCGTCGTCATTCCGATCAGGGCGAGCATCGCAACAATCATCCGCATCCCCCACCTCCCTCGTACTGATTCATTTGTCGAGCGAACAGCATATTCGTTTTCCTGCAGGCAATCTCCAGGACCGTAACATTCCGGCGAGCCTTGAGTTCTAGTAGTAATGATTCGCAGGTAGAGCATCAATCACGCGATCGCCAGGGAGCGACCATGAGCGCGACGAACAATCACATCCAGCCCGGCTACACGACAATCACTCCTTACCTGTATGCGAAACCCGACCTGGCCGACTTCCTCAAGAATGCTTTCGGCGCCGAGGTGATCCATGCTCCGACCCCCGATGCCGAAGGGCAATTCCACGCCGAGGCCAAAATCGGCGATGCGCAGCTGCTGTTTGGCAACGGCTATTTTTCCGATCCCTCGATGGCGGCCGCGATCTATATCTACGTTCCAGACGTCGATGCGACCTACAAGCGGGCGGTGAGCCTTGGCGCCGAGGCGATTAGAGAGCCGGCTGACATGACCTGGGGCGATCGCGTCGGAGGCGTGAAGGACACGTCGGGCAACACGTGGTGGATCGCGACCAATAAGAAGTGAGCGAGTACTGCGATGGCACATCCGCGCATGTATGACGATTCAAATCCAGCGATTAAGAAATTGCGCGAGATCTGTCTCGCGATGCCCGAGGTCTTCGAGAAAGAGGCGTGGGGCGAATGTACGTTTCGCGTCACCGGCGGAAGCATGTTCGCGATGACCGACAACAATCACCACAACAGCGGCCACCTCGCGGTATGGGTCAAGGCGCCCGCGATGGTTCAGGAAATCCTGGTCAACTCGGATCCAAAGCGCTTCTTCGTACCGCCGTACATGGGCAAGCAAGGATGGGTCGGCGTCCGCATCGACTACAAAGTCAAATGGGACCAGACCGCGGCAATTCTGAAAGATGGATACCTGCTGTCGGTCCCGTCCAAGGCTCGGACCGGCGTGCGATCGAAATTACCTGCTGCTGCCGCTTCCATCGAATCTGCACGATCTTCCAAAACGACGCGACGCAAACCGGCCCGCGGCAGAGTCCGTTATGAAACCTGAAACGCCTCAAGAAGTTCGTCGTCTCCGAGATGGGTATCGGAAGACCAGCACACGCGGAAAGCTGTATGCCTAAACACTACAATCTGATAGTCAGGGGAGCGCTGGCTGGTGTTTGCCCCCCTTACACCAATTGGCTTCGGGCTGGCGAGTTCATCGCTGGCCCGTACTTTTTTGCGTCGCTACGAGCGTAGCTAGCGATCAGATCTGATCAAAGAGACAACGTCCACGGTGGACGCCACTGACCCGCGCAGTTCACCATCTAGGAGAAAAGCAGGGACACATTGTGGACCAATTCCAGGACGATGGTGCCCGCGCTCTGAACCAAGGCTGCAGCTACTACCGCAATCGTCACGAGTATCAACGCGTACTCGGCCATCGTCTGACCGCGTGATCCTTCTAATATCCGATTAACTCCCGTCTGGTGGCGCATTGACTTCCCCTCCCAGGGTGGTCGTATTTCTTAGATTGAGCTCTCAGCGGGGACTGGTTGGAGTCCCCGCTAAGAGACCATTCCGGGACGACCTTGCAACGCGCTTACAGGCTGGTGTCTACGCTGCCCAGCAGGGTTGTAATCGTCGTGCCCATCGTCTGGTACCCGACGAATACCACTACCGCGACTGCGGCCAGGATCAGCGCGTATTCCGCCATCGTCTGGCCACGGTTAAATTCACGAGCACGGACCACTAGTTTGGTGATTCTCTCCATTTCCCTTCCTTCCCTCAGATGAGCCTCCCAAGCTCGTTTTTAATGTGGGGGTGGCGGTGGGTTAGGCCGCCACCCCAGGACTTCGTTCTTCCCAGAATTTAGAGCTTGCCGTCCACGCTGCCGAGCAACGTGGTGATGGTCGTGCCCATCGTCTGGTAGCCGACGAACACTACGACAGCCACGGCCGCCAGAATCAGCGCGTACTCAGCCATGGTCTGTCCCTTCTGATACTCGCGAGCCTTCACAAACATCTTCGTGATCATGTCCATTGTCCCGTATCCTCCTTCAGTCAGTTTATTTGGCCGAAATTGGCCATTGTCCCCGTATTTCAAGTGCCGCCTTTTCGCGCTGACCGTCCGAGTCAGCTTAATCCGCTTTAGGTGGTCACAACCAAGTGTTTGATAAGTACACTAACTGTACGCTTATGTAAAGAGCCCAAAGTAGGAAAAATTACTGGGAAGACCGAGGGCGCTTAAGCCGGCTGGAAGAGTACTTTTCTCACACTCGCACAGGCACTTGGCGTTAACAAATTATCGCCAATCAAAAATCTTCGATAGACTCTCGCGCTAAAGATTTGATAGTAAGGGATGACTGACTGGGTTTGCCCCCCTTTCCCAGTCGGCCGCGGGCTGGTGACTTCGTCGCTGGCCCGTTTTCATTTTCACATGCCGGTGCCTGTCAGGCTCACATTTTGAGGACTGGTCGGATCCTGCGGGACAGTCACGGCCAGCGTCGCGCTCTCTGCGGCGGCAGTGGTGGGCTTGAACTTCACGCCAATCGTACAAGACAAATTGCCGACCAGAGACGATCCGCAAGTGCCGCCCGTGATCGTGAAGTCGCTCGCGTTGGCACCGCTTACGGCGGACCCAACCGAAATCGTGAACGGCGATTTGTTGGTGACCGTGGTCTTGAGCGTCTTGGAAGACGTCTGAGCGACGGTGCCGTAGGCCAGAGTCAGCGGTGCGACGGTTTCAGGAATCGTCGCTCCAGTGCTGAGTGCGACGCTGTAAGGACTGAGCGGATCGGGAGTGTCTGAGATCGACAGCGTCGCAGATTCAGTTCCGAGCGCACCCGGCGTGAAGGTCACTATTATCGAGCACACTGAGTTGGCGGCCAAGGTCGCAGTACAGGTCCCGCCGCTGACGCTGAAGTCTGCAGCGTTCGGACCGCTGAAGCTTTCGGCGAGGGTCACCTGCTGGGTCTGATGATTGGTCACACTGAAGGATTGTACCGATTTAACACCGAACTTCTCGCTGCCGAATACCAGGCTGGTCTTCGATACTGTCAGGCCCGCGATGCCGGTGCCGCTGAGCGTCGATGATTGCGGGCTGGTGATGGCGTTATCGAACATCATCAACTTCGCGCTATGCGCGCCGACGGCGTTGGGCGCGAATGCGACTCCCATGGTGCACGAGGTCTTGGGCGCGACCGTGATCGGCACGGTCCCGCACGTTCCGGTGCCGCTCAGGGCAAATTCCGCCGGGTCAGACGATGTCGCGTTTGAGATGACCAGTGGGTTGGTCGCGCCGGTGTTATTGATTGTCAGATTCTTCGCAAGTGTCTGGCCGACGGCGACGTTGCCGAAAGCGAGCGATGCCGTCACCGACACAGTAGTTACGGGCGTAGCTGTCGCGGTGGGCGTCGCGGAGACGGTCGAAGTCGAAGTGGTCGTTGCGGTCGAGGTCGCAGTCGATGTCGAAGTTGCGGTCGAGGTCGCAGTCGCGGTTAAAGTTGCGGTTGCTGTCGGAGTGGCCGTCGCCGAGGCAGTAGGGGTCGCCGTCCGAGATGCTGTGGCCGTCGCCGAGGCAGTAGGGGTCGCCGTCCGAGATGCTGTGGCCGTTGCCGTCGCAGTGGGCGTTGCTGTCTGAGTCGCAGTTGCTGTCGATGTGGGCGTTGCTGTCGGAGTCGCAGTTGCTGTCGATGTCGAAGTTGCGGTCGCTGTCGGAGTGGCGGTCGCCGAGGGGGTAGCGGTCGCGGTCTGAGTTACAGTTGCAGTTGTGGTTGCGGTAGTCGTTGCGGTCGCAGATGCCGTGGCGGTTCCCGTATTACTTGCGGTGGCTGTCGCGGTCGCCGTAGGGGTTGCGGTCAAGGTAGCTGCGGCGGTTGGCGACGCAGTTATTGCCGCAGCTGGCCTAATCAGAATTGTTCCGCTGCTCCAACCGTCGGTGGCAGATAGAGCGCCTAACGTCACGGTGCCGGTAGATCCCGAACTGCTTAAGACGTTATCAGCGCAAAGACTGCCGTACGCGGTACCGCTGACAAATGGTTGCAAGAAACGCTGATTGAAAGAACCATTCACCGTGAATGTGTCGATTATTCCGCCGACACCCACAATCCAGTCGTTGCTGAAGTTGGCGGTCGCCGGCGCGAGCGTCATCGTGCTGCTATTGGTGCTGCCGCTGTGGGTGTGAGCATCAATAGGCGTTGCTGGATTCTCACCGCTGTAAACGCAAGTGCCCCAGGACGTGTCTGGGGAGTTGGAAAGTGTGAAACCGGATTCGCCTGAACCGGCCACTTTATAGAAATCCTTTAAGGTAAAATCTCCTGTAGTGCTATCGCTATCGAGCAGAGTGTAACCGGGTGGAGTACTTACACCGCCACCGGCAGCGACTGTCACCAAAATAATCAGGTCGCCAGGAGAGAGCGCAGGGAGAGTTACCGTGGAACCCGTGTTATTCGTCGATCCGACAAAGGCCATCGGCGGCACTGGGGTCGCGGTCGGAGTGACGGTCGGCGTGGCAGTTGCGCTCGTCGTTGCGGTCGCAGAGACCGTGGGGGTTGCCGTTTTGGTTGCGGTAGCTATCGCGCTGGGCGTAGGCGTAGCTGATGGCGTAGCCGAATGGCTCGCGGTTGCGGTCGGAGTCGTAGTAGGTACCGGCGATCCAAACGCGCTCACCAGGTTATAAGCATTGACAGTGCCGATACCTGTAGCAAAGTCCCAGCCGACTCCGGCTGCAAACGCGGGCTGGGCGGCGGAATCGGAAGTTGACAGGATCCCGTAGGTTCCCGACGGCGTGTAACAGTTGTTCGTGCCTGTGCAATCGACGTCCATGTCTCCCAGGGTGACGTCATAGAAGATGCACGAAGGGTTGACGGCGTTGCCCAAGCTTGAATTGCAGGCAGCATCGCCACCGGCTCCGTACTCAGCCGCGGCGAGTGAATAGTAGGTTGGATTCGGATTCCCTTGCCGGCTCGCGGTACGTTGATTGATGAGCGCCTGTATTCCCGCCATTATCGGCGACGAAATCGACGTCCCTCCAAATCCCGCCCAGGTGTCCGGCGTTCCGGTGCATGCGGCGCCACCGTTTGACGGATCCGAATAACAGGCTACGTAGTAGTGCCCCCACAATCCGTTCGCCGCGAACAGCGAGACGTCCGGAACGTCTCTCACGCCGTCGGCGGGATTGCCCAATATCGATTGCCACGCGGGCTTGTTGTAGCCGGCGCAGGTTCCGCTCACGACATCGCTCGAGGACGGGCTCCCGGTCGCGCACCCGCTGGGTCCTCCGCTTCCCGCCGAAGTGTCCAGATAGAAGAACTCTGCGATGATGCTGTTGCAGAATCCAGTGCTGCCGTATGGCGACGGATATCCCTCAAACGCCGCGAACAATTCGCCGCCACAGGAATCATTCCAGGGAATTTCCGGAATGTAGGACAGCGCGGATCCGTAGGTCGTGCCGTTACTCGATCCCCAATAGTTGTTTACGGTGCCCGAGTAGGTGTCGCTGAAGTCCGTGCCGCCCACCGACACATTGTACGGAGTCGAGGTGAACCCGCTCACCGCTATGCCGTGAGTCGCCATCGCTACGTCCGGGTCGGCGCTGGCGGCGCCCTCGTCACCCGACGATACGAATACCGACACGCCTTCCGCTACCGCTTGCTGATAGAGCCCGTTGATGTAGGCGTTGAAGGTTGCGCCAAGCGACGCCTCGGCCTCGCCGTAGCTGATGCTCACGATCGCGGGCGGGTTGCCTGATTCGCTGAGCATGTTTTGCAGAGCGATGAATCCGCCGAAGTTTGTGCTCGTGTCCGCACACGATGCCAGCTCGATAGCCGCGTTGGGCGCGGCCGCACTGGCCCATTCGACATCGATTGCCGCCTCAGCATCGTCGGCGTTGACCCCGGGATTGGTGCAGGTGCCGCCCGTCCCCGGCGCCGGATGAACCTGGGTCAACGTGGCCGACGGAAATGCGCTGCTTAGTCCGAAGACGGTGCGGAAAGTCGTCCAGTTTGCGGTCGTGTAGAGGTTGGTATCCTCGACCGTTACGATGGTCTGTCCTTTGCCCGAATATCCGGCTGCGAACAGCGGATTGAAATCGTAAATCGTCGCGAGGTCCGCCGGCACCAACAACTGGTAACCGCTGCTGGTCGTGTAGTCCGTGCGCCGCTGATACATCGGATGCGGTCGGAAATCATTGAGCGACACGACGCCCGCCAGGGCAGGTGCGAGCGCGGCCGGAATGCGCGGATCGCTCATATTCGCGAAATGCCTTTTGCCGTTGACGGACAGCCAATGAATTTCGGTGTGGAAAGCGTCGCGTATCGAGCCCGCGTTGCCTGAGAAATCGAGCAACATTCCGCTCGGATAAACATAATTGACCCTGAATCCGTGGGCCCGAAGCCATGCGGATATCTTGTCGATGTCCCGCGGACTCGCACCGAAGCGATTTCCAAACTCATCCGCAGTCAGCCAATGGTGGTAATTTGGCGAGTTCGAATCTTCAAGTTCGTCGAGCAATTTCAACAGTTTGCGCTTCTGTTGCGGTGACTGCCGGAGTTGAAGGATCAGGTGGTCGAGTGGAAAGTCATCGGCGACACGACCACGATCGTTGGCGGTTGTCGCCTCCGGACGGACATCACCCGGCACGCCGATAGTGTCATTGTCGTCGATCGGCTCACTGATTTGATCCGGCGCAGAGGTTGCGCTGGCAAGCGTCGGCGCCGGAAATGGCAGCAGGCAAATCGGCAAACTGCCAACCGCCAAAACGATCGCTATGACCCAAATCCGTTTGCCCATAACCCCCACCCGAGGCCCCTTACAAAGAAAGCGTACGAAGGGCCGCGCCGTTCGATAACAGGCAGCATGTAATCACGCCACCGTGTATAAACGAGCCGTTTAACTAGCAGATTGCCATGCTAGCGTCGAATGTCTTTGATAAACTTGAAGGAACCTGGGCGCAGGGCGCAGAACGATTAATCGGAACTTGCACCGACAGGCGAGAAGCCGGGAGCTACGGGCGATTTCAAACGACGGCGTCGCCTTCCAGGCGAAAGCCGATCCGTACTTCCACCTGGAAGGTCACATCGCCCGCCTTGTTCACCGAGCCGCGAACATTTCTGACCTCGAACCAGTCAATGTTCCGAATTGTCTCGCGGGCTTTGGTTATTGCGTTGCGTACGGCCTGCTGGACGTTGTCGTCGGATACGCCGACCACCTCGATTATCTTGTACGTCTTATCCGGCATCGAAGTCTCCTTTGCGGGAGATACGCCTCGCGTGTGCGCGATGCTTTGTCCCTGTTGCTGCTTTATTCCGAATATCCGCCGGCGCGCAAGCGTCGCATCATGCCTAGACTGGCGGACTTTGTCTTTCGGCAGCATCAACCTCGCCGACCCGCCTCTTCATCCACGACTAATTTCTCCAATACTAGTTGTTTCAGGATTCTGATTCTTAGTATTTGGCAAGGCTACGCTATGCAGTACACACTTGTTGAATCGAGGTGCACGTTTTGACTAGCCGCTCTCGGAGTAATTGATATACATGTTGCTAAGTATTCCTACTGATCGGAACAGTTTCCTATACTAGAAGATAGTAATCGCTACTTTCTGAACAAGCTATTCAACTGAGTACTAAGTTTGACTTAGACGCGCCCAATTAGTGTACTGTCAGTTCTATAGTAACCAGCAGAGATGACGTTACGTTTATCGCGCTTACCTGCGAGCTGCACGAGTCATCGGCCTGTTGTGGACGGGTTGGGGAGTACCGCAGTTGGCGGACTCTTGGAGGTGGTGAAGGTGAATTGGAAGGGCGATTCAAAGCAATGCCCGTTGTGCATTCAATTGTGCAGCAACTTTCCAAGGGAAACCATGGAATGGCGGACGCGCGCTTGATTGACCAACTGCCCGTGAATTTGCGCATCCGGACTGCAAGACAGCGGCGATGACGCGGAAGGCGGGATTCAAACAGGTCCAGACGAGCACTGGAACCCATGGCGCCGACGGCGTTTTCTTCTTCAGCAACATCCTCGCGCAATCCAAAAGTGCCGGCGACTTTAGTCCAACATTCGTCCAGCGACTGCGGGTCCTCGGCGACGAGCTGTGGGAGTCCGTGCTGCTGAAAGTCAGGCCCTCGTGCGGAGAAGAGCTGGTCCTCGAAGCCAATTGACGAATGAGCAACGCAATCACTTTTTGGGGTAGCGACGTGCGCATTCACGCCGCCGCGCCTTTCGACCCCACCGAGACTTCGAGCCGCCTGGTGCGGGTCGACCGGTCCGTCTTCGGCAACATGTAGAGCCTCCCGGTCGATTCGCCGCTCCCCACAGTTTCGCCAAGGCGGGAGCGCGTCTCAGTGAAATCCGGTTTCCCCGCGCACCGCGAATTTTCCAATCTACTCGACGCCGAGAAGCCGGCGCGTACGACACCGCGATCGAGCGCGCAATCGAGCGACCGGTAGCGGCATTCCAACAGGGCTGACCCACGATGCAAACCCGACTCCTCGTCTGCGCATATGCATGCAATCCGTACCGCGGCTCCGAGCCGGGGGTCGGCTGGGGATGGGTTAATATGATCGCGCGCTTCGGCGAGAGCTGGGTGCTGACCGACGCCGCCAATCGCGAAGATATCGAACGCGAAACGTCGCGCGATCAGTCGCGCTACGAAAACCTCCATTTCGTTTACGTCCCCCGCACTCGATGGTTGAAAGCCGAGCGAGTCTGGCCGCTGTCGCAATTGTGGACTTACAGGCTCTGGCAGCGCGAGGCCTATAAAATTGGCTGCGAGCTTCACAACAAGATCGGATTCAGTCTCGTGCACGTAGTCACCTATGTCGGATTTCAGGTGCCGGGTCCTTTTTGGAAAATGGATATTCCGCTGGTATGGGGCCCCATAGGCGGACTCGAAAACACGCCTTGGCGGCTGCTGCCTGCAATGGGTCCTCGTGGCGCGATCCATTACGGACGCCAAAACGTGACCAACACTTTGGACAAGCTTCTGCTTCGCGAACCGAAACGGGCCTTTGCCAAGGCTCGCGGCGCGATCATAGCGGGGACCAGCGGAATCCAGCGCGAGATCGAGCGATGGTACGGCGAGAAGAGCACGGTGATTTGCGCGGTGGGCGCGCTCGCGGCGGCGGACGACTACGCTCGAAGAGGACCGGGACGGAATCTTCGAATCTGCTGGAGCGGTGCACATTTACCTCGCGAGGGGCTTCCGGTCCTGCTTCACGCCCTTGCCAAACTTCCCGCCGATGCCAATTGGGAGGTTTCTATTCTCGGCGAAGGGCCCTCTACTGCCAGATCGAAACGTCTCGCGCAGCGGCTTGGAATCGATCGTCGTTGCACGTGGACCGGCAATCTGAGCCGGGAAGACGCGCTCGAAACGATGGGCCGCAGTCACGTTTTCGTTATCACCAGCCTCAAAGACCTTGCCTCGACGGTTTTGCTCGAAGCATTATCGCGAGGCCTCCCCGTGATCTGCCCCGATCATTGCGAGTTTGCCGACGTGGTCGACGATAAGTGCGGAATCAAGCTTCCACTTGGCAGTTCGCGCGAGTTAATCGAGCAACTTGAACTGGCAATTCTCTGGCTCCTCGCCGAGGAGGGGATTCGCCGCGGAATGGCGGCCCACGCTTTGGTCCGATCGCGCGAATTCTCGTGGGACGCGAAGGCGTTGCGGCTCCAGACGATTTACGAATCGAAATTGGCCGGCGTCCCGGTACGAGTTGCGCCACGCGATCCGTATTCGCATCAGTTTGTGTTCGACTAAGACTCCAACCGGATCTTCGCAGCGGACATTGCGCAATGCCCAAATAGTCCGCGCTCGAAAAAAGCTATTGCAGAACGGCCTGGCGGGTTCCGATGAACCAGCCGGGCCGTTTTGTTTGCGCTACAGCGGTAATCTGCGACAAAAGAACTGGACGATCGCAAGCACATGATGCGCGCTATGGTCGAAACGTGAGACTGCATCTAGTTGACGGAACGTACGAGCTCTATCGGGCGCACTTTGCGCCGCGGCCGGGTCATAGCGATCCTTCGGGCAAGGATGCCAAGGCGACGGTCGGCATCGTCGAGTCGATGCTGGCGCTGCTACATGACGCGGACGAAGCAGTCACCCACATTGCGATCGCGTTCGACAATCCGATCCGATCGTTTCGCAACGATCTCTTTCTGCCCTACAAGAGCGACGAAGGCGTGCCGCCCGAGTTACGTTCGCAGTTCGATGCGGCGGAGGATGCCGTTCGCGCTATCGGTATCACGGTCTGGTCGATGCGAGAGTGGGAGGCAGACGACGGATTAGCGACCGGGGCTCGCATGTTTCGCGACCAGGTCGAGCAAGTGCGGATTCTCACGCCCGACAAGGATCTCGGCCAATGCATACAGGACGATCGGGTGGTGCAGGTAGACCGGCGTCAGAGAAAAGTGACGAACGAGTCTGCCTTTCGCGTTGAGCGCGGGTTCGGGCCTGAGAGCATGGCGGACTTCCTGGCCTTGACCGGCGACAGCGCCGACGGATTTCCCGGGCTGCCGGGATTCGGCAAGAAGACAACGTCAATGTTGATCGGCGCGTACGAACGGATCGAGCAGATTCCAGCGAATCCGGCGGAGTGGAAGGTAATGCCGCGTGGTGCACTCCAGCTCGCGGCGACATTGGTCGAGCATCGCGACGACGCCCTGCTCTATCGCAAGCTCGCGACGCTGGTTGATACGGTTCCGCTCGAACGCTCGCTCAATGATCTGGAATTTCACGGCGTGCCGCGCGCACGATTCGAGCGATGGTGTGACGAGCTCGGAGTTCAGAGGCTGAAGACCGTGCCGAAACGTTGGCAAGGATGATGCGTAACCGAACCCGTACTTCGACGGTTATAGGATCATCATGATGGGCCATATGTTCGATCGTCTGAAAGCGCGTCCTGAGTGGAAGTTCTTCGGCGTCTTGCTGAAAGCTGATCGCCCGCTCGCAATCGCGTGGTGGGCTGCGCTTGGACTGCGTGGATTGTTGCCTGCCCTGTTCGCGATCGCGATGGGAGCGCTCGTCGGCGCCGTGCAGCGCGGCAATCCTCTCGGCGCGTCGCTTATCGCGGTCGGCACGGTGTTCGTGCTGCTTCAAATCACGCCGCCGTTCCATCATGCGGTCGGCACGAACCTCGGCAGCCGGGTCGCCGCGTGGCTTTACGATCAGTTGACGATCTCATGCGTCAGTCCGCCCGGCATGGGGCATCTCGAAGACCCGCGTTTGACGACCGACCTTGCGATGGCGCGCGACTTCGACCTCGGAATCAGCGGACCGCCGATGAGCATCTCGATGGACTTCATCGCGTCTGGCCTGGTCGAGATGGTCGGAGGACTGTTGTCAGCCGCGGTGCTCGCGGCGTACGCGTGGTGGGCGCCGATTCTTCTTGCGGGTGCGTGGCTCGCGACGCATTGGCTGCTGCGCGAAAGCGGCGTCTGGCGCGATCGCAATACAGATGAGGTGCGGGAGGCGCAGCGCCACGCCGATTATGCGTACCGGCTGGCCGTCGATCCGCCCGCCGCAAAGGAACTGCGGCTGTTCGGACTTGCGTCGTGGACGATCGAGCGCTTCACTTCGCGACGGCGGCGCCTGTTCGATCTCCGATGGGAGGCGACTCGCCTTCGCGAGCAGCCGGTGCTGTGGAGCCTGCTCCTGGTCCTGTCTGCCAACCTGATTGTGTTCTGGGCGCTGGCTGACGACGCCGCTACCGGTCGGCTCGCAGTGGGTCATGTCGTCACGTTCGCGAGCGCGGCAGTCAGCACGAGCATGATCGCATTCGGTGGATTGTCGTGGGCGCTCGATGGTGCCGCTGCGCCGGCTGGCGCGGTGATTCGTCTGCAGGATGCGATGGCGCCGACCGGGAATCTCGCGCACGGAAACCAACCTGCGCAGAACATGCCCGCGCGCGAGATCCGTTTTCGCAATGTGAGCTTCGCGTATCCTGCGGGTGGAGATGCGGTGCTGACCGGCTTCGATTTGACGATTCCGGCGGGCACGTCGCTCGCGATCGTCGGCCAGAACGGGGCCGGTAAGACCACGCTCGCGAAGCTATTGTGCCGCCTCTACGATCCGAACGAAGGAGCGATCGAGATCGATGGCGTCGATCTGCGCGAAATCGACATCGACGCATGGCGTGAACGGGTGACGGCGGTGTTCCAGGACTTTACCAAATTCGAGCTGCCGCTGCGGGACAACGTTGCGCCGGCCGGCGCGCCGGACGCAGCGATCGAGCAGGCTCTCGTCCAGGCGGGCGCGGCGAATCTCGCGTCGCTCGACACGATCCTCGCGCGCGGATATCAGGGCGGCACCGATCTTTCCGGCGGCCAGTGGCAGCGGATCGCTCTCGCGCGGGCGCTGTGCGCGGTGAAGCTCGGCGCGGGAGTGGTTCTGCTTGACGAGCCGACCGCGCAGCTCGACGTTCGCGGCGAGAGCGAGATTTTCAATCGCATCCTCGCCGCGACGCATCACACCACCACTATCTTGATCTCACATCGATTCTCGACCGTGCGTCACGCGGATCGCATTTGCGTGCTCGAACACGGACGCGTGGCCGAACTTGGAACGCATGACGAACTGATGACGCTGGGCGGACGCTACCGCACGATGTTCGAGTTGCAAGCGTCGCGCTTCGGCGAATCCGCGGCTGGCGTCGATGAAGGAGTTGCACTCGATGAGCCCGCATGACGATATGCCGGCTGCGATTCCCGCGATGTGGCGTGCGCTCAAGCGTGGCTACCAGGCAGAGCCGCGCCTGCTGACAGTAGCATTCGGGCTGTCGCTGTTAGCGGCGCTGCCCGATGCCCTCTTGGCGTTGTGGCTAATGCTGCTCGCTAATGGAGTGACGAGTCACGATCGTTTCGAGGTGATCGCATCCGCGATGGGCCTCGGCGCGTCCGCCGTCGGAACCTGGTTCCTGCGCGTGACCAGCGATCGCGTCCAGCGCCGCTTCCGCGACCGCCTCACGATCGCGCTCGAGTCTCACGTGGCGAGGTTGCAGGCGACCGTCGCGACGATCGCGCATCACGAACGTCCGGAATACCTCGACCGGCTGGCGGTGTTACGCGACCAGGTCTTCGTGCTCGACCACATGTACATGTCGATGTTCTCGACCTGCGGATGGATCCTACGGCTCGGCGTTACTGTGGTGCTGCTGATGTCGATAAGCCCGATCCTGGCGCTGCTCGCAGCGTTCGCGCTGCCCACGGTGCTGACCTCGACCTGGCGGCCCGGCATCGAGCGCGCGGCGGAGGAGCGTGGCGCATCCGCGAATCGACTCGCGCGGCATCTGTTCACCGTCGCGACCACAGCTCCTCCCGGAAAAGAAGTGCGCGTCACGCGAATTGGAAATCGGCTGGTGAAATTGCGGCGCGAAGCATGGGAGCGATGGTATGGACCGGTTGCGTCGGCGCGTTGGGGCAGTGCGGCGTGGCATACAGTCGCGTGGCTGATTTTCGGCGCGGGTTATATCGGCGCGATTGTTTATGTCACGGTCGGCCTTCACGCCACATCCGGACAGGTGCTGCTGGTGCTGGCGGCGGGGTCGCGGCTGTCGGCGTACATTGGCGCGACGGTCGGCGAAATTGGATTTCTGCGCGGCGTCTGGCTCGACGGTTCGCGCCGGCTGGCGTGGCTCGAGGATTATGCTGCCGCGTTGACAGAGCATGCGGACACGCCGGCGCCGGAACGCCTCGTCGACGGTATCCGCCTCGATCATGTTTCGTTTGCATATCCGGGAACGACGCGCCATGTGCTCGAAGATGTGAGCCTCGATCTGAAACAAGGGTCAGTGATTGCGATCGTCGGAGAGAACGGCGCGGGCAAAAGCACGCTGGTGAAGCTGCTCGCGCGACTCTACCAGCCCGACGATGGGCGGATCCTCGTCGACGGCGTTGACCTTGCGCGGATTCCCGCTGACGACTGGCGCGAGCATGTCGCGGGCGCATTCCAGGATTTTTTCCGCTTCGAGTTTCGCGCGCGTCACACGGTAGGCCTCGGCGACGTCCCGCGACTCGATGACCAAGCTGCCGTCGTTGCGGCCGTCAATCGCGCCGGCGCCGACGACGTGATCGCGCATCTGAATGCCGGCCTCGAAACGCAACTCGGCCCGACGTGGCCTAGTGGAGTCGAGGTGAGTTTCGGACAATGGCAGAAGCTGGCGCTGGCGCGCGGCTTCATGCGGGATCATCCGCTGCTGCTGGTGCTCGATGAACCAACGGCGGCGCTCGATGCGGAGACCGAACACGCGCTGTTCGAGCGTTACGCCGCGGCCGCACGAAATGAACGGCGCGACGGCAGCTATGGCAACGGACGCCAGGGACAAATCACGATTCTGATTTCGCATCGTTTCAGCACGGTGCGGATGGCCGATCAAATCGTCGTGCTCGACGGCGCGCGCGTCGCGGAGGTCGGCACTCACGAAGCGCTGATGGCGAAAGGCGGGCAGTACGCTGAGCTCTACGGGATTCAGGCCGCCGCGTATCGTTGACGTCGCTACATCGGCGGCGCGCGGTGTGCAAAAATGTACGCGTGCATCTCGAAATCGTAAGACTCGCGGACTCGCAAATTCCCGCGGCCGCTGCGACGCTCGCGCACGCGTTCCACGACGATCCGCTGATGGTCTACACGATTCCCGACCCGGACGATCGCACGCGGCTGTTGCCCGACGTCTACTCGAGGATGATTCGCTTCGGCGTTCTCACGGGTGAAGTCTATGTGACAGCGGGCGCGGTCGAAGGCGTCGCTCTGTGGCTCCCGCCGAACGTGAAATGGACGCGCGAGAATATTGAAGCGTCGGGGATGCACGAGACGCCGAACATAATCGGCAACGACGCGTATCAACGCTATCGCGAAGTGGTCAGCCGCGAATGGCAAGCGCGCGAGCGCGACATGACCGACCCGTGCTGGTACCTGTTCCTGCTCGGCGTCGAGCCGAGCCGTCAGCGGCAAGGACTCGGCGGCGCGTTGATGCGTCCGATACTCGAGCGCGCCGACACCGATCAGATTGCGTGTTACCTCGAAACCGAAAACGAGCGCAACGTTGCGTTCTATCGGCGTCATGGCTTTGAGGTGATCGTGAACGGCGAAGAGGCCGGCACCAGCGGCGTCCGATTCTGGACCTTCCGGCGCATGCCAAAACTCTGAACGCGTTCTCAGAATCTCAGCTTTTTACGCGGGGCGACGCGTTTCCATTCGCTCGATAGCCTTGCTCAACCATCGACGATATCGCTTCGTGCTGTCGGCACTCGAACCGAGTCCAATCGCTCGCCGGACGCTCGGGCCGAAGAGAGAATCGCCGAGCACGAGAATAAATAGATGCGTCGCGGCGAACAGCGTGTTCTCAAAATCGGGCGACCGTCGTCCCTCGCTCTGCGCTCTTCGAACCCTGCCGGCATGCATTCTTTCGGCCGCTGGTTTGAAGACGCCCGGCGTCATCGTCTCATTGCTATGGCCGGAAAGAATCAGCCACGCGAGCATCCGCGCTATTCCGCGGCGCGAAGCGACGTCATAAAAGCGATCGAGCACGCCCTCGACGTCGGGTTCCTTAGCGCTCGGCCATCCCTCAAGGAACTGCGCCTGAAGCCTGCCGATGCCGCGCAGGACCATCGCCTCGACCAAACCTTCGCGGCTGCCGAAGTGATGCAGGATCGCTGGATGCGAAATGCCGGCGTCGGCGGCGATTTCCTGAAGTCGGATTGCTTCAGGACCGCCGTCAACGAGCCGGCGCTCTGCAGCTTCCAGTATCGCGTCCCGAGTCTCCGCGGCGCTTCGACGCCGTAGAGTCGCGGTCCGGTTCCGCACCGGCATCGTCGCAGGCTGGCTCCGGGAACTAATGGCCGGTGGTCGCTGTCTGGCGCGCATCCGTTTTGATCCGTGCGGCACTCGACTGAGTTGTGACTTCCGCTGATTGGCCGCGATGCTGCCGATAGGTCTCAAGCGTCCATTTGTACGCGGGATGGGTTGAGACTGAGTCTCGGATTTTCGCGAGCGGCTCCGGAACTGGAGCCGGCGTCTTGTACGGAAACTCAGGCGGCCTGACCAGCGGTGAAAACAACGCCGCCGCCGTAAGATCGGCGACGGTGAAACGATCGCCAACCAGGTAACCCGACGGCTGCAACTCGTGCTCCAAGCGATCTATCGCCGCCATCGTCTTGTCGCGCGCGATTTCAGCGGTAGCGGGACTGATATCCATCTGTCGCCGCATGATCACGCCAATGAGCGGAGACATCGCGCGCTGCGCGAGTTGGGCAGCCGCGCTCGCGTGCGATACGAAGGCAGCGCGCACAAACTTCGGGTACGGCAGGATCACGTGAAAAATCCATCGCCGGATGTACGGTCCGAGCTCCTCGTCGAAGTAGTCCTCGAGTTCGAGCGCTCGCCGGCGCTGGTCCGGATCGGCGGGATAGAGCGCTGGGTCGGGATACGTGCGCTTCGAGCGCTTCGATGATCCTGCTCGAATCGGAGATCGCGCTGCCATTCAGCTTCAGCACGGGGACGTGAGTCTTGCCCGTCATCCGCTTAACGGTAGCGACGTGAAAGCCGGGGATCATCGAGTGGCGAATATGCGGCACGCGCTTGAAGTCCAACGCCCAGCGGGCTTTCTCGTTGAAGTGAGAGCTCGTGAACTGCCACAACTCGGGAGTATCCATAGCGGTGACTTCCTTTTGCGATTCTGGTGGAACGATTACTTACAATTTTGTAAGCTAATCGCTCATGGCTGTCAAACGCTTTCGTAAACAGGCCGCACGCGCTAGAAAAGATCGAAGGAGCAATGCCATGGCGAATGAAAGCGGCCTCGGCGTGGTCGAAGTAAAACGTTTCTCAACCCGGAACTTCCGTCTTGAGAGTGGCGAGAGCCTGCCCGAACTGACACTTGCGTACGAAACCTACGGGACGCTCGCGCCCGACGGGCGCAACGCGATCCTCGTCACACATGGCTACACCTCGAGCCAGCATGCGGCCGGACTCGACGCCAATGGCGAGCCCGGATGGTGGGACGGGCTGATCGGACCCGGCAAGGCGATCGATACCGACGAGTATTTCGTCGTGTCGTCGAACATGATCGGCTCGTCGTACGGCTCCACCGCGCCCTGCGAGCGTCAATCCGAAAACCGGGATGCGCTACGGTCCGGATTTTCCGGACTACAGCCTGGTCGACATCGTTACCGCGCAGCGCACTTTGCTCGACGCGCTGGGAGTGAAGCACCTCGTCGCGGTCGCGGGGCTTTCGTTCGGCGGTTACCAGACATTTCAATGGGGCGTCACGTTTCCCGACGCGATGGACGGAATCGTTCCTGTCGTCACTGCGCCTAACGCCACCGATGGCGATCGAATGGTGGCCGATCTGCGTGCGCGGTTCACCGAGGCTCCCGGATGGAACGGCGGCCATCATTACGGCAATGCCGAGATGATCGGCTTCATGACGGAGCTGAGAGTCGCGACGCTCAAGCGTTACGGCATCGAGGCTGAGCTCGCTCCGAGGTTTCCCGATCCCGCGAAGCGCGAGACTGTGATTAATCAGCTTGCGGAACCGTGGGCGAAGGCCTTCGATCCCAATTCGATGATTGCGCTTGCACGAGCGCGATCGCATTACAACGCCGAGAAGGACTTCGCCAAGATTCGCGCGAAGGTGCTCTACGTGCTGTCGCGCACCGACAAACTCTTTCCACCGAGTATCGCGCCCGAGGTGATGGCGAAACTGAAAGCCGCCGGCGTCGACGCGACCTACTTCGAGATCGACAGCGACAAGGGGCATCTCGCGAGTGGCGCCGACTGGCAGAAATGGGACCGCGTGCTGCGCGATTTTTTGAAGAGTCTCGAGTGACCCGGCCGATGACGAACTCTACCGAAAGCCTCCCGATCATCGATATCGCGTCGCGGGATGTGGCTCGCGTCGGCGAGGCTTTGGACCGTGCGTGCTGCGAGTTCGGTTTTTTCTACATCACGGGTCACAGAATCGACCGCGCACTTTCGGCGCGGATGATGACGCTGGAACGCGAATTCTTCGCTCAGCCGCTGGAACAGAAGATGGCGATCGCGATGGCGCACGGCGGGCGTGCGTGGCGCGGCTACTTTCCTGTAGATGGCGAGCTGACATCCGGCCGGCCCGATCGCAAGGAAGGAATCTACTTCGGTACCGAATTGGGCCTGGACGACGCGCGAGTTCGAGCCGGCTTGCCGCTGCACGGTAGGAATCTTTTCCCAGCGCTACCAGGATTTCGTGACACGCTGCTCGCCTATATAGATGAGGTCACTGCCGTCGGCCAGGTATTGTTGAGGGGAATTGCAATTGGTCTCGGCCTTCCGCAGGACTACTTCCTCGAGCGTTACACGCGCGACCCGACTGTGCTCTTCCGCATCTTCAACTATCCGCCTTCCACGGCCGGCGCGGATGAGAACGAACTTGGCGTGGGCGAGCATACCGACTACGGACTCCTGACCTTGCTGCAGCAGGACGATGTCGGTGGTCTCCAGGTTTGGCATCTCGACCGATGGATTCCGGCGCCGCCAGTTCCCGATTCGTTCGTCTGCAACGTCGGCGACATGCTCGAACGGTTGACGGCCGGACGCTACGTGTCAGCGTTGCATCGAGTGCGCAACGTCTCGACACAGGACCGCATCTCGATGCCGCTGTTCCTCGATCCGAGCTTCGATTCGGTGCTGGAGCCGATCAAGATTCTTGCGCCCGACCCCACTGCCACGGGCAGGCGGCGTCACGGCCGTCGATGGGATGGGACAGACCTGGCCACGGTCAGCGGGAACTACGGCGACTACCTGCTGAACAAGGTTTCGAAAGTATTTCCAGAACTCAGAGAGAAAGTGCTTTAACCGATACAAGACATCAGAAGGGTCGTCGCTATTCCAACCGAGGAGAATTAGAGATGAAGATCAAAAGAAAAGGATCGGCGGTTTGGCAAGGCGGCATCAAGGACGGCAAGGGCGCGATTTCTACTGAGAGTGGCGCGCTTAAGGACTATCCCTATGGTTTCGCGAGCCGTTTCGAAGGGCAGCGAGGCAGCAACCCCGAGGAATTGATCGCTGCTGCGCACGCCAGTTGTTTCACGATGGCGCTGTCGCTGATCCTCGGCGAAGCGAAGCTCACTGCGCAGCAGATGAACACCACAGCCGAAGTCACACTGGAACAAGTGGATGGTGGTTATGCCATCACGGCGGTGCACCTGGTTTTGAAAGCCAAAATTCCAGGTGCCGACAGGGCGACGTTCGAAAAGCTCGCAGCCCAAGCCAAGGCCGGATGTCCGGTCTCCAAGCTTCTGAAGGCCGAGATCAGCCTGGACGCGAGCCTCGAATAAAGCCCTAAGTCACTTAGGAGCGGAGTTCTGTAGGAACTCGACTGTGTTGCCGTCGGGATCCGTCACCATCGCGATCGTGACGCCCGGGCGGAACTCGGTCACGGGGACAGTCGCGCGGATGCCCTTCGCCTCGAGCTGCGTCATCAGTCCGCGGATATCGGGTACCGAGATCGTGAAGTATCGGTAGCCGAGTCCGCGCATTGGACCGCCCGGTGCAGGTTTTGCCTCGGGGGTCCGCTCGAGCTTCAGCAGTTTGATGACGGTGGTGCCGCATTTGAGGCGGTACATCCGCCCTGCCCCCGGCACCGGCAACTCGCCTTCCCACTCCAACCCGAGGCCATCGCGGTAGAAGGCAATGGCCGCCTTTTCGTCGGTCACGACGATTCCCAAATCGATTGAGTCTTTGCTTACCTGCATAGCTTTTTCCTCTCTAGCGGATTCAGGCTCCCAGCTTCAGGACCTTGCGGGCGTTGTCCCGCAGGAACTTCGGCCAGACGTTGTCATTGAAGGGCACGGACTTCATGTCGGTCATGATTCGCTCGAGCGATAGGCCCATCGGAAAGTAGCCGGCATAGATGATCCGATCGGCGCCGCGCGTATTGGCATAACGAATGATGGCTTCGGGGTAGTGCTTGGGCGCGAAGGCGGAGGTCGAGTAGTAGAGGTTCGGCCATTTCAACATCAGCTTGACGGCCAGGTCTTCCCAAGGCTCGCAGCCGTGGCGGGTCACGAAGACAAGCTCGGGGAAATCGTACATCACCTGATCGATCAGTCGGACTTCCTGTGGCCACATCGGGAACCGCGGCCCCGGGACTCCCGCGCATGCGAAGATCGGGACGCCCAGCTCGATGCACTTCGCGTAGATTGGGTACATCAGCGGGTCGGAGATACCAATTTGCGGATTGTAGCCCGCGTTGAACGCGCCGAACGCGCGCACACCATACGTTTCATGCTGCCGCACCATGTCGCGGATGCCGTCCATGCCGCGGTTCGGGTCGACGTTACCCATCGGGACAAACCGGTCAGGATGGTCCTTCAGCGCCTTGGTTGAAACATCTCCGCCGGCGCCGATGACTGCTATCTCAATGCCGAATCGATCCATCTCATGCAGCGTGAGCGAAATCGGATCCTTCGATCCGTACAGCTCCTTAGGCACGTTCTTGAACATGTACTCGACCGGGAAATCGAACTTTGCCGAAGGATCTTTCAGCTGAGCGCGGATAAAGTCGTACATTTTGAAATCTTCGGCCGGAAAGCCGATCATCGTATCGACTATCCCGATGTTCGTAGGCATCGCCATGACTTAGGATTTCTCCTGAAGGGCATCGCGGAAGAGATAGCAGGCGCTGTCGCGAGGAATTTCTTCGCGCGGCAAGGGCGTTTCCACTTGCGCTGGGGTCGGACCAACCTTTGCCGCACGAGCCTTCAACTCCTCCAGATCGAAGTTGTAGAGCTTTGCGGCGTTCAGCCCTAACACTTTGCGCCGGCGTGAGTCCGGCATGTCGCCGAAAGTCAGCCGCAAGGATTGAAGGTTGTAGGGAAAGGTGCCCTCATAGTGAGGATAGTCGTTACCCCATAGGACGTGATCCTCACCTATCTCATCGATACCGGCGAGATCAGCCTTGCTCGGGAAGCTCGCGCCGTAATAGCAGTGACGCTTCGCATACTCACTAGGAGGCTCCTTCAGCGGCATTTCCATTCCCGCGTAATTCATCTCGCCGAGAGCGCCTGCCTTGATGGCGTGGTACGCGCGGTCGAGTTGCTGGAGTATTGCCGGAACCCAGTAGCAGCCGGACTCGGTAAGGATGTGCTTGAGCTTCGGGAACTTCTCGTACACGCCGGCCATCAGGAGGTGCCGGTAGCCGGCTTGACCGTAGAAGGTCACGTCCTGGATCCAGATCGATTGGGCCACCACGTCTTCGCCATAGTCCGGGAGGCCCTGGCCCGTATGCTGATTGATGATAAGGCCATGATCCTGGATCGCAGCAAACACCCGGTCCCACGCCGGATGGTAGAGCGGCTTCAGCCAGTAAGCGTCCGGTGGGATGAGCGGCAGAAGAACGCCGCCGCGCAGGCCAGACTTGGCGATGAACTCGATGTCCTTGATAGCTTCGTCGAAGTCATTGGGCAGGATCAGTCCAATCCCGGCGCGACGCACTGGATCCTCGGCGCAGAAATCTTTCAACCAGCGATTGTGAGCGCGGATACCGGCCAGGCACTGCTGATAGTTTTCAGGCTTCGGCGGATGGGCGGTGACGATGCTCTTGCGATAGAACGGCGGCACGGTGTTGGGAAACACCACTTCACCGACGACTCCCTGGCTGTCCTGATCCTTGTTGCGGATGCCGTAATCCCAGTTGCGCATCTTCTTGGAGCCGTAGTGCTCCTGCGACGGGTTCTTATAGCCGCCACGCCATTCGTCAAAGGCCTCCCGCCACTGAGGATCGAGGTATTCCCGGTACTGGGCATGGCTGCCGCCGCCGTGGGTATCAGCGGTGATAAGTACATAGGGCTCATGAGTCATGTCTAGGGACCTCCCCTAAGGCTCGCTAGAGATCATTGGGCGGCGCCATTTGAGCGAAAGCAGCCGGACCATCAATAACGATAAGGCGTCGGGCTGCGATGTGCGAGGCGGCATACACTTCGCAAACGAGTAGCATTTCGGTGTCGCGAGTTCTATCTCCGGCGCGCGTGCAAGACGTCTACTCGGAGACTGAGTGGCGTATGGCGCGGTCTGATTCGAACTGCTCCCGCGTCAAATTCTCTGACTACCAGGGAGATTTTCGGAATATGGTGAGCTCAATCGAGGTGGTAGCGTTTTCGCTTGTGCCACAAGGTCGAGATGCAGATGCCCAGCGTCGCGGCCGCATCTTCAAGCGTCGGCGCTAGTGCGAGCACGCGCCGGATGTGCTCCTGCTCGATCTGCTCGAGCGTCGAATGTTCGGATAGGGTTCCATTCCGAGCAGCGCCCGGTTGAAACAGGATGTCGGGCAGATCTTCCTTGCGCAGCACTGTGCCGCGGCTCAACACGACTGCGCGTTCGACGGCGTTGCGCAATTCGCGGATGTTGCCCGGCCATGAATAGGCGACCAGCGCCTTGCGAGCGTCGTCCGAAAACCGCAATCCAGTCCGGTTGTTGCGAGCGGCAGTCTCCGTGAGAAACATTTCGGCGAGCGGCATAATGTCCTCGGGCCGTTCGCGCAACGCAGGCACGCGGAGACTGATGACGTTCAATCTATAGTATAGGTCGCTGCGAAACCGTTCCCCGCTGATCTCCTGCGGCAGACTGCGGTTGGTTGCCGCGATGATGCGGGCGTCGACCTTGATGGTCTCCTCGCCACCCACACGCTCGAAACGTTCATCCTCCAGGAAACGCAGGAACTTGGATTGCAATGCGGGCGATAGCTCCGCGATTTCGTCGAGGAAGACCGAACCGCCATTTGCGGCTTCCAGCCTGCCCGGCTCGTCTTTTATCGCACCGGTAAAGGAACCTTTCATGTGCCCGAAGAGTTCGCTTTCCAACAGATGCTCGGAAAGCGTGGTGCAATTGACGATGACGAACGGCCGATCGCGGCGCGAACTCCATTCGTGGATCTGTCGTGCGAGAACGTTCTTGCCAGTGCCACTCTCTCCAGTAAGCAGGACTGTCGCGTCGCTCGACGCAGCGGCCAAAGCCGTCTCTATCAGGGACCGATATTCAGGGCTGCCGGTAGTCAGCAGCGGTACGCTATCGATCGAATTGCGCAGGGCCTGAACTTCGGTGCGCAGTTCTTTTACTTCGAGCGCGCGATCGACCGCATGCTGAATCTGGTCGAGCGAGAAGGGCTTGGTGACATAATCATGGGCACCGGCTCTCATCGCCGCCACAGCGTTCTGGACCGTGGCATAAGCAGTCATCAGGATCACGATTGTGGCCGGAAACTTCGCTTTGATTTCGTTGAGCAGCTCGAGGCCGTTCATCTCGGCCATTCGCCAGTCACTGAGTACGAGATCGAATGTCCCTTTGCGGTTGGTGAGGTCAAGTGCCTCACGTCCGCTTTCGGCAATTGCAATCTCGTGGCCGTGCGAGCCCAGGAAACGGCCGAGGGTGTCGCGAATATTTTTTTCGTCGTCAACGACGAGCAATTTCGCCATCTAGATACTCCGCGAGTGTGGCAGCTGAACTACGAAAGTGCTGCCCTCTGCGGAGGAATCCAAAAAGATACGCCCCCTGTGCGACTCTACGATTTCCTTGGCAATCGCCAGACCTAAGGCTGCATGACCGCCTTCGAATCCATCCGGAGTCCACTGCTGTTCGAAAACCAGGTCGCTGATTTCGACCGGAATCCCCGGACCGGAATCGGACACCGATAGCCGCAGGACTTGCCCCGAGCGATCGGCGGAGACTTCAACCGAACCGCCCTCCGGAGTGTAGCGCAGCGCGTTGCCGATCAGAGTCGAGAACACCCAGGAAAGCTTTACCGGATCGCCATAAGACTCGAGTTCCGATCCGACATGTATGCGCAGCGCGACTTCCTTTTGTGCGGCCTGCAGTGAAAACTTTTTCGCAATCGCAGTCACAAGCCTGGCAAAATCAAAAGTGACGTTCCGGACTGCGATCGAAGTGGTTTCGTCGCGAGTGACGTTCAAGAGACTGTCAGACAAATCGCGGATGCGACCCAAATCCTCGACCACAGTATCGATGATTTCCTGCTGCTTAGGGTCCGGCACCTTTCTCTCCAGCAATTCGACTGCGAGCGACAGCGATGTGAGCGGTGTTCTGAGTTCATTCGATAACGTTGCGATCAGATTCGTGCGCGCGCGCTCCTTGTCGCGAAGATAAGTCATGTCGTGCAGCGTGATCATCGTACCGAACGGGGTGCCATCATCGAGTCGCAGGGGTGCAGGCTTTAAGAGATAGGTATGATCGCGTCCGCGAACGTGCAGACTTACTTCCGCCTGCTGTTCGCCTCCCGGATAAGCCAGCGCGCTACGAAGAGCAGCCCGAACATTCACATAGTGGCTGTTGTCTTCGTCGAGGCTGAAGAACGAAAGGCCCAGAACATCCAGGCGATCAAGACCAAGGATAAGAGCAGCCTGTTCGTTGAGATTGATAACAACCGCGTCGATGTCTATCAGGATCGCCGCAATATCGAGACATTCTAGAATTGCCGCCCTTCTTCTGTCTTCATCGCTGGTAAATGTAAATTTCATTCTGAGCCCTCGCCCGAGATGGGCAAGCTCCGGCCAGCAGGACAGTCAGACGCTTTTATGATGACTCCTACACTATCGGTTCATCACTTTACGCTGGTGGCGCGCCGAAGTGCTTCCGCAGTTGCAGGTTTACTTCCAGCACATTCACCATCTTCTCGCCGACTAAGCCATAGAAGGGAGCCGATACGTCAGACTGCAGAATCTGTTCGATCTCGGTGCGCACCTGGCCTTGATCGCGCTTGGTGTCCTTGGCCCACGCGGAAGATACGCGATCGAGCTGATACTCGGCGTTCTGCAGTGTGATATCAGGGTCGAGTCCTGAACCGGAGGTCGTAACCATGTCTCCCGGAACATCCTGCAGCTCTACGTCGGCGTGATCCTGCCGCCACATATCGAAGAAGTTCGACTGGATGTCGGTGCCTTCCTTGACCGGCTCGATTACCGTCTCGGTTTTCCCATCCTTCGTCTGATGCTGCACGGCAGACGGAAACTTTCCGGGGTTCTCCTTTGAGAAGCTCTCGAAAAATACCATAGCCAGATCGGCTGACTTGGGCTCCGGAGTAGCCGGGTTATCTTTGATGAACTGTTGAACTTCCTTAGTGTGAGTCTTGCCCCAGTCCTGTATGTACTTATCGTGGGTAGGATCTGCATTGACCCACGCCTGAGCCACTGCGTTGTGAGCATCCGCCCACTGCGCAACTATATGAAGCTGTCCGCCGAACATGTCCTGCTGGAACCAGACTTCGATATCAGGCGCCACGAGTTGGCCCGCCTTCGTTCCGCTCTTGTACTTGACGATCGGACCCAATTGCTGCGCCACGCGATTGCGGAGCATGTAGTTCGAAGCAGCGAGCGTAGATGACGCAGATGCGGAAGCATCATAAGACGCCGCCGAAGGTCGCGGCTGGAAGTACTCATCCTTGGTGAAAGGCTGCGCGATAAGACGCGAACCAACTGGCTTGCCATCAGGCCCCATGAGCATGCTGCCGTTGGCCTCAAAGGGGAATAGCGTTTGTCCGAGTGCCCATAGCGCCATCGGATAAATGATGCAGCAAATGACTACTGAGAAGGTCAGCAGCCACAGACTTTTCGATAAATAGCGCATCGTCTTACTCCTTCAGTTCACGCCGCTTAGGCAGTGAGATGCAGAGCAACCAGAATCAGGTCAATCAGTTTGATGCCCGCGAACGGCATTATAACGCCGCCCAGGCCCCAGATGAGCAGGTTTCTTCGTAGCAGGGCGTCGGCGCCGAGCGGTACGTACTTCACGCCCTTCAATGCCACGGGAATGAGAGCCGGGATGATGAGCGCATTGAAGATGACGGCGGACAAGATCGCCGAAGTGGGCGAGTGCAGATGCATAACGTCCATCGCTACTAGCCATGGCAGCGTTCCCGCGAACAGGGCGGGCACGATCGCGAAGTACTTGGCGACGTCGTTCGCAATCGAAAACGTCGTGAGCGCACCGCGAGTCATCAGTAGCTGCTTCCCAATCTCCACTACCTCGAGCAGCTTGGTCGGATTGCTGTCGAGATCGACCATGTTGCCCGCTTCTTTGGCCGCCTGAGTGCCTGAGTTCATAGCCAAGCCAACGTCTGCTTGCGCCAGCGCTGGAGCGTCATTGGTGCCGTCACCGATCATCGCGACCAGCTTGCCCTCAGCCTGCTCCCTGCGGATATAAGCCAGCTTCGACTCGGGAGTACATTCGGCTACGAAATCGTTGACTCCCGCGCGTTTGGCAATCGTCGCGGCAGTCAGCGGATTATCACCAGTGATCATGACGGTGCGAACTCCCATCCTATGGAGCCGCTCAAGACGCTCACTGATCGCAGGCTTCAATACGTCTTCGAGTACCACTACACCGACCACTTGAGCCCCCTCAGTGACTACCAGCGGAGTAGCACCCTGGGAGGCGACGCTGTCTACAATCGCCTGCAAGTCCTTCGGGACATTTCCGCCCTGCTTCTGAACGTATCGGGCGACCGCGTCAGCTGCACCTTTGCGAATCTGCTTTCCATCAGGCAGATCGATTCCGCTCATGCGGGTTTGCGCAGTGAACGGAACGAAGCGAGCGTCGCGAGCGTTAATCAAATCCGGCGCGCCAGGTTGCTGCTTATACAGAGCGACTATCGTCTTTCCCTCAGGCGTCTCATCCGCGACCGACGACAATGCCGCTAGCCGGCCAACATCATTGGCGGTGTACTTGCCGACAGGAAGGAAGGTTGTCGCATGACGATTGCCCATCGTAATCGTGCCGGTCTTGTCGAGCAGCACTGAATCGATGTCGCCCGCGGTTTCTACTGCCCGGCCGCTCTTGGCAATGATATTTGCCTGGAGCGCGCGATCCATTCCGGCAATTCCGATCGCTGCAAGCAGCGCTCCGATAGTTGTAGGTATCAAGCAGACCAACAAAGCAACCAAGGTTGGAACGTCGGTGCCGAGGCTCTTAAGCGGCTCCGTCACACCCAAGTAGCTCATCATGTAGATCTCGGCGTTCAGGGCCATCGGCCAAAGCGGAACAACTACGATCAAAAAGATCAGCGTGAAGGCGCTAAGAACCAGAGTGAGAGCTATTTCGTTAGGTGCGCGTTGACGGACGGCGCCTTCGACCAAAGCTATCATCCGATCGAGAAAAGACTCGCCAGTGGCTGCCGTGATGCGCACCACGATTCGATCTGAAAGGACTCGCGTACCGCCGGTGACACCTGAGCGGTCACCGCCGGCCTCGCGAATCACCGGCGCGGACTCGCCAGTGATAGCTGCTTCATCGACCGACGCGATACCTTCGATAATTTCTCCGTCGCCCGGAATCATCTGGCCGGCTTGAATTACTACCCGATCATCAGGCTTCAATTCGCTTGATGGGACTTCCTCGATAGTGTCCTTACCGCGTAGTCGAAACGCCGGCGTATCGCGGCGCGCCCTTCTCAGTGAATCAGCTTGCGCTCTGCCACGTGCCTCTGCCAGTGCAGTCGCGAAATTGGCAAACAGCACTGTCAGAAATAACCAGATGTCCAATGCGATGAAGTAGGTGATTGGAACCTGGCTCTGCGAGTGGCCAAGGGCCGCCTGAATAATAAATCCAAGCGTCAGAAAGGCGCCGATCTCGACCACGAACATAACAGGATTGGCCCATTGGATGTCAGGTCGAAGCATTGCGAACGCCTGCTTCAGAGCCGGTCCCACCATCTCAGGTGCGAGCAGATCTATGTGGCGGGCGCGCCTGGGTGTCCAATCATCGGTGGAGCGGTTCGGCTGCGGCGGCATAGCTACTTCAAACTGCGGTTGTATTGACTTAGATGGTTCCATTGTATCCTCAAGCTGGTTCCGACGTAGTTTCGTGGTCCTGCCAGGTCAGCCTCCGAAAGGTATCGGACCTAGATGCTCGGCAAGCGGACCCAATGCCGCCACTGGCAGGAAGAGGAGGGCGCCTATGACAACGATCGTGCCCAATAAGAGAAACGCGAAGGTGGGAGTATCGTCTCTCATGGTTCCCGAGCTGAATGGGGTCGGTTTCTTAGCCCCTAGAAATGCAGCCAGTGCGATAGGCGCTACTATCGGAAGGTAGCGACTCAAGAGAATCACCAGTCCAGTGCCAATGTCCCACGGAACCGCTTCGGGCGCCGGGTTTGGATTGCTATTCAAGCCGTAGGTCGTTCCGAGGCCGTCGAACGCTGAGCCATTGTTGGCGGAGGCTGACGAATACTGGTACACGATTTCTGAAAATCCATGCGCTCCTAGATTGTTCTCCGCCTTAATGCCCCAATCGGTCGCTGCAAACACACCACTGGGCATCAGGATCATGATCGGATGAACTAGCAAAGCGATCATCGCAAGCTTCATCTCGCGGGCCCCGACCTTCTTGCCCAGGTATTCAGGCGACCGGCCCACCATCTGCCCTGCAATGAACACGCCGACGATCAGGAACAGCAGCAGGTTGATCATGCCGACGCCTTTGCCGCCGTATATGCAGTTCACCCACATCCCCCACATCGGCGAGAGAGCTGCAATCGGGTTCAGGCTGTCGTGCTCGCAGTTGACCGCGCCGCAGGTCACGTCCACGGTCATGGCCGCGAACGTCGCGCCAGCCGAGGTACCGAAGCGCATTTCCTTGCCCTCGAGATTGCCTAGATGCTGATCGACCGGCAGTCCCGCTACGGTGGGGAAAGTAATTGCGCGTTTCCCTCCGGGCGCGGTCGCGCTCGGTATTTGGAAGGTCTTACTATCGGAATGAGCCGTTAGACCTGGGTTGGGTCTCAAAGTATCGTATTCGATTGTCCAGAAAATCGTGCCGACCATCATAACCATCATGACTACGAAGATAATTGCTGCGTGGCGTGGCCGGCCGAGCATTCTCCCGTACATCAAGACCAGCGAGAAAGGGAACAGCATCATAGCGAAGGACTCGAGAAAATTGGTCCACGCGCTTGGATTCTCGAACGGATGAGCTGAGTTCATTCCGTAGAACCCACCCCCATTCGTTCCCAGTTGTTTGATAGGTATAACGGCGGCGACTGGCCCGACCACGATGGTCTGTTGCTTCGCCTGGCCCTTATCGTCGGTTCCCATAGCGCCCGGTTCCAGCGTCGATACCTGGTAGGTACTAGCGAAGGTCATCGGCATGCCCTGATGAATGAAGAGCACACCCAGGATCAAGCTAACCGGCAGAAACGTATAAATTATGACGCGCCACATATCTACGAAGAAATTGCCGATCTTCGTCTCGCCCCTAAAGGCTCTGATGATCGCAGTCAGCGCGCAGAACCCTACCGAAGCCGAGACGAACATCATCGTGATGATAAAGAAGATCTGGCTGAAGTTGGATAAGTGTTGATCGCCTGAGTAGTGCTGTAAATTGGTATTGGTGATAAATGAGCACACCGTCATGAAGATCGTGCTCGGAGCCAAGATTCCCAGGCCTCGCGGATTCAGAGGCGCTATTGGCTGAAGGCACAGCAGTATAAAGCCGAACACAAAAAGTACTGTGTTGAAGATCAAAAGAGCCGCCGTGTACTGTTTCCAGTCTTGGGGCCCGCTATCCAATCGTTGCTCAAACCATCGGAAGAATCCGGGCGCGTGATACTTTCCGTCCATGATCCAGGCCAGGTAACGGCTGAGCGGAATCGCCAGAAGGGTCGTGAAGACCAGCATCGAAATAGGAAGGAGCCACATAGTTAGTAACCTCTCTAGAAGTGGAAACTATTCGCGCCTAGAACCATTCCGGACGAATCAGCGCGGCGAACAGGTAGACGAACAAACAGACGGCAACAACGCCAGTTACATAGATCATCGCTTTACCTCAGATGTTCTCGCAGGCGATAAGAAACGCGTAGCACAGGCCCATCACAACGAGTCCCAACGTAAACATAGCGGGTAGCCAGATTGTCAGATCCATTTGATTCACTCCTCCGGTACAAACGGGTACTCAGCAAGAGCTATGCCCAGAAGATTAGCTCGGATCGCCTTAGGAAGCGGCGATAGCAAAGCCCTGGGCTATCAAAAATGAAAGATGCAGAGCCTGCTTTTTGCATCGTCGAGCGATACAGGAGGTAATGATATGGAGTCAGGTTTTTTAGGATCGGCGCAAACTCAAGGCTGTACGTATCGATGTGGCCGCTGCTGTCGATTGAATGAAGCCGCTCAGGTGTCAGAGTCTATTTGGCCAGATTATTCGTCGGAGGATCGTCATGCTTTGCTTTGTCCCTGATGCTCACATCTCGATCCAGGTACAAGGCAAGTGCGATCATGACGACAAGCAGCGGTAGGACAATCGGCACAAACACCTATCCCGATCGCTCGCACGTTCCATTTAATCAGTGCGTGGCGGCCATCGCCGGGGAGGCTGAAACGGCAGCGATTCGAGGCGAACAAAAGACGGTCTGACTCGTCCCAACGAAGGCCCGTTCCAGCTTCAGGATAGCCATACTTTCTGGACGAACAGTTTCGACCAACTCGCGCGCAATTTGCATGGCGGCGTCGTCTGCCACCATCAGGTCGATCTTGAGCCTCTCTACCAGGTCGAGGACAAACTCGCGACCGCGGTAAAGACGCTGGCGTTCGCGGATGCTCGCAGGAAGCGTGCGGCGAACTTCGGTCACCTCAAAATCGGACAGATCCAGGTCTTTAGCTGCGGCTCTGAAGCGGTCGAGAGTGTTAGGATCGATCACCAATTCGATTCTTTTCATCTTTGGCACCCGCGTTTTGCCGACGATCAAGAGTCGGCAGTTTGCTTATGGGTGGCTGCATGAGATGTGCCGACGAAAGCTTTTCCATTTCAAAAGGACTTTCTCGAGCCTTGACCCGCAGAACAATTAATTTTCGAACGAAGCACCTTTCATTTTGAAATGCCACGCCTGCGAACCGCCCGCGGTCGAAAGTGATCCTGACCACAATAGCGGAAAATCTTTAAGGATTGAGCGGCTTTAAAATCGAGCCGGCTGTCGCACCGTCGCGGGAGGCGTCTGGCTCGCTGGTTGCTTGAACATGAGTCCCTCAGTTGAGGTGCGAGAGCTGAACCATGGAAGCATCTATGAAACAGAATCGCGATTTTTCTTCTATCAGGTTCATCGCTCCGGTCTCCAAATTCGGAATTCAGATGCCCCTGGCAGTTTCGCCGACTGGTTACCGCGAGCTCAATAGACTTTATCCCTCTGCAAGGCGCCACTATTCAACGAAGCCCTTTTCGCCAGAGGAGATGAAGCACAACTTTGCGATTCGAGCGCTCAGGAAGCCAGGCTTCTTTGCGCGGAGGCCGTATATCTATCTGTGCGTGCGATGCCAACAGATATTCCTGGTCAACGAACACCGCGGCTCGGTGGTAGCGATCGATCGCAATCAAAATCCATTGCCAGAGCCCGAGAACTCAAGACAGGTTGCGACGTTTGAAGGCCCATGCCTTAGCTTCAGGTTCGCATCGAAATTCCATCGACCGGCGACGACCGTCAAAATAAGCATGCTGAAGCTGAGCTTGTTGAGACTTCTGGCTTCGCTATCCCCGGAATTCAAAGGGCATAAGAACATCGAAACCGCCAGCAAGAGAGCTCAGGCTATACCTGCCATTAATCCTCAGGAATTTCTTTTCTAGGTGTCTCTTAGCAATAGGCTTCAGACTAAGTGTTATGAAATCAAATCCAGAAACCCAAGCGCGCCCTATGAAATCTTTTCTTGGCGCGAAGGTGGGCGGGATCCCACCTATGCAAGTCCATCGATTCGATCCCAGCGCCACGCCTGAGAATTCCTCCGGTGTGAGTGCGCAATCGACCGCGACGCCGACACGGACGCCCCGCGTCAGGCGGAGGATGGCTTTCACTTCCGAGGAGACTCGCCATCACTTCGCGATCGAGGCGCTGGAGAGACCCGGGCCCTTTCGCCCCCAGCCGTATCTATACACATGCGTTCGCTGTAGATGGATTTTTCGACTCAACGATTCGCGCGGCTCGATCATCGCCTTGGACGGGCTCGGCCGGCGTCTAGCCGAACCCGAGAATGCCAAACGAATCGTCACCTTTCACCGAGGACCGTGTCCTGCATTTCCAGTCATCGAGTATTTGATCCCGGAGGTTGAGCGAGAAAGTCGACTGCCCAGGTTCATTTCAAAAGTAGTCGGTATGTTACGAAGTCTAACCGTGCAATCAGAAAACCCTCTCCCCTATTTAAGAGAGAGGGTCTCTGAGCTTCGCCCACAAATCATTTTCGCGTCAGTGTTAGTATTGTTTCCTACCGGCGGGCCTCAGGTCCGCACGCTATGATGCGGGTCGATGACGAACTTCTTCGGTACTCCGGAGTCGAACGCCTGGTACGCCTCGGGCGCCTGCCCGAGTGAAATCAGCTCGACATTTACCGCCTTCGCAATCTTGATGCGATCGTGAAGGATCGCCATCATCAGGCCGCGGTTGTATTTCATCACCGGCGTCTGACCCGTCGTAAAGGAATGGGACTTTGCCCATCCGAGTCCCAGCCGCATCGTGAGGTTCCCGCTTCTCGCCGCCGCGTCCTTGGCGCCCGGATCTTCGGTGACATAAAGGCCGGGAATGCCGATCGCTCCCGCGGCGCGTGTCGCTTCCATTAGCTGGTTGAGTACGACTGCGGGCTCGTCCTTGCCGCTGTGCCCCTTGGCCTCGAAGCCCACACAGTCGACGGCACAATCCACTTCCGGAACCCGCAGGATTTTCTCCAGCTGGTCGCCGATCGAACCGCCTTGCGAGAGGTCGATTGTTTCGCAGCCGAACGAGTGGGCGTGGTCAAGCCGCGCCCGATTGAAGTCGGCGACTATTACCACAGCTGCGCCGAGCAGGAATGCCGCAGATGCGGCCGCAAGTCCTACCGGGCCGGCGCCCGAGATGAGCACGGTCGAGCCCGTGGTTACGCCCGCGCTGACACATCCGTGATAGCCGGTCGGCAGTATATCGCTAAGGCAGGTAAGGTCCCTGATTTTAGCGCGCGCCTGATCCTTGTCCGGGAACTTGAGCAGGTTCCAGTCGGCGTACGGCACCATCACGTATTCGGCTTGTCCTCCGATCCAACCACCCATATCGACGTAGCCGTAGGCGCCACCCGCCCGACTCGGGTTCACGTTGAGGCAAACGTCGGTATGGCGCTCCTTGCAATTGCGGCATCGTCCGCACGCGACGTTGAATGGCACCGAGACCAGGTCGCCCTTGCTGATGAATTCAACGCCGCTGCCGCATTCGATCACTTCACCGGTAATCTCATGCCCGAGGACCAGTCCGGCCGGCGCCGTGGTGCGCCCGCGCACCATATGCTGGTCGCTGCCGCAGATGTTGGTCGTGATCGGTTTGATAATGACGCCATGGTCGATTTTCTTTCCTTGCGGCGTCTTCAACTCGGGGTAGTCGATGCTCTGTACCTCGACTTTGCCCGGCCTCATATAAACCACTCCGTGATTGGAAGCCATTAGGTCTTCTCCTTTGCTCTATTGCTATGTGAACCAAACTCGCAAGCTGCTTCCGCCAGGTGCCGTTTACGCGGCTATGGCCTTGCTCGGCTCAATACCCAGTTGCTTCGCGAGTCCGCTTCCGAACAGTTGCCAGTCCTGCACCAGCAGCGGTCCGCGCGGGCCGGCGGTCAGCGAGTTCTGATTGTCTGCAACCGGTGCGCCGCTCTCGGTGGTCAGTTGTTTTGGATCGTTCATCTTGAGAACTCCTTATCAATCAGTCCTTGGATTTCGTTAAAATTCACAGATGCGCCGGCTATCTCGACGAGTTCTGGAACGGTGAGTTCTGAATCTGATCGTAAAAGTTGCTGCGCTTGTAGTTGCGAATGAAGTAGGAGCAGATATCCTCGTTGCAGGTGCCCTCGGTCGTCTGGGTCTTATGCTCGAAACCACCGAGAAAGGCTTTTGCAATATCCTGTTTAAAGTTGATGCGAGGGTATTGATCGACGATCTTCTCTCTCAGATCTTCCGGAAAGTGCTCATAGCCGATACCGAGCACATCGAGTCCGACACCGTTGTACAGCAGCTCCACCTCGAGCGGCTTGTAGGCTGCGATGCCCGGAGTGGTGTGCAGGGAGATTGCGTCCCAGGCTACTTGAATCCGTGCCGGCGAGACGTCGTGATGCTCAAGGAACTGGCGAACGGCGTTGGCGCTGTCTACCTCGAACCGGTCACCCTTGCTGCTGAACTTCTTCAGCAGGCCGAGATCATGAAACGCCGCGCAGACGAACAGCAACTCAGCATCGAACGGCTCTCCGGTCTGGCGTCCTAGCTCATTGGCCCAGAAGAAGACACGATGAGAATGGTTGATGAGCAGAGGCGTGCTGAACTCGTGGAGGAGGCCGGTTGCTTCCCGAGTGAGCTGTGTGTCCGGAACTCCGGGTTGCACTTTCTGGAACTTTGATGCTGGCGTAGGAACCGGCAAAACGATCTTCGGCCGCCGGAAAGTAGGTCGCGCGTCCGCTGTTTGTGAAGCGGATCTGAGCGACGAGTTTTTGTTTTTAATTTTTGAATCTACCGCGCCCATAGACATCTCCTTGTCTTGTTTGACACCTTTTGACTCCGGCGGAGGCCGGACAGCTTCTCTATGCAGGGGGTTTAGCCGGCGCCTCTCACTTCTTGCGTGCCGCTCTTCAGGCCGCGGCCGGCTTCTGCTCGGTCACGTTCGCCTTGCGAGACCTGGTGTTCTTTCGAGATCCACGATTGAGAACTGCCTCGTAACCGAAGGGCGGGCAGCTGTGTCCATTTCCAGAAACCAACGAAGCAGGATGTAGTAAGACACTCCAAAGCCGAGCAAGAAGAACAAACCCGTCAGAAACAGTCCTATCGAGCGTAGACGGAAGGCCTCAAAAAACGGGACGAGAGCCGGCAACACAAGCGCTGAAGCAATGACGGCTGTAAACGCGCGGGTCGTGATCCATTGTTGCCCTGTTCTCATAACGCCTCTTGTTAAGATTCATTGCTGATTTTCGCTACGCCATCAGCGGCGTGCTGTAGTCTCTCCCCGGACTTGAGTCATGAAACCGCGCTCTTACGCCGATTCAACAGGCGTGAAGAATGCGCGCGTGAGATGTGAAATGTGACCGCTCAACCGGGGAGCGTTCCGCGTCTGCCCTACGTTAGTGCAGCGACGCAAATACGATTTTCGGAAATCGGATGAGGGTTGCGAAATTTTACGCTCGGAGCCGAAGCGAGGATTGGAGATCCAGACGACAATGTCGCAACTTATCTCAAAAAACGCAATTTCAAGTAGATCGCGATGACGATCAGTTGCACAACCATCACCGGAATCCCATATCTCGCGAACTCGACGTAACCCAGGCGACGTCCTTCGCGCACGCATATCCCCGCCGCCACGATGTTCGAGGATGCGCCGAATATTGTGCCGTTCCCGCCTAGCGTTGCCCCATACATCATCGCGTAGAACAACGGCAGCGCGTGTACCGGAATGTGGCCGTATCCGGCCGCGATTTGCGTAGGCGTGGCCCAACCTTGGCTCACTGCATACTGCTTAACGATCGGCACCATCGCGACGACCAGCGGTATGTTTGGAACCGTACTTGAAAGTAATCCTACGGTTGACAGTATGATCACAGATGCGGAGGCAATTTCGCTCCCGAATACGTCGCGCAGGCGTGAGCCCACCGCAGCGATCACACCCGTACTATCGAGCGCGCCGACCATAACGAAGATACAAATGAAAAAGAGCAGCGTCTCCCAATCAATGTCCGACAGGACGCCGGACACCGTGTCAATGCCGCTAAGGTAGATCGTCAGAAGTATGAGGGACGCCCCAACGATCGCCACGCCGGGCGGGCCAAGCCGGACGGGAAGGCTTTCACCAACGACGAATAGCGTCATCATCAGCGCCAGAATGGATATACCGATGATCAGCACGCCGAAGTGCTCTATCTTCGGTATCTCAACGTTCTCGACTGGCGCCCTCGTTCGCCAGATAGAACGAAACGAGATCGGAAGCATCAAAGCGAGCGCGAACAAAGACAGTAGCCCACCAAGGCTCAGAAGATACAGATAGCTAGCGAAGTTCATCCGAAGCGAATTGCCAACAATAAAAGTGGCGGGATCGCCCACTAGTGTCAGCAACCCGGAGGCGTTGGCGACAAAAACCAACAGCATGACCGGCGGGGCGAAATCGATTCCCATCTTGCGACATACACGGATCAGCAAAGGCGCAAACAAGATGACGACCGTCGTATTTGGCAGCAGCGCGCAAATTGGTGCCGTCATGACAATTATCGAAAGTAACAGCAGCCGACCGTCGCCGCGGACCAATCGCAGCACACGCGCGCCGAGATAGTCGAAAACACCCGTCGGAATCAACGCGCGGGCAACCACCATCCCGCCGAAGAAGAGTCCGATCGTGTCGAAGCCAGCGTTGATGCTCGATACCGCCGTCTCCTGCGAGACGATACCAAGCACTCTGAGCAGCACCGCGCCTAGCAGACCTGCGACCACGAGGTCCAGCAAGTTGAGCGCGATCGCCAGTATTACGCCGGCGAATGTTAGTGCGGCGATGATCGCAGGAAGGTTGGATGCGCCGGTCATAAGAGAGGCAAGCCGCTATCAAGGAAAGTCGAGTATTTTCAGATTCGCGATCGCAGATCCCAGCCAACTACCGTGCTAAAGGCATCCATATCTGGTCATTGCAGCGATTCCGTCACTGGATCCAGCCGCGATCCTGGAACCTGATCCTGAGCTGCTCCGAAATTGCGTCGGCAGTCGCCTTGGCTCTCCCCTGGAGTCCGCTCCTGCCGCTCGTCTCGCCATAGATTTTCGCGCCGCCGACAACGATGAGCCCGATCGGATTGGCGGTAGCAATCGCTACCGCGGCGGGCACGACCATCCCGGGGGTTTTGTTTCCGGAAGAGGTAAGCGTTCCTGACCCGAGTTTGCGCCAGCCTTGCGGCGTCACCGCGTAGCCTTCCACCACCGTATCCATCTCCGAAGTTCCTGCGCCGAATCCGATCACGAAGCGCTGAGCTGCGCTCCCGCTCTGTACCGACACGAGATATCCTCGAATCACGCCGTCACCGACCTGCGGCGTCGATCCTGGTCCTGCCTGCACTGCGGATAGTCCCATCGCGTTGATGTCCGCGACCAGCTCCTGGGCAATGAGCGCGCCGAGCTGACGTCCCTCGTCGAGTTGCTCCTGCGTCGGTGGCGTGCTCGGCGCACCCACCTGACCTGCGATCGAGGAATTGGCGGGCATGTCGGAGGGGTTGGCGACGAAGTTATACACCCAGATCCGATTGGGCCGCGCTAGCCCCGGGCTGCTCATCGGTGTTTGCTGGGTGACGTTGGTCGAAGCGCACCCGGATACAACAACCAGGGAAAGCACACACAGTACGATACGGCTAAATGATCTCATCACGAATCTCCTCAAAGCAGCCGGTGGAGTGGAATTCTGTTGGGTGTACCGGTTTCAACCAAGCGCCGCGCCTAGTTAACGCCCTCGTCGATTACCGCGTCCTGTCGCTCCTCTTCCTTTTGCACCTCTGCGGGGGGAGGCGTCACCGCGATAGTCACCTTGTCGATCATGCCGGTGAACTTGTTGTCGCCTTCTTTGTAGTCTTCGCTCACTGGCGTGCCAAGATCCTCGCCGACATCCTCGGTTTCATCGGCTGAGAAAATAAAAGGTTGGGTATGTTCGATTCGGCCTTCCGCAACCTTTTGCCCGTTGACAAATAGCTGGCCGGTGCCGCCCTTACCGATTCCGCCGCCGTCATAGTTGAACTGGAATTTGACTGTGACTTTGCCGGCAGGGAGCGCCTCGTTTGACTCGATCGTATAGCGCTCCCGATCAAGCCAGTTGTAACAGTACTTAAGCTTCCCGTCCTTCATGTAGAGACTCCAGCCGCCGAAGCGTCCGCCCTGCGCGATGATGACGCCTTCGCCCCCGCCCTGCGGCACTTCGATGTCAGCGGTGATGCTGTGCGACCGATTCTTGATGTCCAGGGTCGCGTTCTCCAGCATGGCCGTCATGCCGGGATAGAGCGTTATGGAAGTTCGCCCCCACATCAGCGAAGGCCTGCCAGCAATGGTCGGCACAAAACGCTCGACCCGCCTGTCGTCCAGCGGCAGGACGTTGTACTTCTCCGCTTCGTCGAGGAAGAGTTGCTGCAGTTCCTTGAGCTTGTCCGGATATTTCGCCGCGACGTCCTGCGCCTGGCTGAAATCGTCGTTGGTGTTGTACAGCTCCCACTTATCCTCGGTGAACTTGGGCAGGGGCGCCAAGGGTTCCCACGGGATGCTGTGCCGGGTCACCGCGGTCCAGCCGTCATGGTAGATTCCACGATTGCCGAACATTTCGAAGTACTGAGTTGTATGTGTTGTCGGCGCCTTGGCATCGGCAAAGGAGTAGACCATGCTCACCCCTTCCATCGGTTTCTGCTTGATGCCGTCGACGGTCTTCGGCTGCGGCAGTTTTGCCGCTTCCAATATGGTAGGCGTGATATCGACGACGTGATGCCATTGTGGACGGATACCGCCGGCGTCCTTGATCACCGCGGGCCACGAAATCACCATCCCGTTGCGTGTGCCGCCATAGTGCGACGCCACCTGCTTGGTCCATTGGAATGGGGTGTCGCCCGCCAGCGCCCAACCGACAGGAATATGCGGGAAACTGTTTGGTCCGCCGATATCGTCGAGATGTTCGAGGATATTCTGGGTCGTGTCAGGAGTCCCGTTGAACAACGCCATCTCATTGAGAGTCCCATCGGGGCCGCCCTCGGCGCTCATGCCGTTGTCGCCAGCTATATAGATGACCATTGTGTTGTCGTAAACGCCGAGCTCTTTGAGACCATTCATCAGCCGTCCAATTTCGTGGTCGGTGTACTCACCGAAGCCGGCATAGTTTTCCATCAGGCGCTCGGCGACCTTCTTCTCGTCGGCACTGAGTTCATCCCAATGCTTGACTCCCGGCGCCCACGGGGCGAGCTGCGTCGTATCCGGCACTACGCCCAGTTGCTTCTGGCGCGCCAACGTCTCGTCGCGATACTTGTCCCATCCCTCATCGAACTTGCCCGCATACTTGTCCCGCCACTCCTTGGGCGTGTGGTGCGGAGCGTGCAGAGCGCCCGGGGCGAAGTACACGAAGAACGGCTTATCGCGGAGTCATCGTATGCTGGAAGCGCATCCAGGCGATTGCCTGATCGGTCATATCGGTCATGAAGTTGTAACCGGGCGTGTGCGGAGGCTCAACGTGAGTCACGCCGTCGAAGATCATCGGCGCCCACTGGTTAGTCTCGCCGCCCAGGAAGCCGTAGAACTTTTCGAAGCCGTCGCCGATGGGCCAGCGTGTGAACGGTCCCGATACGCTGATCTCCCATGTCGGAGTCTGATGCATCTTGCCGAAGGCCGCGGTGTTGTATCCGTTCAGCTTGAGGATCTGGGCGACGGTAGCCGCCTCGTTCGGCCGCATGCCGGTGTTGCCGGGAGCGCTGGTCGCCAGTTCGGTAATCGATCCCATCCCGACGGAGTGATGGTTGTCCCCGGTCAGCAGCGCCTGACGGGTTGGCGAGCACAGCGCCGCAGTGTGAAACTGCGTGTAGCGCAGGCCCTCCTTTGCAAGCGCATCCATCGTGGGCATGTTTATGCCACCGCCGAAGGTGCTGGGCGCGCCGAAGCCTATATCGTCGAGCAAAATTACGACTACATTGGGCGCACCCTCGGGCGGCTGGAGCAGTTTGATCGGCGGAAACTTTGCGTCGCGCGCGTCGAGCGGAACTTTGCCCGGATACTTGTACTGCGTGTCAGGAATCGGCAACTGAGTGCGGTCGATTTGCTGCGCGGACGCCGCAATGATCCTCGGGGCGATCACCAGGCATAGTGCTGCTCCGAGGACCAGTAATAACTTCCTCACCTTATCCATTTGATCCTCCAGGCAATCGTAGACGCAACGAGCGACAGGCTCGGTTGCGTAATCCATGAACCCAGTTGCTACTGATTAGTCGGAGTTTGTTCGATTCGCCATGCCTTCTCTGACTGCGGGCCGTAAAATCCCGACGAACCTGCCGGCGCGCCGCTTGGAACTCCGGCTCTGTACGGGGGTATCGTGACTTTTTAAAGGGTTAAGGGGAACGGTAGCCACGTCCGGGAGCCAAGCTCATGCAGTGATCTCCCTAACTCATCGTTTGTCGTAATCCGAGAAAGCAAATTGTGTATCGGCGGACGTCGCTCGAGGACCGCCCGGCCGCGACGCCTCTCTCGGTGAAGCGCTCAGGGTCGCGTTTTACCCTTGGAGTCGCTCTCTACGCAACATCGGAGAGTGCGCCGAATTTCACACGCGTCAGGCGCTCAGATTCTACCCAAAGCCGCTTCGCAACCGTTCCATCCAGCGCTCTTTTCGGAACAGGCACAGCAGTCGGATACCCCTTCAGCTCCGCGAAGCCATCCGGGCCGTAATAGCCGCCAGCTACTGCTTCCGCAGCAACCGCCGCATACAGCGTTGGCAGAGCCCCGTGCGCCGCGTCTTGCGAAAGGAAAGGCTTCATCACTGCCATCAGTATCTTCAAGCCCCGCCCCATATGATCCGCCTGCAGGTTTGTTACCGCGTATCCAGGATGTGCGGCTGTGCTGAGAATGGGCGACCCGACGGCCTTCAGCCGCCGTTGCAATTCCTGCGAAAAGATAAGGTCGGCCAGCTTGGATTGCGCATACGCCTGGAACATCGGCTTATAGACGCGCTCGCTCTGCAGATTATCGAACTCAATCTTGCCTTGCTTACTTGCTGAACTCGATACCGTCACCACGCGCGAGCCCGCCATTTGCTTGATCGATGGAAGCAGCAGCCCGGTCAAGGCAAACGGCCCAAGATAGTTCGTCGCAAACTGACGCTCAAACCCATCCCCAGTTACTTCACGCGTCGGCAGCGCCATTACGCCCGCGTTGTTGATCAGCAGGTCGAGCGATTGTCCGGGAAATCGTTCAATCACGCGGTTCGCGAAAGCGTGGACGGAAGCCTGCACGGCGAGGTCGAGTATCTCTGGGTGAAGCTGCGCGTTCGGGACCTGCTCCAGGATGCGCGCGGCTGCATCGTCGGCCTTGGCCTGCGTCCTCGCGGGCAGAATCAGTTCGGCGCCCTTGCGGGCCAGCGCCAGCGCTGCCTCAAACCCGATGCCGCTGTTCGAACCCGTAATCACAGCCCTGCGCCCAACCTGCGAGGGAATATTTGCTGTAGTCCAATTCGTCTTCATGGGTCTAGTATTAGGCCAATAGTATCCTTTGGCAATAAGGCACCTTTTCTTCCCGTACATACCTGGAGGTAACTAATGAAGAAATCCGCGAAGGAATCGAGATTCAGTTGGGAACACATCAAAGATTTCTGCGAGACACTGACCGAAGCCGAAGATGCACTCACACGCGAGATGGTCTCCCGCATCTCAGACAAGTGGTCGCTCTGGACCATGAGCGTGATTGCCGAACATCGGTCAGCCCATGCGCTTCTCCCGCATCATGGATCAGGTCGAAGGCATCAGCCAGAAGTCCCTGACGAAGACGCTCCGCGGACTGGAGCGCGACGGACTCATAACGCGCGAGGTCTTTGCCGAGGTTCCGCCCCGGGTTGAATACACCATCACGGCCCTCGGCGTCCGAGATGCTCGACAACGTCGCGCCGCTCTGGCTCTGGGTGGCAAAGAGCGTCCAGCGCTTTCAGGACTGCCGAGCCGCGTTCGATCATCGTCGCGAACTCCGGCCCGGAAAGAAGAACTGAGGTTGCGGCGACGAGCGCATGAAGGATCAGCGAGCGCTGATTGATACCTGGTGACAGTGTGCCCTGAAGAATCCCGGTGCGGACGATCGAAATCATATCTCCTTCTATTGTGGGGGAACTGTCGACAGCAAGGCGCGTGTCTCGGCGACGACGCGATCCTGGAACTTCGGGTCGCGCACGAGCGCGGAGCCGAGCATCGGATGGCCGCCTTCGTCGTAGTAGATGCCGGTCTGACCGGATGCATCGATCAGGACTTTGGTGGCCACGCGCCCGGCCCGCTTCGGGGTGCTCCAATACTTCATGAAGGGCGCGAGCAGCGGAAGGACGTATTTCAACAAGAAGCGCATGAAGGCGTTGGCTCGCGCGCGAGGCCGGTGTTCGGAGTAAAGCCCGGTTCGAGCGCGTTGAAGCGCAGCCGTGGAGTCTCACGGGCGAACGCCATCGCCGTGGCGAGATTGCACTGCTTCGACGTGGCGTAGGCGTCCGCGCCCGGCTTCGCGGAGCCGCCCGGTTTCCACTCGCCGCGCGCGCTCGCCTCTGCGGAGATATAGCGACCGCCGCGGAAGCCGGCGGCCTTGGCGGGCTTGCGCTCGGGGTCTTCGACGCCGGAGGCGACGAAGACGACGTTCGCGCCGTCGGGGAGATGCGGCACGAGCGCCTCGGTCAGCGCGAACGGGCCGAGGTGGTTCGTCGCGAACGTCATGTCCCAGCCCAGCGCGTTCTTCGTCGGGCGCATCTGCGATGATGCCCGCGTTGTTGAGCAGGCCGGCGATCGGAAGATCGAGCGCGATGATCTCCGCGGCCGCGCGCCGCACGCTTGCCAGATCCGACAGGTCGCACACGACCGAAACCGCGTGCTGGCCTTTTTGCTCGATGGTCTGCTGCACCTCGTCGAGCTTTCTGGCGGTCGCGGCCGACCAGGACGACTGTGCCGTGCTTGGCCAGTTCGAGTGCCGTGCGGCGACCGATGCCGGAGGTCGGGCCGGTGATGATGTACGCCTTGCGATCTGAAGGATTTTCCAAAACAGTCTTCGGCATATTTTCCTCTACTTAGTTGCGTGTCTAGTCAGTCATGACGCGAAAAAAATTGAGCGTCAGCAAAAAAAATCAGCCGAGCATGCGCCAGAGGGCATCGAACCCGGCCTTGCAATGCTTTTTCGCGTTGGCCGGGTCACGGATCATGAAGTCGATCGTCGCGTCCGCCAGCGCGTTCATCAGGGCGACGACGAATCCCAGCGGAGCATCGCGCATCGGACCGTTTTCACGGCTCCGCTCCAGAAGCTTGGCGATGCCAGCCATCGTCTGGTGCCCAGTCTGACGGCTTTCCGGGGTGATATCGTCCGATACGCCGAGATGCGCGAGCGTCCGGCGCTTCTCGGGGCAGGACGTCGCCCAGCGCAGCCAATTGGACCACATATGCAACACCTGCTTGCGGATGCTCGCTCTTGGCCGGGAGTCCGTCCAGGGCAGCCGCAGCCATCTCCGCCTTGAGCTCGACGTAGAGCTGGTTCAACAAGTCGGCCTTCGTCTCGAAGTAGGTGAACAGCGAGCCATTGGAGACGCCTGCCTCCTTGCGCGATCGTTGCCGTCGCTGCACCCAGTCCCTGGGAGGCGATGACGCGGATCGCTGCCGACATGATCGCGTTCCGTTTGTCGTCGCTTCTCGGTCTGGCCATGCTTCTTATCCTTAGAGTGCATGAACATATATAAGAGAGTGGCTAGTCAGTCAATACCAGATGTCCTCGGATCAGCGGGATTCTTCGTGGCTACTGTCCTATGCTGGGCGCAGTTGCGGGGGTTGAGCCTGCGACCTACACCTCACAAGCCGGGGGTCGCAGGTTCGAAACCTGTACCGCCCAAGTCTTGCGTGCATTAAACAGCCGACCAAGGTCAAGGAGAACGCGGTGACCCTCTGCTTTTGTGAAGGAGCGCTGGCGGCAACCTTGTGATAAAGGCGTCATAAAGGACAGCGCGCCAAAAGACTCGACAATCGTCGGGAATCACGCCAATTTGGTCACGCGCTCGTTGGGATGGCGGACCGATGAACCAGTTTTCGCAGATTTTACAGACAGTGATGGCAACCTCATTAATGGTTGTGGCAGCCATTATGATCGGGCGGGCTCGGCGACGGGCGCGCGAGCGGAAGCAAGGACTCCTGCCGCTCAGGCCCTTGCCACCGGTCGGTGGCCGGGAGCGGCGGCGGGACAGAACAGGCGATGATTGAAGCAGCGTCGCTGTCAGCGGCACGACACGACGGCGCCCCGCTATCTCATCAGCACCAGGTACACCGCCAGCGCCAATCCGATGGTTGCCAGGATCAGCGCCACCGCGATCGCGACCGAGGAGGGTTGCCCGATATCCTCGCCGCGGTTGAGCTTCCTGATTAAGCGGACGTGACTGATCGATGCGGCTACGTTGACCGCTGCTCCGACAATCAGAAGTGTGGTTCCGATCCAGAGCGAGACGCCGGTGGATTCGAGGGCGTGGGCGTGAGTGGTCAGCGCGATCTCTCGCAAAAACAGGCCGAAGCGCGCGACGACGAAACCGAAACCCATCAGCGCAAGGCCGGTCCGAATCCACGCGAGAAACGTTCGTTCCGCCGCCAGGTAGTCACTGGGAGCCGCACTGCGGGTCTCCGGCATCGCTCTGATTCGTCCTCGCTCGCAGCTGTTCCGGTGAAATGCCCAAGCTCAGGGACACTACCGCAATTCCAAACGTTTCAACAAATCGAGGGGCGGCACCATCCATTTTGTTCGCGCTCGAGCTGAATAGTGCGCGAGCCATACCGGCTCGATCTCGGGAGTCCTGGGGAACGACGAGAGATCTTGCTTCCAAAATCTGATGGGATAAAATACCGATTGAACAATGCTTTCTCGCCGATCCTTACAACTGGTCGCCCTGATTCTTATCGGGATAAGCGTTGTAGCGTTCACACCGCGTCTGCAACGTCCGCATGTACGCCTCTCCTGCGGAACGATCGAGGGCACATCTCTCCGCGGGGCGCAGCGGTTCACCGATAATTCGTCACGACTGCCCGATCTCGAGGCTGGCTATCAGGCGAATGGCGTTCCACTGCCGCGGGATCTGAAGCTTATCTCGGAAGACCAGGTCGCCACACCATCACTGAGGTTCAGATTCGAGACTCCTTTCGAACGGCCGATAGTAAGACGAAACAAATTGCTCCCTTCGCGCGCGTCGAGCCAAGACCCGCTCTAAGCAAACTCTAGACTCGTCATTAGCTAGCACGCGAGCAGGTTTTCGCGGGCGTTAGTGGTCAAGTTTGAAATCCATCGGCTCCTATAAGCCGGGATTGGGAGTTTGCATCGTGCCAAGTTTCTCGCTGCGCAATCCGTACATAATCATTGTCGGCGCGCTTGTGATCGTCATCCTGGGTGCAACTGCGTTCACGCGGATGCCCACAGACGTCTTTCCGGACATCAAAATCCCGGCGGTGGTGGTGGCTACCTTCTACCAAGGCATGCCCCCGCTCGACATGGAAGACAACATCACCTTCCGCTACGAGCGATTTTTCACGCTGGGCAGCAACATTGACCATATCGAGTCGCGTTCGCTGTCGGGCGTGAGCATCATCAAAGTGTTCTTTCAGCCGGGCACCGACGTCGAGTCCGCGGCGGCGCAGATGGGAACCCTCGCGATGGCTGATCTGGGAATCATGCCTCCCGGTACACTGCCGCCGCTGGTGCTGCAGTATGACGCTTCTTCTCTGCCAGTAGTGTTGGTCACCCTCGAGGGTAAGGGTTACGACGAGACTCAACTCGAGGATCAAGCCCGTTACAACGTTCGGAACCAACTCGCGACGGTGCCGGGCGCGTCGGTGCCCATTCCCTTCGGCGGCAAGTTTCGTCAGGTGATGGCTTATGCGAATTCGCAAGCGCTGCAAGCGCGTGGGCTGTCGCTGATGGACGTAGTCCATGCGCTCGATACGTCCAACCTCATCTTGCCCGCAGGCGACGTCAAGATCGGGTCCAAGGATTACTACATCTACTCGAACAGCATGATTGAAAAGGTGCCTGACATCGGACAGGTGCCCGTGAAGATAGGACGCGGTCAGGCACCGGTGCTGATGGATGATGTCGCGAAGGTCGACGACTCATCTCAGATTCAATACAACAAGGTGCTGATTAACGGGCAACCGTCGGTATACATACCCGTGCTACGGCAGGCCGGCGCGAATACCATTTCGGTAGTGGATGGCATCAAGGAGCTTTTACCTAAAGTTTTCAACCTGCCTCCCGGGATGAAACTGAAGACCATACTCGACCAGTCCATTTACGTCAGGCAAGCAGTGGCCAGTCTCGAACATGAGGCTATATCCGGTTCGGTTCTGGCCTCGCTGGTGATTCTCATATTTCTCGGCAGTTTCCGATCGACCTTTGCAATTTTCTTATCGATACCACTTTCCATTCTAGCCGGTGGATTCGGTCTTTTTATGAATGGCTCGACCATCAATATCATGACGCTGGGCGGCTTCGCGCTTGCGATAGGCCGGCTGGTCGATGACTCGGTGGTTGTGCTCGAAAACATCAATCGCCATCTGGCGGAAGGCAAGGAACCGCACCTTGCCGCCCGCGATGGTGCTGAGGAAGTAGCACTTCCGGTTCTCGCGTCGACCATAACTACCTGCATCGTCTTCTTCCCAGTCATGTTTCTGTTTGGCGTCGCCAAGTATCTGTTCAGTGCGCTGGCCTTGGCAGTGGTGTTGTCGATGGGCGCGTCGTATCTGGTCGCTATGAGCATCATCCCACTCTACTGCGCTCGCTTCCTTACCAAAGAGCAGGCTCTCGCGACGGAGCATGGCGAATCATCCGGTATATTCGCGGCCTTCAATCGCGCCTATGAGCGCTTTGCCTCCGGTTATGAGCGGCTGCTTGAAAAGGCATTGAACCACAAGGCTGTTGTTGTCGGCGGAGTTGCGATTCTGTTCGTCGTCAGCCTCGCGATGTATCCACGTCTCGGTACCGAGTTGTTTCCCGAGACCGATGCCGGAACCTTTACCATCAATTTTCGCGCGCCCGCCGGTACCCGCATCGAAAAGACCACTGAGATGGCGCGTCAGATCGAAGCCATCATCCGCAAGGTGATTCCGCCAGACGAGCTCGACATGGTCGTTTCGAATATCGGAATTGCCCCTAGCATATCGGCGATCTACTCGCCTAACGCGGCCCAGGATTCAGCTTTCATGCAGATTGAGCTCAAACCCGGTCATCGGCATCCGACCGAATACTACGTAGCCCAGTTGAAGCGACTGCTCCCGGCACAACTTCCGGACGCGCGGACCTTGTTTTCCTCGGGCAGCATAGTCGACTCCGTTCTCAATCTCGGGATGATGGCCTCGATCGATGTTCAGTTTGCCGGTAACAACTTTAGCGAGCTGAGTAAGGCGGCAAAGGAACTTCAGGAGAAAATCAACGGTTTGCCCGAGGTTTCTCAGAGTTTCATCGCGCAGGAATTGGACTACCCGACGCTGAATATAAAGGTCGACCGCGTAAGGGCAGCGCGTTTGGGCGTCGCGCAACAGCAAGTTATACAGAACGTGATCACCGCGCTCGATTCAAACCTCTATATCAAACCTTCAATCTGGATAGACCACGCCGACAACGACGATTACTTTCTGACCGCGCAGTATCCCGGCGCCGAAAAGGGTTTTGATTCTCTTGAGGTACTGCAGAACATCCCAATCGAAACCGTGAACCGCGAAAACGGACATGCGCAAAGCCTGTTACTAAGAGATGTGGCCACGATCTCTCCCGAATTCCACCCTTCCGAAGCCGATCATTACAGCATTCAACGCGTCGTCGATCTGCTCGTCGCGCCCAGCACCTCCGATCAGGGTGGCACGCAGGCGAAGATCCAGAGCGAGGTGAGCAAGATGACGCTGCCTCCGGGAGTCTCAGTAAGGTACCGCGGAGCGGTGGCGTCGATGCAGAAATCCTTTTCCAGTTTTGGTTTCGGTCTTTCACTGGCGGTAGTTCTGCTTTATCTGGTGATGGTAGCCCAGTTTCGATCTTTCCTCGATCCGCTAATCATCATGTTCGCGGTTCCTATGGGACTTATAGGAGTCATCTGGACCCTGTGGATAACAGGCACCACGCTTAATATCGAGTCCTTCATGGGCATCATCGTGATGGTCGGCATCGTCGTGTCGAATTCGATTCTGCTTGTGGACTTTGCCAACGAACGGCGCCGCCAGGGACAGGAGCTAAGGCGCGCAGCAATCGAGTCGGCTCGGATAAGAATGCGCCCAATCCTTATGACTGCATTGGCTACAGTGGCCGGTCTGATGCCGATAGCGATGAAACTGGGCGAGGGCTCCGAAGCTTCGGCTCCTCTGGCAAGGGCCGCTGTGGGCGGCCTCATCGTTTCCACGGTGCTGACGCTGTTCCTGGTGCCTTGCGTTTACGAATTCTTCTATCGGCGTCTCGAGGGCGGCGCGGTTGAACGACCAATCATTGAGAACTAACGCTGATGACTATGTTGCACATCATAAGAACTGTGTCTCACCGCGATAAGACGTTAGCTTCATCGCGAGTATGCGAGCGACAACGAGGTAAAGCAGTGGGGAGCGTGATGGTAAGGGCTGTCTTATTGATAGCCGTCTTGGGTGCGATCGGCTGCGATGCCCCTGTTACTCCAATGACTACGACTCAACGGCCGACGGTGGACGTGGTCCATCCACGCCAGGGAGAAATTTCAAAAAGTATTGACCTTCCGGGCGACGTCGTAGGTTTCTATGAAGCCGCGCTTCACTCGAAAGTCACGGGTTATTTGAAGAGCATCAGTGTCGACAAAGGCGACTCGGTTAAGAAGGGTCAGGTACTGGCCGAGATCGAAGTACCGGAATTGCAGTCGAACCTGGCGCGCTCACAAGCGAGCCTGGAAATCGAGCGCATAACTTACGATCGTCTCAAAAAGGTTCAGCAGGATGATTCACGGTTAATCTCACAGCAAGATGTCGACATGGCCTACGCCAAATATCGTGAGGCTCACGCCGCGGTCGCGACTCTGCAAACTATGTACGGATACACAAAAATCATCGCGCCTTTCGACGGAGTAATCACAGGCCGATTCGCGGATCCCGGGGCACTCATCCGTGCGGGCGGCGGTGATTTAGGGGTTGACGAAACATCCGGATTGATCTCTCCCGGAGCTACCGAGGGCGCTGGAGGGCATCGCGAAGGCGGTGGTCCGGTCTTGACGCTTGCCGACATAGATAAATTGCGGGTCTATATCTACGTGCCGGAAGCTTCCTATCCCTTCATTCATGTTGGCACCCCGGCGAATCTGCACTTCGACGAGTTCCCGGATCGACTGTTCAAAGGAACCGTCGCCAGAGATGCGTCATCGCTCGACCTCGCAACTCGGACGATGCTGACCGAGGTCGACATAGACAATCCGAAGCGGCTGATCTATCCGAGGAGCTATGCGCACGTCACCATTGTGCTCGTCCGCCATCCCGACGCTCTGAGTGTCCCTGCCTCGGCTATTCAAGGATCGGGAGATTCGCCACGCCTACTGGTCGTAAGAGAAGGGCGCCTTGTCGAAGTTCCGGTGAAGACCGGGATCAACAACGGCGCCTATATCGAGGTAACGTCGGGCTTGTCGCCACAATCGCTGGTAGTCACGACCTACAACAGCTCTTTTACCCCGGGACAGCAGGTGGATACTCGGGTGCAGAATGAAAACGTGCAGGCAACAGCATCGGCTCAAAGTTCCGACTGACTGACGATACCTAGCATCAAATTGATTGCCAACAGGTGGGTAGGCTAATGGAATCTGCGCGAATCCTGATTCTCGTCTCATGCGCGCTACTCTCAGTGTGTCGAACCGCCGACGCGGCCAGTTTTTCGGCGGTCTTAATTGGTGAGCCGCAAGTAGCGGCTTCGGCCTCCGGAACTCCTATGGCGCCAACCGCCAACTCTCCTAGCTCAAGTGGACCGCCAATTCCGCCGGGTTCACAGTTAACACTTAAGGAAGCGATCCAGATCGCCCTGAAATATCACCCAAGACTCCAGGAAGCCGCGGATAATACCAGCGCCGCGCAGCAACAGATCGGAGAGGCGCGCTCGTATTTGGGACCACAACTCTTTGGCGCCACGCAGTATCTGCGCAGTACCGACAACGGCATCGGCAACACGACCTATTACAATGCCGACGGTGCTTTCCCGCGAGTAAGTGGGACTAACCACAATCTGCCCGCGAATGATACGTCGCAAAGTTGGGACACCAGCAATAACTACATGGGAGGCGTGACGCTCTCCCAGTTTCTTGTCGACTTTGGCCGTCGGCACGGATTTGTTTCCGAACGTCAGTTCGAGGCTGCAGCCGCCGCCGCCAATCAACAACTCACCGAGTTGGATCTGATCTACGAAGTCTCGCAGAGGTACTTCGAGTTGCTGGAAGCGAAACGATTGATCGCGGTTTACGAGAAAGCTCTAGAGCAACGTCAATATCACCTGCACGAGGCACAGGTTAAGGCCAACGCCGGTCTGCGGCCGCAACTCGATACTTATGTCACATCGGCCGAGGTCGAGCGCGCTCAGCTGCATCTGGTCGATGCGCGTAATAGCGACGAAGACGCAAAGGTCGCGCTTGACAACGCTTTGGGCCTTAGCGATTCTGCGCCCGCGTATGAACTTGCAGATGTTTTGACCTACTATCCCGTCAACGAGTCATTAAACGCTCTGCTCGATACAGCTTTCCGGAGCAGGCCTGATTTGTCGGCACTCGATGATCAGGCAAAGGCTATGGGAGCCAAAATTGTCCAGTATCGCAGCGATTACTATCCTACCGTCAACGCAATTGCAGGATACTCGGCGATGGGGACTGGAACTCCGGCTGCGAATAATTTCAACGCCGGGATAGTAATTACATGGCCTATCTTCAATAGCTTTCTTACCACCGATCAAATTGCAGAGACCAGGTTCAGGCAACATGCCATCCTTCGCGAGATCGAGGACCTGCGGCAAGAGGTAATCCTGCAAGTTCATACAGCGTATCTGAATTGGCAGGCTTCTCTTCAGCGAATCATGCGTGCGGAAAAGACGCTTGCTGCTTCGCGAGCGGAACTGGAACTCGCCGAGAAGCGCTATGAAGCGGGGCTGACAAGTATTATTGAACTCGAGGACGCGCAGCGCAGTTATACTTATGACGATGCCGCGTACGCGGACGCCCTTTACGGATTCTCGATCACTAAAGCAGCAGTAGATAGAGCGACGGGTCGATCATTGGCGAGCTTCTAATGCCAAACACAAACGCGCAACCAGCCTCAACGTCCCAAAGAGCTATGCTGAAATATAGCAAGGTCCTATGTCCGTTTGAATTCGATGGAAATTCAAAACCGGCGTTGCTTTTGGCGAATGCGCTGGCAAAGGAGAGCAACGCCAAGCTCTACATCCTTCACATCGCGACAGTGCCGACCCATGATATGGACGTTCCGCTTCCTCTTAAGCCGGATCCACGTTGGGAAAGGGAAGCCAGAGCTAAACTCACACGGATAGTCCGCAAGACTCTCAACGACGCAGTACAATATGCTATCGATATCAGAAGTGGTGCACCCGATATCGATATCGTGCGGGTTGCTAAAGAGCTTGGAGCAGACTTGATCGTAATGTACACGCACGGACGCCATGGCTTCGAGCACTTCGTTCGAGGCAGCGTCACCGAGCACGTCGTTCGTGAAGCTCATTGTCCGGTACTGGTCCTACACCAAACCCCGCGGAGTCAAGATAAGAGCGGTCGGGCCCGCCAGACTACGTAAAGGGCTATCAGCAGGACGACCGGCGCTTCTGCTGACGCGATTCTTACGTGAATTCGCTGCGACTCGACACCGAGGTTTGACGTTATGAAGATCACGTGGCCGATGACGACTTGCGCCATGTAGAGCAGCGCGACGATTAGCCCCCAGCTCCGACGCATCAGGATTCCGATTCCGAAGGCAGCGATGACGACGGCTTGCAGAGCCATCGTGACGCGCGCCTCGTCTCCGTGGAACTTCACGCCGAAAATCACATCCTCGATCGGGACTCCTCCGGCGGACAGGTTGAAAAGCGCGCGCGCTATCAGAACTACTGACCAGACGACGCAGAGGCTAGCGAAGATTTGAAGATCGCGCGGCCAGCGGGCGGCGGCCACGGCCATCAGCGGGTCAGCCATTTGGGATTGTTGATTGCGAGCGCGTCGGCGAGCGACTGGCGCACGTGAGCGCGCAGCGCGGGATCATCGATCGAGATCACGCCCGCATGAATCCTTTCCGCAAGCTCAACACTCAACGCCTCGACCTCGCCGTCGTGGCCGAGTATCGCGACCAGGCGCGCGTGCTCGGCTTCCGCCTGCGCACCGCGCAGTTCGAGCTCGCGACGGACGGTGTTGAGCACATTGACGGTGACGCGGGTCTGAAAGCGATGGTAGCCGTCGAGCGTCGGCATCAGCTCAGTTTCCAGGTATTTGACGGCAGCCTCGAGCAGGGTTGCTGCCTTCGGAGTGCTTTGCGGCATTAGTCAGTCCTATAGTCAGTCAGATAGTCAGTCGCGACATTCGATTAGATTCAGAAAGTCCCACAGCGGCTCCTCGACTCGGCGGCCGATTGCGCATCGCTCGATTCCCACTTCTTCGGTGCCGCGAGTTCCCATGCTGAAGCATCCTATCCCCCAGCGCACGCTGCCGTAGGCTTCCCAGAACCGCACGTGCGCAGGGTCGACCGAATGTCCACTGGCTTTCTCGTAGGCTTCGAACAAATCCTCGCGAGTACCGAAGCCGCCGACGGGTTTCTTGCCGCCGAAGCGCCACGTCTTGACGCATACCCAGCCGAGGTCCTGCATCGGATCGCCGCTCTGCCCTATTTCCCAATCCAGCACGCAGCGGATTCCTTCCTCGCCGACGATGAAATTGCCAGCGCGAAAATCGCCGTGCACGACGGTGTGCCGAGTGTTTTGCGGAGCGTGCTGCTCCGCCCATTTTAGACCGAGCTCGAGGGCGGGCGAATGAAACCCGTAGAACTCGATGATCCGGCGCTGCGCTGCAATGTGTTCCGCCGGCGTCAGCTTCATCAGGTACGGAACTTCGGCGACGGGGATGCGATGGATGGCCGCGAGGATCGTCCCGCACTGTTTTGCCATCGTCGCGCGCGCGGTCGCGAAGCGCTCTTCGCGCAGGATTTTTGTCGCGAGCGTCTCGCCCGCGACTCTTTCGGTTACGTAGCCGGGACCAAGGCCATCTTCGGGCTTGAGAATTGCGCGCACGCGAGGGGCTGGGACGCCGGCCTTCACCGCCGCGATCATCAGGCGCGCGTCTTCCTCCGCGATCAGATGCGGCGAGACGCCGGCCAGCGGATTGCTCTCGTCGTTGGCGCGCGGGCTGGCAAGCTGCAGGATGAATTGCTCGCGCTTATCCGCGACGTCGGCGTCGAACGACCACGTAGTCTTGTTCGCGCCGCCCGTCAGTCGTTGAAGATCGTGGATCGTTCCCGGCGCGCCGACGTGACGCGCGATTGCCGCTTGCAGGCGCGCGGCGAAATCTTCGCCGCTCATGTTTGTATCGCGCGCTGGTTTTTCACTGCCTACTCCTCCGCCACCTTCCGGTCCTTGAAAAATCCGAACAGATATTGCGCGACGCGCCGCATCTGGATTTCCTCCGAGCCTTCCGTAATGCGATAGCGGCGGTGATGGCGGAAAATATGCTCGAACGGCTTATGCCGCGAGTAGCCGATCGCGCCATGCACCTGCATCGCGCGGTCCGCCGCATCGCAGACCAGCCGGTTCGCGCGGTAATTGCACATCGCGACCTTGTCGGAAAGTTTGAGCGCGACCTCCGGCTTCGACATTTGATCCATCTGCCACGCGGTCTTCTGAATAAGATTACGAATCATCTCGGCTTCGGTGTGCAACTCGACCAGCGGCCACTGTATCGCCTGGTTGCTCGACAGCGGTTTGCCGAACGGCTTGCGCTGATTGGAGTACTTCACGCTCTCGTTGATGCAATATTGCGCCGCGCCCAACGAACTCGCCGCCTGGCGAATGCGATTCTCGTGGACAAAAAGCTGCGCGACCGCCAGCCCGTTTTCCGGATCGCCAAGAATCGAGTCGGCCGGCACCGCAACGTCCGTCAGCGAGATGCGCGGGTGATCGGTCGGCATGTTGAACGTCCACATGTATTCTTCGATTTTGAAGCCCGCGCTCTTGGTCGGCACGATGAAGCATGTGATGCCGCGCGGGCTGCCGTCATTGCCGCTGGTGCGCGCGAAAACGAAATCGTGGGTGGCGACATGCAGGCCCGTGTTCCACATCTTGGCGCCGGTGATTTGCCAGTGATCGCCGTCGCGAACGCCGCGCGTCTCCATCCAGGTCGCGTCGGAGCCGTGATTGGGCTCGGTGAGTCCGAACGCGATACGCATCGAACCGTCGAGCAGTTTCGGGATGAATTCTTTTTTCTGCTGCTCGTTGCCGAAGTCGCGGAACATCAACACGGTCGGCAGATTGCCGACGATCGAGCTTTCGTTCTGCAAATCGTTGTGCAGGCCGAGCCCTTTGGCTGCGAGGTACTCGCGGATGATCGCCATCGCGAGGTTGGTGCCGTCCTTGCCGCCGTATTCCTTCGGCAGCGCGTAGCGATAGTGGCCGGCCTTGTCAGCGCGCCGGCGCATCTCGCCGAGGAGAGCCTCCCATTCGTGACGCGGCAGGCCGTCGCGCTCGAAGTCGGTGCGCGCCCATTCGCGGCGATGGTCGAAAAAGCGGATGTTGTCGTTCTCGCGTTCGAGCGGCTTGATTTCTTTCTCGATAAACGCGTCGAGCTCTTTCAAATATGCGCTGACGTCGGCGGGAATACTAAAATCCACGGCACTTCTCCTCGATCAGGTTATGTGCGAGGCGTACCAAACTGCGGTCACGAACGGAAGGGCAATCGATACCGATCGTTCAGGGACTCGAACGGTATTGAGGGACGTGTGGATTCAAGACGACCTAACCCCTAACCCCTTCCCATAGTGGGAAGGGGAACGAGAAAAGCGGCGCGAATCGTGGCGTCCTATCCCCCTCGCCCCCTTTCCATAAATGGAAAGGGGGAACAGAATTTAATTCGGCGAGCTGAGGTGAAATGGAAATCTCCCAAACGATCGCGGAGCGTCGGAGGTCGAACATTCTTGCCGTGTTCCCCTTTCCGGATCGGAACTATGCGTTCCCCCTTTCCGTATCGGAACTCTGTGTTCGCTTTCCGCATTGGAACTGTGCGTTCACTTTGCGGATTGGAACTGTGTGTTCCCCCTTTCCGTATCGGAGAGGGGGTTAGGGATAGGACGGCGCGATCGGATGTTCTTCTGGTTCCCCTTCCCCGTTGTTGGGGAAGGGGTCAGGGGTTAGGGTCCTTCCTGCGCAGCGCCGCTCGAATCGTCGCAATCGCAGACGCCAAATCATCCCGCACTGATTGGTTCGATAGCCTGAGCACCTGGATTCCATGCCGCATCAGATAGTCGTCGCGCATCCGGTCGTATCCTTGTTGCCCGCGATGCGGGCTTCCATCGATCTCCACCACCAGATGGGCGGCGTGGCAATAGAAATCCACGATGTAGGGCGCGAGTGGTTGCTGCCTTCTGAAATGCGCGCCGAGTCGATTCCCGCGAAGTTCGTTCCATATGACGCGCTCTTCGAGAGTCATGTGTTGTCGCAATTCCATCGCACGGCGTATTAGTTCGGGATTTCGTTGTTCACTAAGAGTTAACAACGGCATTCATTGTAGTTAGCATTGGGAAGTGGCGGAAGGAAAGCACCCTAACCCCTGACCCCTTCCCCAAGAAAAATGGGGAAGGGGAACAGAAGAGCATGGCGTCGTGGCGTCCTATCCCCCTCCCCCCTTTCCAAAATGGAAAGGGGGGGACAGAACTTCAATAATGCGCCTGAGACGAACTTACTTGGCCAGAAATTCGTGGAGGCGGGTGGCTAGTTCTGTCGGTTTTTCTTCGGGGATGAAATGGCCGCAGTCGGCGATTGAACCGCCGGTGGCGTGAACCGCGACGCGGCGAAGGGATTCGACTACTAAGTCGCCGCGGCCGCGTGGGCCTCCGCCGCCGAGGCCGAGCGTCGGCATCGGGAGTTTGAAGCCGGTCGCAAAGGTGGCGCGATTGTCGGCGACGTCCTGTGGGAGCGCCCGGTAGAAGTTGAAGCCTGCGCGCATCGCGCCCGGCTGTGAGTAGGTGCGCACGTATTCCGCGATGTCATCAGGGCCGATTGCACCAGCCTGATCGCATCCGTTCATGTAGAAGAATTCCAGATAGAGACGCTCGCGGCCGGAGACTAACGCTTCGGGAAGGTCGAGCACCTGATGGAACAGATGCCACCATCGCTGGCCGCCGCCGATCGCGGCGCCGGCGGGCTGATCGCCGGGGACGGGCACGTCGAGCATCGCGAGGTGCGTCACTTCGGTCGGATGATCAGCGGCGAGACGGAAGGCGACCGGTGCGCCCCAATCGTGACCGACGACGGCGAAGCGCGTGTGGCCGAGATGACTATGCATCAGCAGCCAGATGTCGTTCGCTACGGTTTTCTTGTCGTAGCCGGTGCTGGGCCGCGACGAATCGCCGAGGCCGCGTAGGTCGGGCGCGACGAGCAGGAATTTGTCTGCGAGCAACGGCATCACGTGGCGCCATTCGTACCAGGTCTGCGGCCATCCGTGGAGCAGCACGACCGGGCAGCCCTGCCCCATCATGACGTAGTGGAGCCGGACGTCGTCGAGGTTGGCGTAGTGATGCGAGAATTCTGGCATCGTGTTGGTATATCACAGGCTGGAAAAATTTAGGCTGAAAAGCGCTCCCTAACCCCTGACCCCTTCCCCAGGAAAAGTGGGGAAGGGGAACGAGAAGAATGCGGCGCGCTGTCCTATCCCCCTCACCCCCTTTCCATCTTGGAAAGGGGGGACAGAGGGAGGCTGGCTCAGTTCGCTCTCGTTGCCGCGACTCTGGCGCGGTGCGACTTGGTCAGCGCGTCGATGTCGAACTTGAAAAGCTTCGCTGCGTTCAGGCCGAGGATTTTTGCGCGTGCTTCTTCGGGGAGACCGCCCATCTCGCGCTCGATCGCTTCGGCCGAATGCGGCCAGCTGCCCTCGTGATGCGGATAGTCGTTCGCCCACAGGAAGTTGTTGGTCAGATTATATTTCACCGCGAGATCGAGACCGACCGGATCTTCCTGGAACGACGCGTATCCGTTCGCGCGGAAATACTCACTCGGGAGCATCTTGAGCCGCGGCAATGCCCACATGTGATGCTTGTGATAGGCCTCATCCATGGCTCCCAGAGCCCACGCGACCCATCCGATGCCCGATTCGATGGCGGCGAATTTAATTCCGGGGTAACGCTCGAGCACGCCGGAGCCGCAGAGATTTGCGACCGGCTCGATAGTCGGAACTAGCGAATGTGAAACGTAGTTGATGACTGCGCCGCCATCTTTGCGCGCGGCCCGCGGATCGCGTCCAGTCGAAACGTGGAACGTGATCGGCAGATTCGCAGCCTGGATCACTTCCCACAGCGGATCGAAGATCGGCAAGATTGTAGTTGGGATGGCGTGCGTCATGAGCGCCGAAGATCGGCTTGCACGGCAGCGTCAGGCCGCGAAATCCCAGCTTGGCCACGCGCTCGATTTCCTTGATCGATCCCGGCAGATCGGCGGTCGCGATCGCGGCGAGCGGCGACATGCGATCGTTGTACCTGGCGAAGGTCTCCCACGCCCAGTCGTTGTAGATGCGGCATTGCGCGTGCGCGAAGTCGGCGTCGGGCGTCGCCCACATCGTGAGACCTTTGTTCGGGAAAATAATTTCCGCATCGACGCCGTCGCGAATCTGATCCTTGAGGCGCTGCTCGGGATCGGCGCCTGCCTTCGAGCGCAGATGGTCTTCGCCTTCGAGTCGGTTGTCGAGTAGGCGCGAGCGCGCCCATCCTTCGGAGATTGCCCACTTGACGCCGTTCTCGTCGACTTCGATTCGCGGCAGGCGATCGCGGAATTTGCGATCGATCCGATCGACCCACAGATTCGACGGCTCGTTGCAATGGCAGTCCGCCGAGATCATCAGGTACTTGTCGGGATCGCCGGGGCGCGCAGTGCGCTTCCATCCGGAATGCCCGGGAGTTTCCAGTCGCCAACGGTTGGGTTCGTTGATTTCGCTTTCGCCGATATTTGCGCCTGACATTACGATACCTCCGATGCGGCCACTTCGATTCGCGTGACGATCCGTATGTTAGACGGACGCTGCGAACTGTCAAGGAAGCGCTGGACTCGCGGGCGTCTGGTGGTCATGGGGTTTGATGTTGGTTGTCGAAATGAGTGATTTCCGGTGAGTCGGAGACGGTTGAAAAGACCGATTACTACTATCTGTAGTGGTTTCGGGAACGGGGATACGCCAAGGGTAGCTTCGTCGTCGAAAATTGTTTTTCTGAAGAAGCGGGCGCCGCGCGGTTAGGGATAGGAGGCGGGATCTGTGGTGGAAGTGCATAACATATGAGTAGCAGGTTGAATTGGAGTGCGTCGGGCGGAAGACTTCATCCTCGAAGGTGGTCCGTTGCTTGCGGGGAAAATGCGTGACGGAATAAATTCCGTCCTACTTTCGGAAGGGATTTGCATGGTTGTAATTGTCATGGGGGTGACGGGGGCGGGGAAGACTACTGTCGGACGCGCGCTGGCCAACGCGCTTGGGTGGGAGTTTCATGATGCGGACGAACTGCATTCCGAGGAGAGCAGGCGCAAGATGCGTTGCGGGATCGCGCTTGATGATGTGGATCGCGCGCCGTGGCTGAACGCGATTCGAAAATTGATTCAAGGCATGCTGACCGAAGGCAGGAGCGGAGTTGTCGCGTGCTCTGCGCTGAAGCAATCGTATCGCGACGAGATTGTCGTCGATCCGAACCTGGTGAAGGTGGTTTATCTGAAGGGATCGAAAGATGTCATTGCGCAGCGGCTTCGCGGACGCACTGGGCATTTCATGAATCCGGATCTGCTGCAGAGTCAGATCGACACACTCGAGGAGCCGCGTGACGCGATCGTCGTCGACATCTCGGGGGCTCCGGAAGCCATCGTGCGCGAGATCAGATCGCGGCTCGGAATATAGTTGGGCGATTTATTCCGTACTGATCGGAGGCGCCTCGTTCGGCGAAAGTTCCTCGAGCGTCTTCCCGCGAGTCTCAGGGATCAGCGACCAGATGATTGCAATCCCGATCACTGGGCCGGCCGCGAACAGCGACGCCGCCTTGCCCAGACCGCCAAGTGGACCCGAGAGTAGTCCGATGACGACGGGCGACAGCATCCAGCAGATTTGTCCGATCACTTGCACGCACAGGTTATAGCCGGTCGCGCGAATTGCGGTGGGAAATAACTCGGTCGAGAGGGCGGAGGTCGCGGTGCGTGCCGCCTGGTACGCGAACATCGTGACGACTTCACCCAGAAGGATTCCGCTGAAAGTGTCGCTGGTGAACAACACGTACATCGCGGCTCCGGACAAGGCGTAAAAAAAACTGGTGGTAAACTTTCGTCCCAGCCGGTCCATAAGGAAGCCGCTCAGCATGCTGCCGATGGTGCCCATCGCGTAGGCGAGAATTATCGCGGTCGAAACCTGGTGGGATTTCCAATGATGATCGCGCTTGGCGAAGAGCGGGAAGAAAGTTACCATCGGGCCGCCAATCAGTCCGATCGAATTCCAGAGCGCGGACATGATCAGCAGACGTGAGCGGTATGGGCCGGCGAACGGGGTCAAGGTCTTGCGAATCTGCTGCCAGAATTCGGGGCGCGGGCGGCCGGAAGCAAGCCGGTCCCGCTCGAGCGCATTGAAGCGCGCAGTTTCGCGCAATCCGCGCCTCAAAAAAAAGACCATCATCAGCGGCGCGATCCCGAGCATGTACATGCCGCGCCATCCCCATCGAGATTCCGCCATGATTGCGTAGGTCAGAGCGGCAGCCAGCACGCCGAGAAAGGCGACCATGTGCAGCGCGGCGATTGCGCGGCCGCGGCGCCGGTCAGGAAACTCCTCGCTGATCATCGTCACTGCGACGCCAAATTCGGCGGCGAGGAATATCTGTGCCAGGCTTTGAAAGATCGTAAATGAACCGACGCCGACCGAAAGCGCGGTGAACAACGTCAGCACCGTGTAACAGAGGACGGTTGCGGAGATGATCGGTTTGCGGCCGTAGCGATCGGCGAGGATTACCACGAAGAACGAGAGCATGCCGCCGAAGCGCACGACCGTCGCCATCAGCCCGATTGCGGGATTACCGAGGTGAAAGGTGCGCGCGATTTCGGGCGTCGCGAGATGGAAGATGGTGATGTCGTAGCCTTCGAAAATGGTGGCCGACATCAGCATCGCGAACAATGCCGCGAGGTAGCGGCGCGGCCTGGGAATCCACGGCGCTACCTTGGGTTGTTCTGATGAGCTGTTTGGATGAGTGGCCTGCATCGCGGTTTGCGCGCGCGAGGCGCACGTCGATTCACTTAGGGTTTCAGATCATGAAACCCCCAGCAAGCAGGGTTTCCGGGATCCGACATTACTATCTCGATACGCCAAATAGTTTTATGTGTTGCGGGCTATTTCCCGCGTTGTCGTGGATTTCGAGTGTGCCCTGGTACTTGCCGCGTTTATGCGGAGCGAACTCGACCGAGATTGTGCAGGTCCCTCCGTTCGGCGCGATTGTCTGGCACGTGTTTGCGGTCACGTTGAACGGCGGAGTGGCTGCAGGAGCGGTAGGGAGCGAGATTGGCGCCGGACTGTCGTTGATGACGGTGATGGTTTGCGGGGAGCTGATAGCCTCCGCCGAGGTTTGTTGGAAGCTTAGCGATTTGGGCTTGGTCTTCATCTTCGGTGCGAGGCCCTTGCCCTTCAGTTTGATTGCGCGCACTCCGAACCTGGCGTTGCTGTTCATCTGCAGCTGCCCAGTTTGTTTTCCCTTGGCGGTTGGAACGAACGCGACCTCGATCGTACACGAGCCGCCGGGCGGCATAACCGTCGGACATGTGCTCGAGGTCACGACGAATCCGGAGCTGGCAGCCAGCGACAACGTTACTGACGCGGACGCAGCGGTGTTCACGACGGTTACCTTCGCCGATTTGCCCTGGTGTCCCACGAGCTGGTCCGGGAAGGAGATCGACGTCGGGTTCGCCTTGAGTGTCGCGAAGACCGGGCTCGGCGACGCGGTCGGCACAGGTGTTCCGGTGGGCGTGGGCGTGGCGGTGACGGTCGGCGTCAGGGCGGGCGCCGTACTCGTGGCGGTGGGCGTCGGGGTATCAGTCGCAGTGGTGGCAGTTGCGGTAGAAGTAGGAGTCGCGGTCGCAGTGGCTGTGGTGCTCGCAGTAGGTGTCGTGGTGGCAGTGCCGGTGGCGGTGGTCGTTGCGGTCGCGGACACTGTCGCCGTTGCGGTGGGAGTCGGAGCGCCTCTTCCACCGGGGAACAAGCCGAACACCGCGAGTTGCGTCTGCGTTCCCATGTAGACTGAGCCGTTGGCCACAGTGGGCACGCTGAACTTCACTGCGGGTCCGGGATTGTCGGCGCTGAATTTGTTACTGTCATAGAGTTCGGTCATGTTGGTCGCGTCGAAGGCATACAGGACCGAAGTACCGCCTGACTTCCATGCCCCACTGTTGATCGCCCACATGATGCCGCCGGTCGTGCCATTGGCCGAGATGACCGGCGAGGCGCCCGGGAATGGAAATAAAAATGCTTCTGCGGCCGAAGTGGGCGGCGTCTGGATCAGTCCATTCGATATCACAAACATTTTGGGCAGATCGGTTACACCGATCGTGTAGATCATGTTCTGGAGGCCAACCCCGGGTATGTTCCCCTGCCAATACGCAGGCGTGCTGAACATTCCACCGACCGCGCTGGTGAGTTCCTGCACCATTTGATCCTGGTTGGCATTGAACCCGCCCATGCTGTCGCGATTCACAAGGTAGAGCGTGCCCACCTTTCCGGCGCCGATCATCAAATCCGGATTTGGACCCGGTTGAGCGGGCAGGAGCAGGTTGCCTCCGGAGCCCATGTCGAGGTCTTCGTCGTCGAGCAGGAGTTCGTTGAGGGGCGTAAAGGAGCTGGTGACCGACATGGTTCCGCTGCCGGGAGTCAGCCTAAGAAAGCTGTCGCCATAGTCGACGGTGGGCGCGGTGGTATCGAAGGTTCCGTTGCCGGTGATGGCGATCAAATCGCCGTTGGTATCGACTCCCGGACCGCATCCAGACTCCCAGAAGCCGCCGTCTCCGCCGTTGCGGGTGGTGTTGTAGACGACTTCCTGCGCCAAGGTTGTTTCGTCGTAGCCGAGAATCCATCCGTGGTACGGGCCGATGTCACAATGCGAGGCGAAGCTCAGGTAGACCACGCCGTTCGCAATCGTCAGAGCCGGCCGATCATGCTGCAGCAGAGGATTAAATGAGATCATCCCTTTGACGGCGTCTTCTGCGGTTCCAGGGATCTTTGCCGCAATCGTCACGGGACTGCTGGGCTGCTCGAGGCCAGTTGTAATGTCCAGCGCGTGGAGCTGTTGCTTATAACTGCCGGGGCCCAGCTTTACCTTGGAAACGACGTAGAGGGTGCCGGCGGGGCCGGCGGCGGGATCGATCACAGGCGTCGCAGTGATCCCGATAATGGGAGTCAGGTCGCCGCATCCTCCGAGATCGGTCGAGGGGACCGGAGTAATTCCCGCAGCGGGATTGACAAAGCTGTCATGCCAAAGCGGAGAGCCCGGCTGGTCCGCGTCGAAGGCGTACACACTGTCGTTTTCCGTGGCGACGTACACGACGTTGTGCGTTCCCAGGTTCGGGATCGCCACATTTGGCACATACAGGGGCTGCGCGTAGGCGGCCGCGTCGATAGTGTCGTTAAACAGCAGTCCGAATTGGGAGGCGTTAACCGCCGACGGAGTCAGGACCGATTCCGCCAGGTTCTGCCCGGTACGAAAGTTATCGTTGCGGTAGAGGAATGTCCCGGTGAAGCCCGGCTCCAAAGCGCGCACGGCGGAGCGTGGATGCGCCGAACGCGATTGCCCCGGCACTACAGCCGCGTGGCCAATCAACTCCGCGCCCGAAATGACTGCGACGAGAGCCGCCGCACCCAGCATCCAACTCCGCAACAATCGCCCCGTCACTTTTCCCGCCGAATGTAATGCACCTTGCGAGCGCATTTTACTGACGTCAGTACGGTGCGTCTATGGCCTAAAGACGGTTACGCACAGAATATACGGTTGAGCAGGATATGGAGGAACAAATCGGAGACAGGCCCGGCCTTCCGAGCCTGCTCCTGCACCTGGGGCTTGGTCGCGATGCGCCTCCCTTTGCCGCATCGCGCAATTCGAAAAGAAACTCCTCAGCGTGGAGTAAAGCTGCTGTCTGCCACCATCACCGCCGTGGTGGTCATCCCGAGACTCGGCGGCAGATGTCGCCAGTTATGAACCATCTTGGAAACAATCATTGCGATTGCGATCACCGCGCCGATAATCAGAACCATATCGTGCCGCGACTTAACCCTCGTTTTTCCGACGACTCGCATAAACCCTCCCGGCGTACTGTCTCAAAAACTAACACGCCATCACAGGAGATGTCTACGCAAAAGCCAGACCGACCAATAACACTGAAAAGAACCAAACCTTGCGCTAATGCATTATCGCCTTAAAAGTGAATTTTTGCTTCAATTTGGCTCGATATTCACCAATCCTCACTTGGAAGCGTCGTATCTTTCTGTTTTGTCAATCCGTCACTTTGTAGCAAACATGCAAAATCCCGGTAGCAGCGATGATACATGGTGCAAGCAGCTCTTCGCCTCAGTTACGCCCGTGGTTCGGCTTGTTTGAGATAACCGAGCCAACGCCCGACAGGGGTCGGCGTTGCGGTCGGCGTCCTGGTCGGCTTCGGTGTGCGGGTCGGAGTCGGCCTCGGAGTGCGAGCCGGTTTCGGTGTGCGGGTCGGCGTAGGCTTTCGAGTGGCGGTCGGTGTCGAGGTGCGAGTGGCGGTTCCAGTCGGCGTCGAAGGATTTCCGCTGAGCGAGATCGTTCCCCACCAAGTGCCCCAGGTATTGCCGGTGGCGGCGTATTCCTGAATCGTCCACAGGTCGATGTCGTTGATCGGATCGACGGCGACGTTGCTGTAGTCGCCCCATCGATTGTCGCCGGTGCCGAAGTCCTTGAAGTATGGCGCCTCGCCAGCCTTGAAGACGACGTCGGGCTCGAGCGTGTTGAGTGGATCGGTATGGCGTCGAAACGAGTAGTTGGCGCTCGCATACTGTGACGCACCGAAGCGCGAGTAGCCGATCATCATATCGTCGTTGGCGTTGACGTCGAGCGTCGGATACGCGTAGTCGAACTGCCCCGTCGGATCGTCGCGCTTCCCGAGCTGCTGCACGACGCCGAGGCTGCCGCTTGCAGTATTGATTTGCCACCACTGCGCGGATGATCGCGTCGGAGTGCCGGTCGCGGGGAAGTACACCGTCTGCGCGGCCCACAGCGATCCGTTTCGATAGACGCAGTTTTCGATTCGGTCGTCGTCGGTGTCTATCCGCGAGGTCGAGCCGAGCTGCGGAGCGAAGTTCTCAGCCGCGGAATCCTGCCATCCCTTCGACGCGGTTGGAAAGGCGACGCCGGTGGTCAATACTTCAGCGCCGGTCGATCCTGTGATGGTGCTGACGCGAAGGGTACCGCTCGCACCGCTCCAGTTTCTCACCAGGTACTCGGTCGCGAGCGTGTTGTCGTGAGTCACGGCCGGATAATCGGTAAACCCGGTTGAATCGTGGAACACCGTGTATTGGCCCGTGCCGCCGGCGTACAAATCGGCTTTGTCGAAGGCGTAGATGTAGGAGCCGACATACGCGCCCTGGCTGACGGTAAAGACGTTGGTCTGCAGCACGATCCAGTCGCCGTTGAAGCCGAGCGTCGGGTAATCAGCCCAGCTCGCGCCGTTCGCGTCTACGTTCACCTTGTAGAGGTTCCAGGCACCGGTCGGATCGTTGGTCTGCGAGACGCCGATGAGAACGTACGCAGTCGGCGATGCGGCGTTGGCGCCTGACGAAATGATCCATCGGCCGGCGTAAGCGTCGAATAGCACGCGCGGATCGAACGCCTCGCTGATACCGCCGAGACTCGACCAGAACCAGGCAATCGGAATCGAGCTGGGGACGACTCCGGTGCGCGTTTCAATCGTCACGTTGCTGTTGAGTACCGTCATCAGATGATTCGGGCCGACGGTCCCCTGGGTATCGGGCGGAATCACCGATCCGTTGTCAGCACCGGCGGGAAAGTCGGCCTTGCGAATATGATGGTGTCGGTGCGAAGCGGGCGCATCGGTTTCGATCGCGCCGGCGTCGTCACCGTGTTCGAACGCTTCACTTTCGTCTTGAGAGTCGCCAGCGCGTCCAGCAAGTGGCCGGGGCATCGCAATCCGGGCGAGAGGCTTTCCAGCCGCAAGCGATCGCGATGCGGTGTCGATCAAATTAGTAATCGCGCGACCGGACGCGACGGCCGGCGTACCCGCGATTTCGACCTGTGCCGGCGGCGGCGTCTGCGCATGAGCAGGGGTTACGAGTCTTGGCGCCCAAGCTCCCGCCGCAACGAGAACGAGAGAGGCAACAATAAGATAGCTGGTCGGTTTTCTGGATGATCGGCTTTTTGGCAACTAAGTTTCTCCCGAGATGAGCAACGCGTGCGCATCACAAGAGCAACTAGAGCAAGGGTTAAGCCGCGTAGACTGTTGTTAATCAATCGATGACTGTAAACGCGAATCGCGACGAATGTGGGTTTGATCGGCTCAGGAATTTGGATTCGCCCACCAACGCAGGAAGCGGCTTCGCTTGCCTACGATGCGCACGGACAGGCTCGATGTGTCCCGAGCTGGGACACCGCGTGCAACGGATGCGAATGCGAAGCGGCGCAGCCGGCCTCCCGAAGGAGGCCGGCTTGCGCGTTGGTCAGATAACTACGGACACGAGCTGCCTTTAACGAGATGATGCAAGCCGAATCCCGTCTCGTGACAGTGCTGGAAGGATACATTCACATGCTGCAACAGCGTATCGAGGCTGTTGAAGTCGCAGGTTCCCTGGCCGGTGCAGTTCGTGGGCAATGATCCGCCACCGACGGCGAGATTCGCCGCCGCGAGTAGAGCGTCAACCCTCTGTCCATCGAACTGAGTTCCGGTTCCGCAAATCAGGAGACTTCCGAAATCGAACACTGAGTTGCCGCCGACCGTAACTGGCGGACTGTGGGTGCCCAAATCGACGTTGAGCTGCAACGCAAGGACCTCGCCGCCGAAGTGGCCCGCGCTGGTGGATGTGGGATCCAGCAGGCTGGCATTCAAGGCGCCGTTACTGCCACCTGCCGGCAGATATGCTCCGATGGCTGCTGCGGAATTCCACTTCGCCGTATGAGTGCCGCCGCTGCCGATCGTTTCACTTCCCATAACCGGCATCAGCGCGTTCAGGGTGCTTCCGGAACTATGACTCCATTGGCTCTGCAAGAAGGTGCAGTAGCCGTTTAACGGAGGCGGCGGAGGATTGATGGTGCATGCCGGGCTGCCAAAGTCGCCACTGTTGATTGTCTCAGTGTCGGAGGGCTGCTGATTCAGGCCGGTGCAGATTACTACGTCAATCGGATTGCCTAACCCATCGACGCCAATCTGCAACAGCAAGTCGCCGTTGACGTCCCATGAATATGGCGCAGCTACGGGATACTGGTCGGTGCTGAGTTGTGCGGTGTTGGAAATTGTTCCCCTGCTGCAATCCACGACGCTGTAGCCGAAGCTCACGGTGAATGTCTCCGATGCTCCCGTGGCGACCTGACTACCATCAAGCAGGAAGTACGTATTGTTGTTGATATCTGTCAGCTGGGTAACCCCGGTGTCGCCAACGTTGGCAGTAAACGAGAACGTATCAGGCGTAATCGAGAGGTCGCCGGCGGTCGCGAGATCGTCCGGAGTATCGGTCAGGTTGACCAGCTGGTTGCAATGAATGCAGGTTGACGGAACCGTCAGACTGGTGCGAGTCGGAACGCTGCGAACCCAGGCTTCACTCGGGGAAACCACGCCATCGCCGTCGATGTCGATGTTCGGCGCTGAGGCGCCGCTTCCGCCGCGGGCGCCGGCGTTGCCGAAGGTCACGATAGTCTCAGTCCGGATTTGGCTGCCAGCCGGAATATTGAGCGTCGTGTTGTCGAAGGTGGCTTGATACGTGAGAGTGACCGATTGGCCGGCGGCGATGGAATTATTCGGAGCCAGGATCGAGAACGTGCTGTTGCCCAGGTAGTTGAATTCCACCGTGCCTGAGCCCGGCGTGGTGACGAATGTACCCTCGGTGTAGGTATTGCCGGAGACCTTGTACGTTTTCGTGGTGTAGTTCTTCCCGCCGCACGCCTGATCGGTCGCGACCATCTCCTGGGAGGCGTTCGCAACAATATTGTCACTGGCGGCCGTGTCGCCATTGTAGGCGTCGGCCATATCGGCGGCGCGTGAGACCCAGATATTTTTCTCGTCGGTAGGCTTGCAGGTCTTCTGGAACTGTTGGAGGTTTACGACGATGTTGCCGATGGTGGCCGGATAGGCTCCCGTGTTCTGCACCGTCAAAAGGCCATCCGCCTCGATAGTTTTGTCAGATACAGCGGTTTTCGTGACGGTGACCTTCCACGATACCGTACCGCTATCGCCGGTCGGGTCGCTCGGATCGGGGGTGATTGCGTTCAGCGTCTTGCTGCTGTCCCACGAAGTATTATCGTGCTGAACGACGGTAGTGACCCCGCCGACCAGAGTAATGCTACTCTGGCCGACGGTCGCCAATACCGTCCGCGGGAGGGCAACAAATACGGCCAATGCCGATACCAGCACCGCTGCCCAAAGCGGCCGTTGGAGTAAATTCAATTGCGACTGTCTCATCCGATCCTCCTGTGAAAGCGAAATTTCCCCGATAAACAAAGGTCATTTTCGGCCCGGTTAATAATGTTTAGACAAGAAAATCATAGTTATGTATATATTTTCCCTGTTTAGACATGTTTATTCATCTCTAGAGCCATTACTTAGCCATTCCGAGCTTTTCGTGTCAACAATAAGTAGTAATAGACAACTAGTAGATTCTTCTAACATTATGTATTGGTATATAGTCATGATGTAGGTAATCAATACTTTGAGTATTGGCGCGAGAACCCGCGCGCGCCGTCTGGATGGGCGCGATTCCGTCCGGTACGATCGCGCGATGGCTATTAAGCGAGTTTGCGTTTATTGCGCGTCGAGCCGGCAGTGCGACGCCGAGTATCATGATGCCGCGGCGCGGCTGGGGCGCGAGTTGGCGCGCAACAAGGTGACTCTGGTTTATGGCGGCGGCAGCGTCGGTTCGATGGGCCATCTGGCGGACGCGGCGCTGGCGGAAGGCGGCCGCGTCATCGGCGTGTTGCCGCGTTTTATGTACGACCTCGAATGGGGGCATCAAGGACTGAGCGAGCTGCTGATCGTAAACGACCTCCACGAGCGCAAGCAGATGATGATCGCGGAAGTCGATGCGGTCATCGCGCTGCCGGGCGGATGTGGCACCCTCGAGGAACTATTCGAAGCAATTACATGGAAGCGGCTCGGGTTGTATGGCGGACCGATTGTGTTGGTCAACACGCTGGGCTTTTACACTAAGGGCGTGGAGTTCCTCGAGAGCTGCATCGAGCGCCGCTTCATGGACGAGCGTCATCGCGAGATGTGGTCGCTGGTCGAGCAGCCGGAGGATGTGCTCGGTGCAATCGCGAGTGCGTCGCCCTGGCCGCATGAAAATCGCGACTTCGCGGCGCTGTGAAAATTAGCGCTCGATCTTTGCGATGGCGGCGGTGTGGTCGTGCGAGAGATCGGCTTTCAGGAATTCTTCGGTGCCGGGGGTGCCTAGTTCGAACTCGGGTGTGTGATGGATTTTGATCGTCACGTCCTTCGTGCGGCAATCGAGCATGTGGCCGCCTGCGGTGCGGTCTGCCGTGATGAAATGCAGATGATAGCCGGGGACGTTGACCCCGCGCAGGTAGTCGGGGGTGAAGAAGCCGACGATAGTGCCCTCGACGTCGTGGAACTCGAAGATTGGTTCTTCGCGGGTGGCATCCTCGAGGCCGACTGACTTCTCCTGCCTGGCGACTGCGCGGGTCTTCACGTAGTCGAAGCGGCCTTCGATTCGGAGCGCGTGAAAGATGTTCTGCGAGGGGAGCATCGCGGCAACGGCGGCGAGCATCGCGGGCTGATCGCACGGGCGATCGAGGCGCGCGCTCTCGTCGGCCTTGAAAAAGCTCACTGTCGCGAATGGCGTGCGTGCGGAATCTTCGACCGGATGCGCGTGGCCGTCGGCGCGCACCTGGAAGACCTTGCCGTCGAGCTCGATCATCTCGCCGTCGAGTCCGTCGAAGGTGCCCAGCCCGAAATCACCGTGAGCCTTGAGCTCGCCCATCGTCATGTCGCCGGTCGACGCGCCTTCCATCAGGGCATTGACGGTCGAGGTTTGAAATACGGTCTGATCTTCGTCGCCGAGCAGCCGCTCGAGCGCTTGAATGACGATGGCGGACAGCGTTTGTCCGGTTTGTTTACGACGCGCGCCGAGTTGGCCGGCGAGCGCGGGCGGGAGATGGATGCGAAGGGTTAGATGCTTGGGCACCGTGCGAGTTTATCGGAGTCGCTGGGTGGCGGGGAACCTGACCCCCAAACCCCTTCCCTAGTGGGAAGGGCAACAACCGCGTGCGAGACAGGAGTCATTCGGCCGTTGCTGCCTTGCTCATGATGGTGGCCATGCCCGTTGCGATTGCTTTGACTGCTGCGGCGCTGGTCGGGCCCAGGTGGTGGCGTTCTGCAATCCATGCTGGATCGTTGTAGGTGAGCCAGACTTTGCCGTTTGCGTCTTCCCAGGATAACGCCTTAATCGGGAGATCAATGCCTGCGGTCTGCTGATCCTGCATCAGCGGCGTACCGCCCATGGGGTTACCGAAGATAAGTAGTTCGGTCGGTCGGAGAGGCATGCTGACCTTTGCCGCGCCGGCGGCATGATCGATGCGCGCGAAAACATTGAGACCCAGCGAGGTTACCTTCGCACTGAGCCGATCGATCGTGTCGCGCACGGAGAAGGCGCTCGAAATTGTAATCAAGCCGTTGCTGCTCATGAGTTACCTCCGGGGTAAGGCGACCCACATAGATATTAGCACTCGGCCCTTTCTGGCGACCTAACCCCTCACCCCTTCCCATAGTGGGAAGGGGAACCGGACGCGGGAGTGGTTTGCTGCGGCTAGTTGTTTGGCACCAGGTGGCATTCGGGCGAAACCGACTTGATACCGCCGCTTTCTGTCTGGAATTCAAACGCTTGACCACTCGACGCGGTGACCATGTACTTGTCGCCGTCTCGGGAATACGTCACCGGCATCGATATCGGAGCAAGGGGCGTAACCATCGTCATAAGTTTGTCGCCGAACTCGATCGCGCCGAGCTGAAAGCATTCGTTGCCCTGGTTCGGAGCTAACTTCCACTTGCCGAGAAGAGGATTCGATTTCGAGCATCCCGAGACAACGAGAATTGCGCCACAGGCCACAAGCAACCGCAGATACCGCATGTAAGTTTTCTCCCTGTGAGGTTTCTGAAGATTAGGTTTGCGCCCGCAGCTTGCAGCGCGAGCTTCGCGCCAGCAGAGCAGATCACGAACAAAATGAAAAGAGTGAGGGGAACAATCGCGGAAAGAATTACTACTTGGAGTTCTCTACTGGTTGGACGTTTTCGCCGTCACGGGCGGCCTGGCCTACGTTGACGGCCACCTTGTCTGTCGGGTTTATGCCGGATAGGACTTCCACTGTCTGGCCGTTGTCGTATCCCAGCGTTACTTCGGCAAGGTGTAACTGATTCTTGCGGACGACGGGAACGTAAACTTTGCCGTCGCGGAACACCAGAGCGTCATCGGGGACCATAGGAGATCCTGTCCCCATCTTTATTGTGAATTCAGCGGTCGCGTACATGCCGGGGTATAGGACTTCGTCTACGTTGGGTAGGTCTACTTCTATCAGCATCGTGCGCGTGTCGGGCGACAGCGCTTCGGGATGACGCGTTATGGTACCGGTAAATTTCTGGGTGTAGCCCCTCGCTGTGATTGTGGCCGCGTCGCCGTCCCTGATGAATGGCGCGACGTTCTGCGGCGCGTAGGTGAACACGCGCAGCGGAGCCATCCGGGAGACGGTGATGATCGCGCCGGAGCCTGGCGTGCCCGGGGTAGTGTTCGCTGGCACGAGGTGGCCGGGATCGATGTAACGTGCGGTGACGATGCCGTCGAAGGGCGCGGTGATCGTCTCATAGGCCTGATAGGCGATGTCCTGCTGGAGGGTCGCGCGCGTCTGTAGCATCGTCGCGTGAGACTCATCGGCGGTCTGCTGCGGAATGACCTGGTTGCGTACCAGGATCTGATTACGCTTATCGGTGATGAGGGCGATGTTGTAGTTGGCGCGGGCGTTGGCGGTCTGCTGATCGAGCTCGGGCGAGGTCAGAACCGCGAGCAATTCGCCGGTGTGGATGCGGTCGCCCTTGTCGACCTTGATGGTCTTCAGGTAGCCGGGGACCTTGGCATAAACATCGGTCTGATCGAAGCCTTGAATGGTGGCAGGCAGCTTGAGATCGCTCGTGGTCGGAGCTTTCAGAACGTCGGAGACGAGCACGTGCGGGCCGGGTGCCTGCTGCTGCGCGAGTTCCGAGGTCTGACGGCCCAGCCATAGCTCGCGGGCGAGCACCAGCCCAGCGGTCGCGACCAGCGCGATGACGATGGCGATGATCCATCCGGCAAAGAAAAATCCGCCGGGTGCGGGCACGCTGAAATTTTTCGGATCGTCTTCTTGCTCAGGCATAGATTAATACTAAGCACCCGGCAGCGTGACTTCCTCGATCTCGCGGTCACGTTGCTTTTTGCCGATCACGTCGCGGCCGAAGATCGAATAGACGGTCGGCACCACGAACAGTGTCATCATTGTAGCAGCTAACAGTCCGCCAATGACGGCGCGTCCGAGTGGCGCATTCTGCTCGGAACCGGAACCGAGCGAGAGCGCCATCGGAAGCATCCCGAGAATCATCGCGAGCGCGGTCATGATGATCGGGCGGAAGCGGATGCGGCCGGCCTCGATCGCTGCTGCCACCGAGTTGTAGCCCTCCTCCCGCAGCTCATTGGCGAACACGATGAGCAGGTTGGCGTTGGCGACGCTGACGCCGACCGCCATGATCGCACCCATCAGCGATTCGACGTTGATGGTCGTGCCTGTTATCGCAAGCATCCAGAGCACGCCGGCCAGCGCGCCCGGCACCGCCATGATGATGATGAAAGGCTCGAGCCACGATTGAAAGTTCGCAACCATCAGCAGGTACACGAGGACGATGGCGAGAATGATGCCCTCGCCAAGGGTACGGAACGAATCGCGCATCGCCTGGCTCTGGCCGCGGATGACGACGTGGGTTCCGGCGGGCAATTTGCCGAGGTGATTGATCTCGTTCTGTACGGCGGAGGCGACGCCGCCGAGGTCGCGGCCATGGACGGCGCAATCAACGTCGATGACGCGCTGGACCGTGTAATGCGCGACGACCGCGGGATCCCATCGGTGGCTGATGGTGCCGAGGTTACCGAGCAACTGGGCCTGGGCCGTGGTCGTGCCGTCGACGGGCGTGGTCGACGAGGCTATTCCGTTGATTCCGGAAGACGACTGGGGAGTACTCAGCGGAATGTTCGACAGCGCGGCGACGGAATCGATCAGGTGCTGCGGCGACTGCGCGATGACGCTGTAGTTGACGCCGTTTTTGGGATCGAGCCAGAAGTTAGGCTGCAACAGCGAGGCGCCGGAGAGCGTGGCGAGCACGCTCGAGGTGACCTGAGTCTGGGTAATGCCGAGTTGGAGCGCCTTGTCGCGATCGACGTCGACATAGAAGGTCGGATAGTCCTGCGGCTCGGCAATGCGGAGATCGCTGACGCCGGGAATCCGCCGCATGCGATCCTCGAGGTGCATTGCGATGTCGTAGTCGGCCTGCAGGTCGTTGCCATTGATCTGGGCGTCGATGGCCGCGGGCAATCCGAAATTGAGTACCTGGCTGACGATGTCGGCCGCCTGAAAGTAGACGGTGACATTCGGAAATTGGCGCTCGAGCAGGTCGCGAATCTGCTGCTGGTAACCGGCGGTCGGTTTATGTTTGGGCTGCAACTGGATGAGCACGTCCGCATCCTGCGGCCCAATCGAATCGGTTTGATAGAACGCCAAATCGTACGACAGCGGCAGCCCGATGTTGTCGCTGATTCCCAGCAGCTCGTCGGCCGGCACCACTGTGCGAATCGCGCGCTCGATCCTGTCGAGCTCGTACTCGGTGTGTTCGACGCGGGTCCCAGTCGGCATCCGCACGTGCAAGCTCATCATGCCGGCGTCGATGCTGGGAAAGAAATCCTCGCCGACCACCAGCAGCATCGCAGCTGAAGACAGGACGATGATCGCGACAAAGACCAGTGAGAAATTTCGTCGCGCGATGAACCCCGCGAGCGCGTATCGATAACGCTCCTTGACCTTCTCGAAACGGGCGTCGAAGCCCTTCACGACGCGGCCCCATCTGCCGCTGCCGACGTTCTCCTCGTGCGTGTCGGGCAGAAGATGACGCGCCATCGAAGGGACCAGAGTGCGCGAGAGGAGGTACGAGGTCAGCATCGAGAACACTACGGCGAGCGCCAGCGGGGTGAACAGAAACTTCGCGACTCCGGTCAGCAGCACGACCGGAAAAAAGACGATGCAAATCGAAAGCGTGCCGACAAAGGTGGGCGTCGCGATTTGCGATGCGCCGTCGAGAATCGCGACCAGCAACGGTTTGTGCATCGCGTGATTGCGATGGATGTTTTCGACTTCGACGGTGGCGTCGTCGACCAGCATTCCGACCGCGAGCGCAATTCCGCCCAGCGTCATCGTGTTGATGGTCTGGCCGCTGAGCTTGAGACCGATGATGGCGGTCAGAATCGACAGTGGAATCGAGGTGATGACGATGAGCATGCTGCGCGGCGATCCGAGGAACAGCAGCACCATGATCGCGACCAGGAACGCTGCCGTGACGGCCTCCTGCACCACGTCGCGCAGTGCGGCGCGCACGAATTGTGATTGGTCGAAGGTGAGCGCCACGTTGAGGCCTTTGGGCGCCGTCGCGCGGATGTCGGGCAGCTTCGCTTTGACGTCATCGACAACGGTCAGCGTGGAAGCGTCTGCATGCTTGACCACCATCAGGTAAGTGGCCTGCTGTCCGTTGAAGCGCACCACGTTGGTTTGGGGCTGATGGGTGTCAGTGACGTGGGCAACGTCACCGAGGAAAACCGGCGCGCCATTCAGGTACTTGATCGGCAGCTTGTTGAAGTCAGAAACTTTGGGCACTGACATGTTCATGTCGACGTTGTATTCGTAATTGCCCATCTTGGCGGTGCCGGACGGGATGACGACGTTGGTGGCGCCGAGTGCGTTGCCGACGTCGTAGGCGGAGATCCCGTTGGCGTAGAGCGCGGTCGGATCGAGGTTGGCTATTACCGCGCGGCTGACGCCGCCCAGCGGAGCGGGCGATGAAAAACCGGGAATCGTGAAGAGCTGGATGCGGATGAAGTTGAGGCCGTAGTCGAAAAGCTTGGCGGTCGAGAGAACGTCGCTGTAAATGTTGAGCTGCGCGACGGGAACGTTGCTGGCGTTGTAGGAAATAATCTGCGGCGGCTCGATACCGCGCGGCAGGTTGCTCAGGATGGTCTCGGACACCGCGTTTATCTGTGCGATCGCGGCGCCGATGTCGCTGCCGGGTTGAAAATAAACTCTCAGGAGGCCGATGCCGTTGATCGATTCGGATTCGATGTGCTCGATGCCGTTGACGGTGGTCGAGTACGCGCGCTCGGAGATGAAGACCATCCGGCGCTCGACGTCGAAGGCGGACAGGCCCGGATAGTTCCAGACCACCAGCACGACCGGCAGATCGATGGCCGGAAAGATGTCGACGTTCATCAGGTTGAACGAGAGGACGCCGAGCACGAGCATCAGGAGCGCCATCACGGCGACCGAGAGGGGCCGGCGAAGCGCGAGGCGGACAATCCACATAAGATGCGCCGAAAACCGTGGTTAACTGTTAGAAGGTTACGCATAAGCAGTGAGTACATTTTTCAAATTATTGGAGCCCGTCGGCCAAGGCAAGTTTGAAAAGATGAATGGACGATTGCAGAGAGTCAGTTGGCGGAGGTGCGCATGTCGAGGCGCGAACCACCTTCACCACTCGCCTGCAGCTAATGCGAGGGAGTCATGCGAAGCCTTTATGAGGGAAAGAGCCGAGAGCGGTTTTTCTAGTTCACGTCGGTGAAGGATTCGATTCCGGATTTTTTCAGCACAGAGACGGCCTGTGTCGCATCTGACTGAGCAACCAGCACGACGGGGCATTCGTTGATGATGCCGCCTGGGCGCGCCGATAAAATCATGTGATGTCGGAGGACCCGGCACGCGCGCATTTCCAAGTCTCCGTTCGGAGAATCGGGATCAGGTGACAGTAGGAAGATTCGCATTAGCGCAACCTACAACTGAAATAAAAATTTTTCGTACGCTGAAAAATCTACAATAACGGTCACGGTTAAGACAAGCGGGAACCTTCTCGCCGCTGCACAAAAGGAGCCCTGCGGATCTGGTTCGCGCGATTGTTGGCAACGGCGCCCGAGTCAGACAATTCGCGAGACCGCCGGGATGCGGCGGAGGGATGCGCTGGTGCTCCAGCTCAGCAGCAGCACGCCTGCGAATACGAGCAATCCTTTTGCGACCGCCGGAAGCGGCGCGCTGAGAATCGCGAGCTGCAGCCATGACACGAACATATAGTGGATGAGGTACATCCCGTATTCGTTGTCGCTCAGGCTGTCGCAGATCCAGCGGCGGCGCGTGGCGAAGCGCACGAACAGCGCCATGAACGAGAACGATATCGCGCCGCAGGTGAGCGCGAACATCGCACCGCCGACGATGTTCAAAAAGATCGGCGACATCGTGGCGCCCTTTGAAATCACGATCAGCATGAACACCACGCTCACCGCGAATACGACGAGCATCGCGATGGTCCAGCGGAGCCAGTGACGGGCGAGGATTCCGTCGGGTGCGAGCAGACCGCGGTCGATGCCGTACGCGCCGACGCCGATTCCGGCAAGAAAATAGACCGCGTAGTGAAATAGACGCGCGGTCTGGAATTGGAAGGGTCCGATGCTGGTCCACGACATCGCGCCGAAGATCGCGAGCATCGGAATGAACACCGCGGCAGAAGCGGCGACCAGCAGCAGGAAGAATCGCACCGGATGCTGTCGGGCGCTCGATGCGAGTCCGTCCCAGCGCGTCGCCGAAAGTTCGGCCGAATCGCGAACAGCGCGGCGGCGACAAGATCGAATGCGAGCAGCAGCCAGATGAACCACGCCGGTCCTGTCGGCCAGTCACCGAACGACAGCCAATCGTGAATGTAGTCGGCCACGCTGTGAGCGCCAGTCGTCAGCAGGTAAGACGGGTAGTAGGCGAGGGGTGCGATGATCGCCGCCGCGAACAGAAACGGAATGCCGAGGCGGCGCAGTCGATCGCGGACGAAGCTCGAGTTGCCTTTGCGCTGAAGACTCGACCATACGAACAGCCCGGAAACGAAAAACATCAGCGACATGAAGAAGTCGTCGTTGAAGCCGGTGAACAGGCTGAATCCAACCCAGTGATGAGGATCCACCACCATGAAAGCGCGCCAGTATGGCGGCTGGGCCAGCAGCGACGTGGCTTGAGGGGGCGCCCCGTCGATGTACGCGAGCACCGAATGATGCGCGAGCACCAGCACAACGAGGAAGCCTCGGAGGTAGCCGATCGCGATGTTGCGGGCGGCTCGCACGACGCCGGCATCTCGTATTTCGTCATGCTTGGCGACTGCCGGCCTGATCAGTGTTGCTCCTGACGATGCCATGGGAATTACCTCCGCTGCGCGAACTACTTGCGAGTCGCTATGTTGAACAGCGTTGCCAATTCATTCGCATAGGTCTTGAGATCCAGTTCGGGGTATGCGGCCAACTGCGGCGACAGCGCGTCGATAGCGTTCCTGATCGTCACCGCCATCACCCGGGTCGAGAATTCGCGAAACTCGCCCTGCTCCTGTCCCGAGTGCAACAGGTTTTGCAGCGCCTGCACGGCAGGCTCGAAGGTCAGCGTGAGATCGATCATCGGCTTGCCATCGTCGGCGCGGGCGCCGCCTGAAATGTTCATCACGGCCATGATGTGGTTGCGATGAGAATCGAGAAACTCAAGGTTGCTCTCGATGTAAGCGCGCAACATTCCTGCCGCGCTGTGCTCGGCGAAGATTCGTGGCAGCATCACTGCGCCAGCTTTCTCTAGCACCGTGTTAACGACCTGCTGCATCAACTCGCTCTTGCCGGCGAAGTGATAGGAAATCACGCCCTTGCTGACGCCCGCGCGTTTGGCGATCTCGGCCAGCGAGGCCTTGGCGTATCCGAGTTCCGCGATCGCATTGATCGCGCATTCGATTATTTGCGCGCGGCGCGCATTTTCGATGAATGAGCGTTCTTCCTGACCGGCTGGAACAATTTCTGACTGCACGGCCAGAAGATTAGCCGGATGGCCAACATGAGGTCAAGGCCGTCGCGGAGTTCGGTCGCGCCGCAAAACCTCAACCCCTAAACCCCTTCCCGAGCGGGAAGGGGAACTCGGAACGGGCGAGGCTGATCGCGCTAGGAGAGAATCGAGCGATAGCGTTCTTAGGGGACGGGGGCGGCGTTTAGGAGGCCGGCGGCTTCGTCGTAGCCTAGCATCAGGTTCATGTTCTGGACGGCCTGGCCTGAGGCGCCTTTGCCGAGGTTGTCGATCGCGGTTATCACCAGCAGCGTTTCGCTCCGGCGATCGAGGATGAACGCCAGTTCGCAGTAGTTCGTCGCGCGCACGTTGCGCAGCTCGGGTAGTTCTCCCGGCTTGAGGATTCGCACGAAGCGGGACTTGGCGAAGCTCGCCTCGAAGGCGGCGTGAACGTCGCTCTCGGTGGTGCCTGCCCGCGGACGCATGAAAATCGAGCTCAGCAGACCGCGCGTGATCGGCAGCAGATGCGGCACGAACAGCAGTGCGATGTCGCGGCCGAGCGCGGCGGAGATTTCCTGCTCCATCTCGGGGACGTGGCGATGGTTGCCGACCTTGTACGCGCGGAAGTTCTCGTTGACCTCGGCGAACAGCTGCTCGATCGAGGCAGCGCGGCGCGCGCCGGTCGTGCCCGACTTCGCGTCGATGATTATCGATGACGGCTCGATCAGGTCGCGCCTGATGAGCGGCAGCAGCGCGAGCAACGCGCCGGTCGGGAAGCATCCGGGGGTCGCGACGAGGCGCGCCTCGCGAAGTTCATGGCGATGAAACTCGCTGAGGCCGTAAACCGCTTCCTTGAGAAGTTGCGGCGCGGGATGCTCGATGCCGTAGGTCGTGCGGAACTGTGCCGCGTCCTTGAAGCGATAGTCCGCGGACAGATCAACCACCTTGACGCCCGCTTTGATCAGTTCAGCCGTATGCGCGGTGCCGACCGTCTCGGGCAGACACGAGATGGCGACCTCGGCGCGGCCCTGCACCAGGTCAGGACGCAATTCCTCGAACGGCGGCAAGTCGATGCCGGCCATGTGACGGTAAACGTCGGCGACTTCGCGCCCGGCATAGTGCTCGGAGGTGAGCACGCTCAGCTCGACGAACGGATGGCTTGAGAGGATGCGAACCGCCTCGATACCCGAGTATCCGGAGGCGCCAACCACGGCCACCTTGACCTTGTCGTGCGTAGCCACTTGAGGGATTTCGATGCTCCTTTGCGAGTTAAGGTGGAATCTACTCAGTTATCATGATTGCGCGCGCCGAGCCAGTTAACGGCTACTTGCTCTCGAACTCGAAGACCATCTCGGTCGGCGGATGGTCGGGGTCGGCGGCGAGTTTGTCGAGGTAAATTCGCACCGGAGTGTCGTCGGGGCGCGTCTCGCTGAGGTGTGTCAGCTCCTGGCGCGCGGAAAATACGTCGCCTGCGCGAATCATCGAGAGCGCGTCGCTGAAGTGGCGATAGAACGAAGGATCGACGCCGTCGTTGTCGCGTCCGGCGACGTGGACGATTGGCACGAAGAGCTCTTTTCCCTTGACCTTCACCAGCCCGAGCTCGCGCCCGATATAACCTGCGCCCGCTTCGCTGTAGGTTTGACGACTTACCAGCAGATGCACCTTGAAATGGCGCGTGAGTCCCTCGAGCCGCGAGGCAAAGTTGACGGTGTCGCCGATGACGGAATAGTCGAACCGGTTTTCGCCGCCGAGGTTGCCGACCACGACGTCGCCGGTCGAAATGCCGATGCCGATGTCGAGGTCCGCGAAGCGCGGATCGTTGGTTTGCAGCTCGTGCAGGTTCTCGAGCATCTTGAGCGCGCAATCAATCGCGGAGCGCGACGGATTTTCGAGATCGTTGGGCGCGCCCCAGAACGCCATGATTCCGTCGCCCATCAACTTGTCCACCACGCCGCCGGTCTTGAATATCACGTCGATCATCGAGGTCATGTAGGTGTTCAGCAGCGCGAGCAGGTCCTCGGGCTCGGTCTTCTCGGCGCGTTTGGTGAAGCTGACGATATCGGCAAAGAGGATCGCGAGATGACGCTTCTCGCCGCCGAGCTTCAAGCCCTCGGGCGAATCGAGCAGCGAGGTGATGACGTCGGGGTTCAGGTAATGCTCGAAGGCCGTGCGCAAGTAGCGCTTTTCGCGGCCCTCGGTGATGTATCGATAGCCGGCCAGGAACATATAAAGGAGAATCGCGGCGAACATCGGGAACACGATCCCGATTACGAGACCCTGGTGAAGCAGCCGGTGTTGAGCGTACGCGTAGTAACCGACCAGCAGGATCACGCCCAGCGACGCCGACGACATGGCAGACAGCCACGCGACGCCCAGCGACATCGCGATACCGATCAGCAGCGTGGCGACCAGCGCTATTTCCTGGGCCTCGATCGGCCGGCGCAGGAAGTCGCCCTGCAGCATGTTGTCGATCGCGTTGGCGTGGATCTCGACGCGCGGCATGTCGGGATTGACGGGCGTGACGGCGCGATCGCCGAGGCCGTGAGCGGTCGCGCCTACCAGCACGATTTTTCCCGCGAGTTTCTCCGGCGCAATTTTGTGATTGATGATGTCGGAGATGGAGTAGTACGGGAACGGATCGGCGCCGCGGCGGAAATTCACCAGCATCCGGCCGTCGTCATCGACCGGTATCCGCACGCCGGCGATTGACACGCCTGACACACCGTCCTGATCGAGTCCCAACACCATCGGCGCCCCGCCGGCAAACGCGTCGGTGACAGCGATAAACAGCGGCACGCAGAATTGGCCGTCGAAGTGGATGACCGTCATCTCGGTGCGGATTTCCCCGTCGACGTCCGCGTCAACGTCGAAGAATCCGATCGAGTTGGCCGCATCGTTGAGCAGCGCGCGTGGGCGGCTCATACGCACGCGCCTCGATCAAATCGTGAGGGTTGCCGGGCGCACGCCGTATGATTCCGTAGGTCAGCGGTCCCGGCGCTCGAATCTTGTCGAGGAATCCGGCCGTTGTCGCGGCGCCAACGTGTCCCTTCAGATGGTGCGTCTGAAACGCGTAGCCGAGCACGGTCTGGCCTTGCGACTTCATCGCTTTGGCAAATGCCTCGTCGTTGCTGGGACCAAGGACGTCGCGAATCGAATTCCCGGTAAGGCCAAGTGCCGCGAGCTTCTGACTTATGTCTCCGCGCGCGACATCGCCCTTGTCGGCTTCGCTGAAAATAGCATCGAAGCCGATCACCTTGACCTTGTAGTCCTTGAGCGCATCGACCAGCCGGCCCAGCACGATCCTCGGCCACGGCCATTGCCCAAGCTGCGCAATACTGCGGTCGTCGATGGTGGCGATTGCGATCGCACCTGAGGACGGATGCGGAGTGATGGTGTTGATTCGAAGATCGTACGCGATCAGATCCATCCGCTCGAAGGCGGCAGTGGAACCGGTCATGCGCGACGAATAGGAAACCGAGCAGCACGATTCCGAACAGGAATGTGCGCCACGAGAACCTGGCACGTGCCGATTGTCGCGCTCGCCATTTTAAGCGATTCGAGCTTAGCTCGCCGGCCGTCCCACGGCTAATCCAGCGCCGCTGCCAACCGCGAGGTTTGCGCGCGGTAAAGGCTGTCGCCTACTCGAACCAGCTTAGCTGCTTGTACATGCTGATCTGGCCGTACTGATGGGCGTTGCCGTAGCCGGCCTGCGCGCTCACGCCAAGCTGCCATGGGCGATAGTAGAAACCGAGATCGGGGCCGCCCTGCCCTTGCGCGTTGCTCAGGAATCCGCCGAAGTACATCGCGCCGCCGATGCCGCCGAGGACCATGTACTTCTCGGTTGAGAGCAGGATTGCCTCGACATCGATTTCGCTGCTTTCGACGCCGTTTTGCCAATCGTAAATCGAACTGAAAGATCCGTTGATCGGATGCGCACTGTGAAGCAATAACCAACTCGAAAAGTCGCCCTCGATTATCGGCGCGTCGCTATCGGCCACGTCATGGCCGCCGGAAACATAGAGATGAGTGCCGGGGCATAGCGTGAAATCGGCGCCGCCCTGGAAGCGCCCGAAGTTCAGGCGCGGAAAACTGCCGCTGCCCGGCGCCAGCGGACTCTCGAAGCCGTTGCCGATCCACAATTGGTAACCGGTCGCGCGGCCAAAGAACCCGATGTAAGGAGTGACGCTTTGTTCGACCTGCACACCTTCCTGCAGGACGCCGTATTTATCGCTGACGAAGCCGCCGCCGAAGAGCGTCGCCTGGAGCAGGCCCGGCGTTTGCAGCGAAAAGAATCCGGGATAGGTGTCTTCGAACCATTGCGCATGTGCAGGAGGCGCAATTGCGAGCGCGCTCAGCGCGACCAGCAAGGCGACCGTCAGCACTAATGCGGCGAAATTCGATTTTTCACCACGTTCACCTCCCCCCTATGGCCTGGTGCCCCCACTCCGTCACACCGTTGTCATGTTCACGCACACCGGACATGCCGGAACCGGTGCAGCGCTCGATCCCGGCGCCGCTCCCGCGAAACTGGCCCCGCCCGCGTTGGCACTTTCGAGCGACACCGCACCGGTCATCGACAACGGTCCCGGCATCGGTCGGAGGCTTGTCGCATGGCAGCGTCGCTTCGTAACCCGCGTGGACATCCTCGCCCGTATTGGGAGCCCCGAGGGCGCCAGGTTGACGGTTCCCTGATATACGGAGACGTCAGTATATTTCTCGCATCCCTGGTAACCGGGCCGAATTACATTCTCGCTGTAAGCGGTGTCGAACTTGGTCCCGCGAACTGCTGCGACCGCGTTGGGAGTATGCACCTGGTAGTCGGCGGGCGCGCCGCCCGATGCGGCATTCACCAGCGATCGCATCACGCCCGAGAACAAGCTCACTCGGGTCGCGGTGGCTCCGCCGGTTATCGTGAATTGATCGAGCGTGATACTGCTGGCGGGTCCGAGTTCGAGGCGGCTCTGATCGTTCAGTATGATGACGGCGTGGCCGTTAGGGCCGGTGATGATCCGGTCGCCGACGTTGACGCCTACGCCGGCTGCCGCCCCGATCGTCGCGCCACCGGCGCGCTGAATCTGCACCTGGCCATTCACGGACTGGAAGGATCCGGCGACAGTTTGCGCCATCGCCGTTCGAGATACGATTAACAGCGCGCTGAAGAGCAACAACCCCGCAGCCACCCCGGCGCTATAGTGTATTCGGTCTCGACGCATCTATTGGCGCTCCTTTGACGCTAGCGCCTACCTTGTATTTGTCCGCGTCATCATTTGTCAAATGCCTCGGCTAAGCATCTGTAATCGCAGCACAAATGAAAAGAGGCGCGAGCGTCGCTCGCGCCCCTTGTGGGACTTGTAATTTGTTCCGCGCTGTACGCCGCGGAGTCGATCTTTCTCTATCGCTTGGAGTATTGCGGCCGCTTGCGGGCTTTGTGACGGCCATATTTCTTGCGCTCGACCTCGCGCGGATCGCGCGTCAGCATCCCGCCCTTGCGCAGCGTCGGCCGCAGCGTTTCGGTGGCACTGATCAGCGCTCGCGAAATTCCGAGGCGGACCGCATCGGCCTGCGCGGCGATTCCACCGCCCTCGACGCTCGCCAGCACATCGTACTGCCCGACGGTCTCGGTCAGCCTCGAAGGGCTCCAGAATTCGCATCCGCGAGGTCGGACGCGGGAAGTAGTCCTCGAGCGTGCGCTCGTTGATCGTGATAGTGCCGCTGCCGGCAAACATTCGGACGCGCGCGACCGAGGTCTTGCGCCGCCCTGTCGTCCAGATGATGTTTTTCTTTTCTGCCATGGAAAGATCGTTACCTGTTAGACGTCACTGATTACACGCTTTCTGGGCTTCTGCGCTGCATGCGGATGCTCGGCGCCGCGATAGACTTTAAGCTTGTTGAAAATCTGATGGCCGAGGCGATTCTTCGGCAGCATCCCTTTCACCGCAATCTCGAGCAGGCGCTCGGGCTTCTCCTCGAGCATCTTGCCCGCCGAGGTCTTGCGGATTCCGCCGGGCCATTCGGTATGTCGATAGTACACCTTGCCGACGGTCTTCGATCCCGTCAGGCGAACCTTGGCGGCGTTGATGATAACGACGAAGTCGCCGGTATCCTGGTTGGGAGTGTAGTCGGGACGGGTCTTGCCGGTCAGCAGGCTGGCAGCGCGCGACGCGACGCGTCCGAGCGCGCGCTCGCTCGCATCGATCACGACCCATTGGCGGTCACGCAGTCCACTCTCGCGGGAGATGCTGCGGGTTTGTTCGGTCAGTTTCAAATTCGTACACCTGGTAAAATCAATTTTTGGCGGGGCCGATGGGATTTGAACCCACGACTTCCGACGTGACAGGCCGGCGTTCTAACCGGGCTGAACTACGACCCCGCCCGAACCATCTGTTGTGACATTTTCCAGCCCCCGTAGCAACAACGAGTTCGTGAATGAGCGCTTGCGCGACAGATCCTCAGTCTAGGATGGACATTTAATTCCGTCAGCCCCTTCATACGAAGAAGCGACGAAATGAATTTCGTCCTACTCATCTCTGCTCGGATCGTCGGACAGACTGAGAAACTTACGCGACGCGGCGCATCAACTCCAGGATGTCGTAGCCCGTGATCTCCCGGCTCTTCGCCGACCAGTCTCGCAGTTCCGCGTCCGAACCAAGCCGGCCTGCGCGCCCTTCGCCAGATCCATCAGGCCGATTTTTATCGTCGCTTCGTCGATCATCTCGCCCGATTTCGGATCGGCCATCGAGCCGCCGCCCTTCTCGTGGTAGAGCTTGATGACTCGGCGCGCTTCTTCGACCTGATCGACGCTCGGCGTGTAGCACGCGTTGGCAATCTCGGCCTGCTGCGGATGTATCACCCAAGTGCCGTCCATCCCGAGGTTCGCGGCGCCGACGTTCTTCTCGCGCAGCCCGGCCTGCAGTTCCTTGACCCGCTCGGGCGAATCGGTGTTGCGCCACAGGCGCAGATAAACGTTGTCGATCGCATGGAGCCCGGCAGCCTTAGCCGCGACCACCACCGCTTGCTTCGAATAGTGAAAATTCTGGTTCTGATTCTCGACGATCTCGCGGATTCCGAGATTCGCTGCATAGTCGGCGATACCAAACACCAGCCCGCACATCCGATCCGACGCAGTCGCGATTTCGTAGGCGTGAATCAACGCATGTGGCGTTTCGATCAACGATTCGATTTGAATCTTGTATTTCCACCCTGCCCGCTTTTCGAGATCGTCGAGCAGCTTCGACACCTCGCGAATTTCCTCGGGCCCGCGTGTCTTCGGGAGCATGATGCCGTGAAAGCGGTTCGGCGCGCCTAGCACGATCGCCTCCATGTCGCCCTTGAAAAACTTCGAATGGATATTGTTGGGGCGCACGGTCACGACCTTCTTGCCGAAGTCGAGCGTGTTGAGCGCCTCGACCATCACCTTGCGGCTCTTCTCGCCCTTGAACTCGTACGGGCACGCGTCCTCGAAGTCCGCCATCACGTGATCGACCGGCGCCTTGACCGGGTCGGCCGCCGTGGTGTGCAGCTTCATGTTGTGACCGGGATAGGTCATCTCGGTGCGCGGAATTACGAAGCGTGTGCCTTTGTCCAATACGTACATGGATTTCTCCTGACGCTTAGCGTCAAAGTGTGTGAGAAGACCTAACCCCTAGCCCCTTCCCATAGTGGGAAGGGGAACCAGAAAAGTCGCGGCATCGCGACGCGTCCTATCCCCCTGGCCCCCTTTCCGGGTCGGAAAGGGGGAAGGAGAGTTTCGCCACGGCAAAGGGGATTAAAAATTGGAGTCAGCATTCCCAAAATCGATTTCGTCAGATCGTCAAGCGGGCAGGTAATGAGTCTTGCGCTTGATCAGAACCGTGCGCTCGATTTCAACCACGACAGTACCGTCGGGCTTCTTGCCGATCAATTTGAATTTCACCAGGCCCGCATCGGGACGGTCGGCGTCACGCTTCTCGAGCACAGTGGACTCGGCATAGATCGTGTCGCCGTGAAAGACCGGGTTGGTATGCTTGCCGTTGTCCATCTCGACTTCGGCGATCGCGTTCTCGCTGGTGTCCTCGGATGCGAGCCCGACCGTGAACGCGAGCACGACGCCGCCGTAAACCAGCAGCTTGCCGCCGACGTATGCGCCGGGATTCTTGTCGATCAAATCCTGGTTGAAGTGCAGCTCCGCGGTATTCATCACCAGCGAAGTGAAGTTGTGATTGTCGGCCTCGGTGATCGTGCGGCCGCGCTGATGGATCAGCGTGTCGCCGACATTGAAATCCTCGAAGTAGCTGCCGTCGCTGGTGATACTCACGTTCAGTTCTGCTCCATGATTCGCCGGCCGATGACCTCGTACTGAATCTCGCTGGTGCCCTCGAAGATCGACAGCACGCGCGCGTCGCGCCAGAAGCGCTGCGCCTCGAACTCCATCGAGTAGCCGTAGCCGCCATGCACCTGCATCGCCTCGCGCGTGACCCGCTCAGCCATCTCGGCGGCAAACGCCTTCGCGAGGCCAGCCTCGTAGTCGCATCGCTTGCCGGTGTCTTTCTCGGCGGCGGCGAAGTAGCAAAGCTGGCGCGCCGCTTCGATTTCGACCGCCATATGCGCGAGCTTGTGCCGAATCACCTGGAAGTCGCCGATCGGCTGGCCGAACTGCTTGCGATCCTTCGCGTACTTGACCGCGCATTCGAACGCCGCCTGCGCGACGCCGACGCCGCGCGCCGCAGTCTGGATTCGCGCAGCCTCGTAACTCGCCATCAACTGGTAGAATCCGCGCCCTTCTTCGCCGCCGATAAGATTAGCCTTGGGCGCGAACGCGTCGTCGAATTGCAGCGCGTAACTGCGCATTCCGTGGTAGCCAATGGTCGGGATCGGCGAGCCGGTCAACTGCGGCGGCATGAAGTCGTCGCCCGGTTTCTTCTCGAACAGGATCAGCGACAGGCCTTTGTGCTTCTTCGACATGTCAGGATCGGTGCGCGTCATTACGGTGAGCATGTGCGCGCGATTGGCGAACGTGCACCACATCTTCGATCCCTTGATGAGATAGCCGTCGCCCTGTTTTACCGCGCGTGTTTTGAACGATGCGGTGTCGCTGCCCGAATCGGGCTCGGTGAACGCAGCGGCGGTGAGAATTTCGCCGCGCGCGATTGGCGGCAGGAATTTCTTTTTCTGCTCGGGCGTGCCGTTGGCGCTGATCAGGGTGCCGGTGATGATGTTCCGGGTCATGACGGAGCCGACGCTGAGCCATCCGCGCGACAACTCCTCGGTGACAATTGCCATCGAGATGTAATCGAGGCCCATGCCGCCCTCTTCGGCCGGAAAGATCACGCCGAAGTAGCCGAGCTCGGCCATCATTTTGAGGATGCGCTCGGGGATTTCCTTGTTCTCGCGATCAAGGTCATTGGCAATCGGCCTGACCTCGGCCTCGACGAACTCGCGGACCGAGCGCCGGATAAATTCATGCTCAGGCGTAACTAGCGGCATCGTGTGCTCCTACGATGGAGAATTGCGCTTGCGAATCAGGACGGGGCGCTCGTACTCGAGCACTTTTTCGCCGCGTTGGTTGTAGCCGGTGGTGCGGAACTTGACGACGCCGCGATCGGGCCGCGAAGTGTCGCGCTTGGAGAGCACCAGCGACTCGGAAGTGATGGTGTCGCCGGGGTAAACCGTCTCGTGCCACTTCATTTTTTCGTAGCCGAGATGCGCGATAGCGCGCTCGCTCAGGTCCTCGACCGAAAGCCCGAACACCACGTTCATCACCAGCATGTGATTGACGACGACGTTCTTGTAGCCGAGGCTTTGCGCGTACTCGCGATTGAAGTAGCTCGGATTGAAGTTCATCGTGACGCTGGAGAAAAAACTGTTGTCGCCCTCGGTGATGGTGCGACCCCAATGATGCTTGAAAAGATGGCCGACTTCGAAGTCCTCGAAGTAGTGGCCACGCTCGATTTTGCGCACCGCCATAGTGGTTCAGGCTACCTTCTTCATGTGGTCGTAGAATAGCGAAAAGTTCCGGAAGCCGAACCCGTTTTTATGGAATTACCGGATGCACGTCAATCTTATTACCAAGTGCAGGGGTTACCCTGCCGGGAAAGCATGAAACCCATGCTGGGTTTCATTAAGATTCAAGAATGAGCGAGCGCATCCCCTTCCGCGTCAATCCCATGCTCGCGTCCCTGGTGCCAAAACCTTTCGATCGCCCGGGTTGGGTCTACGAGGAAAAATACGATGGCTACCGAATCCTCGCGTACAAGGAGGGCGCGAAAGTAACCCTGCTATCGCGAAACCAGCACGATCGGACCGCGACGTTCGCGATCGTGGCTAATGCGGTCGGTCAGCTTCGAGAGCGAACGCTGCTGCTCGACGGCGAGGTCGTCGCGTTGGACTCGAAGGGGATTTCGCGATTTCAATTGCTTCAGCGCGGCGACGTTTCACAGCGCTACGCAGTCTTCGATTGCCTCTATCGCGACGGACGGGATCTTCGATCTGAACCGCTGTCGCGCCGCCGCGAGGAAGTAGAAGCCGTGCTGGCGAAGCCCTCGGGGCAACTCATCGTCTCGCGCCGTCTAGCGAAGAATGGCCTTACCGCTTACAGCATCGCCAAACGCAAAGGCTTCGAAGGAGTAGTCGCCAAGGACAACGATGCGCCTTACGAAGAGCGCCGCTCCAATAAATGGCTCAAGGTCAAGGTGCATCAGGAAGATGAGTTCGTAATCGGAGGGTTCACGGCGCCCGAAGGAAGTCGCCAGCATTTCGGCGCGTTACTGCTTGGTGCCTACAGTGGCAAAGACCTGCACTATGTCGGCAAGGTCGGCACGGGTTTCACTCAGAAGACGTTGGCAGAATTGGCGAAGGCGTTTCGACCGCACATTCGCAGTAAGCCGCCTTTCGTCGATCCTCCTCGCGAGAAAAATATCACGTGGCTGGCGCCGCGATTGGTCGCGCAGATCGCCTACCAGGAATGGACCGCTGACCGAAAATTACGGCAGCCAGTCTTTCTCGGCCTGCGCGACGATAAAAAGCCGACCGAGGTAGTGCTGTAAGAACACCGTTAATATTTTGCGATCCCGCGATCGATCGAGATGTGCCACGCGCGCGGCACGATCAGGGCGCACAAATCCGGTCTTCGAGCTTTGGCGCCAGGTGCAGAAAATCCGCCAGATTGAAGGTGTATATGCGCTCGGCACCGCTGCGCACCGCGCATCCCAGGATCAAGGCGTCGTAAATCTTCGCACCGCTCCATCCGCCATCCACAACCGTCTTCAGCGCTTCCAGATAATCCTTCCGAGCGATCGCCACCGCCTGAAAGTTGGGCACAATATTGTCGGCGATAATTCGTGCTGCTTCGGCAGGATGGATTCGCGGCTGCACCGGCAAACGGGTAAGCGCTGCGTACGTCTCGGCAATCGAATGCACGCTCATGTAGCCTTGGTCTTTTTTGGCCGCGACCCTATTCAGGGCCTGAAATGCCGGCCCATGATGCGGATGCGTTTGCTCGGACACGGCGACCAGGACGTTGGTGTCAAAGAAGACTCGCACTAATTAGCGCTTGGACACCGCAGCGATTCGCTCGCTCCGAACGTCTTCGATCACGTGCTCCCAGTCGGCGTCCGCTCGTGCGGTTCCACGATGAACCCACAAACCGTCGACCTTGATCAAGGCTGGTTCCTGGTCAACCACTCGCACAAATATTCCGTCGGATTGAGGCGTGACTTCCAACTCGGCCTCGGCGTGAATTCCGAGATGATCGCGCAGCCGTTTGGAAACCACGATTCGTCCGGATTTATCGACCTTCAGCCTCGTGCCATTGCTGGATGCCATTTCCCATCAAGTATGGCTGCTCCGGGTGGCGATCGGCAACCCCTCGCCATGCCAAGACCCACCTGCCGCGGCCACTCGCTTCAGGTCCTGCCTTAGCTGCTAGCCGTTCCCTAACGCCTGGCAGGTTAGTATTGTCAAATCGGCGGCAAACAGGTAGCTAATTCCGGCGCGCAACGCCGCAACCTCTAACAGGACCGGCCACCGCAACCGTCCGTTATAGCGAAAAGCGGCGCGGTGGTAACTTATAAACAATTGAAATGAGTCAAAAGGAAATCTACGAAATCGGGCAGGTGCCGCCAATCGGGCATGTGCCCAAGCATATGTACGCGCAGGTGATTCGCGCGGACAGGTTCGGCGAGCCCAAGCATGCGTTCAAGGTCGAGAAGATCGCGGTACCCGAAATCAAGCCCGACGAAGTGCTGGTCTACGTGATGGCGGCGGGCGTGAATTTCAACAACGTGTGGGCGGCGCTCGGGTCGCCGGTCGACGTGATCGGCGCGCGGCAGAAGGCCAAGTACGATCATTCGGATTTTCATATCGGCGGCAGCGACGCGTCGGGAATCGTGTATGCGACTGGGCATGACGTGCACAACGTCAAGGTCGGCGACCGCGTCGTTGTTCATTGCGGTGTATGGGATCGCCATTCGGCCGCGGTCCGCAATGGCGACGATCCGATGTACGATCCTACATTCAAAATCTGGGGCTATGAAACCAACTGGGGCAGCTTCGCGCAGTTCGCGCGCGTGCAGGCGCATCAGTGCATGCCCAAGGCGTCGCATCTGACGTGGGAAGAAGCGGCGGGACCGACTCTGGTGGGCGCGACCGCTTACCGCATGCTGATGGGATGGGCGCCGCACGTCGTGCGCCGCGGCGACGTGGTACTGATTTGGGGTGCGTCGGGCGGCCTCGGATGCATGGCGATTCAGATCGTCAAGGCCGAGGGCGGGATTCCGGTGGGCATCGTCGGCGACGATCGCAAAATAGATTTCTGCATGAAGCTCGGCGCCCGGGGATGCATCAACCGGAAAAAATATTTGCACTGGGGCATGATGCCGCATTGGAAAGAAACCGCGGCGTACAACAAGTGGGCGGCGGAATGCCGCGCGTTCGGCAAAGCGATTTGGGACATCGTCGGCGAGCGGAAAAATCCGCGCATCGTATTCGAGCATCCTGGCGAAGACACGATTCCGACTTCGGTGTTCGTGTGCGATACGGGCGGGATGGTCGTGATTTGCGCGGGCACCACCGGCTACAACGCGGTGGCGGACCTGCGCTACCTGTGGATGCGGCAGAAGCGGCTGCAGGGATCGCACTTCGCCAACGATGAGCAGTCGTACGCGTTCAATCAGCTGGTGCTCGACGGCAAGATCGATCCGTGTCTCGCCAAGACGTACACCTTCGCCGAGATTCCCGAATGCCACCAGGCGATGCATGAAAATCGCGCGCCCGAGGGCAAGATGGTCGCGCTGGTCGGCGCGCCGAAGGCCGGCTTGAAGGATCTCCCGCTGTAACTTTCAGATTCGCGCCGCAGCTACGCCATCTTCGAAAGCAGGAACACGTACACCGCGACGGTCGGATAGAAGGTGGTGCCGAAGCCGAACGCCCGCGCGGGGCCGGAGCGATGGTATCCGAACCAGAACGTGATGCGTCCGATCACGAACAGCATGACCAGCACCGCGACCGCGCGAATCGATTCCGGCGCGACAATCGTGACGAGCGCGAGATGCGCAACGAGTGCGAGCACCAATTGCTCCATCGTGTTCTGAAGATAGCGCTGGTCGATCTCGATGGACGGCGCCGGGTCGCCCTCGATCGCCTCGGGAATGAAGAACCGCCGATTCGCAATCTTCGCGACGCCCGCCAGCATGCATAGCGCCGCAAAAACTTCGCACTTGAGCGCATACTCGAGGCGGATCGAGATACCGATGGCCACGTGCGGATTCAAGCCGATGTCGGTCATCCGGAAAATCAGCTCGAAGAACGCCACGCTGAACACGACAGCCGCGGCCGTCCCGGCCAGCACATTTTTCTGATCACTCGACATAGCGACCTCCCCGGTTCACGCTGGATATTCGACTGAATTGCGATCATCGTCGATCCATGGCGTCAGTTGCAGCACTCGAGACTCACCTGCGCAACATAGTCGAAGGCGAGGTGCGCTTCGACGTGGGCACTCGCGCGGCCTACGCCACCGACGCGTCGAACTATCGCCAAGTGCCTGTGGGCGTGGTGATTCCGCGGCACGAGGACGACGTGATCGCGGCGCTTTCGATCGCACGCGAGAATTCGATGCCGATCCTGGCGCGTGGCGGCGGCACCAGCCTCGCGGGACAGGCGTGCAACGCGGCTCTGGTGCTCGATTTCTCGAAGTACATGAATCGTGTGATCGCGATCGATGCGAGCGCGCGCGTCGCTCAGGTCGAGCCCGGCGTCGTCCAGAGCCATCTCAATGCTGCGCTAGCGCCGCACGGGCTCTTCTTCGCGCCGGATCCGTCGACCAAAGATCGATGCACCATCGGCGGTATGATCGGCAACAACTCGTGCGGCGCGCATTCGGCGGCGTACGGCAAGACTGTAGACAATGTCGAGGCGCTGGAGGTCGTCCTCTACGACGGAACGCAACTTTCGCTGCGGGGCTCGATGGACGACGCGCAATTGGATGCTGCAATAGCGCGCGGCGGCCGCGAAGGTGATCTCTATTCGAAGCTGCGCGAGTTGCGCGACGATTGCGCGGATTCGGTGCGCGCGCATTTCCCGAAGCTGCCGCGACGCGTGTCGGGCTACAACCTTGACGAGCTGATGCCGGATCGGCTCAGTCCAGTGGCGCGGGCCGCTGTGCCCGCGGCGGAGCGCGACTTCAACCTCGCGCGCGCGATCGTCGGATCGGAGGGCACGCTCGCCACAATTCTGCGCGCGACAGTTCGAGGTGTCCCACGCCCGAATGAAGTCGGGCTGGCGGTGCTCGGATTCGACGATGTGTTTATTGCGGCGGATCAGACGCCGTGGCTGCTCGAGCATCGCCCGGAAGCGCTGGAAGGTTTCGACGAGAATCTGCCAGAGTTCGCGCGGATCAAGAAGATGCCGGGCGTGCGGTTTCTGCCCGCCGGGCGCGCGTTTCTGCTCGTCGAGTTGGGAGGCGCGTCGCGCGACGAAGCACGCGAGCGCGCTGAGCGCGTGATCGCGCAGGCGCGCGGACTACGCGAATGCACGGGCGTCGCGTACCTCTCGGACGCGCGCGAACAAGCCGCAGTCTGGCAGATTCGCGAGTCGGGGCTGGGTTCGAGCGCGTTTATTCCGGGGCGTCCACGCAGTTGGCCCGGCGCCGAGGACTCCGCGGTGCCGCCGGCAAATCTCGGCGCGTTTCTGCGCGGCTTCGATCGCATTCTCAGCCGCCGCAATCTCAAGGTGGCGACTTACTACGGGCATTTCGGCGAAGGATGCGTTCATGCGCGCGTCAATTTCGATCTGGCGAGCGCGCCGGGAATCGAAACGTTCCGCGCCGCGATGATTGAGCTGGGCGAGCTCGTCGCGAGCCTTGGCGGTTCACTCTCGGGCGAGCATGGCGACGGGCTGGCGCGTTCCGAGTTGTTGCCGATGATGTTCCGGCCCGAACTGATCGACGCCTTCCGCGATTTCAAGCGCATCTTCGATCCCAACTCGATGATGAATCCGGGCGTGATAGTCGCGCCGCATCCGCTCGACTCGCATCTTAAGCTCGGAGCGAGTTATCGGCCGCGCGAAATCGCCACACACTTCAATTTCAAAGCCGAAGGCGGACTCGCGGGCGCTGCGCTGAAATGCGTCGGGATTGGGAAATGCCGCAAAACCGAGGGGGGCACGATGTGCCCGTCGTACATGGCGACGCGCGAGGAAATCCATTCGACGCGCGGGCGCGCGCGAATCCTGTTCGAGGCATTGACCACCGATCTTTTGCCAGAAGGTTTCGCTGATCCCGCCGTCAAGGACGCGCTCGACTTGTGCCTGTCGTGCAAAGGATGCAAGGGCGAGTGTCCCTCGTCGGTGGATATGGCGGCGTACCGCGCGGAATTTTTCTCGAACTACTATCGAAGTCATCGACGTCCGCTGTCGTCATCGTTCTTCGGGAGGCTGAACGAAGTCGCGCGGATCGCGTCGTACGTGCCGTCGATCGCGAATGCATTCGCGCACGCGCCGATTGTCGGCGACGCCATCAAGACGGCGCTGGGGATTCATCCTGAGCTCGAGCTGCCGAGTTTTGCGCGACGGACTTTCCGCTCATGGTTCGAGCGCAGGACGGCTCCAGGAGCGAGCATGCGCGAAGTCGTGCTGTTCCCTGACACCTTCACCAACTTTTTTGAACCGCATGTCGCGATCGCGGCGGTCGAAGTCCTCGAGCGTGCCGGGTTTCGCGTTATCATTCCGCGCTTCGAGATGTGCTGTGGCCGCCCGCTCTACGACCAGGGGATGCTGGATCTCGCAAAGACGCGCCTGAGAGAGGTTATGGAAGTGCTCGATCCTTTTGTTGCCGTCGGTATCCCGATCGTCGGCCTGGAGCCGAGCTGTATCCTGACGTTTCGCGACGAATTGCCGTCGCTTTTCCCCGACGACCCGCGGGCCGCGGCGCTTGCGTCCAATTCATTTCTTCTCGACGAGTTTCTCGCGCGCGAAGCGCCGGACTTCGCGCCGCCCGAGCTGCGGCCGCGGATTATCGTGCAGGCGCACTGCCATCAGAAGGCGCTTGCGGGAATTGGCGGCGAGGTCGCATTGCTGTCACGCGCAGCGCGCGCAGAACTCGAAGTGCTCGACGCTGGTTGCTGCGGGATGGCCGGCGCGTTCGGCTACGACCGCGATCATTTTGAAGTGTCGAAACAGATTGGCGCGCGAGTTCTGATTCCCGCTATCGACCAGGCGCCGCCCGACGCTATCATCGTCGCTGACGGATTCTCGTGCCGTTCGCAGATTCGTCATTTCTGCCCGACGCGCCGCCCGATGCATCTGGCCGAAGTCCTGAACGAACGGTTAGGCTAATTTCGACGCTCTGCGCTAGATTCCCGTTTCTGAGGAAACAAAAATGCGACTTGGACTCACTATCCCATCCGACCTTTTCACCAACACTCATTTTCCCGAGATCGTGCGCACGGCCGATCGATGCGGCTATACCGATGCGTGGTCGTACGAATCGTTTTCGAGCGACGCGTTCGCGCCGATTGCTGCAGCCGCGATGCTCACCGACCGGATGCGCTTCGGATGCGCGATCATCCCGGTATTTACCCGTCCAGCGCCGCTCATCGCGATGTCAGCGGTGACAGTCAACGAGCTCGCAGGCGGGCGCTTCATCCTCGGGCTCGGAATCTCGACCCCGAATATCGTCGAGCAGTGGATGGGCGTGCCATTCAACAAGCCGGTCACGCAGGTGCGCGAAACGGTCGAGGCGCTCCGCGCGATCTTCAAGGGCGAAAAGGTCACGATGAAGGGTTCGAAGATAAAGATGGACGGCTTCCGGCTTGACCTGCCGATCACCAAGCCGCCGAAAATCTATCTCGGCGCGCAAGGCGCGAAGATGCTGCGGATTGCCGGCGAGATCGGCGACGGCCTGATCACCAACTTCATCACGCCCGAGACGGTTGGCCCGATGCTCGATCACACGCGCGAGGGGATGCGCGCGGCGGGTAAGGACCCGTCGAGCCTCGATGTCGTGTGCAGAATCATGTGTGCCGTCGACGAAGATGAGGACGTCGCACGCACGCTGTTTCGTCGCGCGTTGACCGCTTACGTCACGGTGCCACAGTACAACAATTTCTTCCGCGAGATCGGTTACGACAAGGAAGCGGGAACTGCGATCGACGCGTGGAACAAGGGCGATCGCAAGAAAGCGCTCGAGACGATTCCCGACGAGATGGTCGAGAAGATTTTCGTATTCGGTCCGGCAGAGAAATGCCGCAAGCGCCTCGACGACTACGCGCGCGCCGGGATCACTACCACCGCGCTGCAATTTTCGTCGTTCGCCAGGACGCCGGAAGAACGGCGAGCGAAGGTGCTGAAAGCAATCGAGCGGCTCGCCGCGGTATAAAGAGACGCGCCCCGCCGGGAGGGGACGGGGCGCGCTTATCGTCAACGAACGTGCGGGAGGCGCGCGTTCGGCTTTACACTGGTTATCTGACAAACCGCTGAAGCAGCGGCGAAAGCATCGAGCCGCCGCCGTTAGGCTGGCCGTATCCATTGTTATATCCGGCGTTGCCATACGCGGGCGCGCCACGGTATCCACCAAGGCCACCGAGCAATCCGCCGTTGCCGTTGCCGTAGTTGTTGTATGCAGGCGCTCCACGGTATCCACCGAGTGCACCCAGCAGTCCGCCGTTGCCGCCGCCGTAATTGTTGTAGGCAGGCGCTCCACGGTATCCACCGTATCCACCCAATGCACCCAGTCCACCGAGCATCCGCCCCCGACAGGCGCTCCGGTCGCACAGCCGCTATGGAGGGCCCACTGATTCTGTCGGAGCAGGTCATATGCAGCGGCTGGATGGCCGGTCGCACGGTCGCGCGCATAGGTTCTCATCACGCGCTCCGCTCCGCCGCATCCCGCTCCACCACCTGCATAGCCGCCACCGTAATAAGGGGCAGCTACGGGATAAGCCGGCGCCGCTACATAAGCCGGCGCAGCATAGTAACCGCGATTGCCGTAAGTCCGGTAAGCGTTGGCGTCCCATGCGCGATGTCCGTATCCGTGGCTAACGACCGCTGCTGGCGCTGGCATCCAGGTGCTGCGGGCCGCCACGCGCGCCGCATGCGATTCGTAGTGCTTGTAGTCCTTGGCAGCCGCCGCGATCGGGGTCGCGAGCATCGCGAGTCCAACCAGCACCGTCATCAGACCTCGTTTGGAATTCATTGTTGGGTTACCTCTACCCGGGTAAGAGAGCATTAAGGATGCCAGGGACTTGTTTTCAGGAATCTTACGCATTGCACATGGACATACGCATTCAGACGAATTAGGTTGCACTAAATTCGAAATAAAAAAACAAAAAACGTCAACGGAGAGAATGGGTTAACGCATGTTCAGGTTTCGGCGGCGTGGGATAAATGAACGTTCAGACAAGAGCCATCAGACGCGGGTTGAGGCTCGAGAAAATAAACGAACGTTCAGATGCGGGTCGCTGAAAAATCAGACGAAGGTACGGCGCGCGAGATAGTACATGACGCCGCCGACGATTGCGTAAGCCGCGATTCCTTCGAGTAAGGTCGCGCCGCTGGTGATCACCGCTACGCCGACGACCAGGACAGTGCTGACGACGGCGACGACCTGCTCGATGCGCTTCTCGCGAGAACGGACGCGGGCGACATGCTCGCTGATGCGCGCGCCGCAGTTGGGGCATACGCCGCCGCGCTTGACGACCAGGTCGGCATTACACTCGGGGCATTCGATTTTGGTTCGGAGCGGCATCTGCGCTTACGACCAAGACGCTACGAGCTACCGAATTCGCTGGCAAGTGGCTCTATCCTCGCGAATCAGGCGCTGCTAGCCTGATTGACCGTTTTAGATTAATCGGTCATTCGGTCATTTAAACAGTCACGGAGGATTCGAATCATGGCAGACAATCAATCGCTCAAAGGGCGGACGGCAATCGTTACTGGAGCATCGAGCGGAATCGGCCGCGCAATCGCGATTCGGCTCGGGGAGGCGGGCGCGCACGTTTTGCTGGCCGGGCGTGCCGAGTCGGCGCTCAACGAAGGCTGCAAGGCCGTCGAGAAGACTGGGGGACGCGCGACCCCGGTCGCATTCGACGCCCGCGACTTGAAGCAGGTTCAGAGCCTGGTGGACAAGGCGGTCAAGGCGACGGGCCGGCTCGATATCATGGTGAACAACGCAGGCCTCGAGTTCCCGAGCTCGATAATCGAAGGCGATCCTGAGCGATGGCGCGAGATGCTCGAGGTCAACGTGCTTGCGCTCCTGGTCGGATCGCAGGCGGCGATTCGTGCGATGCGCGCTTGCGGCGCCGCGGGGCACATCGTAAATATCTCGTCGGTGGCGGGACGGCGCGAAGCCTCGGGAGTATACGGCGCAACCAAGTGGGCGGCGAATTCGATCGCGACCACGCTGCGCGAGGAACTCGAGAACGACAAAATTCGCGTGGTGAATATCATGCCGGGCGCGGTCGCCACCAACTTCGCGCGCAACTTTCCGCCCGCGGTCGTGAAGGGAATCGTCAGCTCACTGGGAATCCAGGCGGACATCCAGCCCGGCACGCAACTATCGCCCGAAGTTCTCGACCAAATTGCGGCGGCCGGCAAATTGTTCCTGGCGTCGGCGGACGACGTAGCGCGCGCGGTGCTGTTCGCAGTGACGCAGCCGATAGAGTTGAATGTGTTCGAGATGGTGGTGCGGCCGCAGCGGGCACTGCATTTGCCTGCCTAGGTAAGCACGCATTCGAAAAGACATCAAGATGATCTCTCCCAAAAAAGGTGCGCCGGAAAGCAAACGCGCGGCGATATTGGACGCGGCGCTCAAGCTGTTCAGCCAGTATGGTTACCGGCGCACCTCGATCGACGACATCGCGCGCGCGGCCGAGATTGCGAAGGGCACCGTCTACCTGAGCTTCAAAAGCAAGGAGGAGATTTTTCGCGCGCTGTGCGAGAGCCTGATCGAGCGCACGGAGTCGGCGGCGAAAGTCGCCCGCGCAAGCGAGGGTCCGATCGACGAGCGGCTGGTCGCCGTGCTCGAGGCCAAGTTCGGGCTTCTGTTCGAGACGGTGTATCGCTCGGCGCATGCGGCGGAGCTGATGGACTCGAAGAACCGGCTGTCGGCGGATCTGTTCGCGCAGTCGGGACGCCGTTACATGAAAGTCCTGCGCGAGATGATCGAAGAAGCGACACGAGCGGGAGAGCTCGCGCCCTCGCGAATGGATCTTGATGCTGACGACCTGGCGGAGATGCTGGTGGCGGCGGCGCATGGAGTCGAGAACAACGCGACGAGTCCCGCGCGGTACCATCGGAGGCTCAGGGAGATTGTGCGGGTGATTGTGGCGGGATTGTCGGTGGCGCGGGGGGAAGTGCGAGCTTAAAGAGCGGCGCGCGGGTCGAAGACCCGCGCGCCGCTCTGAGAATGCAAAGAGCCGACGGCCGCGTATCGCGGCTGTCGGCTCTTGTTGTCTGGAATTATGCGCGCGCTTTGCGCAGCTTGTGCGCGGATGCGCGCTTCGCGATGCGAACGCGCTCCGGGCGGCGCTTGACGCGCGCCGCCACTTTGGCCGCGACCTTGGTCGCGGGCTTCGGCATTGCGGCCGCGGGAGCGGCCGCAATCACCGGCGCTGCTACCGCTGCGACTGCCACAGGCGGCATCGCCGCCTCGGCTGCCGCGCGTTCGGCCTCGAGCACCATCGCGGCGCGTCGCCGCGCGATCGCGTCGAGACGCTTGTCCTTCCACCTGCGCAGGCCGCCCCGCATGTACTCGGGATTGATGTCGAGCATGTCGCAGACGTTATCGAACGAGAAGACCCAGCGCTTGTCTTCATGCGCGATCCACTCGTCCGCATCGCGGAACAATCGCTGACCCTTGCTGGTGGACGCGTCGATGCATTTCATGAAGCATTCGATCGCATCTTCGAGCACGCTCAGGATGAGCCGCTTTTCCCCTTCGAGCAGATGCTTCTTGCGCATCGCCTCGAAGTATTGAATGGGCAAAAGTGTGTCGGGCTCGAACAGCCCCGGCAATCTCTCGTCCAGTGTTTCCTTTTCCTGCATCTTCTCTCCGTTATCCGTCTTCAATGTCGTACTGCGTGCTTCTTCCACCGGCCCCACCTCCCAGTAAGTTTTGGACGTAGACACCTCTACGCCTATTCAGTATCGTCCTCGTTCTGTTCCTTATAAATTTCGTGCCATGCCATCTGAATGGCTTCTAATTTCGCTTCGGTTGAACCTTCGCGGTTGTCGTCGAATTCGTCGAGGTCGATAACCCATTGACGCAGGTCTGTGAACCGCGCGTCGAGCGGATTGAGTCCTGGATGATTTTCCGCCAACACTTCCGCGAGCTCTTCGGCCTGGTCCCACTTGAGTCCCATAAATAACTGTACGTCCCTGCTCAGACTCTCGTTGCAGCTACCCTTGCTAGGAAACTTCCTCGACTGATTTTGTTTCCAGCGCCAATTTAATAGCCGCGTCCATTATCCGTTCCGCGAACGGAGTGGTTATCTCGTTCAGCTCTTCGACGAGTTTTGCGATTAACTCTCGATCGGTTCCCGTTCGGGCCGCCTCCAGCCGCTCCGCGACCTCATCCATGCGCGAACGCTCTTCCACCGACGCCAGCCGGCCGAATTCCCCGAGCTGCTTTCGAAGTGCGCCGAGAATTTGATCGGCGTCGTTGCGCGCCGAAATCAGCAGGCGCTCTTCGAGATCTTGCTCCCCAAGATCGATGGCCTCTTCGAGCATTCGCTCGATTTCATCGTCCGTCAGTCCGTAGCTCGGCTTGACGTCGACCGAGTGCTCGCGGCCCGTGCGCTCATCGCGCGCATTGACATTTAGTATCCCGTTTGCATCGATGAGGAAAGTGACCTCGATTCGCGGGACACCCGCCGGCTGAGCTTGGATCGGGCCCAGCTTGAAGCGCGCCAAGCTCCGGCAATCCTTAGCAAGTTCTCGCTCTCCTTGCAAAACATGGATATCAACATGCGTTTGATTATCCACAGCCGTAGTGAAGCCTTCGGCTATGCTGGTCGGTATAGTGGTATTGCGATGTATAAGACGTTCCATCACGCCGCCCATCGTTTCGATACCGAGCGACAGCGGAACCACATCGAGCAGGAGCATGTCGCCCTGATTTCCCATTAGCACAGAAGCCTGCACGGCGGCCCCCAAAGCCACCACCTGGTCTGGGTTTATCGAGCAGAGGGGTTCTTTCTGGAACATTTCGGCGACGCGTCGGCGGACCAGCGGCATCCGGGTCGAGCCTCCCACCAGCACGACTGCGTCGATGTCGGCAGGGGTCAGTTTGGCGTCGGTGACTGCGAGCTCGCATCGCTTGAGCGTGCGCGCGATGAACTGCTCGGCCATATCTTCGAGAGCGTCACGCGTTAGCTCCTTGCGAATCGAATGGCCGGGGAGTTCGACGACGACTTCCGTATCGGTCGCGTCGGTAAGGCGTTTCTTGGCGTCCTCAGCGGCCATGCGCGCGCTGTTCCAGACGTGGCGATCGAGCTTTAGCGTGTCGGGAAGTTCGGCGATCAGCCAATCGACGATCGCGCGATCGATATCGTCGCCGCCGAGATGGGTGTCGCCGTTGGTCGCGAGCACCTCGAAGATTCCTTCCTTGATGCTGAGAATCGAAATGTCAAACGTGCCGCCGCCGAAGTCGAACACCGCGACGTTGCCGGTCGCCATCTTGTTGAGACCGTAGGCGAGCGACGCTGCGGTCGGCTCGTTCACCAGGCGTACGACTTCGAGACCGGCGAGCCGGCCGGCATCCTTGGTGGCCTGGCGCTGACCGTCGTTGAAGTAGGCGGGAACAGTGATGACAACGCGGTCGACTTTCTCGTTTTCGTTGTTGCCAAGTGCGCGTTCGGCGCCGCTTTTGAGCGCGCGCAAAATTTCGGCGGAGATTTGTGACGGCGTGAAGACGCGCTTGCCGATTTGAAAGCGCACCACCGGGCCGCTCAGATCGGCGAAGGTGTAGCGCGCGCGATCTTCGGGCGCGATTTCGTCGCCGCCAAGTCCCATATAGCGCTTAACCGATCGAATGACGGCGCCGTATTCGCCGCCGGCAAAACCGACTGCGCTCACGCGCCCGTCGCGCTCGACCGTCAGATGCGGTTCCATCTCGATTGCGCGTTCGCCGACTGTTACAGAGCCATCGGGCGCGATCGCCACGACGCTCGGCAACAACGCGCTGCCGTTCTCGCCGACCTGGATTACACGCGGCTCGCCGTTTTCCATCGCGGCGATCAGGCTGTTGGTGGTGCCCAGGTCTATGCCAAAAATTCGCGCCATTTTTTTCAGTTAAGCGGCCTTTGAGTTCTCGAGTGCGCGATCGACGTCGCGAATCAGGGTGCGCAGGTAGGCGATATTGGAAAGAGTGGTCTTCAACTCTAACGTAAGCATTTTTTGATCTGCGGGCTGATCCCATTTCGCGAAATTTCGATCGAGCTCGGCCAAGCGCTTCATCCATTTTGAATTGAAGCTCGATTCGCCGTGCTGCGATTTCGGTTGCGCGCTCGTGCGCTTCTTCGGGATCTGAGAGCTGCATCTCGGCGAGTTGCTCCTGCACTTCGAAGACAAGCTCGGCCAGCTCCGGTGGGACGCGCTTGTTGTTCTCGGACAGCTTCTCGCCATTGAGTTCGAGCCAGTAAAGACCGCGCGCGACTGGATCGCGCAGCGTGCGATAGCTGCGAGTAAGCGTCGCGGTCGCGCGCAGGCTCGCGTCGCGGACCTTGGGGCCCTTCGAGGCGAACCGGTCGGGATGAATCTTGCGGCTCAATTCGTGATAGCGGTGCTCGAGTGCGTCGAGATCGATAGTCAGCTTGCGCGGGATGTCGAGCGCGGCGAAACAATCGAGCGGCGCCGCGAGCGGCGACCCGCACTCAGCGCAAATCAGCGACGGCTCTTGCCGCCTTCCACATGAAAGACATTCGATCATCTTGAGACGCCAGTCCCCACGTCCACTCGTTCATACGACGAACGACTCACCGCATCCGCAACTGCGCTTGGCATTTGGATTGACGACCTTAAAGCCCGACGACATCAGTTCTTCGCCGTAGTCGAGCTCGGAGCCGTTGAGGTAGAGAAAACTTTTCTTGTCGACGATCAGGCGCGCGCCGTCGCGCTCGAAAACCTTGTCGCGATCTTTGGCGGCGTCGATTTCCATCCGGTATTGCAAGCCCGAGCATCCACCGCCGACGACCTTTACGCGCAGCCCCGCGCCTTCGCCCTTGTCGGCGACGAGCTGCTTGATCTTCTGGGCAGCGCCCTCGGAAAGTGAAATCACAGCCACGAGAAGTTAGGCCTCCTTCGATTTGGCAGGCTCTTCCGCCGCGACGTCGTCGCCCTTGCGCTTGCGCCAGTCGGTGATCGCGGCCTTGATTGCGTCCTCGGCCAGGACCGAGCAATGAATCTTGACAGGCGGCAGATTGAGTTCCTTGACGATGACCGTGTTCTTAATCGCCATCGCTTCGTCGATATGCTTGCCCTTGACCAGTTCGGTGACGTAGCTCGAACTTGCGATCGCACTGCCGCATCCGAAGGTCTTGAAGCGCGCGTCTTCAATGACGCCGCTGTCGCTGATCTTGAGCTGCAGCTTCATCACGTCGCCACATTCCGGCGCGCCGACGACCCCGGTGCCGATGCCCGGCTCGTCCTTGGCGAAGCTGCCGACGTTGCGCGGATTGTTGTAGTGCTCGATAACCTTATCTGAGTAAGCCATGATTTTTATCCCTGTGCGGCGCGTCGAAACGGCGTCGTTTTACGATTTCCAATTGACCGACTTGAGATCGATTCCTTCCTTCGCCATCTCGTACAGCGGCGACATCTCTCGCAGCCGCTTCACTTCCTTGCTCACGCGATCCGTCACGTAATCCACTTCTTCCAGCGTGTTGAAGCGTCCAAGACCGAACCGAATCGAGCTGTGCGCGAGTTCGTCGTCGATACCCAGCGCGCGAATGACATATGAGGGCTCGAGAGTCGCCGACGTGCAGGCGGAGCCGGAGCTGACCGCGATATCGTTGATACCCATCAGCAGCGACTCGCCTTCGACATACGCAAAGCTAACGTTCAGGTTGCCCGGCAGCCGCTCGGTCGGATGACCGTTGACGTAAATCTCGTCGAGGCGCTCGAAGAGTCCAGCCTGCAACTGACTACGCAACTGAATCAGCCGCTGCGCTTCGTCAGGCATTTCCTTGCCCGCGATTTCGCACGCCGCGCCGAGCCCGACGATGCCCGGAACGTTGAGCGTGCCAGAGCGCATCCCGCGCTCATGGCCGCCGCCGTCCATCTGCGGCGAGATCCGCACGCGAGGTCCCTTCGAGCGGACATACAGCGCGCCGATTCCCTTCGGCCCATAAATTTTGTGCGCGGTGATCGACGCGAGATCGACGCCTGCCTTTTCGAAATCAACCGGCACCTTGCCAATCGCCTGCACCGCGTCGGTGTGAAAGACGATGCCCTTCTCTTTCGCGATCTTGCCGATCTCGGCGATCGGATGAAGCGTGCCGATTTCGTTGTTGGCCCACATGATCGTGATCAGCACGGTCTTGTCGGTAATCGCCTTGCGCACCGCGTCCGGATCGACCATCCCGTACTTGTCGACCGGCAGGTAGGTGACCGTCGCCTTGCCCGCACGCTCGAGCGCGCGGCAACTGTCGAGCACCGCCTTGTGCTCGGTGACGCAACTGATGATGTGGTTGCCCTTGTCTTTGTAAAAGTCGACGACGCCCTTGATTGCCAGATTGTCGGACTCGGTGGCGCCGCTGGTGAAAATAATTTCCTTGGACTTCGCTCCGATCAGCGCGGCGATCTGTTCGCGCGCGCGACTGACGGCCTCTTCCGCCTCCCATCCGAAGCTATGGTTACGGCTGGCGGCGTTGCCGAACTTCTCGGTGAAATACGGGAGCATCGCATCGAGCACGCGCGAATCGACGCGCGTGGTCGCATGATTGTCCATATAAACGGGTTTTTTCAGCATTGTTCTCAGTATCTATTCAACAAATCTTGTCGTTCGTTCCACGCAAAATCATCGAGACAATAATAGTGGACCTGCTGGGTATAATATAAGGCTTCGAAACAGACAGTCAAACGGAATCTAGCCTCATGGGAATACTCGACCCACTGAGTCTAGTAAGGCAGATTGCGCCCGTGTGTCAAGGACAATATGACCCTTACCGAACGGTCAAGAACGCTACATCGAGGCTATTTTGGGCGCGGTTTCAGGTCCATTCGGCGCTCCTCGCGCCAGTCGCTGAAGCCCAGCCGATGCCATGCCGTCGCTCCAACCCAGTTGCGATGCAGGACGCTCAACGTGATGACCGTGATGCCCGCGTCGCGGAACCATTCGTAGGCGGCCTCGAGCATCGGCTTCATTAGCCCGCGTCCTCGGAAGGCCTCGTCCATAAAAGCCTGGCTGATGTAACCGATGGACGAGGGGAGCGCGCCGTCGGCCTGGTGCTTGAGGCGAATCCACAGATGACCGACGAGGCGCGAGTCGCCAGCGTCCGCCACCCAGACCGCGTGATGCCCACGATTGAGCACCAGCTTCAGCCAGTTGGGCGCGTCGCGGATACCGTCCCAATCGAATTGCACGCGCGGGTCGAGCGACTGCTCCCATGCGGCGAGCGCGGCGACGAGTCGAGAGAGTTCGGGGATGTCGGCTTCGGTGGCGCGACGGATTTGGATGGGCATTGTGAGAGTTATAGCGCGAACGTGCGTGGGGGGAGAAATCACTTGATTTAATTTGAAACCCAACGTGGGTTTCAAACTTCCCCGGCAGGGGTGACCCCTGCACCCGGTATAAAAAATCAGGACGCGGGACTTCGTCCCTGTTAGGAAGTGGTTTTGGGTAAGAAGAGAGATGGGCGGTGGCGCCGTGATTGGGGTGCGCTGGCATGCGCCGAAAAAAACCGGGATTCTTCGCTGCGCTCTGAATGACACATGAAAAGGACGACCAGAAAAAAAGAGCGACCCCAACTGTCATTCTGAGCGAAGCGAAGAATCCCGGATCTTTCTCGATGCTGGTCGAAGCACCAACAACCACGACTCGTGCGAGTTGTGTGAAGTATCTACGCGAATGGGCCGGGGTGCGCGGGATCGAAGGAGAGTTCCAGCAGCTTGCGCTCGGTGCGGATCGATTTCAGGGCGGCTTCGCGGGTTTGTTCGAATTCGCGCTCCAGCCATGGTGCCATTCGTTCGATCAGTTTTTCTGGAGAGTCGTCTGCGCCGATCAAGCTAGTGGCGATGCGGCATCTCAGCGCGACTTTTTCTATTCCGTCGGCGCGTTCGAGGCTTAGCGTCAGGATGACAGAATCCGCGATTGCGCTCAAGTGGACGGGCGCTCGCAATCGCGTAAATGCCGCGGGCGGTTTTTAATGTTGTTGGCACGGTGAAGGCCATTGACGCCGGCCGCGGGAGCGTCCGCGAGATTCTTCGCTGCGCTCAGAATGACACAAAAATAATTGCGTCAGGCGGCGCGGGAGGAGCCGGCGCCTTTTTGCGTGCCGCCTGTGCCGCCTTCCCAGAACAGCACAACCGGGCCTGCGATGTAGATCGACGAGTACGTACCGGTGATGAAACCGATCAGCAACGTGAAGGCCGACGGGCGCAGGATCGGGCCGCCGAATGCCAGCAGCGAGAGCAACACTACGATAGCGGTGCCCGAAGTCAGGATGGTGCGCGAAAGAGTCTCGTTTATCGCGCGATTCATGATGGACGCGATCGGCTCCCGGCGGCGCTTGGTCGAATCCTCGCGGATGCGGTCCGAGACGATGATGGTGTCATGCACCGAGTAGCCGATGACGGTCAGCACTGCCGCCAGCGTCGTCAGATCGAACTGGTATTGCGAGATGACCAGCGCGCACATGACGACGAGCACGTCGTGAATCAAGGCGATCACGGCGCCCGCTCCGAAGCTCCAGCTCACGTGGCGGAACTGGATCGCGATATACACGCCCATGAAGATGGTCGCGATGATGACCGCGGCAAAGCCCTTGCGGCGCAGGTCGCTGCCGACTTTGG
>CAVUUH010000010.1:0-18151 GCA_963744545.1 uncultured delta proteobacterium
CCACGAAGTCGCCGCGGGCCGCTTCCGCGCCGACTTGTACTTCAGGCTCAGCGTCATTCCACTGCGTATCGCGCCCCTGCGCGAGCGTCGCGAAGATATCCTGCCGTTGGCGCGTCATTTTCTCGCGTTTCATTCCACCGAAGCGGGCCGGCCGCTGATGCTGTCGCCGGAAGCCGAGGAGTCCCTGCTCGCCCATCGATGGCCGGGCAACGTGCGCGAACTGGAGAACGTTATCGAGCGCGCGGTCGTGATGAGTGGGCAGGAAACATTAATGCCTGAGGCGTTCGCTTTCGATGACGACGGCTCCGACGAAGAACTCGTGCAGGTGGCGGGCATTGCCCGTGCGGCCGGGATCGATTCGGCGGTTGGAGCAAATATGACCGCGGGATCGGCGATCGATTCAAATCAAGTCGAGGTCGCCCCGCCTCCCGTCGAGAATCAGGAAGAGGGGACGCTGCAAGCGAGCCTCGATCGTGCCGCAACGGTGCGAATCAAGGCGGCACTTTCCGCAGCAGGCGGGAACAGGGTCGATGCGGCTACAGCGCTCGGGGTTGATCGGACGACGCTATATAGACTAATGAAACGCCTCAGCTTGTAAGTCACAATTCAAGAGTTTCATGAGCGGCCGCGGAGCAATCCGCGGCCGCTTTTTGACACACGTGGCACAGGCTTCAGCCTGTGATTCTTCCCTGGATGCATGGACCAGAAATCACAGGCTAAAGCCTGTGTCACCAAAATCTAGTAGCGGTCTTCGTCGTGGTAATCGCGGCTGTCACGCCGGCTGCTGCTCTCGAGATAGGGGCGGACATCGGGATTGGTCCTCAGAAATTCGGCGATCTCAGGTTCGTCTCTCTCCAGATTTGAGTCGATGACGCCGGGGTTCTGGCGATAGCGGTCCGCGAAGTTAGGATTCGCGGCCAACTCGCGATCCCATTTCTCAGCCGGTCGCGTGTTCTGATTATAGTCGCGGACTTTTTGATGTACGTAGTCACGCACATCGGGGTGATCTGAGAAAAGCTCGCGAACACCAGACCACTGATCCATTTCGCGCGGATCGTGAATGATGTTGGGATTGCCGTGAAATCTGCGGGCAAAATCCCTGTTTTCGTTCTGATCGAGGAACCTATGCCAGCGCTGGGCCGCACCGTTGTCGTAGTCTGCGTCGCCTCGATAGTCCCGATCGCCGCTCGCATACTCTGGATCGTGGTATTGAGCGAAAGCCGGAGTGAGTATTCCTACTGACAGGACTGCGGCTGAGAACAGTGTAACCAAACTTCCGTATTTCATAGGAGTCTCTCCAATTTTCGTCGGCATTTCAGCCGGGAATCATCGTGCGAATAACGAGCGCAAACGATATGCCAGCCGAGAAATTTAAGAGCCCTACTTCTGTTTTTTTGGGAAAACTTACATGGAAGAAGCGGCGCTGCGGCGCGCAGAAACGAACAGACCCCGGACTGACGCGGCGCCACGCCAGTCCGAGGCCTCCTGGGAGAGGCTATTCTGGGGCGCTCCCTTGGCGGCTGAAATCAGCCCTGACTCGAGAGCGTACGGAGGACCGAGATCATTGCCGGTCCGATGATTACCGCGATCATCGACGGCAATACGAAGATGACCAGCGGGAACAGAATCTTAATCGATGCCTTCTGCGCGTCTTCCTCAGCATGGAGCCGACGACGCTGGCGCAACGCGTCGGAACTCGAGCGCAACGCGGGTCCGATCTGCGCGCCCAGCTGCTCACTCTGAATCAAGGTCGCGGCGAGCGGCTTGATATCGTCCACCGCGGTCCGATCGGCCAGCCCGCGCAATGCCTGGCCGAGGGTCGCGCCTGCGGAAATATCGGTTGCGACCAGGTTCAGCTCGAAGCCGATTTCCTGACCATGACGTTCGCATTCTGTGCCGACGATTCGAATTGCTTCAAACAATCCCATGCCCGCTTCGACGCATACCACCAGCAGATCGAGCACGTCTGATAGCTGCTTCGCGATAGCGCTCTGGCGCGCGCGCGCACGTCGTCCCAGGTAGTAGCTCGGCACGAAAATCCCAATCCCTACTCCGCCCACTGCGAGCAGCAGCGGCGTGGCCGCCGAGGGATGAAAGATGGCTCCCACCAGCAATCCCAGTACGCCGCCTCCGATAGCCATCAGCACCCGGGCGACCTGATAGGTCTGCGGTGCGCTGGACTTTATATATCCTGCCTGCACGAGAGTCTGCTGCAGCTTCTCTCCCGTGGGAGTATCCAGGTTAGGCGGCGGGACGCGCTTAGCGGCCCATCGAAAAAGCATGCGGAGCACGGTGTCGTCCTGCGAGTCACCGGCGAGTGCGCCCTGCGAGGCTCGCATCTTGACCGCCAGATCCGCGAAGCGTTCGTCAACCGCCCGGCTCTGCGGCGAGATGGCTAGATACAACGCCACACATGCTCCAGCCGCCAGCAAAAAAACCAGGACGCCAATCATGAATGGGCTCATATCAGTAGTTCACCCTTAGCAGTCGCCTGATCGTGATCAGGGCGAGAAGGTCCGATCCGATCGCAAATTTCAAAATCTTCTGACCGGTCGGGTCATGGAACAATTGATCGGTATAGCCCGGTTGAATCAAGCTGAACAGAATCAGCACCACGATCGGCAGGCACCCGACCACCATTCCGCCCATGCGCGATTGTGCGGTCAGGGCCCGGATCTGCAGCCGCAAGCGCTGTCTGATTCGTACAATTTCGGAGAGTCGCCCGACAATTTGCGCCAGGCTCGATCCAACTTCTGTTTGCACGCGCACCGCAACCACCAGCAGGCGGAGGTCGTCCTCCGGAACTCGCTTGAGCATGTCTTCGAGCGCGCGTGGCAGCGGCAGTCCAATCCGGTTTTGTTCGAGCACGGTGCGGAATTCGCTGCCCAGCGGATCGGCGAACTCGCTGACCAGCACTTGCAGCGCGCGCTGCAGCGAATGGCCGGCCTCGAGCGAGGATTTGATAAGGTCAAGCGCGAACGGCAACTGATTCGCAAAGGCCTTCAGGCGCCGCTTCTTCATGAACTGGATGTAGAACAGTGGCAGGATGCCGGTCACCAGGCCGGCAACCAGCGCGAACCAGATATCGTGGAAGAAGAGATTGCCACCGAACAATCCCGCGCCGAACGCCAACACAATGATCAGCAGGATGTCGCCGACCCTCATGTACATGCCGGCCTGCCACATCGCCTCTTCGAGCTTGCGCAGCAGGTTTATCTTGTACAGCGCGCCCAGCAGCGCACCTTCCTGCGGCCGCTGCTTGCGCATGACGTTGATCTCGATCTCGTCAGGGGGCCGGGTCAGGCGCCGGGCCACCTCACGCGACTGCTCGACTTCAGTGCCGCGACTGCTGGTGAAGATCAGCACGCCCATGAAGACGAGCGCGAATATGCCGCTTGCCATCAAAAAATCCATAGTCGTTTATCCGATAGTGTTGCGGAAGATTTTGCCGTCGAGTTTGTATCCCGCAGCCTCGAGCCGCTGCGAGTAAGTTGAACGGATTCCGGTCGCGATAAATTGACCGAGCACTTCGCCGCCCGGCCCGATCCCGGTGCGCTTGAACTCGAACAGATCCTGCATCATCACCATCTCGCCTTCCATTCCGCTGATCTCGGAGATGCGCAGAATTTTGCGCGAGCCGTCTGACAGACGCGATACGTGAACGATGATGTTGAGTGCGGACGCGATCTGCTGGCGCATCGCGCGCTGCGGAATCTGCACGCCCGACAACAGCATCATCATCTCGAGACGTCCCATGCTGTCGCGGGGAGTGTTGGCGTGGATGGTCGCGATTGAGCCGTCATGACCGGTCGACATCGCCTGCAACATGTCGAACACTTCGCCGCCGCGCACCTCGCCGACGATGATGCGGTCTGGCCGCATACGCAGCGTGTTCTTGACCAGGTCGCGCTGGCTGACTTCGCCCTTGCCTTCGACGTTGGCGGGCCGCGTTTCGAGCCGGACCACGTGCGGCTGCTGCAGCATCAATTCGGCCGAGTCTTCGATCGTCACGATTCGCTCGTCGGCCGGGATAAACAGCGACATGCAGTTAAGCATAGTCGTTTTGCCCGAGCCGGTGCCGCCGCACACCAGGATGTTAAGGCGCGCGCGAACGATCGTTCGCAGGAATTCGACTATCTCGGGTACGACGGTTTTCTTCTCGACCAGGTCGTCGATGTTGTATCGCTTGCGGCCGAATCGACGAATCGAGAGCGACGGTCCGTCCAGCGCCAGCGGCGGAATGATCGCATTGATACGCGAACCGTCGGGCAGGCGCGCATCAACCATCGGCGACGCTTCATCGACCCGGCGTCCGACCTGCGACACGATCCGATCGATGATCAGCATCAAGTGCTGATCGTCCTGGAACTTGACCTCGGTCGCATGAAGCTTGCCGCGCTTTTCGACGTAAACCTGGTTGTGTCCATTGACCAGGATATCGGTGATTTCATCGTCCCACAAAAGCGGCTCGAGCGGCCCAAGTCCGAGCAGCTCGTTTTTGATTTCTTCGATGAGGTGGGTCTTGTCGGTGTCGGTGAGCAGCCGTCCCTCGTCGTCGAGAATCGCGGAGATCGCCTCGGTGACTTTCTGCGCGGCCAGCACCGGCTCGAGACTTTCGAGCCGCGTAACGTCCAGCATCTCGAACAGGCGGTTGTGGACCGCGAGCTTGAGCTGCTGAAAGCCTTCGGCCTGCGCGTCTTTGACGGTGCGCTTGGCAGCGCCGTTGCTCATCAGCGAACGCTGAAACGGCGCCGGCGTTGCAGCGTTCTGCTGCGAAATTCTCTCAACCAGCTTCATGTTTGTACCTCAACTGCGCGCGCCGATGACGTTCAACAGGCGCGAAACTAGAGAATTCGAGGAATCGCCGTCGGGGATTTCGTTGCCCACTTCGAGCCGTCGCGCCAGGTCCTCGACGCTCTTGGCCAGCGGCGAGTTCGGCGCCACCTGCCATAAATCCTGCGCGCTCAACTGCACCCGCTCGAGAACTTTTTCATCGCGCGGAATCCGCGTGTGAATCGCTTTGGCCAGAGTATGGCTCAACTGGTCTTCGGTAATCGGATGACCGGGCACGAAGCGGCTCAAGATGAAATTGGGTTCGATCCCCTGCAAGCCCCAGCCGTCCCACCAGGTCGACGAATCGCCACGCGCATCGCGCCGCGCCGATCGACTGGTCGAGCACGTAAAACAAATGATTCGACCGCTCCCAGGCCGCGACCGTGTTCGAGTCGATATGCGTGCCGCAATCCACGATCACGAAGTCGAACAACTGGCGCATCAGCTCGAGCGTCGCACCGACCGTCGTGTCGGTGACCAACTCGCTGTCCTCGATCCGCTTGGGCGCCGCGAGCAGGTAGATTCCCGACGCATGCTTGCTGAGCGCCGACTCGAGTTGAATCGAATCGAGCTTTCGCGTCCCCTCGGTCAGCGTCATGATCGTGCGCTCGGGCTCCAGATTCAGGAACACCGAGAGCCCGCCGGTCTGCAGGTCGAGATCGACGACCGCAACCCGCTTGTCGAACGCGTAGCGCAGCGCCAGCGCGAGGTTCGCCGCGAGGCTCGTCACGCCGGTGCCGCCTATCAGGCTCACCAGCGAAACGATCGTACCTCCTCCGACGTGAACTTCTTCGCGACGGCGGGTTTCGCTTATCTTGAGCAGCGCGCGGGTGGCGTCGCCAGGATCGAGCGGCAGGAACAGGAGCTCGTCCGCTCCCGCCCTCAGCACCCGCTTCATTAGATCGGGGGAACGATCGTGCAGCAGCGCAAACAGAGCCGGGCGGGGCTCTTGGCCCGCCCGGGTATTGAGATAACTCAGAGACAGTTCGTCGTTGCCGTTGAACACCACCATCGTGACGTCAAAATTGAGCGTCGGTGGCGGCGTCCGGATCCGGTTCGATTTCGTTGATATTCAGCACGGGGTCGCCCAAGGCGGCCAAAGCGTCCCGGACTTCGGCCCGATGCTCGTCGCTTTGGCCGACCAATTGGACTTTTAGTCCGCCGTGCCTTCCGTCATTTTTTTTACCGAGCGATGACACTTCACACTCTCCCTGCTTCAGCTATGCCGTGCCATATCATGCACTAATTACTCGGCTGTGTCTCGTCCTCCGTCCAACTAAAATCTGGGCCTCGTTACGTCGGGCTGCGCCAGGCGACGGGTCTCGATCTGCTCACGCGTCAAATCGGGCACCGAAGTCGGATTGTAGACCGAGGCGCCATCGGGCAGCGGCTGCACGATTTGCGGCGTTACACTCATGACCAGGTCGGTTTCAGTGTTCGAATAGCTGGTCGTGCGGAACAGTCCGCCGACATACGGGATGTCGCCCATGTACGGGACCTTTTGAATCTGCGTCTTCTTTTCATGCAGGATCAGGCCCGCGATGATCAGCGTCTGGTTGTCTTTCATCTGCACCAGCGTCTCCGCGCGCCGAGTCACGAATGCGGGCACGCTGAAGCCGAACAACTGCACGCCATGCGCGTAGTCGGGCTCAGATACTTCAGGCTTCACCAACAACTCGATATCGTTGCGGCCGACGACGGTCGGAACGAATTCAACCGAAGTACCGAACTGCTTGAAGACGACCGACGTATTCAATGCCTGCGCGATGACGATGGGAATTTCGCCGCCTGACAGAAACTTTGCCTCTTCGCCGGAATTGGCCAGCAGATGCGGCTGCGCGAGAATCTTCGCCAGCTGGTGGTTCTCGAGGTACTGGAAAAATCCCTGCAACTGGTAGTTACTATTTCCTACCGCTACACCATAAGTCATGCCCTGCGACAACAGCAACCCGGTGAGCGCTCCACCCGGTTCCAGCGTCTGACCGGCCGTAGTAACCGTTCCGGAGGGCGACGTTACGCTTGCGGTCGGTGAAAACGGAGTTGCTACTGCGCCAGGCAAGCTGACCAGCGATACTCCAGCATGGGCAAGCGCAATCGCCAGGTTGGTGCCCTGGTTCTCGATTGCGGAGCGATCCAGTTCCGCCACCATCGTGTTGAGCAGCACCTGCTGTTTGCCGTTGGGATCGATTCGAACCGGGCGCTCCTGGTACGTGCCGGACTGGTCCCAAACCGCAAGCGTCGTGAAGCCCGGCTTGTGGCCAATCAGGTTGACCTGGAACGGATTGATTACCTGGATGTCCGCGACCGTCGTATCGGCGATCGACACGCGGCGCAGCTTGGTCGCAAAGTCGATAATTCTCGAACTACCGGTCTGCAGCTGCACGCCATCTTCCGGTAGATAATGTCGTCCGCCTGACACCGCGCCCGAGTGCAATTCGCCGCCATTCAGGCTGACGGACGGATCGACCCGATACCGCTCATTCGACAGCGACGCCGAAGCGGTCTGACTCGAATCCCGCCGGAGCTGGAGCATAGGAAGCGGCCGGAACCGAAGGAGCAAAATCGAAGCTCGAGTGACTGATCGGAGCCGGAGGAGTCGGAACTCCGAGCGCCGGCGGAGGAGTGCTGGGCGAAGTCGCCGCCATCGTATCCGTCGTGGTCGTATAGCTTGACGAAGAAGCCGACGCCGATGAAGAAGCCGAGACCGGCGACGACGCCGATGCAACCGGACCTGTGCCCGGATCCATCTTGGCCACTACCGGAGCCGCTGTACCAGTGGTCGCGCCGGTGCCCGTGATTGGTCCGGGAGCGTTTGCCAGGATGATTGATGTCGTTGACGTTGGCGACCGACTTGACCGTCACGTCATACTTGACGGTGCTGCCATCGGTGGTCTTGACCGCAACGGTCCATTCTCCCGCTTCTGCGCCCAGGAGAACGACCTTGCCCGGCTCCTCGTTATGCACCACCAGCGCATGCGGATTCGTAATTACGCTCACCGCTGGGGTCTCACCGGGGCTGACGTTGTTGATTACGTAACTCTCGCCCGCATTCAAGGAGAGAGCCATTGTGGTGCCTTCGTCGGCGAACAGCAGGCCGGGCCGAAGCGCGAGCATGCTGAAAGCTGCAACCAGCCACGGAAGCAGTCCCCATCCTCGTGTTGATTTCATTTCTTCACCTCGTCTTCTTCGCGGCTTGCTTAAGGTATGTCGATAGTCTTGGGCGTCGGCACATGATTCGCCGTCGCGTTTGATGCACTGGCCGGCTAATCGGCGCCGCCAGGTCGTGATGCTCAGGCGACGGGAGCGCTCGCCACCGTCGTTGAACCTGTCGCATCGGCACTGGCGTCCGATGCATCGTCATCGCTGTCTTCGTCAGTTTTCACCGCGGCCTTGCGGATATGGCCGGCTGACTTGCCCGAGTCGACATCCGCCGCGGCTTCATTCACGAACGAAACTGACTCGGACGATTTGCCGTTGCGGAGAATCTCGATCTCGACCGCCTTCCGCCGAGGCGGCGCTGCCGCCACGTGACGAGGCTCAGGCTGTACCGCCATCACCGGAACGTCAGGCGCCAGGCTGTAGGCCCGCAGCATCTGCGCGACGTCGCTGCCGCTGGTCAGAACGATCTTGTTATCATTGTAATTGCGCATCGCCAGGCGCAGCGTTCCCGAATGACTCGCCAGCGCCAGGCGCTCGGACTCCTGCGGCGTCACCAGCAGCGTGACGACTTTCACGATCTCCGGCTCGTCCTTCTTCTGCTCGACTTCCTGCGCTACCGCGAGCACTTCGACGTTCTGCAGAATTACTTTCGAGAACGCCTTGTCTCCGGCGCCGACCTTCCCCCGTGGTCGCGACCAGCACGTCCACCCGGGTATGCGGCAGTACGAAGCCGGCGACATCGCTGACCTCATCCACCGGAACCGACACCGCGCGCATCCCGAACGGAATCAGCAGCGGCATCACGCCTGCCGTCTTGTCCCCGGTAAACAGCTTGGCCTGCACGATCGGCTCGTTGGCTACCAACGAGTTCTTCACGTAGCTGCCGATGACCTGTTTGGGATCGGTGTACGCGCCTTCGGGCAAACTGTCGGCCGACCAACGCGCCAACTTTACTTCGCCCAGATCGATTTTGGTGCCGAGCGGGAGATCGTATGCCGCGACCACGACCTCGACGTTGTGCGACATGGCGTTCTGCACTTCGGCTTCTCTCCGCTTCAACGCGGAGTAGACCATCACCGAAGCGAGCATCGCCGCCAATCCCGCCAGCAAGACGAATACCATCGGTCGTCTCATATCACCCCTCCCCTCCGGCCGCGTGGCGGCCGGCTATCTTCAAAGAATCGTTGCGCATCCTAGCATCTTGTACATCGTAAAAGTAGCTTCAGCGTCAGCCATGCTGACGATGGAATTGATTAGCGAATTGAAGCCACGATTAGTGGCTGATTCTGTATATGTAATCTCAAGATTGTCCTTATGAAGCAGAATTGAGCCTATCGTCATCACGAATTTCTCCGAAATACCACGTGGCAGACTAAAATAGCGAAATCACGTTATGGAGTAACGAGGTGACGATGGTACCCGCATTCTGGACCAGGGCAGCAGCTACGACAGCGATCGTTACGAGTATGAGTGCATACTCGGCCATGGTCTGACCGCGCGAACTAGATGCTAATTTGTAAACTCCCTTCCGGCGGCCCATTGACTTCCCCTCCCAGGTGGTCGCGTTTTCCGGAATCAATTCCTAATGGGGGCTGGTTCGCAGCCCCCACTAAGAATTCATTCCTCGACGACCGTCACTGCCATCGGATGACTACAGGCTAGTGTCAACACTGCCGAGCAGCGTGGTGATGGTCGTGCCCATGGTCTGGTAGCCAACGAAAACCACGACTGCCACCGCCGCCAGGATCAGGGCGTACTCAGCCATGGTCTGGCCTCGGTTGAACTCGTGGGCCCGTACTACCAACTTCGTGATCGCGTTCATGCCTTCCTCCTCAACCCGTTAGTGTTTTAGGTGGGTGGCGGATGGGTTAGTTCCGCCACCCATGTTTCACCGTTCTCGAATTAGAGCTTGCCGTCCACGCTACCCAGCAACGTGGTGATAGTCGTGCCCATCGTCTGGTAGCCGACGAACACTACGACCGCGACTGCCGCCATGATCAGCGCGTACTCCGCCATGGTCTGTCCGCGATTAAACTCGCGCACACGGACAACTAACTTTGTGATTGCACTCATGTCCTTCGTTTCCCCTTGCGCGATAATTTTCGCGTGGTTTGGAGTGGCGGATGGTTTAAGTCCGCCACCCCGAGATCATTGTTAGAGCTTGCCGTCCACGCTGCCCAGCAGCGTGGTGATCGTCGTGCCCATCGTCTGGTAGCCGACGAAAACCACAACCGCGACCGCGGCAAGGATCAGCGCGTACTCCGCCATCGTCTGGCCGGCCTGATACTCGCGCGCCTTCACAAACATCTTCGTGATCTTGTCCATAGTCCCGTATCCTCCTGTGTCTGTTTTGTGGCCGAAATTGGCCATTGTCCCCGTTAGTTAATCGACCTTCCTAAACCTTGCGCTGCGGTCCATGCGGCGCGAGGCAGACGTCCATTCGTGCTCCCAAGCAAAGGCGAGCTCGCTTCTGACAACTTTCCCATGCCAAAGCGCGAGGTTACCGTGAGCATCTCTCGTGCCATCTTGATCTATTGAGCAATTTCTTCAACTTTTTCGGTTTAAGGCGAATTAGGCCGCCGCAGTGATGCAACTGTTGGTTGCGAGCCCGCAACAGAGTAAGACCCAAAGGGATTGATTGTGGAAACTAAGGTAACTAAAGAGGCTGTGACTTTACATAGATAGTATAAACGACAAGGATCAATCTATGGTGGTGCAGCTCGGAATCGAATTACCACTAAATAGCCGGCGAGATCGCATCGGATCAGATGTCCTTGAGGCGAATTTCACGGCTCTATTCGACGGGTTCGAACACAATTTGATCTCCCGTCTGTGTCGAGCTTTCATCCGACGCGCCCGCGGTAAGCTCCAGCGCGCTTCGCGCTCCAAATACCATCGATGAGAATCGCCACGGCTTCAGCCGCCGATTGATCCTGATGACGGTGTTGCCGCGTCCGAGGAAAACGATATCGATCGCGAAGCGCATGAAGAACATGTGCATCCACATGAACGGCGTGAATCGCCCGTTCTCGAATAGCATCCCGGTTCCCGGCTCGAGGCCGTCGCGACCCAGCAGGCCGCGGCCCTGGCCCGCGAGACCGCCGGCGTTCTCGAGTCGCGCGCATAAGCACGGTGCCGCGGGTTTGGTTGAATGCTCGGACTATAGGATGGTTCGTCGACGGCGCGTCGGGCTTTTGGGACTGTCTCATTACGTCATCATGTAATAAAATCGCTTCAGTTTCATGGGATACATTCCGATATTTCTCGACGTCACCGGCCGCGAATGCGTGGTGGTCGGCGGCGGCGAGGTCGCTGCGCGCAAAGCCGAGGCGCTGCTGGAGGCGGGGGCGCGCGTAACAGTCGTGAGTCCGCGCCTGTCGCCACCGCTGGAGGCATGGCGTTGCGCGCGGGCTGGTCGACGCACATCGCTCGCGAATATCAACGCGGCGATATCCGCGGATGCGTACTGGTATATGCTGCAACCGACGATCCGAAATTGCATCGTGAGCTGGCGGCCGAGGCGCGTGCGCTCGGGATCCCTATAAATGTGGTCGACGTTCCCGAGTTGTGTACGTTCATCTCGCCCGCGGTCGTCAAACGGGAGAGCTTCAGATCGCAATTTCGACCGGCGGCGCGTCGCCGGCATTTGCGGCGCGGCTCAGACGTGCGTTGGAGGATCAGTTCGGCGCTGAGTATGCACTGACGCTCGAGGTGTTGCGCGCTGCGCGCCGGCGGCTGCACGCCGAGGAAATCGATCCAGCCGATCGAATGCGCCGATTGAAGGAACTCGCCGACTCCGCGCTGCCCGACGCGATTGCGGCGGGCGACGATGCTGCGATCGAGCGGATACTTGCTACTTGTCTTGGTGACGGTATCGGTCTGGCGGCGCTTGGACTCGCGCTTGCGAAAGACCTTCACTGAAAAAAAGATGGACACATTGTGGCTAATGCCCGCGCTTGCGTGCTACGCGCTTTCCGCCGCGTTGTTTGTGTTCGATCGTTCGGCGGGCCGCACGCGCGCGACCGGCTATGCAGTCGCGATACTCGGCGCCGGCGCAATTTTTCATGCGTTTGATTTAACCGCGCGCGGCCTGCAGGCAGGAAATATCCCGGTCGCAAATTTTGCGCAGGCGCTTTCGTTTCTGGCGTGGCTTACTGCCCTAGCCGGCCTGCTGATGATCGTACGCCTCCGGCTCGCGGTGATTGGCGCGTTCGTGGCGCCGGCGGTGACTGTCGCGCTGGGAGCGGCTTCGCTCACGACGAGCAGCGGACGGCTGGTTTTGCCGGAGACGCTGCGCAGCGTATGGCTGCCGATTCACGTGACGCTCGCGATCCTCGGCTACACGATGTTCGTGCTGGCGGCGAGCGTGAGTATCGTTTATCTCGCGTACGAGTCGCGGCTCAAATCGAAGCGCGCGATCGGTCCCGCTAACGAAGGTGCGCCGAGTCTCGAAAAGCTCGACCGAATCAACTATCGCTTGCTGGGATGGGGCTTCGTGATGCTGAGCCTGGCGATCGTCAGCGGCGCGATCTGGGCCGACGCGACCTGGGGACATTTCTGGTCGTGGGAGCCCAAGGAATCATGGTCGCTGGTGATTTGGATCCTGTACGCGGGCCTGCTCGAATCGCGCCTTACCGTAGGATGGCGCGGGCGGCGCGCGGCGGCGCTCACGATCGTGCTGGCAAGCGTGTTGGTTGGTTCATTCGTCGGCGTTAACCTGATTTTTCCGGGCAAACACGGCGGCAGTTTCGGCTGAAATGGATCAGACGCTATTCATCGTGGGGATAAACCATCGCAGCGCCGCGGTCGCGTTGCGTGAACGCCTCGCGTTTGCCGACGATGAGATCGTCGCCGCACTCGGTCGGCTGCGCGAATCGTCGTCCGTGGTCGCGGAGGCGGCGCTGATTTCCACCTGCAATCGCGTCGAAGTGGTGGGAGTCGCCGTCGATGCGTCCCGCGCGGCGGATGAGACCCTCAAATTTTTGTCCGCCGATAGACGAGTCGCGGATACCGAGTTCGCGGATGCGGTTTACAGTTTCGCCGGCCGCGACGCCGCGCGCCATCTGTTCCGCGTCGGCGCGAGTCTCGATTCGATGGTCGTCGGCGAGCCGCAGATTCTCGGTCAGCTCAAGCTCGCGTATGCACAGGCGTCCGAGGCGCGCAGCGTCGGCCTGATTTTGCATCGCGCGTTTCACAAGGCCTTCACCGTCGCCAAGCGCGTGCGCAAGGGCACGCTTATCGGTCACGGCTCGGTTTCAGTAAGCACCGCCGCAGTCGCGCTCGCCGGCCAGATTTTCGACACGCTCAAGGACAAGACCGTGATGCTGATGGGTGCGGGCAAGATGGCGGAGCTTACCGCGCGGCAACTGAGCGCGCTCGGGATCGAATCGCTGCTGATAACGTCGCGCACTTTCGATCGCGCCGTCGCGCTCGCGCGCGACCTCGGCGGCACCGCGGTGCCGTACGACAACTACAAACCGTACCTCAAGATGGTGGACGTGCTGATCGGTTCGGTTTCATCGACCAGGCCAATCCTCGGTCCCGACGAATTCGAGTCGGTGATTCGCGAGCGGCGCTACCGGCCGATGTTTCTGATCGACATGGGCGTGCCGCGCAATTTCGACGAGCGCCTGAACGCGCTGCAGAACGTGTATCTGTACGATATCGACGATCTCGGCGCTCTGGTTCAACGATCGCTTGGAGACCGAGAACGCGAAGCCGAAAAGGCCGAACAGATTGTCGAGCTCGAACTCGAATCGTTCCTCAAGTGGCTCGCGGGCCTGGACCTGACGCCGACTATCAAGGACATCCGCTACAGCGTCGAGCGATTGCGCGACGACGAACTGGGCCGAGCGCGCGGATGGATGGCGCAACTCGATCCCGCCGAGCGCGAACGGGTCGAATTGCTCACACGAGGCCTCACCAACAAATTGCTTCATCGTATTTTGTCGGGACTGAAGCAGCGCGACGACAAGACTCTCGACGCCGCATTCGCCGCCGAAGTCGCGCGCCGCCTGCTGGGCGCCGAATTCGACGCCGAGGACGACGCCCTCGACGACCCCGAAAACGACGACGACGACGCGGACCTCGAGTGACCGCGCCCTGCCCCGCTTCGTTTCAATTTTGCTCCCCACCGGAAGCTCGCTCTCATCCGGTTCCCCTTCCCGCTCGGGAAGGGGTTAGGGGTTGGGTTCTTCGGTGTCGCTGAAAATCAAAATCGGATCGAGGCCAAGCAAGCTCGCGCTCGCGCAAGCGTCGATCGTGCGCGACCGACTCGATTGCGCAGAATCCTGAAATCGAAATTGAAATCGTCGAGATACGCACCAGCGGCGACAAGATGACGTCGGCATCGCTCGCGGACATCGGCGGCAAGGGACTCTTCATAAAAGAACTCGAACAGGCGCTCGCCAATCTCACGATCGACGCGGCCGTCCATTCGATGAAAGATCTTCCCGGCCCTGCTGCCGGAACAGTTTCGCATAGCTGCCGTGCCGGGGCGCGAGAATACGTCGGATATTTTCGTGACGCGCGACGGCTCGACGCTGTCCGCGCTGCCTGCAGGCGCCCGGCTTGGAACGTCTTCGTCGCGCCGCCGCTTCCAGGCGCTCAGGAAGAATCGAGGACTCGAGATACTGCCGCTGCGCGGCAACGTCGATACACGCCTGGCGCGCGTGGCCGACGGAAGCTTCGAGGCGATTATAGTTGCGATGGCAGGCGTCAAGCGGTTGGGCCGGGTCAAGGATGTGAAGTTCGTCGAGCTCGATGCGCGCGATTTCATTCCATCCGGTGGACAGGGCGCACTCGCGATCGAAACGCTGGCGGATCGCAAAGGAGATGAACTCGATCGTGCGCTGTCGGCGATCAACGACGCGCGCGCGTTTTATGAAACCGCGGCGGAACGCGCGTTCCTCGCCGCGATTGACGCGTCATGCACGACACCGGTCGGAGTGAAGGCAAGCATCGAGGGGAATCAGCTCGCGCTCGCCGCGATGCTGTTCAGCCCCGACGGCGCGCGCGAGTTATCGGAGTCGATGGAAGATTCAATAGCACTCGATCTTGTGCGGTCCGCCGCTGACGATTCCGGCAAACGCTTCGCCGAAAAAATACTCGCGCGCGGCGCTGCCGCTCTCCTTGGAAAATAGACTTTGCGCAAGGACAGCGGACGCGTTCGAAGAGACAGAATCTTGAATCGCGCGCGAAAAAAGCGCGCTGCACAAGGATCCTCACCTTCATCCTCTCCCTTACAGGGAGAGGGGAAAAAGACGCGCGATCAAAGCATAAACGCGGCAGGGTTTTCCTGGTCGGTGCCGGGCCCGGTGCCTCCGACTTGATCACGATTCGCGGCGCCGATGTTCTTGGCCGCGCCGACGTCGTTGTTTACGACAACCTGGTCAGTCCTGAGCTGCTGCAGCTGGCGCCGCCGAAAGCTGAGTTGATTTATGCGGGCAAACGCGGGGGCTCCGAGAAAAATATCGAGCAAACTGCGCTGAACGCGATTCTGATCGAGCAGGCGCGCAAGGGGCGCGTCGTCGTGCGGCTCAAGGGCGGCGATCCGTTTATTTTCGGACGAGGTGGCGAAGAGGCCGAGGCGCTGGCGCGCGCGCATATCGAGTTCGAAGTAGTGCCTGGAGTCACGTCGGCGATTGCGGGGCCGGCGTTCGCGGGCATTCCGCTGACCCATCGCGGGCACGGCTCGTTCGTCGCGTTGGTCACCGGCCACGAAGATGAAAGCAAGGGTGCGAGCGCGGTGCCGTGGAACGAGTTGGTCGCAGCGGCCCATCACGGCGGCACTATCGTGATCCTGATGGCGACGGCGCGGATGCGCGCCACTCTCGATCGAATCCGCGCGGCCGGACTTCCCGACGAAACGCCAGCGGTAGCGGTGCAGTGGGCGACGACGGCCGCGCAGAGAACTGTCAGTGCGACGCTGGCATCGCTCGCGGATGTATCGGCGCGCGAAGGGATCGGCGCGCCGGCGGTAATCGTCGTCGGAGAGCTCGCAGGCATGCGCGAGCATCTGAAGTGGGTCGAGCGCACACCGCTGTTCGGCCGCACTGTTGTAGTAACGCGAGCGCGCGCGGCTGCGTCGGATTTCGCAACCACGCTGCGCCGGCTTGGCGCGGAGGTCGTGGAATTTCCGACGATCGAAACCGCACCGCCGCGAAGCTACACAGCGCTGGATCGGGCGATCAAACGAATCGATTCATTCGACTGGATAATTTTTACCAGCGCGATGGGAGTCGAGAGTTTTGTCGAACGGCTGAAATCTCGCGGCGGCGACATTCGCGCGCTCGGGGATGCGTCGATCGCGGCGATCGGACCTGCAACAGCGGCGCGCCTCGCCGACTACGCGCTGCAAGTTGCAGCGGTGCCCGACGAATATCGCGCGGAGGAAATCGTTTCTGCGATCGGGATCAAGCAGATTCGCGGCAAACGCTTTCTGATTCCGCGCGCCGAAGTTGCGCGCGAAGCGCTGCCGGAAATTCTGCGTGACAAGGGCGCGAAGGAAGTCGTCGTTGCACCCGCTTACCGAACCGTCAAGCCGAAGGGCGCGCAGATAGGACGGATGCGTGAGTTGATTGCGTCGGGAAGATTGATCTTGTGACGTTCACCAGTTCAAGCACCGTCACAAATTTCTGCGAGTTGCTCGGCGTTCCCGCGAAAGGAATTAGAGCGGCGGCGATTGGACCAATTACGGCGGCTACCGCTGAAGAGCGAGGGTTAGAAGTAGTCGTGAAGCCTCGCAAGTACACGATAGAGGCTCTGACTGAAGCGATTCGTGAGTACTACGCAGCGGCGAACGGCAGCACTTGATTTCAGCAGTTCGATGGAGTCGCAGCACCCTCACCTACCGACCGCAATGCGGTCGGCCTCCTCGCCCAAAATAGCGGGCGAGGTAAGACAGAGCGCCTCCGCCCCATAACTTCTAACAGGGACGAAGTCCCGCATCTTTCGTAGTGCTGGGTGCAGGGGCCACCCCTGCCGAAGGAAGCGTGAAACCCATCGCGGGTTTCACATTCAATCTCACCCGCGGAGTTTGCGGGCTACTTCTTTGGCGAAGTAGGTCAGGATTAAATCTGCGCCCGCGCGCTTGATCGACGTCAGTACTTCCATGGTGGCGCGTTCTTCGTCGATCCATCCGTTGAGGCCGGCTGCCCGGATCATCGAGTACTCGCCTGAGACGTTATACGCGGCTACCGGCACGTTGAATTCCTGTTTCACCCGGTAGATCAGATCGAGATAGGAAAGCGCCGGCTTGACCATCACGATATCCGCGCCTTCTTCCAGATCGAGCGCCACTTCGCGCATCGCTTCGTCGCCGTTGGGCGGGTCCATCTGATACGAGCGGCGGTCGCCGAATTGTGGCGCCGATTCCGCCGCCTCGCGAAACGGGCCGTAGAATGCTGACGCGAACTTCGCCGAATACGCCATGATCGCGACGTGGCTGAAGCCGTTGCTGTCCAGCGCAGTACGGATCGCGCCGACCCGCCCGTCCATCATGTCGGATGGCGCCACGATATCAGCGCCCGCGCGAGCATGCGACAGCGCCTCTCGCCGCAGCAGTTCCAGCGTCGCGTCGTTATCGACGTCTGCCGTCATCGCGCCGCAATGGCCGTGGTCGGTGTATTCGCACATGCAGACGTCAGTGATCACTGCAATCCCGGGCACGTGCTCCTTGATTTCCCCAATCGCGCGCTGCACCTCGCCGTAATCGTTCCAGGCTTCGCTGCCGTTCGCGTCCTTGTGCTCCGGAATTCCAAACAGGATGACCGCGGGGACGCCGGCGGCCGAGGTCTCGCGTGCTTCTGCGACGATGTCGGGGGACATCTGCGCCACCCCAGGCATCGAGACGACGGCATTTTTTACTCCGCGCCCCGGACACACGAACATAGGGAGGATCAGGTCGTCCGGTGACAAACGCGTCTCGCGGACCATGCGGCGAATTGCTCGGTGCGTCGCAGCCGGCGCGGGCGATTGATTGGAAAGGCCATCGTGGTGCTCGTGGTGAATTATATAGATATGTGTGGCGGCTGAATAACCGCGTGCGGGATTGATCGACCCCGCGCGCGCCCCTCTTCCAATCTGTCACAAGCCCCAGATGCCTTGCCACCATGGCTTTGGCTGCGACTCGGGCGACAGGCCGGCCTTCTTGATAACG
>CAVUUH010000011.1:0-33381 GCA_963744545.1 uncultured delta proteobacterium
CGTGGTGATGCCGATCCTGGTCGGATGCTTCGGCAATTTTCTCATCCCGCTGATGATCGGCGCGCGCGACATGGCGTTCCCCAAGCTCAACATGCTGTCGTTCTGGGTCGGCGCCGTCGCCGGCGTGATCATGCTGTCGTCGTTCTTCGTGACCGGCGGACCTGCCGCCGCGGGCTGGACGTCGTATGCTCCACTGAGCGCGGTGCCGATATACACCGGCGTCGATTGGGGCCAGGATTTGTGGTGCATCAGCATCATCGTGCTCGGCGCGTCGTCGCTGATGGGCTCGATTAACTACATCACCACCATCATCAACATGCGCACCAAGGGCATGTACTTCTTCCGCATGCCGCTGGTGATCTGGTCGCTGTTCATCACCGCGATTCTGCTGCTGCTCGCGCTGCCGGTGCTGACCACGGCGCTCGCGCTGTTGCTGTTCGATCGCATGGGCGGCACGCATTTCTTTCTGCCCGCGGGCGGCGGCGAGCCGCTGCTGTGGCAGCATCTGTTCTGGTTCTTCGGCCATCCCGAGGTCTACATCATGATCCTGCCCGCGATGGGCATCTCCTCGGAGATCATCTCGGTGTTTTCGCGCAAGCCGATCTTCGGCTACCGCGCGATGGCGTACGCGATGATCGCGATCGCGTTCCTGTCGTGGGTCGTCTGGGGCCATCACATGTTCCAGTCCGGAATGGACCCAGCGCTCGGCAGCAGCTTCATGATCACGACGATGATCATCGGAGTGCCGTCGGCGATCAAAACTTTTAACTGGCTCGGCACGCTCTACAAAGGCAACATCCATTACACCGCCGCGATGATGAACGCGCTGGCGTTCGTCGCGATGTTCGTAATCGGCGGCCTGTCGGGAATCTGGATGGCCTCCACTCCCGTCGACATGTACATCCACGATACTTACTTCATCGTCGCGCACATTCACTACGTACTATTCGGCGGTAGCCTGTTCGGCATCTTCGCGGGCGTTACCTATTGGTATCCGAAGATGTTCGGCCACATGATGAGCGAGAAGCTCGGCAAGATTCATTTCTGGATCACGTTCGTCGCGTTCAACTGCACCTTCTTCCCGATGCACATCCTCGGGATGGCCGGCCACATGCGCCGGATCTACAACCCGCAGCAGTACGATTTTCTGAAGCCGATTATTCCGATTAACGAATTTATTTCGATCAGTGCGTTCGTGCTCGGCGCCGCGCAGTTCCTGTTCCTCGCGAACATCATCTACAGCTACTGCTGGGGCGAGAAGGCCACCGAGAATCCGTGGCACGCGAATACGCTGGAGTGGACGACGCCGTCGCCGCCGCCGCATGGCAACTGGCCAGGCCCGGTGCCGGTCGTTTACCGTGGACCGTACGAGTACAGCTCGCCTGAGGTCGCGGAGGATTACCTGCCGCAATCGCAGTTGATCGAACACACGACGGCTGCGGCGGATTAGTCAGTCGAATAGCCAGTAATGATGAATCAGTCGCCAACTGAGGTTGAGAAGGCGCGCGGACTGCATCGCTTTGCGGTGCTGACCGCGGGCGCGACCTTCTGCCTCATCTTCGTCGGCGGACTCGTCACTTCGACCGGGTCCGCACTTGCGGTGCCCGACTGGCCGCTGGCGTTCGGCAAACTGATTCCGGCGTGGCAGGGCGGCATCCGTTTCGAATTCGGCCATCGCCTCGCCGCCGGAACCGTCGTCATACTCACACTCGTGCTGATGGCGTGGGCGTGGCGCGCCGAACCCCGCCGATGGGTCCGCAAACTCGTCATGCTCGCATTCGGATTGATCATCGTGCAGGCCGTCCTCGGCGGAATCACCGTGCTGTTCGAATTGCCGCTGGCGATCGCGGTCACGCACGCCGCGACGGCGCAGGCGCTGTTCTGCCTGATGGTATCGATCGCGATCTTCACCAATCCGCGCTGGGAGACGACGCCGCACGTCGATGATCCGCCGTCGCGAATACCGCTGACGACGCTCGCCGTCGCGACCACCGCTATCATCTATATGCAGATTCTCGTCGGCGCGCTGATGCGCCACATGAGCGCCGGACTGGTGATTCCCGATTTTCCGCTTTCCTTCGGCTACGTAGTTCCGCCGTACTGGAACGAGTTCATCGCGATTAATTTCGCGCATCGATGCGGCGCCGTCGTCGTCACGGCGATGGTGTTATGGACGGTCGCGCGCGTGCTGCGGACCCATCGCGAGGTCGTCGCGCTTCGACGTCCGGCGCTCGGCCTGTTCATGCTGCTGGTCGTGCAAATTTGCCTCGGCGCGATCACAATCTGGAGCGGCCGCATGGTGATTCCGACGACCAGCCACGTCGCAGTCGGCGCCGCGGTCCTCGCGACCAGCCTCACGTTGACGCTTCGCGCATATCACATTCTCGGCGTGCCGAATCGCGCGCATGCGATCGAGTCGCGCGCGTCTTCGCGCGTAGTAGAACGGCAGGTGACCGCGTGAACGCCAAAGTCGCGATCGGTGAATCCGCAATCACGCTGCCGCGCGGCCGCGTGAGCGATTACTTCGAGCTGACCAAGCCGCGCGTCGTGCTGATGGTGCTGGTCACGACGCTCGCCGGTTTCTATCTCGGCGGCCGCGCCGGATTTGACATTACGCTCGCGCTGAATCTGCTGGCGGGCACGGCCCTGGCGGCAGGCGGGACGCTCGCACTCAATGAATACGTCGAGCGCGACACCGACGCGATGATGGATCGCACGCGCAATCGTCCGCTGCCCGACATGCGGATGCGTCCGGCCGAAGCGCTGCTGTTCGGCGTGCTCGCGACCGTTGCCGGCTTCGTCTACCTGACGCTCGCGACCAACCTGCTCTGCGCCGCGGTGACCGCCGCGATCACGATCATATACCTCGGCGTGTACACTCCGCTGAAGCGTTACACCTGGATGTGCAACATCGTCGGCGCGATTCCCGGCGCACTCCCGCCCGTCGCAGGATGGGCCGCGGCGCGCGGCGGACTCAGTTGGGAGCCGATAGTACTGTTTGCGATCATGTTCCTGTGGCAGTTGCCGCATACGATGGCAGTCGCGCGGCTTTATCGCACCGACTACGAACGCGCCGGCATCCACCTGCTCCCGCAAGACAACACCCGCGGCGGAAATGCTTCGAATCCGATCGTCATCGCGGGAAGCCTCGGACTCATCGCCATCGGAATCATCCCGACCATGCTCGGCTACGCCGGAGTCCCATACCTGGTAATCGCATCGGCGATGGGCGTCTGGATGCTGGCGTTTGGGGTCACGATGGTGCGTTCGCCCGGCAATTCGAAAGCGGCGCGCCGGCTGCTGCTCGCGTCAATAGTATATTTGCCAATCGTGTTGTTAGTGCTCGTTCTGGATCGCGTGTGAGTAATCGAAATGCCTACGCTGGTTACGCGCGAAGAGCGCAAAGAGGAAATCTGGCGCACGCTGAAAATCCTGATCGGCGTGATGGTCTTGTTGGTAACGATCTCGGTCGTGACGATCATAGTGAAGCATCATTGATATGGCGCTCGGAATGACAGCATCGACCGCGAAAGTGCGCCCGTTGGTGGTGCCGCTTCGCCGCGGCCGAACCTCTGACTCCGGCTCTGGCGGCGATCAGATCGAGCGGCCGTTCATCAGCAGCGCGATGCTCGCGGTCATGATGATCATCGCGTCCGAGATGATGCTGTTCAGCGGACTCATCGGCACATTCCTGGTCTACCGCATGTCCTCCGCCTTCTGGCCGCCGCCTTCGCTGCCGCGCCTGCCGATCGCAGTCACCTGGGTGAACACCTTCGTGCTGTTGTCGAGCGCGCGTCACGATGACGCTCGCGATCCGCGCGGTGCATCGCAGCCGCCAGCGCCTGACACGCCGGTATCTGCTGGCAACGCTCGCGCTGGGAGTGACGTTCCTCGCAGTGCAGGGCAGCGAATGGGTGCGGCTGGTCGCGCACGGCCTGACGCTCTCGAGCAGCATGTACGGCGGCACTTTCTATCTGCTGATCGGATGCCACGGCGCGCACGTGACCGCCGGCGTCATCTGGCTCGCATGCGTCGTGTGGTTTGCGATGAGCGGCAGGTACAACGCGCGCAACGCCCACGCCATTGAGCTGTGCGCCGTGTACTGGTATTTCGTCTGCGCAGTCTGGCCGCTCCTGTTTGGGCTGGTATATCTAATGTAGTTTGGCGCAATTGGAAACGAAGGGCATGAAAAGTAAAAAACTAACTGCCGCCGCGATCGCCATCGCGAGTGCGATTGTCGCTGCGGCTCCGCGATTCGCAAACGCGTGCGCGACGTGCGGGCTCGCCGACGGCGATCAGGCATTCCATGCGTACAAGACCAGCGTGCTGTTCATGCTGGCATCCCCTTACGCATCGTTCGCCGCAATCGGCGGGATTACTTACTTCGTACTATCGGCGATCGACGCGCCAGGATCCGAAATCAGATACCAAGTAGTCATTTCGAATGAACACTGACTATAGCTATTTGCCCCCAAGAGGAAGGTCGCGATGAGCGAGGCTGCTGCAGTAGAGACTCACGATCACAGCGCGGCGCAGGTCGATCAGCTCGAACCGTCGCTTACGCCGGGAAATCTCGGCAAGCTCGGGATGTGGTCGTTCCTGGCCGGCGACGCGATGACGTTCGGCGCCGCCATCGCCGCGTACGGCGCGCTGCGCATCGGCAATCCGAACTGGCCGTCGCCCGCCGTATATCTCGGCATCACCACCACCGCTGTCATGACGTTCATCCTGATTTGCTCGAGCGTCACGATGGTCGAGGCGCTCGGCTCGATCCAGACCGGCAGGATGGCGCGTTATCGCAACTTCATGGCGCTGACCGTTCTCGGCGGCCTCGTGTTCCTCGGGATGCAGGCGTTCGAGTGGCATCATCTGCTCGGCGAAAAAGGGATGTCGATCAAGGTCGACCTGTTCGACGCGACCTTCTTCATCCTGACCGGCTTTCACGGCTGTCACGTGTTCGGCGGCGTCGTGTACAACAGCGTGCTGCTGATTCGCGGCATGACCGGCAAGCTGACGCCGGCCAAAGCGAACCTGGTCGAGATCGCGGGGCTGTACTGGCACTTCGTCGACCTTGTCTGGATCCTGATCTTCACCTTCATCTACCTGATTTAGGGCGAGCGTTTACCACGATCACGGCGGGAGAAAAAATTTAAACCATGACGACGCAAGCTGCGATTTCAGGACACCCGGCCGAGCATAGCGGGCCGAACTACATTGCGGTTTTCATCTACCTTTCGGTGCTGACCGCGATCGAGCTGGGCGTGTACGCGATGGGCCTGCCGCAAGTCGCCAAGGTCGGCCTGCTGGTCGCGCTGGCGTGGGCAAAGGCCGTGCTGGTCGCGATGTACTTCATGCATCTCGCGATGGAAAGAAAGGCGCTCGCGATCATCGCAATAATCCCGGTGATACTCGTCACGTTCCTATGCTTCATGCTGCTACCGGATCTGACGACGCGAATGTGGACCCGCTACGACCATCCGAGGCCGGTGACGAATCCCGCCGAGATGGGTGCGCATCCGGTCGCGCCGCCTCCGATGCAAACGCCGTAGCTTGGGCGAGGCTGATTGGATTCTTATCATTCGCTGGCTCCCCTCAACGCGTTCCTGAACGGATGCGCCGCGGTTCTGCTGCTCGCGGGATTCATCTTCATCAAGAAGAGATGGGTGCGGGCGCATCGCGCGTGCATGATCAGCGCGATGGGATTTTCCGCCGTCTTCCTGACGTCATATCTCGTCTTTCACTACAACGTCGGCAACGTGCGCTTCAGCGGCGAAGGATGGGTCCGCTCGCTCTACTTCTCGATCCTGATACCGCACGTAATCCTGGCCGGCGTGATCGTACCGCTCGCGATCACAACGATTTGGTTCGCGCTCCGCGGCAACTTCCGCCGCCATCGCGGAATCGCCCGATGGACCTGGCCGCTATGGATGTACGTCTCAGTGACGGGCGTGATCGTCTACCTGATGCTCTACCAGATGTACACGCCGATCTACCCGATGCCCGCAACAGCCATACGCCCAATCCGTCTCCCTAAAAATAATCCGGTCCCCCTTCCCGCTCGGGAAGGGGTTAGGGGTTAGGTTGATAGCATCAATCGCGACGCGCGATGCGCGAATCTTCCTACGCCTTCGCGCTCGGCCTACTCGATACCGCCTGATGCCATCGCGCGAGATTCTTCTGATTCTCCTGGATTCTGATTCGCGTCGTGCGCCCGAAATCGATTCCGATCAACGCGGTGATATCCGCAATCGTATAGCGCGGCCCCGCGATGAACTCGCGATCCGCCAGCACCGTGTCGAGCCATTCCAGCCGTTTGACCGCCGCGTTCTTACAAACCTCGCCGTATTCCTTGACCTGCGGGATGCGGCCCTTGAAGAAGTCGCTGGTGTTGCGGAACGACCCCGCCGCCATCGACAACACTTCGAACTCCATCCGCCGATTCCACATCTCGACCACGGCTTTGTCCTTCGCGTCGACGCCCATCAGCGGCGGCTCGGGCTTGATGTCCTCGAAGTAGCGGCAGATCGCGACCGACTCCGCGATATGCGTGCCGTCGTCGAGTTCGAGCACGGGCAGCCCGCCCATCGGATTGATTTTCAGAAACTCGGGCTTGCGGTTATCCGCAGTCGCGATATTGACCTGCTCGAAGGGAACGTTGTTGATGCCTTTTTCCGCGAGAAAGACGCGCACGCGGCGTGGATTCGGAGCTCCAGTGAAATCGTATAGTTTCATAGTGGTTGCAATTTAAAACTGTGCGCGCCAATCGTCAACCGCTTTTCATCGTTGTCATTCAGAGCCGCTGCGGCGAAGAATCCCGGTTCTTCACGCCTTTGCGCTCGGGCGACTCGATACCGACTGATGCCATCGCGCGAGATTCTTGAGCGACGGATCCATCGGTACGCCCGCCATCTGCGCCGCGAAATCGACGCGCCACCTCCGCGGTGATGTCCGCGATGGTGAAGCGGTCGCCCGCGATAAACGGCTTGTTGCCGATTTGCGCGTCGAGCCATTGAAGCTGTTGTGTCACGGCCTCGCGCTGCGTTTCGCCGTATTCCGGAAACTGCTTGAGCCGCGCCTTGAACAACTCATTCGTATGCTGGAACGCGCGTCCAGCCGCGCCAAACAAGCCGAGCTCGACTCGCCGGTTCCACATCTCGATCTCCGCTTGCTCGCGGCTATTCTTGCCCATCAAGTTGGGTTCCGGATGCAGGCTCTCAAGGTAGCGGCATATCGCGACCGACTCGGCGAGGTGGGTGCCGTCGTCCAATTCCATCACGGGCAGACCGCCGGCAGGATTCTTTTTGAGCATCTCGGGCGTGCGGTTCTGGCCGGTGAAAATGTCGACCTGCTCGATCGGGATCTTGAGTCCTTTTTCCGCCACGAAAATTCTGAGCCGTCGAGGATTAGGGGCGAAAGCAAAATCATAAATTTTCATAATGGTTGCAATCTAAAACTGGGCGCAGTTCGCGTCAACCGCGAATCTGCTACAGCCTGCGGCGCCGATCGATCACGCGGCGCGCCTTGAACTCGGTGCGGGGCAGAGTGCCCGGCGCGAGAGAGATGGATTCGCGGCCGCAGCTCGCATTGGCGGATGATCTCGGCTTCGAGCCGCGCGCGGAGTTCGCTCGCGTACGTTTCATCGACCGGAGCTGAGGTCTCGACGACGATTGTGAAGGCGTCCATCACGCCCTCGGTTTCGAGCACGATTTGAAATTCGTTGCCGAGCGCGTCGAACCCGCGCACGATTTCCTCGATCACACTCGGAAAGAGTTTCAGCCCGCGAATGTTGAGCATGTCGTCGGCGCGTCCGTTGAATCCGCCGCGAGCGCGCGCGAAGGTGCGGCCGCAGACGCATTTGCCGTAGTCGAAGGTCGCGAAGTCGCCGACCAGGAATCGCAGTTGCGGCGATCCTTCCGAGTTCAGATTGGTCACGACGGTCAGTCCGCGCGCGCCCGGCGCCACCGGCTCGAACGTGTCGGGATCGACGAGCTCCCAGATCTGCAGATCTTCCTGCACATGCGTCGCGACCGGATCGCGCTTGAGTCCTTCGCGGCAGGTGAACGCCCATCCTGCCGGGACCGCTTCGGTGCATCCGTAAACGTCGTGCAACTCGGCGTTCCAGGTCTCCTCGATTCTCCGGCGCGTCGATGCGATCCCGGAGGCCGGCTCGCCGCCGCAAATGACTTTCGTGATCGAGCTGGCTGCCGGATCGCCGCCGGCCTCGCGCATCGCGCCCGCGAGATGGAGCGAATACGACGGCGTCGCGACGAGGATCGTCGGCCGGTAGAGGTCGATCATCTGCAGGCGGCGCTCGGTCGGCACGCCGCCGGGCACGACCGCGACCTTCATCAGGTTGAACGCATGATGAATCGACCAGAAGAACACGTGCGGATTGTAGTTGGTGCAGGTGAGCGCGGTGTCGCCCGCGCGCACGCCCATCGCATACAAAGCGCGCGCACTGGTCGCCGCCCACAACTCAGCGTCGAGCGCAGTGTAGCGAAACGATCGCGGCGTGGCAGTGGTGCCCGAGGTCGAAAAGATCATCCAGCCGCGCTTGCGCCAGGTCTTCTCGTCGATCGGCGTATAGGTTCCCCATGGCCGATGCGCCGCGACGTCGCGCGCCATCTCATCCTTGGTGCGTGACTGGGAACTTTCGGCAGATCGGCGAGCGTTCTGATGTCGGCAGGCTTGAGTTTCGCGGCTTTGAATTTTGCGCGATAGAACGGGCTGTGCTCGTAGAGATACGGAATCATCGCGGCGAGCTTTTCTTCCTGGATATCGCGGATACGCTCGCGCGACGCGCACTCGAACTGCGGCGCCCAATGCCGCTTGCTCGCAGGCTCGCGCATCGCGCGCGCGAATTTCGCGAGCACGGCGATCCATCGATCTCGCGAGTTGAGTTTCTTCAGCTTAGACGCTCGCGATGGTAGGCGAGATAAATTGCGGTGCCGACCGAACCGGTCAGAGAAAGAAATAGATACATCACTATGAAGCTCTTCGGTCGGGGGCGGCAGTTGGTGCAGCGACCAGAACAACACCATGTTCGCCGGCACGTAGAACGCATACACGAACGAGAGCGGCAGCACCCACGCTCGCAAATTCCAGATGCCGTACGCGTAGATGAGAAGTATGATCCCGAAGAGCGGGCCGAGTATGAGGTTGTGCGCGACGCCGTGGAACTTGTGACCCAGGACCACCAGCCCGCCGACCGCAGGATTGTTGGCGTACTGGAGCGGCTTGGTGAAGTCGGAAAGCGCGAGCAGGAGGAACAGCACCGTCATCACGGTGAGGAACCATCCGCGTCGAGGAGTATCAGTTTGCCATGCGCGGGACGCTAATCGCGTGCGCATTCAGATTCAAGCCGTGAAAAAGAAACGGCCGGAGCGTCGATGCTCCGGCCGTCGTTCATCATGCGAAGATCTCGTTCATCCCTTCAGAAAATTTTTGATCGCGCTCACGAGCGCTTCCTGCTGCTCGTACATCACCATGTGACCGGCATTCTTGATCAGCTCGAGCTTGCAGTTCTTGATCCTGCTGGTGAACTCCTTGGCATAGACCGGCGGGATCAGCTTGTCGTCGTCGCCCCACAGCAGCAGCGTCGGCGCCTGGATGCGATAGGCGCGCTTCTTGAGCCCGCGATCCGGGATCGGCCACAGGAATTTGCTCGCCGTCGCGAACCGCTTCACGCGCTCGACGTACATCGTCTCGAGCGCTTTGAAGTCGGTCGGGATCGCCGTCATCATCTGCGCCGCCGGCGACTTGGGATCGTGGAACAGCAGCGGCGCGATTTCGGTCGAGCTGCGCGGCGAACAGATCGGCGATCGGATGCTCGTCGATCCAGAAACCGGCCGGCGATATCAGCACGAGCTTCTTCGCGCGATGCACGTCGAAGGCCGCGACTTCAGCCGCGAGCATCCCGCCCATCGAATGGCCGACGATGTTGGCGGTCGGAATCCCGAGTTCATCCATCAGCTCGTGAAAGAACAGCGACCGCGTCCGCGATGTCGTCGATATGCTCGTTGCCGGTCGACTCGGCGTAGCCGGGGAATTGCGGCGCGTAGACTTTGAAAGTCTTGCCGAGCTCCTCGAGGAACGGCTCGACCGGCATCAGGCCGCCGGCGCCGTGGATGAACAGGAGCGGCTCGCCGCTGCTCCCGTAGGTTTGCATCTCGAGCGAGAATTTTCCGTTGAGAAGTTTCTGAGTCGTAATCATTTCGCGCTCCGAGCCTCCGCCGAGGCCGATGCCGACACGCGCACCGTGCCGTTGGCTTCCGTCTTCTGGAAATGCACCGGCGCGGGCTTCGCGAAGTCCGCTTGCGGCAGGTCACGCTTGGGCGACCATCGATCCTCGAAGTCGGTCCACAGGTCGCGCATGTACGGCATGACCTCGGTCGCGAACAGGTTGGTGCTCTTGCGCACCAGTTCCGGCGGCATCGATCCGATCTGCTGCAGGATCATCAGATGCCCGCAGTTGAGCGACTTCATCGCCTCGCGCAAACGCTCGCGCACCGTCTTGGGCGAGCCCGCGATCACGTAGCCCTGATCAATGAAGTCCTTCCACTTGAGGCCCTCGCGACGCAGCGCAGCCTGATCGCCGACCTGGCCGAGGATTCCCGCCTTGATCGTCTTCACGGTGCGATAGCCGGGCGCGTCGGCGAAGCCGTTATAAACGTGCAGGCATCGATTGTAGAAGTAGTCCATGTGCGGCGCGTAATCCTTCTCCGCCTGCTCGTCGGTCTCCGAAACCGCGACCACCTGCGCGAAGCCGAGGCTGTAAGGATTCAGCTCCTTGCCCTTCTTCGCCATCACTTCCCAGTAGCCGTCGGAAACTTTCTTGCCCGCGATATACCCGAAGTAGGAAAGGAAGCTGTACTGGTAATCGTGGTCCGCGCAGAAGTCGTAGGTCTCGACCGATCCGCCGCCCGGAATCCAGATCGGCGGATGCGGCTGCTGGAGCGGCTTCGGCCACAGGTTCACGTAGCGCAGCTTGGTGTACTTGCCGTTGAACGAGAAGACGTCCTTGGCCTTCCACGCCTTGATGATCAGATCGTGCGCCTCGTAATACTTCTCGCGAATAGTCGCGGGAACTTCGCCGTAGCAGAAGTTGGTATCCATCGAGGTGCCGACCGGGAAGCCGGCGATCAGGCGTCCGCCCGAGATCACGTCGAGCATCGCGAATTCCTCGGCGACGCGAATCGGCGGATTGTAGAGCGCGATCGAGTTGCCCAGCACCACCAGGTTGGCGTTGCGGGTGCGCCGCGTGAGCGCAGCCGCCATGATATTCGGCGACGGCATCAGCCCGTACGCATTCTGATGATGCTCGTTGACGCCGAGCCCGTCGAAGCCCATCGAGTCGGCGTATTCGAGCTGATCGAGGTAGTCATTGTAAAGCCGATGGCCGACTTTGGGATCGTACAAATCGCGCGGGATATCGACCCACACGCTGCGATACTTTTCCTTGAAGTCTTCAGGCAGGAACCGATACGGCATCAGATGGAACCAGGTAAATTTCATAATTCGTTCTCCTTTTTGATCGCCGCTGTCCCGCGCCCGCGCTCACGCGGTCGGATGCGCGCCGACCTCTTTTAAATTTGTTTCCCCGCTAATCCGCCTCTTCCCCTCTCCCTGTAAGGGAGAGGATGAAGGTGAGGGTCCTTGTTTGAGCGCGCATCTTCCGCGCGCGGCTAACGATTCTGCTTCTGCTCGCTTTTCTTCTCACACTCAGTTGCGAAGCGGCCAGATGCGACTCAAGCGCCTCATCGAGAAAATGCTCTGGGTTGAGGCCGGTGACGTCGCGGAAGAAATTCCCGTCGCCCATCAACATGAACGCACCGTTCATGCTCGCCCAAACCACTGCGGCCGTCTTGCGCGGGCCCATCGAGTTGGCGATCACGCCGCCTTCGAACGCGCGTCTGATAGTGCCTTCCCAGAGTCCGAAAATTTCATGACTCAAATCCATCACGCGCTGAAAGTTGCGCAACTCGGACTGCCGCTTGAGGCGTTGGTGAAGCTGCGAGAAAACCACCGAATGCTGCGACAAGGAGATCTCGCGCGATTCGAGCAGATAGTCCAGATATGCGGACGCGATAGTTTTGAGCTCGTCGAGCGGCTCGAGCTTTCGCGCGAAGATCTCCGAGATAACGCGCGCGAAGCTGCTCAGCGCGGTCAGCGATAAGATTCAGGTAAAGATCGTCACGCGAAGAGTAGTAGAGATAGATAGTCCCGACCGCAACTTCGGCCTCGCGCGCAACCATTTCGATGGTCGCGCCTTCGAGCCCATGCTTGGCAAAAACTTTGGCAGCCGCCGCGAGGATAGCCTGCCCGCGCGCATGCCGTTCCCGCCGATGCCGCTCCTGAACGCCCATCAGCTAAGAATTCCGCGCAATGAATGAAGATTCATATTCTGAACTCAACCTCATAGCGCGATCGCTGAAAACTGTCAAACAGCGGTAAGGGAAGGGCAAATCACTTTATTGAATGTGAAACCCGCGGTGGGTTTCACACTTCCTTCGGCAGGGGTGACCCCTGCACCCAAGTGAGAAGAATCGCAAAATGGCGAGGACGCCATTTTGCTCTCAGGTTTCTTTTTCCTACGCCATTCCGTTCTTGTGTCATTCAGAGCGAAGCGAAGAATCCCGGCTCTTTCCCTCTCCCGATGGGGAGAGGTCGACGCTCGTCTTCGAGCGGCGGGTGAGGGACCTTGTTCTAGAGATGTCTTTCCGTTTCCCGCTCACTCTGAGTGCAGGGAACGATCCCTCGCCCCAGACCGTTTGAACATTCGCGAAAAGAAAAAGCGACGCACCATCCAATCGCGGTGAACGTGAGCATGTTCGCCGCCATGCCACTCTCCATAAGTGACCACCATATCGGTCGCCATTCGCCGATCCTCAAGCGCCACCTCTCCTAGAGAGCGCGGCCACAGCGAAACCAGCCATTCCGCACGTCTGCACTTCCAAATGAAAGTGCCGGACCGCCAAAAAGAAAATCGGCGGCACAAGCGACCCAACCAGCGCGCAAATCAACAGAACTGTTCTCGCAATTTTCATTTCGTGATGCTCGACATTCGAACGCCCACGCCATCCGGCGCGGATGAAATCGATTCCAAATTGCCCGCTGCGCTTGCAAAAGCCGGTTGACATAGTGATGCAGAGCGGGTAATGTGCGTGAGATTCGCCCGGGGAAGCCGGTGAGAGACCGGCGCTGCCCCGCAACTGTGAGCTGGGCGCGCTTAGGAAATTGCGGCGCTCGTCGAGTCAGGCGACCGGGCGAATCGATGGAGCCGTAAGAACCTTCGCGGGAGAGGGAGGCTTCAGGACGTGCGTTTTCACGATTCGGCCGGCGATCTATCCGCGCGGCGGTCCGTCGCTCCTGGCCACTTCCATTTTTAATCGCGAAGTTCAGGCCGAAGCGACGTTGGAAGACGAACAGCACAAACCGCAATTTTCAGATGATGCGACGCGAGCCGCGCTCGCGGCGTGCATGTCGCGTCGTTTGCCGCCTCGATCGTCGCTCATGCGGCGATCGTCGCGATGATCGTGTGCTTCGCATCGCCGCTTGCACGAGCCGCATAGCGAGTGGGTGCTGGCGTATCTGGTCGAGGGCGACGGACGGCGGCTCGGGACGCGGCGGCGCAGCCGCCGCGTCCGGCGCCGCGTCGAAGCGGCGTCGCGAGCGCGCCGCTCGCGCCGACGCATTCCGCGCCGCCGAAGGCGGCGCGGCAGGCCGCGTCGTCGTATCGACGACGCGCGCCTCGAAGTCGCCAGCATGGCGCCGACGCGGCCGGTCGCGCTCGCGCGACCGGCCGCATCGGCGCGCTGAAGCTCAGCCGGTCGTCGTCGCATCGCGACGACGACCGGCCAATGCTCGTCCGGCCGCTGCCGGTTCCGGCAGCGGTGCGGACCGTGGTGGGGCGGGGTCGCCCGGCGCCGCTGACGGCGGCGCCGGAGACGACCCCAATTCTATCGCGCACGCCGACTACGCCAGCAATCCGCCGCCCATCTATCCCGCTGTCGCGCGCCGGCGCGAGCAGCAGGGCACCGTCACGGTCAAAGTGCTGGTCGGCGCGGACGGCTCGGTCGAGCGCGCCGAAATCGCGGATTCTTCGGGCTTCGACGCGCTCGACGACGCCGCCCTCGACACGGTCCGCTCGCGATGGCGTTTTGTGCCGGCGCGTCGCGCCGGGCTCGCGGTCGAAAGCTGGGTGCTGGTGCCGATTCGATTCGCCTTGCTCGAGGCAAATGCCTGTTCGTTGACGCTCCGCGCCGCCATCGTGCTTATCCCGACACGGCCGTGATATAAGCGCCGATCCGAGGAGGAGGAAAGATGGCTCCGAAAGCATGGACTAACTTGGCGGCGGCGGGGCTGATTGTGGCGGCTGTTCTTGCGCCCTATCGCGCCCGCGCGATCGAAGTCAAAAAGGATCTCTACAACAATAGCGGTCCCGCAGGGTCCGAGCGCTGCAGGTCCGGCGAAGGAAAATCCGATTCCCAAGGCCGCGGCCCAGCAGCTCAGCGACACGATCGCGAGCGAATCCGACAGTTACCTCAGCGACGAGAGCGAGAAGAAATCGTCCGGCAAGCCTTACGTCGATCTCGAGCACGCAGCCTTCAAGTACCTGCCGACGATGAAGGGCGGCCACTGGACTGTGATCGCGAAGCTGCAGGCGCCCGAGTACACGCCGTCCAAGAGTGGTGAGGGCAAGGGCAAGCCGACCGGCAAGCAGAAGAGCCTGGTGTTCAACTACCGGCTCGACGGCAGCAAGTGGACCGAGGTCGAGCAGCCGAAATGGGAAGACGTCGACACCGGCGGGACAGCGGCGGCCCAGAAGTAGCCAGCCATGCGAAACGGCTATAGCTAGTAGCTCGTGTAGTTTGACCTAAAAAGTGTATACCGCGTCGGATCATTTTGGACGTGACACAAAGTAGATCCGCGTCACTAGAAAAAAGGTGAAGGACAAGATTCAAAACGATCTCAAGGCTGCGATGAAGAGCGGCGACAAGCTGCGTATGATGGCGCTTGCGCGGCGTGCTTTCGGAGATCTCGCGTCTCGAGAAAGATGTTCGTCGCGACCCGAACGATGCGGAGATTCTGCAGATAATCAAACGCGAACGGGCCAAGCGCGAAGAGTCGCTCGAGTTTGCGCGCAAAGCGGCGCGTCAGGACTTGATCGAGCAGAACGAGACCGAGGCGAAGATCCTCGAGTCATATCTGCCCGCGGCGGCTTCGGCTGACGAAGTGCGTGCGGAGATCGCGGCGGCAATCGCAGCGGGCGCGTCGCAGATGGGCCCCGTCATGAAGGCGTTGCGCGACAAGTTCGGCGCCGGACTCGACGGCAAGATGGCCAGCGAACTCGCCAAGGAAGCGCTCGCGAAAAAGTAAGGCGCACCTCACGCTACAACAGTCTGCGAAACAGACCCGGATACGTGACGACCATCCCGCGACGGTCAACTTCGATCTCGCGCGTGAAGTCGCTGTCGATCGATTCGTACCGGTAGCGCTTGAGCGGTTCGAGGCAGGTGTAGCGTTGCGGATCGGTCGTCATCGTGAGCGCAGGTGCGAGAATATAAACGGTGACGATTTCGGCAGATTGCCCGTCGCGGAGTTTCAATCGGCGAATCGGCAATGTGTTGGTGAACGGCGTCGCCGACAGATCGATGTCGATCGCGCCCGCGAGCTTGTGCAGGCGCTTTCCCGACGCGTCGGACCAGTTGCCCTTGCCGTCGCCGGCGATTTCGATTTTGCGATCGCTTCCGACCAGCGCAACCTCGGCGCTTCGCACGCGCCAGGACTTGTCGCATCGGATGCGATAGCGCAGCGCAAAGACCGCGTCGTCCGCCGATCCCACCACCACCGACTCGGCGACGATCTCTCGCGCGCCTTCGCGCAGAGCGAGATGCTCGATTCCCGCGGCGTCCCAACTCTGCCATCGCGCGACAATCGCTTTGCTCATGGCATCAGCCTATCGCACAATTTTTCCGATGAGGCACTAGTCGCGGCATAGCGGTTGACGCTGAAACCCTTTTCCCGGTAGCACTTGGGCTTAATCCCGACTCCAAGCTCCGAGGTAAACCCACAGGAAGTCCGGAGGTTCAGATGGCCACTGGAAAGATCGAACCGTTTCGCGTCGAGGTGCCGGTCGAAGTGCTCGCCGACCTGCGTGCTCGCCTCAGCAGCACGCGTTTTCCCGACGAGGTTCCCGACACTGGTTGGGAGTACGGCACCAATCTCGCTTACTTGAAGGAACTGATCGAGTACTGGCGGACCAAGTACGACTGGCGCGCCCAGCAGCGCGAGATCAATCGTTTCGCGCAATTCAAGGCGAAGGTCGACGGACTCGGAATTCATTTCATCCACGAGAAAGGCAAAGGACCGAATCCGAAACCGCTGCTGCTGATTCACGGATGGCCTGGATCGATTTACGAGTTCATGGAAATCATTCCGATGCTCACCGATCCGGCTGCGCACGGCGGCGACGCGAAGGATTCGTTCACCGTTGTCGCGCCGTCGCTGCCGGGCTACGGATTTTCGGATCACCCGCGCGCTCGCGCGATGAATATCCAGGCGATGGCCGAGCTGTTTCACAAGCTGATGACGGAGACGCTCGGCTACCAGCGCTACGCGGTGCAGGGCGGAGATTGGGGCGCGGCGATCACGTCGCGAATCGGCGAAGTGCACGCGGACAGCGTCTTCGGCATCCACGTCAATATGATCGCGATCGGCCCCGCCGAAGGTCGAAGTGCGCCGGAGCTGACGCCTGAAGAGAAAGTGTTTCTCGGCGACCTCGAGAAATTTCGCACCGCCGAAACCGGCTACCAGTGGATACAGGGGACCAAACCGCAGACGCTCGCCTACGGGCTGAACGATTCACCGGCCGGGCTGCTGGCGTGGATCGTCGAAAAATTTCGCACGTGGAGCGACTGTCACGGCGATATCGAGAAGAGCTTCACGCGCGATCAAATCCTGACCAACGTGATGATCTACTGGATCACGCAGACGATTAATTCTTCGACGCGGCTGTACTACGAGGCGCGGCACCATCCGTGGCGGCTTAAGCCCGGCACGCGAATCGAGGCGCCTACTGCGGTCGCGTTGTTCCCGGGCGAGCTGGTGCGTCCGCCGCGGCGATGGGCCGAGCGCGCATACAACGTACGTCGATGGACCGTGATGCCGAAGGGCGGGCATTTCGCCGCGATGGAAGAGCCGGAATTGCTGGCGAAGGATATTCGCGAGTTCTTTAGCGAGATGCGCTGAGGTTCCGCATCAGAAAGGGAGCGCTTCGCGATTTGAAAAACCGGTACCGGCTTCGCTGACGCGAAGCTGTCCGAGATCCTTCCTGCCGCTCGCGATGCTCGCTGCGTCAGGATGACCGCACATCACCGCCCGCTGAAGTTTGGGTCGCGCTTCGCCATGAATGCCTCGAGGCCTTCCTTGAAATCGCCGGAACGGAACAGCACCAGCAGTTGCATCAACACATGATGCGTATGCGATTCGAAGTCCTCGCTCAGCCCATGGCGGAACAGCCGCTTCATCGCGCGAATCGCCAGCGGCGCATTCGCGGCGATCTTCGAGGCCCATCGTGTCGCCTCTTCCATCAGGTCTTCGTGCGGCACGACTTTGTTTGCGAGTCCGAGCTCGACCGCGCGCGCGGGTGCGATGTCGTCGGCGATGAATCCGATTTCGCACGCGCGTGCCCATCCCACCAACCGCGGCAGATACCAGGTGCCCCCGCTTTCCGGCACGATGCCGCGCTTGGCGAAGGCGGGCACCAGCTTGGCGCGATCGCTGATCAGCCTCATGTCGCATCCGAGTGCGAGGTCGAATCCGTAGCCGGCTGCCGCGCCGTTGATCGCGCAGATGACGGGCAGGTCGATTCGATTCAGCGTCACGGTCGGCAGCTCGCGGGTGCTGACATGCGATGCGCCCGGGGCAGCCAGTCCCGCACCGATACCTTTGCCGGCGGCGGTGTCCTTGAGATCGAGACCGCTGCAAAAGCCGCGTCCCTCGCCGGTAAGAATGATCGCGCGGATATTCGGGTCGCTATCGAAATCCTTCAGCGCCTCGCCGAGGTCGTTGAGCATCTCGACGCTGATCGCGTTCATCCGGTCGGGCCGGTTGAGCTTCAAAATTCCGAGGTGATTGGTTTTTTCGACGAGCAGATCAGCCATTGGGGCGGTCCTCCATTCGACGTTCAAACCTATCGCCATTGCATCGATCTAGCGAATGATGCGGGATAGTATTTCCGGCGGAGCATCAAAACATGAGCATTGTTCATCTACCCGTATCGGCTTCGTCTGACGAAATTTCCGCGGCCCTTAACGAGGACGGATGCGTCGTTGTCGATCGCGTCGTACGCCCCGAAGTCATGGACGAGGTCGCGCAAGAGCTGCGCCCGTTTACTGAAAAAACCCCGCTCGGCGCCGACGAGTTCAGCGGCCGCCGCACACGCAGGACCGGTGGACTGATCGCGCGCTCGCCAAAATCGCGCGAGCTCGTGATGAATCCCACGGTGATCGGCGCGGTCGGCAAAATGTTAGGTCACGCGACCAGCTTTCAGCTTCATCTCACGCAGATAATCTCGATCGGCCCCGGAGAGCCGGCCCAGACCATACATCGCGACCAATGGGCGTTCGATTTCTTCCCGTTTCCGCGCGGCTACGAGGTACAGTGCAACACGATCTGGGCGATGACAGACTTCACCGAGGAAAACGGCGCGACGCGCGTGATCCCCGGCAGCAACCGCTTCGACGACAAGCTGCGATTCACCGAAGCCGACACCGAGCCGGCCGAGATGACCAAAGGATCGGTGCTCTTCTACACCGGCAGCATCTACCACGCCGGCGGCGCGAATCGCTCGAAAGAGATCCGCACCGGAATCAACATCACCTACAACGTCTCGTGGCTCCGCCAGGAAGAAAACCAATACTTATCGGTGCCGCTGGAAATTGCGCGCACTCTGCCGGTGGACCTTCTAAGACTGATGGGCTACCGCCTAGGCGCCTACGCCCTCGGCTACGTCGACGACACCCGCGATCCAATCGAAGTAGTCCGCCCCGACCTGGCCCGCAACGGCTTCCGCCCAGTGCTGGAAAACCAGGAATCCGCGAGCTTCTTGAAGCCTCAGCCGCCCGCATCGAACGGCAAGACTGATTAGTCAGGCTACTCACCCTTGGCGAAGCAGACCGCCTCGATATTGTGGCCGTCCGGGTCCAGCACGAACGCGCCGTAGTAGGTCGGACTGTAATTCGGTCGCGGACCGGCGCCGCCGTTATCGCGCCCGCCAGCCTGCATCGCCGCTTCATAGAATTTGCGCACGGTCGCGCGATCCTTCGCCAGGACCGCGATATGCGCATAGCCATGCGAGGCGCCTTCGCGATGTCCAATCCAGATTCGCTCACGATCGGGTCCCGCGAACCCCGCGTATTGCTCCTGATCGTTGCTGAACACCAGCGTATATCCGAGCGGTTCGAGCGCCGCCTTATAGAAGCCGAGGCTCTTCTGGAAATCCGCCACTCTTAAACTGATGTGATCGATCACTGTCCGTGCTCCGATTTATTGCGGATCGCCCAGCTTCAGCAGTTGCTTGCCGAAGTTCGCGCCGGTGAACAGCCGTATGATCGTCTTCGGCGCGTTCTCTAGTCCTTGCTGCAGATCGATCTGGTTCTTGAGCTTGCCCTCGGCGTGCCACTTCGACATCTCGGCAATCGCCTCCGGATAGCGCTGGAGGAAATGAAACACGAGGAATCCTTCCATCCGCGCGCCGTTCAAGATCAGGTTGAAATAATTCTTAGGCCCGACCGGATTCCTCTCGCCAAGGTTGTTGTACTGCGAGATAGCTCCGCACAGCACGACCCGCGATCCGAACGTCAGTCGCGCGAGCGCATGGTCGAGGATCTCGCCGCCGACGTTGTCGAAGTACACGTTGATACCATTCGGGCAATGCTTGGCCAGCGCCTCAGCGACGTTCTCATTCTTATAATCAATCGCAGCGTCGAAGCCCGCCTCTTTCAGCAGCCAGTCGCATTTCTCGCGACCGCCGGCGATACCAACCACCCGGCATCCTTTGATCTTGGCGATCATTCCGGACACCGAGCCGGTCGCGCCCGCCGCTCCCGAGACGACAAACGTCTCGCCCGACTTCACCGCACCTACCGCGAGCGTGCCGAAGTACGCCGTCAGCCCGGTGGTTCCGAGCAACGACAGCGCGAGTATCGGGTCTGTCCCTGCCGGCAACTTTTGCAAACCCATCAGCCCTTCGCCGCCGTTGACCGTGTAGTCCTCCCATCCGAAGAGTCCTTGCACGAGATCGCCCTTGGCGAATCCTTCGCGCCTGGACTCGACCACCTGTCCTACTGTGCCCGCCTTCATCGTTTGCCCGAGCGGAATCGCCGGCATGTAGGTGTCCATCGACATCCAGCCGCGTTGCGTGGGATCGAACGAGAACGCGAGGTTACGCAGTAGCACCTGTCCGTCCTTCAGCGCCGGAACCGACGTGTCATTCCATGCGAAATCGCTCTCTTTGATTATTCCTTGCGGCCGCGCCGCCAGCAGCCATTGCCGATTTTTGAGTTCTGCCATGTTGAATTCCCCTCACTGCGAGTGTGACTTGGACTTAGCCGATAAGCGCCCTTCAAACAAGGAACGCGTCGCGACATGCCGGTGCGCGGTTGGCTCGTGACCGGATCAAATCCTAATCTCGTGCAGTCAAAGCGTTCGGCACTGGTGGCTTCATTCGCATGGTACGGGAATACTAATTGTAGGATTTCATTAGGGGAGGGACAGAGACATGTCGATGATGGGGCGCTACGTACAGGTTTCGCCAGATCGCCTGAAACAGATTATTGACGATCCTTCCGGCGTCGAAGAACTCTTTGTCACCGAGCAGGTTTCACAGGCCATTCCGAAAATGATGGAGACGCTGCAGGCTTCGCTGCAGAAGCGCACCCCGCAGATGCTCGCCGCCTCGATAGCCGCGATGGATCCTGCAAAACGCAAGACAGTCTTGAAGGGCTATGCTGCGGCGGGCGTGGACGTCGACGCACTCGCGCGCGGCGAAGTCAGTGGTGAGACGCTGGCGAATTTGATGATGGAGCGCGCTCGCGCCTTGGCTGCCGCCGCCGGATTGAAGCGGCCGCCAGCGTCAGCCGGCAATGCGCAAGCGTCGGGCAAGGGCGCGAGCATCTCGATCGAGAAGGCGTGGCACGGCTTGCACTACCTTTTGTGCGGCCAGGCCGTGCCGGGGTCGGACCTCGCGAGCCAGGTGGTGATGGGCGGGACGGACGTCGGCGATGACCTCGGCTATGGACCGGCGCGCTACTTCGACGCCGCCAAGGTCGCCTCGATTGCCAACGAGCTGACTCGGCCAAATCTCGAAGCTGAGATGATGGCGCGATGGGATCCTGATCAGATGACGAATCTCGGAATCTATCCTGCAGTTTTCGAGCCCGGCGATGACCAGTGGCTGATGGACGCGTTCCGAAAGGTGCGACAATTCTTCGTTGACGCCAGCGCCGCCAATCTCGCCGTCGTCACATGCCTGGAGTGAGCGTTAGAACAAGCGCTGGCCGAAGAAGACCGCATTGATGTCGCGCTTCGACGATGCGAGCGCCTCGCGCGATTTCGCCGCCATTCTTTTCGCCAGTTCTTGAGCAGCCGGCATCAGCGTGTCTGGTTTCACTACACGATTGAGGACGCCCATCGCGAACAGTTCGTCGGCCTTGTAATGGCGGCACATCAAGATCGCTTCTTTCGCCCGCCACGGCCCGAGCGTGGCGGCGAGTACACTGGCGGGAGCGCCGCGATAGGGTACGTCGAGATCTACCTCGGGCACCCAGAACTCAGCGGCTTCGACTGCGATCGCAAAATCGAACGCGAGCGCGAATGACCATCCGCCGCCGACCGCATGGCCGTTGATCGCGCCAATCGTGATCTGGTCGAGATGCGCGAGCACGTCGAACGCCCGGCCTATCAGCCGCGGCCACCGTTTGCCGAACTCGCCCATGCGCCGTCGTCGCTCGGCGGGATCCACTTCCGCGCCGGCCGGCGATTCGAACATCGCTTTGTCCGCGCCGGCGCAGAATGCCGTGCCTTTGCCGGTCACGATTAGCACGCGGCAATCGCGATCGTCGCGGACCGCGTGCAGATGACGCTCGAAGTCGAGGATGACCGCCTGGTCGAGGCAGTTGCGGCGCTCGGGCCGGTTGAAGGTGATTGTCGTAATCGGACCGTCATGGTCGACGAGGAAGTTTTCTGTCATGCGCTCAGCTCCAATGCCGCCGAGCGTACGACTCGTGAACCGCTCATTACAATAGTTCGTTCATTTATGAATTATGTGGTTGAAGCTCGTATGAGGAGTTCCTTTCGCATCTGACGCTGTGACGCGCCTTATCCTTCCTTGCCCCGGCGACTTCCGATTTAGCGGGAACCAAATCTCGCGCACATCGGTTTTGGGAGAGGCCGGATCGTGCATTCGCCGATCCCGCGATTTCATTGAGGGGTCATCGGGATTGGCATTCGGCAAACGCGGAGGAGTAAGCGTGCTCGCAATCGCCCTCACACTATTCGCGGCACCACGTTTCGGGATCGCTGGAGACGGCGGCGATGCTCGCGATTTGGTGCAGGTTCGGCAGGAGATCGAGATGCTCAAGGGCTCCGAGGCAGTCGAACGGAGACGCGTCGAGCAGGACGAAAAACACATCGAGGAGCTAGAGAACCAGCTAAAGCTTCTCGAAACCCAGAATCAAAAGATTGGAAAAACTGCGAGCACGTTGGAGATCAACCAGACGAAACTGTCGAGCGACACCGCGCAGCGATTACAGGAATTGCAAAATCAGGTCGTTGCCAAGGATTCCCAGCCGGATTTCCAATCGGAAATGAGTCGCTACCTGGGGACCAATCAGCTCACAATCGCCGGCGCCGCGGCCGGTTCCTTCATCTACGATAAGCAGACCGCGCAGAACACCTTCTCGCTCGAGTTCGAGCCGCTACTTCTATATAGGCTTAACGATTGGATTTTGTTCGAGGGGACCATCCAGGCGACACTGCCTCCTGGTTCAGGAGCCAGCTTTACGCTGCCGGTAGCGACTGCGCAGATTTTTCTAAACGACTATCTCGAGGTCAACGCGGGCATCTTCGACCAGCCGTTTGGCGACTGGTATGAGGATCAAAGCCCGCTGTGGGTAAATCGATTCATCACAGCGCCGCTCTTATACGGTGCCGAGCCGATTGTTCCGCCGACCGACATAGGAGTGCAGTTACGCGGCTCGATGCAGTGGGGCGCGCTGGGTCAGGATGTCGACTATACAACCTGGATAGCTAATGGCCCTAGCTATGATCCTGCTCTTCCTAAGCCGGTGGTCGGGCAGACTCTCAATCCTGAAAACAACATTGCAACCAACACACATGGACGGGCCTTCGGTGGACGGTTCCGCTTCTATCCCTTCCCACTCGACTCAGGGCTAGGCCGCCTCGAAGTCGGAGCATCGACCTATGACGGGAAATGGCTTGATTCCAACTGGCTATACTCATGGGGTTTGAGCGCTGCCTACCTATACAAGGACCTACAGGCCCGCGCCGAATACGTCGAGAGCTATAGACAGATGCCGACGGGGTCGCCGCCGGATAATCGGCAAGGCTGGTATGCGCAGGCTGGATACTTTCTGCAGCACCTGCCCTCGACGCATATCAGCGATGACCTGGACGATACACTTAGACGGCTGGAACTGCTGATTCGATATTCGGGCGTCAATCAACGCGCGATTGTCGCCGACGAGATAACTACCACTCCTGCAATAGGATTCAGCGGCTCACCGTCCATATTCAGCCCGCACGCGCGCGAAGTCGCGTTCGGAATCGATTATTGGATTGAGCCGTCTATCGTCTGGCAGACCGAGTTCGACCTGGAGCTGCCGAGCCGGGGAGGCTCGCTGGTTACGTTCAACGGCGCCGGTATTCCCAAGGCCAGCGCTATCGACGCGACTGCTAACGACAAAGCGATTCTGACGCAGTTCTCGATTGGATTCTGAGGTCGGAACGCGGTGCGGACGAGGAGGGGTCTCATAATTTTGCTCGCGATAGCTATGGCAGCGACGAGACCTATCTTAGGTATCGCTTCGGAGGTACAGAGCAAAGAGCAGCGAGAGCTATTTGTCACCGGCGCCAAGCTATGGCCGGTCTATTGTGCGCAATGTCATAACGCGCGGCCTGGATCGCAATTCTCGCCGGCGCAGTGGGACGCGATCACGATGCATATGCGCACTCAGTCGGAAATGCCTGCGAAAGACATGAGGGCTATCAAGGAATTCTTGAAGCAAGCGCGTTGATGTTAGCGCGCATATATGAAGGAGCAATGAGTTATGGATTATGTCGTCACTAGCAGAAGATTGCCGCGTTACCTGATTGGACTGGGCCTACTAGGTGCCCTGGTCGTATTGGCCATCGCTGCCTTTGTAGGAGTGCGCCTCACAAGCGCATTCGCGTCGACGCCCCCAATCGTTGTCAAGATGATCGATATGCCTGCGACTTATCAACCGGCAAAACTCACGATCAAGGTCGGCGAAACGGTTGAATGGAAGAATGTCGGCAATTCGGTCCATCATGCCTCCAGCGATCCATCTACAGCAGTTAATCCTGCCGAGGTAAGCAATCCACCCGGCGCCAAACCATTTGACTCGGGCTTTCTGCAGCCGGGCCAGACTTTCACTTATACCTTCACCGTACCTGGCACCTACAAGTACATATGCGCGCCGCATGAAACATCCGGGATGTTGGGCGAGGTAACGGTCAAGTAAACACGGAGGGTTCGACTTGATGTTGAAGGAGGATAGCCTTACGGGAACACAAAGCTGGAGGTCTCATTAACGCACTTTGCTTAAAACACTTAGGAGGAACCGAAGTGCTGAAAACAAAATGTCGAAATAGACTCGGAATAGCAGCAGCGATGATGACAGCGGCGGCGCTGATAGGTGTCGCCGCGTCGATTGCGTCGGCACACGGCCCGAAGCCGGCTACGGCGTTCATCAATAACTTCACCACGGTGACCCAGGGGGTCGCATCGGCGCCCGCGGCCGGACCGGAAGCCGGCGATCAAAATCCGTACGGAGTGGCAGTTATCCCTCGAACGGTCGGCAAACTCGTTAAGGGCAACATCCTGGTCAGTAACTTCAACAACGTCGGCGCGCCGCCGACCGGTAATCTTCAGGGGACTGGCACTTCGATCGTGCAGTATGCGCCCGACGTTCAAAGCCAGACCACCTTCGCGGAGATCGATGCGAGCACCCTGCCGGGCGCCTGCCCAGGTGGCGTGGGACTGACAACGGCGCTGGTCGTGCTGCGCAGCGGATGGGTGATCGTCGGCAGCCTTCCGACCACCGACGGAACCATAGGTACGGCGGGCGCGGGATGTCTTATCGTGCTCGACGCGAACGGCAATCCGGTCGAAACCTTCTCGGGCGGCGTTGTTAATGGACCCTGGGACATGACCGCGCTTGACGGTGGATTCTTCGCGCAGTTGTTCTTCACCAACGTCCTCAATGGCGATGTCGCGCATGCGGCGCCAGATACTCCGGTGAATGCAGGGACAGTTGTCAGGATGACGTTGTTCACACCGCCGCAAGGATTTGGAAAACCGGTCGCCGTGGACACGAAGATCATCGGCTCCGGCTTTGCCGAGGAGAACGACCCAGCCGCACTGATCATTGGACCCACGGGCGTCGGTCTAAGCGGCGGCGGCCAGAACTCGCAAGGCAACCAGAACAACCAGGGTGACGACGACCAGGGCGGGGGCAACACGCTCTACGTGGCCGACACGATCAACAACCGGATTGCGAGAATCGACGGTGCGTCTTTCCGCGGCTCGAGCGCTGGAATTGGACAGACCGTTAGTACCGGTGGTCTGCTAAACATGCCGCTTGGACTCGCGATCGCGCCTAACGGCGATATTCTCACCGTGAACGCGGGCGACGGAAATATCGTCGAGACGACTCCCGGCGGCACGCAGGCAGCGTCCGCGACCATCGCGCCCGCGGGCGGAGGTTCGCTGTTCGGACTCGCGGTGATGCCCGGCGGAGCAGGCATCTACTTCGTCGACGATTCCGAGAACCAGCTCAACCTGTTCCACTGATCCATCATCTCGGTGTCGTTGCTGCAGGCTCCCGCTCATCGCCGATGAGCGGGGGCCTCGCATACTGTTCAATCTGCTTGCGCGCCAGCGATCGATGTTGAACAATCGCTCTTCGCGCTCGGGGAGAGGTGGCCGAGTGGTCGAAGGCACCAGATTGCTAATCTGGCGTACTGGGTAACCGGTACCGAGGGTTCGAATCCCTCCCTCTCCGCCAGTTTTATTGGGTTTTTCCCGATCTGAATCATTGTTTTACGAGCCCGCTTCGGTGCCCGTTTCGGTCCGGGTGGGCATAGGGTGGGCATGATTTGAGGCCAACGGCGCCGCTGTGCTCTCCAGCGAAGACATTTCTTCCGGAGAAAGATCGTCGGTCGGTATCCAGCGCCAGTAGTGTTTCAACAACATTTGGAGCGTGCGATGACCCATTTGCCGCTGAATCCAGTTGAGCGGCTTGTGCTGCTTCAGCGCCAGGACCGCGAAGCTGTGACGGCACTGCCCGATTGGTCTGTGCGGAACTTCAGCTCGCGTGAGAATCCGGCGCCACACCACGTCAGTCGCCCAGCGCACATTGGGCGCAGCGCCGCTCTCATTGGGGAAGACGTACTTGCTGCGTAGCTGCACTCTTTCCCGTTGCTTCGACAGCTCCGCGCGAACCCTTGGACCGTACTGGATCATGCGCCGGCTGCTCTTTGTCTTCGGCGTCGTGATGCCATATCGGACGCTGAGGCTCCGGTTGATCAATGCCCGGTCACGATCGAGGTAGACCCGGTCCCAAGTCAGAGCAAGCCCTTCGCCGCGCCGAATTCCTGTGAAGAAATAGAGCGTAACAAGAGCGCGTTCCCAGCCCTCGGCCGCCGCGATGATCGCTTCAATCTGATCCGCGTTATACGGCATCACTTCGGCATCTTCGGGCTCGTCCGAGAGCTCGGAATCGTCGTCGTTTGCTTGGCCGGAATCTTTAAATGGCTTCATCCCGAGCAGGAGGTCTTCGTTGAGCAGTTTCCTGACGCGAGCGAACTCCAGGATTTGATTCAGGACATCCCACGCCATGTTCTTTCGTCGCGTGCTCAGCGGTTCGTTGGCTTTGGTTTGCTTCTCGTCAACCCGTACTCGCCAGCGGTCAATGTCTTCCTGACGTAATTCCGAAACCTTTTTCGTCCCGATTGCATCCCGCTGAATGAAGATCCCCGCGACTTCTTTGTAGTAGCCGTGGGTGGATTTCTTGACCTCGCCTTGCTTGCTGAGCAGCCAACTGTCGGCGAGCTCAGTGACGCTGATTGCTTGGGTTTTCTCTGGCGTCTCGATCCCGCGCTGCTTTATCCGGTCGCTGTCCGGAAATCGCTTGGCGTAGTCGAAAGTTCTCGCCTTGAGTTCGAGCTGTATCGTCGCGCAAAGCCTCCTGGCCTCGGCGATGGTCTGCTTGTTCGCTGACACCCCGAGCGGCTCTCGACATTTGAGGCCGTCGTAATACTTAAAGCCGATTCTCAGGCGGCCGTGTCTGTCCGTCTCCAGCCATGCCATTTTGCGATTCCTCCGAGTATTCTGGCAGTTGACCGCGTAGTTTCACGCGGGGTTTGAACTGCCTCGATCGGAACGTCGGCCAGTGGATCAAGTAACGTCCTTGCACGACGAAAAGACCGTCCACTTCCCCAATTCCACCAGATTCGATCCAGCCATACACGGTCTTTCGGTTTCGTCGAAGAATTTTCGCGATCTCAGGGACAGTCAGATATTCGCTCTCTGGCAGTCCAACTTCTGCTGCTTGCCTGCTCATGATCGCCTGCTGGGTTGCTCGGTTATGTTCCTACCGTCGAAGAGGTTCTGAACTTGGCGGAAAACACTACCGCAAGTTGGGTGCCGGACAGGAAATCCGACGAACTGTAGGATTTGCGTCGTCTTTGCGCCCTCCGAAAGTGTGCTATGTGCAGATTTGGCACACACACTTTATGAACGGAGTGTTTCAACGGACTGCGATTTTCAATCATGGCTTCGGCTCCGAGCGTAAAACGCCGCCACATTGATACTTTCAGCACTCGGCCCTGGCGCTCAGCCTGCGAATTGAGGTTTCTAATTCAGGACACTGCGTCCGATCGTTCTTACGGTTGCGGACGAACCTGGAATTCGCTCGCCCTCCACAGGTTCGTATCGTCCGCCTAGATGCACAGCGAGGAATTTTTCCACGCGTGCCATGAAATCCTGATTGTTCGCGGGGCGAACGAGGCCGTGGCCCTCATCAGAGTAGAGCACATACGTCGCCGTGCCGCCGTTCTTCTCGATCGCCGCCACGATCTGTTCGGCTTCGGACTGCTTGACGCGCGAGTCGTTGGCGCCTAGCGCGATCAGAAGCGGAATCCGGATTTTATCCGCCGCGAATAAGGGTGACGCATTCGTCAGCAACTCCTTATCTGCCGGGTCATCGGGATTTCCCACCCGCGCATTCCAAAGCGCGCGCATTGCGATATAGGGCGGAAACGATCTGATCATCGTGAACAGATTGCAATTGCCGCACAGGTCGATGGCGCACTTGTAGACGTCGGGCGTGAAGGCCGCGCCCGCAACCGCCGCATAGCCGCCGTACGAGAGCCCAATGATCGTGATCCGCTCGCGGTCGGCGATGCCCTCGGCAACCGCCCACTTCACCGCATCGGTCAGGTCGTCTTGCATCGCGCGACCCCACTGCCGATCGCCGGCGTGGAGATGCTTCATCCCGTATCCCATCGAACCGCGAAAGTTGAGCTGAAGTACCACGTAGCCGCGATTGGCAAGAAGCTGCGTCCACATGTTGAGCGTCCAGTAATCGCGCAGCCACGGCCCGCCGTGGACATTGAGTACGAGCGGTAGATTTCGCGGCTCGAGCCCGGCAGGAATCGCGATGTAGCCATGCACCTCCATTCCATCGCGCGCGCGATATTTGATCGGACGCACCTCGGCGAGTTGGAGCTGGTCGAGCTCGGGTCGATCGCTGAACAGAAAGGCCGCCTTCTTCGCGGCGCGGTCCCACAGGAAGTACCGGGTCGAACGGTGAGCGCTCTGGAACTCTACGATCCACTTGCGGTCATCAGAGTCGCGGCTCGCGACGCGGAAGTCGCCGTCATCGAGGCTGCGGATCGCCTCGAAGTCCGCCGCGATGCTGGGATCGATCACGATCCATTGTCGTCGGGCAGGTTCGAACGATACCGCCTGGATTACATGGCGAGTCGGATCTATCATCACTCGCTCGGCATCAAAGCCGTCCATCGAAGCGATTACACGGTCATCGCCCGACTCGATATCTCTCGCAACCACTCTGATAGTGTCGCTCCCGAGCGAAGACAGGAGAAATATCTCGCGCCCATCCTCGTTGAAGGCCAGCGGAAATACCCCTTCATCGGGCGCGGCGCGCAGGATCGTCCGCCATGCCGCTCCAGCGTCGGTGCGTACGCGCACTTCGAAGCCATCGTCAGGGGTGCGGACCCGCGCGGCGCGCGCCACGAGGTCATCATCCGCGACCCACCAGATAACGTCACCGGGATTTTCCACCTCGAGCGTCGCCGCTCCGGTTCCCAGGTCGATCCGCCATACGTCCATCAGCTTGCGGTCGCGGACGTTGAGCCCAGCTAGAATCTCGCCGGGCCGCTTCGCGCTGGTCATCGTGTTTTGGCATCGGACGCTCGGCCATGGGATCAGGTCGCGGGCGTTCCCGGTCTCAAGATCGATGGCATAGATGTGGAAGTTCTCGTCGCCTTCGTTGTCCTGTCGGTAGAGGATGGTTTTCGAGTCCCAAGCCCATTCGTAGATGTGAATCGATCGCCGCTCGTTACTGACGCAGCGATCATCGCTCTTGCCGATTGTGCGTATCCAGATCTGCAGAGCATCGTGTTCATTCGGCGCGAGATACGCGATACGTGCGCCGTCGGGCGAAACCATCGGCTGCCATCGTTTGGGACTGCCGAGCAGAACGCGGCGCGGAATCAGAGAGGGAATGAAGTCGGACATATCGGCTAATGCATTATTCTTTCGTAGCCTCTTTTGATTCAAGAAGAGCATCGCGCACTAGGGGGCGAACCGACTTCCATTCCATCGGTTGAGACTCAGGGTCAATGCGACCTTCCTTTTCCAGCTTTGACGATTGCTGGTTGAGCTGTATCAGTTCATTTCCTTCGCTAATTACTGATTCGTTTCCAGTGAGCGTCTCCGGAGCGATGAATATCGGTGCGTCCGCCTGCAACGCCAGCGCAATTGCATCGCTTGGTCGCGCATCTACCTCGTGAACTTGGCCGTTTGCATTTACCCACATCGTGGCGAAGTAGACGTTGCCGCGCAGAGCGGTCACTGCAACTTTCTCGAGTTTTGTATTTCCGAGCGAAAGCAGTCGAGTGGTGAGGTCGAATGTGGTGGGCCTGTCGAGTTCGAGGTGTTCGAGCTGCATTGCAATGACGTCGCCCTCGATTGGCCCCACCCAGATGGGAAGGATACGCGGTCCTGAGATTTCTTTGAGGAAGATGACTCTCCACGGACCGACTTTGCCGTCCTTGACTGCGGATTGGTATTTTACCTCCCCGCTCGTGGCTGTGCGCGCGACAACGTCATGTACGATTACTTCCATCATGGAAAAACCTCGCTCAATGATCTGTTTCGGCTTCAGCAAAAGATCCGACATCAGCGAATCGCGCAGTCGGCCTCGCGCGTGATGAAGCCGTGCTTTCAACGTCCCGATCAGCGAACCCGTTAGTATTGCGATTTCATTCAGCTTCAATCCCTGAAAGTAGTGCAGCCGTACCGCTTCTCGCTGTTCTTCAGGCAGTGCTTCAATTGCGTGAGAAATGAGGCTATGCAGCTCTCTGCTTTCGAAAACGCTCTCCGCTGACGGTTCGAAATCTTCGAGTCTGAAGCCGACGATAGCCTCTCCGCCCAGCACGTCGTGAAAGTACCCTTCCCTCAGAAGCCGCAAACGCGAACGGCAGACATTCGCCAAGATGCCCAAGACCCACGCGCAAAAGCGATCATGATCGCGAAGGTTTTCCAATTTCAGGAAGGCGGCGAGGAATGCCTCCTGAACCGCGTCTTCGGCGTAGGTGCTGCCAAGCAACCGATGAGCAAAGGCAAGACCCGGCCGTGATAGCGAGTGATAAGCTCCCCAAACGCCGTCTTATCTCCGGCAAGCACCCGCTCAACTATCGTTCTGTCGTCCTCTGAAGTCATGCGCTCTGTACTAATAGTGGTGCTGGCGCGGAAAAAGGTTGCGATCTCCCTAAACAGGCACCGAGGCCTCCGAGCACGACGACCCGGTCGGCGCACCTGCACTCGCTGTACTTGATCGCCGCCGATTTGGCCACGAGGATTCTTGCTGAACGCCCAACGTGCCGCTCAGTGCAGCGCGGACGCGAAGAGGAAATATGGAGGGCTTTTTGGCTGAAGCTCATCAAATTTGGATCAACTTGTCTTCCGGTTGAACGCGATCGGCTGTTCTCTTAACGTTTGGGAAGCCCCTCCGCCAACGACGTAGTTCATTATCCTGAGCAATCGGCGGTTAGAGAAATCGATGGGGAGGTCTGGACTCAGGTGGAAAGAAAGGAAACTCACACGCCCGCACCGATTTGTCCGGATATTCCTTGGGCAGACTGGGTACGCGACCATGCGGCCAGCTATGTATCCTATCTTCAGTCCGCGAGCATCCATTTTCATGACGTGAAAGCGCGCTCCTTTCGCGCGCTGGGGCTGAAACGCGGAGCAGTCGTTTTAGACGTCGGCTGTGGCATTGGCCAGGACGCGCGCGAATTGATGCGGCTGGTCGGAATTCGGGGTCGAGTGGTGGGCGCAGACTACAGCGAGGCGATGATCGCGGTGGCTCGGCGACGAGACAAAAGACGGTTCTTCGCTTCCGAAGTTTGTGGTTTCTGAAGCTCATCACCTTGGCTTTTCCAGCAACACAGTCGATGCTTCGCGAGCCGATCGAGTGCTCCAGCACCTTGCGGATCCGCGCGTGGCATTTGAGGAGATGGTTCGTGTAACCAAGCCGGGCGGAACCGTGCAGATTATCGACCGCGACTGGGGAATGGTCGCTGTTGAGGCCAACGACCAGGCGGTTACGCGGAAGATCCTTAATTGCATCGGCGGAAAAATTCGCAATGGATGGATTGGCCGACGGGTCCCCTTTCTTTTTCACGATAGTGGCCTGCACGAAGTCCGTGTCGAAGCCATTCCGATGACGGTGCGTGACTTTCGGGTTGCCGACATCCTGCTCGATCTTACTTTGGTCGCGGGGCATGCGGCCGACGAAGGCGTCGTGAGCCTCGACGAGAAGAGTGTCCTGGCTTCTTGAACTTCAGGAGAGAAATGACGCGGGTCGCTTCTTCGCTGCGTGGGTGATGTTCATCGTGACTGGGAAGAAAGGGTGATATTCGAGCCGTATTTTCTAGAGTCGAACTGCGCTCAGTGGGCTGATCATCTCTTATCTTGGCAAGTTTCTGCCGAAGTCGCGGCTTGAACATATACGTGACCCGTTTTATATGAGGACTACAACTAGAAAGGACATGTTCGTGTCGGCCAGACCTGCTGAACTCGCCATCTTTTACGCGTTGCTGGTCTTCGATCTTTTCTCCGCTTTTCCCGCGAATGGGTTTGCACAGCAGTCCGCGACACCTGCGAACTCGGCTTTTTCCTCGACCCCACCTCAACCGGGCGTGGTGATAAATACTGCAAATGCGTCGGCCTTCGCCCGCTTCCTCCCTCCTGGGGCCGAGATCGCTATTGGATCCGGTCTGACGATCCGTGTTGTTCCCTCCAAGAGACTTGATTGGTCAGCAGGTTTCACTGGCGAGACGGAAAAATATTCGGGACAGGTCGGGCTGGACAAAGACGACTACATAACCAACTACATCGCGGGCATGCCGTTTCCGATCGTCAGCACGAGCGATCCCAAGGCAGCTGTGAAGATCGCGTACAACTGGCACATGGGTCCATTCATGCCAGACGATTTTTCGCAGGAGCCATGGGGTAGCTTTGCCTACTCTAGCTCGGACGCATCAAACGGATTCGTTCCGGAAGATTGGAACAGCTACACGTGCAGCCACTTCATCTTCGTACGCTATGCCCACCGTACCGAAGTCGATCCGCGCCCTACTTTAGGTGCCAACGAAGACGGAGTTGAGTGGAAAGCGCGCTGCGCGAATTGGCTGGGCGGTCCCGACATGAGTCCCAGCTCGAATACTGGTTTCGTTGTTCGGTATCTCGATCCGAAAAAGCCGGATACCGAGGTATTCGTCGGCAACCATTCGAGGAAGTACGGG
>CAVUUH010000012.1:0-35362 GCA_963744545.1 uncultured delta proteobacterium
CCGCCGCTGTGCTCGGAACAGAGCCGAACGGATCGGCGCGTGCGAGCGAAGGATGGCACGTGCCGCTGATCAGGATGTCCAACACTTTCTTCCTGCCGGGTGAAACGCCGCCCGAGCAAATAATCGCCGACGTCGAGCACGGTTACTACATCTGCGGCCATCAGATTCCCTCGATCTCCGAGTCGCGTGAAAATTTTCGCATCTCGGCGCGCCGCGTTTACGAGATCGATCACGGACGAATCGGACGACTCTATCGATCGGGCAGCGTGATTGCCGACTCGAAGAGCTTTTTCACCAACGTCGACGCGGTCGGCAACGACTTGCGGCTTATCGCGATTCCGACCTGCGGCAAGGGTCAGCCGATGCAGGTCAAGCGGATGTCCAACGGCGGGCCGACGCTGCGATCGCGTGCGCGCCTGGCAGGCAACTGATGCGATCGCTCGCGGAACTCAAATCGTTCACGCGCGAGGCTGCGCGGATTCTCGCGCGCGAGAGCGACCTCGCGAGCTACGAGATTTACTGCGCGACGTCGGAGCATCGAATCGCACGCCTGGCATACACTTCCGACATCCCGAGCCGCGGTCTCGAGGAATTCAAGTCGCTGCATGCCGAAGGATTTCAGTTGCGGATTGCGATGAGTGGTGACCCGCATGAAATCGGCGCCGCATCCGAAGCGGGAGACTTCACCTCCGACTCAGTGCGCGACGCGCTCCGCCGCGCTCGCAGCGCCGCCGTCGTCGATCCGCATTTTCCAGGGTTCCCAAATGTCGCGCTGGGCCGGAAGAGTGCGCCGTCCAAAAAAAGCGACTTAGCGAGAGTAGGGGACAGCGCGATTGCGGCCGCCGCGTGGAGGTGCTGGACGGCGCGCTTGCCGCATTCGCGAAACGTCCGGCGGATCAGCGAGTTGAGCAGCCAGGTCTGATCATTGGCGGCGACGTGTCGGTGATTCGCGATCGAATCGCGATCTTCAATTCCAATTTTGCGGAAGTTCGCACCGACGAGAGCGCGCACTTCAACGCGTCGGTCACGTCGATCATCGAATCGCTCGACGCCAAGGGCACCGCCACCACGCTCGGTGATTCCACGGCTGCGATGCGTCGCGACGCTCGCGTGATCGGCCGCGACGCCGTGCGCCGCGCGCTTGCTCTCTCGCACGGCGCCCGGCCCGCGGGGGGGAAATTTCGCGTGGTGCTGGGACCGCAGCCGATCGCCGAGATTCTCAACTACATGGTGATGGGATCGCTCACCACCGGCGCATTTCATGCTGCCAGTTCCGCCTATCACGCAAAATTCGGCGCCCCTGTGATGGATTCTCGCCTGAGCCTGGTCGACGATCCGGCGTTCGGCGCGGGTGCAATTCGCCGTCGAATCACCTGTGAAGGAATACCTACCCACCGCGTCGAATTGATCCGCGGCGGCAAGCTGGTCGGCGTGCTCTCGAATTTCTACGACACGCATCGCATGCTTACCGATGAGCATCGCGCCGAGAAGCTGGGGCCGAGCGCCCCCGCGAAGCTCGACTTTCCTCCGCTGAGCGGTTACCGCATCGGCGAAGGTGGAGGCAGGCGCTTCGACGCGAGTCCCGGTTCGGCTGGCACCAACGTCGTGATGCGCGCGCGCGGCGGTGTCACCGATCGCGAACTGGTGCGCGCGGTTGGCGCCGGAGTCTACGTCGGGCGCATCTGGTACACCTATCCGATCAACGGCCAGCGCGCGGGAGATTTCACCTGCACCGTCACCGGCGACTCGTACCTGATTCGCGACGGTGAACTCGCCGAGCCGCTGGCCCCCAACTGTTTGCGCATGAACGCCAACATCGCGCAGGTCTTCGAAAATCCGCTCGCGGTTGGATCGCGGCCGCGGCCTGCAACAGTCTGGGGATCGCCCGAGGCCTACTACGTTCCTGCGATCGCCGCCGATGCGATCGCGCTGGCCGAAGTCGCGCCGACCAGCTAGTAGGAAGCTGCGTTACATCCGCGCGATCACGTCGCGCGAAATTTCGTCGATGCAATCGTTGTAGCCATCCATCGGCGGATTGATGAACACCTGCGACAGACCGGCGCGCTCCATCGCTCGCAGCCGTTCGACCAGCTCTTCCTTCGAACCGATCATCGTCGTCGCCGCGATCGTCTCGGGAGTCACATACTTTTGCTCGAGCGGCGCGACGTAAGTGCAATGCCCGATATGCAATTCGAGGTAGCGCTCGGCCGCCGGCGTCTTCATCTTCGCGACGTACTCCTCGTATGCCCTGTACACCTCGGCGACCGCCTCGGGCAGATAACCGGCGCGCGCGTATCCCGCCGCGATCGCATGAAAACTCGCCATCACCCAATGTCCGGTCATCGCCTTCACGCGCGGCGAATCGAGCTTTTCGCCCGGCCTCAGCACGCAGATGTGGGTGAGCGATACGAGCGGCATCTTGTCCGCACTTCGCCCGGCCTTCGACGCGCCCACTTCGAGACTCTTTCGCACCGCGACGACTCGATCGGCGTCCGTTACTCCGGTCGTGATTGCACCGTCACCAAATTCGCCCGCAAGCGCCAAAGTCTTGGGCCCGTTGGCCGCCACGTACAGCGGAATCTTGTCGTCAAGGTTGATGAACCGGCGATCGCGATGCAGATACCGAATTTTTCGGCTGAGTCCTTCAGTGTTGTAGGTCGCTTCGCCGTCGTTCAGCAGGTCGCGGATTACGCGCACCTGCTCGCGGAACTCCGCCTGCTTGACCGGCGGCAATCCCATCACGCGTCGTCCCGTATGTCCTGTGCCGAATCCCAAAATCACGCGCCCCGGAGCAAGCTGGTTGATTGTCGCGATCGAATGCACCGTCACGGGCGCGATCCGGTTCGTCGCAATCGCGACGCCCGTTCCGAGCTTGATCTTCTTCGTGTTGACGGCGGCGAGCGCCATGCACGCGTAGGTGTCGCCCCAAATCATGTGCGAGTCGGGAATCCACGCGTGACTGAAGCCGCGATCCTCGGCGTACTTGACGTCGGTGATTGCGCGCTCCGGCTTGGTGAATATCAGCGTTCCAAAATCCATAGTCAGCTCCCTGTGTTTGGAACGTGACTATAGCCGAACTTCCCTGCGACCCGTCAAAGCGCGCTACGGCGTAGTGCCGATCGCCGTGAATACGCGATGGATCACCGCGCATCGGATCTTCGGGCCAGCGCTCTGCCAGCATCGCGCGCAGCTCGTCGTCGAATGCCGCAACCTGCTCAGGCGCAAGGCTCGCGCCGACGCCCGCGCTCGCGCGAATCCGCCCGCGCCACGCTTCGTGCGTGTAGATCGCGTCGAGGTCGAACGAAAACGTTTCGATATTTCTGAATCCCGCGATCGCCAGATCGCGCGGCCAATCCGGATAGATTCCGCGTCCGCCGCCAAACTTCCATTTCGGATTGTGCTTCTCGATCAGCTTCTCGGTTGCCTCGACCATGTTGCCCGGCAGCGGGATCCAGTCGAAATGCCCGATCACCAACTCGCCCCCCGGCATCAAGCACGCGCCGCGCCTCAGCCGCCGCGCGCGGACGATCAAACCAATGCCAGCACTGACCAGCGGTCACCAGCTCGAAGCTCGCCGCCGGAAGCCCAGTCTCTTCCGCCGGCGGCATTCACGTACTTGACGCCACGCCCGCGGCCCGATCCAGTTCCGCCGCCTGGTCCATCAGCGGAGCCGAACGATCAAGCCCGGTAACTTCGCATCCCCGCAGCGCAAGCCCACGCGCGATAGTCCCAGTCCCCGTCCCAAGATCAAGCGCGCGCATTCCCGCTGCTAAGAATTCCCATCGCCGCCAGCCGCTCGAAAAATTCGTCAGGGAAACCTGCGCGATGACGTCCATAGTCGCTCGCCGGTCTTGCCAAAATCCGCGCGTAAATCCTTGTACCTGACTTCCGCTGAATTCATGGGCTGTCCTCCTTTTAGTCTTGAGATTGACTGTATATAACTGGCTATATCTTGATGCAAGCACTTTTGAATGGATACAGCTTGACGCGCCCCCTCCGCGCATGGCGTGATTCTGCGGGTGGCATGCGCGATTTCGAACGGACCGGCAACTCCGATCGCGCAGGCATGATCACCGCCGCCGAGGCCGCCGGCCAGCTCGGTGTCAAACTCGGTACGCTTTATGCCTACGTCAGCCGCGGCTGGCTCAAGAGTTACCGCCGCAAGGTGGGACGCCAGGCGCTCTACCGACGCCGGATATCGAGGCGTTGCGCGGCGTCGTTTCGACCGAGCGCGGACGGCGCGGACGCAGCCTGCCGGCGGCTTCGAGCTGGGTCACCATCGCGCAACCCGCGAGCAATCGACGACGGCGCGCCGGGAGTCATCGTCGCCGAGTCGGCGGTCAGCTCGATCAATGAAGGCAAGCTTGCGTTATCGCGGCTATCCGATCGAGGAAATCGTCGAGCACGCGTCGTTCGAGGAAGTATGCCTGCTGCTGTGGAGTGGCGATCGCCCCGTCGCCGAGGAGATCGCCGCGCTGCGTGCCGAAATACACGGCGCGCAGATGCCGACTTCGGTGGCCGACGGCGCTGGCAGCTGTCGGTGACGACGCGCCGCCGTTGCTTCAGCCTCGCGGCGGTGATGCCGAGTCTCGCCGCGTGGGATCGGCGTCAGCCGCCGCGCACGCGGATCGATCGCGCCAAGCTGATCATCAGCCAGCTTCCGCTCGCACTCGCGCAGCCTCCCGCTCCACGGGACGCCCGAAAGACAGGAGTCCGGCATGGCGGCGACGGCTGCTCGGATGGGTCGCCGGGCTCGACCGCCAGCGACTCGGAAATCGAGGCGCTCAATCGCGTGCTGGTCGCGTGCGCCGAGCACGAGCTGAATGCCTCGACCTTCGCCGCGCGCGTGGTCGCGAGCACCGGCGCCGATCTCTTCGCTTCGGTGCTGTCCGCGTTGTGCTCGCTGCGCGGGGCCGATTCATGGCGGCGCATGCGATCGAATCGAGGCGATGTTCGCGGAACTCGAAACGGGTGCGCGCGTCGACGAGTGCCTGGCGTTTTCACGCGCGACCATCGTCTGCCGCCCGGCTTCGGCCATGCGATTTATCCCGAAGGCGATCCGCGCGCCGCACTGCTCCGGCAAGTCGCGCAGTCGATCGCCAAGCGCCGCGGCGCGCCGTCTGTTCGAGACCGCGCTCAAAGTCGAAGCCGCGGTATCGAAACGCGAACGCCTGCGCCCCAACCTCGACTTCTACCTCACCGTTTGCGTGCGGATGCTCGGTTTCCCGCGCTCGATGCCCGCTGCGATTTTCGCCATCGGCCGCGCGTCGGGATGGATCGCGCACGCGCTCGAGCAATACGCCGACAACCGTCTGATCCGCCCGCGGATGCGTTATCGCGGCGCTCCACTGCGCCATTGGGAATAGGATTTCTATCCCGCGGATTTTCCTCACGCAAATCGCTTTGACGCGGAGCGCATCGAAGTCGTATTGAAGGACGGCAGAGGGTGCGCAAAAGTGAAAGCAATCGCAAAGACTCGTCCTGCTCCGGGCGCCGAAGTGATCGAAACATCCAATACCGCGGCCTCGCGGAAGGCGAACTGCTGGTTCGCGTCGGCGCGTGCGGCGTATGCGGCTCCGACTTGCATATCGTCGATTGGGAACTCGGCGCTGAGCGGATGGTCGCGCGCCTCCCGGTGATTCTCGGTCACGAGCCTGCGGGCGAAGTCGTCGAGGTCGGCGCGCGGGTCACAAATTTCAAAGTCGGCGATCGCGTCGCGCTCGATCCGTTCGGCCATTGCGGACGATGCGGTCCGTGCAGCGCCGGCCGCTTCCATCTGTGCGCGTCGCCGACGACCCTCTCCGGCGCGTTCGCCGAGTTCACCGTCGCGCCGGTCGGAAACGCGCACCTCGTCCCGAGCACCATGAACATCGAGACAGGCCGCGCTGCTTGAGCCCTTCGGTACCGGCCTTCACGCCGTCGAACAGTCGTGTCTAAAGGCCGGCGACAGCGCTGTCGTCGAAGGACCCGGCCCGATTGGACTCAGCATCGCGCTGGCTGCGCGCGCCCTCGGCGTCACTTCAATAGTAATGACCGGTCTCGCGGTAGACGCGGATCGTCTCGCGCTCGCGCGCAACTGGGTTTCAGACCGTCTCGACTGGCGATCATGACTGGATCGAGCAAGCGCGCGCGATGCTCCCCGCCGACGGCGCCGACGTTGTCTTCGACGCGGCGGGTGCGATCGATTCACCGCGCGAATTGCTGCGCCGCGGCGGCCAACTGGTCGAAGTCGGATGGCCGGCGCGCGATCTCAAGTCGGCCGAGTTACGCGCGCTTGTTTTTTCACGGCGTAACGATCATCAACTCCCGCATCCGCACGCCGGAAACCTGGCGCCGCGCGATCGCGATGGTCTCGAGTGGCGCGGTCGACCTACGTCCGATGGTAACGCATCGTTATTCTATTTCGCACGGCCTCGAAGCATTCGACTTCCTGCGCGAGCGCCGCGGAGTAAAGGCACTGATCATCCCCAGCGAATAGCTATTAGCATAATCGGCTAGTATATGGAGAAATACGATGAAAGATGGATTCAAAATCGCCGACGTAGATACTCATTTGATGGAACCCGATTACGTATTCGAGCGCTACATTGACGACCGTTACAAATCTTCGGCGCCCAAAATGGGTATTGCGCCGGAGTCCGGCCGCCGCACTTTCCTGGTCGAAGGCGAACCTTTCACCCGCGAAAAGGGCAAGTATCCGATGGCGGCGCCCGGCTTCCTCGACGCCGTGCGCAAGGCGATGAAGCGTTTCGAGCGCGCTGCCAAGTTGGGATTCAGTCCGGAAAGCCGAATCCTCGACATGGACGAGCAGGGCGTCGACGTCCAAATCGTGTATCCGACCGCAGCCGGGCAAATGCTGGGCCGCGAGTTTCGCGATCCGCAACTGTTCGCGGCATGCTGCCGTGCCTACAACGATTGGAGCGCCGATTATTGCTCGAAGACCAGGGACCGCGTGAAGTGGGCCGCGATTTTGCCCATGCAGGACGTGGGCGAATCGATCAAGGAAGCTCATCGCGCGGCGAAGAACGGCGCCATCAGCTTTTACGTGCGCCCCAATCCGGTCCGCGGCCGTGACGATTTTCCATGACGACTACATGCCGCTCTGGGCCGAGGTCGAGAAACTCGGACGCCCGATTTCCACGCACGATTCCGGCTCCGCCTCGGTCGAGTCGTTCGGCGATCGGATGGACACTCACGTCACCGGGCACATCCTGTCGCATCCGTTCGAGGCGATGGCCGCGATGGCGGGTCTCATCTGGTATGGCGTTATCGAGAAGTTCCCGAAACTCCGCGTAGTGCAGGTCGAGGCCGACGGCGGATGGGTTCCCTACTGGCTGCAGCGGATGGAACAGCATTGGGATTTCAGCGGCAACTCGGAGCACGAGTATTTGAGCAAACGTCCGACTGAGTATTTCAAAAGTAACTTTTTCGTCGCCTTCCGCGGCGACGAGCCCACCATGAAGGCCGCCCTGGATATAGTTGGCGATAACAACTTCCTGTGGGACACTGACTATCCGCATCCGGACGGCACATTCCCATGGGGTATCGATGCAGATGCTGAAACAATCGATTCCCGCACTCGAGCAAGAAGAAAATCCTATGGGACAACGCGACCAGAGCCTTTAAATTCAACTGAGTAATCGAGTTTGGACTTCGAATACACTCCGGAAGAGGAATCCTTCCGCCACAAAGTCCGCGCCTGGCTTCGAGGTCAACCTCCGAAGGACCTCTTACAAGGTGTGTGTTCCGAAGTAATACGTTAGCCGGAGAGTTTCGCCCGCAGGATGTCGTTGATCACTTTCGGGTTTGCTTTTCCGCCCATCGCTTTCATCATGGCGCCGACGAAAAAACCGAATAGCTTGTCGCGGCCGGCGCGATACTCGGCCACCTTCTCGGGTTCGGCGGCGAGTATCTTGTCGACGGCTGATGCGATCGCGCCTTCGTCTGATACTTGCGCGAGACCTAGCTCAGTGATTGTCGCGTCGGCGCCTTTGCCGGATTTTACCATCGCGGCGAAGGCGGTTTTTGCGGCGTTGAGACTTATCTTCTGCGCTTCGACCATCGTCAGCAGCGCGCCGACTTCCGGCGCCGGCGGGACTGCCTCGGCGAACGGCTTGTTGGAGTCGCGCGCAACGCGCAGCACTTCAGTCATTACCCAGTTCGCGGCGCTCTTGCGATTCTTCAGTCCCGGCAGCGTCGCTTCGAAGTAATCGGCGACGTCGCGATCCGCGATCAGGACGCCGGCCTCGTATTCCGTGAGGCCTTCGCGCACGTAGCGGGCTTTTCGGTCGGCGGGCAGCTCGGGCATCGAGGCGCGCACCTGCTCGACCATCTCGGCTGGAACTATCAGGGGCGGCAGGTCGGGCTCGGGGAAATAGCGATAGTCATTCGCATACTCTTTCGAGCGCATCGGGCGCGTTTCCTTGCGCGCGGGATCCCACAGATGAGTTTCCTGCGCGACTTTGCTGCCCGATTCGACAATAGCTATTTGACGATCGACCTCATACTCAATTGCGTCTTCGACGAAGCGGAACGAGTTGAGGTTCTTAATCTCGGTTCGGACGCCGTACTCAGTTGCGCCGCGCTTGCGGATCGAGACGTTGCAGTCGCATCGGAAGCTGCCTTCTTCCATCTTGCCGTCGGTCGCGTCGACGTATCGCAGGATCGCGCGCAGTTGGCGCAGGTACGCGCCGGCGTCTTCCGCGGAGCGGAGATCCGGCTCGCTGACGATCTCGATCAACGGCACGCCTGAGCGGTTGAAATCGATCAGGCTGGCGCTTTCGGCGTGGATATTCTTGCCCGCGTCTTCTTCGATATGGATTCGCGTGAGCCTCACTCGGCGCGTGTCGCCATTCTCAGTCGGCGGGAGATCTATGTATCCGCCTTTGCAAACTGGAGTTTCGTACTGACTAATCTGATAGCCCTTCGGCAGGTCGGGATAGAAGTAACTCTTGCGATCGAAAATAGAGTAGGGCGCGATAGTACAATGCGCGGCGAGTCCCGTTCGAATAGCTAGTTCGACCGCGCGACGATTGAGCACAGGCAGCACGCCGGGCATTCCCATGCAGATGGGGCAGACGTTTTCGTTTGGGCCCGCGCCGAAGGTCGTCGAGCATCCGCAGAACAGTTTCGAGCGCGTCAATAGATGGGTATGGACTTCGAGTCCAATCACCGCTTCGTATGCTTCACGATTCATCGCAAGTTTCCGTTTAGACCGCCGGTGGCCGTGGTTTGAATGCGCCCGTGCGCTCGAATGCGTCACCGGCGCGCAAGATTGTTTCCTCGGCGAATGGCGGCGCGATCAGTTGCATGCCGATAGGGAGGTTGTTGGCGTCGTGACCGCACGGCATCGCCATTCCGGGAAGGCCGGCCAGGTTCACCGAGATTGTGAAGATGTCCGACAGGTACATCGTAAGCGGATCGTTCATCTTCTCGCCGATTTTGAAGGCGGTGGTCGGCGCGACCGGCGTGACGATCAAATCGCACTTCTCGAACGCGCGCTCGAAGTCCTGGCGAATCAGCGTGCGCACCTTTTGCGCTTTCAGATAGTAGGCGTCGTAGTAGCCGGCCGAAAGCGCGAAGGTGCCGAGCATGATGCGCCGCTTGACCTCGGGGCCAAAGCCCCGAGCGCGCGTCGTCTCGTAGAGCGCGATGTTGTCCTCGGCGTTGACGCGCAGGCCGTAGCGAATCCCGTCGTAGCGCGCGAGATTCGCACTCGCCTCGGCGGTCGCGAGCAGGTAGTACGCAGCGATCGCGTAGCCGGTGTGCGGCAGCGAGATTTCGACTGTCGACGCGCCGAGCGATTCGTAGTTTTTGAGCGCGGAGCGGACCGACTTTTCGACTTCCGGTTGCATCCCCTCGACGAAATATTCGCGCGGCACTCCGATTCGAAGTCCCTTGACGTCGCCCGTTAGCGCGTTTTCGTAGTCGGGCACCGGACGCGCCGAGCAGGTCGAGTCGCGAACGTCCTTGCCAGCCAGAGTGCGAAGGAGGATTGCGGCGTCGCGCACTGATTTCGTGAACGGACCAACCTGATCTAGTGACGACGCGAATGCGATGACGCCGAAACGGCTGACGCGGCTGTAGGTCGGCTTGATTCCGACCACGCCGCAGAAGGATGCCGGCTCGCGAATCGATCCTCCGGTGTCGGTGCCGAGCGAGGCCAGGCATTCGTGGGCCGCGACGGCCGCAGCGGATCCGCCTGACGATCCGCCGGCGACGCGCGCGGTGTCGTGCGGATTGGTGGTCGCGCCGAACGCGGAATTCTCCGTCGAGGAGCCCATCGCGAATTCGTCCATGTTGGTCTTGCCGACGAAGATTGCGCCCTCCGCGCGCAGGCGTTCGATCACGGTCGCGTCGAAAGGCGGGACGAAATTTTCCAGAATTCGCGACGCGCACGTCGTGCGAACGCCTTTGGTCGCGTAGATGTCCTTGATGCCGAGTGGAATCCCGCACAGCGCAGGCGCGTTTCCTGCGGCGAGGCGAGCGTCTGCGGCGCGCGCCTGCTCGAGCGCTTCCTTCTCGGTCACCGTAAGAAACGCGTGCACCTTGGGCTCGGCCGCAGCGATTCGATCGAGGCATTCGCGGGTGAGTTGCGTCGCGGTAATCTCGCGCGCGCGAAGTTTCGCCGATGCGCCGGCGATTGTGAGTTTGTTCAGTTCCGATGCCATGCAGGGAGATTTTCTAGTCGATTATTTTCGGCACTTTGAAGTAGTTGCGATCGCGCGACGGCGCATTCGCCAGCATCGCCTCGGCGTCCGGCCGATTCGTCACCTCGTCGTCGCGCATCGGCGTGCCAGCCTCGCCGACCTGCGTCGTCGGCGCGACGTCTTTGGTGTCGAGTTCGTTGAGTTTACCCACGTACGCAAGCATCTCGTCCATATCGGCGCGCAGGCGATTTTCGTCCGCGGGCGATAATTCGAGGCGTGCGAGGAGCGCGACGTGGCGCACCTGTTCGACGGTTATTTTTGTTTCAGCCATGACTCAGCGGAAATCGTAACATTACGGGCGATCGATGTCAGGGACGTGGGAAGGGGAGATCACTCTATTTAATGTGAAACCCGCGGTGGGTTTCACACTTCCTTAGGAGCCGCGGGGAGGGCCGCCCGCGCCACTGAATCGGCAGAGTCTGCCAGGTTTGAGAGTGCCTCGCGCCGCATTGCAGTGGCGCGAGCCGCCGTGCCCGCGGCCCTCCCCGAAATCGAAACCAGCGCTTGCGGTGATGTTCGCTGGCTTTTAGCCTTGTGGCGTGTCGCGAGAAGGGGGACCTGTTGGATAAGATGAGTGCGCGCGATCTGATTGCTCGCGCGTCGGCGTGGATCGCGGAACTGCAGGCGCACCTTCCGCTGGGGCGGCGAGGCGAGCGGGCTGCGGAAAAGTATCTCAGGCGCAGTGGGTATCGGATCGTTGCGCGGAATTTTCGCGCTGCGGGGGCGGAGATCGATCTTGTTGCGATTGATGGCGAGGTACTTGTGTTCGTCGAGGTGAAGACGCGGCGGAGTCGCGAGGCGGGGGCGCCGGAAGAGGCGGTTGATGAGCGCAAGCAGAAACGGATGCGGCGCGCGGCGGAAATTTTTGCGATGCGGTATCGGGCGGATGACGTCACGATGCGCTTCGACATCGTAGCGATTGACGCGTCGGGCCAGCGGCTGGAGATTGAACATTTGAGGAACGCATTCTGAATGCTGGATATCAAGCTGATTCGTGAACGGCCCGATTTCGTAAAGGGCGAGCTCGCAAAGCGCGGGGTTGAGCCGGCGGAAGTCGATCGGCTGCTCGAGGCTGATCAGAAGCGGCGCAAGCTGCAAGCTGAGGTCGATCAACTGCGAGCCGATCGCAGGCGGCGGTCGCGGGAAGTAGGCAAGCTGCCGCCTGAGGAGCGCGCGGCCGAGATCGCGAAGATTCGTGCCGAGGAAGCTGATGAAGAGAAGCTCGCGAAAGGCGAAGCGGTCGAGGCCAGTAATCCGCTGTTGATGCTGGGGACGCAACTCAATGCCGCTGAGAAACAGGTCGAGGAGCTGGCGCTTACGCTGCCGAATATCCCGCGGCCGTATGTTGTCGTCGGCGCGAGCGAGGCTGACAACCGGGTAATCAGCAGCCAAGGGACGCCGACCGAGTTCACGTCCTTTAAGCCGCTGCCGCATTGGGAGCTTGGCGAGAATCTTGGGATCATCGATTTCGATCGCGGGGTGAAACTTTCGGGAACTCGCTTCTATGTTTTGAGCGGCGCGGGTGCGCGGCTGCAGCGCGCGCTGATTACGTGGATGCTCGACGTCAAGATCCGCGAGCAGGGCTATCTCGAAATAATTCCGCCGCTGATGGTGAGTCGCGAGACGGCGACCAGCACGGGGCATCTGCCGAAAAACGCGGACACGATGTATCACGACGAGGAAGATGACTTCTGGTTTATCCCGACGGCTGAGGTTCCGCTGACGAGTCTCCATCGCGATGAGACCCTCGACGAAAGCAGTTTGCCTATCTACATGACGGCGTACACTCCCTGCTTTCGGCGCGAGAAGATGTCGGCGGGACGCGACGTGCGCGGTATCAAGCGCGGGCATCAGTTCGACAAGGTCGAGATGGTCAAGCTGGTGCGTCCGGAAACGTCCGACGACGAATTTCACAAGATGGTGAACGATGCCGCGGAGATCTGCCGGCGGCTGAAAATTCCGTTTCGGGTGGTCGAGCTGTGCACGGCGGATCTGAGTTTCGCAAGCGCAGTTACTTACGATCTGGAGATGTGGGCGCCGGGATGCGGCGAGTGGCTCGAGGTAAGCTCGATTTCCAATTGCACCGACTTCCAGGCGCGCCGCGCGAAGATTCGCTTCAAGACGAAGGGCGGCAAGCCGGAATTGGTGCACACCTTAAATGGATCGGGGCTGGCGCTGCCACGAACTATGATTGCGGTGCTGGAGAACTATCAGAATGAAGATGGCTCCGTCACCGTTCCCGAAGTTTTGCGGCCGTACATGAATGGGATGGAGAGAATACGCAAAGTCTAATGTGAAACCCCTCCTGGGTTTCACGCTTCCCTGGGCAGGGATAATCCCTGCACCTTAGTATTAAGAGCGTGTTTTATTATGATTTCGCCTTAGATTCGCGGGTTCACTGCGATTTTCAGCCGACGTAACATTTCCGAAACAATTGATGCGTATGATTAAAAGGCGATTGACCGATCCGGCCGCTCGTGTGGGCTGGGTTTCGATGAGAGTCAGATTAGAAATTCTGTAGGAAGAGATCGATTGTCCGAATTAGAAGGGTCGATGGCCGATAGCATTCCGGCGGTCCGGCGCGAGAGCGCGAGAGCGCCCGTGCACGTCCGTCTGTTCGGTGATCGAGTCTTCAATACCGCCACCTTCATTCTCGCATTGGTGATTCTCGCGTTGCTGGCCGGACTTGCGCTCGCGTTAATTGCCGACAGCTTCCCCGCGATTCGCGCGTTCGGTTTGCATTTTTTTATCAGCACCGAATGGGATCCCGTCAACGACAAGTACGGCGCGCTGCCGTTTATATACGGGACTTTCGTTTCCTCGTTTATCGCGCTGGCGATCGCGGTGCCGCTGAGCCTCGGCGTCGCGCTATGCCTTAGCGAAATGGCGCCCGACTGGCTGAGCCATCGGCTGGGATTTCTGGTCGATCTGCTCGCCGCGATTCCAAGCGTCGTGTACGGCCTGTGGGCTGTATTCGTGATGGGCCCGTGGATTCGCGACTACGTCGAGCCGCCACTGGGGCACTATTTCGGGTGGCTGCCGTTTTTTCAGGGACCCAAAGTGGCAGTGGGGATGCTCTCAGCCGGAGTCATTCTCGCGATCATGATCATCCCGTATATCTCGTCGGTCTGTACGGACGTCTTTCGCGTCGTTCCGCATACACAGCGTGAAGCGGCGCTCGCGCTCGGCGCGACCAAGTGGGAGATGGTGAAGACGGCGGTGATCCCTTACGGCATGACCGGCGTGATCGGCGCGATCATCCTGGGATTGGGGCGCGCGCTCGGCGAGACCATCGCGGTCGCGATGGTGATCGGCAACTCGGCGGATATTTCCGCATCGCTGTTCAAGCCGGCGGCGACACTCGCCAGCGTGATCGCCAATGAATTCGCGGAGGCCACCTCCGACCTTTATGTCGCGGCGCTGATCGAGCTCGGTCTCGTGCTGCTGATTCTCGGAATCGTGCTCAACGTGGTGGCGCGCGCCTTGGTGCTCGGCGTGCAGCGACGACGCTACCAGGAGGCGGGCAAGTAGTGGCGGCGGGAGTCCTCACCGGGCTGCATGGCGAGACCAGTTATCGCTACCGCAAGTTCAAGAGCGACGCGATGATGGCGGTGACGGTCGGCGCGACAATAGTCACGCTGATCCCGCTGTTCCTCGTGCTCGGGTATCTGGTCAGCAAGGGATTCGCGAGTCTCAACTGGGCGTTCTTCACGCATATGCCGGCACCGGTCGGAGAAACGGGCGGTGGCATGGCGAACGCGATTGTCGGGACGTTGGAAGTTGTTGGAATCGCATGCCTGATTGGAGTGCCGATCGGAGTGGGCGCAGGTCTTTATCTGGCGGCTAATCGTGCGAGCCAGTTTACCAACTGGGTGCGATTCTCGGCCGACGTGCTGATGGGCGTGCCGTCGATCGTGGTCGGAATTTTTGCCTATGCAGTTATAGTGAGGCCGTTCGGCAGCTTCTCGACGCTGGCCGGTTCGGTCGCGCTCGCGGCGATCATGATTCCCCTGGTCACGCGCACCACCGAAGAGATGGTCTTGCTGGTGCCGCCGGAATTGCGCGAGGCTTCCCTGGCCCTCGGCGTGCCGAACTGGCGCACGATGCTGTCAGTGGTCGCGCGCACTGCGCTATCGGGAATCACCACCGGCGTGATCCTGGCGGTCGCGCGAGTGTCGGGCGAGACGGCGCCGCTGTTGTTCACGGCGTTCGGCAACCGCTTCTGGTCGACCTCGCTGTTCCATCCGATAAACACGCTGACGGTGCAGGTTTACACTTACGCGATTTCGCCGTTTGCCGATTGGCAGCGGCAGGCGTGGGCGGGAGCGCTGGTGTTGACGGCTATAATCCTTGCGCTCGAGTTGGGCGTGCGATGGGTGACGGGCGGGGCGGCGAAAGCGCCAAGGTAGCCATGCCGGAAAAGCTGGTCGTCAAAAATCTCAACGCGTATTTTCATAAGAACCGCGCGCTTAAAGACGTCAGCCTGTCGTTCGAGCAAGATCGTATCGCCGCGATTATCGGGCCGTCGGGATGCGGCAAGTCGACTTTGGTGCGATGTCTGAACCGGATGCATGAGGTGGTGCCGGGTGCGACCGCGACCGGCGAAGTGCTGCTCGACGGGAATAACATTTACGAGGACGAGGTCGATCCGGTGCAGGTGCGGCGGCGGATCGGGATGGTGTTTCAGAAGCCGACGCCGTTCCCGACGATGTCGATCGAGGAAACGTCGCTGCGGGGCTGACCCTGAATGGCGTACAGGTCGGCCGCGGAGAACGCGATGCCATAATCGAGAAAAGCCTGCGCCAGGCGGCGCTTTGGGAAGAGGTCAAGGATCGCCTGCGACGTCCCGGCGGCAGTTTGTCGGGCGGGCAACAGCAGCGGCTGTGCGTCGCGCGCGCGCTCGCGGTTCAACCCGAGGTGCTGCTGATGGACGAGCCGTGCTCGGCGCTCGACCCAATCTCGACCGCGCGAATCGAAGAACTATTGCTTGAATTGAAGTCGGCGTACACTATCGTCATCGTGACGCACAACATGCAGCAAGCAGCGCGCTGCTCCGACAAGACTGCCTTCATGTACACCGGCGATCTGATCGAGTACGGCGAGACCAAGCAGATCTTCACGAACCCCACCAAGCGTGAGACTGAGGACTATATCACCGGGCGATTCGGCTGATCTCGGGGAACAGTAAGATGGATAGCACCCAGCCGCAGCATACCAATAGGCAGTACGAAGAGGATTTGCGCGGCTTGCGCGCCGGTCTACTCAAGATGGGCGGGCTGGTCGAGCGTCAAATCGCGGAGGCGGTCGACGCGCTGGTAAATCGCGACAGCGATCACGCGCGCGAAGTTATCCAGCGCGACGAAGAAGTGAATCGGATGGATAACGACAACGACGAGCAGTGCATCCGGCTGCTCGCACTCCATCAGCCGACTGCCAGCGACCTGCGCTTTATCACCACCGGACTCAAGATCACGACCGACCTGGAAAGAATCGGCGACAACGCGGTCAATATCTGCGAGCGCTCGCTCGAACTCAACGAAGTGCCGCAGCTGAAACCCTATATCGACTTGCCGCGAATGGCGGAAATAGCTCAGTCGATGGTCAAGGACAGTATCGATGCGTTCATGCGCGATGACACCGACCTCGCTGACCAGGTGATCGCGCGCGACGACGAAGTCGATCTGCTGAACTACCAGGTCTATCGCGAGCTGCTGAGCTACATGGCGGAGGATCCGCATACGATAGCGTCGGCGACGCGGCTGCTGTTCGTCTCCAAGTACCTCGAACGCATCGCCGATCACGCGACCAATATCGCCGAGATGGTCACGTTCATGGTTAAGGGCAAAATGATCCGTCACGTGGAAACCAAGAAGCGGGGAACTTGATTTACAAGGTGGAGGGGGAGAAGCGATGAATCAGACCAGCCAGGCTACGAACACGGTCTCCGACGCGCAACGCGGACTTCGCTACCGCGTCCTGATCGTCGAGGACGACGCCGACATCCGCGAACTGATCCGCTACAACCTTGCGCAGGAAGGGTTCGTCGTCGAAGAGGCGGCCGACGGCGCGCAGGCGCTCGAGAAGGTCAAGCGACGCGTGCCCGATCTGATGGTGCTCGACTTGATGCTGCCGGGGATGCCGGGGCTGCAGGTCTGCCGCCAGATGCGGGCGGAGCGCGAGACGACGCATCTGCCGATACTGATCGTGACTGCCAAGGGCACCGAAGTGGACAAGGTGCTCGGACTGGAGATGGGCGCCGACGATTACGTGGTGAAGCCGTTCAGCCCGCGCGAGCTGGTTGCGCGGGTCAAGGCGTTGCTGCGTCGCGCGAATCCGCTCTCAGAGCCGGACTCCGGCGGCGGCGCGTACGAGAAGGGGCGGCTGCGGATGGACTTCGGCACTTACCAGGTATTCGTCGACGCCAATCGCAGGGAGCTTGCCCTGCGCGAGTTCGAACTGCTGAAATTCTTCGTGCAGCATCCGATGCGGGTATATACGCGCGAACAACTGCTCGACATGGTGTGGGGCCGCGACACGTTCGTCGAACCGCGGACCGTCGACGTCCACGTCCGCCGCCTGCGCCAGCATATCGAGCGCGATGACGCCAATCCGGAATTGATCCTCACGGTGCGAAGCGTGGGCTATCGCTTCAACCCCGAAGCGCTTGGATAGATCGCCGACCGCCGTACTTTTCGCTGCGATAGGAATCGGTCTCGCACCTGCCGCCATATTACTGGTAGTGCTGGCCGCCACCGGAGCGGCGTCGCCTATCTGGGTTGTCATCGTAATCGTTCTAGGGTTTGCGATCGGCGCGATTCCGGCTCGCACGATCGGACGATCGTTGTCGCGACGAGCGGAAAGACTCGACGCGGTCGCGGCCGCACTGCAGAGCCGGCGCCCACCGCCGCATCTGCTGCCCAACGGCAGTGATCCGATGGGCCGCGCGGAGCACCATCTGCTCGACGCCGCCGACTCGATCGTCGCCGACGTGGACTCGCTGGCCGAGCAGCGCGACGAGTTCGAGGCGATTCTGCGCAGCATGGCCGAGGCGGTGGTCGTGACGGGAGCGCGCGGCGAGGTGATCCTGCTCAATGGCGCGGCGCGGCGAATCTTCGCATTGGGAGCCGAGACGGACTATCGCGATCGGCCGTTCGTCGAGCTATGCCGCGACCCGCGGCTGCAGGAGTTTGCGGGACGCTCGATGCGATCGGCGGGCACCGACGTCACCAGCGCAGAAATCATGATCCAGAATCCTGCGCCGCTCTATGTCAGCGCGAGCGCCGCGCAGATTCGCACCTCGCGCGGCGCTGCTTGGGTGTTCGTGTTTCACGACATCACGCAGCTCAAGTCATACGAGACTCTCCGCGCGGATTTCATTTCGAATCTAACGCATGAGCTGCGCACTCCGCTGAGCGCGCTGTACGGTTACGCCGAGACGCTCATCCAGGGCGTGGACGATCGCGAAACATCGACGCGCTTTCTCGGAATTATCGAACGGCAAGCACGACGCCTCGCGCGTTTGCTCGACGACCTGGTCTCGCTCTCAGACCTGGAACGTGGACTGACTCCGCTCAAGATCGAGCAACTCGAGCCGTCGCGCGTGCTGTCAGAGGCGGCCGAGCTGATGCAGGAGCAGGCGGGAAAGCGCGGCTTGCGCCTGTCGGTGAATTGTCCGGAGGGATTGCCGAAGGTGGCGGGCGACCGCGACCGGCTGCATCAGGTGATGCTCAATCTGATCGACAACGCGATCAAATACACGCCGCGCGAGGGCCGGGTGACGGTCGAGGCGCGCGAAGCGGCGGACGCCAATGGCGCGGGCGCAAAGCCGGGCGTCGCGCTGGTCGTGGTCGATACGGGCGAGGGAATTCCGGCGGCGGATATCCCCCGGCTGACGGAGCGATTCTATCGCGTCGATCGGGCGCGCTCGCGCGAGCTGGGCGGCACGGGACTGGGTCTCGCGATCGTCAAGCATATCGTGCAGTTGCATCACGGCGCGCTGCGAATCGAGAGCAAGGTGCATGAAGGCACGACGGTCTCGGTCTGGATTCCAACCGCGCAGAATTAATCACCTCCGCGGTGGGCGGCATCGACACCGTCGCGGGGGGTGACCCCCTGCACCCAGCATCAGGAAATGACGAACAGGCGCTGCGCGCCTGTTCGAAAAGTAAATGGGTAATACGGATGATGATGACCGTGCCCTCATGGGGAAGCGTTCAGGGGGTAGACATTGGGGCGGCAATTTTGTATTAAATATCTACCTACAGTAGAACTGACTGGTTTGACACTTCTCCAGACCAGTCAGTTGCGGGCCAGTGGAACTTCTCCCACTGGCCCGTTTTTTTTCAATCGAAAGCGATCGGCTTGCTCGCGAGGCCGCGATATGAAAATTTCTAGGGTTCGGATGCGCCATTAGCTCAGTGGATTAGAGCGGATGACTACGGATCATCAGGTCGGGGGTTCAAGTCCCTCATGGCGCACCATTCTTATTCAGGTTGCCGCTCTCGCCCTCTGATTCCTGGTCCCACGTCTGATCCCCTCGTGGGGCGAGGCAAGATCTAGCGTCAGAGATCGACCGAGCTGTTTAAGAGGCGAGTCGGGCCTGACAGATGCACGCCCTCATTGCGATTGGCTGCCGTCGATATCGTCGGCGCTTTCGACTCCGTCTGGCCCCAACGACTTCAGGACGTACGAATTCCCATCGCTTTGATAGAAGTAAGGATTCCCCCACGGGTCTCTCGGAAGGCGCTCGATGTAACCGCCAGTGTAATAGACGAGGGGAATGAAACCATTTGTCGGCGGCGTAACCAGCGCGCGAAGACCCTGATCGGTGGTGGGGTAGTATCCGTTGTCGAGATAGTAACGATCCAGCGCCGTCTTGAGCTCGGCGATATCGGCCTGTGCCTTGGCGCGCTTGGCCTTGTCGGCGGCGCCCGGCAGGTGCTGTATGACAATCGTTGCCAGCAGACCCGCGACCAGAATAACCACCATGATTTCGATACAGGTGGATCCGTTCTGACGGTGTCGGCTTGACCTCATCGCAATTACGGAAGTAGACGAGGATGGTCCGGTTTTGTTTCAATGGCGGGGTAGATCTCACGGGTTCAACTCCCGCTGGCGCCCTTCTCTCGGCATTAAACAGAGCGAACTTCGCCGATTGTTCCCTCGCCCCACGAGGGGGAGGGTTCGGGTGAAGGAATCCTACTTCCCAAACAGGAAATCGGCGCGGCAGCCGCGGTCGACCCAGACCATTCGGTTGTTGTAGCCCCAGCTGGTGCCCTGGATGCATGGGGCGTTGCTCCATTTGCGGGTCAGGCTCACCTGGCCGTTGGTGTCCAGGTGCTCTGCCCGATGAACCGCGGCGGCCTGGGTGCCCGCTCGCTGAATATCGAGCTGCAGAACGCGCTGAATCCACCGGGTGAGATCCGCATTGACCGATTTGGCTGGACCTTCTGCCCGGGCGACAAAGTCATGCAGGTCGAGAACGATTACGACAGGGACGTTTACAACGGCGATCTCGGCGTCGTGTCCGGCATCGACATGGAGGAAGGCGAGCTCAGCGTCGATTTCGATAGCCGCGAAGTCACCTACGGCTTTGGCGAGCTGGATGAATTGGTGCTGGCATATGCGACGACCATCCACAAAAGCCAGGGCTCGGAATATCCAGCCGTCGTGATTCCGCTCAGTACTCAGCATTACCCGATGCTGCAGCGGAATTTGGTCTATACCGGGGTGACACGCGGCAAACGCCTCGTGGTGCTCGTCGGGCAGCGAAAGGCACTCGCGATCGCAGTCAAGGGAAGCCGAGCGAGGCGGCGATGGTCGAAGCTGCGAGAGTGTCTGATCGGCGGTGATAGACCAAGCACAAGGCGAGCCGAGAGTTGACCGACATCTATGTCGATGGGGATGCCTGCCCGGTGCGCGAGGAGATCTACCGCGTGGCGACGCGTCTTCGGCTTAATGTTCTTGTGGTCAGTAATGGCTCACGGCCAATCCGGCCGCCTGGCCTGTCGAACGTGAGCATGGTTCTCGTTGGCGACAGCGCGGATGCCGCTGACGACTGGATTGCCGAGCGCATCGGAGCTACTGACGTGTGCGTCACTTCCGATATCCCGCTGGCATCTCGCTGCCTCAAGAAAGAAGCGCGCGTCGTCTCCCCGACCGGAAAACAGTGGACAGAGGCGAATATCGGAAATGCGCTTGCCGGTCGTGATATAGCCCGGCATTTGAGGGAGCTGGGAGAGAATACCCGAGGGCCAGCCCCGCTGACGAAGAAGGATAGATCACGGTTTCTCAGCGCACTCGATACGGCCCTGCAGGCTGCATTGCGAGAGGTGGCCTGTTAGGGGCGCGACTTGCCCATGCCCTTCCTGAAGAAAACCAAGACCATCATCGATGTGATGATCCCAGCCGTCCTGACAATCCATTTCAATGGGACCTTCCACTTTGCAGCCATGCGCCACCTGCAATTAGGGCAGCGTGTCTCACCTTGGCGCAAAGGGCGGCCGCACCCACACAACGGCCGTTTTTCATCCATCCGGTCACCCCTCACCCACCAACTCCGCCCGGTCAAAGACAAGCGCTAAGGCCGGTCGAACACCTCTAGCCAGGGTTTGGAGCCGGGCTTCAGCGGCCGCTTTACCGGTCAGGAAGTCCTCGAATATCCGTTCGGGCCTTTCTCCTTCACTCGAGTAAGGCAGAAGCCGCGCGCGATCTGCTGCCAACCGTGGCGACGCATCGATTCTGTTGCAAACGAGGCAGAACGCCTTCGCCGCCGCGGCAAACTGGCCGAGCTCGAGGTAGGCGGCCACGGTCCGTTGTAGTCCCTCCAGGAGCACGGCGAAGTCATCACGGACGCGCGCGTAAGCCTTCTCAGCCGCCGGAATGCGGTCCTGATTCCAACCAGTCCAGAACCCGGTATTCTCCGATGGCATCTCTTTGACGTGCGCGGCGATTTGCCCCGCGATGACGCCCAACTGAACGACGATTTCTTGGCAGGCATCGAACATCTGCTCGCGCCGCCGATCTGCGTTTACTAGCTGGCGAGCGATTTCGAGCGCGTCTATAGCGCCTTGAAGGGCGCCGAGGTTCGCTACCCGGATCACCTCAGCCAGATTTTCGACCGTCTTTGCAACTACGTCGAGTTTGGCCGAGATTTCCGCCAGCGCAGCGTTGATAGCGATAGCGGCGATCGCCCCGGCCAAATCGGGCGGGACACGCATCAGGTCGACGTTTTCGACGAACTGCCCGTGGGCGTCGCGCAGGAACGGTTTGACGATACCATCCGCGCCCTCGCGAAGAAGATGAACGCGCTCTTCACTGACCAGCACTCGGTAAAGACGTCCCTCGCTGGCCATCTTCTGCGCCGCTGAGACAAAAGCTGGCACCTGTCTCAAAGTCGCGATCACATCGCGCCGGATTACTCGGATCGTTTCGCACAGATCCGGAGAAAAGCCCGCGCTCTGGGCTGCGGCCTCCGAGGGAACAATTATCTCAAATTCAGGGGCGCTGGTGGGTGTTTCCCTCTCGATGACTTCATACCGGCCATCGTTTTTCACGAGCCTTAGCGAACGGGCGATCTCTTCAATGAGCTTCATGTTCCAGTCCAACTCGTTCGCTTCTCAAACTGGGCCGCACCCCTCAGCTCCGCATTTTGTCGCTTTAAAGCGGTGGGTCAATAGGCGACAAGCGGCTCCGTTTGCGGGATGGACCCAAGGGACCTCCGGCAAGCTTTCGCGGCTAATCTCCGCCGGTACCGACACGCCAAGGGCATATCGCAGGAGGATCTTGCCTACGAGGCTAACGTGAACCGCACCTACATAAGCAAGCTGGAAAAGGGCGTGAGCTACCCGGGGCTTGAGATTATCGCCAAACTCGCGAATGCGCTTGGGGTTGAACCGGCCGTGCTGTTTGAGGTGGACCCCGAAAATGAGACAGCTGGCTAAGGTGGAGCCCTGCCCCTAGAACGCGCAGATAGCGCGGGAGCAGGACATGAAGCGGACACGGAAGAAACATAATGCGGGGTTCAAGGCGAAGGTGGCGCTGGCGGCGGTCAGAGGGGACCGGACGATCGCCGAGCTGGCGAGTGAGTTCGGGGTGCATCCGAACCAGATCTACAACTGGAAGAAGCAGCTGCTGGACGGTGCAGCGAGCGTTTTCGAGGGCGGCGGTTCAGCGGCGGAGGGGACCAGCAACGAGGCGCAGGTCGATGTTCTGTACCGGCAGATCGGCCAGTTGAAGGTCGAAAACGATTTTTTGGCACGAAAGCTCGGCAAATGAGCCGGGCGGAACGGCGCGCGATGGTCGAGCGCGTGAACCCGGTGCTGCCGGTATCCCAGCAATGCCGGTTGCTGGCGGTGTCGCGCTCGGCAGTCTACCGGAAGCCGGCCGAGGTGAGCGCCGCAGATCTTGCAATGATGGCGCTGATCGACCGGCAGTATCTGGCCCGGCCCTATTACGGCTCGCGCCGGATGGCGGCGTGGCTGGCGACGCAGGGCCATGTCGTCAATCGCAAACGGGTCCGGCGCCTGATGCGGCTGCTGGGGCTGGTGGCGATCTATCAGCGCCCGAACACGAGCAAACCGGCAGCGGCCCACAAGATCTACCCGTACCTCCTCGGTGGGATCGCGATCGAGCGGGTCAATCAGGTCTGGTGCTCGGACGTTACCTACATCCCGATGGCCAAGGGCTTCCTCTACCTGGTGGTCATCATGGACTGGGTGAGCCGCGCGGTGCTGGCGTGGCGATTGTCCAACACGCTCGGCGCCGATTTTTGTGTCGATGCACTCGAGGAAGCGCTCGCCCGCTACGGCCGGCCCGAGATTTTCAATACCGACCAGGGCAGCCAGTTCACCAGTGACGATTTCACCGGGACACTGAAGCAGCACGGGGTGATGATCAGTATGGACGGCAAGGGCCGCTGCATGGACAACATCTTCGTCGAGCGGCTGTGGCGCAGCCTGAAATACGAGGAAGTCTACCTCAATGCCTATGAGAACGTTGCCGAGGCCAAGGCTGGGATTGGCGCTTGGCTCAGCTTTTACAACGACGAACGCCAGCATCAGAGCCTTGGTTACCGCACGCCGCGGCAAATCTATCAGGAAGGCCTATGGATATGTGGACGATCGGCTTCGCCGACCGGTTGCGCTTCCCCCGCTTCCCGAGCAAGCTCGGAAGGCGGGGAAATGCTCGCCTTCGCCCACATACCCACAGGCGCCACAGCCAATGAAGGATTTAATATTGATGAAGTGAACAATAGGTTCGCCGAACCAGCCGTCGCGCTCACTGCGACCGGAGCCGACATCGAAACCGGCAGGGTTACACCTTAAGACGCGGCTCCGGCTGTCGCACAAACGGGGTCCACTTCAGTTAATGCGGCCCGAGAAGACCGCTAAAGGCACTCGGTAATGTCTACGCGAGCCAAGACCGCCCTTGTGTACGGCCGTAGCGGGGTCTTTTTACGTTCCGGTTAATTCGCTATGGCATGTCTCGGGCCGGTCAATGCTAGACCCAACATGGATGCCTCATTCAGCAGCTTCCCCGTCGTCAATTGTCGGCGCGCGGCTGGAGAGGCAGCACAGCCGTCAACCGCCCAAATGTAACCAGGGTAGGCGCTCCTCCGGGAATATGTGTCTCGTCGGCTGAAATTGCGTAGCATCACGAAATGCGCCGACATGAAAATGCGTTTCGTTCGAGCGTTCGCCTTCGCAGGTCAACGTCGACCCGCATCTGGCACAAAATCCCCGCCACCTGCCGGGCGACGAATTGAACTTCGTGATCTGACCCTCAGTAACGACATACGCGTCACGTTTGAACGCCACAAAGACGGAGACGGGCGCACCGCTATGCTTCCGGCAACTTTCGCAATGGCACCACGCCACCGATTCCGGTTGTCCGGTGGCCACGAAGCGTACGGCGCCGCACAGGCAACTGCCTTCAAATTGATCGCTCATGGCGCCAAGCTTAGCGCTTTGAAGTTCGCGCTGCACGTTAAATAGATCGCCGGGAACATGTCGGCCTCCGGTTAACTGCCTCAGTCTTCTGCCGTATCATTCCGATACGGAACGGCGGCAAGCCACGAGGGGAGTTAGGCCTCTTCATTGAGAGCAAATACCGCCGCTCTCGCGAGCCCGCTTCGCACTTGCCGCCCCGAGCTTGGTCAGGGCGAGGACTCGGTGGCTCGCTGGACTTCGTCGGCGTGCAGAACAGGACAGCCCGGGGTTGTCAGCTTGATCCTGGGAGGGCGGTGAGGGTACTTTGATGATCAACTCGCAGACACGAACGACGCTGCATCAACCTAGTTGAGGGCTGATGTGCGAGAGAATGTGAGGGAGGAATATGCCAAAGGACATTGAGGATCCCGGCGCACCTAACGCTCTGTCGCGCCGCAGCCTTTTCAAACAGCTGGGTCTCGCAGGCGCTGCGACGGCGATTTCGGGCACCTCTCTCGCGCCAAGCGCTGCCGCGCCCTCGCCTCCACCCGCTTCGGCTCAAATACCTGCTCGGGAAGCGCTGGAAACACTCACCGCTGCCGAGGCTGACGCACTCGAGGCGATCGTCGCACGGCTAATCCCGACGGACGAGAACGGGCCTGGAGCCACTGAGGCGCGGGCGGCCCATTACATCGACCGCGCTCTGGCTGGTCCGCTTGCCTCCTCGCGCGCCGCTTACGCGATGGGCCTCGCAGCGATTGACGAATATGCGCAAAGATCGAAGGGCGCGCTTTTCTCCAACCTTTCCGCAGAGGATCAAGACGCGGTACTGCGGGATATGGAGAAGAACATCGCCACCGGGTTCTCACCAAGTTCCTCGGTGTTCTTCGAATTGGTCCGGACTCATACGATACAGGGCACGTTCTGCGACCCGTACTATGGCGGCAATGCGAACTTCGTGGGATGGGACTTGATCGGTTATCCCGGGATTCGCATGGCGGTCAGCGAGGATGAGCAGCGGATCAAAGCGAAACCGACGGCAATCCGAAAATCGGCTTACGACGACGAAATGTTCACTATGAAGGGCGGTGGTCATGGCCACTGAACTGAAGAAGACCGATGTCGTCATCGTCGGCCTCGGGGCGGTTGGAGGCGTCGCTGCCCTCCCGCTTACGCAAGCTGGGCTCGAGGTGATCGGGATCGAAGCGGGTACTTGGCTCACCCCGCGCGATTTCGCTCCTGACGAACTGCGCAACAACTTCCGCGGCTGGCCTCAGTCGGCTCAGAAGGCGAACAGCGAGGTTCCAACCCATCGGCCAAATTCCTCGGCGCCTTATTCACCAAGGTTGCCCATCCACCCGATGATGAACGCTGTCGGCGGCACCTCTCTCCACTACTGGGCGCAGAGCTGGCGACTTAATCCTTGGGACTTCAAGGTGGTCACCGAGACGACCCAACGTTATGGCGCAGCGCGAATACCGAAGGGCTCGACGGTAGAGGACTGGCCGTTCGGTCTGGATGAGCTCGAATCGTACTACGACAAGGTTGAGTACGAGCTCGGCGTGTCGGGTCAGGCCGGCAACATACAGGGAAAGATCGATACGCGCGGCAACATCTTCGAGGGACCGCGCCTGCGCGAATACCCGATGCCCCCGCTGCGCGGAACGGAGTTCACCGAGCTGATGGGAGCGGCGGCGAGTAAACTCGGCTGGCGCCCGTTCCCTGGGCCAGCTGCGATCAACTCGGAACCCTACGACGACCGGCCGGGCTGCATGTACCACGGCTTTTGCAGCCGCGGCGGATGCCCAATCAGCGCCAAAAATTCGACCGCGGTTAGCACGATTCCCAAGGCCGTCGGGACGGGCCAGCTCAAAGTGATCACGCTGGCTACAACCACGAATGTTACCATCGACGATAAAACCGGCCGCGTAACCGGTGTTACCTATGTCAAGGGCGGCCAGCAGTATTTTCAGCCGGCCGACGTCGTATTGCTCGCCAGCTACACCTACGAGAACGTCCGGCTCCTGCTGCTTTCGAAGTCAAAAGCGTTTCCGAATGGATTGTCCAACAATGCCGGGCAAGTCGGAAAGCACTATATGACCCACAACACAGCTTGGCCGGTCACTGCCCTATTCCCATTCGACATCAACAACTGGTATGGCCTGCCGGCGCAAGGCGTCGCGGTCGACAATTGGGCAGACGACAACTTCGACCATTCGGGACTAGATTTCATCGGTGGTGGCAATCTGTGGGTCTACTCCGATAGGCGGCCCATCGGTGCGGCTAGCATGATAACGTTAGGTAAGGCACCGCGGTGGGGTTCGGCGTGGAAGTCGTTCATCAAGGAGAATGCGGATCGCTGGAACGTTGCCTACATCCAGAAGACTACATTGCCCTATGAGGACAACTCTCTCGACCTTGATCCGACGGTGAAGGACGCCCTCGGTCAGCCGGTATGTCGGATCACGGCCGATTTCAAAGAAAACGAGAAGAAGGTCGGTGTCCTGATGCAGGACAAGATGGAGAGATGGTTCATGGAGGCGGGGGCTATAGCTGTCGATAAAGGGCCGCCGGGCACAATGGGACCGTCTACTCACGCATATGGCGGCACGCGAATGGGCGACAACCGCGAGACTAATGTGGTCGATCGCTGGGGGTTTTCCCACGAGGTGCCCAATCTTGGCGTTCTCGGGGCGTCGGTGATGGGGACAAGTGGGGCACATAACCCAACGCTCACAGCGCAAGCACTGGCATGGCGCAGCGCTGACCATTTGACGAAGAACTGGAAAGCTATCGCGAGCGGTTGAACCAAATCCCTGACCAGTCACCCAACCCGTCTGCGCGAAAGCTGGCAGTCAATGTTTGCCACAGCCCGGCCAAGCCCAGCCAGGTTCTCATTAAAATGATATGCCGATTCGGACAGTAAACAGACACAGGAGGCGCGCCGGACGAGCGGCAACGGCTCGCGCCCAAGCACGATTCCGCGCCTCAATCGGTGACCGAACCCCAGCTTGCGGCCAGTTGCTCGGCGCCGCGCAGCGAGAGAGCAAAAATCGTATAGGTCGGGTTGGAGGCGCCGCTGGTCGCAAAAATTCCGGGCCCGGCCACGTATAGGTTAGGGATCTCGTGGGTCTGGCCGTAGCTGTTGACCACCGAATTGCCGGCCTCCGTCCCCATGATCGTGCCGCCCATCAGATGGATCGTCGGCATATTGCCGCGAGCCGACCACACATCCTTGGCGCCTGTCGCCTTGGCGATCTTTAGGCCCTCTTCGAAATTGGCATTCCACACCGCCTCGGCGTCCTTGTCGTAGCTATGGATGATCTTGGCGAGCGGCATGCCAAATTCGTCCTTGTCACTTACGAGCTCGATGCGGTTCTCGATATTCGGCAGCTCCTCACCGAATGTCCCGATGCGGGTCAAGCCGCGCTTCGCCCGTTTCATGAACTCGTGCAGATCGGCACCGAACAGATCGAGACGGGCATTGGCAATGCCGCCAAGGTCATTCGTCTTGAGCGCGGAACCGGCGACAATGAATGAGCTGCCGAATCCCTCCTTGTGGCTCGTCTTGCCGTAGCGGTCATAGGACATGTACTGGGCGCCCGTCGTGCCCATGTGGTTTTCGACATCCTCGTCGAAGATCGCGAGCGTGCCCGAGATGAAGTGCGTCATCATGTACTTGCCGACGAGACCGCTCGAATTAGCGAGGCCTTTCGGGTGCTTGTCGGTTGCCGAGTTGAGCAGGATACGCGGGTTCTGCGCAGCCCAGGCGGCCAGCACCACGACACTCGCCGGCTGCAATTGCCGCTCCTTCTTCTGGTCGTAGTACTCGACGCCGGTGACGCGCGTGCCTTCGGGGTTGGTCAGGATCCGCGTGACGGTGCTCCACGGCCGCACCTCGGCGCCGGACTTTCTCGCATCGGCCAGGTAGGTAACGAGCGGATTGGCGAGCGCACCGATCGGACAGCCAACGTGGCACCAGCCGTCATAAATGCAGGGCGGCCGTCCCTTGTATTCGGTCGAGTTCATCCCGACCGCTGCCGGTACCATGCGGATGCCGACCCCCTCGAAGCCCTTCAGCCAGACCTGGCCATTACGAAAGGTCTTCATCGGCGGCATCGGATAGGGCTCACCGGCCGGCCGCCAGATTTCCTCCGCTTGGGCATCACCAGAGACGCCGACGTCGCGAGCGACCTTGTCGTAGTAGGGGGCGACGTCCTCATACGAGATCGGCCAGTCATGCGCGCGGTCATGCTCGCTCTTGATCTTGAAATCGTTCGGCAGCAGGCGCGGGAAGTTGGCAAAATAGTGCAGTGCAGCCCCACCGACTCCCCAACCCGCCTGGTAACCGTAACTGACCGGGTGCTTGCCTTCGAGGATGAAAGGGCCGCCCGCAGGCTTTACCCGACGTCCCCAAATGTCGGAGCTGATCAGATCGGAGAGCTGCCAGTCCGGGCCCTGCTCGAGCACGACGACACTTTTGCCTTGCCTCGTCAAAACGGCAGCGTAGACCGAGCCCGATGCGCCGGCCCCGACAATGACGACATCGACTTTTTCATTCGTCGCCATGGTCACCACCTCTTGTCCGGCGCGATATGCGGCATGTATGGGATGCCAAGGGCTTCGTAGCCTTCCATCGTGCCGTAGACGACATCCACGGCGTCACTACGCAGCAGCAAGTAGACGAACGATCCGCCGGGGCCCTGCCAGCCTTGGACTTTGTTTTGGCGCATAGCGTCGACGAAATCGTGCTGCTCGCTCGGACTGAGCTGCGCGAAATTGCGGCCGCTGTTGATCGCCTGGCTCGCGTTGTCGACGGCGGCAATCGCACTTCGATAGAAGCGGGCGTAGGGTGGGCGAACATTGAGGATCCGCGCTTCGAGCAGTGCTTCTTCGGGCGGAACGGAGAGTTGCTGATCGATGAAATGGGCAATACCTGCGGCACGCGCGCCAGGAACGAGGGTCTCACCCAACGCCTCGATGGTTTCCGCCTCGTTGGCCTTGAGCAGCCGGAATGGCACGTTTTGCGCATGTGCTTCGCGCGCGGACAAGAGTACCTCGACACCGCCGACGGTAAACGCAAATACGCCAGTGGCCGTGCCCTTCAGGAAGTCGCGGCGCTCGATTGAGTTCATGGTTTCCTCCCCAAGCCGCTATTGCAAAATTGCCTGTTCTCTGCGCGCGCGCCCAGTTTTCCCATCTCGTCGCGGGGATCTGGCGCTGGCGTCAGTTTCCAAACAAGCTGCAGCCCTACCCAAGCGTGTATGCGAAAATCGATGCTCGAAAATCTTGAACCTAAATCAGTCTGAAGTCAATTCGCCTGCGAGACCACGTCGCGACGCTCCGTCGGATTTCGGCCGCCCATTACTGGCAATGGCGGAACCGATATCTGCCGGTATCGGAGCCTCAACAAGGCTTCAAAACAGCCCCTGCCCTCAGGACTGCCAAATTTCGCGTCCTAGTCGCCGCTCAGGTCGTTCCCTGAAGGTGGGTTTCCTCCCTTCTGCAGAGAGATCAGCGTTAAGTATTCGGGCATCGCTCGACACCGAGCACGGGGCCGGCGATCGTTCACTTCGTCGCCGAGTCGTAGCTCGCCGAGCGAATGCGACTTTAGCGGAATCTCCCATAATAGTATATCTATGGGAGATTCCGCTGAACTCGCAGTTTGCCGATGCTGCTGCAGCTGAGCGCTAAGCTGTCACTTCAGCTCCATCGAGGTCGCGCGCCGCCGTAACGCTGCCGGCGATCACCAACTCCGCACCGGTCATGGAGCTGGATGCCTCAGAGGCGAGGAATGGCACGCGTTCGCGATATCCTGCGATTGCCCAGCCCAACTGGCCTCCCACCCCAGAAAAGGCGACACCCCCACCGAGCCACGCACACCGTCAAAAGCAGGCTTTAGCGCCCTGGAGTGCGATTCCCACACATACGCACGCGGGCCGTTATTTCGGGTGGGACCGGAAAAGCATTGAGTGAGCTGTTTACCAATCTACGCGTTCCTTTTCAAGCTGATTCAGATCCGGATCTCTGAAGGCGGCTAAAATCACGCGTCCTTCGGCGAAGAATTTTTGATGATTTTTAAGCAAACATGTAGTGGTCACAGTGAAATTACCGGAGAGACGCCGCTGAACTCTCTTTTAGTTGGTTGCCGTCTGGCGTATATGAGCCTTTCAGAAAACAGTTCTGGGAGAAATGTCATGGACACTCTAAAAAGCTCGCTCAACATCTCACGGCGAAATTAGTCGGGAGCTATGTACGGCATCATACGATAGCCGCCGGTCAGCTTTCAGATCTCATCACGACAGTACAGCGGGCGCTTGGTGGGCTTGGACAGCCAAATCATCCTGAAGAGCTTCGTACTCCCGCTGTGTCCGTGCGACGTTCCGTACAGCAGGACTATGTGGTTTGCTTGGACTGTGGCTACAGGGGGAAAACGCTACGCCGGCATATTAACAGGCGGCACGGCTTGAGCAGGGATGAATACCGGAAGCGTTGGGGATTGCGGAACGATCATCCACTCACGGCTCCAGCTTATACGGAGCGGCGTTCTATGCTGGCGAAGGAACTTGGGCTAGGCCGGAAGCCCAAAGCACAGGCAGATCCGGCAGTCTTTCCAACAGCAGCTCCGAAGCCGGTAGACGCGGTTCAGGAACCCGAGGTAACGCCGACACGCAGACGGAGATCCCGTTCCGCATCAAACGACGCGGCTGTCGCCAATGAAACGGTGCCAGAACCGACGCCTGCCAGGAAGAGGCGACCGCGTTCTCGGGTTGCTTCCGGAGCGAGCTCATCGCGGGCTCGGAAGGACTCACGGAGGCGACGAGATCGACGGCCGTCTACATTTCGCCGGTAATCCGACAAGCCGGGACGGTCGTCGACGCCGTCAAAGATCTCCCGCCGCCACGAACGCGAGTTGACGAAGATCGGCGAACGGGAGATCCACGAGGTGGTGTTGTCCCTGCACGCGCGCCCGGCGCCAATTTTTGAACTCTGTGCCGACTACGAAACCGACCCGCCACTGACCGTAATAGCTGGCGAAGGGTGCTCTTTTGCCCGTGGTTTTCCGACCCACTGGTGGATCAAGTGGATGTAGTGGATGTGTTTCTGACCAATGCGTAGGAACTGTCAGGGGAGCTTATCATTGTGACACTTTCTAAGGAGCGGCTGGGACGGGGCCCACTTGATGCACCACATCCACCAAGTTTGCCCATGTCCGGACCGCGCGCGCGAACATTCCGCTGTGTGTTGAGCCGGCCTGGCAAAACGACCCAAAACAGAATTGGGCAAGATTTGAGGGGTTCATTAAGGGCAAGTCTTTTCGGCTAGGGAGTGAAGCGCACTTGGGAGAGTTTGATTATGGACAAGCCTCGCATCCGAGCCGGGATTGCTGCCGATGTCCCTGCTATCGCGCAGATCGTGGACCACGCCTATCGGCACTACATCGCCCGCATCGGTAAGCCGCCCGGACCGATGCTCGAGGACTACGGATCGCGCGCCTCGGAGGGCGTGGTATGGGTGCTTGAGGAAGGGGCAGTGATAGCCGCCATTATCGTTCTGCTGCCCGCGTTAAACTATCTGCTCCTCGACAATATCGCCGTCTCCCCTAACCGCCAGGGCGTAGGTTTGGGCCGCCGGCTGCTTGCGTTCGCGGAGGACGAGGCATTGCGGCGCCGTTATTGCGAAATCCGGCTCTACACGCATCAGACAATGGTGGAGAATCAACGCCTCTACGCTTCGATCGGCTATGAAGAGACGGGACGCGGTACCGAAGCCGGCTATGACCGCGTCTTCATGCGCAAGCAGCTTCGTCGTTGCTTCCAAAGCAGGATTTGATGGCTCATTTGGCCGTGCACAGCGCTGATCGCTGAGACGGCCCATCGGTCCGAAGCCCTATTGTGAGCTCTCGATTACCTGCTTCATTCCGGTTTCCGAAGCTCGCATGATCGTGTCAATTAGCCGATGACGAGTGACCGCGGAATCGAATCCAGGGCTAATCGGTTTGCCATTTCGAATACCTTCCGCCAATCTCGCGTAAAGCTGAGCGACATTGTAACGAGAGTCGGGCGCGACCCCTTCCGGAACCCAACGGTATTTGCCTGGTATGGGCAGCTCGGCGAGTTCCTTCTCATCACCTCGAGCCCCTCTCACATTTAGTTCCTGCCGCTGCATAGAGGCTCGTGAAGTGGCCGTCAGCTGGAGATCGCCCTGGTCCCCGTGGATCTCGAACAAGAAGGCCGTCCCTCAATTCACGCCACCACGAACCTGAAAGGACACGACCGTACCGTCTCCGACAATGCCATTGACGACGAGTTGGTCGGGGGAAGTCTTGGCGATCAGCTCGCCGCTTTCCTCGACAGGGATACGGTCGCGTTGGCTCACGACGAATGCGGCAAGCTCACGAAATTCGCCGAGGCAACAGCATAGCGCATCGATCGTATGCCCGCCGGTGATCGTCAGTAGGTTGGCGCCGTTCGCGGAATCGGCTTGGTAGGCACGTTCTATAGTGGATCCCCAATTCGGGGCACAGCCGATCATCGTCGCCGACAGAACGCGGCCGACATAGCCGTCAGCGATGAGGTCCTTGGTGTAGTTGATCGCCGGCGATACCTGGCCTTGCAGCCCGACGGCGTGACGGACCCCTTGGCGTTTCGCCGCGTCGAGCATCCGGACCGCCTCGTCGGTGTTACGGCCGAGCGGCCATTCGCAATAGACGTGCTTCCCGGCCTCGATTGCGGCCATGACCGGCAGGTAATGATCGGGCACCTTCACGCTGACCGTGACCAGATCGACGGCCGGATGTCGCGCAAGCTTCTCGGCATCGGAGAACGCCAATGGTACCCCGTAATGCCTTGCCGCTGCGTCCGCAAAATCTTGCCGCGTCGTGCATACAGCGCTGATCTCGAAGTCCGGAAGCTCCTGCAGGGCAGGAATATGAGCGATCGAGGCAAAGCCACGGCTCGGATTTGCCCCGACAAATCCTACGCGGATCTTGTTTCTGTTAAGCATGAGATCACTCTCCTAATCGGATCAATATTTCCGGGTTAGATCTCAGCGGCAAGCGAAGTCCTGCATAACTGGTTTGAGGTTGCGCTTCGGCATCCGGTATTTCCGGAGCCGGGGGCAGCTGGCATGTTGGGGGCAGCGATTATCCCCCGCTCAAGTCTGGCGTCGAACCGGCAGCGGCGAGGCGGCGCTTCGCTTCCTCGTAGAAGTCCGACGGTAGCGGCCCCTTCTGCAGCATGTCGAGGTTGGTCTGCAGGTGCGCCGGGTTGACGGTGCCAACGATGGTCGTGTCCAGGTCCGGGTTCGTGAAAGTGAAGCGGAGGATGAACTCCATCGGGGTCATGTCGCCGAGCAGGTCATCGAGATGTGCCCGGCGCCAGCGCTCCCACTGCAGCCCGGCTTGCTTCCCCTCGGTTGGCGCTCCCTTTGCTGCGCCGCCACGAATGACGACACCTGCACCCTTCTGAGCAGCAGTGGCGATCGCAGCTTCGTGCTCACGCTCGACCGCCGAGTACGGGATCTGAAAGACGTCAAAAACGCCCATCGCGATGTGGTCGGTCAAGTGGGGCAAGGTGCCCGACATGCCGATAAATCGCACCTTGCCGGCCTCTCTGAGATCGAGAAGTGCATCGAGTGCGCCGTGCTCCTCAAGGGTCTGCCGGGACGGCGAGGCGTGGAACTGCACGACATCGAGATAGTCGGTTTTCATCCGCGTAAGACTTTGTTCCACCCCGGCCACGACATTGTCGCGTGTGAAGACGTGCGCCCCTCTTTGGCCGCGCGGTGCCGGGGGTGCGCCCACCAGACAGCCGCATTTGCTGGCCAGATAATATTCGGCACGCCGATGCGAGATATAGCGGCCAATCCGTTCCTCGCTAAGCCCATAATCGATCGACGTGTCGATGTAGTTGATGCCGCTGTCGAGCACCTTGTTCAGAATGGTTTCGGCTTGCTCCTCCGTGATATCGCGAGCGCGTGGGGCTCCTCGCAGTTCCATCGCCCCGTAGCCCAAAGTCGTGACCTGCAGTCCCGTCCGCCCGAGATCTCGTTTTGCCACGGTCATTCTCGTCCTCCACCGGCAAGATCGATTTGATGGTCCTATTCGCTGCGTTCGGTCGCCCCGGCATGTAGCCCGTTCGGTGGGCAACCTAATCCGAGGGCATTCTGTCCGGAATAGAGGCGCCACAGGCAAGCGCGTCATCTCGGAAGGTTGATTGCCAGTTCCGGGTAACGATGAGCTGAGCGCAGTTCAAGAATTGGGCTCCATTCAAAAACGCCGCGGTGAGATCGGCGCCATCGAGCACCGCCTTGAAGAAGTTCGCGCCGTCCAGATGCGCACCCGACAAATTCGCCCCGCTCAAGTTCGTGCCCCGGAGATCGGCACCCCGAAGATCGGCCTCAGAAAGGTCGAAGCCACTCACGTCGAGGCCTCGCAGGCCGGCCCGAGATAAGTCCGGCATCTCGTCGTGTGTTGCCCGCCACTCGTTCCACACTGTGGCGCCACGGCCGAGCATCGCGATATGCTCATCGTTTGCCATCTTCCACCCCTATCCAGCCTGCGGGTAGCTTTGTTCCGTTGTTCCGGTGGGCCCGATTGAGCTGTCCTTGCGTCAGGCCTTCTGCACCATCCAGATTGGCATCAGACAGATCTGCGCCGTCGAGCTTTGCCAAGCGAAGATAAGCGCCCCGCAAATCGGCACCCCGCAGCGAAGCCCCGACCAG
>CAVUUH010000013.1:0-21191 GCA_963744545.1 uncultured delta proteobacterium
CTGCTCTTCCCCTCTCCCTAAAAGGGAGAGGATCGAAGGTGAGGGTCCGAATTCAGCGCGCAAGCTTTTTGCGCTCGATTCAAGATTCTGATTCTTTCCCGGAACTGTGCTTGATGCGCAGCAACCTAACCCCTAACCCCTTCCCGAGCGGGAAGGGGGACCGGATTAAAAGACGAGCAGGAAATCATCGTTATGAGTAGTCAGCCCTCCACCGTTCCAGGAAAAATCAACCAGGTCCTCGGCAACGTCGTCGACGTCGAGTTCGGCGCCGGCACGCTCCCGCCGATCTTCTCCGCTCTGCGCGTCAGCAACCCGTCGATCAGCGACGAGGTCGGCAACCTCGTACTCGAAGTACAGCAGCACATGGGCGAGAACACCGTGCGATGCATCGCGATGGATTCGACCGACGGCCTCGTCCGCGGGATGGAAGCCGCCAACACCGGCGCGCCGATCTCGGTGCCGGTGGGACCGGGCACACTCGGCCGCATCATGAATGTCACCGGCAAAGAGATCGACGAGCGAGGCCCGATCCAGGGCATCTCGACGATGCCGATACATCGCGACGCGCCGCCGTTTGCCGACCAGGCTCCCGAAGCAGAAATCCTGGAGACCGGCATTAAGGTTCTCGATCTAATTTGCCCGTTCGCGCGCGGCGGCAAAATCGGATTATTCGGCGGCGCCGGCGTCGGCAAGACCGTCACGATTCTCGAGCTGATCAACAACGTCGCCAAGCAGCACGGCGGCGTCTCGGTGTTCGCCGGCGTCGGCGAGCGCTCGCGCGAGGGCAACGACCTCTATCGCGAGCTCACCGAGTCGGGCGTCATCTCGAAAACCGCGCTGGTCTACGGCCAGATGAACGAGTCGCCCGGCGCACGCGCCCGCGTCGCGCTGACGGGAGTCACCGTCGCCGAATATTTCCGCGACGTCGAAGGCAAGGACGTCATCTTCTTCATCGACAACATTTTCCGTTTCGTGCAGGCCAACTCCGAAGTCTCCGCATTGCTCGGACGCATGCCTAGCGCCGTCGGCTATCAGCCAACTCTCGGCACCGACATGGGCGAGCTCGAGGAGCGCATCACCACCACCAAGAAGGGCGCGATCACCTCGGTGCAGGCCATCTACGTGCCCGCCGACGACCTTACCGATCCCGCGCCGGCGACCACTTTCACTCACCTGGACGCCATCTGCACGCTGGATCGCAAAGTTTTCGAGAAGGCGATTTTCCCCGCGGTCGATCCGCTCGGATCGAATTCGCGAATTCTGGATCCGCAAGTCGTCGGCGAGGAGCACTACAATGTGGCGCGCCGCGTGCAAAGTATCCTGCAACGTTACAAGGACTTGCAGGACATCATCGCAATCCTCGGGATGGAAGAATTGTCGCCCGACGACAAGATTACCGTCGCGCGCGCGCGCCGCGTCGAACGCTTCCTGTCGCAGGCGATGTTCGTCGCGGAGCCGTTCACTAATCAGCCCGGCAAGTACGTCAAGCGCGAGGACACCGTGCGCGGCTTCGCTGAAATCCTCGACGGCAAATGCGACGATCTGCCCGAGCAGGCCTTCTACCTGGTCGGCACTATAGAAGACGCCCGCGAAAAAGCCGCGCGCCTCGCCCGCGGCGAATAGCTAATCTATGGCTTCGACGTTCCCATTCAGACTGGTCACTCCCACCGGCATTGTCTTCGAGGGCGACGCGGCCGAGGTCTCAGCGGTCGGCCCACTCGGCGAATTCGGCGTCCTGCCCGAGCACATCAACTTCATAACCTCGCTCGTCCCCGGCGTGCTCGAAGCGATACTCCCCGACGGCTCGAAGATGCACTGGGTAGTCTCCGGCGGCCTCGCCGAAGTGAAAGACAGCGTACTGACGGTGCTCGCAAACAGCGCCGAATCCCCCGAGACCATCGACGCGAGCGCCGCGAAATCCCAGGTCCAGGAAGCCGACGAGATATTTTCAAACATGAGCTTCTACAATCCCAACTACCCCGCCGCCCAGGACGCCCTCAAACTAGCAGAAGCCCGCGTCGAAGCCTCCGCAATGAAAATCTCGTCTCGCTGACAATCCACCGCAGCGGGCATCGCGGAATCGATCGGTGTCTCTCGCCCGAACCTGAGAGCGAAACGTCGTCCTCGACATTTCGCGATTATCACTGGGTGCAGGGGTCACCCCTGCCGCCCGCCGCGCAGGCGATTATTCTTCGTGGGGCGGGCCGCCGTGCCCGCCGCTCTCACACCCGACCCGCCGCGCGCAACACATACAGCGCATCCGCCGTCACCCACTCGTTCCTTCGAGCGTTACCTGCACCGCCCCAGTCCACCGTCGATATCGATCCGAACTTCACGCCCGTATCCAAATTCGGTGACACTTTGTAGAAGCGCCCCTGCGCGGCCCATCCGCCTTTCGGCAGCTCCTTGCGCTCGAGCAGGTCGAGCGCGTCGGCACATCGCGGATCATTGATCAGCCCCATTTCCGCCATCGCCACCAGTCCGCCGAGCATGTCGTAATGCCAATAGCGCGGATACTTCGGCCGCACCCAATGCGGAGAAATCGCCTTCCCGTCGGTTTTACTCTTGAACAGTCGCCGGCACAGAAAGATTTCCGACGCCTGCAACGCCGCCGCGCGCGCCGCATCGTCTTTCGCGCGTTCCGCATGCGCCGCCAGCCCGAGCATCGGCAGCAACGATTCGTTGAACGATGAAATGTGAGCGGACGGCTTGCGGTCGCAATTCCATCCGCCGTCCGGCCATTGCCAATGCATCAACCGCTCGGCCAGTCCGTCGCTGCGCTTGTCCGCGAGTCCCAGCCGCGTGATCGAAAACAGCGCGTTGCCCTGCTGCGACCCGCATCGCCGATAGCGGCCCTGGATAATAGGAACGCCTTCCGCGCTCCGATGTTTCGGCACGGCGCTCTTCGATTCGAATTCCATGTAGAACGAGCTGTCGAGCCAACGATCGAGCACCTGCTCGCGCATCGGAAGCAGCGACTCGTCGCCCGCGGGATAGCCAATCTCCGCGAGCATCGCGAGCGTCCAATGCGCCCCGCGCCACGAGGCGTAAACATGCGCCTCGCGAATGAACTTGCGATCCCTGCCAGCGATCAACGCCCGCGGGCGCGGCGACGTCCTGATTTCTTCCCGCAGCTCCCGAACCTTCCGCGACTCGGGATCCTCCCCAACGATGCGAGTCATCACCTTCCACCGAACCGAAGGCTCCTCGCTGTTCAGCAGCGCATCGATGAGAGAAGTTCGATCGCGTTTCATTGCTAGCGTTCATTCTGACAATTCCAAATCGACTTGATCAAATGGTTCGCAGGCGGTGGTATGAATTACGCACAATGAAGCACACTACCCAAGTCAACCTCATCCACCAGATCTTCGAGGCTATCGATCGCGGCACCCCTCCGATGGCTGAGCGATTCTCCCGCAACGATACTTCCGCGTACACCTCGACCGAGCGCGCTGCTCGCGAGCGCGAGGTGCTCTTTCGCCATCATCCGATCGTCGCTGGTTTTAGCTCGCAGATTCCCAATCCCGGCGACTACCTCACCGAGGATCTCGCGCCCGTGCCGATCCTGGTGGTGCGAAACACATCCGGTGACCTGCGCGCGTTCGTGAATATCTGCCGCCATCGCGGTGCCAAGCTTGCCGACGGATACGGCCACACCGCGAAGCTGTTTTCATGTCCCTATCACGCGTGGAGCTACGACACCGACGGGCGCCTGGTCGCGATTCCCGACGACTACGGATTCGAAGGTCTCGATCGCGCCGCCAGCGGCCTCGTCGCGCTTCCCGTCGCCGAGAAGTACGGTCTCATCTTCGTTACGCCCGCGCCGGGCGACGACAACAACGCGATCGACATCGACGCGATGCTCGCCGGGCTCGGCGAAGACATCGACTCGTACGGCATCGGCGCGATGGCGCATCAGGAGACGCGCGTGGTCCGCCGCCGGATGAACTGGAAGCTGATGAGCGACACGTTCTGGGAGGCCTACCACATCAAGGTGCTGCATGCTCAGAACGTCGCGCCGCTGTTCGTCAAGAACCTCGCGATATTCGACGCGTTCGGCCGCAACACGCGCTACATCGGCGTGCGGAAATCAATCGAGAAGCTGCGCGACCTTCCGCAAGAGAAGTGGGACCTGATTCCGCACACGACCATCCTGATGAACCTGTTCCCCAACACGATCCTCGTGATGCAATCCGACCATGCGGAAATCTATCGAATCTTTCCTGAAAAACACGCCGGCGAGAGCGTCGTCGCCGTCAGCGTCCTCGCGCCCGCGCCGTCGCCAAAATGGTCACGCACGATGGACTTGCTACTCGGCGTCGTCGATCAGGATTTCACCCTGGGCGAGGGCATCCAGCACAACTTCGAATCCGGCGCGATAAGAAAGGTGATGTACGCCCGCTACGAAAACGCGCTGGAACATTTCCACCGCTCAATCCGCGAAGCTATCGAGGAATCGTGAGCCGTAGTGGATTCATGTTTGTCATCCTGACGATGGGAGCATCGCGACCTGAGGAAGGACCTCGGACAGCTTCGCGTCAGCGAAGCCGGTTCCGGTTTTGAGATCGCATAGCAGTCGGTCGGCTAGTCGGAGCGTACCAGATACCTCAAATGGCACGCTTTGGACCGATCAAGACTCCGGAGGCAATTCTCTGAGTGTATCTGCTACCAACGCCTTCATCGATTCAGTCGGACATCTCCATTGCGCCTTTCGCAGCGCTTCCCGAGCCTCCGCAAATTTGCGCTGTTCCATCAGGGCGGCTATCAACGTGGAATAGGCCATCTCCAGAAGAAAAACGTCTCGTCGGCGTCGACAATTCAAGGCTATTGCCTGCCGCGCGAACTGCTCCGCGGCGCCAGGCTGCTTGAGGTCCCAAAACAATACGCCGGCCTTGCCATGGTACGGCTCGGGATCATCCGGCTCCATGCTCATCGCAAGGTCATACCAACGTATCGCTTCTTCGCTCGATTTCAGGTCGTCATCGTAGTCGGCAAGGATGTCGCCTAACAAAAGAATGGCATCGTAGCTTGAAGGATCCAGTAGCAGTGCCCTCCGTACTTTAACCTCAGCTGCCTTAACCATCGACACATCAGTGGTTAAGGGCTCTCCCTTCATGCTGAACATGAACAGGTCGCGTGCCCCGTCGAGATACTCCTGGACCCTCTCTGTTTTGGGGGCCAAATGACGAGCCTTCGCGCGTTTCATCTGAAGTTCCTCGAAGTCCACTCACGCGCCGGTTCTCAGCGCGGCGAGGCGGTCGAAGAAATCCGGGAAGGTTTTCTCGACGCATCCTGGATTCTTGATCTTCACGCCGGCGAGTTTCAGGCCCGTCACCGCGAAACTCATCGCGATTCGATGATCGTCGTATGTCTCGACGGCCGCCGCATGCATCGTGGACGGCGCAATCTCGAGCCCGTCATCGTTTTCGACCACCGTTGTGCCCAGCCGCCTCAGTTCGGTGGCGAGCGCGCGGATACGATCGCTCTCGTGATGCCGGATGAAAGCGACGTTGCGGATCTTCGTCGGCGACGACGCGAACGGCGCAATCGCGGCGAGCGTCGCGACCATGTCCGGCATCGAGTTCATCGCGACGTCGACGCCGGTGAGCTTCCCTGTCCCCACCACCTCGACGTAGTCAGGATGCCACACGACCCGCGCGCCCATCTGCTGCAGCACGCCGAGAAAACCGAGGTCGCCCTGCACCGAGTTCGACGTCAGACCCTCAATTCGCACAGTGCCGCCGACAAGAGCCGCGGCCGCCGCAAAATAGCTCGCACTCGACGCGTCCGGCTCGACGATGAAACGCTGCGCGCGATACCACTGGCCGCCCGGCACCACGATCATGTCGTCTTCGACGTTGCTCTTCGCGCCCCACGCTTCCATCAGCCGAAGCGTCATGTCGATGAACGGCCGCGCGGTGTCGCCGATCACTTTGAGCTTCAGACCGGTTTTCCAGATGGGCGCCGGCATCAGCATCGCCGAGACGAATTGCGACGACGTGCGCGCGTCGAGCGAAGTCTCGCCGCCTTCGAACCGCGCCCGCGACGCGTCTATGATCACTGGCGGGCAATGGTTGTCGCGCTCGCTGTAGACGCTCGCGCCCAGGCGCTGCATCGCGTCGAGCTGCGGGCCGATCGGACGCTGGCGCATCCGCTGGTTCCCGTCGACGCGAAAACGCCCGTCGCCGAGCGTGACCATCGCGACGAGGAAGCGCATCACGGTGCCCGCGCCTCCAACGAAAATGTCGCCGCCATGCGCCGGGATCGTCCCGCCCCGCCCGCTGACCGTGATTCTGCGGGCCGGCTCGTCGATCTCGACGGCAAAGCCCATCACCCGCAACGCCTCGCTCATGTAGCGCGTGTCGTCGCTGAGCAGAACCGACTCGAGCACCGATCGCCCCTGCGCCAGCGCGGCGAGCACCATCGCGCGATTCGTAATGCTCTTGGAGCCCGGCAGCACCACGCGGGCATCGAGCGGACCCGCCAGGGGAGTTATTTCAATTTCGTCCACTTTTTTCAGACTAACCGTGCGCATCGACCGGTCACAAGCACAATGCTCACTTAGACCCGCATTAGCGGACTATTGCCTCATGCTTGACGCTACGATTACAGTATCCAACGTTACTGGCAGTAGGCTCAGGGGAGGTCGCCATGAGACTCATCAAGCTGATTGCACCAACCGCGCTGATTGCAGCGGTCGCGTTGTTCGCACCGCACGCCGGCGCGCAAACGATGGGCGAGTATGCGACCACGACGGCGGGAGTAGGAACCGGAGCCGGCTCGATGGGCACCAGCATCGGGAACGCGGTCAGCTCAGACGACCTCGGCGGAGGCTCGAGCACGTGGGGTGCGAGCTCACTTGGCGCCAGTTTCGATGAAAGAGCCGGGGCCGCTGCGGGGCTGGCGCGGGTCAGGATTTCGAGGCGCGCGCGGGCTCGTCGGCTGAAGGATCGTCGGCGGAAGCACGCTGGCCGTCAACCTCACCACTTGATGGCGATTCTTCAGGAAGGTTCACCGATAACGACCGGTTCCAGGATCAGGATCGGTTCGCCGGAACGTAACGTGGATGCTTCGGAGATCGCTTTCCGCCCGGGGTATTGGATCAGAATCGCGGCGGTCTGGACATCCATTACAGCTCGTCGTCGGGATTGGACAACGGCTACAGTTCGTCCTCGGGATTGGACAACAGCAGCGTTTCGAACTGACGCTCTCGCGGATCGACTAGCTCTGCGACGCGACATTCCGGCGCGCGCGCTCCTTGCTCGCGGCCGGCCACACGTCGTCAATCTTGTACGCAGTCTCGAACGCAGTCGCACCTTCCGGCAATCTCACCCAAGGCAGCTTGCTCCGCGTGAAGATATGAACGTCGGGCATAACAGCGTCCGGATGGTCGAGCGTCCCCGCGCGAACGAATAAAGCCTCGCCGCCGGGCGCGACTGCGTAGCGGCTCCATACGTAGGTACCGCATTGGTCGCAGAAGAAGGCCTCGTGATCCTTGCCGGTGCCGCCTTTGAGCACGACTGATTTCGGGGTTGCACCGCTCGCTTCAACGAACTTCTTCTCAATCCAGATATTGATGACGAAGCCGCTGCCGGTGACGCGCTGGCAATCGCGGCAATGACAGGCGTGAACAATCAGCGGACTGTTGGTCAGCCTGTAGCGGATCGCTCCGCACGAACATCCACCTTCGAGATTCATAGACGCCTCCTTGAATGCGTTCGGGACTGCCCCGATCGTTACAACCTGTCAGGGCAGTCCCGTGCTTCAGCTATTCTTCCTTATGGGAGACGGCCTCGATGTTATTGCCGTCGGGATCCTTCACGAACCCGCCGTAGTAGTTCGCATGATACTCGGGTCGCAGACCGGGCTTGCCGTTGTCCTTGCCGCCGGCAGGCAGAGCGGCGTCATAGAATGCCTTCACGGCAGCACGGTTCTTGGCCGCGAACGCGACATGCACGGGTCCGTTCGGCTCGCCCTTGGCCAACCACAAGGCCGGTGCGTCCTTGGGACCGAAGCCCAACATTCCGTCGGCGTCGTACTGCACGCTGAAACCAAGCGGGGCCAGCGCGGCAGTGTAGAAGCGCTTGCTCGAGTTGAGGTCCTTCACCTTTAGCATGATGTGATCAAACATGACTCTCTCTCCTTCTTTGAATTTCGTTATTCGAATCTTTTCTCGAATCTTTTAATGTCCGACCGCGCCACGCGGGCATGTCCGCGAGCATCGCGCGCGCCATCGCATTCGCCGCCGCGGGTGTGACTCCCTGCGACTCCACGTAGAAGCGCGCGTTGGTCTCGAGCACCTTGTCGAAGGGAAGCAGTTCGCCGCGCGCGTCGGTGCAATGACGGCAGTACGGACGCGTCACGTCGCCGAGCGCGAAGTCCTCAGGCTTCTCCATCGGCATTCCGCATGAACCACAAGCGGGACATTTTTCAGCCATCGTCGTATCTCCTTTTACGGTTTAACCAGCGACATAAAATGATTCACCAGGGTGTCACCTTGCTCGGCGATCACGGAGTTCCCGGTGGCGAACACGTCCCGATTGACGAGGTAGTGATGCACCAGGCCGATCCAGGTATTGAACAGCAGCGGCCGATCGATTTTGCGCGCGCGCCCGGCTTTGCGCTCGCGTTCCAGCGCTTGGAACAGCTCATAGGAAACGGCGGCGTGCAGGAGCATCAGGGTGCTGCGCACTTTGGCCGGCAGCATCGGAGCCTCGGTCACCAGCCGCGCGTAAAACGGCTCGAGCTCGGCGAGCACTCGCAGATGCGCCTGCAAAACGGCGCGCAGTCCGAGGTCATGCTCGAAGGCCTGCCGGAACTCGGCCGACAGCCGGCGCCCGAACTCGTCGATCACGGCAATCACAAGGTCATCGCGGGTCGGGAAATGCAGGAACAGCACGCCGTGCGACATCCGAACCGCCTTGGCGACGTCGGCAGTGGTGGTATTCACGATCCCCTTACGCGCGAACAGCGCCATGGCCGCGTTGACCAACCGGTCCCGCGTAACCACTTTCTGTTCCTGTCGCGTCGTCGCCTGCATCGCTCGTCTCACTACTGACATTCGCTGAGTAGTTACTCAGTGAGTATGCGCTCACCATACGACCGTGGCGTGATTGTGTCAAGAGCTTCGATCGCGATGGGTCGAAATTGTTCGAGTCTCTTTGCGGTAATGCGCCGAGAGATCGAAGTTGTTACGAGTTCAACTCGTCCAGCAGACTCTTGGCGTCTTTCAGATCGGGACTGTCGAAGCCTTCGGTGAACCAGTCGTAGATTTTGGCGAGCATCGCGCGCGCCTGGTCGCGCTTGCGCTGCTTCGCCAGCAGCCGCGCGAGATTCGTCGGTGGCGCGCAGCTCCGCTATCCGGGCGCTGTGTTTGCGAGCCGCCTCGATTGCACGCTCGAACCATTTGGCAGCGCTGCCAAATTGGGAGCGACCGAGTTGCAGCTCAGCTTCTCCCCTGAGCCGATAGATCTCGGATTCGGCATAGCCCTGGCCGGTTTGAGCGATAAAGTCGATTGCTTCTTCGAGCAGCGACACCGCTTCATCGTTACGGCCGAACTTCAAGCACAACTCAGCGGTCCGCGCCAGGAACGATGAATGCCCCAGATCACCCTCTCCGGCCTCGAACTCGGCCACGCTCTCGCGCAGGCGATCGACAGCCTTGGGGTCGCCCGCTAAGCCATCGGCCCAGGCAAGCATAATGGTTGCGATGCCGATTTCGGCGGCAAACCCGTACGGCATCGATTTTTCGATTATCTCTTCTGCGTACCGCCTCGTATTTTGAATGTCCTTGCTCAGACCGGAGATCATCAGGGCGTTATCCGCGACCATTACCTGCGTATAGGGATCTGGAAGCTCGCGCACCTCTGCTGCGGCTTCCTTGATCAATAGCCAGGCTCGATCCGCGTAACCGAGATTCCATACGGTCAGCGCCAGCGCGGCGCGCGCCTGTACGCGGCGCGGATGTCCCGCGCTGCAGGTGATGGCCGGCTCGAGTTGATCGCGCGCCGCTTCAAATTCGCCCATGTACATCAACCTGAAGCCGATACTGTAGTGAATGATGCCCCGCAGCCGGGATTCGGCGAGCGTCGGCACCAGCTCCAGCATCTGTGCCTGGAGAGTCGCGGCGCGGCGGTAATCGGCCCCTCTTGAGTAGTACACGTAGAGACCCACCATCGCTCGAATAGCCGCCGGCGTTTGATCGGCGCGCCCAACCAACTCGAGCGCCTTGGTGTAGGCTCGCTCTACCTCCGGCACGGCGAACCCCAGGGCGAGGCTGCCACAACTCCCGAGGATCATCTGCAGGAGAAGTTCATAGTGGTCTCTGCGCTGCTGGTCCGGTATCGCGCTCAACAACTCCAACCCGGTGGTCGCGAGCGAAATCGACTGCTGAGGAGCTGAGCGCGCTGCGGCCTCCCGCGCCGCCCGCACCAGGTAGTCGATTGCCTTGACCGGGTCGCCGCCGAGGCGAAAATGATGTGCGAGCTCTCCGTAATATTCCGGGGCGGTCGAATAGGTTCGTTCGATCGCTTCGGCTACTTCAAGATGAAGCCGCTGGCGCCGGGCGGCCGATAAGCCGCTGAGCACAGCCTGTCGAGTCAGCTCGTGGGCGAACTCAAACCGGGCCCCGGGACCGTCCGCAACCGAGTAAACCAGTTCCCCTTTTTCGGCTTCCTCGAGGCACTCCAGAATCGAATCCGCATCGGCTGCGCTCGAAGCTTGAAGGATTTCAAGACGTGAAGAAGCGCCCGATCACCGCCGCCCTCGCGAGCATCTTCTGCGTCAGGTCGGTGATGCCGCGCGAGGCGCCGCGCCACCACCAGCCTCACGCTGGGCGGAGCGTCCAGTTCGCCAATTTTGAGATCGGAGCGAAACTGTCCCGCCGAATCGTACAGCCGATTTTCCTCTTCGAGATAGCGGAACAGTTCCTCGACGAAGAAAGGATTGCCTTCGGTCTCGGCGAACACCTCGCCAACCACGGCATCAGGTGGCGATTTTCCACTCAAGCCGTTCAGCATCGCGGCCACTTCATCGCGCGGCAGGCCTTTGAGCCTCACGGAAGTCGCGAGCCGCCCCCGGTGCAAATCTTCCAGCGTCTTTGCCAGCGGGCGAGTGACATTGAGCTCGGCGTCGCGGTAGGTGCCGATTACCATCAGAGGCAGATCGGCAAGCCGTTGCATCAGGTGATCGAGCAGCGACAAGGTCGAGTCGTCAGCCCAGTGAAGATCTTCGAGAATCATAAGCGCCGGTTGTTCTGAAGCGATTCGCGCGGCGAAGTCGAAGAAGCAATTGAACAAGTGGCGCCGCGCCTGGGGCGGCGGCAAATCGAGCGGTGGCGGAAGCCCGGGCAGGATGTGCTTGAGTTTTGGGAGCAAGCGCACCAACTCCGATGCCTGCTCGCCCCAGTGCTTTGCGCAGACTGTCGGGGTCCGATGCGCGATCGACGAAGTTCTCCAGGATTTCCACGAACGGCAGATAAGCGACGGCTTCGTCGTGTTCGGAACAATGCCCGGCGAGAATTGCCATCCGCCTTGCGTCAGCCGCCGCCGCGGCTTCGTCCGCGAGACGCGTCTTGCCGACGCCGGGTTCGCCGGAAATCAGGAACAGGCGCCCGCGCCGCGAAGTCGCATCGTCGAGTCCGCTCGACAGCGAAGCCAGCTCGCGAACGCGGCCCACCATCGTACTTGGCGGCCGAGATCGAAATTGATCGGCGCGACTTTTTTTCGGCGCACGAATCTCCGCGATAAATCGATACCCCCTGGCCGGCACGGTAGCCACGAATCGAGGCGCCTCAGGATTGTCGCACAAAGCCTGCCGGACCTTTCGTACCGCGGTGTTGATGCTGTTCTCGATATCGACGAAGACGCCCTTGCCCCAGACGCGCTCGAGGATTTCCTCGCGCGTGACGAGCTGTCCGCGGCGCTCAATCAGCAGGCATAGCAGCTCGAGCGGAATGCGCTGGAGCGGGACGACCACGTCGCGCCGGCGCAGCTCGCAGGCGCCGCAGTCAAGCACAAAATCCTCAAACTGTAAGAGACCTTCGGACATTTTGGCCCCGGCCGCGGATTCTACTTCCGGCGCGGGCGAGCGTATAGCCGCGCCGCTTCGACGAGTTCAGCGAAAGTTCAGGAGAAGTTCAGCCCCAGTCCATTGGCTAGCGACTCGGATTGCCCGAACATGGCGCCAGCATTCCTACAGGAGGAAACGGTAATGCGTACGGTAACGACAACGATTCTGCTGGCTGGCTGGATGATTCTAGCGGGCGCGACATACGCGAGCGCTCAGGGAAATGGAAACTCGCCGGGCCTCGCCCAGGTCGTGGCTTTGGACGAATGCGATCCGACCACGTTCAACGCGTTCGCGGGTCCTGACTTTTGCAAGAACATCGCGCTTGGATACAGCACAACGCTCGCGAATCTACTTGCAGGCGCGGAAGCTGGAACCCCTGATCCGGGCTGGGACTTCGAACCCGACTCGATGACGATCAACGAGGGAACGACCCTGTCCGTGGTCGACATGGGCGGCGAGCCTCACACCTTCACCGAGGTGAAAGCGTTCGGTAACGGATTCTTACCGCCGCTCAACCCCGGCAGCTCGACGAGCGTTATTCCGGAGTGCAGCGGCGGCTTCGGTAACGTCGCGGTGGCCAGGACGCGAGTCCTTCAGGGCAGTCATCTCGACATCACTGGCCTTTCCAAGGGCAAGCATCTCTTCGAATGCTGCATTCATCCATGGATGCGCTTCGAAGTTGACGTGAAGTGATCCGCGGGCGGCATCCGCGGGCAGCGCAGGTGCTGCTCGCGGGTGCTGCATCGTAAGGGGCGACACGCGCCCGTCCAGATGCGAATCTGGTCAGCGTGACGCAGCTATATCCAGCGATCGACCGCGGCGCGATTGTGTCAAGTGTATCAATCAGTGGCGGCGGACATATGCGAATCGACTTGGGGTAACGCGCTGAAAGGATCGTAATTGTCAGGCGTCCAATTCGTCGAGAAGATCCTTGGCGTCTTTCAGATCGGGGGTGTCGAAGCCTTCGGTGAACCAGTCGTAGATTTCCGCGAGCATCGTGCGCGCTTCGTCGCGATGACCTTGCTTAGCGAGCAATCGCGCGAGGCTGGTCGTGGCGCGCAGTTCAAATGAACGGGCTTGCTGGCGGGACGCGTTATCGATCGCCGTGCGAAACAATCGCTCGACCTCTTCAGGATGGGCCGGATCCTCGATCTGAATCAGTTCGCCTCTTATGCGATAGAGTTCGCCTCGATAGTGACTCTCGCCACCATCGCCCCCCCATTGCCAGTCCTAGGTCCACCGCTTCCAAACCCTCCTGGGTTCGACCTGCCTTGCCGAAAGCTGCGGCAAGCGCGCTGTAGAACTCCGACTGACCGAGCCTGCCACCGGTCGCGCTATAGTCCGAGAGTCCCTGCAGAATGCACGCGATACCCTCCTTGAGCTCGTTTTGCCTTGTGAGAGCGACACCTCGAACACATTTGCCCAATGCAGCGCGTTCGACACCCCCGTAGGTCTCGGACAGCGTGATCGTTTCTTCAGCCAAAGATTGGGCGCTGCTTGGACTACCGGCCAGAAGATGCCCTCGGCCACAAGCTACCAACGCGAACGCCAGGTCAGGGAGGCTCGACTGCGTCCGCGCGCGCTTCACAACTTCGCCAACTCCCAGGCAGCATCGGTCCGGATAACCCAGAATTCCCTCAGCGAGTGCGCTTAGCGCTCCTGCCAGCGTGTCGAACCCGCGTTCGTCCAAATACCAGCGTTTCTGCAAAGGTATGTCCTGTGCGAGCGCGAGCTCGAACTGCCTGCGGCAGGCAGCAAAGTCGCCGAGGTAAAAGAGACAGAGGCCGAGGGCGGTTCGGGCACCCGCGAGCATCACCGCGTCGCACTGACTCTCGGCCACTGCCAATGCCTGTTCAGCGTATTCCCGAGCGCTTTGCAGTTCACCGCGCTGTGCATGGAAATGGAAGAGCTGCCAGAGCACCGGGAACACGTGAGACTGCTCTCCGGGGCGTCGTGACAGATCGCGAGCCCGCAAGAGGCTGCGCTCTCTTTCAGGCGCGCCAATTCCCTTAACGGCTGCAGCGGCCGAACCGAGCAGGATCTGCAAGGCAAGTTCGCGCCGGTCTCGTTCCGGCGTTTCGGGCAGTTCGTCAAGCAGCTTGAGCGCAGTCATGTACTGACGCTCCGCCTCGACCATCGCGCCGCACGCCGCCGCCCGCTCGCCCGCGAGATGGAGATATTTCACCGCCTGCCAGGTGTTGGCGCTATGCGCGTAATGATGCGCCAGTTCAGTGATGTGGTCGTCGAGGCTGCCGGCAAATGTGGATCCCGACCCAGCGGCACACGTTCGCTCGATCGCTTCGGCCACCTCAAGATGCAGCCGCTGGCGCCGCGCCGCCGACAAGCCGGCGAGCACCGCCTGGCGAATAAGCTCGTGAGAGAACTCAAACCGGACCTTGGGACCCGCGACCGAGAAGATCACGCCGGCCTTTTCAGCTTCTTCGACTCGCTCCAGAACCGAATCCGCAGCGGCGTCGCACGAAGCCTGAAGAATTTCAAAACTGAAGAAGCGTCCGATCACCGCTGCCGTCGCAAGCATCTTCTGTGTCAGGTCGCTGAGCCGCGCCAGTCGCCGCGCGACGACCAGCCGCACAGTCGGCGGCGCGTCCAGCTCGGCAATCTGGAGCTTCGAGCGAAACTGTCCAGCCGAATCGTACAGTCGATCTTCCTCTTCCAGATGGCGGAACAGTTCCTCGACGAAGAAGGGATTGCCTTCGGTCTCGGCGAACACCTCGCCAACCACCACGGCAGGCGCCGATTTCCCGCTCAAGCTATCGAGCATCGCGGCCACCCCGTCGCGCGGCAAGCCTTTCAGCCTCACGCGAGTCGCGAGTCGGCCCCGCAGTAAATCTTCCAGCGTCTTTGCCAGCTCGTGAGTGACATCCACCTCGGCGTCGCGGTAGGTGCCGATCACCATCAGAGGCAGGTCGGAAAGCCGCTGCGTCAGATGATCGAGCAGCGACAAGGTCGAATCGTCGCCCCAGTGAAGGTCCTCGAGGATCATCAGAGTCGATCGTTCCGAAGCGATTCGAGCAACGAAGTCGAAAAAGCAATTGAACAAATGGCGCCGCGCCTGAGCCGGCGGCAAATCGAGGGGCGGCGGAAGCTCGGGCAGGATGTTCCTGAATTTGGGGATCAAGCGCGATAACTCCCGTGCCTGGTCGCCAAGGGCGGCGCGCAGTATATCCGGGTTTGATTCGTGATCGATAAAGTCTTCCAGAATTTCCACGAACGGCAGATAAGCGACGGCTTCGTCGTGCTCCGAGCAATGCCCGACAAGAACGGCCATCCGCTTTGCGTCGGCCGCGGCCGCAACCTCATCCGCCATCCGCGTCTTGCCGACGCCGGGCTCGCCGGAAATCAGGAAGAGGCGCCCGTGCCGTGAAGCCGCCTCGTCGAGTCCGCTCAGCAACGAAGCGAGCTCGCGCTCGCGTCCCACCATCTCACTAGGCGGCAGCGCTCGAAATTGCTCCGCTCTACTTGTCTTCGGCGCGCGAATCTCCGCGACGAATCGATAGCCCTTGGCCGGCACGGTGGCCACGAATCGCGGCGAATCGGAGTCGTCGTGTAGTGCGTGCCGGATCTTCCGTACCGCCGTATTGATAGCGTTGTCGATATCCAGGAAGACGCCTTTGCCCCACACGCGCTCCAGAATTTCTTCGCGGGTAACGAGCTGCCCGCGTCGGTCGGCAAGAATGAAGAGCACCTCGAGGGGGATGCGCTCCAGTTGCACGGGACGCCCCTTGCGCCGGAGCTGGTAAGCAGTCCGGTCAAGCTCGTAGTCCGCAAAACTGCAGATATTCGTAGGCATTCGAACCCCCTTGGAAGAGGCCAATTCTAGTTGCGTAGCCTCCCGCTGCCTAGCTGCGTTTCCTACACAACAAATGCAGGAAATATGCATCCCGTCTCCATTGTTAGCACTCCACAATCCACCCAAGATGCGCGAAAGAACGGTTCACTCCGAATCTGTAAAGAGAGGCCTTTTGGTAATCGAGTATGGGAGGAAACAGGAATGAGTAAGGTAGCAACACTGGTTCTGCTGGCTGGCGGGGTGTTTTTGGCAGCCGTGCCACGCGCGATCGCGCAAGGAAATGGAAACTCGCCGGGCATCGCCCAAGTTGTGGCATTGGACGAATGCGATCCGACCACGTTCAACGCTGCACTGGGCGCTGACGAATGCAAGAACGTTGCGTTTGGGTTCAGCACCACGCTGGCCAATGTAGCTGCAGGGGCGGAGGCTGGAACCCCCGATCCGGGCTGGGATTACGAACCCGACACGCTAACGATCAATCAGGGGACCGTCGTTTCCGCAGTCAACCAGGGCGGTGAGCCTCACACCTTTACCGAGGTGAAAGCATTCGGTAACGGATTCGTGCCGCCGCTTAACCCCGGCAGCGCGACGAGCGCCATTCCGGAATGCGCCGGCGGCTTTGGCAGCGTCGCTGTGGCCAAGACCCGAATTCTTCAGGGCAGCCATCTCGATATCACTGGCCTGTCAAAGGGAAAACATCTGTTCCAGTGCTGCATCCATCCATGGATGCGGATGGAAGTGGACGTGAAGTGATCGCGGCGGCATCCGCGGGCAGTGCTGGCGCTGCTCGCGGTTGCTGCATCGGTAAGGGGCGACACGCGCCCGTTGAGATGCGAGGCTGGTCATCGTGACCCAGCTATATCCAGCGATCGAGCCTTACGAGCACGGCATGCTCGACGTGGGCGACGGCGATCACGTGTACTGGGAGGCGTGCGGGAATCCAAGCGGGAAGGCGGCCGTCGTGCTGCATGGCGGCCCCGGATCGGGATGCACGCCGTGGCATCGCAGGCTGTTCGATCCGTCTGCATATCGAGTTGTGCTCTTCGATCAGCGCAAATGCGGACGGAGCACGCCGCATGCGAGCGCGCCTGAGATGGATCTCGCGAGCAACAACACTGCGAACCTCATCGCTGATATCGAGCGATTGCGTGAGCATCTGCGGATCGAGCGATGGTTGGTGCTCGGTGGATCGTGGGGCAGCACGCTCGCGCTCGCCTACGCGGAGCGGTTTCCGAATCGCGTCACCGAGATCATTTTGTTCGGCGTGACGACCGGTCGCAGCAAGGAGTTTGATTGGTCGTTTCGCGGCGGCCTGGCTGACCTCTTCCCGGAGCAGTGGGGACGCCTGCGCGACGCCGTTCCGGCCGCGCTGCGCGATGGCGATATCATCGAGGCGTACGGCAGACTGCTGCACGATCCCGATCCTGCGATTCGAGAGCAAGCCGCGCTCGCATGGTGTACGTGGGAGTCAGCGACGCCGGCCTGGCCGCCTGCGGAGAGGCTGTCACCGCGGTTTCGAGATCCGGCATTCAGGATGGCGTTCGCGCGCATCGTGACTCATTACGTCCAGCACAATGCGTGGCTCGAGGACGGCGTCCTGCTTCGCGACGCGCACGCAATCGCCGACATTCCAGGCATCATGGTGAACGGACGCTTCGATCTTCAGGCGCCCATAGGCTGGGCCTACGACCTAAAACGCGTGTGGCCGCGCGCGAAGCTTGTGATCGTCGACAACGCCGGCCACGACGCCTCAAATGCGAGCATCGCCGAAGAGCTGATCCGAGCAACTGACGAGTTTGCTAAACCCTGAAAAAACTAGAACAGCGCGCCGATGAAGTGTTCGAGCTCAAGATTGCACTTGACAATGACGCGGTCGGAGCCGCGCGTCAGTCCGATGCCGGGGCCGAGGTTGTATTCGATTCCGTGCGGCAGCTCGCCCCTCAGCACCGGGAAGATGTAGTGCTGCTGCGCGTGCAGCGGATCGTTGTCGTCGATGAGGCCTAGCGCGCCATAGAATTCGAGTCCCGGCGAAATCTCGCGCAGGTAGTCGTAGTAGATTCCCTCCGCGTAGCCGAACTCGAATCCCTTGTTCCGGTTGGGCCCGACGAACACGCCCTTTTCGAAAAGCGGATTGAGTGCGATAACAAATTTGCGGAAATCTTTCTCGATGATCGGTCTCAGCTCGAGTTCGAGCTGGTTGTCGTCGAATTGCGGCGTCCGATGCCACTCGAGCTCGAGGTACCAGCCCAGATCGACCGGCAACTCGCTTTGCTCGAACAGGCTGCCGCGCACGCGAAACTTCGAACCTGCGTATTCAAACGAGTCCGCGTTGGGATGCGCGACATTAACGTACCCCGCGACCTCGACGTGGTCGGTAAGACCGTAGGTAAGCTCGAACGCCGTGCGATACATCGCCTGGCTCGGGATAGTGCCGGCCGAGGTGCCGTCGCCGCCGTGGTTGTGACCGCTCGGGGTGAAGCTGTTCAGCGATTCCATCTCGACCACGCCTTTGCCCTCGGTCTGATACGGGTAGACTTCGAACTCGAACGGATCGACCTGCGCAGACGCATTGCCGGCGATCAGCAACAGCGCAGCGGTGAGAATGATCGCGCGCAGATTCATCGCGATGCCGGCGATGGGTGCAAGGACTTCTCGTCCGCAATCCATCGCGCGATCGCGATGCGCTCTTCGGGTGTCAGACGCGCCTGCGGATGCATCGCGAGGTAGTACCATGGAGGCATCGCGCCGCTTGCGATCAGACGCGCGACCTCGTCGAGCTTTTGATCTTCGGTCCCGGGATCCGATGTGTAATCAGTCCACGATGAGAAGTTCAGCCGCCTTCGCCCTTCTTCAACCTCGTGATGAATCCACCATGAGAACGGGGCTACGGCGCTGTACCAAGGCCATCGCGTCTGATTGGAATGGCAGTCGTAGCAGGAGCGCTCGAGGGCATCCTTGACCACCGGCGGTGCGGACAAGTCGCCTTGCACGGCAGGATTGGAACGAGCGGGACGCACGAATTGTGCTATCACGATTGCGATTGCCGTCGACCAGAGGATCGCTCGAAACGGGCGGCCCGTCGCAGCCTCAGCGCGAGACAATCTGGCCTTTGACGGCGCCGTGACTGAAGTCGTCGAAGAACGGGTAGCTGCCGGGCGGGAGCGCCGGGAGGTAGACGGTTATGGTCTGACCCGGTTGCACGACGCGCTCGCGATGCAGCTCGAAGCTCTCGAACTCGATGGCTGAATCGCCGGCGTTGGTGACTTGCAATTTGACAGGAGCGTCGGCAGGGAGCGTCAGGGTTGCCGGCTCGACGGCCCCGGCTTGAAAGCGAAGTTGGGGAGAGCTGTCAGCCGCGAGCGCCGATGGCGGAGCGAACGCGGCGAGAAGTGCGACCGAAGCGAAAGCAATCGTGGCGATCCGAGAGGCGTTGTTAGAAGGCACGGTTCGATGCTCCTGAGATTGAGAATGATTCTCATTTACATGGAGCACGATCATTTGTCAAGCCCGTTCACTCTCCAGCGTGATCTTCTGAAGCGAAAAGAGGACCTTCGGCGCACAACCGGTTAATTCTGACGTTTACCTTACGCCAGGGCATTGATTTTGTTGACTACTGGGGCATTCGCAGGTAGTTCATAGATCCCCTGCGTAATATGCAGGCACCGGCCGTATCGTGAAATGGCGCCGGGGTGGAAATCGCGCCGACGGGGACTCGAGCGCGATGGAGACGTCGTTGGTCGACGCGAAGTTGTCGGGAAATTGGGCATCTAAAGTAATCGCGGCGTGCGCGCTCGCGATCACGTTCGCTTTTGCGGCGGCGCCCAACGCTTGGTCGGAAACTACGCTCCCATTCCCGCGTCCGGCAGCGATTCAGCCCAACGTCGATTTCTGGGTCGATGTCTTCACCAAGTACTCGAATCACGATTTCGTGATCATGGATCGCGACAACGTCCAGCGCATCTACCATGTCTTTATTCTTCCGGGTGACGGCCGGCCAACCGCCACCGATATCGAGTGGGCGAACTCGTACCTCAAAACAAAATATGGCGACATTCTCAATCGCCTCGCGTCAGGCCGCGAACCAGCTGACGACGATGAGCGGGAAATCGCCGCAATGTTCAAGGGCGAGCCGCCGAGCGCCTACGCCGCCGCCGCGCAGAATTTGCGCGTGCAGGAGGGATTGCGCGAGGATTTCCATGACGGTCTCCTGCGGAGCAAGTACTACACGCCCTCGATGGAGCGCATTTTCCGCAGTGCGGGACTGCCGCCCGAGTTGGTGACTCTTGCGAGCGTCGAGTCGGGCTTCCACAGCGCTTCGCGTTCGAGCGCCGGCGCGGTTGGTATCTGGCAGTTCACGCGCGATACCGGCAAGCACTACATGAAAATCACGCGCTATCACGACGATCGTCTGAGCCCGGAGCGCGAAACGCTCGCGGCGGCCAAGCTTCTGCGATCCAACTACGACACGCTCGGTGATTGGCCGCTGGCGATTACCGCGTACAACTACGGCACCGGCGGAGTGTCGCGCGCGGCCGGAATTTACGGCGGCGACTATTCGGAAATGGTCCAGCACTACCAGGGACCGCATTTCGGTTTCGCGGTGAAGAACTACTACGCGGAGTTCCTCGCGGCGTTGCAGGTACATCGCGACGAGGAAAAGTATTTCCCCGGCATCGAGGACGAGCCCGCAATCGGCCCGCGCCAATCAGGACCGACTTCGCGCCAAAACGCGCAAGGAAGTCGCACGCTCGCATAGTGTGCACCAGGCTTCCGCAAAGACCCGATCGACGAAGACCCATCACTCGAAGAAGACTCTCGCGCAGAAGACCTGAACGTCAGGCGCGCGCAACCGCTTCAGATTCGCTTCGAACCTCGGGAACGCGTCCAGCTTGATCGCGTCGACCGCGTCACAAGGATGCGCGCGTCTGTTATCGTTTAACAGATGCAGCGAACGGCGACGCAATCTCCGCAGCTCGCGGTCCTGTCCAAGCGGCTAAGGATCGGTTGGGCAATGCGCGCCTCGCGCAGCAGGCGCTGTCTGCAGTCAAGGAGCGCGCGCCCGACGAGCAGTTGACCCTCGCATTTCTGACCAAGCTCGCCGAAAACTCCGCCACCGCGCTGAAGGACGTTCTTCGCGATCGCGCCGCCGGCGGCGACCTCGTCTTTTGCCTCGGCTCGTCGGAACTGATCGCGACCGAGCTGTCCCTTGCCGGACCGGAGTGGGCGGAGATTTTTCTCGACGCGCGTGCCCAGACTCTTGAAGGTCTCGTCGCTGCGATGCGCACCGAACGAGTCACGATCGACACGCCCG
>CAVUUH010000014.1:0-38906 GCA_963744545.1 uncultured delta proteobacterium
ACAGCATCCGGCGACGCGGCGAATCCTGCTGCGCCTGTTCTGCCTCCAGCACCTACTTGTCGACAATCTTCATTCGCCATCCCGACATGCTCGACACGCTGGTGCGCTCGGATCTCGCGCGCGCGCCGCAGCCGGAAGAGTTGAGCAGGAACTGCGGGTTGATGGCGGCGGTCCGGACTTCGAACGCGGCTCGACGCGATCCGCACGTTTCGGCATCAGGAGTTCCTGCGCATCGCGATCGCCGACCTCGCCGGCGAGCTGGAACTGTTCGAGGTCGAGCGCGAGCTCACGCTGCTGGCCGAAACCGTGCTGAGCGAGGCGATGGCGCTCGCGCGGAAGTCGATGAGGCGCGCTTCGAGATTCCCGCGACGATGAAACTGTGCGTGATCGCGATGGGCCGGCTTGGCGCGGGCGAGATGTCCTACAACTCCGACCTCGATTTGATTTTCGTCTACGACGAGCGCGGCGAAGTCGCCGCGGGCAGCCGCGAGATCGCGTCGCGAGTCGCGCAGAAGCTGATCGCGATTCTCGAAGCGCGCACGCGCGAGGGATACGCCTACAAACTCGATCTGCGCCTGCGCCCGTCGGGCAACCGGGCCCGCTGGTCACGTCGCTGGAAGGCTTTCGCGATACATCGGCAGAGTTCGGCGGTGTGGGAGCGCCAGGCGTTGGTGCGTGCGCGCGTGATCGCGGGCGACCCGGAGCTGGCGCGGCGGGTCGAGGCGGCGCGCCAGGAATTCGTTTTCGGACGCGGACTGACGCGGCTGAGGTCGCCGAGATCGCGGCGATGCGCAAGCGGATGGAGATGGAGATCGGCGCCGAGGACAAGACGCGGCTCAACCTCAAGCAGGGCCGCGGCGGACTGGTCGACGTGGAGTTCGTCGCGCAGATGATGGCGCTCGCCACGGCCATCGGCATCCGGCACTGCGGGTGCGCGACACGATGGAATTGCTCGAGGCGCTCGCCATCTCATCTGCTACGGCCCGACGCGCCATCCTCGAAGACGACTACCGGTTTCTCGCGCGGCTGGAGAATCGCCTGCGCATCGAGAGCGACCAGCCCGCCTGGGCGCTGCCGACCTCCGAGCGCCTGCGCCCGCTCGCCCGCCGGATGGGATTCAAGGCGCGGACGGCGCCGCACGACTGCTCGCACGAACTGGCGCGAGCGGCGCGAGCGCATCCGCGCAACTTCGAGAGCTGTTTCGCGCCGAGCGGCTCGACGTCGAAATCCTCGCTATTCGAAATCCAGCTTCACGCCAGCACGAAATTCACCGGTGGCGCCTTGAAGCCAAACGCCTCCGAATAGTGGCGGTCGAACAGGTTGGACACCCGCGCGAAGACTTCCTCGTTGCTGCACGTGTTGAGCGGGATGCCCATCTGTATGACACGACCGCATCGACCAGGATGTACGCGGAGTGATTCGCGATCGGCGGAACTCCGTCACCGTGATGTCGTCGCGATCGCCGACAAAGATGTAGTTCACGTTGGCGGTGATTTTATCGTGCGGCAGAAAATTCCCGCTCCGCACGTATTCCAGCAGCGCCGACGCCGTATGCTTCGCCACCCGCAGCGGACGCGGCGGGGTCAAAAATGCTGAGGCAAAGGGAGCGGGGCGTCGACGTGCGTCTCGTCGAGCACCGTCAAGTTGCCGCTGAGCGTCAGTCCCTTAGCGATCGTGAGGCTCGGGACGATTTCGACGCCTTGCACGTCGACGCGCGCCGGCGTTGCCCGCCACCGAGCCAAACGGACAGTCGGGCCGACCTGCACGGCACCGTGACAATCAGGTTTTTCACGCGGCGCGAAAAGTAAGTCGCGGTAAAGGAGGCGCGCTCGCCGAAGTTGTTGGTGAATCCGCCGTCGTACTCGCTGGAAATTTCCGGCTTCAAATTCGGGTTGCCGAAAACTGGAAAGAACAATTCGTCGAATGCCGGCGCGCGAAAGCCTTCGCTGTAACTGCCGCGCAAGGTGGTCGAGATTTTTGAATCGGAATCGCGACCGACCATGCGGGGCTGACTTCCTTGCCGAACTCGCTGTTGCCATCGACGCGAAATCCGCCGGTCACCAGAAGTGCCCGTCGAAAAAACTGCCCTCCTGCTCGAGGTAGCCCGCATATTCCTGGCGCGCGCGTGGAACAGTCACTGACGTGACGACGGCGGCGGCGGCGGAAGTTCGCGAAATGAAGCTGCCATCCGAGCGCAGCCATCGATCCTTGAAATCGAATCCGGCCAGCGTGCGAAAACCCTCGAGCCAGGCCAGGTGTAGACCGCCTCGTCAGTCCGCCGCGGGTCTCTTCCGGAATCCGATCTCCTCGAAAGCTCGAACGATTGCCGGGAAAGGGCGGCGAGTTCACGCGCAGTTCCTGGCGCACGAAGAACGCGTTCGCGCGCGCGAGCAGGTTTTCGCCGAAATGATGCTCGACCTCGCCCTTGAACAGCATGAACTCGTTGCGCTGATGCGCGGTCGGATTCGAGCGGCAGCCGGAGAACATCGAGAAAATTCGGCAGGCTCACGTTCGACGCGATGTAGCGCGCGAAGCCGCGGATCACAGTGTCGTCGCCGAGGTGGTAATCGAGCCGCCGTTGAGCGCGAGATTGTCGGAGTTGTCGTTGATCGGGCGAAAACCCTCGGTCGAGAAGTATGACAGCGCGCCCGAGTAGCCGAGATTTCCCTCCGCGCCGCTGACGGTTCCAACCTGCTGGCTGGTCGCGCGATTGCCGCCCTCTGAGAGCAGGCTCGCTTTCGGCGGCGCCCTCGCCCTCCTGCGAGAGCACGTTGACCACGCCGCCGATCGCCTGCGAACCGTAGAGCGATCCGCCGGCGCCGCGCAAAACCTCGACCCGATCGAGATTGTCGGTCGGTCAGATTGGCGATGTCGAAGCTGCCGGTCGCGCCAGCGTTGACCTCGACCCCATCGATCATGATCAGCGTCTGCGACGGCGTCGCGCCGCGAATCGACACGTCGGTGACCGAGCCGGGCGAGCCGCTCTGCGTGACCTGCACGCCGGGCACCTCGCGCAGCACGTCGGCGACGCGCTGGATCTTCTGCTCCTGGATTTGCGGATCTTCGACGACCGTGATGGTGGTGCCGATCTGATCGAGTGGCTGCGGGATTCGCGTCGCGGTGACGACGATCGGATTCAGCTTCTGCGCCTCTTCCTTGTTGGCTGGCGTCGCCGGCTGACTCGTCTTCTTTTTCGACGACGCGGACTTGGTTTGAGTGGCCGGCGCGGCCTTCTGAGTTGAGTTTGTGCTGGCGACGATGCTGACGCCGGCGTTTGAGCATGCGCGACCGGCGCATAGAGCGCCGTCGCAAAGACAGTCGACAAGATCAAAATGAGTAACCGCATGAACTCCCTCCGAGTCCAAAGGCTGCCAGCGCGGCGGAGGAAGATCGGGCATCGAAAAAAGAAAACCCGACCCCTCATGAATCGAAGGGATCGGGCTTCAGCAAATCGTGCCTGAGGCCACCCTCCCCGCGGAAGGCAGACAGTAAGTGACCCGGCCGGTCTCCTGGCTTGGGGTTCGTCCTCGGGCCCGCCTTCCCGCCGAAGCGGTGGCATGATGGGCCGTCGTCCCCCCACACAGTTGCGGGGCAGCGCCGGATTTGAACCGGCTTCCCGTGCACCGGGTGCGACGCAGAAGTTACGCGCGGCAGCGCGAGCAGTCAACACGCGCGGCGCGTTCGTGTACGCTCGATCATTCGCGATGGGCACTGATCACGCTAATCACCGGCGGCGCGCGCAGCGGCAAGAGTATGCAGGCGTTGGAGCTTGCGACTCCCTATCAGCGCAAATTCTTTGTCGCGACCGGAGAGGCGCTCGACGACGAAATGACGGCGCGAATCGAATTTCATCGCACGACGCGGCCGCAGGATTTCGGAACGGTCGAGGAGCCGCTGGATGTCGTCGCCGCGCTCGAGAAGCTCGGCAACCGCGCCGACCTGGTCGTGCTCGATTGCCTGACGCTGTGGGTATCCAACCTGATGCAGTGGCACGGCACGGACGACGGGCCGATTCTCGCGGAGGCGGACAAGCTCGCGGCCGCGCTGAAGCGTGCGCCGTTCGCGAGCATCGTCGTGACCGACGAAGTTGGATCGGGAATCGTGCCGACCGATCACGCGGAGTCGCGCCGCTTCCGCGATCTGCTCGGATGGACCAATCAGAAAATCGCGGCGGTCGGCGGACGATGTGATCCTGATGGTGGCGGGCTATCCGATGCAAGGTGAAGTAAGCACTCACGAGCGCCATCGTGAGCAGGACCGCAATCTCGACGATCTCGCCGCACGCGCCGATCAGGTCGCCGGTGACGCCGCCGAGCCAGCGCCGATAAAAAAGATCGCATCGCAAAGGCGATTGCGATTGCGCAAAGCGATGCCAGCGACTCGTGTGCGAACTCGACGAGCATACAGCATCACCACTAGCGATGAAGACGGCGACGACGGCAGATTCGTGCACCGCCAGGTCTTGCCGCTGAGCAACGTCGAGTCCCGCGCCGTGAGCTGCGCAGATAAGGCAATCCCGACGGCGACCGCGACCATCGCCCAGCGCGCGAGCATCGGCGCGAAAATCAGCGCGGCGTATCGGCGATGACCCGCGAGCGTCGAGAGCGCGAGGATTTTGAGCGTCAGGTCGAAGAAGATTGCGCTCGCGCCGAAGGTGCCGACGCGGCTGTCGTGCAGGATGTCGAGCGCGCGCTCGCGATCGCGTCCGGCGCCGAGCGCGTCGGCGGTGTCGGCCAGTCCGTCGAGATGAACCGCGCCGGTGATGACGGTGAGCGAGAAAACGATAAGGACCGAGCGAATCACTTGCGCGAAGAAGATGAGCGAGCAGCCAATCCTCGCCGGCCAGCGCGACGCCCGATAAGAAAGCCGACGATCGGGAACCATGCGAACGAAGCGGCGACGGTCTCGTCCGACGCGCGGACGCTGGTCGATCACCGGCAGGATCGTCAGGAAGCTGATCGCAAGCGGCAGTTCGGTGAAGAAGCCGCCCGTGGCGGCGATCGCGTCGTCGCTCATCGGACTTTGCCGGAGACCTCTGCGCTCTCGAAGGTCGCCATGTTGTTGAGCAGGTCGAGCGCGGACTCGATCACGTTCATCGCGAGCGCGGCGCCGGTGCCTTCGCCGAGTCTCAGATCGAGATCGAGAATCGGACGGAGCTTGAAGTGATCGAGCGCTAGCGCATGGCCGCCTTCGGCCGAGCGATGGCTGAAAAAAAGATGGTCGAACAATCCCGGATGAATTTTCTCGGCGACCGCGGCGGCCGCCGTTGCGATAAAGCCGTCAACCACGACCGGGACTTTCAAGGCGGCGCCGCCGAGGCATACGCCGGCCATCGCGGCGATCTCGAAACCGCCGAGCGCCGCCAGCATCGACTCGCCTGACGCGAGCGCGTCGCGATGAATCTCGAGCGCGCGAGTCACCACTTCGATTTTGCGGCGGACGCCGGCGTCGTCGAGGCCGGTGCCGCGCCCGACTATCGACTCGGGCGCGATTCCGGTAAGCGCGCAGAGGAGTGCGGCGGCGGGCGTGCTGTTCGCGATGCCCATCTCGCCGATTCCGATCAGCGTCGCGCCGCTATCGGCGAGCTCGCGCGCGATTTCGATTCCAACTTCGAGTGCGCGGCTCGTTTCGTCGGGCGTCATCGCAGGGCCGTCGAGAAAGTTGCGAGTGCCGGCGACCGATGCGTCGATACGTCACGCCCGCGAGCGGCTTGGCGCTGGTATCGATCTTGACGCCGACGTCGACGACTTTCAGTGAATAACCGAAGCGGCGCGCGAGCACGCTGATCGCGGCGCCGCCGGCGGCGATGTTGCGAAGCATCTCGACGGTGACGGCCTGCGGGAATGCGCTGACGCCTTCGTCCGCGACGCCGTGATCGGCGACGAAGACGGCGATCGCGCCGCGTCCGGACTTCACCGACTCATCGTGACGAATTGCGGCGTATCGCCGCACGAGTTCCTCGAGATGCCCAAGGCTGCCAGGCGGCTTGGTCAGAGAGTTGAGCCGCAGCGTCGGCGGCCCACGCCGCTTCATTGTCAGCGGCAAAATCGCGTCAATAGTTTGTTTGAGTAGCGACATGCCGCGTGATCGCATCATGAGGAGGCGACCGCTTACAAGTCGACGTATCGATCAAGATTCGACGCGTGCTATAGAGCGCGGCGCTAGGCGCCCAGGTCTGCGAGGAGGGATTTTGCTTCTTTCAGGTCGGGGGTGTTCAAGCCTTCGGTGAATTGATTGTAGATTTCAGTGAGCACGGCGCGGGCTTCTGCTCGGCGATCGGTGTCGCGCATCAGACGTGCGAGGCTGATAGCCGCGCGCAGCTCCAAAGATTTTGCGCGCTGCATCCGCGCTATCTTTATCGCCTTCGTATAGCTCTGTTCCGCGGCGGATGCGTCCTTAGCCTGTAGCAGAGTCAGCTCACCCCTTATTCGGTGAACTTCCGACTCGACGTAACGCTCCTGATTTTTCTCGACGAGATCGGCGGATTGGGCGATCAACGCAAGCGCGGTATCTAGCTGCCCCACGCTCGCAAAGCCCTGCGCGAGGATCGATCGCGCCCAGGTGTGAGCTAGTTCGTAGCCGACATCCGCATATCCGGATTCGCTTGATGCGCTATCGCCGGTTTGGCCGAATTTTCCCTGGGCCGCCGATCCTATCAATCGATAGGCGAGTATTTGCGTTTCGAGGAAGGCCAGGCCGTGCTTGCGGGCGAGCGACAGAGCCTCGGTTGTCGTTCTCTCCGCTGCGTCAAAGTCGCGGCGAATCGTGTAGTACATGCCGAGTTGCGACAAGCACCACGTCAGCGTGAAGGGAGATCCGAGTTCTCGTGCGCGTTCGAGCGACTTGCTGGCGCGATTTGCCGCCTGATCCGGATAGCCGAGGATCCACAACGTCATGGCGTCGTAGCATAGGGCACTCATTAGAGGATCCTGATCAGCTGGGGCGTGCCCGGTGGTTATATGCGGTTGGCCGGCGTGGTAGCCGATACACAATTCCAGACTCGAGTGCGCATCGGCGAAGTCGCCCATGAAGAACTTGCTGAAGCCAGATTGCAAATGCGCGTCGGCCTGCATTGCATCGTTGCGGAATCGATCCGCCAGCGCGATCAATTCATCGATGTACGCCAGAGCCTTCGGATGTTCACCGCGGACGAGATGGAAAGAGTGCAATCCGCTCAGCACTTTGTACAGCCGGGGGTCTTCTACTTTCTGCTGGCATAGTTCGCGCGCGCGGCTGAAGGCTTTGCCGGCTTCGGGAACCCACCATCCCCTGGTCACCAGCAGGGCGGCGCCGTAATCGATTTGAAGATCCAGCTCCAGCTCGGCGCGCTCCGGGGAGTCCGGCAATTTCGCGAACAGCTCGATCGCATTCTCCAGACGGCGCAGAGCGCCCTGGTAGCCGCTCTGCGACAGTTCGCGCTTGGCGGCCATGGCCAGATACTCGACCGCTTTTTCGATGTTCGAGCTGCGGGCGTAATGGTCAGCGAGCTCGCTAAGATGGTCTTCGCGCGAATTCTTGAACAGCTCTTCGATTGCGGCGCCGATCCGTTCGTGAAGTGTCTTGCGGCGCTCGATCAGGATCGAGTTATAGGCGACCTCCTGCGTCAGCGCATGCTTGAAGGTGTACTCGATGTCGCCGAAGGCCGGCTGCTCGTAGATGAACTCGGTGAGCTGCAAATCGTCGAGCATAGGAGCCAGGTCATCGGCAGAAGCGGCGACGACAGCGCGCACCAGACTTAGCGGGAACTCCTTGCCGATCACCGCGAGTGTCTGCAGCAGATCTTTATCGGCTGGCGACAGACGATCGATGCGCGCGGCCAGGATTGCGCGCACCGTCGGCGGGATCTTCAAGTCGGCGAGCGGCTTGGTGAGCAGGACGGCAGCGCCGTCACGGACCAGCGCGCCGTCGTCTAGCAGCACCTCGACGGTCTCCTCCATGAAGAACGGATTGCCCTCGGTGCGCTCGATGATCAGGCGCTTGAGTGCTTCGATGTCGTGCGCCCTCACCCGCTCGGCGACATCAATGTCGCCTCCCGACCTCTCGCGGCTTGCGCCTTGCGACTGGGTCGCAGGCGCGGGAGAGGTGAGTAACGCGGACAGCATCTCGTCGGCGCTCTCGCGTCCGAGCGGATCGAGGCGCAGTTGCGTGTAGTAAGTCTTGCTGCCCCATTGATGCGAATACTCGGGCCGGTAGTTCACCAGCAGCAGGATCTTCGCGGTGGCGATCGAGTCGGCGAGGATATTCAGCAGCGCCTGCGTCTCTTCATCGATCCAGTGCAGGTCTTCGAAGATGACCATGAGCGGCTGGTTGAGGCTCTCGCGCAGCAGGATTCGCTTGATCGCGTCGAGGGTGCCGCGCTTGCGAATTTGCGCGTCCATCTGCGCGAGCGGATCTGGATCTTCGGCGATTCCGAGCAGGCGGTAGAGGTAGGGGATGGTGTCCTCGAGTACGCGATCCAAAATTGCGATTCGGCCGGCGATTTTCTCGCGACGAGTCCGTTGATCGTCCTGCGACGCAATCTTGAAATAGCTGTGCAGGAGATCGATCACCGGCAAATAGGACGACGCTTTGCCGTGGGAAACTGAGAAAGCCTCGAGCACCATCCAGCCGGCCGCAGTGGTGGCCTTGAATTCAAACAGCAGGCGCGACTTGCCGACACCCGCGTCAGCGATCCCTGCGACAATCTGTCCGTGTCCCGACTTCGCGCGATCGGCCGCATGACGCATCGCATCCATCTCGCGATCGCGTCCGACGAACTTGGTAAACCCGCGTCCTGCTGAGCGCTGCAGCCGAGTGCGCAGCGGGCCGAGTCCCGTCACTTCATACAGATTGACCGGATCGGTGACGCCTTTGATTCGCGCTGGTCCCAACGGCTTGAGAGTGAAGTAGCCATCGACCAGCCTGCGCGTGCTTTCCGAGATTGCGGTCGCCCCGGGATCGGCCAGGGTCTGCATCCGCGACGCGAGATTGGTGGTATGGCCAATCGGCGTGTACTCGACGTGACCGGCCCCGGTGGCTATAGAGCGCACCACGACTTCGCCGGTGTTCACTCCCACCCGAATCTGAATTCGCGCGCGGCCGTCGGCGCGGAGGCGCTCGGCATAGCGGCGAATGTCTTCCTGCATTCGGATCGCGGCGTAGAGTGCGCGTTGCGGATCGTCCTCGTGTGCGACCGGAGCGCCGAACAGCGCGAAGATGCCGTCACCGGTGCTCTGCACGATATAGCCGTCGTAGCGACGGACCGCGTCGATCATCAGCTTGAGCGCGGGATCGATAATCTCGCGCGCCTCTTCGGGATCGAGATCCTGCTCGAGCTCGGTCGAGCCCTTGATATCAGCGAACTGCGCGGTGACGGTCTTGCGTTCGCCGTCAGTTGCGAGCGCGGATGGTTCCGCAGGCGCGGTGACGCGTACAGCAGGGGCAGCAGATTCGACGGCAGTCGATAGCGATGCAGCGGCGCTTAGCGAGGTGCCGCAATCGGAGCAGAATTTCGCGCTCGATGCGTTATCGGATCCGCACTTCGCGCATCGGTTCGACAAGCGGCTGCCGCACTCGGCACAGAACTTCTTGCCCGCTCTGCTTTCGGTTCCGCACTTCGCGCAGCGCATTGAGTCGTCCTATCGAAGGAAGACCCACTTTGTAGCATCTGCCACTCGCAAAGCGATATATGCGCTCTACTGTTGGGTGATTCCGCTGCGCCAGTAATCGGCCCAACTGCTGTAGTCGGGCGAGTCCTCCTGGCACCATCGCTTGCTCTTGGCGAAATCCCACGATTTGTCGGTGAGGGGAGGATTGGGCAGCAGACGAGCCCAATCGACTTTACGATTCTGCGCATCGACATGGCATTGGATATCGGCGAGCACGCTGTTGTCGGGATATCGCACCCAGACCTCGACGTCGGGATGCCGGGAACTGGTCTGCTGGAAGCGTTCCCAGGTGTATTGGTCGCCGTTGTAGGTGAACTCGGGCTGATCGATGAAGGTCTTGCAGACTTTGGCGATATCGATCGTGCATCCGTCGTGATGAAAAACTGAAGCGGAGGGTGGTGCGGACGCGGTTGAGGCTGATGACTGCACGGCGGGCGCATTGGTCGGCGCGGGATTCTGCGAACCGCATCCGGCAAGTGTGAGCAGCAGGCATAGCGTTGGGACCTTGCATGAGTTCATCGAATAGCTCCAGCTCCTTTAGTCGCGCGAAGGGGGCTTGTCGGGGGAATCTTCAGGGAAGATCGAGAGCCAGATGGAATGGTCGTCGATCTTTTTCAGCAGAGATTCAGATGCGGGCGAGTTGCGGTTGTCGGCGTCATTCCACGAATCGAAATGTATCAGCGATTTCGGCGGCAGGCGATGCGCCCAATCCTTGCTCGCGAGAATAGGTCGATCGGGAAATTCGCGGACGTAGCCGATGCATAGATAGGCGATGGGAATGACGTCGGCGGGGATGCCGAAGATTTCGGCGAGCGAGTCGTTCCGCATGATGCTGACCCATCCCATCCCGAGGCCTTCGGCGCGCGCAGTCAGCCACATGTTTTCGACGGCCAGGCACGCCGAATAGATCTCGACGTCGCGGATGCTGGTCTTGCCGAGCACGGCGGGGCCGAAGCGGTCGGGCTTGCAGGTGACGATCAGGTTGAGCGGAGCTTCGAGGATTCCTTCGAGCTTGAGCGAGAGATATTTGTCGCGGCGTTCGCCGGTGAACTGGGCCGCATTCTTCTGGCGCTCGGCTTCGAAGACTTCTTTCACCCGGCGTCGCTGCTCGACGCTGCGCACCAGGATGAAGTCCCACGGCTGCGTGAAGCCGACGCTGGCGGCGTGATGCGCGGCGACCAGCACGCGCGCGAGCACGTCGTCGGGAATTGGATCCGAGATGAACTCGCGGATGTCGCGCCGGCGGAAGATCGCCTCGTAAAGGCCGCGCTTGAGCGCGTCGGGGAAGGCGTGGCGATTGGGTGCGTCGGTGGGCATTTATCTTCCTACCTCTCCCCTCGGGAGAGGTCGACGTGAGTTGGCGAGCGTCGGGTGAGGGCGCTCGCATCGAGCTCAATGGGCGCTCTCACCCGCGCCCGGAGGCGCGTCCTCTCCCGAGGGGAGAGGTAAGATTTCGGACGAAGACTCCTTCAGGCTGCGGCGGCCTTCTTCGCTGCTGCCAGCGCCGCTTCGTAATTGGGCTGCTCTGCGACTTCCTTGACGTACTCGACGTAGGTCACGTTGTCGTTCTTATCGACCACGAAGACGGCGCGTGCGAGCAGATGCAATTCCTTGATCAATGCGCCGTAGCTGGTGCCGAAGCTTGCGCTGCGCCAGTCGCTAAGCGTGGTGATCTTGTCGACGCCCGCCGCGCCGCACCATCGCGCCTGCGCGAACGGCAGATCCATCGAGACCGAGAGAATCTGCACGTCGCCGGGCAGGTTGCTCGCCTCGACGTTGAAGCGGCGCGTCTCGGCGTCACATACGGGAGTGTCGAGCGAGGGGACGGTGGTGATGATTTTGACCTTGGCTTTGAACTGGTCGAGCGTCGCCGGCGCCATCCCTTTGCCGACGACGGTGAAGTTAGGTGCTTTTTGTCCGACTTTGATTTCGGGGCCGACCAGGGTCATCGGGTTTCCCCGCATTGTAACGGCGCCTTTGCGTTCTTCCGCCATGAGCGAATTCTCCTTTGATGATGAATTGAAAATGAAATCGAGGACGAGTCAGAGACTAGCGGCGTCGGTTGAGGAGGTAAAGCAGCGAATATGAACCCGCCGAGCTTGAGTTACCTCTCCCCGTGGGAGAGGTCGACGTGAGTCTGCGGGCGTCGGGTGAGGGCGCCAGCATCGAGCTGAATGCCAGCGCCCTCACCCGCGCCGGAGGCGCGTCCTCTCCCGAAGGGAGAGGTAAGATCTACAGTGCCTTGATTGCCAGCCAGATCAGCGGAACCAGTACGAGGATGGCGTTGATTAGGGCGGTGGCGAGTGCGCCTGTCGCACGTTTGGACGCCGCGCTCAAGTAGCCGGCCGCATAGGCTATTCGCGCGATCACGAACAGCAATCCCAGCGCGACGCCGAGGTGATAGTTCACCGTCAGCGAAAATATCCAGACCGCGGGAAGGAAGACGATCAGCGCTTCGAGCGTGTTCACGTGGGCGCGGAAGTAGCGCTCGAAGTCGGGATTGCCGGAGGTGGCCGGCGCCTCGACGCCGTAGGTCTGCCGCGCACGTCCAACCATCACGCCGAGAATCGAGTATTCGAGCAACGCGAGCAGCGTCACTATCGATAGTTCGTGATATCCATCCATAAAATTTCCCTCCCCGAATTTTTGTCGTATAGCGGCGCCGCCAGTCGGATGAAGGTACTCGCGGCGGTACGAAAGCGCGAGACGTGAAGCGCGGACTAGACTGCTGCGGAATTTTGTTTGGCGCTCCGCTTCGAGCGCGTCGGCGTCTTGGCGCGACGGACGTGCGGGCATCCATCCCTTGGTGTAGTCGACATCTTCCCATGATCGATCGTTGGCGTCCCATACGTAAGGCAGCTCGACGATTGTCGCGGGGGCGGTGATCGTTTCGAACGCGCGCATCGCATCAATCACGATTCTCCGCTGCAGATCGGGTTGATCAGGCGGACCGGTCTGATGGCCTAGTGGGAAATTCACAAAAACCGCGCGCGGCGGCTTGACCGACTGGGTAATGTCGAGCGCGGAAGTCATTGCGAGCGTTGGGATTCCCGCTTCTTCGACGGCGCGCGCGATCAGTCCAACGGACTGATGGCATACCGGTCAAGCAGGCACGAGAAAGAAAGCGTCGGCGTGGGCGCGCTTGAGCTCGTCCACGATTTGCGGAGCGAGTTCGTCGCGAACTTTGCGCGCCGAATAAATTCCGCCCATGAAGCTGAACGCGGGATCTGCGAGTTCGCCGATGACGCCGGCCGCTTCGAGCTCGCGCATTCGCTCGAGCGGGAAGACGCAGTTGACGTCGCGCTCGGCGTCGCGAGTGGGATAGCCGAAGTGCCAAACGCTGAGTTCGTCGCGGCGCGCATCGAGCGGGATGCGCCGATAAGACGCGTCCTCTCGATGGAAGCGTGGCTGATCGCGATAGATGATTCCGCCCGAACTGATCAGCGCGATTTTGCATTTGCTGATTGGTTTTGTGAGCGGAGTGAATGGCGCCGAATCGTTCTCGACCCATCGGTACGGGATGAAGTCGTCGTAGAGATCGCGGGTTCGAGGAATGTATGCGACGGGCATGCGCCTAACTCTACGATGGCGAGGAAGGATTCGGCAAACATCGGGGGACGATTTCAACGCGGGAAGTCTGCCTGCAAGACTAAGCAGAAACACCTAAGACGTTTATGTCTGCGAAATATTCATTGTGAGAGCGACATTTGCAGCATTCGATGCTTTAGCATTGAACAAACACAAAGCACTCTCCCAATTGATGCCTAAGCGACAAGGGAGTGAATATTGCGAACGGTACCGACCCCTACAGTCTAAATACTTTACCTACATGATTGACGCATACGTGATTTTCTGCGAAGAATGGTCCGGCAAAGTGTCCCGGGGGGGACCGCAATTCAGGTTCCCGATTTGGGCGAGGCAGGCCAGAAGCCATTTCTGGCGCGAGTTTCTAGGGAGGGACGGTAAATGCACGTATTACTCAAGCATGCGCGACGCGTGGTGCTAGGCGTCGCGATGGGGGCGCTGATACTCGCCGCTGCGCCGGGAATCGGTCGGGCGGACATTCTTACGCTATGCATCTCGCCTAGTAATCAGAAGGTCGTATTGCCTCTGGGCGGGACCTGCAATGCGCCAAATCGCCAAATAACCTGGGATAGCAACGGTGTGGTGGGTCCATCGGGTCCCCAAGGTCCAAAGGGTATGCAAGGACCACAGGGACCGACAGGAACTGCGGGTGAGATGGGACCACAAGGTCCTGTGGGACCTGGCGGTGCGATTGGACCGGTTGGGGACGCCGGAGCGACGGGTCCGATAGGTCCGGCTGGAGAAGTGGGGCAACAGGGACCCCAGGGGCCGACCGGGCCGACCGGAGCGACTGGTCCGACTGGACCGACGGGCGCACCCGGCGTCAACGGAACCCAGTTCTACACCCTCGGCGGTGGCGACCTTGGCAGCAACGTCGAGCTGCTCTTCGGCTACGTTAGTGTGTTGTCGGGAACGAGCAGCGTCGGAGGGAGCCCGATTTACTACGGCCCGGGTAACGGCGCTGATACGCAACTGGAAAGCGAAACGGTGCCAATCGACGCCTCGACGGTCACTCAGCTTTGGGTAGAGACCAAGAACGCGCCGGGAGTCGGCCAGAGTTATACGTTCCAGCTATGCAAAAACACAGATTGCACCACGCCTCTGGTTACCTGCTCGATTGGTAATCCGAGTTCAAGTTTCCCGAGCCTGACCGAGTGCAACGATCTGACGGACAGTCTGAAGTACAGTGCCGGCGACACGATCGCCTTGAAGGGGACTGCCAGCGACGGTGCTGCACCGACCGAAGTGTCGTGGATGGTGGTGGTTCATCAGACCGGCGGCGATATCCCCGTCGTAGTTGGACCGTAAGCCGGCGCTGCAGGGGAAACGGGAATGTTGAGTACGCGAATGGTAACAGTCAGGGAGGGGACGAGAATGCCTCAATCTTTTAAGAACGCGTGGCGCTGGCTCGTCGGAGCATCGGCAGCTGCGATGTTAATAGCGAGCGTCGCACCGGCGGCAAACGCGCAGACCCCGGACACCGGGATCATCAAGCTCTGCGTATCCCGCAGCGGCAAGGTCATCGGGGTCAATCATGTTTGCAAGAATCACAACTTTCAATTGACCTGGAATATCCCGGGACCGCAGGGTCCAGAGGGGCCCCAGGGCGTTGTCGGCCCGGCTGGCGCGCCGGGAGCGGTAGGCCCGACCGGATCGCAAGGCTTGGTGGGTCCAGTGGGTCCGACCGGACCGATGGGCGCATTGGGCCTGACGGGTCCGGCGGGAGTGCAAGGAGTGACAGGTCCTACAGGACCGACTGGCAATGTGGGCCGCCCGGGACCGACTGGACCAATTGGCCTGGTAGGGCCGACGGGAACTACAGCACCCTTTACCGGCGATAACGTTGAAATGCTCACCGGTGGCACGCTCGGCGGGACTATCGGCGGCGCTGCGTCGATCCAGCTGGTGCAATCATCGGGGGCGCTTTTTGCGCCGACCACTCCGCTCTACATGGGACCTGGAAACGGCGCGTCGGGAGAGGGGATTTCTCGATTCCTCCCGCTCCGGTTGCTGCCCCACAGACCAGCGTAGAGGTGCCAACCCCAGGCGGCACGGCGTTCAACCTGAATGTTTCGGTGACTCCGTCGAACCCAATCGGTCCTCCGGGCACCGAGTATACGTTTATCGTATGCAACGAGGCGGATTGCGATATCACGATGAATCCGTATTGCAGGATCGAGAATGACTCCGGTGGCAGCACCACGAGTTGCTCATCCGAGACTTTTGATGGAGGGGCGATTCCCGTCACCCCGTCGCTGGACTTCCTGCCGGGCGACACGATCTCGATCCAGGCTTACAACTCCGAGGCGGTGTTCCCCACAGCCCCTCCCCCGCTCGATGTTAGATGGTCGATGGACTTCGCTATCGCGAATGCGGACGCCTTCTGATTCCGGAACGCGAGGAGGAGAAGACAGATGAAATCGCGATCGGAAGTCATCACGGGTGGAGGGAAACAGAAAATGGAGGGCGTCAACATGCCTGCTTCGTTTAAATTTGCGTGGCGTTGGCTGGTCGGTGCGACCGCCGCTACGATACTTTGTGTGGCGGCACTTCCAGGTGTCGGTCGAGCCGAGAACATTGAGATTTGTGTCAGCGGCAACGGCAGAATCCAAGGAATCAATCTCGGCATTGGCAACTGCCCCGGAGGCTCCAGCGAGCTTGATTGGGTAACGACCGGACCCTCCGGGCCTACCGGAATGCAGGGTGTGATGGGCGATCCCGGGCTTGCGGGCACGCAAGGACCTCAGGGTGCCCCTGGTATTCAGGGACCCGCCGGAGGGCAGGGAGAGGCGGGACCGCAGGGTCCTCAGGGTGCGATCGGGCCGACCGGACCTACCGGGCCAGCAGGATTCATGGGTGAGGACGGAATCCGCGGGCCGACCGGGCTGATGGGAGCAACTGGGCCATCCGGCATTCCCGGTATCTCGGAGCCCAACATATCTGTCTTGACGGGTGGATCGCTAGGCACGTTGGGATCCCTCTTCAACGTCGATCTCTCGGGCACCAACAGCGTCGGAACGCCCGGCAGCATACTCGAACTTGGACCGGGCAATGGTTCGGATACGTCTCAGGCGGTTCAGGTACCGATGTCTGAAGCGGGAACTGCCGAGCGCCTGTTCGTCAACGTGGATAACGATCCCGGAACTCAAATGAATAACGGGATTCCCAGTACGTTCTTTTTCTTCCTCTGCGACGGGAATACCTTTCCGGCGAATTGCGGGCTTACCTGCTTCATTACCGGGCCCGACACGACTTGCAGCGACCTGACGGACACCCAGGCATTCGCGAAGACCGACGTAATGAGTCTATGGGCGTACGCTTCTTATTTTGAGGCGAATCACGCCAATGTGAAGTGGTCGGTCAGTTACGATCACGGCGCAGGGATCATTATTCCTTAACCGGAAATACGATCCTTTAAATGTTAGGGAAAGCCCCCGGGTAACTCCGGGGGTTTTCTTTTTCAGTCGCACCCGAGCTGCAACGATACTACTTGAAGCGTGGCAGGACTTCGGCGCCAAACTCCTCCAGCGAACGGCGTGCCTTGGCGGGATCGAGTCCCGGCAACTGCGTCACTACGATCAGCTCCGTCATAGGAGTTGAATCCACGGTCTCTTCGAGCCGTGCGGCTACTTCGGAGGCCGTTCCCAGCACGCTGGTGCGTCTTAGGCGGTCGGGGTCGGGACGAATCAGCACCTTGCTCTGGTCGGTGGTGCCGGCCGCGGCGGAGAGCCATTTGCCGTAAAGCTCGGCCTGATACATGAGCGCGTCGCGGGTGTCGCGCCATGCCTGCTCCTCACTGTCGGCGATGTAAACCACGCGGCTGTTCACGATGCTGTAGCGTGCGGTGTCCTTGCCGGCGTCCTTTATCGCCTCGAGATAGATGCCGATTTCCCGGCGTCCGCCGACGCATGCGAATCCGAGATCGAGCGCGGCTGCCCGCCGAATCGACTTCGCCGCACCCGCTCCCCACAGTAGTTCTGGATGCGGCCGACTCACAGGCTGTGGCAGCACGCGCACGTCTCGGAACTTGAAATACTTACCGTCGAAACTGAATCTCTCGCCGGTCCACGCCAGCTTCAGAATCTCGATAGTCTCGAGCGTGCGGCCTAGTCGCTGCGCTCGCGGCACGCCGAAGCCTTCGAACTCCTCAGCGCGGTAGCCGAGACCAATTCCCAGGCGCAGCCGGCCGTTCGAGAGGACGTCGACGAATGCGGCGTCTTCAGCCAGCTTAAGCGGATGAAGAAATGGCGCCAGCAGCACGTATGTGCCGATGGTTACGCGCGTGGTGCGCGCGGCGATAGCGGCAGCCGCGGGCATCAGCGCGGGCAGGTATCCGTCGTCGGTGAAATGATGCTCGGTGAGCCAGATGGAATCGAAGCCAAGCCGCTCGGCGGCCTCAACCTGCGCAAACGACTCGTGGTAGAGGTCGCGAAACGACAAAGTCGAGCCAGGCGGATTGCGGAAATCAAGCTGGTAGCCAACTTTCACCTTGCGCATCGATTCACCTCGCAGGCTTTTCGAGCTTTCGTATTCAGCAGTAGCCATGCCTCGAACTTGTTCGGATCGATTCGTGCTGACTATCTGCGACGGCAGCACGAGTATCACGATAGCGTGGTCGCGGCCTTCGTGTGCAGGAATGAGAATGGGCGATTTTACGGTCTTGTTGGCCTGGCCTCGATGGCCTTTAGCGAGATTGAAACTGACGGTTGTGCGCCGTCACGTGATGCGACCAGCACTGAGATTGGGGAACGCCACCTTTACTCCGCCCACCTCTGCCTCTCCATAAACTGGCGGTGAATCTGGTTCGCCAACATTGATTCGGTCCACCGCCTGGACTCAACCAGATCGGACCAGCCAGAAGATCATAGTGGCCTACGTCGAAGTTCAACGCGATTGAGTTGTCAGACTCAAAACCTTCGGGCGTTTTTGAGGCGGCAGCCGATTTTCGGACGAGCACCATTGCGCCTTCCATCCCGAGGGCTCTCCGCAGATCGGTCATCGCCAACTTTCGTCAAAAAAGGATCGTCATCCGCGCCCGCGAATATGAACTCGATCCGATTGAGTGCATCAAGGCTCTCAAGTGTGCGCAAGACGGAGCGCAGTTGGTCGTTGGACGCGACTATTCGAGCGAATTTCTCGACTCGTGGCGGCTCGAGTTTCAGACGTCCATCGACCAGCACTCCCTGCTCCTCCAGGAGACGGCGGAACTGGCCAAGCTGGCTTCGTATTGAAACTGACGAGGCGCCCCAAGGCCCGAACGAAGACGCTAGCAGTGCGAGTGCCACGCTGGCCGGTATCGCGCGCAAGTCCATTCTGCCCACGCGCCACACCCATATAAATGGCCATTGCCAACAGCCAGATAGCGAACAGGCACAGGCAGTATCGTTCAGGTGTCACGCCGTACTCGGGATTCGTTGCCAAACGCCAGCGTCAGCAAAGCGTGGGGATGACCATCAGCCAGAACCATGAGCGCATGAACCAGCGCACCGGCCGAATCCAATTTCGCGCCACGGATAGGCGATCATGTAGGTAACAGTGCCGATGATACCGAAGTCAGTACAGCTGTCCACTTGCCCTTGGGCATATTCGCGGTGATAGCTATCTTGGCCGCATAGATATGGAGCATCACAGCGTAACAAGGACTAAGGGCGCAAGCGCGAAGTTCAGTACATAGGAACCGCCTTTTCCACCAGGTCAGGCTTGGCTCCAGCCACGAATGGTTCATCAGGGTTTGTAGGTATCATTGCCAGCGCGAACAAAGGTCCTAGCAATGACGCTCTAGTTACCCAGATATGCTCGTAAGCAGTGCCGGCGATCGGAATGTCGAACAAATATCTAAAGCTCTCGAGCAATAGCGAGAGGCCGCCGCAAACATGATCAGCGCCACCACTCCCATCGCCGCGGCGATGCCGAGCTGGAGATCGAAATGCCAGAACGATTCAATTGTGCACCACGTCGTAGGTGAGCGGCGACATAGCCGCCAATATCAGGCCTCCTACGACCACAACGTCCTGCGTGTAGAACTCGCCATGAGATAACTGGAGGAATGCGGCCACGGCCGCAGCTCCGAGCCCCGCCATGACGCCGGCGATAGCGCTGATCCGCTGAGAGTCCGACCAGAGAGCCGCGATCAATCCCGCCAACGCCGCGGCTACCGACGCAAAGATTATTTCGCCCTCGAACCGATCCGGAGATCGCAATGAAGCCAGAGATTTGAAGATTGAGCAGAACGGTCAGAACAACGCATATGGCCACCGGAACGGGAAACCGTCCGATCGAACGAAGCTGCTCAGGAACCCGAGACAGGAATTTCAAGCGCCCTGTTCGTCTCCTTTCAGCGGGCGGCGAGGCCGCCGTCGACGATCAGTTCGGTACCGGTGATGTAGGATGCGTCGTCGGACAGGAGAAAGACGATGGCATTGGCGATTTCCCATGACGTGCCCTGGCGGCGCATCGGGATTCGCGGCGCTACGGTGCTCTCGCGGTCACCGACGAGCCGTCGGACCATCGAGGAATCGATCAGGCCGGGCAGGATCGTGTTGACGCGGATGTTATCGCGCGCGTGCGAGACCGCGGCCGACCGCGAAAGGCCGAGCAGTGCGGCCTTGGTCGCCTCGTAGGAAATCTGCGAGTTCGAGCGCATCGCAGCCAGCGACGAGACGTTGACGATCGCGCCACCTCCCGCTTTCGCAATCTCCGGCACCGCGTATCTCATCATCAGGAAGTGACTGCGGAGGTTGACCGCGAACATCTTGTCGAAGTTTTCGGTGCTGGTCTTCAGCAGGTTGCCACCGATCGCGATGCCGACGTTGTTCACGAGCAGATGAAGGGACGAGAACGTGCGGATGGTCGCTTCGACGGCGCCGCGGCATTGATCCTCGACGCTCACGTCGGCGGCGACCGCGTCGGCGCGACCGCCTTCGTCGCGAATCGCGGCGGCGGTCTGCTGGGCGAGCTCGAGCGAGCGATCGGCGACCATCACCGACGCGCCTTCGCGCGCGCACATGATTGCAGTGGCGCGGCCGTTGCCGATCGAGAGTTTATCGCCGGCTTTCGCCGGTCCGTCCGCGCCGCCCCCGACGATTAACGCGACCTTGCCCGTCAGACGAGCCATGATTTTCCTCCTTTGGAGCTTTGCGTAGCCAGTTCGCACGCGTTCAGTAAGGAAGCAGAATCTTGAATCGCGCGCGAAACGCGCGCTGTAAAAGGACCCTCACCTTCATCCTCTCCCTTACAGGGAGAGGGGACAGAACGCCCATGCAGGTTGCGCAAAGCGGTCCTCCTTGGGTGAATTATTCCGCGGCAGGGCGCGCGGTTGGAAAGCGGCGCACGTATTGCAAGAAGCGCGCGAGGGCGCGGTCGGCGTCGATTAGGAGGCCCTCGTGAAACCGGATGGTCTTCATGATGGGCTCGTCTTCCTGGATCAGGCGGCGGAAGAATGCCTCGCCGATCTGAAGCCGCTGCTCGCGCTCGGCGTCGTTGCCCTCGGAGCGCGGCGTCGCCGTGACCGACCATCCGTGAGTGCGGCCGTCGGGCGTCGGCGTCCCGGTCGCCATCGAGAGAATCGCCATGCCGTTGAGACGTCCTGCGAGGGCGATGGTGTTGGTTCCAGTCACGCGGATGCGCTGATCGAAGACGCCGAGATTGGGATCCTCGAAGCGCACGTCGTACTGGATGCGGTAGTCGCCGACGTCGATCGCGTCAGGGTCGCATTCAATTTTGAGTCCGTGCAGAACGCGCAGATGCTGAAAGTCCATCGAGTTGGTGAATGGCACCCACGGCTCGACCGGGAGATCGAAGGCCTCCGCCGTGCGGATGTCGAGATCAGGTTCGGCGAAGTCGACAAATTCGGGCACGTCGAACAGCGGCGTGGTTCCGTTGAACGCCCAAATCAGTCCCCACTTCTCGGCGGTCGGATATTTGAACACTCGCGCCGCTTTAGGAATTTTTTCGGACGCGGGAATTTTCGTGCATCCGCCGTCGGGACCGTATTGCCAATGATGGAACGCGCATTGGATATCGTTGCCGATGACTTTGCCCATGCTGAGGTCGGCGCCGAGATGACGGCAGTACGCGTTCATCACGACCGCCTCGCCATTCTCGCCGCGATACGCGATTGCACGGCCATCGAGGAAATCGCGGCCGATCACTTCGCCTGCGCCGACTTCGTCGGAGCGCGCGATCGCGTACCACGACCGATGGAATCCTGCCGGCTTCTTAGCGCGAGTCTTCGATGCGCGGGCGCCGTGCGCGCGCGGGATTGCAGTCGTCGATGCCATCGTGTGGGCCTCCCTTAATCACGCGGCGGATTTTGTGTCGAACTTTGGAAGCTGGACGAAGAACAGCACGCAATCGTCCACGACTTCGAGTTCGCGACCGGTGTCGGCCGGATCGACGCGGAATGCTGAGTGAGTATCGAGCACCTCGCCCGAGGTGACGTCGCGAATCGCGCCGCTCTCGACAAACAGCAACTCGGGCGCGCGATGCCGATCGACCTTATGCCGTGAGCCGCGCGTCGCCCGAATTTCACCGATGTTCAAAGCGCGTTCGCCGAACGTCGCCATGTGTTTCAGCTCGAAGCCGGGGTCGCGGGTCGCAAGCCATCCGAAACCGTCGGGATGAATGACCACAGGCTCTTCATAGCGTGGCGGGGGATACTCGACGGAGTGCCCGTTAACGTGCTCCCAGATCGCCTCGTAGCCGTCCTTACGAACGACGCGGCCGTCGGGAGTCGAGCGCGTGAAGACGCCGCCGTCGAATTTCCCAAGGTCGGACAATTTTTCGTAGCCGCGGTTCAACTGCTGATAGCTCATGAAGCCGTAGCCGGCCGAGCCGCCCATCTGGAGCAGCAGCACGATCGATTTGCTGGTGTCGGACTGCGGGCCGTAGAAAGTTCCCTCGGGAAAATAGCCGACGGTGCCGGCCTTGAGATCTTTTCCGGGCGCATAGTTCATCGCGCCTTCGAGGCAGAGACGGACCTGGTCGAAGTTGTGGCGATGACGCGGCGTGAAATAGTCACCCGCGGTTCGCACAAGACTCAGTTCGAAATTGTCGGGCGTGCCGGGCGTGCCTTGCAGCAGGCGTTTGAAGTCGATTCCGCCGGAACGATGCCCCGAAACCTCGCCCCACTCAACGTTGGCAGCGTGTATCGTTTGCATAGCAGTGGGGTTAGCGCGGGCGTGTGCGCCGCGTCAAGGATTACGACACGCGTGGGAGCGGCGCTGGATGGTGTTCCTTCAGGATAGCGCCGCAGGCCACGATAGCGGCTCGCACGCCGTCGGCGACGCGTCCGGCTTTGACGGTGGTAAGAAATCGGTTGACGATTTTGTTCCAGGTGCCGTCAGGCGCGAGCGCGTGAGTCTCGTGGTCGGCGATGATTTCAACGTAGCGCTCGCCGAGCGAGACGAAAAGCAGGATTCGGTGCTGCTGGTCAGGAGCTGCAAGCATATGCGCGTTGAATTCGCGATGCGCGAATTGCCACGCGCGAGCATGTTTGACGCGCTTCGGAACAATCGAGAGGCGGGCCGGGAGCCATTCGAAGACCAGAGTCAGCACAATCAGGGACCACAGTTGGATCGCGATCACGATGCGGCTCGCGAGGTCGGGCCGAATCAAACTGACGACCCCGCCCAGCAGAATCGCGCCGATAGCAGCCCACGCAACTGGATAGAGAGGATAGCGATCGCTGACGCGCGTCACGACGACGCAAAGGTCGGCGGAGGTGTCGCGCTTGATCGCGGCCATCGCGGCATCGATGCTCTGTTGCTCTTCGGGTGTGAATGGACTTTTCATTTTTCGGGTCACCAACTGCCCGAAGCGCCGCCGCCGCCGAAAGATCCTCCGCCGCCCGAGAAGCCGCCTCCGCCGCCGTTGGAAGAACCCCAGCTGGAGCCGCCACCCGAGCGCCAGCCGCCCCTATTCGCGCTCCGCGGTAAAATGAAAAACATCAGCAGGATAACGATTAGAAGGATAGGGTTAAACATTAACCCCGCGATGAGACCGACGACTTGAGGGAAGCTCAGGGGTTGGATGTTGGCGGAACCTGCGGGACTGACATGACCTTCGCCGGACGATGTGGCCGGTCCTTGCACCTCAGGAGGGTTGCCGCCTAGCACCTTGAGTATCGAGGTGGTGCCGGCCACGACGCCGGCGCTGAAGTCTCCGCGCTTGAAGTTCGGCAGGATGTCGTTCTGGATTATGGTTGCGCTGATGGCGTCGGTGAGTTCTCCTTCGAGGCCGTAGCCCACCTCGATACGAACCTTGTGCTCCTTGGGCGCCACGATCAGCAGCGCGCCGGTGTTCTTGCCTTTCTGGCCAATGCCCCAATATCGGCCTAGCTGATAGCCGTAGTCCTCGATCGTGAATCCTTGCAGCGAATCGAGCGTGACGACTACGACTTGCTGGCCGGTTGCGCGCTCGTGCGCGGCGAGCATGTCGGTGAGTTGCGTCGTTGTCGAAGCATCCAGAATGCCGGCGTCATCGACGACGCGTCCGGTGAGCGCTGGAAATTTCGGCGCCGTGGCGAAGGCTGGCGATGCGAGGATCAGAAGAATCAGCGCGAGCAACGTGCATCGCAGATTCGGAATCTCGGAAATTTGGTCCCTCACCCGGCGCTGGAAGCGCCGACCCCTCCCCACGGTGGGAGAGGGGAACAAAGACAAGCGCCCGCGCTCTATTGCGGATGAGGTGAGCGTCATCACCAGCTTCCTGACGCGCCGCCGCCGCCGAAGGATCCACCGCCGCCTGAGAAGCCGCCACCGCCACCGCCGCCACCTCCTCCGGATGAAGATCCCCCTCCTCGGTACCCGCCGGCTGAATCCCAGTGATCGCTGCTGCTGCCCCACTGAAGGTTATTATTTGATCCAGCCACTGCGCCCATCAGAAGCACAGTGCCAATCAAAGGGATGAGGAAAAACAACGCCAGCGCCACCGACGCCTTGCGGTCTGGAGGATGGAAAAGACTTCCAAAACCTGTTTGCGGGGTCGCCGGTTCGCCAACCCAGGTCGGTTCGCCTTCGTCAGGCGGGTTACCGCCAAGCGCGCGCACTATCTCCGTGGCGCCGGCCAGGATCCCGAAGTTGAAATCTCCGCGCTTGAAACTCGGCAGGATGTAGTTGTCGATTATCGCGCGGCTTTTCGCGTCGGTCAGTTGTCCTTCGAGGCCATACCCGACCTCGATGCGAACTTTGCGCTCGTTGGGCGCCACGATAAGCAGCGCGCCGTTATTCTTTCCTTTCTGCCCTATGCCCCAGTAGCGGCCAAGCTCGTAGCCGTATTCCTCGATGGGATATCTCTGCAGTGAATCGAGCGTCACGACGACGACTTGATCGCCGGTTGCGCGCTCGTGCTCGGCCAGCATGCCCGTGAGTTGTCTTTTGGTCGAAGCCCTCAGGATGCCCGCGTCATCGACGACTCGACTAGTGAGCGCTGGAAATTTCGGCCCGGAGGCGAGCGCAGGTGACGCGAGGATCAGCAGCAGAAGGAGCAACGCACGCGCTGCCTTAGTGGCACTGTCCGCCCATGCGCGAACGCGCATTAGAACTTGACCTGGGGTACCTGTTGGGCTTGCTCGGTTATCGTGAAAGTCTCGCGGACCTTCATATCAGGGTACAGGATCGATGCTATCCAGCGTTGTGGGATCGTCCTAAGCGCAGTGTTGTATTCCTGCACGGCGAGAATATAGTCGCGGCGTGCGACCGTAATCCGATTCTCGGTGCCTTCGAGCTGCGACTGCAGCGCGAGGAAGTTCTGATTCGACTTAAGGTCGGGATAGGCCTCGGCCACCGCTAGCAGGCGGCCGAGCGCGCCAGTAACGGCGGCCTGGTTCTGCTCGAACTGGTGAAAGGCCTGCGGGTTCGACAGGATGTCCGCCGGAAGCTGCATCTGGGTCGCATGCGCGCGCGCCTCAGTCACCTGGGTCAGCACCTGCTGCTCCTGGTGCGCATAGCCCTTGACGGTCTCGACCAGGTTCGGGATAAGGTCGGCGCGCCGCTGATACTGATTGAGCACTTCGCTCCAGGCGGCCTTAACCTGCTCGTCGAGAGTCGGGATTTTGTTGACGCCGCATCCTGACAGGCCTGCTAACACGAAGCCGATGGCGGCTATAAGGGTTAGCGCGCGAAAATGTTTCAACCGCATCAAGGCGGGATTAGCGCGGCCTTATGTGTCGCGTCAAGATGTCAGGCGCCTTCGCGGCTCTTGAAGCGGTGCTGATGCGGCTCGGGCGGCATAGTCAGCAACTCGCGAGAATAAATCTCACCGAGATACTCAATCAGGTTGCGCATCGAGACTACCGCCGTCGGATAGCCCTCATCATCCACCAGCGGAATGTGGCGGAAGCCCTCGAGCACCATCTTGCTGAGCGCGAACGCAACATTGGCGTCGGCCGGCAGCGTGAAAGGATTGGGGGTCATCGATGCGGACACCGGAGTGTGGATGAGATCGAGCGGCTGGCCCGCGACCTTCATCAGGATGTCGCGCTCGGTGAAGATGCCGACGAGGCGGTCGTTCTCCATCACCAGCACGCACGCACGCCGCTCCTGCTGCATCAGGTGAATCGCGTCGGCGAGCGGGCTCGAGGCGGACACCATCAGCGGCGGCTGCGAGACCACCTCGCTGAGGGCAGTGTTGGCCAGCGCGGACTCGAGAACCTGAGGTCCAGGATGTTCGTCGTCGAATATCTCGCGGTCATCGTCGTCGCCAGGCATGGTCAGCCCTCCGATGCCAATTCGGCAAAGACCCAGCCTAGGCGGTTCCGCAGCTTAGAGCAAAGGGAAGCGCGCGACGCACTTTCCCTGATATTTTTCGGAGTCGGACTAGCCTGACGCGACGATCATTTCCTCGACGTCTCGAAGGCGATCCTTGCCGAAGAAGATCTCGTTGCCGACGTAAAAGGTCGGCGAGCCGAAGGTGCCGCGCTCAACCGATCGATTCGTATTCTCGATCAGCTGGTCCTTTACCGGCTTGGTTTCGATCAGCTCGAGGATTTTCGAGGTTGGTAGCCTAGCTTCGTCGAGCGCGGCGCGAAACACGTTGGGGTCGTCCATCTTTTTGGGGTCAGCCCACATGTTCCGGTACATCTCGTCGACGTAGCGCTCGAATACATCGAGCGACCGCGCGGCGATCGCTCCGCGCATCATCATGAGAGTGTTCACGGGAAAGAAAGGATTGCTCTGAAAGCGCGTAATCCCGTGACGCTTGATGAAGCGCGTCATCTCGAGGCGCTCATACTCGGGCTTGTTCTTGATGCCGGCCAGGCTTTGCGCCGGCGATCGATTGTTGGTCATCTTGAAGACGCCGCCGAGCAGCACGGGCACATATTCGAACTTCGCGCCCGTGCGCTTTTCAATTTCCGGAATCACGAGGTGGCTCAGATAGGCATTGGGGCTGCCGAAGTCGAAATGAAATTCTACTTTGACCATAGCGTCACCATTTTTCTCCGAAAGGGCGGATTTCCAGCTCGAAGGTCCACGCGTCGCGCGGCTGCTGGTAGAGCTGCCAATAAGTCTCGGCCACGGCGGCCGGCCTCATGAGGCGTGCGGGGTCAAGGTTCTTCATCGCCTCGTCGCCCTCGCGTTCCCTGATTCGATCGCGGACCCATGCGGTGTCGACGCCGGCATCGATGATCAGATGCGCAACGTGGATATTCTTCGGGCCGAGTTCACGCGCGATGCTCTGAGCAACGGCGCGCGAGACCGAATTTCGCAGCCGCAAACGCCGCGTAGCCAACGCCTCCGCGCAAACTGGCGGTGGCGCCCGTGAAGAAAATCGCTCCGCGCCCGCGCGGGACCATCAAGCGCGCCGCTTCTCTGCCCGCGATGAATCCCGAGTAGCAGGCCATCTCCCAGACTTTGCGGAACACGCGGTCGGTCGTCTCGAGCAACGGGAAGTTGACGTTCGCGCCGATATTGAAGATGCAGACTTCGAGCGGCGCGTGTTTGTCAGCGTCGTTCAGAAAAGCCGTGAGGTCGTCTTCCTTGCGGGCGTCGAGTGATCGCGCAGAGATTCTGCCGCCGCTCGCTTCGACCTCGGCCACCAGTGGTGCGAGCTTGTCGCCCTGGCGTCGGCCCGCGAAAACGGTGAAGCCTTCCGCGGCGAATTTTTTTGCGATTGCGCCGCCGATGTAATCGCCAGCTCCGATCACTGCCGCAGTGGCATTTCTGTGTTCCAACGGAATACCTCCTTGCGTCTAGGAACGGCGAACGGCTCGGCGCGTCTTGGCACGCTTGATCACTCGCTTCGCCGTGCTCTTCAATATCAAATCTGAAAGTTGCTCGTCGTTGACTGCACGCGCAAGAATCAGCGCGCCGGCCATGGAAGCGAACGTGGCGATCGCGTCCTCGTAGCGGCCCTCTTGGCCGTCGTTGGGCATCAGCTGCGACAGAAATTCGAGGTCCGCCTTTATCTCTTTGGTGAAAGCCTGACGAACGCGCCGCGGCTGCCTGGCTATGTCGGTGCCGAGCGCTGCGACCACGCAGCCGGTGCCAGGTGCGTCGCGATGTTCGCGGGAGAGGTAGCCGTCCACGATTGCGGGGAGCGCCCCCATCCCGGGGTTGCGTTCTAGCGCGCGCTGCCACACACGCTTGCCGCGCGCCAGCGCGAAACGAATCGCCTCGGCCGCGATGACCTCCTTGGATCCGAACTGGCTGTAGAGTCCGCCGTGAGTCAGGCCCGCGTCTTCGGTTATCGCGTCAACGCCGGTCGCGCCGATGCCGTGCTCGCGGAACAGACGCGCGGCAGATGACAGTATTCGTTCGCGGTTCTGAGCAGCCTTTTCTTTAGAAACCCGCATCCACCTCTCCGACGTTTACGATTGATGCTTGACACATATGATTACGAGCGTCATTAATATGCCAAACATGGCGGCCGTCATCAATAGGCAGGGTGAGCAATGAGCGACTTGGTTAAATCGGACAAAGTATGCGTCGTGGTCGGCGTCGGCGAAGGTCTCGGCGCGGCGCTGGCGGTGCGCTTCGCAAAGGGTTACAAAGTTGCACTGATCGCCAGGAGTCCCGAGGTCATTGGAAAAACGGTCAGCGAGATCAGGTCGGCCGGCGGCATCGCGCTTCCAATCCAAAGCGATGCGACGATCGAAGCGGAGATCGTCGATGCATACAATCAGATCAAAGGTGAACTCGGTCCGATCGAAATTCTCATCTACAACGGCGGCCGTCGTCCGATGGGCCGTCTGATGGATACTACTCCCAAGGTGTTCGAGGAAACGTGGCGGCTACATACCTTCGGCGCATTTCTGTGGGCCCGGCAAGTAGTGTCAGAGATGCTCTCGCGCGGCAGCGGCGCGATTCTGATCACTGGCGCGACTGCGGGCGTCAGGCCATGGCCGACCTCGGCAGGGTTCGCGCCGGCCAAGTTTGCGGTGCGAGGGCTGGCCGAAGTGATGTCGCGCGACCTTCATCCACAGGGAATTCACGTCGCGTATGTGAATGTAGACGGCGGCATCGATATGCCTTTGCTGAGGAAGTTTCGTCCCGAGACCAAGGACGAAGACCTACTCAAGCCGTCGGCGATCGCAGATGCGTTTTGGTACCTTGCGCATCAGGATCGGAGCGCGTGGAGTCACGAGCTCGATGTCAGGCCTTTCAAGGAAAAATTCTAGGCAGAGGAGCCGCGAACAACTGCGATGGCCCATGATCTAACTCTTTGGGGAGTAGGAACCAGCCGCACCATGCGGCCTCACTGGATGTTGCTCGAACTAGGTCTGGAGTACGAGTTCCGTCCGATAGGTTCGCGCACGGGAGAGACCAGGACAGACGAATTCTTACGGATCAATCCCAGGCATAAGATTCCAGTCCTTCGCCATGGGTCTTTTACGCTGACCGAGAGTGTGGCGATCATTCAGTACCTCAGCGAGACCTTTAGCAGGCCTGAGTCGATAGCTGTACCGCGAGATGCTGAGAGCCGGGCCGCCCTCAATGAGTGGTGCTATTTCATCGCGACGGAGCTCGATGCGGGCTCACTCTACGTGATGCGGCGCCATGTAGGACTCGAGCACATCTATGGAGCGGCGCCACAAGCGGTTGAGGCTGCCAGGAACTACTTCACAGAGAATGCAGAAGCGATGGCACCGAGGATCGCAAAGTCGGGACAATATCTTATGGGCGATCAATTCAGTGTTGCCGACATCCTTCTAATGACCTGCCTGGATTGGGCGGTCACGGACCGAATACCCCTATCCCACACTTTGCATGAATATCGTTCACGTGTTGCTATACGGCCGGCGTATCAGAAGGCTCTCGAAAGAAATTTTCCGCCGAGAGGGTAGATGAAATGAGACCGATAGGACGCCAGGAGTAAGCAGATGGCCGGTGCGCTTGACGGAATCCGAATACTTGATCTGACGACGATGGTCGCTGGTCCGGTCGCGACCATGATGCTAGCTGATCAGGGCGCTGACGTTATCAAGGTTGAGTCGCCGCGCGGCGACCTTATGCGTCACTTCAGCCGTGGCCGCAACGGGATGAATGCATCCTTTCTGAGCTGCAACCGTAACAAGCGCTCGTTGGCGCTCGATCTCAAGTCGAACGATGGTCTCCAGATACTCAAGCGGCTGATATCTACTGCGCAGGTGTTCGTTCATAACTTCCGTCCGGGAATCGCTGAGCGTATGGGTCTCGGTGAAGAGGCTGTAAGAGCTATTCGACGACGACATAGTTTACGTATCGATCACTGGCTATGGGACCAAAGGACCCTACGCCAATCAGCGCGCCTATGATCCTGTGATCCAGGCTATGTCGGGCCTAGCGGATATTCAGCGTGACAGGGACACCGGGCGCCCGAGGATGGTGCGCACTATCATCGCGGACTACACCACTGCTTTGACGGCCGCGCAGGCCATAACCGCGGCGCTCTTCGCGCGCGAGCGATCGGGTGAAGGTCAGCACGTGCGGCTGTCGATGCTCGATTCAATGATCTCCTATCTGTGGCCAGAGGCGATGCCTAGCTTGACCTTTGTAGGTGCCGAGACCGACCCCTCTGACGGAGAGCTGGGCCCCGATCTTGTATTCGCGACGCAGGACCACTACATAACCGCCGCCGCGCTATCGGACGACGAGTGGGCCGGTATTTGCCGGGCACTTAACCGAGAGGAGCTTATCGACGATCCCCGCTTCAAGACCGCGCGCGATCGATCGATAAACGCGGTCGAGCGGCGGACGATAACCTCGACCGAGTTGGAGAAATGGCGCGCTGACGAAATCCTGCCGCGACTGCTAGCCAACGACGTTCCGTGCGCGCCGGTCCGCAGCCGTTTCGAACTGCTGCAGGACGCTCAAGTCCGCGACAATAATATCCTCCACGAGTTTGAGAGCAAGGAATTTGGGAAGGTGCGAATGCCGCGGATGGCTGCGCAGTTCGATCGCACTCCTGCTACGGTCCGCGCGCTCGCACCCTTGCTGGGCGCTGACAACACGACCGTCCTTGCCGAGCTTGGCTACGGCGCAGACGACATCGCGGGGTTTGAAAACAGTAGAGTCCTACACAATCAATCGAAGAAGGAATCCGCTGGTGGATAAAAAGAACCCAGTCGCAATCGTGACCGGAGTAGGTCCTGGGACTGGCGCGGCGATCGCGCGCCGCTTTGCGCGCGGCGGATATTTGGTTGCGATGCTCGCACGGAATCGCGATCGTCTCGCCTCGCTCGAGCGGGAAATCCCGGACTCGCACGCATATCAATGTGATGTCACGGATGAAGCGCAGCTCGACAAAACCCTTGATGCGATCCGCGTCAAGCTCGGCGCGCCCAAGGTGTTGGTACACAATGCGGTTGGCGGTGCGTTCGGGAACTTCCTGGAGATCGACCCGAAAGTGCTTAATCAGAACTTCCAAGTGAACACGATGGCGCTGCTGTATCTCGCGAGGCGCCTCGCACCCGCAATGGTCGCCGCGGGAGAAGGCGTCATCATCGCGAGCGGCAATACCTCTGCCCTTCGCGGCAAAGCCAGCTTTGCCGGTTTCGCGCCGACCAAGGCTGCGCAGCGGATCCTCGCGGAGTCTATAGCTCGCGAGTTAGGACCCAAGGGTGTGCACGTTGCCTATGTCTTGATCGACGCGGTCATCGACCTTGAGTGGACGCGTAAGCGCTTTCCCGATGCTCCCAATGAGTTCTTTATTAAACCTGCCGCCATCGCCGACGAAGTCTGGCATGTGGCGCATCAGGACCGCAGCGCCTGGTCCTTCAACGTCGAGATAAGGCCATTTCGTGAGACTTGGTAAGCGAATGATCTTGTCTATGGGAGCGCCTAATGAGTGACCTGCGAATATTTTCCTACCTGCCTAACCCACGCATTTGGAAAGCCACTATTGCGGCGCGTCTCTGTGGCGTCGAGGTCGAAGTAAGAGGAAGCTCGCCTAAGGAACTACAATCATGGCTATGGGACTTCGACGCGCATCCTCTTTCCGGCAGCGACCTGGCGACGTCGGCTGACACTCAGACTGGTAAAGTCGGTTTCACTGGAACTCTTCATAAGACTGCTTCTTTCATGGAGGCGCATCCATTTGGCACGGTCCCGGCCGCTTTCAGTCCTGACGGAAAGACCGGCATTTTCGAATCCAACAGTATCATGCGAGCAGTGGCCCGCCTCGGCGAAAAGCGCTTCCCGCTCTATGGCCGCGATGCCTACGAAGCCTCGCGCATTGACAGCTTCCTCGACGCTAGTCTCGTATTCGCGCGCGATTCGCAAATCTATCTACTTTCTTTAATCAGCGGGACAGTTACGCCGGAGACTCACTCGAGAATGCGCGATGGATTCAAGATCTACCTGGGTGGAATCAACCAGTCGTTGTCACCCAACCGCGACTTTTTGGTAGGCAACAGTGTTACCATTGCGGACATCTGCTTCGTAGCCGAACTAGCACTGTTCTCTAATGAAAAGGCACGACCAGGCGAGCTAATAAAGAAGGGTTTGGAACCTATTCTGTATGATAGCATCGATGCAGAATTTCCGCTGGCCTTTGCTCATTTTTCAAGGCTTAGCAGGCACGCGGCATTCTCACCTGACATCGAGCCCTACCTGAAGAAGATTGAGTCTTCGCGAGCAGCCCATCCTAACCGTTAGCAATCAGCCTTTGCGCATCGATTCGTTCATCAACCGAATCATCGCCTGAGTCGTAGCAGTGTCGTTGAGCCGCGGAAACGGTTCTTCAGGTATAGGCACGTCGAGGAAGCGGCACAGCGGCGCCCATCCTTCACGCACGTCGAACTCGAGCAGACGTGCCGGATCGACAGAATCGCGGACGTCTTGATTGTGCCGCTTGAACACCTCGATCGCGTGAGCCTTGTCTTCGAAGCGGTTGTCGAAGGTCTCACCAAGAATCGACTTTCGGACCATCTCGCTCTGTAACCGAACGAACTCGGGCGCATTGTCGGGCGCCGGCGATTTCATCGGCCGGTAAATGGTATTGACCATGCTCGCATACCAGGCTTCAGGATCGCGCAGCGAGAGTAACACTTTCGCATCCGGATAATGGGCAGCAATTTCGCGCCACCATCGCGCAGTCGGCCAATCCACGGTCGCATGGAAGCCGCCAAAGAGGTGGTCCCAATCCATCTGATCCTCGAATGCCAGCCGATGCCACATCGTGACGTGTTCAGGACGCGTAAAGACCTCCGCCATGTGATAGCAGGGTCCGAAGCCAAGCTTTTCGAGCGCGATTTTAAGTGAGAGCGTGCCGGTTCGTCCAAATCCGGCGCCGACTACCTTCAATGCCATCAGTACGACTCCTGTCCAGGCGCGTTCGAGCACACTACCATGTCGCGGAATTAATTGGTGGAGCTGACGCGGATCGAACGCGCGACCTCCTGAATGCCATTCAGGCGCTCTCCCAAACTGAGCTACAGCCCCACCGTTGGCGAGATTTTTCAGCTAATCGGATACAGCACATGGAGTCAACCGACCGGCTCAATCAAAGCCATAAAGTGCGGCGACGCAATCTGCCCTTAGCCCCCGTGGCAGATCGGCGTCAAGCGCGCGTCATTCGCGGGCGCGATCGAGTAGTTCGCGGGCGGCGCGACGGAATTTGTCCGACACTTCGCCTCCGAGCATGCGCGCGATCTCCTCGGTTCGATCGCCGGGTTCCAGAACCGCCACGCGGCTGCGAGTCGAGCCGCGCCGCTCTTCTTTCTCGACTGTGAAATGATGATCGGCGAACGCCGCGATCTGCGCGAGATGCGTGACGCATAGAATCTGATGGAAGCGGGAGAGCTGTTTCAGTTTGCGACCAACCACCTGGGCAACTGCGCCGCCGATTCCCGCGTCCACCTCGTCGAAGATCATCGTCGCGACGCCGCGGCGCTGCGCTTCGAGGCGTTTGAGCGCCAGCATCACGCGCGAGAGCTCGCCGCCCGAGGCGATTCTGAGCAGCGGCATCGCGGGCTGGCCGACGTTCGGCGACAGATGAAACTCGATCGTGTCGATGCCGAACGGGCCGAGTGCAGCGCCGGCGTGCACGAAGCCCGCATCCTCCGACGCGAGCGCGCCGAGGCGCGGCTCGAAACCGGGCGAGCGCATTCCGAGCGACTTCAGTTCGGCTTCCATTTTGCGGCCGAGGTCGGCGGCGGCGCGCTTGCGAATCGAGGACAGCTTGTTTGCATGCGCGACGAGTTCGCTGAGTGCGGCTGCCATCGCGGCTTCGACCTGCGCCTTCGACTCGCCAATTCCCTCGAGCTCGCCGATCTCTGCTCGCGAACGCTCCAACGTCTCGAGCGCGGTGTCGATTGAACCGCCATATTTGCGCTTGAGCCGGGTCAGTTCCTGGAGGCGGTTGTCGATCTCCTCGAGCCGCGCGGGATCCGCCTCGATTTTGGACGCGTATGCGCCGAGCGACGCGCGCCGCCTCCTCGAGGTTCGCGCGCGCCGACTTGATCATCTCGAGTGCGTCGCCCAGTTTCGGATCGAGCGCTGCCGCTTCGAGCAGGCGCACTTCGGCGCGCGAAACCGTTTCGGTTGCCGCGCCGTCGGCGCCGTATAACGCTTGCTCAGCCTCGAGCGCCGCGTCGGCGAGCTTGCTTGCGTTGGAGAGCACCGTTCGCTCGCGCGAAAGCGCTTCATCTTCGCCCGCGACGAGGCCGGCGCGTTCGAGTTCCGTCGCGCGAAATCTTGCGAGCTCCAACAAATCCGCGCGTTCACGTTCGCGCCGGTTCAGTTCCTGCAGGCGTGCGCTAACTTCTTCGGCGCGCGTGTAGCGTTCGCGATACGACGCGAGTTCGTCGTCGAGGTTCGCATAGCGATCGAGAATCTCGCGATGGCTCTCGGCGCGGAGCAGCGAATGCTGCTCGTGCTGTCCGTAGACCTGGACCAGCGACGCACCGAATTTGCCGAGACTTTGCACCGTGGCGAGTTCGCCGTCGATCGTCACGCGAGAGCGTCCACCGCCCTCGGCAATGACTCGGCGCACGAGCAACTCCCGGCGGCCGCCGTCGCTTTTGCGCGCGGCCAGTTCAGGCATCGCGGCCTCGCCCTCGAGTTCGAACAGACCTTCGACGACTGCTTCTTTCTCGCCGGCGCGAATCATGTCCGGTGACGCGCGCGAGCCGAGCAGCAATCCAAGCGCATTCAGGATGATGGTTTTGCCGGCGCCGGTCTCGCCGGAAAGCACGTTGAGGCCGGCGCCGAACTCGAGATGGGCTTCTTCGATGATCGCGAAGTTGCGTATGTTGAGTTCGAGCAGCATCCGGGACGCGCGCGGCTATCCCCAGTGGAGCTTGTCGCGCCAGATTTCGAAATACGGATGTTCGGAACGGATTAGCGAGACGACGTGGCTGCCGCGATGAATTTTGATTACGTCGTCAGGCCCCAGTTGCGACGACTCCTGGCCATCGACGGTGAAAGTTGTGTCGTGATCGGGCGCCTTGACGTGAATCTCGATTTCGCAGGTGTCGGGCAGCACCACCGGCCGGTTGCTCAGGGTGTGCGGACAAATTGGCGCGAGCACGATAGCGCCCAGCGTCGGATATACGATCGGTCCGCCCGCGGAGAGCGCGTATGCGGTCGAGCCGGTGGGCGTCGCGATGATCAAACCGTCGGCGCGATACGAGCAGAAGGCGTGTATGGTTGGCGACTACGTCGAGTTCAAGCATCCTGCCGAGCGGACCTTTGCCGACGACGACGTCGTTGAACGCCTGGAACGATTGCGGGATTTCCTCGGACGCGCGATCGACGATCGCCTCGAGCATGATGCGTTGATCGACCTCATAGTCGCCCGCGAGCACGCGCCCCAACGCGGCGCGCGCCTCCGTGATAGTCACTTCGGTCAGGAAGCCGAGGCCGCCAAGATTTACGCCCAGGATCGGAGTGCCCTCCGACGCGACCATCCGCGCGACGCCGAGCAGCGTGCCGTCGCCACCGAGCACAACTATCAGGTCGGCACGATCGGCGAGGTGGTGCCGCTCGACGCCTTCGGCGCCGATTTTCTTGGCAGTCTCGGAATCTGCAATCGGGGTCTTGTGCTTGGCGCGAAGAAAACGGGTGAGTGTTCGCGCGATGGTGATGGCTTCGGGCCGCTCGCGCTTGACGACCAGGCCGACCGTCTTTATTGACCGCTTCGCCGACGCCATCAGATGCTCATCATGCGCTGAAATCCGGAGTGACGCGAAAGCATTCTGCGAGCATCTCAGTTTCCCTGTGGGATTCTCGGAAGCTTATACGCGGTTCCGGCGGCGGGCGGGTTTTCTCTGCCGTAAACAATGGCGACTGAATCGATGTAGTAGCCGGTGGCAGTTTCGGTAGTCTGCGCCTTGCTGGTGAGTACGACGATCGCATCTGCACCAGTCTCGCAAGCCTTGCGCTGCACGGCCGGCAGCACGTCGGCCTCATCGGCAAAACGGTTTCCCAAAGCCTCGACGATTGCGACCTTGCGAAAATCTCTCAGCGGTTCGTGCCGCAGAACCGGCATGTCGCAATCGGGCGGCTTGGCCGCACGACCGGAAGGCTCGACTTCCGAAACCGTCACCTGCGGCGGCAACGATACGACGTGAGCGCATCCGGCGGCGGCGATTGCCAATATGAGGATCGCGACTCGCACGAGTAATGAAGTATCCACCGAAGGGCGTCGCGGGCAAGAGCGGTTGCGACGGCGCGGCTGCTCGCTTTGGACGCTCTTTCATATAAAATCGCGATGCGCTCGCGTTCGTCAGACGCCGGCACGAAAAGGGGCAGCATTTCAACGGTGGCAAAAATCGGCAAACCAGGTCGTCCATTGCTCGGCGCGCATATGTCGGTCGCCGGCGAAGTCGGCGAGTCGCTGAACCGCGGTAAGCAGGTCGGCTGCGAATGTATCCAGATTTTCACCAAGTCGTCGCGGCAGTGGGCGTCGAAGCCGTACACCAATGAGGAAATCGAAAAGTTCAAGCGCAATCGAATCGAAACCGGCATCACGACCGTGATCGCGCACGATTCCTACCTGGTGAATCTCGGCGCGCCCGACGAAGCGATGCGCCTAAAGTCGGTCAATGGAGTTATCGACGAACTGAATCGATGCGAGACGCTCGGCGTGAACATTCTGGTCGCGCATCCCGGTGCTCACGTCGGATCGGGAATCGAGACTGGCATCAAGACGATTGCCAAATCGATCGACGAGGCGCACGCAGCATGCAAAGGCTTCAACGTGAAGCTCGCGCTCGAAATCACGGCTGGGCAGGGCAGTAATCTAGGCCACACTTTTGAGCAGATGGCGCAGATATTCGACGCCGTCGTCGAAAATGAGCGGCTGCGACTTTGCTTTGATACCGAGCACGCTTTCGCCGCCGGCTACGACATTCGCACTCCGGAAGGATATGAAAATACGTTCGGCGAGCTGGACAAATTCGTCGGTCTCAAAAGGCTCGCCGCATTTCATCTGAACGATTCGATTAAGGATTTCAATTCACACGTCGATCGACATCAGCATATCGGGAAAGGATTCATCGGACTCGACGCGTTTCGGCGGCTGCTAAACGACGAGCGATTTTTCGGACTGCCGATGTGCCTCGAGACGCCCAAGGGTCCCGAGATGAAAGAGGATATCGAGAACCTCGCGACACTACGCAGTCTGTTTGCCAACTGACTATTTGACAGATGATTAAACGAATACTCACTGGAGACCGTCCAACCTCGCCATTGCATCTCGGCCATTACGTAGGTTCGCTGCAAAACAGGGTGCGCTTGCAGGAAGAATACGATACCTACTTACTAATAGCCGATGTTCAGGCACTGACCGACAATTTCGAGCATCCCGAGAAACTCGAAGCAAATATCTTCGAGGTCGCGCTCGATTACCTGGCGGTGGGTATCGATCCGGAGAAAGTGAAATTCGTCGTGCAGTCGATGGTTCCCGAACTGACCGAGCTGACAATCTACTTCATGAACCTTGTCACGACCGCGACGCTCGAGCGCAATCCCACGCTCAAGGAAGAAATCAAGCAGAAGAATTTCAGCAAAGGTTTGCCGGTCGGATTTTACACGTATCCGATTTCGCAGGCCTCGGACATTACGATCTTCAAGGCGCACCTCGTGCCGGTCGGCGAAGATCAGCTGCCGATGATCGAGCAGGCGCGCGAGATCGTGCGACGCTTCAATCGCATGTACGACAAGGTCCTTATCGAGCCGAAGGCGCTCGTCGGCGAAGTGGCGCGGCTGCCAGGGACCGACGGCGGCGCGAAGATGGGTAAGTCGCTAGGCAACTGCATTTACCTAGGCGACCCGCCCGACGTCGTGCGCAAGCGCGTGATGTCGATGTACACGGACCCGACGCGGGTGCATCCGACCGACCCCGGCCACGTCGAAGGCAATCCAGTGTTCACGTACCACGACGTGTTCAATCCGGATAAAGGCGAAGTCGACGATCTGAAGGAGCGCTACCGCAAGGGGACGGTCGGCGACGTCGAGGTCAAGGAGAAGCTGGTCAAGGCGCTGAACGTTTTCCTGGAACCGATTCGCGCGCGCCGCGAGCAGTTCGCGTCGAAGCCGGAACACGTACGCGAGATCATCGTCGAGGGTACGCGCAAGGGGCGCGCCGTCGCTCAGGAGACGATGGCCGAAGTGCGCACCGCGATGAAGATCAGCTACAAGTTCTGAATCACTTTATTTAATGTGAAACCCGCCGTGGGTTTCACGCTTCCTTGGGCAGGGGTGACCCCTGCACCCAGTGAGAGAAAATCGCGAAATGTCGAGGACGACATTTCACCCTCAGGTTCTGTTCTTGTGTCATTCTAGAGCGAAGCGAAGAATCCCGGCTCTTTGCCTCGCCCTCCGTCCATGCGAGGTCGGGCAAGCAACCAAAATTCCGAAAGTTCGTTAATACGACTTCGCGAAGTATGCGCGCTCAGTGGCCGGCTCCCCACACACAAGGCATTTGCCTGCGACGCCATCCTGAACAAGCGGGATCGCACGGCAAGTCGCCTTGGTCTCTTCGCGAATCTTCGTCTCGCAGACGGGATTGCCGCACCAATAGATGTCGGCGAATCCGCCGCCGCCTTCACCTTCCATATGTTTGCGGAACGTAGCGTAGTCGTCGAACTTTCGCGTGTTCGCGACCATCGCAGCCTTTGCCTGCGCGTAGAGATTCTTCTGAATCTCGCCGAGCATCGCGCTAACTGTTTGCGCGATCGTGGCGAGCGACGCCTTGCTCTTCGATTCCGGCCCCGACTTGTCGCGCCGCGCGAGCACCGCTTCACCTGACGCG
>CAVUUH010000015.1:0-31717 GCA_963744545.1 uncultured delta proteobacterium
ATTGTGATTTGTGGAGGTTTCTCAGCCATCGCGCGTGCTCAAGTTCCGATCAATCACGTTCCGAGGATCAACGCGATTTAGGTTGAAAGTGCAAGAGTGCTGTGATCGATGGTGGAGCGCTGCGCGATTTCAGAAACCGGAACCGGCGGCGCGTACGCGCCGCTGTCCGAGGCCCATTCCTCCCGTCGCTACGCTCCCGTCGTCAGGGTGACAGAGGTGGGCGCCGCGCTTTTAGTGAGTGTAGAGGATTAATGGTGGAGCGCTGCGCGATTTTGGAACCGGAACCGGCGGCGCGTACGCGCCGCTGTCCGAGGCCCATTCCTCCCGTCGCTGACGCTCCCGTCGTCAGGGTGACAAGAGTGGAGCGTCGCGCTTTTGGGTTGTCGGGGAGACAGAGTGGGCGCGTCGCGTTCTCGGGTTGTTAGGGTGACAGAGGGAGCGCGATGATCGCCTGGGTGATACGGGGGCCATCTGCTACCGGTGCGCCAGGCGCTCTGGACGCGCTTGAATTCGTCGAGGTGTGAGGCGTTGCACCATGGCTGGCCGGCGATGCGGCCGAATTCGCGGTCTTCGCAATGCATGGTGTCGCCCTCGACGCGGCAGGAAAATTCGTGAGTCTCGTCGATCGCCGTGGGGCTCGAGAACAGGAGTCCGAAAAAGCTGCCGCCTTGTTCCTTATGATGGAGCAGGAACCGCATCCGCATCGAAGCAACGCCGTCGGTCGAAACCAATTCGAGGCGCGACCATTGTTCGGTTTGGGTTCCATAGAGGCCCGGCGTCAGGCGCAGCGACGAAAAGCTCGGGACATATTTTCCGTCCGCGCCGCGCTGGTAGCAGAACCGTCCCGAGTCGTGCGTGTAGAGGCATCCCTCGGGTGCGCCGGGCTGCAGATGGACGGGGCCGTTTTGCTGATCGTTCACCAGCTCCCAGCATCCGTTGAACACACTCGGCAGCTTGAGCACGGAGTTCTGGTTGCCGGGCGGAATCTCGCGGGTCGCGAGGTTGGGTTCGACCTGGATCTGATTGTCGAGCGCGAGGTTCTGCGTGCCGAGATATTTGAGCGCCTTGCGCCCGGCGTCCTCGCGGCCGAACTGGGATGCGACTTGCCCCGATAGTGTGAGAGATGCCGGCGCTCCTGATGGGTCGCGGAAAACCTTGGCGGTGACGAAGGGCAGGCGATGCGAACGCAGGTAGTCGGTCGCGCCGCGCGATCGGGCCGCATCGAGCATCGATTGCGCAGGGAGAGTCAGCGCGCTCGACGCGGGCGGCGGCTGTTGCGGGATTTGTAATTCATTTTGCTGCGAAGGTGCGGGCGTCGTGGGAACGGTCTGCATCGGGATTTGCATCGGTGCCTGGACCGTAGGCGGTGAATCGCCCGACCTGACGTTGGACACCAGCACATTCGTTAGCAGCAATATCGCCGCGAGCAGCGGTCCGATTCGCTTGCCTGTGCCGGAATGGCGCGTCACGTCATGACCCCATCAGCCAGGTTCCCAGCATCAGCGCGATACCGCCCATCGCGACAATTGCGATGTGCGCTCGCGCACCATCCCAGTCATCGCGCCCGGTACGGCGTCGGTACGTTCGCGCGCGACCACCGCTTTGATTATTCGCCCATCTTGATCGACCACGTCATCACCATGATCATAATGATGAACAACGCAATCTTGATCGCGAGCACGGTCATGAACGCGGTCGAGAACACGAAGCGTCGCGCGACTCCTGCGGTCATCAGGTTGATGAATCCCGTGATCAGCAGGACGATCGCGGCGACGAGGCCGAGCAGGTCGATTTTGGGCGCCGCGTTGGTCGCGAAATTGCGCTGATTGACGCTGCCTGTTGATAGCGCGAGTCCGGCGATCACGAAGCATGCGCACGCGCCGACCCAGATGGCGCCGGCGGCAGCGTGGGTCCAGAGAATCAGGGAAGGGAACAATCGCAGGGGTCCTCCGTTGGATATGTTTTATCATTGTGAGGGCGGAGCGAAGACGGTGGTGGAAAGCGCCGAGTGTTCGCGATTTCAGAAACCGGAACCGGTCTCGACTTGCGGCGAAGCCCCTGTCCAGAACCTCCTGCTCGCCCGGGTCCCGCGTTGCTCGCTCTGTCAGGATGACACAACAAAAAAGACGGCGCGAGTTCCATAACGATCCGTTCAAGCTTGACCCTGTTGGCGGGCGTCGGTCGTTTTGAGCTACTAGGGTTTTTGCGGAGGTGAATTTGATGCTCAATCCGTATATCGAGGCGTATGAAGTGCGCGACTAGATATTTAAGAAGGAAATCAAGCCGCGGGAGGTTGCTGAATTTTTTATTGCGCGCGTGCAGAAGCTCAATCCGAAGCTCGGGGCGTTCATGACTATTACGCCGGAGCGCGCGCTCGCCGACGCTGAGCGGATTGAGAAGATGAGCGATGCGGAGCGGCATCGCGCGCCGATGTTTGGGGTGCCGTACTCGATCAAGGACCTCAACTGGACCAAAGATATCCCGACTTCGATGGGGTCGAAGAATTACGAGAACTTCATGCCGCCTGCGGACGAGGAAATCGTCATCAGGATGCGCAATGCGGGCGGGATACTGCTCGGCAAGACCACCACGCCCGAGTTCGGCGCGCGTCCGACGACCGAGGGCGGCCATTGTCCGCCCGCGCGCAATCCATGGAACCTCGAGCATACGGCGGGCGGGTCGAGCGGCGGCGCCGGCAGCGCGCTCGCGGCGGGACTCGGGCCGCTCGCGCAGGGCAGCGACGGCGGCGGCTCGATTCGAATTCCGTCGGCATGCTGCGGCGTGGTCGGAATCAAACCGTCGCGCGGACGTATCTCGCAGTCGCCGGTGGCAGGCGAGGCGTGGGCGGGATTCGCGACTTTCGGCCCGATGGCGCGATCGGTGCGCGACGTCGCCACGATGCTCGACGTGATGCACGGGCCGGTGGTCGGCGATCCGTACTGGGCGCCGGAACCGGTGACGTCGTTCAAGGCCGCGGTCGAAATCGCGCCGCGTCATCTGCGAATCGGGATGATCTCGAAAACCTCGCTGACGAAAGTCGATCCGGAGACGATCGACGCACTCGATTCCGCGGCGAAGCTGTTCGAGGAGATGGGCCATCGCGTCGAGCCGATCAGCTCCGACCCTGGCGGCCGCATGCGCGATATCGTGATGTCGCTGATATGCGCAGGCGTGGCGTCGACGCCGGTCAAGGATATCGAGCTGGTCGATCCGGTGGTGCGCACGCTGTGGGAGGCCGGGCAGAAAATCACGGCGGTCGAGTACATCACGAACGTCACGCAGATGCACAACATGTCGCGTGAGATCGTGCAGGAACTCGCGCCGTACGATGCCGCATCTCGCCCGTCACGAGCAGGCCCGCGGTGAAGCTCGGCACGTTGCCGTCGCATCCGAGTAAATACCTCGACGAGCTGCCCGAATGGATTCCGTTTACGTTCCCGTTCAACGCGACCGGTCAGCCGGCGTTCTCGGTGCCCAACGGATTCAGCAAGTCGGGGCTGCCGCTCGCGATGCAAATTGTCGGTCGTCAGGCCGACGAGGTGACGATCATCGGGCTCGCCGCGCAATTCGAAAAGGCGCGGCCATGGAAGGACAAACATCCGCCGATCGATTAGTGAGGACTAATTTCGCGAAATGGTGCGCTCGCACCGACCTCTGCCCTAACCCCACTCCCTTCAGGAGAGGGGACCAAGGTCGCGTTTTGGGCTAACCAGGTTTTTGGCCGGAGGTGAACGCGATGCTCGATCCATTTATCGAAGCTTGGGATCTGCGCGAACTGGTACTGAAGAGGGAAGTGAAGCCGCGCGAGGTGGCGGAGTTTTTTCTGAAACGCGTCGAGGAGCTGAATCCGAAGCTGGGGGCGTTCATTACCGTCACTGCGGAGCGCGCGCTGGCGGATGCGGCGCGGCTCGAGAAGATGAGCACTGCGGATGCGGTCAAGCTGCCGCTGTTCGGCGTTGCGTATTCGCTCAAGGATCTGCTGTGGACAAAAGATATTCGCACCACCTTCGGATCGAAGAATTACGAGAACTGGCATGCGCCGGCAGATGCGGAACTTGCGGTGCGGCTCGCGAATGCCGGCGGAATCCTGCTTGGGAAAACCTCGACGCCGGAATTTGGATTGCGGCCGACGACTGAGGGCGGGCTTTGTCCGCCGGCGCGAAATCCGTGGAACCTCGAGCATACTGCGGGTGGCTCGAGCGGTGGGTCGGCGTCGGCAGTCGCCGCGGGATTGCATCCTGTCGCGCAGGGCAGCGACGGGGAGGCTCGGTGCGGATACCGGCGGCGTGTTGCGGGCTGGTCGGAATCAAGCCGTCGCGCGGGAGAATCACGCGGGCGCCGTCGGAGGGCGAATCATGGGGCGGGCTGTCGACCACGGGTCCGATTGCGCGCACGGTGCACGACGCCGCGCTGATGCTCGATGCGATGGCGGGGATGATGCCGGGCGATCCGTATGCGGCGCGGCCGCATACGCGTCCGTTCGTCGAGGAGGTTTCGGCGCATCCGAAAAAACTGCGGCTCGCGTTTATCAACAAGAGCGCGCTCGGCACGGTGGACGGCGAAACTCTCGCGGCGCTCGAGTCCGCATGCGGGGTGCTGCGCGAGATGGGGCATAGCGTCGAGCCGATCACGCTCGATCCGGGCGCGATGCTGGGGAAATTTGCGCGCGTGATCGTCGGCGCGTCGGTGTCGGCGCTGAATATTCCGAATCCTGAGCTGCTCGATCCGGTGGTGCGCGGGAGCTACGAATGGGGCGCGAAAATTTCCGCCGCAGACTATATCCGCGCAATCACCGGGATGCACAACACGTCGCGGGAGATCATCCACCCGCTGATGCCCTACGACGCGCTGATAGCGCCGACGCTCACGCGGCCGGCGGTGCGTATCGGCACTTTGGCGTCGAATCCGGCGACAGGCGCGGACGAAATTTACGCCTGGATCGCGTTCACGTTCCCGTTCAACTCGACCGGTCAGCCGGCGATCTCGATTCCCAATGGATTCAGCAAGGCGGGATTGCCGCTCGCGCTGCAAATTGTCGGACGTCCCGGCGATGAAGCGGGAATAATCGCGCTGGCGGCAGAGTTCGAACGCGCCCGCCCGTGGAAGGACAGGCATCCGCAGCCTGTCCCGTAACCCCTTGCCTTCCGGAGAGAGGAAGAGAATCTCCGCTAGCCCGTCTCCATTCAGGAGATGCGAAGGGAATTGCGGCGCGTTCATTTGTACCGGGATGGCCATTGCTTCCTGCGACACGCTTGAGCATCATAGCGGGCCATCGGGGGTCCTGAGGGCGCTGCTCGACGCCTGTTAACGAGCGGTTAGCATACTAATAGTGAGCTTTTGCCAGCTGGACTTTGGTCTCTGGTGCAAATCTTGCTGTTACGGCGTGATCACTTCCGGTTCTCGACTTCAGAGCGGGGAAAGATGGGGAGTAATGGGGAGAATCTATGAGTTATAAGACGAAGGGGGCAGCGCTGGTTGCTTGCATGCTTGCGATTAGTGTTGCGTCGATGCCACAAAAGGCGTGCGCGCAGCTGATGTGCTCTACCAATCCTCAGCAAACGGCCCAGCAGCGGCCGATTTGGCTCGGAACTTCGGGCGGAAATATCCAGTCGCTCATCAGGAAGAAAGGCAATAACAAGCTGATTGGTTGTTTCAGTGGGACGCTGGGGTCGATGGTCGAGGACGCAACCGACACTGAATACATCCTGAGCAATAATCATGTGCTCGCGGACCAAAATGCGGCCAAACCGGGCCAGCTTATCGTGCAGCCCGGCCTGGTGGACGTCGAATGTGTGAGATCGCAGAGCAACGCGGTCGCAACCTTCAGCAGGGCCATCAAGCTCAGGTTCGGAGGTCACAAGAACTTCGTCGATGCGGCGCTCGCGGCGGTTGAGCCTGGACAGGTGAGTCCCAGCATCTTGTTTATAGGGCCGATCTCGAGCGACGTTGACAGTGACCCGACGATCGGGATGCCGGTGCAGAAAATGGGCCGCACGACCTGCCTCACGACCGGAGTGATTGCGGTGCTCGATGCCAATTTGAAGGTAAATTACTCCGATACGAAAAAGCCGCATGTGGCCACCTTCATTAACCAGATTGCGGTAACTGGCAGCCTTAAGACTCCTACGTTCGGCGGGCCTGGCGACTCCGGCTCGTTGATCGTCACCAGTGATGCTTGCCCGTTGGCGGTTGCCCTGCTGTTTGCGGGGTCCAGTAACGGAGGCTTGACCTTCGCCAATCCAATTACCGAAGTGCTGAGCCGGTTGAGTGTTTCGATGGTGGGCACCTGCAGCGAGGATGTCGCGTCCGAGGGAACTGGCGCCGATATTTTGGCGGCGAATATTGGTGTGTCGAAAGATGTCGAGGCGTCGGCCAAGGCGGTTCGCGACCGGCATGAGAGTCAGCTTATGAGCGTCCCGGGTGCGGTCGGCAGTGGAATCGCGGCGGGCGATCAACCAGGTCAGGCCGCGATAGAAATTTTCGTCACAAAGATGACGCCGCAGGCACAAGCCGCTGCGCCGACAGAAGTCGAAGGGACGCCGGTCAAAGTGATCGAAAGCGGCGAAATCGTAGCCTACTAACTCGCGCCAGCGAGTTGCGGTCGAAGCTCGACGCGCCGTAACGCGTATTTGGAACGCTAATCGGTGCATCTTCGTAGTTGGAAAGTTTGCACTCTGGCGCAGCTGCATCGTACGTGGTGTAATTTCCCCGAAGTTTTATTTTCAAGAAAGGGGAGATTGCTACGAAGTATTCAGCAATAGCGGCTACTCTCGCGGTTGGTGTGTTGGCGGTTGGCGCAGCGTCGATGCCGGCGGGCGCGGTTACGTGCGATCAACAAACGACGTTGCCCCGACCGATTCCGCTTGGCGTCTCGGGCGGAAATATCAATGCGTTCGGAAAGATGAATCACCAGGAATTCTGCTTCGGCGGGACGCTGGGCTCTTTGGTGCAGGATTCGAGCGACAATCAGTACATCCTGAGCAACAATCATGTACTCGCGGACATCAACAAGGCGACGCCCGGCGAGCTGATCGTTCAGCCGGCCCTGGCGGAAAACGGAATTAATTGCCAGAAGATGCCGGGTGACGCGGTGGCGACCTTCACCCGCACCGTTAAAGTCAAATTCTCCGGGAAGAACACAATCGATGCGGCTATCGCGGCGGTTGATCCGGGCGACGTGAGCTCCGAAATTTTGAACATCGGGGGCATCGCAAGCTCGGTGGCCACGCCAACGGTCGGGCTAGCAGTGCAGAAGATGGGACGTACGACATGCCTCACGACCGGAACGATTTCATCGGTTAGTGGCCGGTTCAAGATAAATTACGGCGGAGGGAAGGTAGCGAAGTTTATCGACCAGATTGTGATTAACACTGACGACTTCGGCGGGCCCGGCGACTCCGGATCGCTGATCGTAACCCAGGACGCTTGCCCGCAGGCGGTCGCGCTCCTGTTCGCCGGTTCGGCTAATCAAAGCCAGACGCTAGCCAATCCGATATCTGATGTACTGAGTGGGCTGGGCGTTTCGATGGTGGGTAGCTGCACTCCGGCGGCGGCATCGGCTACGGCTCAATCAGATCTGCTGGCCGGCAACGTGGGCCTGTCGAAGGAGGTGGCCGATTCGGCTGCCGCGGTTCGCGACCGGCATGAGGACCAGCTCATGAAAATTCCGGGCGCCGTCGGAACCGCCATCGGGATGAGCGATCAAGCCGGAAAGCCCGCGATCGAAGTTTACGTCACGAAGATGACGCCGCAGGCGCAAGCCGCCGCGCCGAAAGAAGTCGAGGGCGTGCCGGTGAAGCTAATCGAAAACGGCGGCTTCGTCGCGTACTGAGACTCTCGAGCCAGGTCAGGGGCGCGCTTCGAGGATCAGGTTGAAAGGGGTTGCTGTTGCGCGGCGGACTCGGGTGAAGCCGCCGGCTTTGAGCACCTCGGTCAATCGCGTTTCTCCCGCCTGTGTACCGAGACCCAGGCCCACTTCCTGCGAGAGTGAGCCCGGCACGCAGATCATTGTCGATGCGGCGTAGAATACGCGGCCGACCGGATTGAGGTTGTCCTCGATGCGGTCGTTGCCGAACGGCTCGACCACCATCCAGGTTCCATCCTTGGCGAGCGCGCTTTTCACGTGCGCGGCTGCACCGACCGGATCTCCCATGTCGTGCAGGCAGTCGAAGAACGCGACCAGGTCAAAGGTGCCGGGAAATTCCTTGGCGGTAGCGCGCTCGAAAGTACAGCGTTCGGCGACGCCCGCCTCGCGCGCGATTTCGCGGGCGCGATCGATCGACGGCTGATGATAGTCGAAGCCGAAGAATTTCGATTTGGGGAATGCCTTCGCCATCAGGGTTACCGACGCGCCGTGGCCGCATCCGACGTCCGCGACGCGCGCGCCGCGTTCGAGCTTCTCGCGGACGCCGTCGAGTGCGGGAATCCATTCGGAAACCAGATGCATCGCGTAGCCGGGGCGGAAGAAGCGCTCGGTGCCGTGGAATAGACACGGGTCGTGCTCGTGCCATCCGACGCCGCCGCCCTTGCGAAAGGCGTTAGCGACTTTGGGTTCGTCGCGGAGCGTCGCGGCGACAATTTCGTACATCGCGGGGAAAAATGCCGGCCCGTTTTCATCGGCAAGCACGAGCGCCTGCTCGGGCGAAATCGAAAAGCGGCCTGACGCGGCGTCGTAGTTGATGTAACCGGCGGCGGCTTGAGCGGCGGCCCATTCGCGGACGTAGCGCTCGACGGTGCCGGTTTTCGATGCGAGTTCGGCGGACGTCATCGGTCCGTCGGCGGCGAGCGTTTTATAAAATCCAAACTTGTCGCCGAGCATCACCAGCGCCGAGCCCATTGCAGCGCCGACGTCGCCGAACATTTTATTGATCAGTTCCTGTAGTTTGTTTCCGTCGATGGCCATCGTGATCCTCCGTCCCCAGCTTGTCCCTTCTTTAGAGAGGTCGCGCCCTTAGGTCAATGCGGGAGAGTACCGGCGTTTGTGCGGACGGCCATAGCGCAAAACTGCCGCGTTGCGTTCGAAGCCCTCAACGATTGCGTTTGAGACCAGCCGAATCCTGGCGGCGCGTCGCAAATCCTGATGGATGACCATCCACACCTGGCGCATCGTCGGCCGTTCATTTGGCCATAGGCGCTCCAGTTCAGGATTGTCGTCGGCGAGGCAACACGGCAACTCGCCGATCCCCATTCCATGTTCGACCGCCCTGATCTGCACGAAGGCAGTCCCCGTCGTATGCATCGCGATGCGGGCGCCGTCGAGCGATTCGCCCTGAAAAGGCATTCCGAAAGACGGCGGGGTGACCGGGTACTTGATAAGAGAATGACCTCGCAGGCCCGCGCCGCGTTTGGGTCTGCCATGGGCCGCGAGGTATCGATTGGATGCGTAAGCTGCGACTCCAAATTCTCCGAGCTTGCGGCAGATCAAGTTGGAGTCGGTAGGTCGCGCGGTACGCACCGCGATATCGGCCTGGCGTCGTGCGACGTCGAGCATGGGCAGGCCTATCAGCAAGTCGACCTGGAGTTGCGGATGTTTGTCGAGGAGGGTTGCGAGCGCCGGGAGAATGACCTGGTGCGCGAGCATCTCGAGCGTCGTCAATCGCACCAATCCGCTCGACCGCGTGTCATGGCCGGTCGCGAGCCGCTCGACCGCGAGCGCGGCGGCTTCCATCCCTTCCGCCTGGTTCAGGATGGCCTGGCCGGCGGAGGTGATCGCGAATCCTTCGGGCGTCCGATTGAAGAGTTTTGCGCTCAGGCGTCGCTCGAACGCAGTCAGGCGGCGCCCGACCGTCGCGTGATCAACGCCTAATGCCCGCGCGGCGCCTGATAGGCTTCTTTCGCGGGCGATAGCCAGGAAGAAGCGGATGTCGTCCCATTGATCCATCCCGAAGATCCTCTGTGCCCGATAAGCAGCCGTGAGATTTTGCACGACAGATGTGCACAGATACCTAATTTCACGAAATGTGGACCAAGCGCAAGAATTGGCCCATCGAGCGACCGGAGAATCTGCAAATCGTGAAACTCAGGAGCACCATTCATGGACAAGCAGGATGAACGAGGCTGGGTAGTAGTCGGAGCGCTGTTCGCGACCTTGTTCCTGATCTGGGGACCGATCAACGCAGGCGGCGTGTTCTTCATTCCGGTCATCAAGCATTTCGGATGGAGCCGCGGATTTTTCTCGCTGCTGGTCGGTATCGCTCCGCTGGCGGCAGGCCTCAGCAGTCCGGCGGTTGGATGGCTGATGGATCGGATCGGCGTGCGCCAGATGATGATCGCAGGCGCATCGACCGTGGCGCTCGGTTACATGGCGCTCAGCCGCGCGAATTCGGCGGCTGAATTCCTGGTAGTCCTGTTCATCCTCGGGATCGGAGTCACCGCGTCGACGATTATTCCGACTGCGCTGGTGATTACGAACTGGTTCCAGGAGAACCGCGGGCTCGCGCTGGGGGTAGCTTTCGCGGGAATTCCGCTGGGCGGCACCGGGGTGACAATTTTCGCGAACTACGTGGTGCTGCACTATGGATTTCGGGCGGGTTACTTCGCGATGGGCGTGCCGATCGCGTTGATAGTGGTTCCGCTGCTGGCCGCATTCGTGCGCACGCGGCCGGACGAGCACGCAGGCGATTCGGAACTGGCCACGGCCGGCGCGACGGCGGTGCCTGGTCTCGAGTTGAGCGAAGCTCTCCGGTCGCGATCGTTCTGGCTAATCGCGATAGCCGAAGTCTTGTTCGCCACTGCCAGCCTCGGTGTCCAGGTCCATCTGGTTCCCTATCTCACCGGCATCGGATATGCGCCGACGGTCGCAGCCGGGCTGTTTGCCGCGATGTTCATCTTCAGCGCAATCGGAAGTTTTGTAATTGGTTCCATGGCGGATAGCCGCGGCGGGCGCGTGATGCTTACGGCGGTGTTCGTCGCGGCTGCGGCCGGCATCGCTGCATTGCTGGGCGCTCCACGTTTCGCGGCAGTGGTAGCTTGCATAGTAGTGTTCGGGTTCGTGCGGGAAACGCATCTGCTGCCGCTGGTGATCAATGAATCTCTCGGCGTCCGGCGACTTGGATCGATCCTGGGACTGTTGGCGCTGTTCACGACGTTCGGATTTGCAGCGGGGCCGGCGATAGCGGGGCGGATTTTCGATGTGACCGGCAGCTACACCGGCGCCTGGATTATGTTCATCGCGATGGGACTCGTATCGGCGCTGGCAATGCGCGCAACCCGGGAGCTCGCGGACGAGGAAGCCCGCATCGCGGTCGGCAAGGTCCTGCCGCTGAATCCCGGCCAGGAGCAGGGCTCAGCTGCTGCGCCTTAACGCGGCTTTAGGTTGAAAGCTTGGGCCAGTAGTTCGTGGGAGCGCAGGCGGGCTTGATGGTCGTGGACGACGGTCACGAGCATCACTTCGTCGAGGTGCAATACGCTTGCGATGTCGACCAGCGTGTCGCGGACGTGGTCGGGCGTGCCGATAATCGCGCGCGGCCATTCGCCCGTCTCGCGCATCGTCACGTCGGCGGGTAAAGGACCGGGCCCTAGCTCTGCTAGCGCCTGCTCGGGAGTCGGGATCGGACCGCGCATTCCCTGGCGTGCATGACGCACGAACAGGCGCACACTCGACGCCATGCGTTGAGCTTCGGCGTCAGCCGGTGCGGATATCGCGCTGATTCCCAGAATCGCAACGGGTGCGGAGAGCTCGTTCGAGGGCTTGAAGTGTGTGCGGTAGTACTCGATCGCGGCGCGCGTGTGTGTCGGATCGATGAAGTGCGCGAAGGCGTAGGGCAATCCGAGCTGCGCCGCGGCCGCCGCGCTCCACATGCTCGAGCCGAGCAGCCAGACCTCGGGCGCCCCGGGCATCGCGGGCGAAAGTTCGATGCGGCTGAAGGCGTGATCGGGTCGGAAGCCGCCGTGCAGGAACGCGATCAGCTCGAGCAGTTGTTTGGGGAAGTCGTCCTCGGTTTGCTGCGAGTTGCGATCGCGGCGCAATGCGAATGAATCGAGCGGGCTGCCGCCGGGCGCGCGCCCGATGCCGAGATCGATGCGGCCGGGATACAGCGCATGCAGGACCCGGAAGCTCTCGGCGACTTTCATCGGACTGTAATGCGGAAGCATCACGCCACCAGAGCCGACGCGGATGTGCGAGGTCTCGGCGCCGACGCGCGCGACGAGAACCTCGGGGGCGGGGCTGGCGAACGCGCCGGTAGCATGATGCTCGGCGATCCAGTAACGCTCGTAGCCGAGGCGATCGGCAAGACGCGCAAGCTCGATGGTGTTGCGGAAAGCGTCGGCAGTGGTGAAGCCGGCAGGAACGGGGCACTGGTCGATGATCGAGAGTTTCATTGGGCTACAAAGTCATCTTGCTTAGGCGCGTCGAACGATTCCAGTCTGATTCCCTCGCCATACTTTTATCGTGTCATCCCGAGCGAAGCCGAGGGACCCCGGATCTTTCTCGATGTGAAACATCGCAGCCCATTCATGGAGTGAGCGCAGATGCCTTCCGGAAACCCTTCCGGCCGCGAGAACACGATGAAGCGCGTGAGACGCGCTGACGCGCGAGATCCTTCGCTGCGCTCAGGATGACACGAAACGCACTTCGGTCGCGCCGTGATTGGGGTGCGCCAAACCGGCGACGAGAAAGATCGGGGTCCCTCGGCTTCGCTCGGGATGACACAAGAACTCGGGCATGACACAAAAGTCAGAACACAGCGTTGCGCTCTGGTAAAAACTTCTCGCATTGGCGAGAATCCGGCTGTGAGTTCCAGCCGCGTGAATCGGCGGGACAACACTTCTACACGGAGGACGAAATATCATGAGTTGGGATTTTGAAACTGAGCCGGAGTTCCAGAAGGAGCTCGACTGGATCGAAAAATTCGTGCGCGAGGAGGTCGAGCCGCTCGAGTTCGTGCTCGATTGTCATCCTTATGATGTGCGCGATCCGAAACGCAACGCGCTCGTGCGGCCGCTTCAAGCTGAAGTGAAAAAGCGCAAGCTGTGGGCGTGCCATCTCGGGCCGGAACTCGGTGGGCAGGGCTACGGACAGGTCAAGCTCGGACTCATGAACGAGATTCTGGGACGCGCGACCTATGCGCCGATCGTGTTCGGATGCCAGGCGCCGGATTCGGGCAACGCGGAAATTCTTGCGCATTACGGGACACCCGAGCAGAAGAAAAAATATCTGCAGCCGCTGCTCGACAACGAAATCGTATCGGCGTTTTCGATGACCGAGCCGCAGGGCGGTGCCGATCCGAAAGTGTTCAAGACCCATGCGGAGCTGAAAGGCGACAGCTGGGTGATCAACGGCGAGAAGTGGTTCTCCTCGAATGCGCATCTCGCGTCGTTTCTGATCGTGATGGTGGTGACGGATCCTGACGCCAAGGAATACAACCGCATGTCGATGTTTATCGTGCCGAAGGATACTCCGGGCGTGAACATTTTGAAGAACCTCGGCGTCGGGACGCATGAGCGCGGCGGCAGTCACGCCTACATCAGATATGAAGACGTTCACGTGCCTAAGGACCATATGCTGGGGCCTCGCGGCGGCGCGTTCGTGGTGGCGCAGACGCGGCTCGGCGGCGGTCGGATTCATCATGCGATGCGCACGATCGGGCAGGTGCGCAAGGCGTTCGACATGATGTGCGAGCGGGTGCTGTCGCGCACGACGCAGGGATCGCGGCTCGCGGACAAGCAGATGGTGCAGGAAAAAATTGCGGACTCGTGGATGGAGATCGAGCAATTCAGGCTGCTGGTATTGCGCACCGCATGGAAGATCGATCGCTACAAGGACTATCTGAAGGTGCGCAAGGATATCGCGGCGGTGAAAGCGCTGATGCCCAAGGTATTCCACGACGTGGCGGCGCGCGCGCTACACTTGCACGGATCGCTCGGCGCCACCGGCGAGATGCCGTTCGTCGAGCAGGTCATCCAGAGTTTTCACATGGGACTGGCCGACGGGCCGACGGAGGTCCACAAGATAACGCTGGCGCGCCAGGTGTTGCGCGATTACAAGGCAACCGACGGTCTGTTCCCGACCCAGCATATTCCGCGGCTGCGTGAGGCGGCGATCAAGAAGTACGCGGATAGGATCGAGCTCGAAGTGGCGAATCAGTAATCAGGCCAGACTTACCGTCGCAATTTTCTGCGAACTGTAAATTCTACAGGTCCAGCGAGGCGGGTCGTCGCTAACTCTGCTGGGATTTTTTGGCCACAAAAAATGCTCAATCAATCCTGCAGAGGAAGCCGATCATGGGCAAGATATTTTTGTCTTTGGGATTCTGGATGACGATTGTGCTTTTCGTCGCGCTTGGATACGCATTTGACCGCGCATGGGGTTCAGAGTGCGCAGGATCAATTAATTGCGGCTATACGAATGCAACGCGCGCGTCGTCGATTTCACCTGTATCGTGGATTTCACCGGACGAGAATGAGCATTTTCAGTTTGAGAATGATCTCGGCGCAAGCGACGACGTTCGTCGTCGTCGATGCACGCCCAACACGTCGCCGCGTACCGACTACCCCGACTTCCAGCAGATGGCGAATTTGCAGGCCGGCGATTCTCCTATGTATGCGCCAGGCTTTTCGCTCAACATAACTCGTCGTCCTCCCGAAGTGGCGCTCTGTCCCGGACCGATCGAAATTCCGCGTCACTAGTTCCTGGTAACCGCGCTAACCGGCTCTTTAGTTCCAAAAAAATAATTACGGAATGGCGGGCACGGCGGCCCGTCCCACTGACTATGGCGGCATTCGGCGCGTCTCTGCTTTCAGTTGCATTTCGAAACCCGAGTCGGCTAGAACCGTGGAAGCTTCAGGATTCGCATCGCAATCGAAAAACAGGGAGAGAGGAACGACGATGGAGACGATCAAGTTTGACGATATACCGGCGCTCAACAAGAAGATTGGCAAGGAGTTCGGGCCGTGGAGCGAACCGATTCACGTGACGCAGGAAAAAATCAATCAGTTCGCCGACGTGACCGGTGACCATCAGTGGATTCATATCGATATCGAGCGGTGCAAGAAAGAGAGTCCGTTCGGCGGGCCGGTGGCGCATGGGTTTTTGACGCTGAGCTTGCTGCCCTGCGTTCAAAAATACCGATGAATACGCGATCACCGGATTTCGCAATGTCGTGAACTACGGCGCGAACAAACTGCGCTTCGTGTCTCCAGTGCCGGCCGGCGCCAGCGTCCATGCGCGCTCGCGGTTGATCGCGGTCGATCCGCGGCCGATGGGCACGATGCTCACGCGCGAGACGGAGATCCAGGTTGTGGGACAGCAGAAGCCGGCGGTGGTTTACGAAGCGCTGATGCTTTTCGTGAAGTAGGCGGGAGGCCAGTCGATGGCGTACGAACAGATCATTTATGAGGTCGCGGACAATATCGCGACGATCACGCTGAACCGGCCGGAGAAGCTCAACGCGTTCACCGGCATCATGATGAACGAGATGCTCGACGCGTTCGACAAGGCCGACGCGGACGACAACGTGCGCGCGATCATCGTGACCGGCGCGGGGCGCGCGTTCTGCGCGGGCGCGGACTTGTCGGCGGGTCCCAGGACGTTCGACTCGACGCGCGAGGATCGTCCAGAGCGGAAATCCGCGATCAAGCCAGATGGCACCGTGGACTGGAGCAACGAAGGGGTTCGCGACGGCGGCGGACGCCTGACGCTGCGCATCTTCGAGTGTCTGAAGCCGGTGATCGCGGCGGTCAACGGGCCGGCGGTGGGCGTCGGCGTGACGATGCAACTCGCGATGGATGTGCGGCTGGCGTCGGAGAACGCGCGCTTCGGATTCGTTTTCGCGCGTCGCGGGATCGTGCCGGAAGCGTGCTCGAGCTGGTTCCTGCCGAAGATCGTCGGCATCTCGCAGGCGCTGGAGTGGACGTTCACGGGGCGCGTGTTTCCCGCCGAGGAAGCGTTGGAAGGCGGGCTGATCAAGAAGATCTACAAGCCCGATCAACTTATTCCGGCGGCGCGGGCGCTTGCTCGCGAGATCGCCGACAACACGTCGCAAGTGTCGGTCGCGCTGATTCGCCAGATGCTCTGGAAGATGGCGGGCGCGGACCATCCGATGGAAGCGCACAAGGTGGACAGCCGCGGGATTTTTGCGCGCGGGTCATCCGCGGATGTGAAAGAGGGCGTCGCGTCGTTTCTGGAAAAGCGTCCGGCGAAATTTCCGGACAAGGTTTCGAAGGACATGCCCGTCATACTTTCCGTGGTGGCAAGAACGGAAGTACAGCTAAGCGGCTACGCGGGCGGTGGGCCTTCGGGATATTGCGGCAAGTCGTCGGTGATCTCGTGCCACGGAGCCTTCGAGCCGACGTAGATGTGACTGCTCGTGCGAAGCTTCGGGTCGTCGTCGAGCGCGCCCGCCGGAATCAGCACGACGTCGCGAGTCGGAACCGCGCGCGGCATCGGACTCCCGCAGATTCGGCAGAAGGAATTTCCGAATCGTTGCGCGTTCGGCAGCCGATAGACAATCACGAGATCTTCGCCGCGAAGCCACCGGAAAGATCCAGCCGGCACGAACAGGTTGGCAGCGAATGCCGCACCGCGCGCCTTGCGGCATCGCGAGCAATGACAGTTGCGTAGCTCGATTGGATCGCTGGCCTCGAAGGCCACGCCGCCACACAGGCAGCTTCCCTTGGTCATCGCGAAATACCTCCCGTTCAGGGCTTGCGACAGATTACGACGCGGACTTCGCCGGGCTGCTCGACTTTGATAGTGGCGCGCTGGTTGTCGAGGTCCAGCTCGGCGACGCCGCCGATCACTTCGATCTCGCATCCGCGTGGATACTGAAGGCGCGGAACGAATATCTCGGTCGCGCCAGCAGCGGCTGGATCGGCCTCGAAAGTGTAGTCGAACAATCCCGTGACGCGATCGAATTTCATCTTGCGCGGAGTACCCTGCGTCGCCATCGCGTAGGGTCTGACGAAGCCGGCGAGCGCGCGGCCGCCGCTATTGATGTCGGCGGGATTAGTCTGTTGGTCGCGCGAGAAGATACTCAGATCCTCCTGGTTCCATCCGTCGCCAATAGCCAGATCGTTGCGATTCGATGCAGTATAGTTCCATTGCGTACTATTGATTAACAGAGTATCCAGCGCGTTATACATTAGATCGAGCGCGACGATGTGCGGAGTCCATGGTGTATCGCTGCGATCGCCGGCCTTGAAGGCGCGGTATGCCTCGGCGCCGTTCAAATCGAACGGGATTCCGCATTCGCCGATTAAGGTGGGCGCGCCGCCGTTCACCGTCTCTGACATCTTCGCGTATTTTCCGAGCTGACGTTCGTAGCGCGACTGCAATTCGTCGGCGGCTTCCGCAATCTCGCCGGTCATCGTGCCGAGACTGAAATTCGGATTGAAAGTTTTCGTCGCGAGCGTGACCACGTCGTACCAATGACCGGCGTTAACGGTGTTGGGAGGAGTATCGGCGGGAAATCCGGGTCCGAAAAAGCCCGAATGCGGATCGAGCTCGGCAAACAGGATCCAGTCGGGATTAATTTCGCGCATGCTCTCGGCGACCTGCGCGAAAAACGGTCCCATGTAGTCTTCGATAAAGTTGACCTTGCGGTCGCCGACGCGCTGGAAAAAGTCGTCGCGCAAAACGTCGAAAGTGCCGTCTTTATTGAGCTTCCACGCACCCGCCTGCTCGAATGGATCGCTTCGATCGTCGAGCCAGATCGAGATGCGGTCGGGATTGATCGTGCGATCCCGTTTGTGCACGACCGCCTTCGTCTCGGGATCAAAGCTGAGCACCGGTACCGAGCGCGTGACTCCGTGCGATACCAGCAGGCCGTCGATCGGTGACCACGCGAGGCCGGGCATCGCACGATTTGGATTGGTTTCGCTCGGGCCGAGATGACGGTAGGTGAGCGACTGCCCGATCCATCCGGGAGTGGGCTCGTTCAGCGAGTCGAAGCCCATGACGTTGGGCAGGTCGCGGATGCGGCGCGCGATTTCGCGCATCGATCCGAGGTAATGCTCGAGCATGTAGTCCTGAGCGTTGTCGCCGTCGATGGTCAGGCCGGGGGCGAAGTCGCGGCCGGCGAAGAACAGGGTCCACATGATGCCGTTGGCGGGACGGCGCGAGTTCGCCGACCAGCTCATCGTCGGATAGCGATCCTCCTGACGTCCGCCGCGCGAATAGTCATATAGATGTTGCATCACATGTGCGGAGCCTGACTCGGCGATTCGCCGATAGTCAATTCCAACTTTTTCGAATAGCCAGCAGGGTGCGCCGTCGCCGCCGGACATGCGACTCCACACGTCCTGGTGAAAATCCACGAATACATAGAAGCCGTAGTCACCGGCGAGGCGGCACAACTCGGCGAAGTAGTCGAGGTATTCGGCGTCGTAGTCATTCGGGCCGCGATGCTCGACCGCCTCCCATGTAGTCAGCAGGCGGATGCAGTTGAAGCCCCACGCGCGCAGGCGTGAGAAGTGCTCGTCGGCTTCGGCAATCGGGAACGGGCGGCCGATGAAGGAGACCTCGCGATGGTTGGAAAAGTCGGAAGGGAAATTGGTGCCGCCGTCAGGGTAGGGGACTTTGCAATCGCCGCCCAAGTTGACGCCGCGCAAAATGATGCGGCGCCCGTGCTCGTCGACGAACCATCGTCCTTCAATATGCAGTCGTGGGAGGTTCATGGCGCGAGGTTGACGTAATGTCCGTTCGCCCGTCAAGCTGCACAGTCTGATGGCGGCGAGCTGGCAAGAGAGCGAGATAATTCCGGGGCTGTTCGTCGGCGATTTGCAGGACGCGCAAAAGTTTGGCGGGACTATAATCAGCGTGCTGCCTGACGTGCCGGAGAGCGAACCGCCGCAGGCTATTCACATGCCGTTCCTTGCCGAAGGTGTCGCGACGCTCGACAAGACGGCGGAGCTGATCGACGACGAGCTCGAACTGGGGCATCAGGTGCTGGTGCATTGCGAGGAAGGATGCGAGCGCGCGCCGCTGGTCGTCGCGTGGTTTCTGAAAACGAAGCGCGGCAAGACGCTTGACGAAGCGTACGCGCTGTTGAAGAGCCGGCGGCCGATAGTCGTGGATCGGCGGCGCTGGCTGGGTATCCACAACCGATAGCCACATCTAAGCTGTCTGCGACGAATTGACTATTGGCGGGCGACGGCTCACGCTGGCGGCGTCAGCGAGGGGTGACCCCTCGACCCAGTATCTGGAGAAGCGGCGCCGATGTCGCCTTTCCCGGTTGCTGGCATTGGCGACGATTACGGGCAAAATGGCGGGCTTTTTCAAAAGAGCGATCGAATCCACAAAAACCGCGCTCGGACATTTGAGGGCGGCGTTTCATCCGAGCAAGCCGTGGGTTGCGCGCACCCGGGAGTTGGGGCGTTCGCGGCGGGTGCGCAAAACCGGCGTCATCGTTGTCGCGGTGGTGCTGTTCCTGGGCCTCGCGACTTACATTGCGGTTCCGCCGATATTGCGGCACGTGCTGACCGGATCCGTCGCCAGCAGCATCCATCGCCAGGTGAGCGTCGGCAAAATCCGCTTCAATCTTTATCGGCTGAAACTCGATCTCGACCAACTCCACGTTGGCGAGCGCGACGATCCGCAGAAACCGTTCGTCGATCTGGGGCATCTGGCGGTGAAGGTTTCGTGGACTTCGATTTTCAGACTTGCGCCGGTGGTCGGCGAGGTCGTGATCGAGAAGCCGGCGATCCATGTCGTGCGTTGTCGCAGCAGAAATTCAACTTTTCCGATTTGCTCGAGAGCGCGCCGGCGCCGCCGAAGCCGAAACCCGTTGCGCCCAGTTCTCCGCAGCGATTTGCGGTTTCCAATATTCAACTGCGCGACGGCGAAGTGACGATCGACGATCAGCTGCTCGGCAAGCAGCACAAGGTCGAGAAGATTCAGATCAACGTGCCGTTCATCGCGAACCTGCCCGCGGACGTCGACGTGTTCGTGCAGCCGCTGGTGCAGATGGTGATCGATGGCAGCCCGCTGCGGATTGCCGGCGTGGCCAAGCCGTTCCAGGCGACGCGCGACTCGGTGGTCGATTTGAAACTGCATCGGCTCGACCTCCCGCTCTACGTCAGTTACGCGCCGATGAAGCTGCCGGTCAAAATTCCGAGCGGTACGCTGTCGACCGATCTTTATTTGCATTTCGTGCAGGCGGAATCGCAGCCGCTGATTCGCTTGAACGGAACGGTGGCTCTGGATCAGCTCGACGTGCGCGACACCGCCGACGCGCCGCTGGTCGCGCTGAAACACGCGGAGGTGAAGCTGACCGACGTCGAGCCGCTCGGCGCGGTGTTCTACCTGAGATCGATTTGGATCGACGGGCTGATCGCGAATGTCAAGCTGAATCCGGACGGCACCAACAATCTCTCGTCGCTGGCGTCGAGCGGCGGTTCGGCTCCGGCGGCGAGTCCTCCAGCGCAAGTCGCGGCGGCGAGCACTCCAATGGCCGCGCCAACGCCGGCGGGCAATGTGACGCAGCAGGCAGTGCCGGTGGCGGGTCCGTCGACGGCGAAAGCGCCGATGGATTTTCAGCTGGAATCGTTCGTCCTCACGAAAAGCGGAGTGAACATCCAGGACAACAGCGGTGCGACTCCGGCGACGGATGCGCTGGATGCGCTCGAGGTCGGAGTAAAAAATCTTCAGACGCTCGGGAAGTCGCCGGCGACCTTTTACGTGAACACCAATATTCACAGCGGCGGCGCGCTGGCGGTGACGGGCGCGCTGGATCTCTCGCAATCGCAGGTTACGAGCGACGTGTCGATCGACAAGATCGATCTGCCTGGCGCTGCAGCCGTTCGCGCAGAAATTTCTGGCGGCTACGGTGGCGTCGGGCAAGTTCAGCGCGAAGGCCAACGTGCAGACGCATTTCGCGAGCGGTAAGTTCAACGTGCACTCGGAGCCGGCGAGCGTCGCGATCGAAAATTTCGAAGTCGATGCGCCGCACGAAAAAGAAAAGCCGGTGCAGTGGAAAAATTTCAGCGTCGCGATCGGGCAGTTCGATTTGGCGTCGCGCCAGGCGACGGTTACCGAAGTGAAAGCCGACGGGATGCATCTGTATGTCCGGCGCGAGCGCGACGGGAAATTGAGTCTCGAATCGCTGATGCGCGGCAACGAAGCTCCGCCACACGCCGAGCACGTGGCGACGCGCCCGCCGAGGCGAACCTCGCGCGAGCGCAGGCGAGTGGAGCGGAAACCAGTAGAGCCCGCAGCACCGACGACGCCGGCGTCGCCGAGTTTTCAATTCCAGGTCGCTTCCGTTTCGCTGGATCAGACCGACGCCACCTTCGTGGACGAAAGCGCGCCGCAACCGGTGACGGTCGCGGTCGCGCCGTTGAATCTGCATCTCAAGGACGTGACCAGCAACTTCACCAAGCCTTTTGGGGTCGATATCGACGGCACGCTGAATCGCAAGGGCACTTTCAAAGTCACCGGCACGGCAGCGATTGCGCCGCTCAAGGCCGACTTGCGCGTCGCGACGAAGCGGCTGGACCTGACCTTCGCCGATCCGTACGTGAGCAGCAGGATGAACGCGAAGATTACGACCGCGAACCTGACGATGGACGGCGCGGTCGGACTCGAGCAGCAGCGCAAGGATTTTCTGGTCAGCTACAAGGGCGACGCGGCGCTCGGCAGCGTGCGGATGCTCGATAAGCTGACCAACGATCTGTTTTTCCGCATGACCGCGCTCAACGTGAACGGAATCGATTTCGCGCTCGGCAAAGGTCCGCCGAAGGTGCACGTCGGACTGATCGCGCTGAACGATTTTTATTCGCGGATCATTCTCAACAGCACCGGCAAGTTGAATCTCAAGGACATCACGGCGAGTCCGCAGGAAGCGCCCACCTCGCTGACGCGAGCGACTGGCGAGCCAGGATCGAAGGGCGCGGTTCCTGTTGCGGCGACCTCGACTCCGACTCCGGCTGCTGCGCCGAGCGTAGCAGCCGCGACCGCTCCTGGAGCCTCTCCGGCCGCCAGGCGAGTCCGGCGCAACCTTACCAGGGACAGCCGATGAACGCCGACGTCGAGCTGAGGAAGATCACGCTCAAGGGCGGCAAAGTCGATTACACCGACAACTTCATCAAGCCCAACTACACGGCGAACCTGAGCGACATGGAGGGCAGCGTCGGTGCGTTCGGGACGAAGTCCACGACTCCCGCGCCGGTTTCACTCGATGGAAAGATCAACGGCAGCTCGCCGATCAATATTGATGGATCGATAAATCCGCTCGCGCCGACTGCTTTCGTCGATATCAAGGCGAAGGCGGACGCGATCGAGCTGACCGGAGTCTCACCGTACACGGTCAAGTACACCGGCTTTCCGATCACTAAAGGCACTCTCACAGTTGACGTTCATTACCTGCTCGATACGGGCAAGCTGACGGCCGACAACCATATCTTCATCGATCAGCTGACGTTCGGCGATCACGTGGACAGTCCGGACGCGACTAATCTGCCGATTCGGCTCGCGGTTTCGCTGCTCAAGAATTCGAAGGGACAAATCGACGTGCGAATCCCGATCTCCGGGTCGCTGTCGGACCCGCAATTCAGCATCGGCGCAATCGTTCTCGGCGCGTTCATGAATCTGATCGTCAAGGCGGCGACGGCGCCATTCTCGCTGATTGCGGCGGCGTTCGGCGGCAGTGGCGGCGGCGCGCAGCAGGACCTCGGCTATATCGAGTTCAAGCCGGGCTATTCGACGCTGACGCCGGACAGTCAGCAGAAACTGGACACGGTCGCGAAGGCGTTGGCGGATCGAACGGCGCTGAAACTCAATATCGAGGGACGCGTCGATCCGAAGTTCGACACTGACGGATACAAGGAAGCGTCGCTGGACCACAGTATCCAGGTGCTCAGTCATAAGGCCCAGGGCGATAGCGCGGATGGGACCGCGAAAAGCGCGGCGCTGTCGACTGAGGACTACGACAAGTATCTGAAGAAGGTCTACAGCGCGGGGGATTTCAAGAAGCCGCGCGACGTGGTCGGATTGGCGAAGACGCAGCCGCCCGACGAAATGAAGAAACTAATCCTCGCCAACACTCCCGTGACCGATCAGGATTTGAAGAATCTTGCCGATGCGCGCGCGAACGCGGTGCGTGCGTATCTGAGCAGCAAGCAGGTCGACTCGGGGCGGATGTTCATAGTCGCGCCGAAGCTGGACGCTAACGGGATCAAGGATCAGGGCAAGACCACGCGCGTCGATTTGTCGCTACAGTGATGCGCGCGTTCGATGGAGGCCGGAGTCGATGAGCACTTCATGGGGACTCTGCAAAGATTGTAAGTGGTGGCAAATAGAGCCCAAGGCGCCGATCAAGAATTCCACGATGGGGGAGTGCATCGACGAAAAGATGCTGAAATTCAAGCTGCGGGTTTCCGGCAACAGCGGTTGCAATCGATTCATGGAAGGCAAACCGGCGCACGCGAAGGGATCGAGCGGCCAGCCGCCGACGGCGAAACCGACGCGGTGATTGAAGCGGGGAACCTAACCCCTAACCCCTTCCCATAGTGGGAAGGGGGACCGGACTAAGGGAGAGCGCGGCGACGAACCGGGCGCTCAGCTTGAGCCGCAGGACCCTCACCTCCGGCCGCGATGCGGCCGGCCTCCTCTCCCGTAAAGTAACGGGCGAGGTATTTTTAGAGGGAGCCGAAGATTTTGTCGGGGACTCCTTCCCAGGCGCGGCGTTCTTCGTCGCGGGGGGCTTCTTCGAGCTTCGTGGTTGCGCCGAAGATCATTGTTGCGCGATGTGCTTCGTCGTAGGGCTTCCAGTTGCCGGTGCTCTCATTACTTGGGTCGCCTGATCTTGCGAAGGCCAGCCATGCGTCTTGCATCTGGGTTGCGAGCTTTTCTGCGGCGGGGCCGGTGCCGGCGAATGCGGCCATGCCGGGCATGTGATTGGTGCCGAAGACGAAGCCCAGCTCGAGTGCGTGGCATGAGCCGAGCGCGCCGCGCATCGCGGGCGACGGCCACGTGAAGAGATAGCTGTAGACGCGTGCATCGTGGCGTGGCTGGATTTGTGCGAGGCGTACGCCCGGGATTCGGAAAACGCGGTCGGTCTCGATTGCGGTGAACAGTTCGGCGGGCGTGACAGCCTCGCCACGCTGCGCGCGCGCTTTCGCATAAGAATCGATGACGAGCGTCGGCCGCTTCTGCGGTGAGTCGCCGGCTCATGCGCGCGCCGAGGCCGGCGCGGTCGAGCTTGGGCAACGACGGATCCATCATCGGGAACAATTTCCATTCTTCGAGCGTCGAGCCGACCATCACCGCCACGCCCGACGCCGAGCCGTCCGCGACCATCTCGATCGCGGCGCGCGGCACGAAGGTGCCGTCGATGACGGGCTGATACGCCATCCCGAGTTCAGGGTCGGCCGTCACGCCGTCGTCGAGCAGAGTGCCGGTGAGCAATTGCGCGGGGGTCAACGCGCGGATCGCGGCCGCATCGCCCGGTTGCACGCGCAGCTTAGACAAGACTCGTTCCGCCGTGCGATTTGCGCGCGCGACAGGAGCGCCAGTGTGACAGGCGCCGCTTTGAGGGATCGCTTTGTGGAAGAGGCCGCGCGCCGCCGGCATCGCGAGCAGAGTTCCGACGCTCATGCCGCCGGCAGATTCGCCGAAAATGGTGACGTTGCCGGGGTCGCCGCCGAACTCAGCGATATTGTCGCGGACCCATTCCAGCGCCGCGACTTGATCGAGCATCCCCTCGGAGCCGCTCGACGGAATCTTGCCGTCCGTCACGTCAGCAAGGCGCAGGTATCCCAGGGGTCCGAGACGGTAGTTAACCGTGACGAGTACGACGTCGCCGCGCCGTGCGAGGACCGAACCGTCGTAGAGCGACTGCGATCCCGAGCCGATCGTGAAGGCGCCGCCGTGAATCCAGACCATCACCGGGCGGCGTTTGCCGTCGAGCGCGGGAGTCCAGACGTTGAGGGTGAGGCAATCTTCGGACTGCTCGCCGTCAACCACCATCGCAGAGAGCGCGGTGAGCATCAGCTTGTTCTGAGGAGCGACTGCACCAAACCTGCGTGCATCGCGGACGCCGGTCCATGGCGCAGGCTTCTCGGGCGGGAGCCATCGGCGCGCACCGACGGGAGGAACGGCGAACGGTATTCCTTTGAATACGAACAGTCCGTCCTGGTCGGTACCTTCGAGTTTGCCCTGATGGATCGAAACGGTCGCGCTCATGTGGATGAACCTCGATACGAAGAATTGCGCGGATTCTCGCAGAATTGGTGTGCTGTTAACAAACGCCGAGGACACCAGTCCCATCTAAATCCCAAAATGGGACACCCGCCGTCGAAGCGCTCCGCGCGTTGAGAAATTTGCTGAACGATTGGCCTGTTCTTTCCAGATATGCGACAAATTTTCGGGCATTGGACTTGCTGATATCGAGTGGATCCCTGCGCCGTGCGGGGACGGGAAGGATATCGGATGGGCGAACCGCCCGATCAGCATGACATTGCCTCGCCCGAGAGGAACCCCGAGCACGACCAGTTGAGCGCCGAAGCTTCGACAACTTTGGACGCGCTGGCACGTGCGCGCTCGCGCAGTACTCTGTCCAGTTCGCAGGTCGTTAACGAAAACATCGTGCGTTTGTGGAGGACAGGCGCGCTACTGGTGATCTTCTTCGAGCTAATCTATGCGGCGGAGCACTATTACGCGTCCGCATCGACGTTCGACGCGACGCTCAGACTTCATCTAGTCAACATCGCGATTGGAGTGTTGTTTTTTCTGTCGAGCTTTAGTCTCGCGATGCCGCGCTATTGGCGTCAGCTGGCCCTGTCTGTATGCACCGCGTTGCTTGTATCGACGACTGTGATCTGCACCACCTCGATGCGCGTCGAAGCCCTGTTCGTGTCGGTGCTGGTCATCGTGGTTGGCGCTGGGACGATGGCGCCGTGGGATTGGGGATGGCAGGCCGCGATTAGCATAGTCGGGATGATCTGCTTTTACGCGCTCGGGCGCACGCATGGGATCGTTGACGCCGATCCGTCCATGTACTGGCTGGGACTGATGACTGCGGTCGGGCTGGGGCAGTCAAACGTTTATCTGCAAACTAAGAATCGACGCGCAATCGCGCAAAACCTCGCGGACCGGCTAAGCAGCGATCAGAAACTCAGGGATAGCGAAGAAAAGTTTCGGCAGATTTTCCAGCAAAGCGGCGACATGGTGGTGGTCACCAATCTCGACACGGGTGCGATTCTCGAGGTCAACAACCAATTCGTCGTGCGCAGCCGGGTGCCGCGGGAGCTGGTGGTGGGCCGAATCGATACCGACTTCAATTTCTTTGCGGAACCGGACGCCCGTGCGCAGTTCATGAAGGAACTGCACGAGAGTGGCGTGGTGAAGAATTTTGAGGTCCGGCTCAACGGCATCGGCTATGGCCGTCCGATGCCCGCGCTGATTTCCGCGGTGGTAGTACGGCTGAACAATCAGAACTGCGCGATCATCGTGGTTCGTGAAATCTCGGACGTCAGAGAAGCAGAGCGGAAACTGCACAACAGCGAGACCACCTTGCGCAAAATCTTCGACGCCAATCTCGATTCGGTGACTACCACCGACGCGCTGACCCGGCGTTTCACCGACATCAATCACGAATTCTCGCGCGCAACGGGCTTCAGCCGGGAAGAGGTGGTGGGCAAGACCTATTGGGAAGTGGGCGTCTGGCCGAGCCGCGAGGAATCGGACAACTTCTCGGCTTTGATGACTCGCAACGGTGAAGTCCGCAACATGCGAGCGAATTTTTACGCCAAGGATGGAACCATCATTCCGTGTCTCATGTCCGGCGCAATGGTTGAATTGGACGGCAAGCTGAGTTGCCTGACAATCACACGCAACATTGCCGATCTGCTCGCAGCGGAACAGCGACTCAAAGAGAGCGAGGCCAGCCTGCGCAAAATTTTCGACTCGATCCTGGACCCGCTTTCGATCACCGACCTCGACGGACGCTTCGTCGATATCAATGACGAATTTATGCGGCTCAGCGAGTTTTCGCGCGAGGAGATCATCGGAACGATCTCGCCTGGTGTCGCCGACAACCGTTACGCAGGGAGTGAGAGCGAGTATCGAGAGTCGCTCCGCACGACCGGTCAGGCGCGGAATTTCGAAGTTGTTATTGAAACGAAGAGCGGTCTCGAGATTCCAGCGCTGCTGTCGTCGGTGGTAGTGGAGCTGGGTGGCCAGCTGCGGGTCGTGACGATCGCCCGCGATATTACGATTCGCAAGGAACAGGAGCGCAAACTGCAAAGCAGCGAAGCGATGCTGCGGGAGATATTCGACTCGAGCGTCGATAACATGGCGCTGACCGACCTGAGCGACGGCATCATCATCGATGTGAACAACGAGATGGTGCGGTCGCTGGGTCTGGCGAAAAGTGAAATGGTCGGCAAGCGCTTCGATGAAGTCAAAGTCTGGGAGAGCCCCGAGCGGCTCGTTCTCTTCACCGAAACCCTGCTGAAGAATCGCGAGGTGCGCAATTTCGAGACCACTTTCCGCACAGCCAGCGGCGGTACTTTTCCGGCGTTGATCTCGGCGGTGGTGCTGGAGCTCGGCGGGCGCGAGTGCGCGCTCTCGATCGCGCGGGATATCAACGACCTCGAGGCGGAGCGCCAGAAGGCGCTGGCGGCGTCGAAGGCGAAGACCGAGTTCCTGTCCAGCATGTCGCACGAAATTCGCACGCCGATGAATGCGATCCTCGGGATGGCCGACCTGATCGGCGAGAGCGATCTCGATTCGGAGCAGCGGCGCTACCTCGACACCATCCTCAGCAACGGCAACGCGCTGCTCGAGCTGATCAACAGCATCCTGGATCTCGCTCGGGTCGAGAGCGGCCGCATGAGCCTGGAGGCGGTCGCGTTCGATGTGGTCGAGCTGACGGAAAAGGTTGCCGACACTCTTGCGGTGCGTGCGCATGAAAAGGGGATCGAGCTCGCGGTGCGATTCAGCGGCGATTTGCCGCACGCGCTGGTGGGCGACTCGCTGCGGCTGCGCCAGGTGCTCACCAACCTTATCGGCAACGCGATCAAATTTACCGAGCAGGGCGAAGTCGTGATCGATGTCGCGCACAATCCCGACCAGGCCAATCCCGGCAGCCTGCTGTTCTCGGTGCGCGACAGCGGTATCGGAATGCCGCGCGAGATGTTGCCGAACATTTTCTCCGCCTTCACCCAGGCGGACTCCTCGACCACCCGAAAATATGGCGGCAGCGGACTCGGTTTGACAATCGTCCAGCGGCTGGTCGCGTTGATGGGGGGCAAAGTCTGGGTCGAAAGCGATCTCGGTTCGGGGAGCACCTTCCATTTTACGGTGGAACTCGGCGTGCCGCCTGCGGTCGCCAATCAAAACGAACCGCAGGAGCCTCGCCCGCCTGCACTCGCTTCAGTCCGCGTGCTGGTGGTCGATGACAACGCGACCAGTCGATCGATCGTCAGCGAGATGCTGACCGCCAGCGGAGCAATCGTCATGGAGGCGACCTCGGCGGCTGAAGGTTTATCAGCGCTCGCCGTGAAAAATCAGGCGCCGTTCGGCCTGACGCTGATCGATCTGCAGATGCCCACGATGGACGGTTTCGAAGTGATTCGCCAGACGCGGCTTGGACCGAATGGAAATGCGCCGATCGTCATGCTCCTGACTTCAAACGGCCTGACCGCTCGCCTGAATGCGATGAGAGAGCTGGGCGTGAATCATTACGTGGTGAAGCCGGTCAAGCGCCGCGAATTATTCGCCGCGATTTCCAGCGCGATGGCGGAAGTCGCCGCGCCTGCGGATGCGCCCGCCGAGTCTCACTATCAAGTGGCGTCGAACGATTCGGCGACGGATCTGCTCGACCGTCCGCTCAGTATCCTGCTGGCGGACGACTCGCCGGACAATCGCTTGTTGATCACGGCCTACCTGAAGAAGAGCGGCTACGTGCTCGACGAAGTGGAGGACGGCCAGGCGGCGCTCGATCATTTCATGACGCGTGCCTACGACGCGGTCCTGATGGACATCCAGATGCCGATTCTCGACGGATACAGCGCCGTGCGCGCGATTCGTCAATGGGAGACGGCGAACCATCGGAGCAGGACACCGATCATCGCGCTGACGGCGTCGGCGCTCGAAGGCGATGTGCGCCGCGCGATTGAGGTCGGCTGCGATATGCACGTCAGCAAGCCGGTCAAGAAATCGACGCTGCTGAAAGCAATCGCGAACGTGGTCGAAAATTCCCAGCACGACCACGCGCCGGCAAAGCCGACTTCGAGTGGTGGGCGCGATACCACCAGCCTCCAGGAATAGTCAGACGCGGGTGGCACCGATCGGGGTCCGACCCTTAGATCTCTTCAATGAGGAGTAAATTTAGTCATTTAGACGGGTTATGGCATGGCTTGCCTACAAACAGCTAAGCTAGTCGAGGCGATTCGCTCTGATTGACGCGCCATCGCTGGGGGAGGGGTCTCGAGAAATGAATTTCCTACTCTACTGTGGTGCCGCCACACAGATCATATTCGTCATTGTGGCGTTTGGCGGCGGCAGTATCGCCGGTCTATGCCTCGTCAGATGGTTGGTCCCACTCGACCGTCTGCAAAAGAACCACGAAGTGGCGGGAGTGACGTTCGGAGTGCTGGGCGCATTTTACGGCCTGGTCCTTGCCTTTGTTATTGTCGCCGCCTGGGAGCGCTTCAACGACGCCAACGCTTATGCGCTTACGGAGGCGACGGCGCTCGAGAGTCTCTACAAACTCGGTGCGGCGTTCTCCGAACCGATGCGCTCGCAACTCGATTCCGCCGTCCTCGAATACTCGCACCGTGTGGTCGAAAAGGAATGGCCGCAGATGGCCGACAACACTTTTCAGGGTGGCAAAGTGGGAGCCCACGAACTCTGGGCTATCGTGCTCGCAGATCATCCCACGGACAGCCGCGAGCAAATGTTGATGGACAAATCGATCGACCAGCTCAATCTTGTCAGCCAGGCGCGCGGCCAGCGGTTTAATTTCTACTCAGAGGATCTTCCATCGGTCGTGTGGACGGTTATTTATCTTGGATGCCTGATGACGATCGGCTTCAGCTATTTCTTCGGCAGCAATGTTTTTCGCGCGCAGGTGCTGATGTGCGGGTTTTTTCGATCCTGCTCGGCATGACAATTCTGGCGATTCTGGAACTGGCGCATCCGTACCAGGGTGTTGTTACAATCTCGAATGAGCCCTACCGCTATGCGCTTGCGCGAATGGAAGCGGCCGACAACTACAAGATGGCGAAGGCCTTGCCACAAGCGGTCAGTCCGGCGTCAGATCCGTGATGACAAGAAAGGGCGATTAACTGGTTTCGGAAGGCGGTGCAGCGATGGCAGAAAAAAAGCCGATTCGGTTTGGAATACTCGGCGCGGCGCGAATCGCACCGGACGCATTGATCAAGGCCGCGCACAATGTGCCGGAGGCTGAAGTCGTCGCGGTCGCGGCGCGCGATCCTAAACGAGCGCAGGAATTCGCCGCCACGAATAAAATCCCGCGAGTGATCGCGACGTACGAGGACCTCGTCAACGATGCGGAACTCGACGCGATTTATAATCCTCTCCCCAACTCGCTTCACTGCGAATGGACGATAGCGGCGCTACGCGCGGGCAAGCATGTGCTCTGCGAGAAACCGCTCGCGTCCAACGCGGTCGAAGCGGAACGGATGTCGAAGGTGGCCGATGAGACCGGGAAGATTCTCGGCGAAGCGTTTCACTATCGCTATCACCCGCTTGCAGATCGCGTGCGCGCTCTTATCGGCGACGGGACGCTTGGCCGGCTGGTCCATGTCGAGGGTCAATTTTCGGTACCGATTCCGGAAACGAACATCCGCTTCGATTACAGCCTTGCCGGCGGCGCGACGATGGACCTCGGATGCTACCCGCTCCACATGATTCACTATTTTTCCGGCCTGGCGCCGCGCGTGATCAGCGCCAAGGCGGAGACCGGGCCGAAGAACATCGACATTGCGATGGACGTCGATCTTGAACTCGCAGGCGGCGTGACTGCCCGGATGACCTGCGCGATGAAGAAGGATTCCGTCATCAACGCGACGTTCATGGCGCGTGGCGAGCGGGGGAAACTTCGCGTGATAAATCCGATCGCTCCGCAGCGGGGGCATCAGCTCGCGCTGAAGACGGACGCCGAGAAAAGAGCGAGACGGTACCGGGCGACTCTACCTTCACGCATCAGTTGCGCGCGTTCGTCAAGGCGGTCCGCGGCGAGGCGAAATTTCCCACCGACGGCCCCGAAGGGGTCATCAATATGCGCGTGATCGACGACGTCTACCGAGCCGCCGGCCTCCCACCACGCGCGACTTGAGAAGTCACCCCGCCTAATACTGCTAGCCTAAGCGACCGGCCTGTAGCGCGTTCTGTGCGACGGGCCTTTCTGCTTTTGAGGCTATTTGGACCCAGAATCGCGAGTATTTGCGTGTCATAATTAGTTAAAAGTGAGCAAGACTTGCTCGGTTAGAACTTTTTGGCTAAAAACTCTACTTAGTAACTGATGCTTTGTATAACTAAGAGAGGGAAATCAGAAATGAAGCTAGCCAAAACGCTTCTAGTCTTGGCCTGTGCGAGTCTGCTGTCTGCGGGCCAAGTGCGACATGTATACGCCCAGGATGGAGACGAAAGTGATCAGAGCGCAGGCGCCTGGGGTGCGCCCGATGCCAGCGTCGCGAGTCCCGACGCCAAAACCAAAGTGCGTCCGCTCGACATCAAGGGATGCTGGTCCGGCGAGGTGGTTGATACCGGCGATGGCTCGGGGGACTGCGACCTTCGAGTTCGATCAGAACT
>CAVUUH010000016.1:0-97851 GCA_963744545.1 uncultured delta proteobacterium
TTGAGCCGTGCGGTGCCGAGGTTCACCATCTCGAGGAAATTCGGAAAGCCGTAGCCGAGCACGTCGCCGGGAAAAATACGAGCCAGCACCAGGATTGCGACGCCGCCGCTCAGCAGAATCAGCGGAATCAGTGCGCGATGGAATCCGCCTTGGTCGATTCCGAGCGCGTGCCATTCGAGCCCGCGAAACAGCCACGAGGAAAGTACGATCAGCTGGCGAAACCCGAGATTTCCCAGCGCGGCGAGGACGCCGACTATCACCGCCAGCAGGATCAGCTGTACGTATTCGAACTGATCGACGCGCAGCGACAGTGTAGGTCGTCGCATCAGCAACTCCGTCCGGTGATCGCGCTATCTGCCACCAACTATACGCCGAGAAAGCGGTGCGCGACTGCCAGGAATTCGTCGAGGCGATCGTGATGCACCCAGTGGCCGGCCTTGTCAATCGTCACCGACTCCGCGTGCTTGAACGCCTGGATGCGCCCGTCCTTGACCCAATCGCCTGCCCACGATTCCGTGCCGCGAATCAGCAACGTAGGACACGTGATACGCCCCCAGATTTCGCGCGCGTCGCGGTTGTTGAACATGTACGGCGAGGTGGCGTGAACGTAGTTGTCGAACTTCCACGAGTAGGTGCCGTTCTCGTTGCGGCGAATTCCCCAAATCGTGAGATGGCGCGCCTGCTCGCGGCTGAGATGCGGATCGGCCTCACGCATGCGCGCCAGCGCCTCCTCGATCGACGGATACTCGCGCACCTTGCGCCGCGCGAGCGTCTGCATCTGTCCGATCCAGTTGTTCATGCGGTCGTACGCGGGTGTGTCCTTGATCATGCCGGGCGGCGGACCCATCCCTTCGATCGAAACCACGCGCTTGACCGCGTCGGGATGCGTGCCGGTGTATTGCAAAACGATTCCACCGCCGAGCGAGTGGCCGATGAGCGTCGCGGGCTCGGTCGACACGGCGTTCATGAGCTGCGCGAGATCGAGCACGTAGTCGATCATCGAATAGCCACTGCCTACAGCCCAGTCGGAATCACCGTGACCGCGCAGGTCAGGCGCGATGATGTGAAAGTGCTGGCGCAGATCGAGCGCGACCCAATCCCAGTTGCGGCAATGGTCGCGGCCGCCGTGCACCAGCACGAGCAGCGGCTTGTCGGGATTGCCCCAATCGACGTAGTGCAGTTTCAGGCGCTGCGAATAAAAATAATGCGAAGTCGGCCCGATGATGCTATCGGCCATGTGCCGGTCTCTCCACGATTCCTAGACGTGCGTCAAACGCTACAGGTTAGGCTGGATCTCGTCGAGTGCCGCGCGCGCTGTGCGAATGATGAATTCAATTTCCGCATCACCGATGATGAACGGCGGCGTAATCATCATCGCGTCGCCACCAGCCTTCCCCGCCATCCCGGTCGCCGGATAAAAGAACAACCCTTTTCGAACTGCCGCTCCCAGCACTCGATTTGTGACTTTTTTTTCAGGCGCGAATGGCATCCGGGTCGCCTTGTCTTGAACGAGTTCGATCCCCCAGAACATCCCGGTACCGCGGATGTCGCCGACCATCGGATGCCCCGACAGTTCTTCCTTCAAGCTCGAGCCGAGCCGCGCGCCGACTTCCGCCGACCGCTCCACGAGATGCTCGCGCTCCATGATTGCCAGCACTTCGTCGGCAACCGCGCACGCGACGGGATGCGAGCTGTAGGTGTAGAACATGAAACTCGGCCTTGGCGCGCTCGACTTCCTCGACCAGCGATTCCATCACCGCGATCATACCCATCGGCATGTAACCGCCGGTGAGTCCTTTGCCGCCTACCAGGATATCCGGCACGAGGTTCCAATGATCGACGCCAAAGCGCCGACCCGTACGGCCGAAGCCGGTCATCACTTCGTCGGCTATCAGGAGCACGTCGTAGCGCGTGCAGATCTCGCGAATCTTCGGCCAGTACTCTTTGACCGGAGGCACGACACCGCCGCTCAATCCCATCATCGGCTCCGCGATAAACGCAGCGATCGAGTCGGCGCCATTCTTGAGAATCTCTTTCTCGAGCGCGGTCGCGCAGTCGAGGTCGCATGACGGGTATGTTTTGCCCCAGGGGCATCGATAGCAGTACGTCGGATCGATCTTCGGCCAGTCAAGCAAAATGTGTTCGTAATCCGCGCGTCGCCCACTCCCGCCCGCCGACAACGCCGCAATCGTATTGCCGTGATAAGAGAAGCGACGACCGATGATCTTGCTCTTCGACTGCTTGCCGCGAGCCTTGTGATAGAGAATCGCAAACTTCAGAGCCGCTTCGACCGCCTCCGATCCGCCGCTGGTGAAGAAAAATCGCGACAGCCCGGCGGGAGTCCATCGCGTGAGACGCTCGACGAGTCTCTCGCGCTCGGCCGAAGTCCAGACCGGCACAATATAGTCGAGCTTCGAGATCGTGCGCGCAGTTGCCTCGGCGATCTCGCGGCGTCCCTGCCCAATGTTCACAACCACGGCGCCACCGCCGGCGTCCAGAATTTTGTGGCCGTCGGAGGTGTAGAGCCATGGGCCTTCGGCGCGCTCGATTCGAATCGGATCGTGCGGACCGCGCATGAACATGGGAACTGGCTGTGGCATAGCCGAATCTTAACTGTGATTCGGTACTGCGGGCAACGCAACGAACGCGGACAGACGCGCTGCTACTTTATGGCGCCGGACTCGCGCCAACGGTCGAGCTCGTCCTTGCTGTAGCCGAGCTCGCCGAGGATTTCGTCGGTATGCTGGCCGAGTTGCGGCGCGAGTGACCTGATCGAAGCGGGGGTATCCGAGAATTTCGCCGAGATGCCGACCTGCTTGAACTTCCGGCCGCCCTCGCCTTCCACCTCGACGATCATGTTGCGCGCCTGTACCTGGGGATCGTTCGGAACCTCGTCGAGCGTTAGCATCCGGCCGACGCAGATGTCGTTCTTGCTCAGAATCTCAAACCACTCGTCGCGTGTCCTGGTCTTGAACGTCTCGGTGAACACCTGCGCTATTTCCGCACGTTTGCTCGAATCATATTCATGCGGAATAAAATCTTCGCGGCCTAGCGCGCGGCAAAGGTTGGCAAAGAACCACGGCTCGATCGCCGCGATCGTAATGTATTTCTCGTCCTTTGTCAGATAGACATTGTAATTCGGAATCCCGCCGTCGTTTATCGTCTCGCCGCGCCGGGGCACTTTCCCGTTGGCGAAAAATGTCGAGAACGCCTGCGCCAGCAGCGCGAGGCTGCCGTCCATCATCGAGATGTCGACGTACTGACCACGCCCGGTCTGGTTGCGCGCGACCAGCGCCGCGAGCACTCCGATCGCGCCATGCATCCCGCCACCCGCATAGTCTGCGACCACGTTGTGCGGAATCGTCGGCGGCTGCCCCGGGCGTCCGAACATCGACAACACGCCGGCGGTCGCAATGTAATTGATGTCGTGGCCGACGAGATCGCGATACGGCCCGTTCTGTCCGAAGCCCGTGATCGCGCAATAGATCAGCCGTGGGTTGCGCGACGAAAGTTTCTCGTAATCGATGCCGAGCCGCTTGGCGACGCCCGGCCGGTACTCCTCGACGATAACGTCGGCGCGCTGTGCGAGCCGGCTGTAGACTTCCTTGCCCGCGCCGCTCTTCAGATTGATCCCGATCGACTTCTTGTTGCGCGCCAGCGCGTTGTAGGGCGAGCTGTTGAAGCTGTTGCCCGCCGGGCGCCTGCCGGCAGCGCCCGCTTGCTGCGCGCGTCTTCCGGTGGGAGGCGCCGGCTCTTCGATCCTGATCACGTCGGCGCCAAGATCGGCCAGGATCATCGTGCAGAATGGCCCCGGCGCGAGCTTGGTCAGGTCGAGTACTTTGATTCCGTCGAGTGGTGCAGGCATCGTCCGTCCCCCGGAAGAGCTATTGAGTAAGCAAGTGCGCGAGTCGCGCGCGGCTATTGATATGGGTTAACAGGCTGCGGATATGAATTCATCGGCGCCTGCCGCGGTTCGCTCTGATCGTTGTCGGGCCCAAGAACCGTCGGCGGAATCGTCTGATCGTCGCCGGCCGCGTTTTGATCGGTCTGAGCACCGTCACCGTTCTGATTGTCGTCAGCGTTATCATTTGCATCGTTGTCGTTGTCGCCGGTGTTATCGTTGTCGTTGTCGGTCGTGCCCATGCTGGGTGCGTCCTGGGCATCTTGCGCAAGGACAACTTTCGGCACCGACTGATTTGCCTGGCGAGTTATCGGTGCGGAGTTAGCAACTTCGTGATTCGAAGCGCACGCCATCGGCGGCGCAGTCATCAGAACAAACGCGGCCGCCAGGCTGATTTTCGGGATCATACGAATCTCCCATTCATTCCGATAATACTGCTAAGCATATCGCCCGATTATAGAACTGCCGCGCGCACCCGCGCCATTCTCTCCGCGAGTGATTTGAGCCCCAGCACCATGTGAACGCCGTACCAATGCAGGTCGCGGCCGCTGACTATCAGCACGCGGCGGCTGAGTGCGGGCGGCAGGAGAGGCTTCAGCTCGGCGACGTCGGACTCATCGAAGGCATACGGCTCGTCGGGAAGGATCACGATATCAGGACGAAGTTCGACCGCGTCTTCGAGCGTCGTAACCGGATAGCGCTCGCCCGCCGACGCGAAAATATTGTTATAACCAAGCATCCGCAGCACGTCATGCGCATAGGTGTCGGCGTTGAACGACATCCACGGCTTCTTCCATATCGGGCAGAACACGCGCAGCCGCAGTTTGCTCCACACGCCGAGCGACGCCTCGATACCGCTCACGCTCAAAGTGATTTCCTTGGCCAGCGCGGCCGCTTGCGGTTCGCGACCGAGCACCCGGCCCAATCGCAGGATCGATTCGACCGCGCCCGGCACCGTGCGCGGATACGTCGTGAACACCGGGATACCCGCCGCGCGCATTCGCTCGACGTCCTCGCGCCGGTTCTCCTCGGCGTTGGCGATCACCAGCTCAGGCTCGAGCTTCACGATCGCGGCAATGTCAGGATTCTTGGTACCGCCGACTTTCGGAATCGAGGCAACCGCCGCGACCGGCTCGACGCAGAATTTCGTGATGCCCACGACTTCGGAATTGAAGCCCAGTGAGAACAGCGTCTCGGTCCAGCTCGGCACCAACGACACGATTCGCGCCGGCGGCCGCTCGAGCTCGACGCGAAAGCCCATGTCGTCTGCTATTTGCATCGAGCCTGCCATCCAGCCGTTCGTCACTTCGCCTTGCGCTTGATGATTTCGTCGAGCTGACGCCGATCGTCGGGCGTCAGATTCTCCGAGTCGTTGTCGCCGCCCTGCGACGCGGCAGTAGTATCAATTTGCGGCCGATCGGGCGGTCGATACGCGAGATAGTGAACGACCGACGGAACCATCGCTCGTTTAGCTAAAAATCCCAAAATCAGCGCCGCAAGCAGAGACAGTCCGAAGACCCTGAGCCCGCGCGTCCTCTTCCTTTTCGCCGGACGCTTTGCACCTCTGCGCTTTCGCGCATGAGCCACTCGAACTCGATCCGCCACCTGTTCCTCTCCACCGCGAGCGACACCCAAAATGCTACCGCACGGGCTCACGTAATAGAACCGCGCGCGCCCATCGAGCGATCAGGCTTCGAGTGGGCAGCTCGTCGAGATGACGCGCACCATTGTACCAATCGACGCCAATTTCCCGCGCGCGGCGGCTGATGCGCGCGACTCGGAAGAACAGCCGATGATGGGGGCTGTAGAAATGGCGCGCGGCAAACGCGAGCTTGCTCAATTTTTTTCCCACCGCACCTTCATGCAGGGTGAGATCGTAAATCCGCAGCGCGTCGCCGTCACCGTCGAGGAATTTGCAGATGGAATTCGCCGCCAGCTTGCCGTGCTCGAAGGCGCACGAAATGCCCTCGCCCATCAGCGGATCAACGCCAGCGGCGTCGCCGGCGAGGATCACGCGCCCGCGAGCATAACTGTCCGCTGCGTCGAACCATCGAATTGGGAACGATTGCCATCGCGTCGCGTGCCGCTTAAGGCCATCGAGAGGAAGTTCGGGAAACGCCGCGACTAGTTCAGCTATCATCCTCGACTGCTCGCCGCCGGCTTCGACGAATTCGTGCGGCCGTTGATCGTAGATGCCAATATTGAGATGCGGTGCACCGCCGATCAGGCACGGGAACGACCAGCTATAACCACTGATCCCGCGGCTCACGCATCGGAAGTCGAAGCAATAGCGCTTCTCGATGAATTCGGGTGTGCGTTCTGGATCGACGGCGATATCCGTCATCATCGCGCGCCCGATTGTCTCCTTGCGAGCGCCGAACACTGCGCGACGCACCCGGCTGCCCGATCCATCAGCACCGACGAGGATTTGCGCTTCGAAGATACCCTGGTCCGTGTCGACGCGCACGCTGCTCGCGTCCTGAGTCACGTCGAGCACGCGGCTGCGTTGGACGATTTCGACACCCGCGTCGCTCGCGGCGCGCGCGAGCATCGCGTCGAACAGGTCGCGCCGAATCACGGTTGCGAGCACGTCGCCACCACGCGACAGATCGACACCGCCGACCGGGGTCGAGGCTTCACCACGAACCACTTCGACGGCGGGAACGTCGAGCGGAATTCCAAGCTCGTCGAGCGCGAGCATCGTTTTGGGAATCAGCCCGCCAGCGCAGACCTTGAACCGCGGATGCGCCGATTTTTCGATCGCCACGATTCGACCCGCGAGCGCAGGCCGATGCTTCACCAGGAACAGCGCGGTCGCCAGTCCCGCCGGACCAGCGCCTGCTATCACGACGTCAAACTTTCGCGAGGCTTCCATCCGAAGCACAACGCCTAGCATCAAAACAAGCGCGGCGCATCGAGTTGCTCGACGCGCCGCGCATTCAGTACCTCTAACTTACGACTCGATCAGCCTTGCGCTTGTCCCTCAGACGGCTTGATCACCGTGTAGAGCGTCGCGCCGCCGCGTTGCACCAGCAGCAGGGCCGGCTTCTTATTCGTCTGCGCGTCCTTGGCCTTCGCGACGAAATCCGTAACCGTGGCGACTTTGTCGTGATTGATTTCCATCACGACATCGCCTGGCTGCAGTCCCGCATCAGCCGAAGGGCTGTCCGGCGCGACCTTCTGAATCACGACGCCCTTGGTGCCTTCGAGATGGAACTGCTGCGCAATTTCAGGGGTGATGTCTCCCACCTGCATCCCCCAGTTCCCGCCGGGAGTCTCGGCCTTGGCCGACGCCACCTGCGGTTCTTTGCGCTCGCCAATCGTGACCTCGAGGGTCATGTGCTGGCCGTTGCGCACCACCTCGACCGGCACTTTCTGATTGATTGGCGTCTGCGCAACCAGCGCGGGCAGTTCATGCTCGTCGTCGACCGGATGGCCGTTGAAGCTGAGCACTATATCGCCGCGCTCGATTCCGCCCTTGCCTGCGGGGCCGTCTTTGTCCGCACTCGCGACGAGAGCGCCCTCGGGCTTCGGCAATCCGAACGACTGCGCGAGGTCCGGAGTCACTTCCTGGATCTCCACGCCCAGCCATCCGCGAACCACGCGTCCATGCGCCTTCAACTGGTCCATTACGTTGCGCGCCATGTCGATTGGAATCGCGAAACCGATGCCGTTATTGGCGCCGGTGCGGCTGTAGATCGCGGTGTTGATTCCGATAACTTCGCCCTTCGTGTTGATCAGCGGCCCGCCCGAGTTACCGGGATTGATCGACGCGTCGGTCTGAATGAAATCGTCGTAGTCGCCGCCGAGGATTCGTCCCTTGGCGCTCACGATTCCGGCCGTCACCGTCATACCGACGTTGAACGGATTGCCGATCGCGATTACCCAGTCGCCCACGTCAGTAGTATTGGAATCGCCCAGCGGCGCGACCGGCAGCGCATCCTTAGTGTCGATTTTGATCAGCCCGAGATCGGTCTTCGCATCCTTGCCGATCACCTTGGCAGTGAACTCTCGCTTATCCTGCAGCGTGACGTGGATTTCTTCCGCGTTACCCACCACGTGATTGTTGGTCAGGATATAGCCGTCAGGAGACACGATCACGCCCGAGCCCAGGCCATGCTGTTTGTACTCGCGCTGACCGCCTTGTCCGAAGTAGCGGCGCAACTGATCGAACGGATCGCCGCCGCCGGGCGGCATCCCGCCTTGATCTCCCTGGTCGCCACCTCCGCCCTGAGCGCCGTTGTCGTCATCGCCTCCGCCGTTATCGTCGCCGGGTCCGCCTTGCGGGCCAAACGGCATTCCCGAAACCTTCACATCCTGCACGACGTTGACGCTCACCACCGCCGGAATCATCTTCCTGACGAGCGGCGCGAACGAGGTGATTACACCGACTTTCTCGCCGGGCTCAGGTGTATTCGGTTCCGCGGGCTGCGGCGGCGGCGCCACATGAACCCCGGGAACCGGAGGCGCCGGCAGGGGCGCAGCCGGATTTGCCTGCGCTTGCTGCTGCTGTTGCTGCGCGGGTGGGTTAGCCTTGGAAGCGTCGGAGTCGGATCCCCAAAAAGGGAACGCGCCGGCGCGCGCAAAGGCGATGACCAAGCCGATCAAAACGCCGCCGGTCACGGCGGCGATCTTCTTAACCATGCATTCCTCCTGGAATGTAGCGAAACTGTTGGATCATGAGGCAGGGCAAGTACCGGACCATCCTAGTTGTAGGACGATAGAATTCGTCCAAAATTCAGGTAACCCGCCGAATCACCTATTGTTCTCGCCGCCTGGTCAAGACCCTTATCAATAGTACATCAAATCAAAATTCGCCGCACCAACAAAACGTTCCCCAACCGGCGTATCGCACCCTCGATGCTAGCCTTTCTGCATCGCCTTGATGTCGTCGAGGAGCACCTTCTCATGTCCCTGCGGATTCACTTTTTCGTACACCTTGCGCAGGTTGCCCTTGGGATCGATCACGAAGCTGGTCCGGTTCCAGTACTTGGTCCCGTTGTAGTCCGTCTGACCGACACCCGCCGCCTTGAGCAGATCGTGATTAGTGTCCGCCAACAGATCGATTGTGAACGCAAACTTGTTGGCGAAATTTTTGTGCGAAGCGACGTCGTCCGCACTGACGCCTACCACCTTGATTCCCGCCGCATCGAAATCCGCCTTGCTCGCGGTGAACGACTTGCCCTGAATGGTGCATCCGGGAGTGTCGTCCTTCGGGTAGACGTACACGACCAGCCACTTGCCCGCGAAATCGCCGAGCTTCATCTGCTTGCCGTCCTGGTTCTGCAGATTGAAATTGACAAACGGTTTTCCTGTCTCGAGCATGATTGTTTTCCTTTCGTCGTGTACGACGGGTTTAATAGCGATGGATTGCAGATCGAGCGATCTGGTTAGACAAGCCTAGCACGGGCGCGATGCGTTTCGCACTGAAGATTTGCGGGCGACCTAACCCCTAACCCCTTCCCATAGTGGGAAGGGGAACCGGACGCGTGGGCGGTCACATCACCCACTCGGACGTTTACCTCAGCGTTTCGTAGCCGGCGGATTTGCCGATTTTGTCCATGTCGTCGGCGGATAGTTCGGCAGTGCGTTGCGTGACGAACCATCGATGGCCGAATGGGTCCTGCAGCGTTCCCGATTTCTGGCCCCACGGCTCGTCTTCCATCGGCCTGACTGCTTTTCCACCGGCAGCTACCGCTCGCTTGAAGGTTGCGTCGGCGTCCTCGACCAGCAGATGCAGTCCGACGCAGGTCCCGCGCAGCGTCTCGGGACTGACGATGCCCATCTCCGGATGCTCGTCGCTGATAAACACTGGTGTGCCGCTGATTTCGATCTCGGCGTGCCCTACTCTGCCGTCCTTCCCCGTCCAGCGCATCAACTCCTTCGCGCCGAATGCCTTTTTGTAAAACTCGATTCCTTTCGCCGCGCCCTTTATCGTCAGGTACGCGGTGATCGCGCGCGGCCCGACCGGGATTGCATCAATTTTGCCTGCCACAATTTCTCTCCTAGAACATGAAAGTGATCGGGCTCGCCGCTGCGATCATCCATGCGAACCACAACGTTTCAAAAACGGCGATCACAATCAGGTTGTGCGACGCGCTGTACGCCGACGCCGAGAAAATTTCGATCATCACGAATGCGATCACAAGGATCGGCAGGATCAGCATCAGTACCCCCGGCAGAACGTTCAGGCTCACGCCCACTGCCATCAACACCAGGATCAGGATGCGCCCGAGCGACGCCTGTACCGTTGAAATCGCCAGCCCTCCGCGCCGCACCAGCCACTCGAAGCTCAACCAGAACGGGAACAGCAGGACCGTCGCCATCGCCATCACCGTCAGACGCTCCGGCGACAACGACAGATGATGCAGCATCGCTGACATCGCGACCTGGCACACGTACGCCACCGCGAAACCCGCGGCCCCGGCGAGCATCGCGACACCTGCGCCCGCCCGGATGCGCTCCCAATCCAGCGTCTGCGACAGCGCGATCACGCCCAACATGATCAGTCCCGCGACCATGAACCATGAGATTTGGACATCGCCGACCACTATCTGCAGAAAGTACGCCGGATTCGCCGCCGACAGCGGCATCGCTGCAAACAGCGCACCGCCCAGTATCAATAGCCCCATCCATCCGCTCGGCCCGGGACGCTCGATGGTCCAGCCCGGCGCCAACGACCCGCAGACGACACCCAGTGGCACCAGGATGAACACGAACATCAGCAGCGCGAACCTCGCCGATCCACGCCGCGCATCTTTGAGATTGATCGGAGTGGTTCTCGCGGTCCCGAATGTGCCGTCGAGCCATTTTACGATCGTGGCCGCAGCATCCGGGGAGTTGACGATCGTTATGTGATTGAGGCCCGGCATCCGGATCGCCTCGACCGCGTTGCCCTGCGTGAAGTCGCCGTAGGTCTTGCCCAGTTCGATTTGCGATACGCCCGCCAGATGAGCCGCAAGCGCGGTGGACGGTTCCTGGATCGGCTCTTTCGGATCGTTCTCGGCAAAAATGAACAACGCATCCTTCGGACGCTCGGGACCGAGTGCCCAGCCGCCCGAAATCATTACCGCGCCTTTGACGCTGGCATCGTGGGTCGCGTAGTCGAGCGCAGCGCCCGCGCCCATCGAATGCCCCATCACGACGATTCGAGATCCGTCGACCAGGTTGTTGTCGCGAAGATAATCGACCGCGGTCTTCACGTTCGCGCGCAGGCTGTCGCTCTCAGCCGTGCCGCCATTGAACGGATTTCGATTCTCGCCGTGCCCGTTTACGTCGATCGCCAGGACAGCGTAACCGTTCTCCGCCAGTCGTCGTGCGAGCCCGCTCATCAGCACGCGATCGCCGGTGAAGCCGTGAATCAGCACGACCGCCGGCGGCCGCTGGGACACTGGTTTGGGAAACAAGGTATAGAACGGATCTCCCGGCCCCGGCAGATACATCGTCGCCGGCTCCTGACCGGGCAGCATCACGAACACATGCGGCGGCGCGCCATTCTCCAGGCGCGCCAACCGCGCGACCGCGACAAGGAACAGCAGCACCAGCACGATTGAGATGATGCGAGAGATCTTCACCTTCAGTTTGCCTCGCGACTGACGGCTCCATGATGTTTCGCGACCTTTTCGATGGGCACATCTTTTTTGTGAGTCGCGATCATCCAAACGTGCCCGAAGGGATCTGTCAACGAGCCAATCCTGTCGCCCCAAACTTTGTCTTCCATCGGCTCCATCACTGTCGCGCCCGCGGCGACTGCGCGTTTGAATACGGCGTCTGAGTCCTCGACGTAGACATAAAAATGCACCGGCGTGCCGCCTAGCGATTGCGGACTGCGCGACCAGCCCTTCGCCACCCACTCCGCCACGTGCCTGGAACTGTCATCCGAGAGCCTCACAATCGAGTCGCCGATCTTCAGCAGCGCGTGATTAACCTTGCCGTCAGGCTCCGCCATGCGTTCCAATTCCGTTGCGTCGAATGCTTTGCGATAGAACTCGACCGCCCGCGCCGCATCCTTGACGCACAGGAACGGAGTCACGCTATGCCAGCCCTTGGGAATCGATTTCACTTTGCTCGCCATGGTTGTTCTCCCTGTTCGCTACTTCGAATTTTTCGGCGGCTCATCCTTGAGCGGCGTGCCGACAAACCAGACGTGACCCCACGGATCTTCGATTCCACCGCACCGGTCGCCCCAGTCCCGATCCTCGACCTGATCGATAGCTTTCGCGCCAGCCGCGATTGCGCGCTTCACAACGTCGTCGACGTCGGCAACATAAATGTAGAGATGCACCGGCGATCCGCCGTAGGAGCGCGGCGGGCGCGACAACCGATGCACGTCATTCTGCTTCACGTCCGCCGAACTGGGATCGGACAGCATGACAGTGGTGTCGCCCATCTTGAGCATCGCATGGCTCACGATCCCGCTCGGCTCTTCGTCACGCATCAGCACCGACGCACCAAATACGCTCTTGTAAAATTCCAGCGCGCGCGCCGCGCCTTCGACATACAGGAACGGCATGATACTGCGTGAGACGCCCGCAGCCGGGGCTTCAACCTTCTCGACGACGACCCGAGGATCCTCTGCCATCGAGTTCTCAGTCGTATCGATCGGCGTCCCGTACAGCATCGACACCGACTTCGCCGCAAACTGCCGATGCCACAATCCTTGCGGGCATACGAACGCCTCGCCCGCGCGCAGCTTTCGCGTCACGGAGCCGGCGTCGGTCAGGGTCGTCACCTCGAGCTCGCCATCGAGCGCCAGCAGCAGTTCGTCGCCATCCGGATGCCGCTCCCAGGGCGTCAGCCCCGTGTAGCTCATCACGCCCAATGTGAGATTCCCGATCTTCGCGACATTGCGTACCGCGGCGTTGGCGTCCTCGCCGGTCGTCTCGGACGTGATATTGAGATGCGGCGCCTCACGCAGCGCCGCGCGCAGATCGCGCTCCTGGAGCTTGGCGGCGGTAGTCCTGCGCACCGCACGCTTGGCGACGCGATCGCTCTTCGGCCGCGGATCCTTCGCGGCGGAGCCTTCGGTGCGACTCGGAGTCAGGTAGAATGCCGACACGAACGGACGTGGCGTCAGGCGATGCCACAATCCTTCGGGGCAGACAAACAACGAGCCCGCATGAATCGTAGACTCCACCGGTCCGCCGTCGGTCAACGTGACAATATCGGTCTCGCCCTCCATCACGTAGATCATTTCGTCGGAGCCGAAATGGCGCTCCCAATTGGTGCGACGGTTGCCGCGCGACGCCACCAGCAAATGATCGTTCATCGAGTCGAGAAAGCGCATCGACATTTCGGGCAAATCGCTGAGTGCGGCGCGCACGTCGTGCACGATAAATTTCGGCTGCTCGGCCAGCTCCTTGAGCCGCTCTTCGATATCCTGATGGGTGATGAGCGGCTTGCCGCCCGGGCCGGTGGCGACGACTGATTGCAGTTCCTTCGATTGCGCCGCCAGGTCCGCCTTCAGACGATTCCTGAAATCGGCGCGCGGCAAATCCCGCAACTCGCCCGCGATCCGCAAAATCGCCGCCAGCCGCGGATCGGACGTGGGCAGCGGCGCGTTCGGCTTGGCCACGAGAGCCTCCACCGCATCGTCCAGTTGCTCGATCAGTTTCCCCTTAGCCATTCGTATCACCCATCCGCACCCGCAAATTCTGCAGGCCGCGGAATTGAAGCTGCTTGACACTGCCCTCGGAACGCCCGAGCGCAGTCGCGATTTCGCGAATCGATTTCTGCTCCGCAAACCGCATAACGATCACACGCGACTGATCGCGCGGCAGCCGCTCGACCAGTCCAAACAACCGCCCCCGCCGCTCCGCCTCGTCGATGCCTGCGACTACCTCGCCACGATCGTTGGTTGCCTCGAAAGAAATTTCTCTCTCCTGGGCACGGCGCCTGGCGATGCGCTTGGAGCGATCGGCAATTTCGTTGGAAGCGATCCTGAAAAGCCACGCCGCAAAAGGAATCCCGCGCCACTCGAACCGCGGCAAACTCTTCAGCGCCAAATGAAAAACGTCGGCGGTGATATCCTGCGCCTCATCGCGATCGCGCACCCGCCGCACGACATATGCATAAACCCGCTCGAAGTTAGCCTCATACAAATCAGCGAACCGGCTACGATCCCGCTGCGCCGCCTCAATCAGCGCCCGCTCCGCCGAGTGATCGACGTCGGTCTTGGCCGCCGCCCGCACCTTCAACCCGGCCTCCGGCGCATTCGATTGAACTCGTCGCGTCGCAGAGCGCGCAAATAGGGATACAGATTGCGGGGACACATCAGCCTCTATCTACAGAAACCGCGGTATCCCGAAAAGGTTACGCCCTTGGAGCCGAGATTACACAAGACGGTGATCAGGGAGCGGGCTCTTGTGGGCGATCCAGCACCCTCACCTACCGGCGGACTTTGCCGCCGGCCTCATCTCCCGTGAAAGAACGGGCGAGGAGAAGAAAGAGCCGGGCTCGCTACGCTCTGAAGAGACACAAAAAAAGTTCGAACAGGGACGAAGTCCCGCATCCTTCTTGATACTAAGGTGCAGGGCTTAGCCCTGCCGAAGGAAGTGTGAAACCCACCGCGGGTTTCACGTTTAAGTGGCGGCCGCTTTCTCTCCGTTTGCTTCTTCTCCGCCGGGAACAGCTCGCGATTGCGATCGATCTCGCCGATTGCCCACTCGCACCATTTGATGTTCTCTTCCATCCAGTCGATCCCGTATTTGAGCGTGAACATCGAGAACATCGCGTTCACGTCCCGATAGCCCTTGCCGTCGGCGAAGTAGTCCTTCTCGATCTCACGGTAGCGCTTCAGATGAATCGCCCACGACCTTTGCTCTTCTTTGAGCACAGCGATCGCGCCGTCTGCGCCGAGATGCCCCAGGAAACGGCATCGCAGCAGCGGCGGATGCTTCAAGTTGATTCCTTCGAACGGACTCTCGAGCCATTCGATCAGCAACCGCTCGCCCGACGGCGTGATCGTGTAGAGACGCTTGTTCGGCCGGTCGCGCTGCACGACGTTGCGGCTCTTGATGAGTCCTGACTCCTGCATCCGATCGAGTGTCGGGTAGATCTGCGTCGGATGCGCGTGCCAGTAATGCGTCATCGACAGATCGAAGATCTTCATGATGTCGTAGCCGGACACGCCCGGCACTTCCGCGATCAATCCAAGCAGCGCGAGATCCAGCGACGCCTTCCTGGTGGGAAGACGCAGGTGGCCGAGGCCGTCATTTGGATCCGGGTGCAGAACTTTGCGCGCGCGCTCGCGAATCGGCGCGCGCGCCGAACGTGTCGCCTTCTTCATTGCGCGGGCACCCAGTTGCCGTGAAAGCCCCACGGCACGCGATGCTGCAATTTGATTCGCGCGACAGGCGCTCCTGCGAAGTTCTGCGCGTCGAGCACGACCATCTCGCTGCGATTGAGCTGCTCGTCGTACCAGACTGCGAGCACCCATCCGTCGTCTTCCGATGATTTCGAATTGCGCGGCACGAACACCGCCTCGCCGGGAGCAAAATGTTTTCCGAGGTCGTGAACCTCGAGCTTGTCAGTCTGATAGTCGCGTTTGAGCAGCGCCTGGAAGCTGGTCTCTTTCTCGGGCGATCCCGGATTGCCGCCGGCGAAGTAACCGTACCGATGTTTGCGGCCGGCCAGGCGCTCGTCGAAGCGCGGGAACTCGTTCGAGACGTCGTCGATCTGGCGCTGCTTCATCGAGCCGTCCTTCAAGTTCAGATTCCATTGCCAGGTCAGGGGCGGATTGCCGCCGAACGAACTGCCGGTCATGTCGAGCGACTTCATCCTGCATCCGTCGACAATCAGCGAACCGTTCTCTTCGTACGCATTGAGGAAATGAAAGATGAAGAACGCCTCGTCCTGGAACCATTTCATGTCGCCGGTCTTGCGGTTCATCACGCCGATTTTGGTGCCGTGCTGCGGCTCCCAGGCAAAGATCGGTTTTCCCGCTGCCGCATTCTCCAGATGGAACACAGACGGGCAGACGAAGAAGATCGCGTAGTTATCGGTCGCGATAAAATCGTGCATCATCACGGGCAGACCGGTGTCGATCGGCCGCGACTCGATCAGCTTGCCTTCCCGACTCGCGCGGTACCACGTCACGTACGGCGGGAACGGCTGGTAGCCGAAGAACAGCAGGTCGCCGGTGACGGGATCGAACTTCGGATGCGCCGTCACAGGGCCGGTCACCTTGCCCTCAAAATCGAACAGTCCCACCGTCTCGAGTGTTTCCGGCTTGAGCTCGTGCGGCGAGCGGCTTCGAGCAGCGCGAGCAGGCGGTTGGCATATCCGATGATGTTGGTGTTGGCGGTGTTCTTGAACGGGGGCAGCTCCGGCGACATCTCGCGCGGCTGCTCGAGCAAGCCGCCGAACAGCGCGCGCCCCTGCTTCATCTCGGCCTTGAGGCCGTCGGTGCGGACGTAGCGATTGCGATAGGCGGCGCGGCCGTCGCGCAGGATGAACGCATGCACCATCCCGTCGCCGTCGAACCAATGGTAGCGGCCGAGCGGCTTGAAGTGCGGGTTAGGTCCGATGCGGTAGAGCGCGCCGTTGAGCTCGCGCGGCAGCTCGCCTTCGATCTCGAGGTCGAACGCGTCGCCCTCTTCGCGCCATGGTGCGTAGTTGCCGTTCAGGTATGGATTGGTTAAGTCGTACATATTGGGTGTTCCTCCTGTCTAAAGATTGGAGTATTCCAATCCTTTAATAGGGTGTCAAGCGGAGGAATTAAATCACCTGCGCGGTGGGCGCAAGGGGTGACCCCTTGACCCAGTGAATGGTCGGACCGGCCCGTCCAATTCTGAAATTATTGCCGAGGTTACAGTGCGAGGAACCAAGTTGCAGGTTCCGGATCTGAGATTGTCGGTGCTCCGTTTGGAACTCGTCTGCGATCTACTCTGGATTGATCATATTTTGCGCGATGATCGTCGTCGGTGCGGCGAGCGTGGTTTCAAGTTGAGGCGCGACGATCGCCGAAATAAAAAATCGGACCAGAACTTGCTTCGTTTAAAGAAATTTTCGTTTTTTCAATTTTTCATTTTCCGAGTGTTCTATGTTCCAGGCTTGCCGATCTCCACCCGCGATCGTATCGCCGGCAGCTAACGCCTTCTTCAATCTTCAGACTTTTAGCGAGAGAGGTGTGCCGAGATGAATAGGACGAGGTTTTTTGTTATCGCCGGGTTGGCGCTGTCGCTTGGAACGTTCAGTCCCGCCCTGGCGCAGACCTCTGGAAACACGAATCCTGCGACCGGGACTACAAATTCAGACAGTACGACATCGGTAACAAATTCAAGCGGGACATCTTCAATGAGCCCTGCCAGCGGGACCTCTTCAATGAGTCCCATGTCAAATCCTGAGAGCGACAACCAAAGTTCGGCAGAAGCCCAGGATTTGAGTAAAGGCGCCACTCCGGGTGAGGCCAACGCCACATCTTCGACGAGCATGTCCGAGCAGGAGAATAATATCGGACGGCAGATTCATCGACTCGATCGCGACCTGAGCGATGCAGCATCGTACCAGGCCCAGGGACGCGAAGAGTTGAGCAGGGGCGACACGGCATCAGCGCGAAGGGATTTTCGGAACGCCGAGCATATTCTCAAGATGGCGACGGGCGGCAAGAGCTTTCAGCCTACCATCATGGGTGAGAACCCCCGGCAGCAGCAGGTAGTGGTCGAAGATAATATCGCGCAGGCTCAAAAGAGCGGCGTCGATGTAAGCGATGCGCAGCACTATCTCGATATGGGCAAGGACGCGCTCACCAAAGGCGACCAAGCCAAAGCCTCCCGTGACTTCCGATCGGCGGAGCTTGCGCTCGGTATCCCGGTAGAAGTGGGATACGCCGAGATCTGGGAAGCAGCGGTGCCGGTGAGCGAACAGCAGAATGCGCGGCGGCTGGAACCCAGTCGGATACGTTCCAGGCGGCGACCGGACGTCCGCGGACTCAGTCGGAGATTCAGAGCGATATCAATCAGGCTGCTAGCCAGGGCAAGGACGTCACCGACGCGCAAGCGTTCCTGAACGATGGAGAGCAGGCGCAAAACAGTGGCGACCAGAGTAAGGCGCAGCGGGATTTCCGAGCGGCGGAGCGCTCGTTGGGCATGAGTGAAGCGTACAACACCTCGGGGTCTTCGAATCGCACATCGGACGAGAGCGATTAATTTTCCTCAACCGGTGGTTGCCGCGGAAAATCACCGAGGTTGGCGAATCCTGGGTAGTGTCTCAGTTTGAATTTCAAACTGAGACACTGCCACCGTGCGTCTCATCGTTTCCTCCTCGATTCGACCGGGTGATTGATTTTGACTGCGCTACCCGCGACGCAGCGCAGCCAGGCACAAACGAAGTTGTGCGGAAGGTGATGAAAGGCCCATCAGTGCTGAAGCGGGCAAAATCGTGCAACCGCGTGACATCGACGCGTCTACACGATTCAAGTGAATTAGATCGGGTTTTTGTGCAACGACTGCTTGCTAATCCGCCTCGAGCATCACGATTGCCGACGCTGCCATCCCTTCACCGCGGCCCAGCGCGCCGAGGCCTTCGGGGCTCAAGGCTTTCACGTTGACCCGCGATTGATCCGCGCCGAGTGAGGCGGCGAGTCGTTCGCGCATCGCGTCGAGGTACGGCTTCAGCTTTGGATGCTCGGCGAAGATTGTCAGGTCGGCGTTGCCCAGGCGCCACCCTTGCGCGCTCGCGAGCTTCCACACTTCGGCAAGCAGTGCGATCGAGTCGGCGTCTTTGTAACGCGGATCGTTGTCCGGAAAATGCCGGCCCAGGTCGCCTGCACCGAGCGCGCCGAGGATCGCGTTGGCGAGCGCATGTGCGGCGACGTCGGCATCGGAATGCCCCCGCAGTCCCTTATCGTACTTTATCTCGACACCGCCGAGCACGAGCCTGCGCCCCGCTTCGAGCGGATGAAAATCGAATCCGTTGCCTACCCGAAAACGCGTCGCCATCGCTGCAACCCCCGCGCCGTGACGAGTTCCGCCAGCGCATCATTTGCGCTGCGCCCGACTGCGTTGACAAGCGCTATTTCAGTCGCCAAGCTTTTGCTCATCGCCCACTCAGGAGGATCGCCCGCGATGCCCGCATTTGCCAAGAACCCGAAAGTGATCATCGGCACGCTCGTGGTCCTATGGGTCGCATACGTCATTTACGCAAACTTTCAGATCGAGATGGTGACGTTCTACCTGCTGCCGTTCAACATCCTGAAACTACAGCTCCGGCTCTCGGCGGTGATAATCGGCGCAGCGATTTTCGGCGCGGTCGCGACCATCGTGATTCACTGGCTATGGACTCGGCCCTCGAACAGCGTATCTCCCGTCGTATCGAGGCCGACCTCGCCGTCCAGCCCGGCGCCCAAGAGCAGCACGGTCGCCTGAGCGCCAGCCTTCAAAATCGTCTCGGTAGACGGACCAATCAGCAGCCCGTCGGCGCGCGAGAGCGAACTTAAAATCCCCGAGCCCTGGCTGCCGGTGGGAGTCGCCGTATAGCCGTCTCCATCTCGCTCGAGTTTGACGCGTACGAACTCGGTCAGATCTTTTGAAGTTTTGATATCGATACTGCATCGCGCCTGCACGCGCGGCAGACCCACGAGCCGCCGACCACTCATCTTGCGGAGCGCCGGACGCGCGTACAGATAGAAGCATACGAGCGTCGAGACCGGATTGCCGGGAAGGCCGAAGATCGGCCGGTAGCCTACCGTGCCGAACTTGAGCGGACGCCCCGGCTTTTGCGCGACGCCGTGAAACAACTGGCGCATCCCGAGTTCGTCGAGCGCGCCTTTGACGTGATCGAACTGGCCCACCGAGACGCCGCCCGTCGAGAGCACCGCATCGAACGTCATCGCCTCGGCCAGGCGCTCGCGAATCTCGCGCGCATCGTCGCGCGCGACTTTGAGAATTGTGGCCTCGGCACCGGCCTCGCGAATCGCGCCGGCCAAGGCATAGGCGCTGGAATTTACCACCTGCGCGCCGACGGGAGGCTGATCGACGTCTACCAGTTCATCGCCGGTGGCAACGATCGCGACGCGCGGGCGGCGGATCACTTCGACCATCGCGCGATTCACCGACGCGAGCATCCCGAGGTCCGCCGGCATAAGTGTCTTGCCCGCGGACATCACGGGCTCGCCGAGCCGCAAATCCTCGCCGCGCGGCCGGATGAACGCAGCCTTCTCGATCACGGCGAGAAATTCGACAGTGTCTCCACTACCTCGCGTGCGCTCGACCGGGATAATCGCGTCTGCGCCTTCCGCGACGGGTGCGCCGGTCATCGTGCGAATCGCTTGCCCGGCGCTCAGCCGTTGAGTCGGCATCTGGCCGGCACCGACAGTCTCGACGACGGCCAGCTTGACCGGGCTCGCCTCGGACGCTTTAGCAAGATCGCCGGCGCGAACCGCGTAACCGTCCATGGCGGAGTTGTCGAAACCGGGGATATCGCGCGACGATCGGATATCTTCGGCGAGCACGCGACCGAGCGAGTCGAGAATTGGAATCCGCTCGATGCCGAGCGGAGCCACGTTTTCGAGGACGATTTGCAGAGCCTGGTCAGCACTAATCATGACGGTGAAAGGATACGCGCCTTTCGGTCACGATTGAATTCTTTTCAGTCTCTTTTCGCTCCCTGCTCGGCCAGCAATTCCCGGTCGTAGTAAGGCGCCGCTCTGCAAAGAGGGTCAATACTCACTCGTCGGTGGCAGTCGTCGTCGTTGTCGTTGTGATGGGCGCTGCGGGCACGACGGTCGTCTTATCTGGAGGCCCGGCTGTGACATACCCAGGGTTGTAATCGGTCGTCGTCTGCTTCTCGACAGTGCCGTTGCCGTACTGAGTCGTGGTCGTCGTCGAGTCCGCTGTCGGCGGCACGGTAGTCAAGGCAGTAGGTTCATGAACGACCTTCACCGGCGGATTGTATGCGACCGGCTCGGTATCGGCACAGCCAACCATTCCTGCGGCGGCAATGCTGACAAATCCGGCAATGACTAAATTGACGATTCTGGTTTTCATAATTAAAGAAAACGCAATTGATGTGCCTGAAATAAGCTAGGATTTGTTCATTGCGATCCGGGGCGCCTAGCCTCCCGACCGGAAAATTTTGCCGCTCGCGATGCTCGCTAGCTCACAAACGCAGTGCGACCGGACATTGCCGGCCTTAGCTCACCCGCGAAAAGAGACTTAAAATGCGTTGGCGTGGAGATCAGGCGATTCCAATGGAATGCGGATGCTGTACGAATGCTCGTCGGGTGGGACCATGTCGCGCAGGAGGGCCGGGTTGAGTTCGCGCAGGCGCTCGAGCGTCGTCCCGTGATTGAGCGCGACGCGGCTCAGCGGAGTACCGGCGGTGACAGGCAGCATCTGGTACGCCGGCGGATCGTCGAGCTTGATCGGAGTGATTCCGTAGCTGTCGGCATGATGCGCGATATACGCAACCGCCATGAAACGTCCCATCAGCCCGCGGGTTCGCCGCGGCAGCCGGCTGCCAAATCGCTCCATATTGTGACCGCGCAGCGACCAGTAACGATTGATTGCCCGGTCCCCGTTATTCCAGGCGACGAGGGTCATCGGCCAATCGTCGCCCGCTTCGTCATGCAGGGTGGCGAGATACTCGGCGGCTGCCTTGGTCGACATTACCGGATCGCGACGCTCATCGACGTAGTCGTCGATTCTGAGGCCGTAGCGCTTTGCGGTCTCACTGGTGAACTGCCAAGGCCCCTGACCTTCCTTGGAAAATTCGCTTTCGGCGAAAGCCAGGTAGACCAGGTCGTCTGGCAGACCATAACTTCGAAGGACGCGCACCATATCCTGCAAATAGGGGTGACTACGATCGAAGGTATCCTGGAGCTGGTCGGGCGACGTCATGAAATCCGAGACGTAGCGCCGAACCGCCCGATTAAGCAGAATTGGGAACGGTGGTACTGGCTTGGGCAATGGCAGCACATAGGATGACGGGATTGGCTGCGCGCCGGCTTCCGCGGGAGTCTCAAGCTCAAAACCTGTACTATTACCAATCAGGCTGGGCGCTGTGGTCGCAGGCGGAGCCTCGGCACCGTCAAAGTCTTCGGCAAATGCGCGAGTAGATGCCCATCCGGCGACAAGCCAGGCGATTAGCAGCGCAAAAAACACTCGATAGATGGACTTAGTCTTACGCATTCTCCCCCGAGAAACTGACCCCAACCGTACCGACCGATACCACCGGGATCAAGCTATTTGCGGTGGATAACCTATTAAAAAGTCTAATGACAAAAATTCACACTGTTAATTGATCGTGGGAAACGCTCAGGAATTTTGAAGATGGAAGGCGGTATATTCGGCGACGTTACGTTTAACCGTATCTCGTTCTTTGTGTTACGGTTGGTAAATCGTACCAATTGCGAACGTGACTGACCGATGGCAAAATTTTGAATCTCTGGCACGACATCATCGATAGCCTGACCGACGCGATCATCGTGCTCTCGCCCGCGATGGAACCCCAGGTTGTAAATCCTGCCGCGGAGACGATGCTCGGAGTTTCGCAAGTCAGCGCCGCGACGATGGCCGATCTCGTCCGCCAGAACGATTGGCTCGGCCGAATGGTCGGCGCATGCCTCGAAAGCGGTCAGGACCTTGGCGACACTGAGACGGTCCTGGCGACTGGGCCTCGCGAGCTGGCGGTCCGGGTCGAGGTCTCTCCGCTGCTGAACGCCGAAGGACGCCCCGGCGGCGTCATCATTCTCCTTCACGACCTCTCCCACGAAAAAGGCGCGGCGGAGGCTGCCGTCACCGGCGATCTGAGCTTGCGGCTGTCGCCCGCCGGCCTCGCGCACGAGGTCAAGAATCCGCTGACGGGAATCAAGGGAGCCGCCGAGCTGATGGCCGGGATGTTTCCCGACGACGGCCGGGCGCAGCAGTACTGCAGTGTCATCCTCGACGGCGTGAACAGGATTGCGGCGCTGGTCGAGCAGGTGCTGATGGTCAGCGGGCCGCAACGCCTCGTACAGGAGCCGGTCAACATCCACATGGTGCTGCACCAGGCCATGCGAATGGCGGGACTATTTCCTCAGCCGCCCGAGGGCGTCGTCGTGCTCCAGGATTTCGACCCGAGCCTGCCCGACGTGGTTGGAGACGCGGGTGCGTTGGAGCGAACTTTTCTCAACCTGATTAAGAACGCGGCCGAAGCAATCGGCGAGTCGGGCACGATTCGGCTGCATACGCGAATCGAGCGCGAGTTCAGGATGACCGCCGAGGGTCGCCGTCGCCAGTTCCTGCGCGTCGAGATCAGCGATAGCGGTGTCGGCATCCCCGAGGATCAGCTCACGCAACTGTTCACGCCATTCTTCACCACCAAGCCGGCCGGCACCGGGCTCGGCCTCGTACTATGCCAGCGAATCATCGCCCTTCACGGCGGCAGGCTATGGGCGCAGCGCAGCGGCGTCGATCGCGCGAAAGGCACAGTCTCAGCGGCATCCAACGGGATGACGTTTAAGGTAACGCTGCCAATGATGCCCCCGGCAAAGCGCCCGCAGTAGAAATCCTGCCCATCTGATCGACGCCGACTAGAGATTCTCGGCCGTGAAAAATCGACACACCGAGTTGTGCCGGTTGGTTTCACGCCCTCCAAGCATGAGATTTCTCTTATTGAAATCCAATGATGCGGCCGGCAGTCAGCTCCTACCGACTAGAATGACGTGCTCGACGTCCGTTTATCAGGGCCTCGACGATCCGAGGGAACGCTCGACCAACACGGTGATGTTTGTCGTTGGTGGTTGTCGCCATCGTCGCATTATATGCGGCGATGTTCGCGTCGGTTTACCTCTGGAGCCGTTACGCCCCCATCTTTCCGCCCGACGGCGTCGAGAACTCGGCGACTGTGGAAGCGATGCCCTGGACGTGATGAGCGTACCGCGGCCTGGCGTTGCGCTCGAATCAGAGCTTGAGTCCAGCTTCTGCCAGTCGTTCTTCCAGCACCGGAAGGCGGTCGTGGCCCCAGAACGGCTCATTTTCGAATACAAAGATCGGCACGCCGAAGATGTGGTCGGCCGCCGCTTCTTCCTGCGCGCGTTCATAGTCGGCTGCGCCCTCGCCAGCGAGATAGGCACGATATTCATCGGCCGATAGGCCTGTCGCCGAAACTACTGCCGCGACCTGGTCCGGATCGTCCGGTACCAGCTCGCGTTTCCAGAAGAGTTCGTAGACCTTGAGATTGAAAGGCAGCAACCGGTCATGCTTTTGCGCGAACAGACCGCCGATAAGCGCGATGCGCGTGTCATAAACCTTGAGCTGACTGCGAATCACCAGGCCGCGTGATTTCGCCCAGCGCCGTGCGTCGAGGTACGAATACCTGGTCTTGTATTCCGAGTAGAGGCTGCGCTGACCCTTGTCTTTTACGCGCAGCTGGAACGGTATCCAGCGCACTCGAACGTCGTAGCGCTCCTCCAGCTCGAGTCCGGGTTCGAACGCGAGGTAGGCGAACGGACTTTTGTAGTCCGAGTACATTTTGACTTCGGTGGTCGCCATGATGCGACTTCAATTCATCAGTTCGCCGCAGTCAACCGCCATGCGCGGGTGGCTGAACTCTCATGCCCCTGGCTTGAATGGCTCCAGCCCCAGCAGATGCTCGCTCAAGCTCCAGAGACGATCGGCCGCATCAGGATCGACCGCGTGCGGCATCACGCCGAGCGCCATTGATCCAAATTGGTTGGCCGCGAGTGTGTCAGTCACCAGCGGCGCGATATCGCTATTGTGGCAATAGACGCCGCCCATCCCTTCGAGCTGCGGGCTCGTCGCGCACCAGACGCTGGTAGCGGCGCCCTGCTCTACCGTCTTCATGTTCCTCGCCGGGTCGATGATAGAATTCCCGTCCTCGCCAACAAGGCCCGCCGCGCGAAGTAGTTCCGACGGGACATACTTCGATAGGCCCGTGCTTACGATGCTGCCCGGATGGAGCGAGAAGGCGCGCACGCCGTGTGCCTTGCCCCGCTCGTCCATCGCAACCGCGAACAGAATGTTGGCGGTCTTCGATTGCCCATAGGCAATCCACGGAACGTAGTCGCGATGCTCAAAATTGATGTCCTCGAACACGATCGGCGCGCGGCTATGCGCCCACGCCGAAACCGAGACCACCCGCGCGCCTTTCGCTTTGCGCAGCGCCGGCCACAGTCGCATCGCGAGCTGGAAGTGTCCGAGGTGATTGGTCGCGACGTGCAATTCATAACCGCGAGCGTCCCGCGTCAGCGGTGCGCCCCCGATTCCCGCACTGTTCACGAGAATATGCAGCGGCTGGCCGGACGCAATAAACCTCTTGGCGAAGGCGTCGATCGAGGCCGGATCGAGCAGATCCATCGCCTCGATCTCGACGTCGATTCCATCCAACGCGCGCACCGCTTTGTCGCGGTCACGCGTCGGGACGATAACCCTGGCGCCCGCCGACCGAATCGCTCGCACAGTTTCCACGCCGATACCAGAATAGCCGCCAGTGACGATCGCGATCTTGCCGGACAGATCGATGCCCTTGATAACGTCGCCCGCAGTGGACGCCGCACCAAAGCCGGACCCGATAGGTTTCTGCAAAGTCGCCAAAGTACACGCCTCCTGGAACTCAATCGGCTCTACGTAGTGTACGTCTGGGCCGCCGGACTATGAATACTCAAAAGTCCGCATTACTTGCGCGCGAGTGCGATAGTCTCAGAGCGCGAACCTCGAGTCGTGCTTTCTTGGATTAAGCGCGCCGCGGTGATAATGCCTTGCGAGCAATCGCGTTAGGAACGGCGAGAAATGGAAGTTCCTGTCAAGTACGCCAAGAGCGGCGATGTTCACCTCGCATATCGCATCTTCGGAGAAGGTCCTCGCGATATCGTCCTCGTGCCTGGGACGCTCTCGCACGCGGAGATGAGTTGGGAAAGAGCGGCTGCCAAGCATCTGCTCGACCGCCTGACCGCGTTCGCGCGCGTAATCGTCTTCGACAAACGCGGCCAGGGACTCTCCGACAGGAACGTCGCCGCCGAGCAAACCGTCGAGGAGCGCATTATCGATATCCGAGCAGTGATGGATGCGGCGGGTTCCGAGCGTGCCACCATCTACGGCTGGTCGGAGGGCGGCCCAGCATCGCTGGTATTCTCAGCGACTTACCCGGAGCGGGTTTCTGCGCTCGTGCTCTATGGCACATTCGCCTCGATCAAGAATCCTCCTTGGGCAATATCACGCGAACTTTGGGAGAGCCACGTAAAGAGTTGGGAGACCCATTGGGGCGAGGGCATTTTGCTCCAACTCAATGCTCCCAGCGTTTGGGGCAACGAAGCTTTCCGCCAGGGCACTGGCCGCTGGGAACGCGCCACCGCCAGCCCAGGTTCCATCGGCGCACTGATGCGGCTCAACTATGACCTGGATGCTCGGCGGGTACTGGCGGTTATCCAGGCGCCCACGCTGGTTCTTCATCGTATCGGCGACTCGTTCGTTCCATCCGATTGCGGACGCTATCTCGCCGAAAACATAGCCGGTGCGCGGTTCGTGGGAATGCCCGGTACCGACCACAGCATAGTCGATACCGAGACCCAGGATTTCGTCGCGGATAGAATCGAGGAATTCATAACCGGCGAGCGGCACGTGCATGAATCCGATCGAATGCTGGCCACTGTGATGTTTACCGACATGGTCGGTTCGACCCAGCGTGCGGCGGAAATGGGAGATTCGCGATGGCGCGGTTTGCTCGACGATTGGTACGCCGTTGTGCGCAAAGAGTTGAACGCTTATCGAGGACGCGAAATAGCCACCGCGGGCGACGGTCTGCTCGCCACTTTCGACGGCCCCGCGCGGGCGATTCGATGCGCGTGCTCGATGCGCGATCGGGTTCATGAACTGGGTCTGCAAGTACGAACAGGTTTGCATACCGGCGAATGCGAGTTGACCAAAGATAATCTGGTCGGGATCGCGGTGCATATCGGCGCCCGCGTCGCCTCAATCGCGCTACCCGACGAAGTGCTCGTCTCCAGCACAGTGAAGGATCTCGTGGCCGGCTCGGGACTCAAGTTCGGCGACCGCGGCGCGCATACACTCAAAGGAGTTCCTGATGAGTGGCGCCTGTTCACAGTTTTATAGGGCCACGGTCGTTCGAAACTCGGCCCCTGTACCTGTCGGTATACGATAAAGCAACTGAGTCCCGCGCATTTCAGGGACGGTCAGAACTTCTCCTTGAACGGACGCACCTCGAGTTCCATCGTCCACGCGCTCGGATCCTGATGTGCGAGATGCCAGTAGGTCTCTGCGATCGCCTCGGGCTTGAGAAAGTCGCCGTCCTTGAGGCTCGGCTTCAGTCCGCGCGCACCCGGGATGTTTATACTGCCGTCGACGTTGATCCACGCCACGTGGATGCCCTTCGGACCAAGGTCGCGCGCGAGTGATTGCGCCAACCCTCGCATAGCGAACTTCGCCGGCCCAAACGAGACCGACTTCGCCCCAGCCTTCACGCCTGCCGTCGCCCCGGTGAAGAGCATTGTGCCACGTCCGCGCGCGATCATTCCGGGCGCGACTTCCTTCGCCGCGACGAACGCCCCCAAGGCATTGACCCGCCAGTCTGCTTCGTACTGTTCAGGGGTAATATCCGTGACACTTCCGAATGCTCCCGTGCCGGCGTTATAGAGGAGCACCTCCGGCTCGCCGAGGTCCTTACGAATCGCGCGAAACGTTTCTGCTATCTGTGCGGGATCGCTGACATCGCAAGGGAGATCCAGCACGGTGGCCCCGCTATTACGGACCTCGCCAGCTAGTCCTTTCAGATAGTCGGCTTTGCGCGCGAGCATCGCGACCGGGTAGGATGCAGCAAACCGACGCACGAGTGCGGCGCCGAGCCCCGGACCAACTCCAATAACGACCGCAACCGGCTTATTCGATTGAGTAGCCATGTTTCACTCCTTTCGATCTGCGGCGACATCGGAGCCGCCCCGAATACTGGGTGCAGAGCCTGTCCTGAGCGAAGCCGAAGGAGGTCACCCCTGCCGCGCACTTCTGTACATCGGAGTGAGCGGAGGTGATGTGCCGGACTGAAGGGTCGCAAGCACCTCAAAGCCGTGCTTCCTGTAGAACGAAATATTGCGCGGGTTCGAAGATTCCAGGTACGCGGACTCATGCTTGCGGTCGCAAGTGCGGAGCGCGTGCTCGATGAGCGCCGCACCCTGGCCCTGATTCTGCCGCGAAGGATCTATCCCGATGGCCGCCAAGTACCAGTGCGGCTCGTGCGGGTGATACTCCGGCATTTGATTGAAGACGGCAAAGAGATCGGTGAGCAGGCTTTCGGCAACCGTGCGCTGCAAAAGGGAACCTACCGCTTCGAAATCCAGGGAGACGCCGGGCGGCAACCACAGCGCAGCGCCCACAAATCCGTCGACGTAATGTGCGCTTTCGTTGGAAATAGACTTGCCGCCGAAGAGTTTCATCAGCTCAGGAAAATGTTTGAGAAAGTCCCGCGGATGCGGATACAGCCAGCGCATCACCGGGTCCGCGCAAAACGCCAAGGTCAACGCATCAAAAAGTGCAGCTTCATCAGAACTATTGGCTGTCTTGATCGTGGGCAAGCTCATAATCCCTCCAATGATCCGCTGCGGGCGCTCGACGCCTTCGGAAATACAACTCCATCTGGTTTAGCGCAACGGGACTGCTGCGCGATCAGCGTCCGCCAGCCACCAATAATCTAAATCGACTTACAGATGACGCAGAAACTTCTCCGGATCGGAGAGAAACGCCTTGGTAATTCGCACGTGCTCGACGTCGTCATAACCGATCGGCCGTATGCTCCCTTCCTCGAACAGAAGGATTTGGGAGTCCGGGACTGCCATCAGAATCGGAGAGTGAGTGGCGACGACGAACTGGCAGCCCATGCCGGCGCGATCCTTGAGCAGCGCCAGCAACGCAATAACACGGCTCGGTGATAGCGGAGTCTCGGGTTCGTCTAAAAGATAAAGGCCGTTGGGCAGGAGTCTCTGGGCAAGTAATTCGAGAAACGTCTCGCCATGAGAACGGTTGACAGGATCCATTCCGTATTTCCTCGACAGCCGCCTTTGCAAACGCGGCGCAGCTTCGGCGATCGAGGGCTTGGCTATGTCGGCTGCTTCATCACGTTCTTCCGCTTCCCGTGCCGCTTCCAATGCTTTGACCCCGCCGGCGAACGCGATAGCCGCCTCTTTGCGCTGCCTCGCCGCAGTCAAAGTGTAACCGAGTATGTCCTCAGCTCGCATAAACATCGTGCGCTTCGGACGACTGCGCCGAACGAAGCGGAAAGCTCTCGCGAACTCATGTGCCGCCCACAAGGTCTCGTCCTGATCGACCTGGCCGCTCCCGGCAGCGATTGCTCGCGTCCCGACCGCCAGTCCTTCCAGCAGCGTCGATTTGCCCGATCCATTTTCACCTACTAGAAATGTCACCCGCGAACTGAACTCGAGTCGTTTCAAGTCGCGAAACAGCGGCAGCGTCCATGGAAACGTATCGTCCGAAACCACGGCGGGCCCGCGATAGATGGGCGAGAGGAATAAATTATTCATGCTCGATTGGATTCGCTCGCGACATAACGCGCGAACTTCGGCGGGTAAGGCTGTCGCAATTATCACATCATTGCACGACAGCATCATCTGCCGGGGTGCAAATCTCCGCCTGTTCAGGGATGAACTGTTCAGCCTTACGCCCGTTCGACTTGCCGCGTTAACTGACTCATATGGTCAACAGACACGATGCCAGATGCTCGCCGCACTCACTGCCAGCATCAACGATGCTCAGGTTTTGCGCACAACTAAATTTGACGGAACGAAGCTACCCTTGGTAGTGCTGGCGTCCCGGAACCACAAGAGAATGTATAGTGCTCTCTATACAGGCAGATCCGGCACTTCAGAATCTCGCCGCCCCCCACCGCAAAACCGCCTCGGGATTTTGCGGATTCGAGCGTTGGCGACAAGATCGAACTTACTGTTACGATTGATGCCCGTGAGCACAACCACCATGGGCGCAACCGCACCGAGTCAAAATTACCCTGAACGTGTGAAGGATCCCGGCACCGGCGCGGCCGTTCTTATCGCCGACGACGATCCCGCCATCCGCCTCGTTTTGAGGCACCGCCTCGAGGCCGACGGCCATCGCGTCGAAGAGGCCGTCGACAGCGTGTCTGCGATCACCGCGCTGCGCACCAATCGATTCGACGTCGCCCTGCTCGACATCATCATGCCGGGTAACGGCGGCCTCGACGTTCTGTCTGCCGCGCACAGTGAAGGCATCCGCACGCTCATCATCGTGATCACTGCGGCGAGCACGATGAACAACGCGGTCGAGGCGATGAAGCGCGGCGCGCACGATTACCTGACCAAACCCTTCGCGAATCTCGACCTGGTCGCGGCTGCGATCAAGCGCGCGGTCGAAGTCGGCGCGCAGGCCGCGGATCTTAACCGCCTGAAAGACGAGGTTAATCGCCAGCTCGTCGGTGGCGAGATAATCGGTCGCAGCCCTGCGATGCAGGAAGTTTACAAACTGATCGGGCGCGTGGTCACCAATGACGCGACCGTTTTGCTCAGTGGCGAGAGCGGCACCGGCAAAGAGCTGGTCGCGCGCGCGATTCATTTCAAGTCTGCGCGATGGCGCTCGCCGTTCGTCGCCGTCAACTGCTCCGCGATTCCTCACGGCCTGCTCGAGAGCGAGCTGTTCGGGCATGAGCGCGGATCGTTCACCGGTGCGTCCGAGCGGCGCGCCGGCAAATTCGAGATGGCCGACACCGGCACTATCTTCCTCGACGAAATAGGCGACCTGCCGGTCGAGTTGCAGCCCAAGCTGCTGCGCGTGCTGCAGGAGCGCGAGTTCACTCGCGTCGGCAGCGTCGAGACGCTCAAGGTCAAGGCGCGCGTGATCGCCGCCACCAATCAGAACCTCGAGTCGTTGGTCGCCGCGCGCAAATTCCGCGAGGATTTGTACTTCCGTCTGCGCGTGATTCCGATTCAGATGCCCGCGTTGCGCGAGCGGCGCGACGATATTGCGGAGCTGACCGACTACTTCGTCTCGAAGGCGGTACAGGAGATGGGCGCGCGCGCCACCACCATCAGCCCCGAGGCGCGGAACAAGCTGGAGTCCGCGGAATGGCCCGGCAACGTGCGCGAACTCGAAAATGCGGTGATGCGTGCCGCGCTGCTCGCGCCTGGCACTACCATTCGCGGCGACGATGTCGAGCTGTCGCGTCCGGGAGGCGTCGGAATGGGCGCAACCGCAGCGACCGACGGCGCCGAGCTCGGCGATATTATCTCGACCCGCATCGCGGGATGGTTCGATTCGCCCGGCGGCGAGGAACCGCGCGACCTCTACCATCGGCTGGTGGCGGAAATCGAGCGTCCGCTGGTCGAGCTCGCGCTGAAGCGCGCCGGCGGCAACCAGGTTCGCGCGGCGCGGATGCTCGGGCTCAATCGCAACACCCTGCGCAAGAAAATCACCGACCACAAGATCGTACTGACCAAATTTCCCGGCGGATGACGCGGCTCCCCTCGCACTTCTACGCGATGGTAGATCCGGCCGGCGGACACGATCCGGTCTCGCTGGCAGAAACCCTGCTCGATGCCGGCGCACGAATCATGCAGTTACGCCTCAAAGATACGCCCGGCCGCGATTTTCTCGCAGCAGCGCGCGCAATCGCCGAGATGTGCCGCAAGCGCGGCGCAACTTTCATCGTCAACGACCGAGTCGACATCGCGATTCTCGCCGAAGCACACGGAGTCCATCTCGGACAGACCGATCTCCCGCTGGAAGCCGCGCGCCGAATCGCCGGTCCCAATAAGATGATCGGAATCTCAACTCACAACGTCGAGCAGGCGCGCGCGGCGGAAGATGGCGGCGCAGACTACATCGGCTTCGGCCCGATGTATCCCGGCGGTTTGCGCAACAACGCCGCCGGGATGGGCCTCGACAATCTCCGCGCCATCCGCGCCGCCGTGAAGATTCCAATCGTCGCAATCGGCGGCATCACCGAAGCGCGCATCCCCGAAATTCTCGCCGCCGGCGCCGACGCCGTCGCAATCATCACCGACGTAGTAACCGCCCCCGACATCCCCGCCAAAGTCCGCTCAATCCTCGCGATTTGAATGGTGCGTGATATTCATTCATACTTTCATACATGAAAAGTATGAAAGCGCGCGTTGCCGAGCGCGGTCAGGTTACGATTCCGAAACCGCTTCGGGAAAGGCTGGGAGTTAAGCCCGGTACGGTACTCGAGTTCAGCGAAGACCACGGAAGGCTGATCGCAATCAAGAGCGGCGGCATCGATCCGGTTGGCGAGGTGCTCGGCTGCCTGGGCAAGAAACTTGACACTGACTCAGTGATGGCGCAGCTCCGCGGGCGGCGGTGATTACAGCGGTCGATACCAACATCTTGCTGGACGTGTTCGGCGCCGATCCCAAATTCGCGCCAGCGTCATCTGAGGCGTTGCGATCCTGTCTGAGAGAAGGCGCGTTGGTCGCCTCGGAAGTAGTATGGGCTGAGACGGCAACTGTGTTTGGCGAGGGTGGACGTTTTCGCGACGCTATGGACAAACTGCCGGCCACCTTCTCTCCGATGACGGAAGAGGCTGCCACCAAAGCCGCACAAGCTTGGCGCCGCTACCGGGCAGGAGGCGGCAGACGCGATCGTATTGCGGCCGACTTTCTGATCGGCGCTCATGCGCTCGTCACCGCCGACCACTTGCTTACCCGCGATCGAGGCTTTTACCGGCGATACTTCTCCGGCCTCCGGATAATAGATCCGACGGCCTGACGTTGAGCGCTCACCTGGAATCTTCAGTGCTCGAATTACGCCGTAGCGGGTACAGGCTGTGACGGCTGCCGCGCTTGCTCCGTCTCGAAGGAGCGGCATGAATACGTTACTGCTGCGCCTAGCAGGCACATCACGACGAATGCTTCGAAAGCGGGGACGTAGCTGCCGGTCAGATCGTAAATCTTGCCTGCGCCGACCGGACCGACGAACGCGCCGATTGTGTTGAAGATGCCGGCGATGCCGCCGATCGAGCCGAAGCGCTTGAGTCCGAGCGACTCCGCTATCAGCATCGGAACCAGCACCAGCGGCGCGCCGAGCGACAGGCCGTAAATCAGAATGAACGGAATCAGCACCACACTCCGCGCAGCGCCGAAAATTAGGATCATGCCTACGCTCGCGAGTAAAAAATTGCAGGTCAACGCGATTCTTGCGTTCACCCGATCCGCGAACAGGCCCATCCCGAGCTTGCCGAACGCGGCGAACACGAGCGCCAGGCTCGCCATCCCGGCCGCGAATGATGCCGAGTAGCCGAGTTCAGTCAGATAGGTGATCAGATGGAGTCCAGCGCCGGCGGCCACGGCCGCGAAGAAAAACTGCGCCGCCGAAATCATCCAGAATGAGCGGCAGCGGAACGCCTCGCGCAGCTCGAAGCCGGGCAACGCGTCGCTGGCCTGCGCGACGGTGATGCCCTCGGCCTGCGGCGGCCTGGTCTTCACGACGAAAATTATCAGCGGAACAACGACCAGGAACATCGGAATCGCCAGCGCGATGTAACCGGCGCGCCATCCGCCGCGCATGATCGCGAAGTTACCGACCAACGTCATCGCAGCGCCGCCGAGCGAGGTGCCCGCAAACGTTATTCCCATCGCAAGCCCGCGGCGCGCGCCGAACCAATTGGCTATCACCAATGAGCATGGCAGCAACGTCGATGCGCCAATCCCGACGCCGAGCAGCACGTAGGCGCCGAACAGCGGCCCGAACGAATCGACGCGGCTTGCAATAAGAAACGATGCGCCGGTCATGATTACGCCGACAACCATCACGATCCGCGCCTCGACGCGGTCGAGCAGCCATCCGATGAGGGGAGCGCAGAGCCCCGCGGAAATCGGCAGCGCAAAGCCCTGGAGCGTCGAGAGCTGCGTGCGCGACCATCCGAAATGCTTCAGCAGATGCGGAAAAAACAGGCCGCCGGTGTTGTAGCCGGATCCGAAAACGAAAACGAGCGTAACAAAAAGGCTCGCGACGATGATCCAACCCTGTCGTTCCCGATCCGTCATCAGATGCACCTTCGCTGAAACTTATAGCGACACGCCAGCGGATCGTCGAGTGCGGAAATCGTCGACGCTATTCGAGCGCGGTCATCGGGATGAAGCCTTCGAGGCCGTTCTTCATCCGGATTTGCATGTAGTCGAGCGAGAGGCCGACGACGTGAACGTTGTGGCTGGCGTGAACTTCGGCGACCTTCCTGGCCCATCGATTCGGTTTGTCGAGCACCGCGGCATCGTGAGTGAGCACGAAGACTTTGTCGACCGGCTTCACCAGCTCAACCGCGGACGGCTCGATATAGCCGGTCTGTCCACTTTTCAGATTCACTCGCAGGAAATAATGAGTGGAGCCCGTCACCTCGACGAATTTGTCACGCGTCAGTTGCTCGATGTGCTTGCTGGTCTTCGCGGGCGCGGCATAAACCGGAGAATCCTCGAGTACCTTCAGCCGCGCCTGTGCCGGTTCGATTTCCGGTTCGCGCAAGCTGCTCTTGCTCGACGCGCGGTGCGCAGGCGATTTTGGCTTCACTCCCGTCAGCCCGGGCATCCAGGTTTTGCCAGCTGGCGTCGTTGTCGACGGACTCGTAGAGGAGGCTGGAGAATTCGCCGGCGCGGCGCCGCTTGGCGCATCCGCCGGGACAATCGAAGTCGAGGGAACGTCTTCTTCGCCGCTTCCAGCCGCGAAGGATGGCGCCGGCATTGCGAGCGTCGCCACGACAACGGCCCCCAGAGCCGCTATCCGCGCCGATCGAAAATCACGATGAAACATCTTCCTCTTCCTCCCCTCCTCAACTGCGCATTTATTCTAGCAGGCACCGCAAACAGTGCATCGCTCGACGTCGCACGGCGGGCTCTGATGCTCATGATGCGCCTTCTTTCGTTCGGCGAGCAAAAACCACTTATGAATGTGATGATCGATAAAGTCCCACGGCAGCAGCTCGTCGTGGACATAGTGACGCGTGACGAAGAAATCGGGATCGGGCAACGACGAGTTCTCGCCGGCCTCGACCTCGCGATGAATCTTCACGAGCTCGTGCCAGATTGGCCCGGCAGCTTTCGCAGCCAGCGGCTTCCAGCCGTTCGAGAATTCCGCTGACGCGGCGATCGCCTCGCGAGACCATGGTCTGGAAATACGCCTCGCGCGGCGACTCCGCGTCCAGCTCGACTTGTCCCAGGCGCGCGAGCCGCTGGCGCAGCATCGCGACCTTGCGCTTGATCGACCGCGCATCCTGCATCGGATCCCATTGAAACGGCGTCCACGGCTTAGGCACGAACGGGTTGAGCGAAACTGTCACCGAGCCGATACGCGTGCGGCGGGCGCGGGCCCGCTCGAGCACCTTGGCCACCAGGTCGGCAATCGCGAGCACGTCTTCGTCGCGCTCCTCGGGCAGGCCGATCATGAAATAGAACTTCAGGTTGCCGACGCCCTCGCCCAGCATCATCTCGGCGGCGTGGAGAATTTCGGCCTCGGTGAGATTCTTGTTGATGACCTTGCGCATCCGCTCGCTACCAGCCTCGGGCGCGACCGTCACGCTCTGATTTCCGCCGCGCGCCAATGCAGATGCGAGCGCGGGCGAAATACAATCGGCCTTCAGCGACGACGGCGACAGCCGACCGCCGCGATCCACGACCGCCGACGCGATGTCGGCGACGCCGGGCACACTCGCCATCTCGGCTCCCACCAGGCCAATCACCTTGCGCTCGCCAAGCCCGCGCTCGGCCTCCGCGATCAGCATTTCAGGCGCTCGATAACGAATCGGACGATACATGAAACCCGCCGCGCAGAAGCGGCATCCCCATTGGCATCCGCGACTCGCCTCGACCAGGAACATATCGCCGAAGACGCTTTCCTCGGTGAGAATCAGCGACGACGTCGTGAAGCGGTTGAGGTCGCGAATCAGGCGGCGATTCACCTGCGCGCTGCCGGGACCGCTGTATTTCACAGTCGCGAGACGGCCGGCGTCGTCGTAAACGGGTTCGTAATAGTCGGGAAGATAAGCACCCTGCACGGATGCGAGCTGGCGCAGTTGATTCGGCGATCCGCGTGTCGCGTCCCATCGCTCGATGAACTCGGGGACCATCTCTTCGCCCTCGCCAATCAGAAACAGATCGATGAAATCGGCGATCGGTTCGGGATTGAGAAAGACGGCGGAGCCACCGGCGATGATCAGCGGGAAATTACGGCCCGCGCGATCGGCGCGTCGAGTGGGAATGCCGGCCATCCGCATCACGCTCAGGACGTTGAGATAGTCAGTCTCGAAGGAGATCGAAAACGCGAGGATGTCGAAGTCGGAGAGTGGGCGGCCACGCTCGAACGAGACGAGACGCTCGCCGCCCTCGCGGAAAGAGTCGCGCTCGTCGGCGTCGGGCAGAAACGCACGATCCGCGGCTACCGACGGATCGGATTCGAAGATGTGGAACACCGCCTGGAAGCCGAGATTCGCCATCCCGAGGCGGTAGGTGTTGGGATAGATAACGCAGACGGAGATGTCGCCGCCGGGTCGGCGCTCGTAGAGCACTTTTTCGCTCGCGATACGCTCGAGCGCACGTTTGCGCGGGTAGTTCGACGACTCCGACATGATCATACAGAGTATCGCCCGTTGGATAGCACGCTCAAGAGGATCGTCGAAGCCACTGGGGCTCAGCGCTTCCACGCCATGTACGCGAAAAACTCAGGAGGTTCTCCCTTGAGAATGCCGGAGGGCTCGACGGCAAGAATCGCGGCGCGCACGTCGCGCTCGAACGCGTCGACGCGATCGCCGAGCACTCGCCGGCTGCAGAACGACATCGAAAAGAGATTTCCGATCATCGAGTCGTCGGTCCATTCGACGTCGAAGGATTCTACGTAGCTGGCGAGATCTTTGAAGCGCGAACGCGCGATGTATGCCTCGTGACGCTCCTCGGGCGGCGGTCCCGAAGATTCCCACGCCAGTCGACGCTCCGGGAGATAGCGCGCGAGCACCGTGTTGATAGCCACGCGCCATCGCGTCGGAGGCGGAGGAGGAATCGGAGCGCCCTCGCCCACCACCGCGATCCCGCCGCCATCTGTCACAAGATCATAGAGCGCTTCTAGCGTGCGCGCGCGGTCCATCCAATGAAACGAATTGCCCATCGTGACCAGCCGGAACTGTCCGAGCGCGGGCGACAAGTCCTTCGAGCCGCCGAATCGCCACTCGATATTGTTGATGCCGCGTTCGTCCGCGATGCGCTCGCCCTCGGCACGCATGCCATCATCGGGATCCATCGCGACGACTTCTTCGAACAGATGCGCCAGCGCAATCGCCACCGGACCAGGACCGCAACCGAGATCGAGCAGCCTGCCCGTGCCGTCGAGTCGAAAATTCTCGCGCAGAAGGCTTACGAGCGACGGCGGATACTTCGGACGGAATCGCGAGTAGTACCACGCGGTCCCCTCGTAAATGCTCAAGTCGTACTTTTCGGTTTCGCTCACGTGCGGAAAATTCGGTCTGGGCGCGTGTAGATATTGAAGCTGCCGTCGCGCAGGAAGCCGACCAGCGTCGTGCCGATCTCTTCGGCAAGATCCACCGCCAGCGACGACGGCGCCGACACGGCGGCGAGAATCGGTACGCCTGCCGCGGCGGCCTTCTGCACTATTTCGAAGCTGAGGCGACCGCTTACCATCATTATATGGCGCGCCAGCGGGACGAACGCATTCGTCAGCGCATAGCCGATCACTTTGTCGACCGCGTTGTGACGCCCGACGTCCTCGCGTATCGCGAGCATCGTGCCGTCGAGAGTGAAGATAGCGGCGCCGTGAAGGCCACCCGTCGCGGCAAACACGCGCTGTCCGGCCCGAAGCTTCTCAGACAGCGCCAGCAAGGTGGCTGGCGCGACGCGGGCGGAATCCGAGGGTGGAGCGACGCGGCGCCGAATCGAGTCGATGCTGGTTTTGCCGCATATGCCGCAGCTCGAGCTCATGACGAAGTTGCGCTTGAGGCGTGCACGCAGTCCGTCGGCGGGTACGTTCAATATGACGTCGATGGCATTGGGTTCGGGCGCGCCCTTGCGTCCACGGACGCGACGAATCTCGCCGAGTTCCGTCGCGTCGTTTATGAAACCTTCGGCAAAGAGAAAGCCCGCCGCGAGTTCCTCGTCATGCCCGGGCGTGCGCATCGTGAGCGTGAAACGGCGGCCGGCGAGGCGAATCTCCAGCGGCTCTTCGACTGCCAGTTTCTCGTCGCGCTCCGAAGTTTTGCCGTCGCGCCATTTATGGGCGCGATGTTCGCGAACTTCGTCGCGAGCGGCATCGGCTAAATCGTCATCGGCGCGGATCTGCGCGGAATCGGGTTTCATCCCTCGCCAACTTCTTCCGAATCAGGAACCGACTCGGTCGCAATGAAGGAGACGGCCAGGCGCACGAGCGGGTTCAGCTCATCGCCGCCCTTTGCCGCGTAGTCAACAATCTCCCGGCGCATCCGAGCCTCCCAGAAATTTCGGAGATGCTCCGCGACGCCTTCGGCAGCTTCCTCGTGATCGGGATAGCCGGCGAAATACGCACCGATATCATTGGCCATCATGATGAGGTGATGAAGATCAGTCGGGTGACTATCCTGAGTAGCTAATCCATTCTCAGCGTGGGGATGTCCGTTGCCGTGAGCCTGCACCGATTCCGCTTCCGGCGAAACCTGGACGGCAGTGACCTTGAACTCGGGACAGTTAGTCGCCCAATCGGAGTGATCGGTCATCAAATCGTTGGTGCGCGACTCCGGATGATGAAACGTGGTGTAAACGACGCCAGGCTGGACGCGCTCAGTAACCAGCGCTCGCAAGCGCGTCTCGCCCCGGCGCGCCTGCACCTGGAGCCAATCTCCGTCGCGGATACCGCGCAGTTCGGCGTCGCTCGGATGTATCTCGAGCCGATCTTCCGCATGCATGCCAGCATTCAGCGTGCGCCGCGTCTGGGTACCAACATTGTACTGACTGAGTATTCGGCCAGTAGTCAGTATCAGCGGATACTGGGAATTGGTGCGCTCCTCAGTGGGTACATACTCGGTAATCGTGAAACGGCCTTTGCCGCGCACAAAATGATCGGCATGCATCGTGGGAGTGCCTGCGGGCGCGTTGTCGTTGCATGGCCACTGTACCGAGCCGAGACGCTCGAGCTTCTCATAGCTGACCCCTGAGAAGGTCGGGGTCAGCCTCGCGATCTCGTCCATGATTTCCGAGGGATGCGAATACTTCATCGGGTAGCCGAGCGCGGTCGCAAGCTCGCAGGTGATTTCCCAATCTTCCTTGCCGGCCAAGGGCGCGGCGACCTTGCGCACCATCGAGATTCGCCGCTCGCTGTTGGTGAAGGTGCCGTTCTTTTCGAGGAACGACGACCCCGGCAGAAAGACATGTGCGTATTTCGCGGTCTCGTTGAAAAACAAATCCTGCACCACGACGCACTCCATCGCGCGCAACGCTGCGGTCACGTGATGGCCGTTCGGCTCAGATTGCGCGACGTCTTCGCCCTGCACGTAGAGGCCCTTGAAGCTGCCGTCCAGCGCCGCGTCGAACATGTTGGGAATGCGCAGGCCCGGTTCGGGGTCGACGGTCACACCCCACGCCGCATCAAAGAGGGCACGCACGGTCTCGTCGGAAATGTGGCGATAGCCGCTGAACTCATGCGGGAACGAGCCCATGTCGCACGAGCCTTGCACGTTGTTCTGCCCGCGCAGCGGATTCACACCAACGCCCGGCCGGCCGATGTTGCCGGTCGCCATCGAGAGATTTGCGATGCCCAGCACCATCGTACTGCCCTGGCTATGCTCAGTGACTCCGAGGCCGTAGTAAATCGCGCCGTTGGGAGCGCTCGCATACAGGCGCGCCGCCGCGCGAACCTTGTCGGCAGGCACGCCGGTGATTTTCTCCATCGACTCCGGCGAATTGCGCGAGTCCGCGACGAACTTCTTCCACGCCTCGAACTCATGTGGATCGCATCGCGTCGCCGCAAACTCTTCGTCGGTAAGGCCTTCGGTTACGATGACGTGCGCGAGCGCATTGATAAGACCGACGTTGGTGCCGGGACGGATCTGCAAATGATACGACGCCTGCACGTGCGGCAATCGCACAATTTCAGTGACGCGAGGATCGACGACGATCAGCTTGGCGCCCTGACGCAGACGGCGCTTCATCTGCGCCGCGAAGACTGGATGCCCTTCCGTGACGTTCGCGCCGATCACCATGATCACATCGGCTTGCATCACCGAATCAAAGTCCTGCGTCGTCGCCGAGGTACCGAACGCAGTCTTCAGTCCATAGCCAGTCGGCGAATGACAAACGCGCGCGCAGGTATCGACGTTGTTGTTGCCGAATGCGGCGCGCACTAATTTTTGCACGAGAAAAGTTTCCTCGTTGGTGCATCGCGAGGACGTGATCGCGCCGACCGCGCCGCGCCCGTTCTCTTTCTGGATTCGCCTGAACTCCGACGCGGCATATTCGATCGCGTCGGACCACGAGACTTCGCGCCACGGCTGGTCGATCGATTTGCGAATCAGCGGACGCGTGACGCGATCCGGATGCGTCGTGTAGCCCCAAGCGAAACGGCCTTTCACGCATGAGTGCCCGTGATTCGCCTGTCCGTTGGGGTTCGGCACCATCCGCGCGACGAGGTCGCCCTTCATCTCGGCGCGGAACGAACATCCGACGCCGCAATATCCGCAGGTCGTGACGACGCTGTGATCCGGCTGGCCGAGTTCGACCACCGATTTTTCCATCAACGTCGAGGTCGGACATGCTTGCACGCACGCGCCGCACGAAACGCATTCGGACGCCGAGAATGGGCCGTTCTGTCCCGGCGAAATCACGGACGAAAATCCGCGCCCGTCAATCGTCAGTGCGAAGGTGCCCTGCACTTCCTCGCACGCGCGGACGCATCGCGAGCACACGATGCATTTCGACGGATCGAAGGTGAAATACGGATTCGAGTGGTCCTTCTCAGCATGCAGATGGTTGGCGCCGTCGCCGTTGCGGTAGCGCACCTCGCGCAGGCCGACCGCGCCCGCCATGTCCTGCAATTCGCAATTGCCGTTGGCGGGACAGGTCAGGCAGTCGAGCGGGTGATCGGAAATGTACAGCTCCATCACGCCGCGACGCAGACGCGCGAGCGCCGGGCTTTCAGTGCGGACCTTCATCCCGGCCCGCACCGGAGTCGTGCATGACGCCGGAAAGCCGCGCTGGCCTTCGACTTCGACCAGGCACAGTCGGCATGAGCCGAACGGCTCGAGCGAATCCGTCGCGCACAGTTTCGGGATGCGGATTCCGGCCTCTGCGGCCGCGCGAATCACCGACGTACCTTCGGGCACGGCCACGGCGCGTCCATCGATCTCCAGCGCGACCGCACGCGCGCCTGTCCGAAGTGGTGTGGCGAAATCGCTATCGCTGCTCGATCGCATGAGTAATGCCAGCTCCAGTTGTCGAGATAGTCAGATCCGCGCCGATGAAATCAACATCGTTGGCTGCGAGACCGAAGTCTTCAGGAAAATATTTTAGCGCACTCAGAACGGGCAGTGGCGTCAGGCCGCCGAGCGCGCACAGCGAGCCATACTTCATCGTGTCGCACAGATCGCGGAGCACTTCGAGATTCTCGCGCGGTCGGCGGCGATTGACAATGTCGTCGATCACCTCGGTGCCGCGAGTCGATCCGATTCGGCACGGCGTGCATTTGCCGCACGATTCGATTGCGCAGAATTCCATCGCGTAACGCGCCATCCGCGCCATGTCCACAGTGTCGTCGAAAACCACGATTCCGCCATGTCCCAGAATCCCTCCGCGCCCCGCGATTGATTCAAAGTCCATCGGCACGTCGAGCATCGAGTCTGTGAAGTACGCGCCGAGCGGTCCGCCCACCTGCACTGCGCGGACCGGTCTGCCGCTCGCGGTGCCGCCGCCGTAGTCGTGGACGATTTTGCGGAGCGTCACGCCCATCGACGTTTCGATCAGACCTGGACGTTTGGCGTTACCGGCGAGTTGAAACGGTATCGTGCCGCGCGAATTGCCGACTCCGTAGTCACGGAAAAATTCCCCGCCGCGCTCGATTATGATCGGCACCGTCGCGAACGACACGACGTTGTTAATCACCGTCGGCTTGCCGAAGAGTCCCTCAATCGCGGGGACGGGAGGCTTGAAGCGCACCATCCCACGCCGCCCCTCGATACTTTCGAGCATCGCGGTTTCCTCGCCGCAGATGTACGCGCCGGCGCCGAGCCGAATCTCGAGTTCGAACGACTTTCCGGTGCCGAGAATGTTCGCGCCCAAATAGCCATTCGAATAGGCAGTCGCGATCGCTTCGACTAGTGCGCGACGCGCATGCGGATACTCAGATCGCAGATATATGTAGCCTTGCGTCGCGCCGACGGCGAGCGCGGCAATAGTCATTCCTTCGAGCAGCACGAAAGGATCGCCTTCCATGATCATGCGATCGGAAAATGTGCCCGAGTCGCCTTCGTCGGCGTTGCAGACGACATACTTCGGCATCGCCGGCGCGTCAGCCGCAGTCTTCCATTTGATGCCTGTAGGAAACCCTGCACCTCCGCGCCCGCGTAGACCCGACTTCGTGACCTCGGCGACTACGTTGTCGGCGCCAAGCTCGATCGCACGCCGCAGTCCGCGATATCCGCCGTGCGCAATGAAGTCGTCGAGCGATACCGGATCGGTCACGCCCGCGCGCGCGAACGTCAGCCGGGTTTGCGACTTGAGCCACGGTATTTCCTCGGCGACGCCGAGATGCAGCCGATGCTCGCGGCCGTCGAGAAAGTTCGCATCGAACAGCGACGCGACATCCGCTGCCGCGACCGGTCCGTACGCGATTCGTCCGGCGCTGGTCGCGACCTCGACCATGGGCTCGTGCGAGAACATTCCGCGCGATCCATTGCGCACGATCTTCACGTCCAGCTTGCGCGACGCCGCTTCTTTACGAATCGTCTCCGCGACCACATCGGCCCCGAGCGACACCGCACTCGAGTCGCGCGGAACGTATACGATGACGGTCATCGCGGCGGCCTCGATGAGGTGACGTCAGAAAAAATCTCGTCGAAGCGTTTCGGATTGACGCGGCCGAAGAGATCGTCGCCGACGAGGATTGCCGGCGAGCATGCGCAATTGCCGAGACAGTAGACCGGCTCGAGCGTGAAATCGCCGTCGGCGCTGGTCTGTCCGAACTCGATTCCGAGGCGCGACTGAATATGTTCCGCGAGCGCGACCGCGCCCATCGCCTGGCACGACTCGGCCCGGCATACGCGGATGACTTTTCGGCCCGGCCGCTCGGTGCGGAAATCGTGATAGAAGCTGATGACGCCGTGGACCTCGGCGCGCGAAAGATTCAACCGCTGCGCAATCGCAGGCACGGCGTCCGGCGGGATATAACCGACGCGATCATTACCGCGTGCAACACCAGCATCAGCGCGCCGGGCTTGTCGGCCAAACTCGCGACGATTTCGTCAATCATCCGCGCGTCCCAGCCGGGGCTGCCATTTCTTCCGTTAATCGAAGCCACTATCGATCGCTATACCACGAATTGAGGCTCGCGATCTTGATCCCGGCGGTTGCGTATTGCAACCTTGCAAATGCTCCTCGCCCGGAGGTTTAAGATGATCCGCAAATTCAAATTTGAAGATGAGATGCATGAAAGCCTGCAATGCGTTCCGATGGCGGTGCGGCGCAAGCTGGATCGCGTCGGTTTGAAAATCGGGCTCGAGCAATGGAAGTCGCTCGACCGCGGCGAGCGTCTCGCGATCTGCCATTTCCCGGTCGATTCGCGCCGAGGAATGCGACGGGCTCGGCGTGTTTATCCGCGAGGCGATGAAGCGCCGGTTTGGCGTCGAGCCGAAAACTCTGACCGACGCGCAAAGAGCGTCTGCCGAACCGCCTGCGTCGCCGCCGGGCAGAGTCGTCGCGAATGCGCGCGCGGCAGGCTTCGATCTGAGCGGCGAGGCCTGGTCGCAGTTGGACTCCGATGAACGATTCGCGCTGCTGAAAATGGGCGATGCGGAGACGCCGAGCCACAATCTGGCGGCGGCGTTGAAGGAATTCAGCGTGCCGCGCGATCGCGCAGGTTGATCAGTTGATCAACTGATCAACCGCGCGCGAAGTGATCGAGGAGCGCCCGCCCCTTCCCCAATTTGAAGCTGTGCTTGAGCGCCGCGGTCACGAAGCTTTTCGCGCCGCGGACCGCGTCTTCGAGGCTTGCGCCGCGCGCGAGATGCGCCGCGATCGCCGCCGAGAATGCGCATCCGGTGCCATGCGCACCGCCGCCTGTTATCCGCGGGCCCTTGAGCTCGACGAAGTTGCGCCCGTCATAAAACAAATCTGTCGCGTATTTGTCGTCCTCGCGATGCCCGCCCTTGATGACGACCGCTTGCGCGCCGAGCTTGATTATCTTCTTCGCCGCCTCGCGAATCGCCGCGTCAGAATCGATTCGAATGTGCGCCAGTACCTCAGCCTCGGCGATATTGGGCGTGACGATGCGCGCGATAGGAATCAGCCGCTTTCGAATCGCGCGTTCGCCCTTTTGGCCCATCAACCGCGCGCCGCTGCTCGACACGATCACCGGATCGACGACTGGGGCCGGCAGTTTGAGGCGTTCGATCGCGCGCGCCACCGCTTTGACGACGTCCACATTCGCCAGCGCTCCCGTCTTGAGCGCGCGAGGCGCGAACTCCAAAGCCAGAGTGTCGAGCTGCGCCTCGACCATCTCGGGCGATACCGGCTCGACCTCCGCTACCTTCCAACTATTCTGCGCGATCACCTGGGTGATCACCGAATATCCATACACGCCAAGCGCCGCGAACGTTTTGAGGTCAGCCTGAAGGCCTGCGCCGCCACCGGGGTCGCTGCCAGCTATCGTCAGTGCGACGGGATGTTTCGAATTGCGAGAGGGCAAGAAAAGGCTCTGATGTACTGTCAATCATCATATCTGATAGCGCGGACGCGCGAAAGATTAGGGCTCAGTTGATCCGTCGGGGAAGCCCGCGATACTTTGCCGATGAGATGCGACTATTGTTGCGAGGCGTATGGCGGTAAGAGGCGAATCGGAATTTCTGAATCTTCCGTTCCAGGAAAAGCTGGAGTTCCTGTACGGCCTCCCTGCGCGCCAGAAGCGTGACCTGATCCTCTCCGCGCCCGAGGCCGAGCGCCTGGTGCAATCGTTCTCGCCCGAGACGCTTTTCTACACGCTCAAGGAAATCGGCAGCGCCGACGCCGGCGACCTGCTGAGCCTCGCGATACCCGAGCAGGTCAGGTCGCTGTTCGATCTCGATTGCTGGAATCGCGATCGTCCGAACGTGCATCGCATGCGCGAGTGGATCGAGGCGATGGCCGACGGCGGACGGCGCAAACTGGCCGACGCGCTGATGGGCCTCGACATGGAAATGATGTCGATCCTGCTGCGCGGCTATATCAAGGTGCATCGAATCGACGACGCGGCGTCCTCGCCCGACGCGACCGCGAATCGCTTCGCGCAGTTCGACGAAAATTATCTGATCGAGTTCATCCGCCACGACGCAATTTCGCAGCACATCTCGGATTTCCTCGAAGAGGCGTTCGAGCGCGACTACAACTACTTCGGCGGCCTGATGGAGGAAATTTATTGGGGCGTCGAGGCCGAGCTCGAGGAAGAGGCCTACCAGTTCCGGCGCGCGCGCCTGAGCGACCGCGGCTTTCCCGATTTCTTCGAGGCGCAGAGCGTCTTCGCGTATCATCAAGCCCGAGCAGTTTCTGACGATTCGCGCCGGCTACGAACCTCCGAGCCGCGCCGATCTGCCCGACGATAACGAAGTGATCGCGCCCGAGATGGCGCCTGCGATTGCCGACGGCGACGTCTCGCTGTTCAACACCGCGCTCACCGCGGGATTCGCGGCGCAAGGGAAACGTCAGCTCCGCAGCGAGATGGCGATGGTCAGCAACCAGGTGCTGGTCGCGCGCGCGGTGGACTTCGGCGATCTCGAAGCGGTGCGCGTCGCGGTCGAGATGACGCATCACTATCTGAACCTCGCGCTCGAGCATCTGGCGGGCGGCGACCTGCAGAGCGCGATCGAGCATCTGCGCGATACGCCACTGAAACTGCTTTTCCGCCTCGGCGTGAGCTTGACGATCGATCTGCGCACGAGCACCGAGCTGACGCTGCGCAAGCTCGGCCTCTCGAGCGTCAAGGTGCGCGAGATTCCGTACCTCGACTCGCCCTATCGCGAGGCGCTCTCGGGTTTCATGGCGCGTCAGCCGCGATACTACAGCGGCCTCGACGGCAACGGCGCGGTCGAGATGCGCGATTTCAGCAGCATGCGCGACTTGCATCTCAGCTACGCGATTCTCGATCAGATCGATTCGGCCGCCGAACTGTTCCGCGCATGTTCGCAATCGATATCTCGTCGCCGAACTTCCGCGCGCAGATGGCGGCGCGCGATATTCGCCTCAGCCAGCTTCTGCTGACCGGCCTCGCGCGCCTGGCGCTCGACGATCGCCTCACGATCGATCCGATCGAAGGCAGCAGGCTGACTGCGATGCGCGCTGCGATCATGACGGGGCAGCCCGGCGTCCTCAGCGACGAATTTCGCGCCAAGCTGAATCACGCCCTCGCGGAGAGGATGGACGACACGACGCGAAAGCGCACCGCCGGATTTCTGAACTCATGCCTGAACCTGCTCGAAGAAGAATTCGCCAACCTTGGCGGCGAGCGTGAGATCGATCCGCGCTTTATCGAAAGCGTGCTCGTGAAAGTCGCATAAGAGGAGCACGTGGCCCGCGATTCATCGAAAGCGGAATGCAAGCAGGACGGGCGGCGTCTTCGCGCCGGTGATCGATCGCATGCGATGCGAGGCCAAGGAGGATTGCGTCGAGGCTTGCCCTTACGACGTCTTCGAGGTGCACAAGCTGAGCGACGACGACAAGCGCGCGATGCCGCTGATTGGGCGGGTGAAGGCATGGGTGCACGGCAATCGCCAGGCATTCGCGGTTCGCGCCGACGAATGCCACGCGTGCGGCCTGTGCGTCACCGCGTGTCCCGAGCATGCGATTAAGCTGATGCGAGTCGCGAGCGCCTAGCGCGCGCCGTCGGCAGCCAGCGTGACGGTGCGATTCGAGCCGTCGCGATTCAGGGTCAACGTCACATCGCCGTTCTTGACGTTCGCAACTTGCCGGTTGAAGTCGTCGAGCGCCTTGACGTCGCTGTTCCCGACCTTGACCACGATATCGCCGCGCGCGACGCCCGCTTTCTTCGCCGACGAATCGACTTCTGACACCAAAACGCCACGCCCGCCGGGCTCACCGAACGCGCTCGCGAGGTCGGGAGTCAGTTGCTCGACGGTCAGGCCCAACGCTCGCGCAGTGTCGGGAATTTTTCCGCCGCCGCCGAGCCCCATAGCTGGGCGCCGATTCGAAAAGTTTGTGTATTCACGTAAATCGGCGCGTTCATGTTCATCGCCAAGCGCGATCGCATCGCTGGGCCGGCTGTCGATCGTGTAGCGGCCGCCGTCCATGTAAATCGTCGCGTAGTAAATTTCGTCGCGCATGTCGGCGATCACGATTCGATCGACACTGTTCCCGGTCTTCCCGATGATCGACCGAATCAAATCGTGCGTGAACGGCCGCTCGGGCTTGATTCCGTGCAGCGCGAGCAGGATTGCGGTCGCCTCGTTCTCGCCGATCATGATTGGCAGCACGCGCGACTCGGTATCGTCGAGCAGCAGCACGTAGTTCGAGCCGGTCTCGTCGTCGAAGCCGACGCGCGCGACCTGGACTCTTACTTCGTCGGGAGAAACTTTCGCGGTGGACTGGCTGGATGGCGAACGAGTGCATGAGCAGGCCGCCACGACGGCTGCCAGAAGCAACAGGCACAGATGACGCCCGCCAAAAGCCCTCATACTCAAACCTTACGCGCATCGTGAATTTGAAGCCAAGCCGAGTCAGCCGCGGAAGTCGCGCGCGACGATATACAGCTCCGACGATCCTGGACGGCTCGCCTTGGTGCGCGTCACCTCGACGCTTCCGAAATGCTCGCTTGAATGAATCGACAATGTCCTTGAACTGCGCGCCCATGAAGAGCTTCGCGACCATCGCGCCGCCCGGCTTCAGCATCGTGCTCGCGAAAGCCAGCGCGCAATCGATCAGCTCTCGCGATCGAGCCTCGTCGCGCGCGGCAATCCCGGTCAGCTTGGGCGCTAGGTCGCTCGTCACCAGATCGGCGCGTCCGCCTAGCTCGCTCTGCACGCGCGCTGCGACACTTGGATCCAGGATGTCACCGACGATCGCGATCGCGCCGGCCGGCGGATTCTTCACCTGCGCGAGGTCGACACCCACGACGCGCCCGCTCGCACCCGCCGCGACCACGAGGATCGCCAGCCATCCGCCGGGCGCGCATCCGAGGTCGACGATTCGCGCGCCTTTGCCGACGAGCCGGTTGCGCGCGATTATTTCTTCGATCTTGAACGCCGCCCGCGACGGCAGCCCCATCGCGCGCGCCTTGCGATAAAATTTGTCGTGAGGTTCGTAGGTCGCCACAAATTTCATCCGCTCACTTTGCCGCGCGCGCCGGAGTCGCTATCTTGATCTACTCCGCTCCGAAGTTTTGAAGCTGCGACGGTCACTGTGAATCTCGACGAGTTGAATTCTGAACAGCGCGCCGCTGTGCTCGCGCCCGACGGCCCAATTCTCATTCTTGCAGGCGCGGGCTCGGGCAAGACCCGCGCGCTGACCTACCGTATCGCCCACATCTTGGCCGAGCGCAAGGCGTCGCCGTTCGAGATGCTGGCGGTGACGTTCACCAACAAGGCCGCCAACGAGATGCGCGAGCGCGTCGCGGCTCTGGTCGGCGATGACTCCCGCCTGCCGTGGGTCAGCACTTTTCATTCCGCGTGCGCGCGAATCCTGCGCCAGGAGGGTCACGCGCTCGGCTACGATCGCAATTTTTCGATTCTCGACGAGAGCGATTCGCTGACCACGATTCGCCGCGTGCTCGACGACGCCGCGCTGGCCGAGTCTCCACCGCTCGAACTTGCGCGCGCGCGAATCGAGCAGGCCAAGAACGAAGCTATCTCGCCTGAGGAAATGCTCGCGAGCGCTCAGCCCGGACGCGAGACCTCGATTGCGCAGATTTACCAGCTCTACCAGGAGCGGATGCGCGCGATGAACGCGATGGACTTCAGCGATTTGCAGTTGCAGACCTGGATTCTGTTCCAGCGCTTTCCTGAAATCCTGGAGAAATGGCAGCGGCGCGCGGCGCATCTGCTGGTCGACGAGTACCAGGACACCAATCGCGTGCAGTACCTGGTCGTGAAGGCGCTCGCCGCGCGATCGGGAAATCTGTGCGTGGTCGGCGACGAGGATCAATCGATCTACCGATGGCGCGGCGCCGACATCCGCAACATCCTCGATTTCGAGCGCGACTATCCGACCGCGCAGATTTTCAAGCTCGAGCAGAATTACCGCTCGACCAAAACTATCCTGGCCGCGGCCGGCGGCGTCATCCGCAACAACACCGAGCGCAAGATCAAAAATCTGTGGACCGAAAACGGCGCCGGCGAGCCGGTCACCTATTACACCGGCGTCACCGAGCGCGACGAGGCCGACTTTATCGCGCTCGAAATCGCGCGGCTGACGGGCTCCGGCGGATTCAGGCCCGCCGACGTCGTCGTTTTCTACCGCGTCAATGCCCAGTCGCGCGCGATTGAAGAGGCGCTCGTGCGCCGGAGAATCCCCTACTACGTCGTCGGCGGCGTGCGCTTCTACGAACAGCGCGACGTCAAGGATCTGCTCGCATACCTGCGCGTGCTCGCGAATCCCGCCGACGCGGTCAGCCTCGAGCGGATGGTCGGCACGCCGCCGCGCGGAATCGGCGCGAAGTCCTTCGAGGCGATCACCGAGCTGGCCGCGCGCGAGCATATCACGGCGTTCGAGGCGATGGGCCGGCTCGAAACGTACTCGAAGGTCGCGCTCCGAATCGCCAAGCAGGCCGGGATGCTCTATTCGTGGATGCACGATCTCGCCGCGCGCCTGCCCGAGCTGAGCGTGCGCGGGATTGTCGAGGAAGTCGTGGCGCACAGCGGCTTCGAGGCTTACCTCGGCACGCTCGACGACGCGACCTTCCGCAAGCAGAATCTCGCCGAGATGCTCTCCGCGGCCAGCGCCTTCGACGCCGAGAAATCCGGCGGCGGCTTGCCCGAGTTCCTCGAACGAGTCGCGCTCGTCAGTGACAGCGAGCAGATCGATTCCAGCGGCGGACGCGCCGCGCTGATGACGCTGCACACATCAAAGGGCCTCGAGTACCCAATCGTGTTCATCGCCGGGATGGAGGAAGGCCTGTTTCCGCACAGCCGCTCCGCCGATATCGACGAGGAAATCGAAGAGGAGCGCCGGCTCTGCTACGTCGGCATGACGCGCGCGCGCCAATTGCTCTACCTGACCAACACGCTCTCGCGCGAAATTTACGGCGTGCGCCAGGAGTCGCGGCAGTCGCGATTCATGCGCGAGGTTGACCCCAGTTTGATTCGACGTATCGCGCCTGAACGCCACACCGCGCCCGTACGCCCGCTGTCGCCGCGCGAGGCCTACGTCGACTACGGCGACAGCCAGCTTGCCCGACGACGAACCGGCCCCGGCGGCGACGGCTTCGCAATTGGTGCCAAGGTAGTGCATCCGACCTTCGGCCGCGGTATCGTTCGCCGGCGCGAGGGACGCGGCGACGGCGCCAAGGCGTGGGTGAATTTCGAACGCGGCGGGATCAAATTGCTGGTACTCAAGTTCGCAAACCTGAGGTTGATTGCAGACTGATCGCGCCGGTACAATTTCACCCGATGCGACGAGCTCGCCGTCCGAACGCGACTTGCCGCCAACTCGCCCGGGGTTTCATGAAGCGCTTCATCGATATCGCCGCTCGACTATTCCCCGCCGTGATGCTGGTCGCGCTGGTCGCGATTCCGGCCGCGCACGGCGCATGGACCGAAGACGAATTCGAGAAACGTCCGCTGTACGCCTATCCGCTCCCGCGCGGCAAGGACGACATCATCGGCAATCTGATCACGTACCAGATCCAGAAGGGCGACACGCTGCTCGACGTCGGGCGATGGTTCGGCGTGACGGCCAAGGAAATTTCCAACGCCAACGCCGGAATCGATTGGTGGGCGCCGCCGGCCGGCCGAGTGATCATCCTGCCCGACGAGCACATCCTGCCCGATACGCCGCGCGTCGGCATCGTGATGAACATCCCCGAGATGCGCATCTACTATTATTTTCCGTCGCCAACCGGCCCGATTCACAGCAAAGGCAAAGTGACGCCCGCCAAGTTCGTGCCCGGCAAAAAGCACTCGGGAGGAGTAACGCCGTCGGTCGTGTACTCGTTCCCGGTTGGCCTCGGGCGTTTCGATTGGAAGACCCCTGAGGGAGGTTTCACGGTCCGCGGCAAGACCCGCAATCCGACCTGGGTGGTGCCCGACGACATCTACCAGGAGCATCTCGAGCGTGACGGCGAAGCCGAGCACGTCGTCTCCGGTGACGATCCCGACAATCCGCTGGGCAAATATCGCATCGAGCTGACCCTGCCCGAGTACGCTTTTCACGGCACCAACGTGCCGTGGGGCGTCGGCATGGAAGTCAGCCACGGATGCATCCGGCTGTATCCGGAGGACATCGAGCGCTTCTTCAACAAGGTGAAAATCGGCACGCCCGGGATGTTCGTCTATCAGCCGGTGAAGTTCGGATGGCGCGGTGACGCGCTCTACGTCGAGGTCCACGAAGATCTCTACGGCAAGTACGCCGGCCTGTGGGCCTACGCGCAGAAGGAAGCCGATCGCCAGGGACTGACGGATCAGATCGACATGCAGAAGCTTGAAAAAGCCGTCGAGCAAAAGACCGGCGTCCCGACCTACGTGATGCCGGGACCCGCGCCCGGCAGCGCGAGCTAGCTGGCGATTTCCCGGAAGGGGAAATCACTTTATTTTATGTGAAACCCACCGTGGGTTTCACCCTTCCTTGGGCAGGGGTGACCCCTGCACCCGGTATCAATCGCAAAGTTGCGCGCAGCGCGCTACTTTGCTCTGAGGTTAGTTGATCGTCCTCCACGCCCCTGATGGACGAAAGCCGACAGCATCTGTTTATTCACGCGATCGCGTCATCGCCCCTGAGAGCAAAGTAGCGCGTCGCGCGCAACTTTGCGCTTCACACTGGGTGCAGGGGTCACCCCTGCCGCCCGCCGCGCAGGCGATTATCCTTGCCGCTCTCTCTTACTTTGGGCCCGCGACCTGCTTTTTCACCAGGTAAAAATATCGATGGCCGAGGCCGAAAGGGCCCGGCCACTTGAGCCGCCGCACGACCTCCATGCCGGCGATCGGTTCACTCGCGATCGTGTATTCATCCACTTTCGGCGACGTGATCATCGGGATTCCCGCTTCGAGCTTCATCGTTTCGATTCCATGCTTGGGATAGCGATAAAGATCTTCGCCGTTGAGCGCGTAGCCGGCGTCGATCGCTGAGCGCGGAACTCCCTGGTGCTCGAGTTCGTTGCGAGTCGCGAGAACCACCGCCATCCCGCGCTGATACGCGTAGGTCCCGCCGAGCGACATCAGGCCCATCGCGAGCGTCATCGCAAATCCCGCCGCCATTACCAGCCTGCTTCGCGGCAGCGGCGCGAGCGCAAGCACGATCGCACCGGCCGGCACCAGCACCAGGTAGTAGCGATCGTTGTAGAACCACAGCGGTATCGTCGCTGCCCAATAAACTATTGCCGCTATCGCGATCGCGGCAGCTCCGCGGCTGAGCGTCCTGAAAATTTGCGCCGAACGCGACGACAAATCCCGCCGCGCCGAAGCTCGCCAGCAGCAGGAACACATATTGCCAGTCGCCGTCCCATGAAAAACGATTGTCCTGCCCGCGCAGTATCAGCACGTTGTGCCATCCGCCGAAGCAACTGTACTCGGGCGTCACCGGCAGCCGATTGTCCATCCACATCAGGATCAGCGCGGATGCGAAAATTGCCGCGCCGCCGATCGCCACCCGGCGCCATCGCGGCGTCGCGAGCTGCAGAATCGCGAGCGGCGACAGCACCGTGCCGAGGTAAAGCAGCGGCCCGAGCACGCCCGCGCGCAGGTAGTTCGCAATCGGCACCATGAAAAGGTAGCGGAAATGATTTTCGTTGAGCTGCACTTCCCAAGGCTTCGGACCCAGCACCGTCAGCCAGATCCAGAGCCCCGCGCAGACCGCGAGCGCCAGCGCGAACGGCGCCATCTTCTTGATCCACTGCGCTCGACTCCAACGATTCGTTGCCTGCGCAGCCCGGCGTCGTAGAGAATCATCGCGCCGACGCATCCCGCTATCGCCATCGCGGCGAACGGTCGAATCAAAAAACCGATCACCGCCATCGCCGCCGCTATCCACAGCCACAACTGCTCGCGCCGTCCCTCCGCCTTGGCGAACGCCAGATGCGCCGCGATCATCGCCGTCAGGAACGGAATCTCGGTCATGAACGAAAAACTCAGGAACGTGAAGCACGGATTGCAGATCAGCAGGCCGGTCGCCGCGAGCGCCTGCCATCGCGGCGCGCCGCACTTGATCGCGAGCGCATGGAACATCAATCCGCACAGCACCGCCAGCACCACCACCGAGATTTCCAGCGACACCGAGTTGCCGCCGAACGCATGCGCCCACGCCACGCCGTAAACGACCTGCGCTATCGGCATCGCCTGCGTGAAGCCGGCGAATCTGATCTCGCCGGTGCGCAGAAACCGCCGCACGGCAGAGCCGTACAGCCAGCTATCCACCACCGGCGCGTCGGTCAGCGGATGCAATATCCAAAGCGCGAACACGTACCATCCAACCACCACCGCTGCCGCGGCCCATCCTGCGCGCCTCATCGACTCCTGCCTTGCTCCCGTTTTGACCTATCCCTTATACTCCGAAATCAACTCGACCAACGGGACTGCGCCGATTTCAACCGAATCACACACGATGCGACAAGTAGCATTTCATCGTCCGTCCATCGGACCCGACGAGGAGCGCGAGGTACTCGACACGCTGCGCTCCGGATGGATCACCACCGGCCCCAAGGCCAAGCGCTTCGAGAGCGAATTCGCCGAATACGTTGGCGCGAAACACGCGCTCGCGCTGTCGCATTGCACCGGCGCGCTGCATCTTTCGCTATGGGCGCTCGGCATCGGCCCCGGCGACGAGGTTATCACCACGCCGTTCACCTTCACCGCGACCGCCGAGATTCTCGGCTACCTCGGCGCGCGTCCGGTGTTCGTCGACGTCGATCCCGGCACCTTCAACATCAACCCCGCGCGCATCGAGGAGGCGCTCGAGAGCGGCGCCAACAAACGCGTCCGCGCGATCCTGCCGGTGCACTTCGCCGGTCATGCTTGCGACATGGATCGCATCCTCAACATCGCGCGCACCTACAATCTGAAAGTCGTCGAGGACGCCGCGCACGCTGCCGGCTCCGCGCGCCACATGGACGGCCGCGGGATGGCGAAAATCGGCACCATCGGCGACCTCACCTGCTTCAGTTTCTACGCCACCAAGAATTTCACCACCGCCGAGGGCGGCATGATCACCACCGTCCGACGACGCGCTCGCGGAAAAAATCGCCGTCGCCAGCCTGCACGGGATGAACAAGGACGCGTGGAAGCGCTACGACAAGAGCGGCTCGTGGTACTACGAAATCCACGACATGGGCTTCAAGTACAACCTGTCCGACGTGCACGCCGCCATCGGCCTGGCCCAGCTCAAGCGCGCCGACGACTTCATGCGCCGCCGCGGCGAAATCGCGCGCGCCTACAACGAAGCCTTCCGCGGCGACGACGCGCTCCAGCCCGCGTACTCCGAGCCCGGCATCGAGCACGCCTGGCATCTCTACGTGCTGCGCATCCGCCCCGAGCGCCTCAAGCTCGGCCGCAATCAGTTCGTCGAGATACTGCGCGAGCGCGGCGTCGGATGCTCCGTGCACTGCATCCCGCTGCACACGATGCATTACTATCAGCGCATGTACGGCTACCGCGACGGCGATTTTCCCGTCGCCGAAGACATCTTCAGCCGATGCCTCTCGCTGCCCATCTACGCCGCGATGACCGACGACGACGTCGCCTACGTGATCGAAACCGTTCGCGCCATCGCGCGCGAAAATCGCCGCTGACCCGGGAGAACAACTGTGCGAACACTGGTAACCGGCGGCGCAGGATTCCTCGGCTCTCATCTATGCGAGCGCTTGCTCAACGACGGCCACGAAGTCATCTGCCTCGACAATTTCTTCAGCGGCAAGCGCGCCAACATCATGCACCTGCTCGGCAACCGCAATTTCGAATTCATCCGCCACGACGTGGTCGAGCCAATCCTGCTCGAAGTCGATCGCATCTTCAGCCTCGCCTGCCCCGCGTCGCCCGTGCATTACCAGTACAACCCCGTGAAGACCACCAAGACCTCCGTGATGGGCACGATCAACATGCTCGGCCTCGCCAAGCGCGTGCACGCGCGCATCCTGCTGACATCCACCAGCGAAGTTTACGGCGATCCCGAGGAGCATCCGCAAACCGAATCGTATTGGGGCAACGTCAATCCGATCGGCGTGCGCTCATGCTACGACGAGGGCAAGCGCGTCGCCGAATGCCTCATGATGGACTATCACCGGCAGAACAACGTCGACACCCGCATCGTGCGCATCTTCAACACTTACGGCCCGCGGATGGCGATCAACGACGGCCGCGTGGTGTCGAACTTCTGCGTCGCTGCACTGCGCGGTGAAGATCTCGAGATTTACGGCGACGGCAATTCGACCCGCTCGTTCGCGTACGTCGACGACATCATCGACGCTTTCGTGCGCATGATGAATCAGGACACGCACATCGGGCCGGTGAACATCGGCAACCCCGACGAATTCACGATCGCGGAACTCGCCAAGCTCGCGATCGAGCTCGCGGGCAGTTCGTCGAAAGTGGTGATCAAGGGCCCGCGCGCCGACGATCCGGTCCGCCGCAAACCAAACATCGATCTCGCGAAAAAAGTCCTCGGATGGGAGCCGCATGTCGCGCTGCGCCCGGCCTCGAAAAAACCATCGAGCACTTCCGCGAAGTCCTCGGCATCCCGAGCAAGTAACGCCATTCTCGCCGCGCTTGCGATTCCTGCAAACTGGCGACAAGATAAATGTAGTCCCTTCTGCGCGAACCTGTGCCGCATCATGAATCGGAAGATTTCGCTAGCCGCTCTCCACTGTTTTTGCCGTTCGCGATTTGCCGCATGCTCCGCGACGCCGCCCCCTCCGGCTCCTCCGCCTCAGCCGATCGTCTACATGCCGCCCGATCCCAATCCGCCGCCACCCGACGAATGGAACCTGTTGCCCGATCCGACCACCGGCCAGGTCGACGTCTATCACCAGGGCGGCTACGTCGGCTCCGTCACTGGCGATGAACCAAAAGACCAAGACCCGCCAATCCCGCATCCCGTGCAGCACGCAGACTAACTATCTTTCCGAATACTGCTGCAGGGGTCACCCCTGCTTTCATTTTAATAAATTCCGCGCGATGACGACGCGCTGAATCTGCGAAGTGCCCTCGTAGATTTGCAACAACTTCGCATCGCGCATCAGCTTCTCGACCGGATACTCCTTCATGTACCCGTAGCCGCCGAAAATCTGCACCGCATCAGTCGTGATCTCCATCGTCGCGTCGGCGCTGAAGGCCTTCGCGTACGCCGAAATCGTATTCGCACCCTCGCCCTGATCGACCAGCCACGCCGCCTTGTAGGTCAGCAGCCGCATCGCTTCGATCTGGATCGCCATGTCCGCCATCATGAACTGGATCGCCTGGAAATTCGCGATCGGCTGCCCGAACGCGCTGCGTTGCTTCGAGTACTTCAGGCATTCGTCGAGCGCGCGCTGCGAAATTCCGATCGCAATCGCGCCAATTTCCGGCCGGCTGTGATCGAACGTCGCCATCGCGTACTTGAAGCCCTCGCCCTCGCGCCCGACCAGCGCACTGGCTGGAACTCGCACGTCTTCGTAAAAAATTTCGCCGGTGTCGGCCGCGCGCTGCCCGAGCTTGCCATGCATCCGGTTGCGCGTGATTCCCGGCACGTTCGACGGAAACACGAAACACGAGATGCCCTTGTGCTTGAGCCGTTTGTCCGACGTCGCGAACGTGACGTACCAATCCGCGCGCGACCCGTTCGAGATAAAATGCTTGGTGCCGTTGATGACGTACTCGTCGCCCTCGCGCCGATACGTCGTACTCATCGCGGCGACGTCCGAGCCCGCGCCCGGCTCGGTTATCGCGAACGCGCAGAACGTCAGCTTCTTCACCAGCTGCCCCAGGTAGGTCCGCTTCTGCTCGTCGTTGCCCGCGATCAGAATCGGCAGCGTCGCGAGGTCGTTGGCGCCCACCGCGTTCGAGATTCCCGCGCATCCGTAGTTCAGCTCCTCGACGATCAGGCTGGTGTCGAGCACGCCGAGTCCCGGGCCGCCCAATTCCTTCGGCACTCCGAAATTCATCAGTCCCGCGGCGAACGCTTTCTCGCACACGTCGACAGGAAAAATTTCCTTCTCGTCATATTCCCGAGCGCGCGGAATAATTTCCTGCTCGGCAAACTTATGCGCCAGCTGTTTCAGTTCGAGCTGTTCCTCGGTCAAATCAAAACCCAGCATCGTGATTCTCTCCCTAGTCGGTCTTCGCCATTGGTGTTAATCGACCGCGCGCCCCAATGAAAGAGCTACTGTCACCCGTCGATTTGCCTTGAAAAACCGCGCGCATGTCGATACGAGGGTAGATGAAGTTTGAATCTCAAGGAGACCCACGATGCCGATTACCGTGATTGCAAAACTGAAAGTACAGCCCGGCAAGGACAGCCGAATTCGAAGCCGCCGCCAAGCAGATGATCGCGACGGTGAAAGAGTCCGAGCCCACTACCCTCACCTACATCCTGCACAAGAACACCAAGGACCCGACCGAGTTCGTCTACTACGAGGTCTACCAGGATCAGGCCGCGCTCGACGCGCACGGCAAGACCGATCACATGAAAGCCTTCGGCGGAAAGATCGGTTCCCTGCTCGCAGGCCGCCCCGAGATCGCGATCCTCCAGGAAGTCGCCCGCAAGTAGTATCTGCGCGATCGTTCCCCTTCTCGGGTTAGGAAGACTCCAACTCCGGTCCCCCTTTCCGCTCGGGAAGGGGTTAGGGGTTAGGTTTTCCAGGTACGAGCGAGCTTTCAAGACTTAAAGTAATAGTTTAGATTAACCCCAATGCCCTCGACCCTCGCAATCCTCGGCGGCCAGCCCCTTCGCACCCGCCCCTTCCCTACGTGGCCGGTCTTCGACGTCCGCGAACGCGCGCAACTCGAAGATGTGCTCACGTCGCAAAGCTGGGGCGGCTACCCGAGTCCCAATCGCAAGGCTGCCGAGTTCGCCGCCGCATTCGCCGCATACCAGGGCGCTCGCTTCGCCATCCCGACGACGTCCGGCACCAGCGCGCTCGAGGTCGCACTCAAGGCACTCGGCATCGGCGCCGGCGACGAGGTCATCGTTCCCGCGATCACTTTCGCCGCGACCCCGTATGCCGCCGTCGCATGCATGGCGCGTCCGGTCTTCGCCGACGTCAGCGCCGCCAACGGATGCATCGATCCCGAATCCGTCAGGCGCCTCATCACGCGCCGCACCAAGGCCATCATACCAGTCCATTACGGCGCGTCGCTCGCCGATCTCGACGCACTCGCGGAAATTTCGCGCGCGCATTCCATCCCGATAGTCGAGGATTGCGCCCACGTCCCCGGTGCCCAGTTCCGCGATCGCGGCGTCGGTACTTACGGCGCTCTCGGATGCTTCAGTTTTCAGTCCTCGAAGCCGATGACCGCGGGCGAAGGTGGAATGATCACCACCAACGATCCCGAGCTCGAGCAGCGATGCCAGTCGCTGATCAATTGCGGACGCCGTCGTCCCGGCGACGACTTCGAAGGTCCGCTGATGGGCGCGAACTACCGGATGACGGAATGGCAATGCGGAATTCTGCTCGCGCAGCTCGCGCGCCTGCCCGAACAGATCGATCGTAAGAGCCGCGCCGCCGCCCGCCTGCGCGAAGGCCTCGGCGCCATCAAGGGACTGAGCACTATTGCGCGCGATCCCCGCGTCACCCGCGAAGTCATCTACGCGTTCGTTTTCCTGGTCGACGAATCCGCGCTCGGCGTGTCGCGCAATCGATTCGTCCGCGCACTTCGCGCCGAAGGCATTCCATGCGGCGTCGCCAACGATCCTGTCTATCGATCCGCACTTTTTCCGCGCGAGTCCGGCGCCTATCGCAAAGCCGTTGAACTGGCGGGCGCCAACCCCGACACCGCCGCCATCGATTGTCCCGTCGCCGAACGCCTGTTCGAGCACGAGATCGTCTCGATACCGCACGAATGCCTGCTCGGCGACGACCGCGACGTCGACGACATCATCGCCGCAGCCGCCAAAGTGGCTTCCAGAGCCGCTGAGCTCGCCTCGGCCAAGCTCGAAAAGTCAAGGTAGCCATGCCTCCTCTCTATGTCGGAGCCGCTCGCGTGAAACTCGACCCGCCGGTCGGCCTCGCGATGCTTGGTTACGGCAACCGCGTCGGCCGCAACGCCGGCGTGCATGACGACCTCGCCGCGCAAGCGCTGGTGCTGAGCGACGGCGCCAACAAAGTCGCGATCGCCGGCGTCGACGTGCTTGCACTCGGGATTCGCATCGCCGACGACATCCGCGATCGCGTCGCCGCAAGGACCGGCATCCCCGCCGATTCGATCCTGGTTTGCGCGACGCACACCCATTCCGCGCCCGCCTTCAATATCTTCGCGACTCCGCGCGCCGACGCGAAGCCGGCAGAGGGCCGCGACCTCGAATGGGAGCGCGCGCTGCCTGAGAAGATCGCCAGCGCGATCATTCAGGCGAACGAAAATCTGGAACCAGCGACGCTCCGCGCGGCTGCCTCCCAATTCACGCTCGGAATCAATCGCCGCCTGATGCGCCCGCACCGGCAAATTCAGATTGCCGCAAATCGCGCCGGTCCGGCCGACGCCGAAGTCAGCACGCTCGGTGCGTATCGTGCGAACGGAACTCCGATCGCGTTCCTGATGAACTATCCATGCCACGGCGTCGTGCTGTGCGAGGACAACCTGCTCTACTCGCGCGATTGGCCCGGCTTCGCGATGGATGAAATCGAAACCGCGGCCGCCTCCGCCGGAGGCCCGCGCCCAATCTCGATTTTCATCCAGGGCGCGACCGGCAATATCGATCCACGCAGCCGCGGCAATTTCGAAGTCGCCGAAGAGCACGGCCGCGCGATGGGCCGCGGCGCGTTCGACGCGCTCCAGCACGCTCCCTCAATCGCCGACGCTAGAATCGCCGCGCGCAGAATCGCGCTGAATCTCAAGCTCAAAGATTTCAGCGCCGACCTCGCCGATCGCACGCGCTTGCGCCGCTCAGACCCAGGCCTCGCTCGACAACCATCGCGGCGGCGACGGCTACCAATTGAAGCGCCTGCGCGACCATCATGCGCAGTCCCGCGCGGCGCTGGCCGCTCTGGAAGCCCTCGAGGAGCAAAACCGCCGCGACCGCCGCGTCGACATGACGCGCCGCGAACTTGCAACCGCGATGACCATCGTGACGATTGGCAACACTCGCGATCGTCGGCATCCCCGGCGAACTCTTCGTCGAGCTCGGCCTCGCGATCAAAGCAAACCCGTACTTCGCGCAAACTTTCGTGGCCGGCTACTGCAACGATCTCATCGGCTACATTCCCACCCGCGCCGCATACCCCGAAGGCGGCTACGAAGTCGATACCGCGAGAATTGCCGCCGGCAGCGGCGAGATGATCGTCGACACCGCTCTTTCAGCGCTCGCTGCGATGCGCGAGTAGTCGTGCGCGAGATTCAACATCGCGAAATTCTTCGGATGCTCTCCGCCGGCGTGCAAATCGTCGACGCGCTGCCGACCCACGAGTATGCCACCGCGCACATCCGCGGCGCGATTCACATCCCGGTCGGACGCATTCTGCGCGACGCGCCAGCAGTTGCTCGACCGCACGCGCCCGGTCGTCGTCTATTGCCGCGATTCGTTGTGAGACCTCAGCGCGCGAGCTGCGGCGCAGCTCGAATTGCTCGGCTTCACCGACGTCCGCCACTACTTCCGCGGCAAGGCTGATTGGATCGTCCGCGGATTGCCCACCGACCCGCCGGCTCCGCTCTCAGAGCGGATGCGCGCTGCTTCCGTACTTCATCAACAATCTCGCGCCCGGCTTGCGCGCATTCTGGATTCACTATTCGGACCGCGTGCGCATCGACGAGTTCATGCGCGAAGACCTCGTCCGCCTCGGACCTGAAGACTCTGTCGCGCCGGCTTCTCCCGATTCGCCAACGCCGCGCGCCGTCGTGCTCGATCGCAGACGGAATTCTGCTCGGCACGATCGAACGATCCGACGCCGCGCCGCGCGCGATCGACGCAATGAATCCGAACCCGCAAACGATCCGCCCCGACATGACGCCGCGCCTCGCCGCGAAACTGCTCGCTTCAAATCCATATCTGATGGTGACGACCGGAAGGGGCAAATATCTCGGCCGCTACGTCCCCGAAGACTGAGTTCTATCGCTCGATCACGCCATCGCTCGAAATGTCCAGATGGTACGCGACCTCGCGCGCGAGCTCCTCCGGCCTGCGCGCGGTAGTACTCGACCTGCGGCACGCCCGGGATTGCCGCGATAACGTCATCGACGGCGACCTTCTTGAAACCGAGCCGCTCGAAGAATTCGCCCGCATCAGTGCTGAACAAATACAGATGACGCGCGCCGCGGGTATGCGCCGCCTTGCGCGCCGCCGCGATCAACGCAGCGCCGATCCCACGCCCGCGCATCGATTCATTCACGTACAGCGAGCGGATCAGCGCCGCGTCGATCTTCGACTCGACGCCAACCACTCCGACCGCTTCATCGCCGACATACGCGACGATGTAACACGCGGCCGGCCATTCGATTCCTTCCGTCATCATGCCGGCCCGCGCGAGCATCTCGCGCACGCGCACGAGGTCACGCGTCTGCTCGATTACCAGTTCGCCTGCGCGATGCTTGCGTATCGCCATGCCACCGTCCGCGAATTACTTCTTCGGCGGCGGGAAGAGCTGCACTCCGGCCTCGTCCACCACCGTGATTGCCTTCACCGGACACGAACGCGCCGCCGAGACAATTATCGAGTCGTCGGCGCCCGACGGGTTGACGACTTCGGACTTGCCCTCGTCGTCGAGTTGAAACACGGCAGGCGCCGTTTCCACGCAGTCGCCGCTGCCGATGCAGCGGGTTTTGTTTACCGTGATCGAAAGCTTCGCCATCGCTACCTCCGGAGTTCTGCCTGAACAATAGAATCCACACCGAGCTGCGCGCAATTGAATCCGCCCGCACCGCGGCTAATACTCATTCGCGATGAGCCAGATCGCAGGCACCGGCATCGACGTAATCGAAGTCGATCGCATCGAGCGCGCGCTCACGCGGCCCGCGACGGGCGAGCGTTTTCGCGCCCGCGTCTTCACTCCCGGCGAGATCAAGTATTGCGAGTCGCGCGGGCTTCCCCGCTACCAGAGCTACGCCGCGCGCTTCGCCGCCAAGGAAGCGACGATGAAGGCGCTGGGCACAGGATGGAACCGCAACGTCGGATGGAGCGAAATCGAAGTCGTGCGCGAGCGCGGCAAAGCCCCGACCATCGCGCTATCGGGCAAGGCCGCCGCGTTCGCGCAGCGCAAACAGATCACGCGCTTCCACCTGAGCATCACTCACACCGCCGCCCAGGCGATAGCCCACGTAATCGCCGAAACCTGACGCTGCCTACTTCGCCGGCGAGGCTGCAGCTTGCGGTGGGGGAGGCTCGGGGGCCTTTGCCATGTACAGCGGCGCGGGACGGTTGAGCTGCTCGAAGCTGAAATCGCTCAGCGAGTAGACCGCCTTGCTCCCGCTCGACGTCGCGTAGTACTCGGTCCGCTGCGGGGGTTCGCCGGGAATTGGCGGAGCCGTCGGCTTGACGCTGATCTTCGCGAGCTTGACCATGCCGAGCTGCTTGCCGTCCTTGCCTATCAGCGTGATTTCGACCGCAGGGTTGTCCAGTCCGAACGGCTGCGCACTCGGCATCGGATCGGCGACGATCGATTCGCCCTTCAGATCGCGGAACTGATTGAGCAGCCGCTCGACCACCGGGATATCGCCCTCCGACGTCTTGCCGCCGACTACGACGTCCCATTTGCCGACCGGCGCGCGCTTCAGCGTGAACTCGCCGTCGCTGGTTTTCACTTTGACTGTGTCAACCGACTCGGGATCAACCTTCACGATAGTCTTGTCGCGAAAATCCAGCGGCGACTTGTCAAGGCTGGTCATCACGTATTCGGCCACGGCGTAAACCGGCGCGCGCTCTCCGCGACGCACGTAGATTCCGCTCTTGCCCTCGCCGGCCTGCTTGAATCCGAACAGCATCGATTGCTGCTCGCCGTTCTTCAGCACAACCGTCGCAGTGAGATGCGGCTTCTCGAGCCCGTATTGCGCGACGTTGGCGGGCGCGTCCGACACGAAGTCTGTCGCTCGCGCATTGACCAGCGTGCCGAGCGCCATCCGGACCGCGGTGTCATCGGCCGGCGACGGCGTGGGCTTGACGATCTTCCAGTTGTCGCCGTCGCGATCGATTTCAACCGTATCCCCGTTGTCGCGCGTAATTATCAGCTTCTGAACGTCGTCGAGCTTGAACGCCATCAGGTCTCGCACGCGCAAATCGTTGACCGACTTGTTCATCCCGGCCGAGAACGCACCTTCCGTCAGCAGCACCGCCGGACTGTTCGAGAGCCGGACGTAAGCGTTGAAGCCGATCGGCGTCGATTTGCCGACCTCGATCGATGGAAGCGTTTTCTTTTCGAAGGTCGTGACCGTGACCGTAGTTGTGGGAGGTTTGAGCCCGAATGGCGCGAGGTCTGCCGGCTTGTCATCGACGGTGCGAACCAGGACACCGTCGGCAATCGCGCGCGCGAGGTTGTTGGCCTGCGCCTGATCGGCGTCGGCGCCCACAGGCTTCACCAGGCGCCAGGGCTTGCCCTTGTCGCGCTCGAGCACGATGTCCCGATCGGAATACTTGAGTTCAATTTTCGCGATGTCGTCCGGCTTGACGTCGATCAGCTTCGGCTTCTCTTCATTCACGGAATAGTGGCCGACGACAAAAGCGTAGCCGCCGACAATCGCGAACAGGATCAGCACGATAATAGTGTTGCGCAAGCGCATCGGAGATTAGGTCAAAGCCGGAGAGCGCCTCAATTGCGCCGTTCCCACCACACAACGATCCCGGCAATCAGCAGCAACTCGGGGAGCAGCAGCACCGCGAATGCGAACACGATCGAGAACTGCCCCTCAGTCAGGCGGAAGCGCGACGCGCGAATCGAGCGCGGTCGAATCGAGATCGAGTTCTCCTCGCCGGTCAGCCAGTCGGCGCTGTTGACGAAAAAGTCGCGGTTGAAGAACGTGGTCACATTCTGATTGTCGGCAAACTCGGCGCTGCCGTACACCACGATACGCGCATCGCCCTTGCCCAAGCCAAGCTGTTCAAGCTTGCCGTCCACCGCCATCACCACGGTGATCGGCCCGCGCGTATCCTTCGCGCTCAGCTCCGCCTTCTGCTGGCGAAACAGCGTATCGAGGTCGACCTCCGCCCACGAAGTATCGCTGGTGCTCGCGATCGGCGTGACTGTCAGCCCCGGCTTGAGATTGGGTTCGGCGGTCAGCGATCGCGACATCGGGAATACGGTGCGCTGCTTGAAATCCTTGGTGATCGGGTGATCGCCATAGTTCTGCACGATCGGATTCAACCCGAGCGCGGGACCTTCGAACAGGCGCACAACCTGATCCACCACGATGTCGTTGCCGACCTTGACGCCCCACTCACCCGCAAGCTTCACCATCGCGTCTTCGTCTATCGGATTGTCGGGACGCTGCGGCCGGAACATCGCAATCATGCGCCCGCCATGCTTCAGGTAGTCGTTCAAAGCATCGATCTCATGCTGTCCGAGCGGCTTGATCGGTCCCGCGACCACGACCAGGTTGGCGTCGTCAGGAACCTTCGGCAGTTGCGCGAGCTCGAGCTTGCGAACCTCGTAGCCCTCGCCTTCCAAATCTTTTTTGATAGTGCCGTAGCCGTCCTGGGTCTCGGCATCGTCGGGATCCGCCTCGCCATGCCCGTCGAGGAACTCGATCACCTTCTTGGTGCTCCTGGTCGCGCGGATGATCGCGTTGGTCAGCGACTCCTCGGTGAGGTCGGTGACGTTGGTGCCCTCCCCACTGTCGGCGCCGCCGTATTGCAGATGCGTCGTGCCCATCACCGACACTTTGAAACGCTCGGCGAGCTCGGGATGCTTATCGGGATCGACCAGCTCGTAAGTGAGCTTGGGCGAATAGTACGCGAAGGTCTCGTAGAGTTCGCGCGCGGCCGGATTTTCGCCGCCCTGGAAGAAGCCATACAACTTGAGCGGCTTCTGCAGACCCTTGACCACGTTTATCGACTGGCTCGAAAGGCTGTAAACCTTCTCGCTCGTGAGATCGAGCCGCGTGTGATGAAGCGACGAAATATAGTTGACCGCGACCAGCAACCCGATGAAGGCGATCGAGTAGATGGCGGCGTTGGCGCCGTAACGCGCCGAGCGTCCGGTCGAGATCGAGGCAAGTTCGGATCGGCTCGAAGTGATCCACAGGACGATCGCGAAGATGCCGCCGGCCAGGTTGACCCATACGAACAGCCGAAAGCCGCTCGAAATAAAATAGTCGACCAGCCCGAACGTGAGCAGAACCAGGCCGAGAATTCCGTAAAGCGCTGCCGATCGCCGCATCCGCCCCCTACCTTACCGCCAGCGCGCCGACTCGACCGATCGTTGGGTCAAGAACAGCGCCACGAAGATGAGACTCAGGAAATACACGATGTCGCGCGTGTCGATGATGCCGGTAACCATCTGCGCGAAATGATCCGGCAGCGATAGATAGCGCAGCAAATCGGAGAATGACGATCCACCCGCCTGCGCCGGCCACGAAATCACGAACAGCAATAGCAGCAGGCCGAAGCAGCTGATCGCCGCGATAATCTGATTCTGCGTCAGCGAGCTGGTGAACAGTCCGATCGAAACGAACGAAATCGCCAGGAACGCGAGCCCCAGGTAGCCGGCGAACATCACGCCGATTTCGGGGTTGCCGAAGGCAATCAGGATCAGCGGAAACATTCCGGCAAGCCCGATCATGATCAGCATGAACGCCGCCGCTGCGATGAACTTGCCTGCGACGATCTCGCCGGTGCGGATCGGCGCTGTGAGCAACAGCTCGTAGGTGCCGGTTCGCTTCTCCTCGGCAAAACTTCGCATCGTGATCGCGGGCACCAGGATGACCAGCACGATCGCGAGGTTGTGCAGCATCGGTTCGATCACGCGCTCGTTGAGATTCAACTTCTGCAAAACTTCGGGATTCTGCATCGCAGCATATGCGGTCAGCGTCACTTCGAAGTAGCGCAGCAGCGCAAAGAAAAAGAAGCCGCCCAGCAGCAGAAACACCGTCATCACAACGTATGCGACCGGCTGCAAGAAATAGCCCGAGAGCTCCTTGCCCGCGATTGTCAGAGAATTTTTCATTCGAGCGGCACGGGTCTAGGTATGCCCCGCTCCAACCTCCTCCAGCTTTTCTTCCGCTGTCGCGCCGTCCTCGTGATGCTCTTTGGTGATCGCGGTCAGGAAAATATCTTCGAGCGAGGTCCCGGCCGGGAGCTTCTTCAGGTATTCCTCGAGCACGACGCGGCCGTCGGCGATGATCACGACCTTGTCACAGATCTGCGAGACCTCGGGCAGGATGTGCGTCGAAAGCACGACGGTTCTGTTGCCCGCGAGATGATGAATCAGGCCGCGAATTTCATGAATCTGGCGCGGATCGAGACCGATGGTCGGTTCGTCGAGCACCAGCACCGGCGGATCGTGAATCAACGCCTGCGCAAGGCCGACCCGCTGTCGATAGCCCTTCGAGAGCTGTCCGCAAATCCGATGCGCCATGTCAGTGAGTCCGCAAACTTCGAGCACATGGTCGAGAGCCGATTCGATCTTCGCGCGCGGCACGTCGCGAAGTTTCGCAACGAACCGCAGATAGGCCTCGACACGCATGTCGGGATACAGGGGCGGATTCTCGGGCAGGTAGCCGATTTTGCGGCGCGCCTCGAGCGATTGCGAAAAAATATCCAGCCCGTCGATCAGCACGGTGCCCGCAGTCGCCGGCATGTAGCCGGTGATGATGCGCATCGTGGTGGTCTTGCCGGCGCCGTTAGGACCCAGAAAGCCGAGGATAGAACCGCTCTCGGCCTTAAACGATACGTCTTTAACCGCGACAAAGTTGCCGTAGGCTTTAGTTAGGTTTTTAACCTCAATCATTCAGGTCGTCCGATTCCAGAGCCACCGGCGTCGCTAGCAGTCAATCAGTCAAATGAATTGACGATGCGACCCACACGGTAATTCGATCAACTACAAGGCAACCGTCTAATTAAACACGCCAAGCGAAACTGTCAATACGATGATCTGAGGTCGCGTATTAAATTTCGATTTGCTTTTTCGGCACTGTTGCTTTGCGGAGCGTATCGGATAGTTTCGATTGATGGCCGCAGATCGCAAGCAACTGATTCTGGTCGACGGATCGGGGTACATCTTTCGGGCGTTTCACGCGCTGCCTCCGATGAACACGTCGCACGGGCTGCCGACCCAGGCGGTCTATGGGTTTATCCGGATGCTGCTGAAGCTGCTGAAGGACGTGCGTCCGTCGCATATCGCGATCGTTTTCGACTCGCCGAAGAGAACTTTCCGCGACGACCTGTTCGCCGACTACAAGGCGAATCGCAGCGAGGCGCCCAACGATCTTATAGTCCAGATTCCGTATATCCATCGCGCGGTCGAGGCGTTTCGGATCAAGTCGCTGATGATCGAGGGCTTCGAGGCTGATGACGTTATCGGCACGCTCGCAAAGCGCGCGGCGAAGGAGGATTTCGTCGTCACGCTCATCACCGCGGACAAGGACTTCATGCAGTTGGTTGGTCCGCACGTGACGCTGTGGGACACGATGCGCGACAAGCGGGTCGGCGCACGCGAGGTGCGCGATCGCTTCGGCGTCGAGCCGTCGGCACTGGTGGATATCCAGGCGCTGACAGGCGATTCGATTGACAATATCAAGGGCGTGCCGGGGGTCGGTGAGAAGACGGCGTCGGCGCTGATTCAAAAATTCGGCGGGATCAAGCAACTCTATGAAAATCTCGACCGTATCGAGGAGTCTGGCATTCGCGGCGCAAAGAAAGTCGCGGGCCTGCTCGCCGAGCATCGCGCGGTGGTGGACCTCGCGCGAAGATTGGTGCGGATCGAGACCGACATGGAACTCAAAATAGAGCCCGACGAGTTCGCATGGCATGGCGTCGACGAGAAGCTCGGCGCCGATCTGATGCGCGAGCTGGAATTCAATTCGATCATTCGCGAGATATCGCCGTCGCAGGCAGATCTTCCCGGCCTTGAATCGAACGCGACTCCGGTCGCGACCGTCAGTGGAAAAGATCTCGGTGAGGCTCTGAAGACTCTCGCCGGCGCGCCGCGAATTGCAGTTGATCTCACCGCATCCGACACCGGCGGAGCTACGTTGCAACTCGCGAGCGCCGAGCAAACCGTAGTCATCGAGCATGACGAAATCGCCAGCGCGGGATCCCTGCTCAGTGCTCAGAGCCCGCTCAAATCGTGCCACGATCTCAAGAATCAAATCGAAGCGTTCGCGCGCCATGGAATCGCATTGGCGGGCGTCGATTTCGACACGATGCTGGCGGCCTTTCTGATCAATTCCGGACAAGGCGAGCCTTCCCTCACCCAGCTTTATCACGAGTACCTCGCGCCGCTCGGTGCCAGCACTCCGCCCGGCACCAACGCGGACCTGGTGAGAAATCTTCGCGAGGCGCTGACGACCCGTCTGGAAGCCGACGGGCTCACTTCGATGTACAACGAAATCGAGATGCCGATCGCGCCGATCCTGGCCGAGATGGAAACCGCGGGTATCGGAATCGACGGCGACGCGCTCAAAGTCATTTCGAAAGAATTCGCTGAAGAGATAACTCGGCTCGAGCGCGAATGCTACGAGCTGGCCGGCCGCGAGTTCAATCTCAACTCGCCGATCCAGTTGCGCGAGGTTCTGTTTACTCATCTGAAACTGTCGGCTAAGGGCCTGAAAAAAACCAAGAGCGGATTTTCTACCGACGTCGATACACTTGAGAAGTTGGCGGCGGTGCATCCGATGCCACGTAAGCTGATCGAATACCGCACGATTTCGAAATTGAAATCCACTTACGCCGACTCACTCACCGAAGTGATCCGCTCGGGCACCGGGCGAATCCACACGACCTGGCATCAGGCGCTGGTGCCCACAGGACGCGTCAGCTCGAGCGATCCGAATCTGCAGAACATTCCGACCCGCAGCGTCGAGGGCCGCAGGATTCGCCGCGCGTTCGTGCCGAAGCCGGGGTGTATCTTCGTGTCTGCCGACTATTCGCAAATCGATCTGCGCGTGATGGCTCATCTGTCGGGCGACAAGACCCTCGTCGATGCGTTCACCACCGGCGAGGACATTCACATCCGCACCGCGACCGAGGTGCTGGGAGTCACGCCGGACAAGGTCAATGCCGAGGCACGCCGGCTGGCCAAGGTGATAAACTTCGGGATTATTTACGGGATGGGTTCGCAGCGACTGGCCAGCGAACTCGGGATTGCGCCAGCGGAGGCCTCGGACTACATCAAGCGCTACTTCGAGCGGCTGCCCGGCGTACGCGCCTGGCTGGACGACACGGTTCGCATTGCGCGCACGACAGGCTACGTAACAACGATGTACGGACGCCGCCGTTATTTGCCAGAGCTGAACGCGCAACCGGGTGGGGCGAGGGCGCAAGCAGAGCGAATCGCCATCAATACCCCTATCCAGGGCACAGCGGCAGACCTGATAAAACTCGCTATGATACGGCTGGATAGAGTGCTGAAAGAACGTGGCCTCGCCGCGCGAATGATTTTGCAAGTACATGACGAACTACTGCTGGAAGCGCCGGATAGCGAGTGGCAAGAAGTCGCGGCGCTGGCAAAACGCGAAATGGAGGGGGTGGCCGAGCTCAAGATTCCGCTTAAAGTCGAGCTGAAATCCGGTCCAAATTGGGCCGAGATGAGCGGATCGGCATGAATACTTCCCTGAATTTAGTCGCCCTCATTAGCGTCTACTCAAGTTGAGAACACCAGGCCGCCAGGACGGCGACGAAGCCGAGCTTATCGAACGCTCCCGCAAGGGCGACTCGGAAGCTTTCGGCGTGTTGGTGGAGCGGTACCAGCGCAGAGTGGTCGGAGTCGCGCTGGCGGTGGTGCACAACCAGGATGATGCGATTGAACTGGCGCAAGAGACTTTCGTTCGCGCCTATGAAAACCTCGCAAAATTCGAGTCCCGTTCGAGCTTCTCAACCTGGCTCTATCGAATCGCGGCCAACCTCGCGATCGATTTCTGGCGCCGCGAAGGTCGCCACGTAGTTCTGCATGGAGAAGACGCCGAAACCGAGATCGGCAAGCTGCCGACCACTACTGGAGATTCATTCAAAGAAGTCAGCCGCAGTGAACTCTCGGCGCGTCTAAAGCAAGCGCTGGAGGAGTTGACGCCGGAACATCGTGCAGTGATACTTCTACGCGAAGTCGAAGGGATGTCGTACGACGAAATTAGCGACGTTTTGCAGTGCCCTAGAGGAACGGTAATGAGCAGGTTGCACTATGCACGCACGCACCTGCGTAACATCTTGAAGGATCTGGGCGGGAACTGAGCGAAGCATATGGCTGAATGCGGTGAAATTAGCATGATGCTCGGCGCGTTCGAGGACTCGGAACTCGAACCCAACGAGATGCAGGAAGTCGCGTATCATCTGGCGCGATGCGAGTCCTGCACGGGCGTCCTCGCCGATTACTCGAAGCTTGGACGAGACCTGAGATCCATCACGGAAGTGCCTTCACTGGCCGGTTTCTCGAGCGCAGTAGTAGCTCGGGTCGAGCGCCTGCCGCAGCCCGTGATGACCAGAATCGAGCGTTTCTTCAGGCGTCAGTTGGAGTCGGTCGGCTCCGGGTTCGCGTGGGGCGGCGCATTCGTGGCAGCCGCCATCGTCACCATAATTCTGATGACGCCGTACGCCCGGGAACTCGCCAATCGAGGGACGTTGCCGACTGTAGTCGCCAGTTCGGATCACAATGCCGCGGCGGCGCCCGCGCCCTCTCTGGTGGCGGACGCGACGGCCAGCGAGCCCACAATGGCGGACAACGATTCTCACGCCGACATCTCTCGCCTCGAATCGGAGAACCATTCTGTTGCAGTTTGGAGCGAGCCCCGAAGGGACACCACGGTCATCTGGTTGCCGGATCAGCCCTAGGTCGCCATGTCGCTGCGTCCCGGTAGCCTCACTTTCCTCATCATAGTGATCTCGGCCTTCGGACAGGCCAGCATCACCAACGCGCAGTTGGCGTCGAAGCAGGTCAACGTTTACGTCGACTCGGTGATGGCCGCCGACACCAACGAGGGCACCGACCCGCGGCTCGCCCCGATGGGCCAGAAGCTGCGCGGCCTGTTCGGCTTCTCGACTTATAGCTTGATCGGTCATAACGAGGGTGAGACCGATTGCGGCAAGATGATCGCGTTCACTCTGCCGGGCGGCAAGATTCTCCACGTGCAACCGCGCGCCATCGACGGCGACATGATCGCGATGGAGATCGTGCTGTTCGACGGGACGCGGCCGATGATGACGACCGACCTCAAACTCAAGAACAACGGAACGTTGATCGTCGGCGGTCCCCGTTACGAGCAAGGGATGATGATCATTTCGATTGGCGCGAGCACCGGCGGTACTCCGCCAATGCAGGCTCAGGCCACTCCTCCGGGCGAAGCGACTTCTCGTTAGAACTTCACAGCGGATCGAAATACGGCACGACGCGGCGATTGAAGTGGAACTCGCGCGCCAATGCAATCCACTTGCGATCGACTCCGTGCAAGGGCTCGGGCAGACTGTCGAGCGGGAAGAAAGCGGCGGCCAATGCCTCGAGCGGATTCGGCTTCAACTCGCCGCCGACAATTCGACAATAGAAAAGCATCGAGTAGATATGGCGCGCGGGTGAGCCGTACTTTTTGTTGTCGATCACCGCGATCAGACGCTCCGGCTCGACGATAAGGCCGGTCTCCTCGAGCGCCTCCTTCGCGACGTTCTCGGCGGGCGATACGCCGACGTCGCAGAAGCCGGTGGGATACCACCACTTACCGGTCGGCCGCTGCATCATAAGGATTTCGTCGCGGTCGTTGAAGGCAATCACGCCGCATCCTACGGCCGCCGTGACGTATCCTTCGTAGCCGGCGATCACTTGCTCGCGCCATCGGCGGCGCAACGCTTCCGCATCATCGTCGCTCGCACCGGCAACGACCGAATGCATCCGCGCGGCCTCTTTGAGCAATTCCTCGTAACGCTCGGAGTCGTAGCCGTCGGGCTTGAACGCGAGCCCGGTCCGCGCGATCGCTGTTATCCGTTCGATAAATCGCGCCAGTTCAGCGAGCAGATCAGAATGCGGCATCGACGTCACTTTGTAGCGAAGCGGTCAGCGCCATTCCAGCCAGCGGTTGCCGAGGATGGTGGATCGAATATCCTTCGCACTGCCGCGTCCGGGATTCTTCGCTGCGCTCAGAATGACACAAAGAAAAGAACCGAGCACAGAGAACGAACAGCACCCTTGTCATTCTGAGCGAAGCGAAGAATCCCGGATCTTTCTCGACGCTGGTTCACACCCCCTCAACCCCGGCGTTGTAGCGACGCTCGCCAGCAAGTCGTTTTATGTCATTGTCAGCGCAGAGCGCGAATCATTATGAAGCTGATCCTCAGCCGCAAGGGATTCGATTCGGCTAATGGCGGATGCCCGAGTCCAATTCTGGACGGCCGACTTTGCTCGCTTCCGATTCCCGATGCTGGTGCACCGACCACCTATGCGAAGATCTCTCCGCTTAATGGTTCATCCGTCGCGCGGATTGTCGAAGACCTGACTCGCGGTCGAGTACAGCAGGGTGATGGCGCGCATCTCGATCCGGATTTGCGCCGCGATGCGATCTCACGCACCGCGGGATGGCGTCCGATCTTTGGGCAGGCCGCATCTGCGCAGAGTCATCTCGCGCGGCACGAAGTCGGGTGCGGCGATCTTTTTCTGTTCTTCGGATGCTTCCGGCAAGCCGAGAAGGTTGGAGGTGGGTTCCGCTTCGTCCGCGATGCGCCAAAACTTCACGTTATCTTCGGATGGCTGCAGATCGCGAGAGTGTCGCGCGCGACTAGCGAGCTGGCGACTGAAATGCCGTGGACAGAAGGACATCCGCATCTCGCTGCGCCCCAGCGATACAAAAACAACACGCTTTATTTCGCGAGCGACCGTCTCTCGTCGGTCAGCCTCAAAACGAGGGGCGCCGGAACCTTCGACCGGATCAGACCCGAGTTGATACTCACAAAGACCGACTCGAATTGTTCGGTGTGGCAGTTACCGCGATGGTTCGATCCGAACGGCCGTCCTGCCCTGTCCTATCACTCGAAGCCGGCGCGCTGGACGGATTGCGACAACTCGATGCGCCTGCAATCGGTCGGTCGCGGCCAGGAATTCGTGCTGGACGTCGACGAGTATCCCGAAGCGCGTGCGTGGGTGCGATCGATTTTTCGCGCCGCGAATCGCTAACGCGGCGGCGCGGAGTTGCATACCGACCAGGCTGCGTCGGCGAGCGCGGGCACTCGTTCCTTGCTGGCAGCGAACAATGGATCGTCGGTCTGGCCGAGCACGAAGCGCGCGTAGCTGCCTTCCATGATGATCGCGAGCTTGAACAGCGCGAACGCCTGGTAGAACGGGAAGTCGCGCATGGCGAGGCCGGTGCTGCGCTCGTATCGATCGATCATCTCGCGCCGCGTCAGCCATCCCGGCGCGGCTTGCATGCTGGCGATCACGCCGCCCGACGCGTCGGTCGGGTCGGGCCAGTAGGTCAGCATCCAGCCGAAATCCGCCAGCGGATCGCCAATCGTCGACATCTCCCAATCGAGCACCGCGATCGCGCGCGCGCTTTTCGGATCGAACATCACGTTGTCGAGCTTGTAATCGCCGTGGACAATCGTCGGGGCCGGCGACTGGGGGATTCGTGCGCGCAGCCACTCCTTGACGTTTTCCATAACGGGCAGCGGACGCGTATGCGGAATCGTGCGCTCGAGCTGATCGGTCCATCGCTTGAGTTGGCGTTCGAGATAGCCGTCGGGCCGCCCGAAACCTTCGAGACCGGCCGCGCGCCAATCAACCTGCTGCAGCGCGACGAGCACATCCACCATCTGCTCGCTTACCTGCCGGCGCAGATCGGGGGTCTGCGCGAAGTGCTTGTTGTCAGCGCGCACAACGTCGCCGCGCAGATACTCCATCAGGTAAAACGGAGCGCCGATGTATGACGAATCGTCGCATACGGCGTACACGCGCGGCACCGGCACCGGAGTGTCCTGCAAGGCTTTGATCACGCGATATTCGCGCATCATGTCGTGCGCGGTGGGCAGCAACGGCCCGCGCGGCGGGCGTCGCAGCGCCCATGACTTGCCGTCGAAATGAATCAGGTGAACCTCGTTGGAATGGCCGAACGAGATATTTTCGGATCGAAGCGCGCTGGTGTCGCCGAGCTTGCGTTCGTCGAGGAAGCGCTTGAGGCCGGCGAGATCAACTGTGGCGGACGGTCCAGTTTTTTCCTGGGTTGAAGTACTCATCGAGCGTACTGTTTTCGCAAACGCGGCTCGCGGTCAAGCGCCGATGTGTCTTGCGACAGCGAAGTGCGCACCTATACAACGAAATGCAGTGAACGCGGCGCCAAAGTTGAACGACGGCCCGAGCACCGGCCAGATGGCCGCGATACTCCGCCTCGCGCGGCCCCATCAGTGGATCAAGAACGCGTTAGTGCTGGCGCCATTGGTATTCGGCCAGCGGCTGTTCGTGTTCCATGACGTGGTGCTGGCGGTGGTCGCGTTCATCGCGTTCTGCGCGCTTTCGAGCGCCGGTTATGTTCTGAACGATATCGCCGACCGTGAAGCCGATCGGCTGAATCCCGAAAAATGCGACCGTCCGCTGGCCCGCGGCGATCTCTCGGTTGCCACAGCGACCCGGGCCGCCGTGACGCTGGCCACAATCGCGATTTTGCTGAGCATCATACTGGGCCGTGCGTTCCTTGGAATCGCGGTGGCGTACGCCGCGCTTCAATTCTTTTATTCAATGTGGGCGAAACACCAGGTGATCGTCGACATTATTTCGGTCGCGATTGGATTCGTGCTACGCGCATTCGCCGGCGGGGTCGCGATCAACGTCGAAGTATCGCCGTGGCTGGTTTTCATCACGTTCGTGTTGGCGATGTTCCTGGTGCTGGCGCGCCGACGCCACGAGCTGATAGCGCTGGGCGATGACGCGATCGCACATCGCAGTGCGCTCTCGGAATACAGCGTCCGGCTGGTCGATCAGATGATCTCGATCGTCGCGGGCGCGGCGCTCGTCAGCTACATGATTTACACGGCATCGGCCGAGGTCGAGGCGAAGCTTGGGACCAAGCATCTCTATCTGACGGTGCCTTTCGTGGCATTCGGAATCCTGCGCTATCTCTACCTGATCGATGAGCGCAACGAAGGCGGAGATCCCGCGCGCGCGTTGATCCACGATCGGCCACTGCTGCTAGCGGTCGCGCTGTGGATACTCACCGATATCGCGTTGCTGTACTTCTAGGAACTCAGTCGCGCGCGGTTTCAGTAGTTTGGCAGAACTCCGGTGGGCGAGCCGACCAGGCCGCGCGTCTGGAATGGATTACGTCCGAACGGACTGCGGCCCACTGAGCCGAGGCCACCCAGGGTCAACTGGAACTGGACCTGCACTTCATTAGGATTGGTTGAATCGGTGATTCCAAGGTCCGCCGCCCAACAATCGCACGGTGATTTCAGACGCACACCGTATTCGGTAGAGAGATTCCGATCGGCAGCGAGATCGTAGCTGGGCGCAATGTAGAAACCGAGCCTATCGAATACCTCTGTATAAGCGCGTCCCGATACGAGTTGGGCGGCGTTTTTATTGGTCGCCTGAATGACGGTGGAGGTTCGGCTCGCATAGTTGTACGCGAACTCGATGAACGAGCCCTGCAATGCTTTGCCCAGGTAAATCGGCGAGCCTTTGGTGCTCCACGGCGGTTGGATAGCCAGGGTCGCGTTGGCCTGCGTAATCCCGGAATGCGAGCGCGGATTGTAGTCGAGCTGCGAAGTCAGCGTTGCGATCTGGGTCGCATAGACGTTCAGCAGCCCCTCGATGTCCGATACATGCGAGCCGCCGGTTGCGACCTCATGCGAGGTGTCATACGCCTGCTGCACCGTTAGCGAGCCCAGTTCCTGGGAATGCTCGCCGTCGCGGGTGATACTGCCGCCGCGCGGCACCAACGAGTCCTCGAGTGGATCTTCATGGAATGGTCCGACATTGGTGCCGCCGGTATCGGTTATGGCTTCGGTCGGGGTCGCGTCGGTGGTCGTCTCCTCTGGAGCTTGTTCCTTAATCTTGGCGAACAGGCGCGTAGTGAATCCGTAGGTGATGAGACTCCGCGAATTCAGGCGATCGGTCTGATCGAACAGAGGCTGATTGCCCTGGTAAATGCGCGGCACATACTCATAGTTGGCAAACGGCTCGATCGTGTTCTTGAGCTTCTCGATCGATTTCAATTGGAAGTCGTAAACGCGATCCAGGACCGTCGAGATCCCGGTTTTGGCATACGGGACGATTCGTGCACTGGTGCCCGAGCTATTGAAAGGACTCAAAGTGACACAATTGTTGAAAGTAAGCTCAACCCCGCCGCCGCTTGGGCAAGTCGAGTTTTTGGCCGTCACTGCGGGAGTCGTACCGACCGGGATGATATCGATATTCCGTCCAGCCGTGTCGTACAAAACCCCCTGCGAACCCACCATCCCGTAACCAGTCAGGTAATCGCCCAGGCGCCACGGCAGCGTAATCCGGGGATTGGCGGAGAAGCGCCCGCCGTCGATCCCCTGGTAACGGTAGAAGTTGACCGCCTCCGCATCGTAGTCCGCGAACATCAGGTTGTTGAACAATTCCTGGCGTCCGGTGACCGTCAGATCCGGCAGTCGCTGCAACGCGAACTGCTGCGGCTGAATCAGATCCTGATTCCAGTTGCCCTGCAACTGCGCGTAGGCGTTTTCGAATTGATAGAGCAACCCGAAGTCCGACTGCGCGTTCGTCATCGATCCGAAATTTATCTGGCCCAGCCCGCTTTGGAAGCCGCGCGACAAGGTCCACACATCCATCTCGCGCAGATACAGGCTGTCGCTTACGGAAACCGTGTCGCCGTACGCGATAAGATTGTCGGTGAGATGCTGGCGTGCCATCGCGATAATCCCGAAGCGATTTACCGGGATATGCGGATCGGCGATCTGCGGATCAATGATGTCGTCCTGGCGATTCGCGTCCGACCGTAGCGACTCGTTGTAGAACGCGCCATCGGCCCACAGGTAGTCGTCCTTGCCGTTGACCAGCCGATATTCGCCGAGGCCACCGACTCGCTGCGAGGTCTCGATATCGAACGCCCCGGTTGCGTCCGAGCTCTTATTGATCGCGATGTAATAAGGCTGAAGCCATTGAAAGCCGCGCAAACCCGACTGACCCTCGCGCCCGCTCAGGAAGCCGCTGTGCCGATCCGAGTCGGCCGGAAAAATCGCGTACGGCATCGGAATCACCGGGTAGCCGGCGACGTTGAAGGTGGCATTTTGGGCGGTACCCGTCTGCCCGACGTTCACCTTCATCTCCTTCGCGTTAATCGACCAGTCGGGCGTACCCTTCTCGCATCCGCAGGTCGTGAAGTATCCGTCCTTCACCTCGTAGGTCTGCCCCTCGAGCTTCGTGACCTGCTTGCCCTCGAGGTGATAGATGTTTTGCTTCGCCAGAATCTTCGCATTGTAGAGCACCATCGTCTCATTGGTCATGTCGATGGTGCCTTCGGTCGCCCACATTTCGACCTCGGGATCGATCAGGTGAACGTGCCCAATCGCTCGCGCCTTGCGGTCGCGGCGCATGATATCGATCTGGTCTGCCTTCAATACAGTGCCGCCCTGGGTCATGACGGCGTCGCCCTTCACCACGAAGGTATCGGTTTTCGAGTCGTAAATGGTTTCCTGGCCGGTGACGTTGACCGGTTCTTCGTGCTCGACACGCACCGGAGCCGGAATTGAAGATCTTCTCTTCGGAGCCGCGGTGGTCGGAGCGGCGGCGGGAGAGGGATTGTCGGCGCGTGCGATGGCCGGCGAGAGCAGCGCGGCCCACATTATTGCGAGCGCGATCGCAAGACTTCTAAGCGCCGGCTTCAGGAAACAAACCACTCCGCCCCTCACGGCTCAAAAAGTATGGGTAAACTTCGCCGATAAGATACACGGATCCCGCAACCAGCGCCACGTCGTCCGGTGCCAATTCAGAAAACACGCGATCGATCGCGCGCAGCGGATCGCGCTCGACGCGTGCCGGGCAATGCGCCCCGAAATGCGCCAGCAGTTCTTCAGGTTCGAGTGGGCTCTTGGGTTTGGCGCGAGTCAAAGTGACGTCGCGCACGCGCGGACCGAGCATCGCCGCCATCCGCGTCCATTCCTTGGCGGACTGGCATCCGAATATCAGCCGCGGCTTCACTTCGGGGCCGAGCTCGACGCTCATCGTCTCGAGCAGCGCGGCAATGCTCATCTCGTTATGCGCGCAATCGAGGATAACCAGCGGCCGTTTCGATACGACGTCGAAGCGCCCCGGCCAGTATATCTCGCGCAGACCCGTCCGGATTGCGTCCTCGTCGATTCGCCAGCCCTGCGCGCGCAAAGCTTCGAGAGTAGCGAGTGCAATCGCGGCATTCTCATGCTGAAACGGACCCGCCAGCCCAAGCTCGAGATCGCGCAACTCGAGCCCGAGGCCGTGGTAATCCAATCTATGCGCCGGCGCGTGCGACCTGTAAGAAAAATCGCGATCGATCAGGCGGACGGCACTACGGCGCTGCGCGGCTATCGACGTCAAGGTGAGACGCGAGTCGTCGTCGCGCGCACCAATCACTACCGGCACGTCGTTCTTGATAATCCCCCCCTTCTCGCCCGCAATCGCCGCGATGGTGTAGCCGAGATACTCCATGTGATCAAAACCGATCGGCGTAATCACGCTCAAGATCGGCGACACGACGTTGGTGGAATCAAGCCGCCCGCCAAGCCCGGTTTCGACGATCGCAATATCGACGTGCTCCTCGGCGAAGTACAGGAACATCATCGCGACCGTGAACTCGAAAAACGTGAGCGCAAGGCCGGCGCGATCGTAAATCGCGCGCAGTCGCTCGATATAGTCGAGCATCAGCCCCGCCGGAATCTCAGCCCCCGAAATCCGCGTCCGCTCCGCAAGGTTCACAAGATGCGGCTTAGTGTAGAGTCCAGTCCGATAACCGGCCCGCCGCATACAACTATCAAGCATCGCGGCGACGGAGCCCTTCCCCTTGGTCCCCGCGATATGCACGGCGCACAGCTTGCGATGCGGATTGCCGATAACCTCGAGCGCAGCTTCCATCCGCTCGAGCTTGTAGATCTCGCCACGAGCCTCCAGTGAATAGAGCCAATCGATCGTCTTGCTGAGCTGGTCCATATTCAGCCCGGAGTTTATCGGCAATCAGCGGTACGCGGAAGATTTAGCGTGGAGCGTAGATGCGATTGCTTGCAAGATCGCGTATAGAGAGTGGACATTTGAGGAGGACTCGATGAGCGAAAGCAAGCGGTTCGATCAGGAACAGATGCGCGGCGCCAGGTTTCGCGGATGCGGTTTGGCGCAAGCCGAATTTGAAGACGTGGACCTGGCGGATTCCAAATTTACCGACGTAAACCTGCAGGGCGCAAAGCTCACCGACGTCAATCTCGCGCATGCCAGCATCGACAACGCCAACATAAGCAGCTTGACGATCCTCGGTTGGAATATCGCGGACCTGATCAAGGAAGCGAAGCAAAAGAGGGCGTTCGAGGAGGACTCGATGAGCGAAAGCAAGCGGTTCGATCAGGAACAAATGCGCGGCGCCAGGTTTCGCGGATGCGCTTTGGCGCAAGCCGAATTTGAAGACGTGGACCTCGCGGATTCCAGATTTACCGACGTGAATTTGCGGCAGTCATCGTTTAAAAACGTAAACCTGCAGGGCGCAAAGCTCACCGACGTCAATCTCGCGCATGCCAGCATCGACAAAGCCAACATAAGCGGCTTGACGATCCTCGGTTGGAATATCGCGGACCTGATCAAGGAAGCGAAGCAAAAGAAGAGTTCAAGCTAGGACGCTCCTCTGCCCTTGCCCTTCGATGCGCGGTGGCCCGCGCCGCGATTGCCGCGCGGCTTCGTCAGCATTGCGAGGATTCGCGACAGCGTGAAGCGCATCTGGTGACGGGGGACGATAGCGTCGAGCATCCCATGCGCCAGCAGGAATTCCGCGCGCTGGAAATTTTCCGGCAGCTCCTGACCGCTGGTCTGCGCCGTTACGCGACGTCCCGCGAAACCGATCAGCGCTCCGGGCTCGGAGATGTTCAGATCGCCGAGCATCGCGAACGACGCTGCCACGCCGCCCGTCGTCGGATCGCACAGCACGGAAATATACGGCAGGCGCGCGTCGCGAAATCGCGCGATCGCGGACGATACTTTCGCCATCTGCATCAGCGACAGCGGACCCTCCTGCATTCGCGCGCCGCCCGACGCGACGAATATGATCACCGGCAGCTTGCGCTCGCATGCGATATCGAACAGGCGCGCGAGCTTCTCGCCCACCACCACGCCCATGCTGCCGCCCATGAATTCGAAATCCATCACGCCGATGGCCACCAGCCGATTCTCGATTTTGCCGATACCCACCACCACCGCGTCGTTGCGGCCGCTGTCGGCGCGCGCCTGCTCCATCCGCTTCGGATAAGGCCGCGAATCGACGAAGCCGAGCGGATCGCCAATCGCCATCTCGGCCATCAGCTCGCGCCACGTCCCGCGATCGACACTGATCGAAAGCCGCTGCGGCACCGTTACGCGGAAATGGTATCCGCACTTGGGGCATACGTTGAGATTGCGCTCGACTTCCTTGCGAAACGCCATTTCCTTGCACGACGGGCACTTCGACCAGATGTCGTCGGACGGTGCCTGCGTCGCGACCGGTGTCTGTTCGCGTTCAGCCATCTGAATTCTCCGCCGCGGGCGCGCTCTCGATGCGTCGTGCCGATTTCATCGCATCCTTCATCGCGCCGACCAGTCCTCCCACCCCTTCCGGCACGTCACCAGACTTCGTGTGCTGTTCGATCAACAACGAAATCGCGCTGCCTACCACCACCGCATCCGCAATCGTCGCGACTTCGGCGGCCTGCTCAGGCGTCGAAATTCCGAAGCCTACGCCGATCGGCAAATCGGTCACGCTGCGAAGCTCGCGCATGTGCTCGGCAATGCCGCTGTCGAGATGCGCGCGCGCGCCGGTCACGCCAGTCACCGAGACATAGTAGAGAAAGCCACTGGCGGAGCGCGCGATCGCGCGGCTCCTGTCGATAGGCGTCGTCGGCGCGAGCAGGTAGATCAGGTCGAGCCCGTTGGCGCGCGCCGGCTTCTTGAGCTCGCCCGATTCTTCAGGCGGCAAGTCGACCACCAGCAACGCGTCGATACCCGCGCGCGCGGCGTCTGCGCACAACCGCTCGCATCCGTAGTGAAAGATCGGGTTGTAGTAGCCGAACAGGATCAGCGGAATCTGCGTCTGCGCTCGAAGCTCGCTCACCATCGAGAGTATCGCCGCCAACGACGCACCCGCGCCGAGCCCGCGCGCAAGCGAGCGCTGGTTGGCGGGACCGTCAGCCATCGGATCGGAAAACGGCACGCCCAGCTCGATCAGGTCGGCGCCGCGAGCCTCGAGCTTCGAGCACCAGCTTCCGCGTCGTATCCATATCGGGATCGCCGGCGACGATGAACGGTATCAGCGCAGCCTCGCCGCGCGCCCGCAGCTCGCGAAATTTACGTTTGATTCTATGCGCCGCCGCCATGGCTACACCGTCACCCCGAACGCCTTCGCGACCGTCTGCATATCCTTGTCGCCGCGTCCCGACAGATTCACGATCATGATTTGTTCCTTCGCCATCTGCGGCGCCAGCTTGATCGCGTGCGCCACCGCATGCGAGCTCTCGAGCGCCGGAATGATTCCCTCGGTCTCCGACAGCATCTTCAAAGCGTCGAGCGCCTCGGCATCAGTGACCGACGTGTACTCGGCGCGGCCCACGTCGTTGAGCCACGAATGCTCGGGGCCGACGCCCGGATAGTCGAGGCCCGCGGCGATCGAATGCGTCTCGCGAACCTGTCCGAGCTCATCCTGCAGCAGGTAGGTCTTGTTGCCGTGCAGAACGCCGACGCTGCCCGCCGTGATCGTGGCCGCATGATGCGGTCCGCTGATTCCGAGACCGGCGGCCTCGACGCCAATCATCTTCACGCTGCTGTCTTTGATAAACGGGTAGAAGAGTCCGATCGCGTTCGAGCCGCCGTTGACGCATGCGACCAGCACGTCGGGCAGACGGCCCTTCGTGCTTGAGAATCTGGCGGCGCGCCTCGCGCCCGATCACCGCCTGGAAGTCGCGCACGATCATCGGATACGGATGCGGTCCCGCCGTCGTGCCGATCAGGTAGTAAGTGTTGCGCACCGTCGCGATCCAATCGCGCAGCGCCTCGTTCATCGCGTCCTTCAGGCTCTTGCTGCCGCTCTCGACGGGAGTGACCTTGGCGCCGAGCAGCTTCATCCGAAAGACGTTGAGCGACTGCCGCTCGACGTCCACCGAACCCATGAAGACTTCGCACTCGCGGCGAAACAGCGCCGCCATCGTGGCCGTCGCGACGCCATGCTGCCCCGCTCCCGTCTCGGCCGTGATGCGCGACTTGTTCATGCGCACCGCCAGCAGAGCCTGCCCGAGCGTGTTGTTCACCTTGTGCGCGCCGGTATGACAGAGATCTTCGCGCTTCAAATAAATTTTCGCACCGCCGAGTTTCGATGTGAGGTTCTCGCACAGGTAAAGCGGCGTCGGACGTCCCACGAACTCGCGCGATCGATTCTCGAGCTCGGCGCGAAATTTCGGATCGCGGCGGGCCACTTTGTATGCGCTCTCAAGCTCGAACAGCGCGGGCATCAGGGTTTCCGCGACGTACTTGCCGCCGAACTGGCCGAAATGGCCGCGGCTATCGGGAACGTTTTGCATTGTTGACGAAGCTCCTAATTTTGTCGTGGTCCTTCACACCCGGCGACGACTCGACCCCGCTCGCACAATCAACCGCGTAAGGTCCGAGCGCGGCCACCTCGGCGACGTTGTCGGGATTCAATCCGCCGGCGATAAACGCGCGGCTCAAATCGACGGCGCGAAGCTGATCTAGTGAAATACGATTTCCGGTACCGCCAAACAGTTTCGCGTCGAAGGCGTCGTACAGCACGTAATCGCCGCGATGCGGCCTCACGCTCGAACTCTCAACCGCCTTCAGCCGTCGCGCGACGATCGACGGAACCGGCCAGCCCGCAAGCGCCGCATCATCCTCGTCGCCGGAGAACTGGATCATATCGAGCGACACGGCGCGCAGGCGGTCATCTATATATGAACGCGCTCCGCGTTGACGAACACTCCGACCAGCGTGGCGCGCGCGCCAACCGCCTCGCGAATCTCACAGGCGCGATCGACGTCGACAAAGCGCGGAGTCTTCGCATAGAAGTTCAGTCCGATCATATCGGCGCCGGCCTCGATTGCCGCGCGCGCATCTTCGACGCGCGTGATGCCGCAAATTTTGACTCGAACTTGTCATAGCGCCTGCATCAGCTCGCCAAGTTTCGCGCCTGGCTGTCCGCCTCGCAGCAGACTCTCGCCGATTAGAAACGCGCGCGCGCCTGCGGCAGTCGAGCCGCCGAATATCGTCAGGCGAATCGATTCCACTCTCTGTGACGATCACCGCGTCGCCGTTGTAACCCTCGAGCAGTCGCTCGGTCACCGCGATATCGGTCACGAAAGTATGCAAATCGCGATTGTTGATACCGATAAGCTCCGCGCCAATCTTCCCGGCGAGCGCAAACTCGGCGGCATCGTGCGATTCGACCAGCGTCGCCATCCCAAGCTCTCGCGCGAGCGCTGCGAGCGAACGCAGCTCGCCCTCTTTCAGCATCGCGGCGATCAGCAGAATGCAATCCGCGCCGGCCGCGCGCGCTTCATAAACCTGGTACGGCTCGAAAATGAAATCCTTGCGCAGCAGCGGAACATCCACCGCGGCGCGGACGGCTCGCAGATCGTCCAGCGTGCCTTTGAAATGTACGTCGGTCAGAACCGAGATTGCGGCGGCGCCGCCGGCGACATACTCGCGCGCGACGTTGGCCGGATCGAGTCCCGGCATGATGTCGCCCTTGCTCGGGGACGCGCGCTTGATTTCGGCGATTATCGCGGGACGCCGAGCGCGCAGCGCAGCGATGAAATCGCGCGGCTTGGGCGCGCGTCCAGCCTCGGCGACGATCGCCATCGGCGAAACTACCGCGCGTCGAGCGCGCACTTCGACGCGTTTGGCGGCGTAAATGTTGTCGAGGATTGAGCTCATTGTAATTCCGTTGCTGGCGCGCCGCATTTTTTCGAGAACTTCAAGCGCGCGGCTCTTCGCGATAATTTCCTGCGCCGCATCGACGCCTTCTTTCAGCGACGCGGCCTTGCCGCCGACGTAAATTGCGGCGCCGCCGTTCAGCGCGAGCACATCTTGCGCCGGCCCCGCAGCCGCCATCAAGTGCGCCGCGCAGAACTCGCACCGCATCGTCGAGATTTGTGATTACCAGCGCGCGATGGTCACCGCGAGATATTCCGAAAGTCAGCGGCGAGACTTGATACTCCGTCAGCTCGCCATCGCGCAGTTCCACGATCCTGGTCGGACCGCTGATTGCGATTTCATCGATTCCGTCGCCGCCATGCACGACCATCGCGCGCCGCGTTCCGAGAGCCTTGAGCGCGTTCGCCATCGGCCGGAGCAAATTCTCTTCGGCGACGCCCAACAGATGGAAGCGAGGACGCGCCGGGTTGCCGAGCGACCCCATCAAATTGAAAATGGTGCGGATTCGCAGCTCGCGCCTGAGCGGCGCAATCTTCTTGAACGCGGGATGATACACCTGCGCGAAGATGTGGCAGCATCCCGCCGCGTCGAGGCATCGCTTCAGCCCATCGGGATCGCAATCGATCTTCACGCCCATCGCCTCGAGCACGTCGGCCGTGCCAACCGTGCCGCTGATCGCGCGATTGCCATGCTTGGCGACGGGGACGCCTGCCGCCGCCGCGATCAACGCGGCGCCGGTCGAAATGTTGAAGGTACTGGCGCTGTCGCCGCCGGTGCCGCAGGTATCGAGCACCTCGCCATCGCGAAGATTCAGCGGACGCGCGCGTGCGAGCATCGCCCGCACCGCGCCTGCCAGCTCGTCGGCCTCGGCGCCCTTGATTTTCAGCGCCACGAGGAACGCGCCGACGACGGCGTCGGGCGCGCCGCCGTCCATGATCTCGCCGATCGCGAGTTCAGCCTCAGCGTCGGTGAGCGAGCGCCCGTCGATGAGCGCTTGCAGCGCGTCGTGGAGTCCGCTCATTGCGCGGTTCCGTTTTTGTCGAGGCCGTCGAGAAAATTTTGCAGCAGATGCTTGCCCTCGAAGGTCAGAATCGATTCGGGATGAAACTGCACGCCTTCGACTGCGTGCTGTTTGTGGCGCAGTCCCATGATTTCGTTTTCCGCGGTGCGCGCGCTGACTTCCAGCGCCGGCGGAATCGACGCCGCGTCAACCAGCAGCGAATGATAGCGCATCGCGTCGAACGGGCTCGGGATGCCCGCGAAGATCGTCTTGCCGTCGTGAATTATCGGCGAGGTCTTGCCGTGCATCAGGCGATCCGCGCGCACGACCTTGCCGCCGAACGCCTCGCCGATACATTGCAGGCCGAGGCATACGCCGAGAATCGGGACTTCGCCCGCCATCTCGCGCAGAATAGTCAGCGAGATGCCGGCCTCGGTGGGAGTGCACGGTCCGGGCGAGATGACGACCGCCGCGGGATGAAGCGCGCGAACGCCGGCGACGTCGATCGCGTCGTTGCGCTTGACGGTGACGTCGGCGCCGAGTTCACCGAGATACTGCACGATGTTGTAGGTAAACGAGTCGTAGTTGTCGATCATCAGAATGTTTTTATTGCGCGCCATACGACTTACCTCTTCGCCGCGGTCTCGAAATCGCGCGCGGCCTGAAGCGCCCGCACCATCGCGCGAGCCTTGTTGACCGACTCCTCGAACTCGGCGCCGGGGTCCGAGTCGGCGACGACGCCGCCGCCTGCTTGTATATACACGCGGTCCTTCTTGATCAGCAGCGTGCGCAGCGCGATCGCGGTGTCGGTGTTGCCGGTGTAGCTGAAGTAGCCGACCGCGCCGGCGTAAACGCCGCGGCGGACCGACTCGAGCTCGTCGATAATTTCCATCGCGCGGATTTTCGGCGCGCCGGACACGGTGCCCTGCGGAAAGGTGGCTGCGAATGCGTCGAACGCGTCGCATCCTTCGCGCAGGACGCCGGTGACGTTCGACACGATATGCATCACGTGCGAGTAGCGCTCGACTACCATCAGCTCAGTCACTTTCACCGAGCCGATTTCGGAGACGCGGCCGACGTCGTTGCGGCCGAGATCTACCAGCATCACGTGCTCGGCGCGTTCCTTGGGATCGGCGAGCAGTTCGGCTTCGAGTTCGCGATCCTCGGCTTCGGTGACGCCGCGGCGACGCGTTCCGGCGATTGGACGCAGCGTGATCTCGCGACCCTCGACCCGCACCATCACCTCGGGCGACGCGCCGACCAGGGTTTGATCGCCGAGGCGCAGGTAGAACATGTAGGGCGACGGGTTAATCGTGCGCAGGCTGCGGTAGATGTTGAACGGATGCGCGGTCAGGGGCGCCTCGAAGCGCTGCGACGGGACGACCTGGATGACGTCGCCGGCGGCGATATATTCCTTCGCGGCGGAGACCATCGCCATGTAGCCCTCGCGCGTCATGTTCGAGGCGATCGTCGTGTCGTTGATGGCGACGTTGGTCGCGCCTTCGAGAAACGGCGGCACAGCGGGACGCTTGAGGCGCTCGATTATCTCGTCGATTTTGATGCGCGCGCTTTGATACGCCATTTTGGTCGATGCGAATTCCTCGACCGGCACGTTGGCGATAATTTTGAGCGTCTGGCGGACGTTGTCGAAGCACAGCACCGTGTCGGTGAACATCAGGTGGAAATCCGGAGTGCCGAGATCGTCGGTGGCGGTTTCGGGAATTTTTTCGAAGCATCGCACGATGTCGTACGCGAGAAATCCGACGGCGCCGCCGAAGAAGCGCGGCAGGTTAGGCAGTTCGGGGGCACGGAAGCGCTTGACCTCGGCGCGCAACTCCTCGAAGGAGTTTTCGACGGAACGGACTTCGACGCCGCGGCCGGGCCGGATAATGTCCATGCGGTTGCGGCGCGCGCGCATTACAAGGAAAGGATCCGAGCCGAGAAACGTGTAGCGGCCCCATTTCTCGCCGCCGCGGACGCTTTCGAGCAGGAAGGCGTAGTCGCCGCGCGCGACCTTGAGGAAGGCGGAGACGGGAGTCTCGAGGTCGGCGGCTACTTCTTCGAAGACGGGGATGAGGTTGAATCCTTCGGCTGCGAGTCGTTCGAATTCTTTTTCAGTGGGCTGCAACATTTACTTTGCCTCTCAGCTTCTGACTCCGTCACTCCAAAAAAGAAAAGGGCCGCAGGTTACGCCTGCGGCCCTTTTTGGAAATCGGTTTTGCGATGAATTACAAAGCCGGCGCGCAGGCGGGTGCATCGAGGTGCCAGCGCCACCATCCCGCGCGAACGTTTCGGCTCGCGACGATCATCTTGACGCTGATGATCCATGCGAGGCAGGCGATTGTCAATGGAGCGGGCGAGGTTGGCTTGACTTATTTACCACGTCAGAAGATGATGCCGCCCATTCAGACGCTTGATTAGCTGTTACGGGAGGGTAATTTCATGCACCGCACACTTTCGACTATCGGTATGGTTGTTCTCGCGCTTGCTTTGGGAGCCGTGGGGAACTCGTACGCCAAGAAAGAACAATCATGATGGTTCGATTTCCAGTTCCGAGGTTCAGCAAGGGTTTGCGATTTCTCCGATCCCGGCGAATCAGCTGAATCTCAAGGGCAAAAACCACGACATGGTTGGCGTGGGGAGTTACCTGGTCAACGGTCCGGGCGGGTGCAGCGGTTGCCATTCCTATCCGCAGTATCTCCCAATGGGTGACGCGGCTGGAAGCAACCCCGCCGCCGGGGATCCTTTCGAAGGGACGCCAAGCTCACAAGGCCTTAACACACAGCTCGCTGCGAACTACAACATCATGCACTACCTGGCGGGAGGCCAGTGTTTCGGGCCGTTCATGGCGCGCAATATTACGCCTGACACCAATGGGCTCCCCCAAGGACTGACCCAGGCTGAGTTCGTCCAGATGATGCGCACCGGCGATGACGTTCATTGCGACAACGATCCGACCGACCCAATCTGCAGCCTCGGGCCGCCGACGCCTGTGCTGCAGGTGATGCCGTGGCCGGAGTTTCACAACATGACTGATAGAGACCTCGAGTCGGTCTATCAGTATCTCACCGCGCTGCCATCGGCCGAGCCTTGTAACACGGTGGCCGACGGATGTCCCGGATTTTCAGGTTTGGCTGCCCATCAGGTGGCGTATGCGTATCCGAATACGAACGATTGCCCTAATCCGGCGCCGCCGCAGTAGGACTACGATCCAGCCGTGAGCGGCGAGGCTGTCCCGACGATTCCGACGGTGAAGTTCAGGGTGGTGAAGTATGGGACGAAGAGGCCGGCGGATTCTTTGATGGTGAAGTAGCGGGCGATGCGCTCGATCATTCGGCGGTCGTCGAAGCCGGCGTGTTCGTGACGGGGGATTTTGTCGGTTTGGCTTAACGCGCCGTTCAGGAGATCGCGCCAGGACAGGCGGTCGCCGTACATCCCGAGCGCGCGGTAGCCGAGCTGCTTCGCGACCAGCATCGCGCCGCGCTCGACCGGGATCGTGAAGAAGACCGGGCCGCGCACGACGCGCGCGAGAAGCTGCAGATAGCCGTCAACGTTTTGGTCGAGCAGGTGCTCGAGGGTTTCCATGCAGATGCCGACGTCGAAGGTCGCGGACAGGTCGATGTCGAACGGCGAGCTCGATTTCACGATCGCAACTTCGGGGCGCGGGGCCCATTGCGCCTGCACCCATCCGAGGATGTCGTCGTCGGCCTCGTAGCCAAGGTATCGATTGACGGCGATGCCGCTGCGCTCGAGGTAGGAGATCGTTTTAGCGTCGTAGCATCCGATCTCGATTACGTCGGCGCGGTGGATGTTCAGGCGGCGCAATCGATCGATGAGCCACCAGAAGCGGCGCTCGTGCAGGAAGCGGCGAGCGCGATTGCCGTTAAAGAGGCGGTCGTTGTAGGTGTCGGGCATTAGCAGGACGAAATTTATTTCGTCGATTCTTGATTTGACGAAATAAATTCTATCCATTCGACGGAATAAATTCCGTCCTACTTAGTGCGAAGTCGTGTAGGCCTGCTTGTATTGCTCGCGGAGGCGGTCTTGCGCGGCGGTCGCTTCTTCGGCGCTGGCGTACGGGCCGACGCGGACGCGATACCACAGTTGCCCGTTGAGCTCGGTTTTCACTTCTTGCGCGTTGTAGCCGAGCGACTTGAGCCGCCCGACCATCTCGTCCGCACCGCTCTTGTCCATCACGGCTTCTATCTGAATGTTGTACGGTTTCGCGCCCGGAGGAAGCGCGCGCGGAGGTGCGGCCGGGGCCGAGGCTTCATCGGAATCGTCGTCGGTGTCGTCGTCAGATGCGGGAGGATTAGCCGCGGGCGCTACGGCCGGCGGTCTGATGCGGGCGACGGCGGCGGGCGAGGTGCGCGCGGCGGGACGCGCTGCGCCGATTGCGGGCGGGGGCGGTTTCATCGAGACAGGAGGAGCAGGCGGCACTGACGCAATCGCGGGCGACGCTTCGGCGGCGGGCGACATCTCGGATACGGGAGGCGGCTTTTCAGGGGGATTCGGCAGCGGGTAGGTCGAGGAGATTTGATTGATGTCGGGCTGATTCTGCCGGGCCATATCGTTGCCCGCGATCAGTCCAAGCAGGAAGACCGAGCCCGAGAGTCCGACCAATCCGGCTAAAATCAGAAACCCGCCGCCCGCCTTGATTTCGAATCGCATCAGCCTCTCACATCCGCTCCGGAGCGCTCACTCCGAGCAATTCGAGTCCGCCCGCGATCGCATCCTTGAGAATTCCGGCCATGAACATCCGCGCCAAACTGAGTTCGCGATCCGGTCCGATTATACGATTCGCGGGCTTGTTGTAGTAGCGATGAAACTCGCCGGCCAAATCGAGCAGGTAGAACGGAATCCGATGCGGCTCGAGCGCCTCGGCAGCGGCGGACATGACCTCGGGCAGTCCGATCGCGCGCTTGGCGAGATCGAGTTCCTCGGGGCCGAGCAGATTGAGATCGATTGCGGAGGTGTCCGCGGGCAGCGTCAGGTCCTTCGCTGCCCCCTCGCGGAAAATGCTCGCGAGGCGCGCGTGCGCATACTGGACGTAGAAGACTGGATTTTCGGGCGCCTGCTTTTTGGCGAGCTCGAGATCGAAATCGAGCTGGCTGTCGGATTTGCGGAACAGAAAGAAAAATCGCACCACGTCGGCGCCGACTTCGTCGATCAACTCGTCAAGGGTGACGTAGGTCGCCTTGCGCGTCGACATTTTAACTTTCTCACCGGCGCGCGTGAGCGTGACGAACTGGTAGATGATCGCGTGGACGGGCGTGATGTCGTAGCCGAGCGCCTTGACCGCGGCGATGACCTCCTGATGCTCGGCGATGTGATCGGCGCCGAAGACGTCGACGATTAGATCGAAGCCGCGCTTGAGCTTCTCGATGTGATACGCGATGTCGGGCGTGCGATACGTCGGCTGCCGGTCGGCGTCGGAGCGGACGAGCACGGCGTCCTTGGGAAGTCCGAGCGGCTCGCCGCGCAGGAATACGGCGCCGTCCTGCTCGAAGGTGAGATCGGCGTCGTGCAGAGCCTTGAGGACGGCGTCAACCTTCCCCGAGTTGAAGAGATCGAGCTCGTTGGTGAAGACGTCGAAGCGGATTCCGAGGCGCGTACAGGTCTGGTTGATGTCGGCGAAGATGGCTTTGACAGCCACCGAGCGGAAAATCTCGAGATCGGTTACCTCGATGAGCGAGTCGCCCCGCTCCGCTTTCAATGCGCGCGCGATGTCGACGATGTACTCGCCCTGGTAGCCGTCGGGGGGCATCGTGGCTTCGATGCCGTGCGCCTGGAGATAGCGGACACGGACCGACTCGCCGAGCAGCTTCATCTGGCGGCCGCCGTCGTTGAAATAATATTCGCGCGTGACGTCGAAGCCCGCCGCCTCGTAGAGGCGCGCGATCGTGTCGCCGAGGACGGCATTGCGGCCGTGGCCGACGGTCACGGGGCCAGTGGGATTGGCGGAGAGAAACTCGACCTGGACCTTTTTGCCAGCACCAGGACGCAGCTCCCACGCTCGCGGCTTCCAGAATGCGCGGCCGGCGCTCGCGGCCTGGCGCATCTCGGAATGCCAGTACGTCGGCGACATTTTGAAATTGATAAAGCCGGGACCGGCGACTGAGACCTCGCTCACTTCGGCGGGCAACGTGACGTGCGACTTGATTATGTCGGCAATTGCGCGCGGCGGTTTGCGCTCGGGCTTGGCGAGCGTCATCGCGATGTTCGAGGCGATGTCGCCGTGAGCGGAATCGCGCGGCGCTTCGATTCCGATTGACGGAATTTCGGAAATCAACTGACCAGCGGCGCGCGCCCGCCCGATTGCGTCGCGAAGGATGGAGACGATCAGTTCTTTCATTTCAATTGGCGAAGCCGCGCGTGCGTATAGCAATCGTGTCAGATAGAACGCGCGATGTTAAGGCGGGTTGACGCTCGCGTCGGTGCTTGGTGGCCCGCCCCAGGGCGGGCGACTCGGAGACCGGAACCGGCTTCGCGTGCGCGAAGCTGTCCGGAGGCCAGAAGCCAAGCCTGCCGCTCGCGCTGCTCGCTTTGTCAGGATGACACATGCGACATTTTTATAGAGGTTATCCACAATGGAACTGGGACTTGGCGGCAAAGCGGCAATCGTTACCGGCGGCAGCAAGGGAATCGGGCGCGCGACCGCAATCGGATTCGCGGCGGAAGGTGCGTCGGTGCTGGTGTGCGCGCGCGGTCGCGAGGCGCTGGATGAAACCGTAAAGCTGGCGCGCGGACGCGACGGCGCTCGCGTCGAGGCGATTCAGGCAGACCTCAACAAACCTGAAGACGTGAAGCGGGTGGTCGCGCGATGCGTCGAGGCGTTCGGCAAAATCGACATCCTGGTGAACAACGCGGGCAGCGCGCGGCCCGGCGATTTTCAGAAGCTCACCGACGACGAATGGCTCGAGGACTGGAACCTCAAATTCTTCGGCTACGTGCGGATGGCGCGCGAGGTTTTGCCGCAGATGCAGCGACAGGGGCATGGCGTCGTCGTGAACGTGATCGGGACCGGCGGGCTGATTCCGACTGGCGGCTACATGATTGGCGGTTCGGCAAATGCGGCGCTCAACCATTTCACCAAGGCGCTCGCGAACGAAGGATCGAAGCATGGCGTGCGCGTCGTCGGTGTGAATCCAGGGCCGATTTTCACGGACAGGTTGCGGCTGTTCACCGAGCGGCGCGCGGCGGGCGGCAATATGGAAGACGTGCTGAAGCGGATGACGCCGTTAGGGCGTCCTGGCAAGGCCGAAGAGGTTGCGGACCTGGTGATGTTCCTGGCGTCGGAGCGGGCGGCGTTCATTCACGGCGCGAATATCACGATCGACGGCGGCGCGAATCCCGGGCTGATTGGGTAGTCATTCATTCTATTGAATGTGAAACCCACCGTGGGTTTCACGCTTCCTTGGGCAGGGGTGACCCCTGCACCCGGTAATAAGAAAAGATGCGGGACTTCGTCCCTGTTAGAACTTGTGGTGGAAGTCCCAGTAGATCCGGTTCCCCTTCCCACTATGGGAAGGGGTTAGGGCTTAGGTTGCCTTTCTCGTCCAAGTTGGGTCGCTGTTCAGGGTTGGGTAGCCGGAGCCTAGTTGGATCAATACGCCGTGGGATGAGCGCGGGGAGATGAAGGACTCGAAGCTGGTTGGCGACCATTCGTGCTCGTCGACGATGCGCACGCCCTGCTCTTTCAGATCGGCGGTTTTCGATTTGCAGTCGGGGACATTGAAGGTCAGATGATGCATCCCCTCGCCGCGCTTTTCGAGAAACTTGTGCAGGAACGAATTCGCGCCGAGCGGCTCCAGGAGCTCGATTGAGAGTCCGTTCAGATCGAATGCGGCCAGCGTGAAGCCGGCCGCTTCATTGGCGGCTTCAAATGCAAAGTGGCGCCGAGGATGTCCTTCGAAAAATTTGCGCGCCTCGGCGACGCTCTTAACCGCGATTCCGATATGATCGAGTTTGCCGATTGGTGGATTTGCCATCGCCGAAGTTCTCCAAATTGATTGACGTGATGTCGAATATGATCGAATAGAGATGGCTATGCCAGCGACGCAATGGAAGATGCCGCCGCTTATCAAGGTGTACGAGGCGCTCGGCGCGATTGGCGACGGGCGCGTGCGGATCGAGGACGAGCGGCGGGCGACGGTGACGTCGTCGGACGGGTCGAAGACTTACGAGGTCGAGACGTCGGCGGACGGGCGCGAAATCGCGTCGAACGACAACGCGTCGTACTGGCAGGGCTACGTCGGTTATCCCGCGATCGCGGTGCTGATCGCGCGCGGGTTCTATCGGCCGCCGGCCAACGTCACCGACGCGCTGGCGGGAGTGGCGTGGAAGGAACTCAATCGCAAGTACAAGAACGATTGGGCGAAGACGATCGCGGAAGTCGAGAAGGAGACTCGAGCAAGGCGGGCACGATCCCGATGCGGTGCGATCGGAAGCTGAGGCCGTAATGAGTTTTCTGCGGGCGCTGAAACCAGTGCGCGGCAAGCGCAGTCGGCCGCCGTCGGAGAAGCCCGCGGTCAAGATTCGCTAGTTGATTAGCTGCAGATACCGCTCACCGACACGTTGTACGACTGCACGATCAAGAAATCGCGCACCTGAAGCTCGGTCGTCACTCCCGACACTTTGCCGGTGGCGCAGTTGCTCAGCAGGTTGGAAAACGCGGTCTGCGTGAGTCCTTGCGGCGCTACCAGATGTAGGTATCCGAGGTCGCTGGCGTTCGCGCTGATCGGATTTCCCGCGCCCGCGCGATCGGAGATCGCACTCGATTGCACGAAGACGCATCCGTAAGTCTGCGCGCATCCCGCAATAATCGCGGCCACAAGGATCGAGTTGAGGCGTTTCATCGTCGCGATCGTAATTCGCATCCTGAAATTGGTCAATCGAGCGGCGCGGCGTCATGCTGTTGCGTGATGCGTCGAGATGCTAGCGTGGCGGAACCGACGGGACGGGGGCTTCGATGGCGAATGGGGCTGGCGGCTCGATCACACCTTTCTTCACGATTTGGACTGAACCGCGCGCGACGATTCGGCGCATCGTCGAGACCGATCCGAAGCGCAACGTAATCGCGCTCGCGGCGATCGGGCCGGCGGTCGGTGCGTTGGCGAATCAGTGGTCGAAGGCGATCGACAACAGTGCGAATCTGTCGGTGCTGTGGCCGATAGAGGTCGCGTTCTCGGTCGCATTTGGGGCGGTCCTCGGAGTTGTCTCGCTGTACATTTCCGGCGCGATCTTAAGATGGTCGGGAGGACTGCTCGGCGGCGTCGCGAGCCAGGTCGAAGTGCGAGCCGCGCTGGCGTGGGCGCAGGTGCCTGCGATCGCCGCCGAGATCGTCCTGCTGATCGCGGTCCTGTCGGGCATCGCGATACCGCATCCGACGGCCGCTGCGATGCTGCAAATCGATCCCGCGTTTTACAAGGTCGGCGTCGCTGAAGGGGTGCTGGCAATCTGGGGAAGTATCGTCGGAGCTGTACTGTCTCGCCGAAGTGCATCGATTCTCGGCGTGGCGGGCGTTTTGCGCGACGCTGATCCCGGCGGTGCATCGCGATGGTCGTCCTCGGGTTCGTCGTCTGGGTGGTCTACGCCGCTGATGAATCACTGAGCGATCAGTCCACGTGCAGCCGCGCTGCGAGGCGCGAGAAGCGCAGGCGCTCGTCCTGATTGCGCACCGCCTGCTGCAACGCGCTCTTGGTCCCGACCAGCACGCATACACGCTCGGCGCGCGTGATCGCAGTGTAGAGCAGGTTGCGACGGAGCATCAGGTAGTGGGTCGAATGTATCGGCATCACGATCGCGGGATACTGGCTGCCCTGGCTCTTGTGCACTGAGATCGCGTAGGCGAGCGCGAGTTCGTCGAGCTCAGACAGGTCGTACTCGGCGTGCGTCTCTTCGAACGCGACACTCACGCGCGCTTTTTCAGTGTTGATCTCAGCAATCCGGCCGATCGAGCCGTTGAAGACGCCCTTGTCGTAGTTGTTGCGCAACTGGATGACGCGATCGCCCTCGCGAAAAGTACGATCGCCGGAGCGGATTTCGCGTCCTGCGGGATTCAGCAATGCTTGCAGCTCGCGATTCAGAGTGTGCGTGCCGAGCGGGCCGCGATTCATCGGGGTCAGCACCTGGATTTCGCGCGGGTCGCTGATCCCGAAGCGTCCGATCAGGCGCTGCTGCACGAGTTGCTTGATGGTCGCGAGCACGTCTTCGGCGGCGTTGCGCTCGAAGAAAAAGAAGTCGCCTTCGGCGTCGTTGGAGATTTGCGGGAACTCGCCCCGATTCAGGCGATGCGCGTTGGCGACGATCAAACTGCGGCGCGCCTGCCGATAGACCTCCTTCAACTGCACAACGGGGACGAAGTCGGACGCGATGACGTCCTTGAGCACGCTGCCGGGACCGACGGAAGGAAGTTGATCGCGATCGCCGACCAGCAGCAGCGAGCAGTTCGGCATCAGCGCGGAGAGCAGGCTCGAGGCGAGCTCAACGTCCATCATCGAGGCCTCGTCGATGATCAGATAATTGGTGCGCAGCGGAAAATTCTTGCCGCGGATGAATCCGCCGCTCTGCGGATCGTATTCGAGCAGCCGATGAATAGTCTTGGCGTCGCGGCCCGAGGCCTCCTGGAGCCGGCGAGCGGCGCGTCCGGTAGGTGCGGCGAGTGTCGGCTTCAAACCGACGTCGGCGAGTGCGACCAGCAGCGATCGCAGCAGGGTCGTCTTGCCGGTGCCGGGCCCGCCGGTGATGACGGTGACGCGGCTCGCCAGGGCGCATCGCAGCGCGCTCTTTTGTTCGGCGGAAAGATCGAGCGCGGACGATTTGATCGCGGCGGCGACGGCACGATCGATGAGATCCTTGTTCATCGCGCGTCCTGCGTTCAATTCCGCGATTCGGGTGGCGACGTTCACTTCGGCCTCGTGCAGGCGGGCGAGATAAATCGCGATGTGATCGTCGGCTTCTTCGGCAATCACCTCGCCGCTGGCGGCGAGCTCGTTGACTGCGTCGTGCGCGAGGTCGGGTTCCATCTCGAGCGCGGTGCGGAACTGGCCTTCGAGATATTCGAAGGGCGAATAGACGTGGCCCTCGTCGGACATGCGTTCGAGGATGTACAGCACGGCGGCGCGCGCGCGCTGAATCGAGTTGCGCGGGATGCCGAGTTTCTCCGCGATAGCGTCGGCGGTGCGAAATCCGATGCCGTGAATCGTGCGCGCGAGCACGTATGGATCGCGCTTCACCACGTCGAGCGCGTCCTTGCCGTAGAACTTGTGGATTCGTCGCGCGTGCGTCGCGGCCAGCCCGTGCCCGCGCAGAAAGACGGTGAGCTCGCGCAGGCCGGACGCGTCGCGCCATGCAGTCGCGATCAATCGCGCAACCGCGGCACCGATGCCCGGAACTTCGCGCATGCGTTCAGGAGCGTTGTCGAGCACTTCGCCGAGCGTGTCGCCGAAATGTTCCGCGATTCGGCGCGCGAGCCTGGGGCCGATGCCTTTAATTTCCGAGGCGAGGTAGCGTTCTATCGCGACGGCTCCTGCGGGGCGCAGCGTTTCGAAGTCGACGACATGGAACTGCTCACCGAAGCGCGGATGCTTTTCGAAGGCGCCGAGAGCGCGGATGGTCGCGCCGACTTCGAGGCCAGCGAGATTACCGACGACGGTGACGCGGCGAAAATCGCCATGCTCCTGCGGGATGACGACGACGGCGACCGAGTAGCCGTTCTTGTCGTTGACGAACAGGACCTGATCGAGGATGCCCTCGACGGTCTCGGTTGCTTGAACCGCTTGTGCCACGGCAACAGGATTACGCGCGACGGGGGCGGCGTCCAGTTGGCGCCTCGCGCGCATCAACAGGTGCGCTTGCGATCGGCGAGGACTTCGCCGATTTGACGCGACGGTCAGCCCTTGGCGATGCTTCTAGAGTTGATCTGATGCCAATACCAATCGACGTTTCGAACCCGATTGTTGCAAATCCAGATGAGAATGGTAATTCGACTATGACTCAAGAATATCCGGTCGATCGCGAGAAGGTAGAAGCCCGGAAGCCGATACATCCCGGGGTCATCTTTGCCGAAGACGTGATGCCCGAACTGCGGCGTCATCGTACTATTGGTGAAATCGCTACACTGCTCGGCATCAGCCGACAGACGTTGCATCGCGTGATGGCTGGAGAGATGGCGATCAGCCTCGATATGGCAGCGCGCCTGGGCAAGCTCTGTGGCAATGGTCCGGGAATCTGGATCAGGTTGCAGGGGCGTTACGATACCTGGGAAGCAACGCGTCGGCTGCGCAAAGAGC